>JAEUHN010000004.1 GCA_016795365.1 Verrucomicrobiaceae bacterium
CCGTCCCTCCTCGTCGATCTGCGGACCCGTTCGTGGAGCCCGCAGCACTCTCCGCACTCCCACGAGTGCGGCCCCGTTGAAGCTTTGGTGGTTTGTCGTGTAGCTAGGCATATAGCTAGCTCTCCGCACTCCCACGAGTGCGGCCCCGTTGAAGCGACTATTGAGTGGGCGCTCTGCTGGAGTCCGGACGCGCTCTCCGCACTCCCACGAGTGCGGCCCCGTTGAAGCATCCCTTTGTCCGCAGGCTGGCGTCATATGGGAGCACTCTCCGCACTCCCACGAGTGCGGCCCCGTTGAAGCTCGGCTATGAGCGAACCCGATCCGGCAGAAGCCTGGACTCTCCGCACTCCCACGAGTGCGGCCCCGTTGAAGCGGCTTCGCTGGCTGGCAGCATCCTGAACTGGCTGAGCTCTCCGCACTCCCACGAGTGCGGCCCCGTTGAAGCTGGTTCATGCGATCGAAAGGGGATGAGGCCGCTGCTCTCTCCGCACTCCCACGAGTGCGGCCCCGTTGAAGCACGAGTCTGAAGGCGGGTGGCCAAGATCACTGACAAAGCTCTCCGCACTCCCACGAGTGCGGCCCCGTTGAAGCAGCTCGTAGGCTGTCTTTAGCCGCACCTTCGCAGGCACTCTCCGCACTCCCACGAGTGCGGCCCCGTTGAAGCTAGCCTCTCCAGTCGCACGCGGCGATCTTCCATCTTGCTCTCCGCACTCCCACGAGTGCGGCCCCGTTGAAGCGAGGCATGGCGGAGAGAGGATAGGTTACAGGCGCACCACTCTCCGCACTCCCACGAGTGCGGCCCCGTTGAAGCGGTGGCAGTGGCACCACGCTGGTTGCGGCCGAGCAGCTCTCCGCACTCCCACGAGTGCGGCCCCGTTGAAGCGACCAGAAAGTCGCTGGGCTGATCGAGGGCGCGCCCTCTCCGCACTCCCACGAGTGCGGCCCCGTTGAAGCATGTAGAGCAGCTCGTAGAGGGCGTGCGCTTCGAGCTCTCCGCACTCCCACGAGTGCGGCCCCGTTGAAGCGATCTGAGCGACCATGTCGCCGTTTTGAGCTTCTTTCTCTCCGCACTCCCACGAGTGCGGCCCCGTTGAAGCATCCCAGAAGATTTCCGTCTGCTTGCCGCAGTCGCCTCTCCGCACTCCCACGAGTGCGGCCCCGTTGAAGCAGTTCCTCGCGGAATTTGTCCCGCTTCTCCACGTCCGCTCTCCGCACTCCCACGAGTGCGGCCCCGTTGAAGCTGGATGAGGTGGACAGCGTCCAGAATGGCGACATCTACTCTCCGCACTCCCACGAGTGCGGCCCCGTTGAAGCTTCGATGTGAAGTCATCAAGGAACATGCCTTCCGCCTTCTCTCCGCACTCCCACGAGTGCGGCCCCGTTGAAGCACTCCTGAATTGCGCGTCCATGTTGAGGTCGGGTTTGCTCTCCGCACTCCCACGAGTGCGGCCCCGTTGAAGCGTTGATCCGTCGCGGGTCAATGATCGCCGTATCCAACTCTCCGCACTCCCACGAGTGCGGCCCCGTTGAAGCCCGCCGTGCATGACAAGACGATCACGAATCTCTCGACCTCTCCGCACTCCCACGAGTGCGGCCCCGTTGAAGCGATGCCGAGGTCTGTCATGAATGCGGCTTGTTTCAGGCTCTCCGCACTCCCACGAGTGCGGCCCCGTTGAAGCGATGGAAGGGGGAGCATCGAAGACATCGCTGCCGTCCTCTCCGCACTCCCACGAGTGCGGCCCCGTTGAAGCTTCTACCACCTGAGCGGAGCCCGAGCAAAGATCAACCTCTCCGCACTCCCACGAGTGCGGCCCCGTTGAAGCGTCTCCTGAGCGCGGGCGATTTCACCTTTGATGGACTCTCCGCACTCCCACGAGTGCGGCCCCGTTGAAGCAGCCAAGCTGCGCCCGCTCTGTGTCGTATCAAGGTTCTCTCCGCACTCCCACGAGTGCGGCCCCGTTGAAGCTTTATGCTCGGCCACGGCATCCGCGAGATCACCCGCATCTCTCCGCACTCCCACGAGTGCGGCCCCGTTGAAGCTCGCTTTCGCGAGTCTTTCGTTGGAGGTCAGTAATGCTCTCCGCACTCCCACGAGTGCGGCCCCGTTGAAGCAAGTTTGAAGGTTCCTGGGACGGGTTTCCCATCGACTCTCCGCACTCCCACGAGTGCGGCCCCGTTGAAGCCGCCATTTCACGGGCGGCAGCAGTGAGGGGGAGAGGGCTCTCCGCACTCCCACGAGTGCGGCCCCGTTGAAGCACGCTGGCCACGGCATTGGCCAGGCGGCTGCGCTTCTCCTCTCCGCACTCCCACGAGTGCGGCCCCGTTGAAGCACCTGCGAGTGAGAGCAGGCAATGCCTCGGGGGACTACTCTCCGCACTCCCACGAGTGCGGCCCCGTTGAAGCCAGCCCATCGGATCTTTCTTCACGCCAGCCATGATCTCTCCGCACTCCCACGAGTGCGGCCCCGTTGAAGCCCGTTTGTGAGGTGCGGTTCGGGCGTCAATGTGGCCGCTCTCCGCACTCCCACGAGTGCGGCCCCGTTGAAGCTCAATGGCCGCCCTTTCCTCATCAGAGGTGCCAGGAACTCTCCGCACTCCCACGAGTGCGGCCCCGTTGAAGCCAGGCTGCGGACAACAGCCCGAATCGAGGCTACCTCCTCTCCGCACTCCCACGAGTGCGGCCCCGTTGAAGCCGCAAGTGCGGAGGTTACCGGGGGTCTGGTCATCTTGCTCTCCGCACTCCCACGAGTGCGGCCCCGTTGAAGCTCGATGCGACGCGACAAACGATCTGCCTGCGCCTCACTCTCCGCACTCCCACGAGTGCGGCCCCGTTGAAGCCAGGAAAAGCAGCTCGCGAGGCCAGAGACTGAGGTCTCTCCGCACTCCCACGAGTGCGGCCCCGTTGAAGCCGCGACTGCCCCAGGTGCACACCATGGGGCTGAAGCCTCTCCGCACTCCCACGAGTGCGGCCCCGTTGAAGCGGCAAGACGGTCGATGACGTAGTTCATGGGTTCAATCTCTCCGCACTCCCACGAGTGCGGCCCCGTTGAAGCTTGATTTGATGCGCCTCGTAATAAGCGACGCGCGCGCGGCTCTCCGCACTCCCACGAGTGCGGCCCCGTTGAAGCCGTTCATTTGTGCAGCGCATTCGCGACTTCCCTACTCCTCTCCGCACTCCCACGAGTGCGGCCCCGTTGAAGCGTCGTCCAGCGAGGAGGCACGATCCATCGCGGTTTGCTCTCCGCACTCCCACGAGTGCGGCCCCGTTGAAGCTTCACTTAGAGGAGCGGAGGAAAGGAAAAAGACCCCCTCTCCGCACTCCCACGAGTGCGGCCCCGTTGAAGCCAACCCCGTTCGCTTCACCCACACCATGGAATTGTCCTCTCCGCACTCCCACGAGTGCGGCCCCGTTGAAGCGTGAGATGGCACGATGCCAGGCGAAAGAGTGATCCGCTCTCCGCACTCCCACGAGTGCGGCCCCGTTGAAGCTCCCACTCAGATCTTGTGGAGAACCCGGCATACACAACTCTCCGCACTCCCACGAGTGCGGCCCCGTTGAAGCCTCTCGGTCATGATTCTCAGGTCACTCAGTAGATCACCTCTCCGCACTCCCACGAGTGCGGCCCCGTTGAAGCAACGCAATCGAGTGATCCGACGCCCGGTAGCTGGCCTCTCCGCACTCCCACGAGTGCGGCCCCGTTGAAGCGTGAAATCTTGAAGCCGGCCGCGATGGCTGCGGTTTCCTCTCCGCACTCCCACGAGTGCGGCCCCGTTGAAGCCAGGCGAGTATTGAAGCCGCGTTAAAAGCTGCTTCAACCTCTCCGCACTCCCACGAGTGCGGCCCCGTTGAAGCTCCATCCAGGTGCCCAGCTCGGCACCATAGGGCGGACTCTCCGCACTCCCACGAGTGCGGCCCCGTTGAAGCTGGTCCATGATCGCCTGTTGAGCCTTCTCCGCGTCCCTCTCCGCACTCCCACGAGTGCGGCCCCGTTGAAGCTCGATGGGGCATTCTCGTGCTGCTCATCATCGTGATCTCTCCGCACTCCCACGAGTGCGGCCCCGTTGAAGCCGAGCCGACAGTGAATCCGGCGACGAAGCAATTCGACTCTCCGCACTCCCACGAGTGCGGCCCCGTTGAAGCCGTTGTTTATGGTGACCCTACCGGGTTCAATTCCCAGCTCTCCGCACTCCCACGAGTGCGGCCCCGTTGAAGCTGATCATTGATCGGTTCGCCCGCAAAGTCGCGCTCCCTCTCCGCACTCCCACGAGTGCGGCCCCGTTGAAGCGCCACCGTGGGCACCACGGAGGAGCAGAAATGGACGAACTCTCCGCACTCCCACGAGTGCGGCCCCGTTGAAGCTACATCCCGACACACGCCACGCCACCGCAGATCGTCCTCTCCGCACTCCCACGAGTGCGGCCCCGTTGAAGCCTCGCCTGCTTGCGCTTCCCGAATGCGAAGCGCCGCCTCTCCGCACTCCCACGAGTGCGGCCCCGTTGAAGCAGGCCGTGCAGATGGCCAATGCACAGAAGCAGGGCAGCTCTCTCCGCACTCCCACGAGTGCGGCCCCGTTGAAGCTCTTCAGTCTGTGCTTTCAAGGGCACCAGACCTTTAGCTCTCCGCACTCCCACGAGTGCGGCCCCGTTGAAGCAGCGGTTTGGGAGCGAGGGAGCACTCCGGCCCGCTGCCTCTCCGCACTCCCACGAGTGCGGCCCCGTTGAAGCATGGTGAGGCTGGCGCAAGACTTGCCCCGGACTCATACTCTCCGCACTCCCACGAGTGCGGCCCCGTTGAAGCTCGACGCCCGCCGATGTGGCCGCGTATGCGCAGCCGCTCTCCGCACTCCCACGAGTGCGGCCCCGTTGAAGCGGAGCTGTGGAGACGGGGACGAACCAGGCGGCGCAGGCTCTCCGCACTCCCACGAGTGCGGCCCCGTTGAAGCGAGCACCACGAGAGCGAGGACTCACCCGAGTCGCATCCTCTCCGCACTCCCACGAGTGCGGCCCCGTTGAAGCCTTCCGTCAGGATCGCGATGGGCTGATCTACAGTCCCCTCTCCGCACTCCCACGAGTGCGGCCCCGTTGAAGCATTGCCAAGGTCGAGCTCATCGTGCAGCTCAAGGTGCACTCTCCGCACTCCCACGAGTGCGGCCCCGTTGAAGCACTCTCACCAGCGCATGGATCGACCGACCGCCTGAGCTCTCCGCACTCCCACGAGTGCGGCCCCGTTGAAGCACTTCACATTGCACAACGACAGTGCCAGTTATGAGGCCACTCTCCGCACTCCCACGAGTGCGGCCCCGTTGAAGCGGTTGTATGGACAGAAGAGAAGGAGGCCGGAGAACACTCTCCGCACTCCCACGAGTGCGGCCCCGTTGAAGCTTGAGCGTGCTCGTGCGCCAGTCCATGCCGATGGACTTCTCTCCGCACTCCCACGAGTGCGGCCCCGTTGAAGCAGAAGCTCGCCATGATGGGCGCACCATCGGGGGCTGACTCTCCGCACTCCCACGAGTGCGGCCCCGTTGAAGCGACATCGCTGCCGAGGGTGTTGTTGAGCAAGCACCACTCTCCGCACTCCCACGAGTGCGGCCCCGTTGAAGCGGAGCTGTGGAGACGGGGACGAACCAGGCGGCGCAGGCTCTCCGCACTCCCACGAGTGCGGCCCCGTTGAAGCACGCGTAACGCGAAGCGCACTGAGGACCTTTTCATCCTCTCCGCACTCCCACGAGTGCGGCCCCGTTGAAGCCGGCACTCCAGCACTTCATTTTCTTCGCGCCATCGTCTCTCCGCACTCCCACGAGTGCGGCCCCGTTGAAGCCACACCACTCGTGATAACGGGCACCCCGGCGCTAAGCTCTCCGCACTCCCACGAGTGCGGCCCCGTTGAAGCTGTGCGGCTGGCGGCCCGGCTGAAGGTGCCAGGCGTCTCTCCGCACTCCCACGAGTGCGGCCCCGTTGAAGCGCGACGGTCAGCGTTTCAATCGCCCGCTCCATTTTCCTCTCCGCACTCCCACGAGTGCGGCCCCGTTGAAGCGGGAAGGTCGTTGGAATTCCGAGAGGCGTCCACCCACTCTCCGCACTCCCACGAGTGCGGCCCCGTTGAAGCGAGAAAGAACGAAAGCCCTTGCGGACTTGAGCCGGACCTCTCCGCACTCCCACGAGTGCGGCCCCGTTGAAGCGTGATCGAGATGGGTTACTTCGAAGCGCAGTCGGGCTCTCCGCACTCCCACGAGTGCGGCCCCGTTGAAGCCTGGCAGCGGCGGCAAGGATGTAGGGCAGGCGGCGATCTCTCCGCACTCCCACGAGTGCGGCCCCGTTGAAGCAGCCAAGCCTCGCGCGACTCACCCGCCCTCTGCGGACTCTCTCCGCACTCCCACGAGTGCGGCCCCGTTGAAGCTCTCCCCATGCCTCTCCAGATTGCTCGCTACACCACCACTCTCCGCACTCCCACGAGTGCGGCCCCGTTGAAGCCTTGCGCGCCTTGCGCGCTTTCTTTGGCTTCTCCGCCACCTCTCCGCACTCCCACGAGTGCGGCCCCGTTGAAGCGTCCCCCGCTCGCCCTTCTCGTAGACCACGTCGGGCGCTCTCCGCACTCCCACGAGTGCGGCCCCGTTGAAGCGTGGTGGAGTTGACCAGCAATCCCTCGACAGGGGATCCTCTCCGCACTCCCACGAGTGCGGCCCCGTTGAAGCATGTCATGCTCCCCTTGTCGTTGTTGTTGTTGTCTTTACTCTCCGCACTCCCACGAGTGCGGCCCCGTTGAAGCTCCCCATGCTGCACAAACGCCGCAAACCACTTGCGCACTCTCCGCACTCCCACGAGTGCGGCCCCGTTGAAGCATGCGCCACTCGCTTCACAGCGTCTTCGTAGTGACCACCTCTCCGCACTCCCACGAGTGCGGCCCCGTTGAAGCCTAGCTGGATTGGAGCCCCTCCCGCTTTCCTTCGCGACAACTCTCCGCACTCCCACGAGTGCGGCCCCGTTGAAGCATTTTGACACGCGATCACGGGCATGAGCACCTAACGGCGTTATAACATAGTTATTTAACGGTTTTATATAACGGTGTTATGACATCGTTATCTCTTCTCTCCCACGAGTGCGACCCAGTTGATGTGTAACAACGGGACAAGACCGAAGTTCAGTTGATCTTTGTCAATGTGCCTACACATGTCGAATCTCAGCACACGAGCGGTCTTCTTATCACCCGCTGTGTGTCGTAGCGCATAGGTTTTCGTGAACGTGGAGGCTTGTGTGCCCTCTAGCCACCTCGTAGCGACAAAGCAACCTGTTGAACAAGTGATGCGGAAACTCCTCTCCTCCGCCTCTGCCGCTCGTTCCAGTGCAGCACGAGTTGACGGCCGTAGCGCTTGAGCGGTGGGAACTCGATGATGTGAGTCTCTTTGGTGGACAGGCCAGTCAGGCCGAGAGACGGCAAAATGCCTGCGCAATCGCCCTGCTGGACGAGTTGCCGAGCCTGCAGCATCGACTGGCATTCAACGACAGGCCGGAAGTCGACGCCAGCGTCGTGCATCGCCCCTCGGATCGTGGTATCGAGCTGCCCCCCATCGTTGCCAGCGGTGAAGGGCAGCGTTTGCCACAGGCTGGGCTTGCCGAGGTCCGTCGCCGGAGTGCCGGGCTTGAGCAGCTTCTTCGGGATGCAGAGATGAAAGGTGAGCTTCACCAGTGAGAGCTTCCCCTTCCCCGGTCCGGCGGGGATCGCGTCTTCGCGCACGATGCCGAAGTCGAGCCGCCCCTCGCGCACGGCCTCGACAAGCGATCAGCTGCGCTTGGCTTCCAATCGGATCGTGGACTGGCCGAGAGCTTCGCGAATGCCATGGATCGCAGGCACCACCATCCAATCGAGCACACTGGCGCTCGCGCCGATGGCGAAGCTCTTTCGGGCTCCTGATTGCTCGATGCGGAAGTCGTCGAGGTCCTGGAGCTGCTGCTGGATCAGTGTGGAAAGTCGTTTGCCCGCCTCGGAGAGCGCCAGCGTCTTGCCACGACGCTCCGTGAGTTCCGCACCGAAGAAGGTCTCAAGTTCGCTGATCTGCCGGCTGATCTGGCTTTGTCGGGTCACATCGCCTGGAGCGGCCTTTGCAATCGAGCCCGCATGAGCCAGGGCGAGGAAGGCGCGGAGACGATCGAGCGACAAACCGGAGCGAGAAAAGAGTTCGGCAAACATGACTTTAAAGTCATAGATACATCGTTTTCCACGGTTCACAATGTCATGATTCGCGGGAACATGGCGGCGTCATGAACACACCCAACTACGACCTCATCGGCGATACTCACGGGCAATACGACAAGCTGGCAGCTCTGCTCCGACACCTCGACTACGAACCCGTCGGGAGCACCTGGAAGCATCCGAGAGGCCGCAAGGTGATCTTCCTCGGCGACTACGTGGACCGGGGGCCAAAGATCCGGGCAGTGCTGCAAACGGTGCGTGGCATGTGCGACGCCGGCGATGCGCTGGCCATCATGGGCAACCACGAATACAACGCCGTCTGCTTCGCGACTCCTGACGGCCAGGGAGGACATCTCAGGCAGCACAACGAACGGCACACGCGGTCACATCGAGCAACGCTGGAGCAGTTCGCCCACCTACAGGACGAATGGAACGAGTGGCTGGACTGGATGAAGCGGCTGCCCTTTGCCCTCGACCTCGGAGGCTTGCGCTGTGTGCACGCCTGCTGGGATCCGAGGGGACTCGGAGTCCTCGAAGGCAAGAGCCTCATGGACGACGCGTTCCTGCGCACCAGCGCCACGAAACACACGCCCGAGCACCAGGCGATCGAGACCGTGCTCAAAGGCCCGGAGGTGCCCGCCACCGCAGGCAACATGTTCCGCGACAAGGAAGGCACCTATCGCAGCACCGTGCGCACTCGGTGGTGGGACATTCGAGCGGGGCTCAACATCGGCGAGCTAGCCATGCCCCCAGGCAGCCTCGATGACTCATGCCCCCTGGACGAGGCCCGGCTTCAACGCCTGCCCAATTACGGCTTCGATGACCCGCCCGTGTTCTGCGGACACTACTGGCTGCCCGCCGACTCACCCTAAGCCCCGCTGGCATCGAACATTGCCTGCCTGGACTTCAGCGCAGGCCTCGAAGGCCCCTTGGTGGCTTATCGGTGGGACGGAGAGCCAACGTTGTGCCCCACTCGATTCGTTACCACAGCACAAGGCGCAACGTGAACCACGCCCCCAGCGGCCCACACGACTAACTACGGGCAGATCGGCGCTCGCACGAGAGAGGACGATGACGCTGAGCACTGCACCCATCGAGCCCACCTCTCACCCCTCGAAAAACGCGGTCACTTCAAACGAACCGCAGCGAGCCATCCGCGGCCCCCGATCGACTCGCCAATGACCATCGATTCCCACGTCACCCGTGCATCGAAAAAAGCCGAACTCCGATCACTACCGCCACCCAACTCCAATCGGGGGTTTCATGCGTCATTTGAAGGCCAACTTGCGGTTTTTGCACCGCTACACCTCCGCACGCGCGCGAGGGGGCTCAGGGAGGGATAATGTCTCAAAACTCAGGGTTTTGAGGGTGAGAGCACTTTGCACGACGACGAGTCTCCCCGTCAATTGCGCCCCTTCCTGGGGCAATTATCAGGCATCGAAACTGGTGGTGCGGTGAGCACGAACTGACACCCGATGGCTTGACGACTTCAACCTGACATAACCACAAGACTCTTCCCAACCGCTGTGTCGCCATCCACGGTAACCAGCGGTGGGAAAACGGATAGTGAGTCGAGTTTGTGATGATCGATTTCAAATCGCCGACCAGGACCAAACAGACGAATTTACCCCGGCGACAACCCCGGCGATAAATCGCGCATTTTGGCCCATTTTCGTGCATTTTGATGCACCTCACAGATGCCCGTGTCACCAATCAAAAAACCCCGTAGAACCTTGATTCTACGGGGCTTGGAGATTGGTTGCGGGAGCAGGATTTGAACCTGCGACCTTCAGGTTATGAGCCTGACGAGCTACCGGGCTGCTCCATCCCGCGATTGGATGTGGGATGGGATAGTGCCGCAGGCTGTTGAAGTAGCAAGGTGATTTTTCATTTTCACCAGGAGCGTCAACGATGGCCTCGTGACTTCGACTGAAGTGTGATGGTGTTTCGACTTGCAGCGCAGGTTGAACGAACGCACTGACAGCCTCCGCTTTGTGCTCTTGCGCTATGACTCTCAATGCTACTTCTCGCCTGCTGGCGCTTCTTCCATGTTGCCTGTTGTTCAACCTGCCTGCTGGGGCTCAGGATCTCGCGTCGTGGGCCAAAGTGATTAGCTTCAGACCAGAGACTAAGGTGCAGGAGACGCTCCAGGCGAGACCTGCAGATGCATCAGGGGTGCGTTTCAAGACGCTGCACATTGAGCGGGCACGAGGCAATTTATTCCTCCAGTCGGTGGCGCTTCCCATTACGAAACTGCCTGCGGGTGATGGCAAGGCGATGACCATGAGCGCGCTGTTGCGCAAGGTGCGTGGGTCAATGGCTGAGATGATGGATGAAACAAAACTGAAGATCTCGTTTCCAACCCCCGAAGAGAAAACACAATGGGCCGCGGAAAATGGGGAGGCGTCTGTGGCGACTTTCTCGTCTGTGGCAGGCGGCGTGAATTACTCCTTCATGCTGGGTGAGGCGACTTCCGAACATATCACGCTGACGACTGTTACGGACTCGTCGTCATCAGCAGAGAAGCTGGTGAGCGGCCTAGTTTGGATCGGGGTTTCATCAGCATCACCACTCGATGGCTGTGTGCTTAGAGTGCAGACGGCCTTTCGCCCAACGCAGGCCGCCACTCATGATGATGAATGGAAAGTCGCCGAGGCTTTTGGAGCGGTCTGGATTGAGTTCGTGGACCGTGTGCGTGCCTTCGTTCAAGACAATTCCGGGATGACATTGCCAGAATTGACGCCGCCGACCATGGCTTACCTGCCATGGACATCGGTGGCCAAGAACTTCCACACACCCAGCGTGGCCTGGGCCGGGGTAGAAGGGACGTGGAAAAGCACCGATCGCGAACAACGGTTCCGCATTGAATTCCATGGCGACAGCTCATGCGATTTGATTGAGCGCAACAGCAAGGGCAAGGAGCTTCGCATCACCATCTCGGTGATCACGGACCCCAAAGAGGGCTATATCTTTGAACGGCCGAATGATCGCGATGAAGTGCTGGAGTTTTATGACTTCCAGCCTGGGACTCGCACAGCAATTCTCGAGCGCAAACCTGAGCCATCGAAACTGGTCCTCAAGCGCAACAGCAAGGGGCGTCTGGTCGGCAACTGGTATGGCTTCAGTATTTCACGTGATGCCGGCGGAAACCTGACGGACATCAAGCAACCTTCGAAGATGGCACCGAAGATGTTCGAGTTCGTCCAGGCGCTTGAATAGCTTCACGGAGGCGAGATAAACAATCGATTCTCGGCCAGCTTCACCTTCTGAGGAGTGACAGCGATGTAGTGAGGCAGGGTTTGCTCGCGAACGAACCAGAGCGTCCAGTTGCGCACCTTGCTCGAGTTTGGATTTCGCCGACACCAGTCGCTGGCAAGGTAGTCGGCAAACGGTTGTCGCAGTGCTTCATAGGAACGCGAGGCGAGGTTCACTTGCAGCTTGTGCCACTTCCAATCGGGATAAGTCGAGGAGAGATGAGCTGGCTTAGCGAAGTCCACACCTTGCCCGGAGCGAAGCAGATCGATTCGCGAACCATCGAATAGCTCCGCCTCGCAGATCATCCAGCCATCGTCAGTCACCGGTGTGGGCGCAAAGAGAGCCCAGCTTTGATCGAGCCTGAGCGTATATCCCAGCGCCGCGACAGAAGGAGGCAACCAGCGGTTCCATTTCTGGGAATCCGTCGTCCAAAGATTCCACAGCAGCACCAGAGCGAGGCACGCAGCAGCAAAGGTCTCTGCGACTGTTCGTCGCCATCCGAGACGAGCGGGTGGTGAATCGCAGGTCACGAGGTTGAGCTTGGACCAGCGGCTGCTCAACCACTGCCACGTTTCACTGGGAATGAACAGCAGCCAGATGGACATCATCGCCACGGGGAAGTAGCCAATCCGCAAGCACATGCCGAACCCAAGATGCATGACCCACATGGCTGCAATCACGAGGATTCGCCACATCGCAGTTCGCCACGGGATGAAGGCGAAGAAAGGACCGATCAACTCGAACCACCAGACTCCGAAGGAAAGCCAGCGACAGAGATCGGGAAAACCTAGCAACCATCGACCGGGCGCGAGCACGAACTGGTCGGCGTTCAAGACATAGTAAACAGCCGATCCATCGCGGGTCCATTCGTTGCCATACTTCAGCACGGCAGTGAACCAGTAGATGAACGACACCTGAAACAGGATCGCCAGCGAACTGATGCCGAAGAACGACCGCGGAGGCGGAGATGCAACCCCATGTTGTTTCGCATCCCATGACCAACAAGCCCCCATCGGCAGGAACAAACTCCAGAAAGCCATCACACGCAGCACGACATCGCCACCGTAAAGGATGGTAGGATTGCGTCCGTGGAGCGAGCACACCAAAGCCCAGGCGACGAACAGTGACCAGCAAGTGCGCCAGCCAACGATCACCGCGAGTGCCGCCGCCATCGTGATCAGAATCAAGATCGCCTGCACGAGCACGGAGCCTCCCACGAGGTGCAACGACCAGATGTGTGCATCCTGCATCGGATGACTCAACAGGAACGAGCGAGGCAGCATTCCCTCATCCGAGTAAAACGCCCGGACATTGCTCAACGCGATGCATTGATCCCAAAACATGAGAGCACCCAAGGCCATGCGAAAGACCGCGAGTGAACGCACATCAATCGCAGCAAGTGCCGGGAGCCATTGACGCTGATGAGTGGTTTCCATCAGCGCTCAGAGACGACGTCGCGAACAGCCATCTTTTGTTTTTCCGTCACCGTGTTGTTCGATGCCGAAACATAATCAGGCTCCACCACCGCCACGAGGTCCCCTGCCCTGCGCATCTCCTGGACAGCGCGTGGCACGGTGTCCAGGTCCGCATCTTCAAAGCTAATCACCCACACATTCGACGATGGCAGATGCTTCCGCACGGCAGGATCAAGATAATTGAATCGCTCCAGCAGCACTTCGATGCGCTGCTGAGGCCGAAGTTTCACCAGCACGTGATCGGCCACCATGGCGGATTGCCGCGTGCGCACAGAACCTTGCGCATTAATTGTCCATCGTTCCTCCACGCGCAGCAGCGGATACTTGGCCTTGGGATCGTTGATCAGCTTGATGATGGTCCAACGCGAACGTGGTTGGTTCGGGGGCGGCTCCTCACGCGAATCGATCACCGCCATCCCTTCGTAGCGATCTGGGATGCTCGTGAGCGGCACTTCCTGCGGCAGAGCCATGATGCCCTGTCGCGAGCGCGATGCGACTGGTGGTGCTGGCCTTGCCGCAACCTCCGCCTTCTTCACTGCCTGTGCCTTGATCTCTGGGGCGGCCAGGACCGGAACAGCTTCGCGACTGCTACGCGCCCACCACCAGCCAACAAGAAGCAGGCCTGTGGCGATCAGCACCAAGCTGCGGGTTCCTGGCAATTGCATCGGCATTCTGCGCCTTTTGTAGCGAGTCCCGTTCCGAGGTTCAATCTTTCCTGCGCCTAGATGCGTGAAATCATTATTGCCTGCTCACGCCAATCACATTCGACCGATGCGCATTCAGGATTTCTCGATAGGGTGGCCGTTCATGCGCATCGCCATCGTCCACTACTCAGCCCCACCGGTCATCGGTGGCGTGGAGCGCATTATCGCCGAGCAAGCGCGTGCCCTAACAGCTTGCGGCCACGAAGTGAGGATCGTGTGTGGCAATGCCGACGCCCAGGTCCCAGGGGTGGGCATCGCGATCGCAGCTGAGCTAAGCCAGCATCCGTGTGCTCCGCTCTCGACGGTGCTGAGCGGGCATGACACCATCATCGTGCACAACCTTTTCACGATGCCGTTCAATCTTGCGGCCACGAGGCAACTTCGCCAGCTCGCCGTCGAATGGAACCAAGTGCACTGGATCAACTGGGTGCACGACATCGCCGCGATCAATCCGGCCTATGCGCACCTGCCGTGGGAGGATGGCGATCACACGATGCTGCGCCAGCCTGCGCCCAACTGCACCCACATCGCCGTTTCCGAGCTTCGTCGCCGTCAATACCTCGACCTCTTGCGTCTGCCGGACTCGGCCTGTGCGGTCGTGCCCAATGGTATTGATGTCACGAGCATTCTGCAACTCACACCTCGCATCGCGTCTCTCGCCGACGACTTGCGTCTCTGGGATCGCGACTATGTGCTGCTCCATCCCGCCCGAGTGCTTCGTCGCAAAAACATCGAACTCACCATCCGCATCACTCATGCGCTCCGCGAGCCCGGGCTTGATGTCGTGAGCCTGATCACTGGCGCTCCTGATCCCCACAATGCCGACGGCCTCGCTTACGCGGGTGAGCTTCGCGCCTTGATCAACGACCTGCATTTGTCCGAGTCGGCACGTTTTCTCGGCGAAGCTGGAACCCTCGACGACGACGATGTGCGGAGCCTCTACGCCCTTGCGGATGCCCTCGTTTTCCCCAGCACTTCGGAGGGTTTCGGACTTCCGATCCTCGAAGCAACACTGCATGGGGTGCCGGTCTTCTGTTCTGACATCGCCGCGCATCGTGAGGTGGGTCAAAGCATGGCCACGTTCTTCGACTTGGACGAATCCCCTGCCCTGATCGCTGCACGCGTGATGGAGCACCCGCGCGTGACGGATCGCTACGTGCGTCGCCATCTGATTGCTGGCAGTCTCAACTGGCCCCGCCTGATCGCGCAGCAGGTGGAGCCCTTGTTGAAACTGCGCTGACGATCAGTTGCTCGCCACACTCTTGTCCACGCGGCGGTTCAGGAACTGGCGGCTCTGAATAATGGTGAGCACTGCCGCCGAGAATTTGCCCGAGTTATTCTTCAGCGCGGCCTTCATGTCAGCGATGAGCGGCTTGTCGCTGGGCATCGTCTGACGACCAAGCGCATAGCCGAGCAGTTTGCGACAGACCTGCGTTTTGAACTGGTCGTCCTGCGACTGAAGATAGCGACGCAGGCCATTGAGGCCGACGAACTTGGTTCCGTCCTTGAGTTCGGCCGAGTCATCGATCTTCACGCCGTTGTCATCCGCCGACCGGAAGCGACCGATGGGATCGAAGCTCTCGAGCGCAAAGCCCAGCGGATCGATTCGCTCATGACAGACGGCACAAGCCTGATCCGTGCGATGCTGCAGCAGCATCGCGCGCATGTTCGTCGGCTTCACCGCACCCTCGGGGAGCTTTGGCACGTTCGGAGGTGGAGGCGGAGCCGAAATGCCCAGCACCGTCTGGTAGAGATAGTTGCCACGCACCACAGGGCTGGTGCGATTGGGGCGCGAGGTCTTGGTCAACACCGCTCCCATGCCCAGCAATCCTCCACGCTGCTGACCTGCGACCTTCACCTGTCGAAGGTCTTCGCCAGTGACACCCGGCACGCCGTAGAACTTGGCCAGACGCTCATTGAGGAAGCTGTAGTCCGCTCCAAGAATGTCGTCCACGCTGCGATCCTCACGCACCAGCTTGGCAAAGAAGGTGAGCACCTCGCGATGCATGTCGCGGCGCAGTTCGGGCGTGAACCCAGGGAACTTCTTGTCGTCGACTCCACCGTGAGTGTTGAAGGCACTGAACTCCAGCCATTGGCCTGCGAACTCCTTCGCCAGGGACTCGGCGCGAGGATCAGCCAGCATCCGCTTCATCTGCGCGGCGAGGACTTCCTTCTTCATGATCGATCCATTCTCAGCCACTTCGCGCAGCGCAGTGTCCGGCAGGGAGGACCACAGGAAGTAGCTCAGGCGCGAAGCCAGTTCCCACGGTCCCAATGGCACTTCACCAGGGGCCGCAGCTGGATCAACAGGCAAGGTCTCCGCCTTGAACAAGAAGTTCGGCGAGACCAGCACACGCACGATCACCTGCCGTGCGGCCGACTCACGATCAAGACCTTCGGCCACCGTGGCATGATAGAGCTTCGAGAGCTTGCCCTTGTCCTCATCGCTCAGAGGGCGACGCCACGCACGACCCGCGAACCAATGGAGATGCCCGAGCACCAGCTGGTCCCACTCGGCTTTTTGCTTGGGGTTCAGCTTGTCGCCGGGAGCCGTGTAACCCCAGTCCATCTTCATGCGTTCCAGCGCCTTCTTGTCCGCCGGGGTCAAGGCATTGCCCAGCTGCTCATCGCTGTAGTAATAGACACCGTTGCTCGGCTTCCAGCGCTGGTAATTCCGCGCCACCTCTTCCAGACGCCGATCATACTCATCGGGGAAGACCTGCTTCATGCGGCTGAAGTCGCCCATCGTTTCACCGGCTGCCTTGGTGCGCGTCTTCCAGATCGTGAGCACACCGGGCATGATCTTGGTGACGTCGGGAGGAGCGTCGGTGGTGAGCTTCCACTGAATCGTCGCCACATCCACATCGGGTGTGTTGATGTCCAGCTTGCAGCTTGCCTTCATGTAGTGCGCGCCTTCCGGCAGAGGCAGCACCACGACCTGCGGCGCTGCGATCGCCAGCACGTCGGGCTTGATTGCCGTGCCCAGCGGATGCTTGCCGAACTTCGCCAGCACGGCCTCGGACTCGGCAATGCGCTTGTTCAGCTCCTCGATCTTCGCGCCTGGTTTGGTCAACGCTTCACGATCCTTTTTCACCTGCTCCTGCATGGCCTGGAAGTAGTTCTTGGGTCCCTTGCCCACGAACACCTGGAGATCAGAAACCAAGGCGATGTCCCCCTTCGATCCATCGCCGTCATCGCCAATGCAAAGGTTCACCTGCTTGCTGCCCGCCAGCTTCGCCTGCACGCCATAGCTGCGCAGCGCATCAGCGTCCTGCTGCGAGCGCTGCACGCTGCCATACTGGCCCTTGGCCTTGTAATACCAGCTCTTGCGCTGTGCTTCATTGGCCTTGAGGCTCGCCATCACGGGAGCGGGCACTTCCTTGGGCTTCGCAGCATCGGGAGGGGGCAGTTGCTGCCAGGGCACGCGCGTAAGGTCGAGGAAACGTGACTTCGGCTCGGCGCTGTTGAGCAGTGCCCACCAGTTGTTCAGGAAGGCAGGATTGAGCTTCATCTCTTTGGCCAGCGCTTCCAGCGACTGCGCACCCGTCTTGTCTTTGTGCTTCCACTTCCAGCATGCCAGCATGTAGTCAGCCTCACGCAGATCATCTTCGTCCTTCGGCAGCAGTGGTGCGGCCTTCTTCTGATACCAGACATAGAGCGACTGCTCGGCCTGCGCCTTCATCTGCTCGGGACCGCGCAGACCCACGCGATGACTTTGGAACTGGACTCCCGTGCCGGGAAGAATGGTGGCATGCTCGGCAATCTTGCGGGCGGCGGAGAAGTATTTGTCGAGCTGCTGCGGACTCACGAAGAGCACATCGCCCGTGTTGGCGAAGCCCTCGCCGCCACCGCCATCCGTGGTGAACTCCTTGCCAAAGCCATAGTCCTGGCCGGTGAGGTCGCGAATGGTGTAATCGTATTCCGCATTCGTCAGCCGCCGCATCGTCACGGGTCCAGGATCACCCGCCTGCTTCATGGCCAGCGCTTCCAGCTCTCCGTTCACCCAGCCCAAGAGCGTCTCGTGCTCCTGCTCGGTCATCTGGTGTGCCTTGGGCGGAGGCATGTCACCGTTGTCGATGGTATCTTTGACCTTGATCCACACATCAAACTCCTTGGCCACCTTTGGGTCGGCCGCGAATTGCTTCAGATCGACTTCGCCCTTCGCCTTTTTTTCGTTGTGGCACTCGTAGCACTTCGATTGAAGAACCGCTTCGGCGGCCTTCCAGGCAGGAGCGGCAATCAATGACGACGAGCCGAACGCAGCGACGGCGACGGACAGAGCTGAGAAACGATGGGGAAGCATTGGGGGGATGGTTTTTTGAAAGCGCGACGCGTGCCATGGCACGCATCGAACTCGGGGGTAAAAGGGATACGAGCGAACCGCGAAATCTTGCAGACGGATCACACGAGATTTGCCCCCGCATTGAGCCCCGCTGCGCAAAGATTGGCGTGCGAAGATGTGCTCCGCTTTGGGTTGGGTGTGGAGAAGTGGAGAGGTTGAGACCGACCTCTCACCCGACCTACTTCGTCTTCGCCAGCTTCTCGCGCAATTGCTCGAGCCTCGTGAGCTGACGGGGAGGCGGCGGGGCTGGAGGTGGCGCGGCGGCGGCCACTGGAGCGGGTGGCGGCGGAGGAGCTGGAGGCGCATTCTTCGGCGGAGGCGGCGGCGCATCCACACGCAGGGTGCCACCGAATGCAAAGCGCTGCTTCACGATGCCAGCCGGTGTTGGCACATCCGCCATCACGAAGAGGTTGGGATACTTGTTCACGGGTGTGTCAGGCCGGGTTGGGATCTTGAAGACCAGATCGGTCACCGCCTTGGTGAACTTCACGGGCGCGACTGGCAGGTAGTCTGGCAGTCCGTAGAGAATCGCCGTCGCCTCGGCCTCGAACGGCACGCGGTGCTCCAGCTTGCAGAAGTAGTCCGTGCTCTTGCCCTGCTCGACGGCTGTGAGCGCGGGTGTGCCGCTCGCGATCATCATCGGGGCCGTGACCAACTCCGTGAATGGAGAGGCATTGAAGGCGATGCCATTGCCTGTGTCCGCCTGCCCGAGCACGGTGAGCTTCCAGTTGCCTGATGGTGCATCGCCATTGGCATCCAGCTGGAAGACGCACTCCGTCTGACCTTCGCCGATGGTTTGCTCACCTAGCGAATTGATGCCCGGCGGCTTCCACATCAGACGCACCAGGATGGGGGCTTTGAAGCCCTCCTTGCGTCTCGCCACGATTCTCAATTCGATCACACCCGCCTGAACCAAGGGCACGGCTGGCTTCACAATCTCCAGCGCAAACGGCGCTTCCTCGATCACGGCCACAGGCATCTGGGACTCAATGGTGCGATGCAGCGGCAGGTTGTTGCCCTCCCGCACCAGATCGAAGACCTGGCGCAGACGACCCATCGTTGGGTTCGCAGGATCGTTAGGCTTTAAGGTGATCGTGGCCGCACTGCCGCCGAGAGGTGCATCGGGTGCCGCCTCGAACAGCGCCATGATGTTCCCCAGTCCACCCGGCATCGATGCATCGACCAACCTCACGCCGGGAGGCAAGCCATCGCAAACAAAGGTGGCATCTCCGCCAGTGCCGGTGCGCGTGACATTGATCAACTGCGCGAAGCGTCCCCCACGTGGCACGGGAATGAACTGGCGGAGCTGAGTGTCGTTGTTGTCGTAGTTCGGCGAAGAGAAAACGATCTCAGGACGCGCACCCGTGACCTCGAGTCGATACACAAACGCTGGACCACCGCGCTCAAGCTGATCCACCACTCGGAGAAAGTAGTCGCCATCGGCAGGAATCGTCGCCCTGAAGCGACTATCGAGACGCGGCGAATCACCCGCGTCATCATTTTCCACAATGCCGCCGCCTTGGGCATTCATGAGGAGCACCACCGGATCGAGCGGTGATCCGATTGCCTGCGCGTAAGCGACGACTTCGATCTGCTGATCCTTCTTCAGCGAGAGCTTGAAGCAGTCCATGTCACCCGGCTTCTCGATGATGCCATTGAGCGCCACCGAAGGCGGCAGCGAGCACGGCGTTGCCTTGGAAATGTCGTCGTTGGGCTCCACTTCCAACACGTTGTCAAACTCCACCACCCGGAAGGGATTGCCCGAGGGCGCAGGTTGCTGCTTGGGCAGCAGAACAAAGGGCCATGCAGGCAGGGCTGGCAGCACCACATCCTCTTCGAAACTCTCACCACTGATGCTGAGAAAGCGAGCCTTCACCGTGCTGCCCGCCTTGCCTCCAGCAGGATAGACCACATCGGGCCGACGAAACTCGCCCAGGTGCAGACGATAAAACGAACTGTCGCTGCCCACATACGAGGACTCGCGCACTTGAATGATGTAATCGCCATCTTCGGGAACCACGATGGAAGCGTGAGGGTCCTTCGTGTGGAGGACGGTGTCATCGCAGATCGCCAGCTCGAAGCGACGGCTGTCCATGATCGCCACGAAGGGATCGAAGGCGGTGTAGCCCAGTCGCTGCGCCTCAATCTCGACCGTGAGCCGCTGCCCCTTCTTCATCGGCACTCGATAGTAATCCACGTCTTCATTCGTCACCACACCCTCGATGGTTTGATTCAATCCCACAGCCTGCGGTGTGGCGAAGTCACTGTTGGGCTCAACTTCGTTGATCGTCGGATAGGGTCCCACAAACACCTGCCGCAGATGCGAGATGCCCGAGGCCGTCCGCACTCGCAGCGCATGTGAACCGAGCGGCACTTCCGGTGCGACGGCAATCGTCGCCACCACGGCACCGGCTTCTTTTTTCTCGATGTTCTTCAAGGTGAATCCCGGCGAGTAAAAGATGAAGCCCTCGAAGTCCGCGAGACGCGCACCCTGCACCGTCACCTTGGTCTCGACGCCGCGCTGAAGACCCTTCGGAGTGAGCCCGCCGAAGTCTGGGTAGGCAGCTTGAGCACAGCCGAAAGTGAGCGCCATCAAGGCGAGGGTGAGGTGCAAGGTGCGAGTCATGCGGGTTCAGGTTTGTTGGGGGAGATGAAGTCAGCGAGGCTGGGCGGCGATCCCATACATGGGAGCCGGCTTGCCATCGGGCAGGCGTGATGGAGCCCCCAAGGTCAGGACCATCGGCTGATCGACAGTGCGCTTCCACACATCGAAAAGATTGCTCAAGCGGGCCTTGGGCATGCCACCGGTGAGGATCACGGAAGCAATTTGCTCGCCAGTCTGGGTGAAGCTCTTCGAGAGCCAGGCGGGCGGAGGTGCCGCATGTGCCATAAACAGATAAACCGTGGCCGGACGACGCACGGTCAGCCGCAGCGGCCAACGTTTCGAAGAGGCTCCTGTGAGCGGTGGCGACTGCACCAAGTCAGCCCCGATCAAGGCACGTGGAAATGGCTTGCCACTTGCCGCGCCCCAGCGCTCCACACGGTTCATCGCCACGCTCGCCCCATCCTTGAGACCCCCTGGGATGATCCGATGAAAGGCCTCCACACCATCAATGCCCTCGGGTTCCTCGATCGCCGCGATGCACTGAATGCTCGACGGTTCCGTGGACCAGAACTGCCAGCGCTCGGGCACCGTTAACGAGGCGAGCCGCAGCAATCGCCCAGCGCCATCGACTCGCACCGCCTGCCCGGCGACCAGCTTGGTGGACTTGGCCGAGCCCTGAGGCGTGACCAACACGGCACCGCTGAACACCGCGACGTCCGTTTGCGCCCCACCTCGTGAGTTCACACCGAACAAGGTGCCTACATCCACAATGCTGGCCTGCGGTGTGCGAATGGTGAATCCCTTGCCCGCATCACCAGCATCCGCAGCGACGCGCCCGTGATCAAGACGGAGCAACATCGCGCTCTCCATGGTCATTTGCGCACCGGGAGACGCCATCACACGAACCTGGGAAGGCATCGTGAACAATCGCGGAGGCTGGTCTGCACCAACCACCACCTCGTCCGCCACAGGCATGTCCTCAGGCTCGGGCATCGCAGGATCGGTTGATCTTTGCGAAGGCGTGGTGGGCTCTGACTTCGCAACCACGACAGGTCCCTTGTTGGCAGATGGTTTCCACCATTGCCAGCTCACGATACCCAGCAAAACGATGGCAGCAGCCAGCGCGAATGGTTGCCAGCGGTGACGCCGAGCGTTCGTCGTGCGCTGGTGATGCGCGAGAGCAGCGGAGGTCACGCGTTGCACGAAGGGCTCGTCCTCTGCACACGACAGCCGAAGCCGCAATGCATCCACGAAGGCACCCTGATCTCTCTGTTCATGCTGGCGCAGCAAATCATCGAGCATCAGATGCCGCCGAATCTCTGCCCGCGCGCAGGAATCATCCTCGATCGCGCGGACTAGCAGTGCGACATCGGACGATGATGCTTCACCATCGACGTATCGGGCCAGGGCGGCTTCAAACTCCTCGTGCGACTTCATGGTGCGGATGAGGGGTCGGGGTTGGCAAGGCGTTGCTCGATGCACTCGAGCAAGGCACGTCGAAGTCGGAAGAAAGTCTGCCTCACATCATTCGCCGTGCGCCCGAGACGATCGGCAATGACCACAGGTGATAAATCTTCAAAGTATCGCCAGTGAACCAGCTGACGGCTCCGCTCGGGCATCGCCTCCAAGCACAGGTGCAAGGCCCCCATGTGGTCTTCATTCGCCAGCGCTGAGGAAGGTCCGTCGGGCTCATGGACCAACAGTGCCTCGGTCATCGCCTGATTCATGAGTTCCTCGCGGCGCAATTCCTTGCGCACCAGATTGGCAACCAGTCGTCGCGCGATGCCACGCACCCACGGACCAAACTCCTGCTCACGATCGAAATCCCCGAGCTTCTCGAAAGCAAGGATGAGGGCCTCCTGTGCCACATCATCCACCGCCTCCGCACGAACGCCGATGGTGCGCACAAACGCGCGAAGCGCAGCCTGCTCGCGCCGCACCTGCTCGATGAACCATTCTGTGTCGCTGTCTGCCATGGGGTCTCACCATGCAGTTGTAGCGACCTTGAAGAGCGTTACGGCAAAAAAGAAGATTTTCTCGAAACGCTCATCGTTTCGCCACCTCCTTCGTCGAATTCGCCTCGTGCGGTCGTATCAACTCCAGCACCTTGTCGAGAGCTGCGAACTTCGAGCCATCGTTGCTCTTGCTGAACTGTTCGGCGAGGCGCTTGATCTCCATCGCGGCGGTGGCGAGTTCTTTGCCGTGACCTGTGGTCAAAGGATTGCTCTCCACCAGGGCGAGCGCTTGCGCATACTCGGGGATGCCGAGCTTGGATTGCAGTTCGCGCATCTCTTTGATCAGTCGTTGAACGGTCTGTGCGTGCTGCACGGCGTAGGTCGGCTTGCCGTTGGGCAGACGCACAAGCTTGCCGGCTTTGTCCACGGGTGCGTCGTTACTACAGCCGACGGCGCACAAGCTATGTGCTAGGTGGAGCATCTTGCCGGTGAGGAAGATCATGCGTTTGCGTGCGGTGGGGATGGGCTGCGAATCGTGGCCGTTGCTCTTCACGGGCTTGCCTTCGGTGCTCACGAGGAAGTTGTGCTTCACCTCGCCGCTATACCAGGAGAGCAGCTCGAAGCCGTCGCTGAGCGCCGGGTGGCCCGCCTTGTTCACAAGCTGCTCGTCGTCAATGACGTGGCATTCGAAGCATGCCTTCGCGGTGGCAAATGCGGAGGCCGAATGATTCATGCCAAGCGCGCTGGCTTGGCTGATGCGGTCGCTGCGAGTGAGGGACTTGCTGTTGTGGATGTCGATCCACTTCTCCGCTCCGCCGTGACAGGATTCGCAACTCACCGCCGCCGTGGTCTGCACCGCGCTGGCGAGCTTCTCCTGCGTGTAGTGGCAGCGCACGCAGCTCGCGTTCGTAGCGATCTGATCGGGCTTCATGCCGATGAACTTCGCGATCTGATGCGCGGCCTCGGAGTTGGCCAGCGTGTTGAACGAGGTCGCGTGCTTGGTGCGCTCCCAGGATTCGACGATGGCCTTGTGGCAGTCCCGGCAAGACTCCGCACCAATGGTGTGCGCGGCATCGACAGGCACGCGCTGGGCCCGACAAATCGTGGTCGAGAGCGTGATGACCAGAACGCTGACGAGGCGGAGCGGGAGCAAGATTGGCGTGTTCATGATCAAGATGAGGGCGGTGTTTATGATTCGGACTTGTTGAGCACTTGGGTAACCGTCCTTTATAATTTCCATAACACCAACAGACCAATCTTTGCACCTGTTGCGCCGAAATTGTCCATGCACGACCTGCCGCCAACATCCCACACGCCAGCGTCCGGCCCCACCGCTTCGAACCGTTGCGCGCAGCGCCTTGGACTACGGAACGCCGAAGGAGGTTCCGCTTTCGTCGAAGCGGAGGATCACCTGAACGCTGGGGCTCTTCGAGAGGCTTCTCCCTTCGACGAAAGCGGAGCTTCGTGCCTCGCTCCGCACTCCAAAACGCTGCGCATAACTCAACGAAGCCTGCTCACCTGCATCGTCCTTGTCTTCGGCGCAGCCTTCACTCACGCCGCCGAGCCCGTCCAAGACGCCGAGTCAGCCCACCGCACCTACCTCCAGGTCCTCCGCTCCGAGAAGCGCTTCCCCACGGCGGCGAGTTGCTCGCAGTGCCACCCGGATCACTACGCCGAGTGGTCGATGTCGCCGCACGCTTACGCGATGATGGACCCGGTCTTCAACTCGCTGCACACGCTGTTGCTGGAGCGCACCGGCGGCTCGAACGGTGACTTTTGCATCCGCTGCCACAGCGAGGTCGGTATGCAGCGCGAGGAGAAGATGCTGTCCAGCGCCATGCTGCGCACGCCAATCATGATCGAGGGCATCAGCTGCGTGGTCTGCCATCGCGTGGACCGCGACTTCGGCAACAGCAGCGGTCGCCTCACCATGACGCACGGCACTGTGACCGCGCCGGTGTATGGACCAACCGGCAACAAGAACCTCAAGGCCGCCATCGAAGACAAGAAGTTCGGCCTTGTCACCAAGGACGATGAGATCGGCAAGGCTGTGCACTCAGACGCTTTGAAGTTCCCGGTGCTGGAGACCTCCGCTGCATGCGCAGCCTGTCACGATGTGAATGTGCCGCATGGGTTCCGCATCGAGTCCACCTTCACCGAGTGGAAGAACTCCCCAGCCAGCAAGGCCGGCCAGACCTGTCAGGACTGCCACATGAACAAGACGCAGGGAGTGGTGCCCGAGTCTCGCCTCACAGCCGATGGCCGCGATTTGAACTTCGATTTCGGTCCCGCCGCGAAGGTGCGCAACTCCCCGCGCGACAACCGCGAAGGCATCCCCACGCCAGCGCGCAAACGCACCAACCACATGATGATGGGCCCCGATTACAGCATCGTGCATCCCGGCTTGTATCCGCATTCGTTGGAGGCGCGCGAGTTCACGTATGGCAATCGCTTCCGCAAGGCGATGTCGGACAACCAGGAGTTGCTCGGCTTCATGCAGAGCCTCGCGAAGAAGGACGCCACGCAAAAGCCTGCGCACGATGCCGCGCTGAAGAAAGCCGCCAACGAAGCACGCATCAACTCGCTCTCGGACTGGATCGCCTTCAAGTGGTGGGAAGGCTGGGGCACGCCTGCCTTCGAAGAGAAACTCTCCGATGCTGAACGCGCCCGCAGGCTCGAAGGCGTGGGCTTTCCCTGGGCGGACCCCAAAGATCCAGCAGGCTCGAAGCTCCGCCGCGAAGGTGCGCGACTCATCCTCAGCCGTCAGTTCAACCTGCTGAATCAGAGCTTCGTCGAGCGCACCCGACTGCTGCGCCGTGCGTTGCAGATGAAGGAGTTCAAGATCACGAAGGACGACGACAAAGGCCTGCGCTTCGCCGTCGATGTCCACAACGTCACCACCGGTCACTCGGTGCCCAGCGGAGCGGATGCGGACCGTCCCATGTTCCTGGAAGTGAAAGTCATCGACGCGCTTGGGCGTGTGATCTTCAAAAGCGGGGACCGCGATCCCAACGGCGACCTGCGCGATCTCGAATCGACCTTCGTCCATGCCGACGAGCCGAAGTCAGGCGCATGGCTCGACGCCAGCGCCTGGAAAACGCAAGCCGGTCTGCCTTTGCGCAAAGACGATCAGCGCTGGGTGCTTGATCCTTACCTCTTCAATCTGCAATCGAAGTTCATCACGCCGAACCTTGTCGGTGGCGAACGCGAGCAGGCACTGCCGGTGAACGTTTCCTTTGATCCCCTGCCGTTCATTCGTCCCTCTGCCAAGGCCGAATCGCACACCGCGCGCGCGGCCTCCGTGCGCAAGCAAAGCCGCACGCTGCCACCGCTTGGCCATCGCTGGGCCGAATACAAAGTGGAGCGCGATCAACTCACCGGCGCACGGCCTTATCGCATCGAGCTGAAGCTCATCTCGCAGTCCGTGCCGATCCACTTCGTCAAGGCGATGTCCGCCGTCGGCTTCGACTACAACCTCTCGCCCAAGGAAGTGGCCAAGCGCATTGTTGAAGGCCCCGTGGTGAACGCCGATGGCACCAAACGTCGCGGTGGAGCCACGGTGATCTGGAGCAAGACGGTGCCCGTGGTGGAAGCGAACTACCACGCAGACCTCACGCCCACACCTGACGAACTGATGAAGGTGCCGGTGAGCGAGTATCCGTATCCGCACACCAGCGAAGCAGAGTTGAAAGCCCGCGAGGCCGCGCTCGCTGGCACCAGTGAGGCGAGTGACTTGTTGTTGAAGAGCCTCGGCTTGTTGAACCCCGATGCCTGGCCCGGCGGTGTGCCGGAAGGCCTGCCCTTCCTGCCTGAGGAAGCCACCAAGGAAACCAATGCGAAGGAGGAGAAGCCATGAGTGCCCATGATCACCTGCTCCCCCCATGCCTTACGAAGGGAGTGGCGCAGCCACCTTGGACTGCGTGCAGCCTGCTGCCGCTTTTCGAAGGCAGCCCAGCTGCCGTGAACGTCTCCACGCCCTGCATCGCCGAATCGCTGTCGCGCGTGCGCAGCCTTGGCGCTTCGAACAACGTCCGTCGGCCTTCACGCCAGCATGGCTGGCTAGGAAAGGCGGCAGCAGGCTGCCGCAGTCCAAGGTGGCGTGGCCACGAAATTGCAGCCCGCATCGTGCGAATGGCCTCGCTCGTCTTCGTTGTCACCTTGTCCTCCTGCTCCCTCCCCGAAGAATACCTCGCCGGAGGCCCAGACGCGCACATCAAACGCGCCGAGATCCCCGTCGCTGCCGAACCATCGCCAGCGGCCATCAGTGATCGCGATTCCATCAACGCAACCGCTCAACAACCCGCGCCGTCGCAGCCATCTGAAATCTCAGATCTCAAATCTCAGATCCCTGCCATCAAACCCGCCTACGTCTCCGACGCCGGTGCGCTGGAGATGAGCGATGAAGTCATCCCCTTTGACAAGTTCGCGCGCGGTCGTGAGGAGCAATACCGCACCGTCACCGAGCGGATCGACGACGCAGTGTTCGCGCAGAATCGCGAGCGACGGAAGCTCATCGAGCAGCGTGCGCTCGATGACTCCGACACCGACTTGCCGGATCGTCGCAGCTTCTTCGGCGGCGATCGTTTCCTCAGTCCTGGCCCTGTCGATCCCGGCTACAAGCTGCCCACCGGCGCGACGTGGCGTCCGATGTTCTTCGCCTTCGGCACGCTGCGCAGCGCGGTGCAAACCTTCCACCAGGGACCGAAGGACATCACCGAATGGGCGAATCGTCTCGATCTCTTCGGCAACCTCACCCTCAGCGGCACCGAGCGCGTGCTCGTCGGCTTGCGACCATTCGATCACGATGGCCTGTTCTCCGGCTACACCTTTGGTCGAGGTTCCAAGAAGAAAGGCGAATGGAACGACGCGCTCAATCTCGATCCGCAGACACTCTTCTTCGAAGGCGACTTCGGCGAGATCTTTCCCTGCCTCGATCCGCACGACAAACGCCACCTCGACTACCAGTTCAGCATCGGACGCCAGCCTTTGCTTTTGCAGGACGGCATGATGGCGAACGACACCATCGACGGCATCGGCATCACGCGGCATAACATCTACATGCTCGGCGCTTCGAACACACGCGTCACCGGCTGGTTTGGCCTGAATGAAGTCAATCGCGGCAACATGAGCGAAGACGATGCCGCGCGACTCTTCGCACTCTCCACCACCTTCGACTACGCCGGCCGCACCATCGAAGCCGATGCCGCTTACGTCAGTGGCGACGCAGGCGATGGCACTTACGTCGGCCTCGGCCACATCACCCGTTTCGGTCACTGGGGCTCCAGCTTGCGCGCGAATGCCTCCTGGGCGCAAGACAACGACACACCCGCTGTCGGCACCGGCTATCTCTTCACGCATGAACTCTCGCGCACCATGCCCGGCAACAGCGACATCGTGTATCTCAACACCTACCTCGGCATCGACAACTACACCTCCGCCGCACGCGGCCCTGCGACAGGTGGCCCGCTCGGACGTCTCGGCCTGATGAACCGCGCCGTGGGCCTCGGCAGCTACGGCGCGCCGCTGAGCAACAAGTCCGGCGACGTCGTCGGAGCCTCGCTCGGCTACCAGCACTTCTTCGACGCTCTCGCGTATAAACAACTCCTCGTCGAACTCGGCGGCCGCACGCCTTACGGCAGCAACACCGAGAAAAGCATCGGTGCCATCGGAGCCCAGTATCAATGGGGCTTCGGTCGCGGCCTCGCTTTCATCCTCGGCGGCTTCGGCACGTTGGATGAAGACGGCGAGACGGGCTACGGCGCACGCTCGGAGTTGCTCGTGAAGTTCTGATCGCAACGTCAGGCCTTGCCCATCAACTCGGGGATCGCACGACCATTGGACACGATGTGAACCGGGCGACCATTCAAGTCATTGAGGGTCACCTTGTTGTAGTCGATGCCGAGGTGGTGGTAGATCGTGGCGAGGAAGTCGCTGGCATTGCAAGGACGCTCGACCACATCCTCACCGCGCTTGTCACTCGCACCGATGACGCCACCGGTTTGAATGCCGCCACCGGCCCAAATGTTGGTGAAGGCACGAGGCCAGTGATCACGACCTGGTTGCAGCGTTCCCGCAGGCGCGCTCGCATCACCTGCGCCGGTGCTGCGATCGAAGCTGATCTTCGGTGTGCGCCCAAACTCTCCGGTTACGACGACGAGCACCTTCTTGTCCAGACCCCGAGCATAGACGTCCTCGATCAAAGCCGAGACCGCACGATCATACGTGGGCATGCGGAAGCGAAGAGCTTCGAACTGATGCTGGTTCACCGCGTGGTCGTCCCAGTTGTTCACGCGTCCGCACAGCGGACCGCTCAGGCTGCTCGTCACGATCTCCACACCTGCTTCCACGAGACGACGAGCCAGCAGCAACTGCTGGCCCCAGCGATTGCGACCGTAGCGATCACGAACCGCCGCCTCCTCCTTGTTCAAGTCGAAGGCATCGCGCGTCTTCGGATTGGTCAGCAGCGTCGCGGCTTGAGCTTCAAATTCATCAAGGGCACCGAGTTCGCCCTCGCGATCGAACGCGCGCTCCATCTTGTCGAGGCTCTTGCGCAGAGCGATGCGATCACTGAGGCGACGTGTCTCCGAGTCGTCAGACAGGCCAATGTTCGGCACCTGGAAGTTCGGACGATTGGGATCATCGCTGACCGCGAAAGGTGCATACGCATCGCCCAAGTAGGCTGGGCTGGAGTATTCGGGCGAGGCCGCTGGCACGCCGATGTAGTTGGGCAGCGGATTGGTGCGTCCGCCTTCCTTCGCGCGCAGGTAGTGCGCTACCGACATCCAATCGGGCAGCCTGGGCTTTGGTTTGTCACGCGTGTCGGTGTCGCCGGAGAACATCTGCATCGTTCCCGCCGGATGGCCGCCCGCCGATTGATACATGGACCGCAGAACCGTGAACTTGTCCGCGATCTTCGCGTTCATCGGGAGCAATTCGGTGAAGTGCGTGCCGGGCACCTTGGTGCTGATCGTCTTGAACGGCCCGCGATACTCGCTGCTCGCATCGGGCTTCGGATCGTAGGTGTCGATGTGTGATTGACCACCCGGCAGCCAGACCATGATGATCGACTTGCGCTCGCTGGTCGGCTTCATCGCATTCTCAGCACGCAACTTCAGCAGCCCCGGCCAGCTGAGAGTCGCCAGACCGCTCAAACCGACCTGCATGAAACCGCGCCGCGACAAAGGACCTGCGCAACGCACGATGGATGGGGGCTGAATGATGGAAGACATGCTGCCCAAACCTACGCCTGGCAACAGCACCATCTTGCCTTCATCAGCGCGGGCCGAAGTCCTCGAGATATTGCTCCACGATCACCTTCAGTTCGGGAGGGCGAGGCATGCCCAAGGCGACGGCACGCGCGCCATCGACGCTCACCGGCCAGTTGCTCACGATGCCTTGGATGCGCTCGTTGAAAGCGTCCTCAATGGCACCCAGCTTGATCCCGCGCTCGGCGGCCACTTCCTTGATGACCGATTCCGCGAGCTGGGGCGTCACTCGATGCGCGGGGAGCACGTAGGCGCGATCATCTTTGAACAGGTTCTCCGAGACCTCGTGCATCGCGATGAAGGAATCGATAACTGTCCGATAGCCCGTCATCGGATGGCATTGATCACGGCGAATCGGCAGCGCGCAGACCTCGCCATTGAGCGGCTCGCGGAACATGCCGCTGGCCCAGCTCGATGCCGCGGCATTCGGCTTGCCCGGTCGCACAATCACCGTGGGCAGACGCACGCTGCGACCATCGAAGAACCCTTTGCGCGAGTAGTCGTTCACCATCAGTTCGCAGATCGCCTTGGTCATGCCATAGGTCGTCTGCGGCGTGAGCTTCGTGCGATCGGTGTTCGGGTCCTGCATCGCCTCGCCACCGAAGCACGCAATGCTGCTGGCAAAGACCACTCGCGGCCTGCCTGCGATCGCACGAGCGGCCTCGAAGATGTGGCGTCCGCCATCCAAGTTCACCCGCAGCGCATCATCGAAGCGCTCCTCGCACTCGCCACTGACCATCGACGCGAGATGGAAGATGGAGGTCGCCGGATCACTCCCGATGGCTGCGAAGACGGCATCGCGATCACTGATGTCGCCCTTGATCTGCACCACACGCGAGTCATCGGCGGGCTTGTGAAAATGCGCATCCAGCAACACGATCTGCTCGATCTTCTCCGGCGCTCCCGATGGCCCCGTCAGCTCGCCGCGTTGCAGCAGTTTCTGACCAAGCTGAGAACCAAGGAATCCGCCGCCGCCGGTGATGATGACTTTCATGAGGGATGTGTGGGAAGGTGAAGAGCGTCGCATGATGAAGGGCTGGACGCCTCATGCAAGCACGCTCCCCAGCCCTTCGATCTTCGTGCCAAAGCTGCCGCCATGCCCGGATCACCGTGCCTCATCATCTCCGACTAAAGTCCTACGCCGAAGGTCCAATATCGCATTTCATCGAATGGGTTCATGATGGGCCCCGATGAAAGCACTCACACTCCTCCTCGCCGCCCTCACCGTCACGTCAGCCATGGCCGACATCACCCTCGTCAATGAGACCCTCCTCAATGGCGTCAGTTCCAAGTCCACCATGTGGATCAAGGGTGACAAGGTCCGCACCGACAACGACACCACCACCACGACCATCATCGACACCGCCAGCGGCGACATGACCACCCTGATGCATGAGCAGAAGATGATCATCAAGATGAACACCAAGCAGCTTCAGGAACTCGCCAAGCAAGCCCCTGGAGCGTCCACACCCGAAGCCTCGCAGACCAAGGTGACCGCCACCGGCGAGAAAGAGAAAGTCGAAGGCCACGACTGCGAGATCTACCTCAGCGAGAACATGGGCATGACCGTCAAGATGTGGGTCGCCAAGTCCTATCCGAATGGTGACAAACTCCGCGAAGAAATGAAAGTCATGGCCAAGCTCGGCACCCCAGGCGCTCCGAAGCAACCCGAGGTTCCCGGCATTGCTGTGAAGACCGAGTTCGTTCAGCAAGGCCTGAAGTTCACCACACGCCTCGTGAGCATCAAGACTGACAGCATTGACGAGTCCAAGTTCGCGATCCCTACCGACTACAAGGCTCCTTGATTCATTAGACCTCAATCATCAGCCATCGCGGCGATCGCAGGTGCAAGTTCGCACCTCGATCGCCGCTCTCGCATGCCCACCCAGCACTCTCTTGCCTGCGAGCGTGGACCACCATCAACGTTGAGCACTAATTGCAGCCAGGCCTTCATACCGGTGCTGGAGTTCAGGCTTCAGCCTGCGGCGTGGCGAATTCGAAGCCGAAGCGAACATCCAGCCACCTCAAAGCTAAACTCTAGAGCCAACCGCGAGGAAGCTGCGCTCAGTGTTTGCCAAGGTCATCGCCCTGTTGTGCAATGCAGGCTCACATGAACAAGGCTCTCTCGGGACACAAGATCGGATTCGTCGGACTCGGCAACATGGGACGCGCAAACGCACGGCATCTGCATGAGGCAGGTGCGGAGGTGATCGTCTGGAATCGCAGCGACGCACCGGCGGAAGCCGCCGTTGCCCAAGGCATGATCCGCGCAGCCACGCTGCCTGAACTCGCCCGTGCAATTGGCGATGGTGTCATTTGCATCAACCTCACCACCACAGAAGTGGTGGACCAGGTCGTCTTCGGGGCGGGTGGCTTGATTGAGGGGCTGCACCCGAACGCCTTGATCATCGACTTCGGCACCACGGGCGTGCCGCAGACAAAAGAATTCGCGAAACGCGTGAACTGGGTGGATGCACCCGTGTCCGGCGGACAAGTCGGTGCCGAAGCCGCCTCGCTGACGATCATGGCAGGCGGCACGGAGGCGAACTTCCAGCGCGCACTGCCCTTGTTTCAGGTCGTCGGCAAAAACATCACCCACATGGGTGCCAGCGGCAGCGGCCAGGTCACTAAGCTCGCCAACCAGCTCATCGTTGCCCAGACCATCGACGCCGTGGCCCAGGCACTCCGCATGGCCGAACTGTCCGGCGTGGACTCCGCGTTAGTGCGCAAGGCCTTGCTCGGAGGCTTCGCCGAAAGCCGCATCCTCGATCTGCACGGCAGCCGCATGGTGCGTCGCGACTTCGCTCCCGGTGGCCGCGCCGTCCTGCAACTCAAGGACGTGCGCCTGATGTGCGAACTCGCCGAGTCCGTCGGCCTCAACTCCCCCACCCTGCGTAACTCCCTCGCCCAATGGGAAACCTTCGTGCACGAGAAAGGCTTCGGCGACCTCGATCACTCGGGCTTGTTTCGCATGTATGAGTGATCGCAAAGGAGCGCGGGCACTCTTGCCCGCTCGCGCGTCTCCCGACTCGGCGTTGGCCGTGGACCATTCGTTGCGGACAGGAGTGTCAGCGCTCCTTTCTCTGCTACGCGTGCATCACCTGACCGCCATCGATGTTGATGGTCTGACCTGTCAGGTTCTTCGCGTGATCACTCGCGAGGAAGGTGGCCATCGCAGCATATTCGGCGGGCGTCTGCCAGCGGCCGAGGGGTGAGACTTTGCGGATCTTTTCATCGGCCCACGCAGCGTAGGTCTGGCGTTGCGACTCAGGCAGGCGGGCTTGTCCAGCGGCCCAGACGGCTTCGTTGAGATTGGTCTGCACCATGCCGGGCGAGAGGGCATTCACACGGATGCCGTGCGGCGCGAGGTCCTTGGCCGCGCATTGGGTGAAGTTGATCAGGCCTGCCTTGGCGGCGCTGTAGGGGGGATCGGTTTGCGATCCGATCTGGCCGGCGACAGAGACGAGGAAGAGCATGGAGCCGTTGCCTCGTTCGATGAGCTTCGGCGCGAAGGCGTGCGCAGCGTTGACGGCACCGATGAGATTGATGTGAAGCACACGAGGCCAGTCGCCAGGCTCCAGGTTCCAGAAAGGAAAGCCGAACTTCCCTGAGCCCACGCCGACGCAAAACACGACGTGGTCCACGCGCTCGAGCTGCGCGGCGAACTCTTGCACCTCGTCGTAGCCGGTCACATCGCCGACCGTGGTTTCAATGCCATCGCACGGCACGCGATCGAAGCCGCGCACATGGCAGCCTTCAGCGAGGAAGCCTTCCGCGATCGCGCGGCCGATGCCATTGGAAGAGCCGAAGATGGCGACGTGTTGTCCGGTGAGATTCAGGTCCATGCGCGAGTGTGGCACGCGGTCAGATTACTTGCCACCGAACACGGCGAGTTCTTTGCCATTGGTGCCATCCCACACACGCAGCATGCTGTCCTCACCGCCGCCGACGATGGTGCTGCCGCTCGGCGTGCTGGCAGCGGCCTGCATGAAGTCGGGCAGCGATGCGATCGCGCGCACTTCGGTGCCGTCATCGGTCACAATGCGCACGCGGTTGTCGCCTGCGGCGGTCACGATCTGATTGGTGGCACCGATGAACTGCACCGACGTGACCTCTTTGGTCCAGCCTTCGATCTTCTTCTTTCGTTCGCCAATGATCATGTCCCAGGAGTTGACGATGCCTTCAGCTCCGGCGGTGACGAGCACGCGCCCGTCCGCTCGGTAGGCGATGCTGGTGACGTGATGGGTGTGGCCTTCGAAGAGGTTCACCTGCTTGCCCGATGCGATGTCGATCACACGAGCGATCTTGTCGGCGGCTCCGGTGGCGAGGCGCTTGCCATCGGGCGAGAAGTCGAGGCAGAGGACGGTGTCGGAGTGTAACTCCTTGAAGGTCTTGATGACCTTGCCCGTGGCGACTTCGAAGAGCGAGACGTCGCCTGAGCGGGAGAGTTCACCACCGCCCGTAGCCAAGGTCTTGCCATCAGGGCTGAAGCGGACGGCATTCACGCGATCAGCGAAGAGCTTGCGATCACTGATCGTGCGCTCCAGCACCCAGCGCGAGGCAGCGCGTGTGTTGACTGAGACCGAGCGGCTGGCGATGACGGTGCCATCGGGTCCCACGCTGATGACGGGCGCGCCACCGCCAGCGGGCATTTCCTCCACTGGCAAACCAGAAGCCACAGCCCACACGGTGAGCGTGCCGTCATCTAGCACGGCGGCGACACGGGCGGAGTCGCTGGTGAAGGCGACGGCCACGGGCTTGGTGGTGGGCTTGGCGATCAAAGCCTTCGCGGCGGCAAGGTCAGCGGTGGCCTTTTCTTCGATCTTCTTCGCAGCAGCGATGGCGGCATTGGCATCGGCGATGGACTTCGTATTCGCAGTCTTCGAGTCGGTGATTCGTTTCACTTCGTCCTGGGCATCCTTCACGTTGCTCTCGGTCGCATGAACGGCAGCGAGGGCCGAAGTCTCGGTCATGGTCGCGGTGAGGAGCTTATCCTGCGCATCCTTGAGCGCCTTCTCGATAGCGGCGTCGGGCTTGCCTCCGGGCACGGCCTTGAACTTGGCCGCGGCTTCATCAACCGCCTTTTGCGCGACCGCCTTGGCATCGGTGGTAGGCTTCACGGCCTTCTGCTTCTCGGGCAGCACTTTCTGCATGGCGGCGATGGCATCATTGGCCTTCTTGAGCAGCTCATTCAAAGCCGTGTTCTGAGCTTCGATGCGAGTGATGACGGACTTCTGGAAGGCCTGCTCCAGGGCCTGCGCGGCGATGGTGTTCTCCAGCGTGGACATCTGGCGAGTGAGAGCCAGGCTGCCGCGCAATCCAGCGATGGGATTGCCACTGGCTGCATCCCACACTCGCACCGATCCATCCGCGCATCCGGTGACCACCTGCTTGCCATCGGGCGACATCGCACTGCTCATGACGCTCACCTTGCCGACGGTGCTGATCTTCTTGAGCAAGTCGGCACTCACCTGCTTGGTCGCGGTCTTGGGCACATCGGCCGAGGGCGGGAGGGCTTCGAGACGCCATATCTTCACTTCGCGGAAGCTGCCGCTCGCGAGCCTTGTGCCGTCGGGACTGAAGGCCAGCGACTGGACCAGAGCACGATGGGCGGTGCCGGGCTTTTCTTTGGGATCACTGATGCGGCTGACCAGCTGCCGTGTGGCGAGGTCGTAGAGGAAGAGTTGGTTGGATCGACCACAAGCTGCATAACGACCATCCTTGGTCATGGCCACGGTGTAGATCGGGTCCACGCTCGCCGCGAGAGGCTGCCAGACGACCGCGCGCTCCTGCTGGACGGAGCCCTTGGCACCTTGATCGATCCATTGCTTGAGCATGGCGATCTCGGCAGGTGTGAGATCGACGGCACCGGACTTGTTGTTGCCGGGCGGCATTTCCATGTCGTGCTGATGCAGCGAGGCCTGGACGATGAGGCTTTCCGCGCTCTTGCCGGGGACGATGCCAGGGCCGGACTCGCCGCCCTTGATCATGAGTTCGGGCGTCTCCATGTTCAGCCCGGCCTTGGTGGTCGTCTTGTTGTGGCAGGAGATGCAGTTCACTTTCAGGAAGGGGTAAACATCCCGGTAGTAATCCAGCTCGGACGACAGGCACGCTGACGACGTTCCCAGCAGGGCAATCAGAGGCAGGAGAGGTTTCGCAGTCATGGAGTGATCGCAAACCTACGCACGCAAACGAGCGAACCGTTCAGTCTTCCGCATCCGTTGGCTGCACGCGCAAGGTTGGATGGCTTGGGCGCAAGATCACGGTGTCCCCGCCGTTCCCCGCGCCGCATGAAATGTCTCTCCGTCTGTCTCCTCGCCCTTTGCATTGCCCTCCCGGCCCTGGCGCAACCTTCGAAGCCCAATGTGATCGTGTTTCTTGTGGATGACATGGGCTGGATGGACAGCGGGGTGTATGGTTCGAAATATTACGAGACGCCGAACATGGATCGTTTCGCCACGCAGGCCATGCGTTTCACCCAGGCCTACGCGCAACCGTTGTGCTCGCCCACGAGATGCAGCCTGCTGACCGGTCAATACTCGGCCCGTCATGGCATCACGAGCGCGACCGGGCATCAACCGCCGCAGCCTGCCGGACATGCCTTCCGGCCTGCGAGTGCTCCAGCCACCCAGCCGATGCTGCTGCCGGAGAGCAAGAACTACATGGAGCCCTCCCAATACACGCTGGCCGAGGCGCTGCATGATGCGGGCTACCGCACGGCGCATATCGGCAAGTGGCACCTCGGAACCACACCGCCGCACTGGCCAGAGAAACAGGGCTTCGATGTGGCCTTTCACTGCCATCCCGATCCGGGACCTCCGGGTTCGTATTTCTCACCTTACGGTGTGACTGCTGAGGGCAATCCAACCGCCAAAACCAAGGTGGGCACGATCACCGATGGTCCCGCTGGTGAATACATCGTGGACCGCCAGGCGGACGAGGCGGTGAAGTTCATCGAGGGCACCCAGGGCAAGCCGTTCTTCCTCAATCTCTGGTGCTACGGCGTGCATGGTCCCTGGGGACACAAGGAGGCCTACACGAAGCTCTTCGCTGAGAAGGAGGACCCGCGTGGCGTGCAAGGCAATCCGATCATGGCCTCGATGCTGCGCAGTGTGGACGAGTGCTTCGGGCGCATCCTCGAGTCGCTCGACCGGTTGGGCATTCGGGACAACACGATCGTGATCTTCACCTCCGACAATGGCGGCAACTCCCACAGCAACACAGGCGAAGGCGCGAAGGAGCAGCGCAAGGCCTCGAAGAAGGGTGGCGAAGACCCGGCCCTCACGGACTGGCGCAAGTGGGCAGGCAATCAACCTCCGACCATCAACACGCCCCTGCGCGAAGGCAAAGGCACGCTCTACGAAGGCGGCACGCGCGTGCCCCTGATGTGGTCCTGGCCGGGGCAAATCAAACCTGGCAGCACGAGCGATGCCGTGGTGGGTCCGATCGACCTCTACCCCACGGTTCTCGCCTTGCTCGGGCTGCAGCGCCGCGAATCGCAGGTCTTCGATGGAGTCAGCTACGCCTCGGTGCTCAAGCAGACCGGCCCGCTCGAACGCAAGGCTTACTTCAACTACCATCCCCATGCGGGCAGTGTTGGCAAAGCCGGTGGCGTGTGGGTTCGCTCGGGCGACTGGAAGCTGTTTCGTTGGTTCGGAGCCCCAGCCGGGTCCGCCGAGCGCTACGAACTCTACAACCTTGCCGACGACCTGAGCGAGACCAAGAACCTGGCGAGCGGTCAGCCCGACCGCGTGAAGGAACTCGATGCTCTCATTGATGGATTCCTCACCAGCACGGGGGCACTTTATCCCCTACCCAACCCCGCCTACAAACCCGCCCCAGCTGCCAGCGCCAAGAAGCCTGCTGCCCACGCAGGCGATCCCCTCGAAGGCTGGAAACCCCGCCAGTGCGAAGCCGTCCGCAACGATGGAAAGCTCGTCGTCAAAGGCAAAGCCAACGCCTTCCTCGGCTATGCTATGGGGCGCATCAACGGACCCGCAACACTCAGAGCTAGGCTCAAGGTGAGTGCCCCAGGCGAGGCGAAGGTGGAGTGGCTACCGAAGGGTGCTGCGGAACCAACCTTGATCAAATCGGTGCCCTACAAAGTGACCGCTGGTGACTGGCAGGATATCTCTGCCTCGCTCGATGAGCACGGCCCGCTCGGCACGGTGCGGCTTTACCTTCCGGGTGGCCCGGCACCTGTCGAAGTGGACTGGATCGAGGTCGTTCCAGCGAAAGGCAAGGGCCAGCGATGGAGCTTTGACCAAGCCCCTTAAATCATCTCGAAAAACGGGCCTTAGCGAGCGTTCTGTGTGGCCCCGCATGATTCGCCACACTGTTACCTTTCGTCTCAAACACCCGCCCGGTTCCTCAGCCGAGCGTGACTTCCTCCAGGCTGCCTGCGCACTCGCCAGCCTCCCTGGCGTGGAGCGATTCGAGTGCCTGCGCCAGACCAGCAGCAAAAACAATTTCACCTTTGGCCTGTCCATGGAGTTCGCCGATGCGGCGGCCTACGCTGGCTACTGCGATCACCCTGATCACACCGCGTTCGTCCAGCAGCGCTGGATTCCCGAGGTGGCTGACTTTCTCGAACTCGACTACGAGGCGCACCATCCTTGCCAAACACTCACCCCTTAACAACACAAGGAAGGCGCACTGGCACGCAAGCCGCTGCTTTTTTTCTCATCCCGAGCGTGACTCGCTTGCAATCGTCACGTTCCTAACTAACGACGGCAACACTTATGGCATTGGTTTCTAAAGGACTCGAAGGCATCATCGCAGCGGAAACACGCATCGGAGACGTGCGCGGACAGGAGGGCGTCCTTCTTTATTGCGGTTACGACATCAACGAACTCGCTGGCAAAGCCACCTATGAAGAGGTGGTCCACTTGCTCTACCACAACCGCCTGCCAAACCAGCACGAGCTGGACAAGCTGACCACTGCTCTCCGTGCCGAACGCGAACTTCCCCAGGGGGTCATAGACTTCCTCGTAGCCGCTCCGAAGGATGCGCGCCCGATCGACATCATGCGCACCGCAGTCTCCATGCTGGGCTGCTATAATATGAAGCGTCACGACATCGAAGTGGGCGAGAACCTCGCCACGGCGATTCGCCTCACGGCCCAGATCGGTGTGATCGCTGCCTACTACCATCGTGCCCGTCAAGGCCTGAGCCTCCCGCCCGTGCGCAAGGACCTCAGCGAAGCCGCTCACTTCCTCTACCTCATGAATGGCGAGGTGCCGAGCAAGGAAGCCGAGCAGACCCTCGACGTGGCCTACGTGCTCCACGCTGAGCATGGCTTCAATGCCTCCACCTTCACCGCCCGCGTCGTGGCTTCCACCTTGAGCGACATGTATTCCGCGATCAGCGCTGCCATCGGTGCCCTGAAGGGACCTCTTCACGGCGGTGCCAATGAAGGCGTGATTCACATGCTGGAAGAGATCGGCTCCCCTGACAAGGTGGACGCCTGGGTCGCTGACGCGCTCGCGCAGAAGAAGAAGATCATGGGCATCGGACACCGCGTTTACAAGGTGCTCGACCCCCGCGCACCGCACCTTCAAGCCATGGCCATCAAGCTCACCGAGCAGCTCGGCGAGCCCAAGTGGATCCAGATGAGCGAACGCATCGCCACCATCATGCGCGAGCAGAAGGGCCTCAACGCCAACGTCGATTTCTACAGCGCCACGGTCTATCACAGCCTCAACATCCCGACCGATCTGTTCACGCCGATCTTCGCGATTTCCCGCATGAGCGGCTGGACCGCGCATGTGCTCGAGCAGTGGGCCGACAACCGCTTGTTCCGCCCGCTCAGCGAATACGTCGGCAAGCCCTACGGCCAGAAGTTCGTGCCGATCAGCGAGCGGGCATAAGTTGATTCGACTCATCAAAAGGGCAGCTCCCGGCACAGGCTGGCAGCTGCCTTTTTTCGTTGGTTGATTGCTGCGAGCACGCAACTCTTGTCCGCCCATGAACGAACCCTCCAAATCCCTTCCCGATGAAGTCGAACTCGTGCGCTTCCGTGAAGGTGAAGGAGTCCGTGATTGCTGCGAGGTGCTCGATCAAGCCGGTGTGCCCTACCGTCTTTCCACCGACGTCCCTGCCTTCGATGTGTCAATGGTTGGAGGCGGTGCTGCGAAAGGTTCCGTCATCATCATGGTGGCCGCAGCCGATGAGGTGAAGGCACGCACCGCGCTGCTGGAAGATGCTCGCAAGGCCTTGTCCAGCACCGAGGTTCCGGACGACTATCATTTGAGAGAGTTTGCCGACACCGAACTGCAGCTGATCGTGCGCCAGCCTCGTGAATGGAGCGGCTACGATGTGGCCGCCGCTGAATGCTTGCTCCGGGAGCGTGGCATCGCCTTTGATCCGCCCTGCTTTGAACTCACCGAGGCGGACATCGAGCAGCGCAAAGAGGAGGCCCGCGAATTCAAGGCAGCGCACTTGCTGCTCGTGGTCTTGCTCGTGGCCATCGTGGTGCGACTTGCCTGGATGACCATCATGGATCCTGCGAAGCCCCAGGTTCCCCTGCCCGTCCCCTCGCCCACGGCGCGTTGACCATCGCATGTCTTCTTGCCCTGCGAGCACTCGCTGCTAGCATCGCCACCCCTAACGCCATGCCTACCACCCTCCGCTTCTGGAAGATGAACGGTGCCGGGAATGACTTCGTCATGCTCGACAACCGCAGCCTCGCCTTCTCGCTGTCCAAAGATCAGATCGAACGCCTCTGCGACCGCCATCGCGGCATCGGTGCCGATGGACTCCTGATGGTCGAGCCGGCGACTGATGGCGGCGACTTCAAGATGCGCTACTACAACGCCGATGGCGGCGAGGCCGAGATGTGCGGCAACGGCGCGCGCTGCTTCGGTCGCTTCGTGAACTTCCTGCACGACGACAAGCTGACGAGCATTCGCTTTGAAACGCTGGCAGGCATGATCTCCGCCGAGTTCGAAGCCGGTCAGGTGCGCATCAACATGAGTGCGCCGCATGGTCTTCGCCTCAACGACTCGCTGCCAGTGGCTGGCGAGCAACTCACCGTGCACAGCCTCAACACGGGTGTGCCACATGCGGTCGTCTTCGCTGATGACCTGGACAACGTGGATGTCCGCAAGCTCGGCGCAGGTCTGCGCTACCACGAAGCCTTCAAGCCCAAGGGCACCAATGCGAACTTCGTCAAGGTGCTCGCGCCCAACTCCATCGCCATCCGCACCTATGAGCGCGGCGTCGAGGATGAAACCCTCGCCTGCGGCACCGGCATGGTCGCGTGTGCGCTGATCCACCACGAGCTGACCGGAGCGCCCTCGCCCATCGCCGTGAAGGTGAAAGGCGGCGACACGCTGCGCATCGGCTTTGAAGAACCGAGCAAGAGCAACTACACCAATGTCACTCTCTTCGGCCCCGCGGATTTTGCCTTCAGCGGTGAAGTCAGCCTTTGATTCTCGTCACGATCCCTCTTTCTTCTCCACCTCACTATCATGTTCGCCGGAACCCACACCGCCATCGTCACTCCCTTCAAGAACGGCAAGCTCGATGAAGCTGCGCTGAAAAAGCTCATCGACTTCCAGTTCGACAACGGCATCACTGGCATCGTCCCCTGTGGCACGACGGGTGAATCGCCCACACTTGATTACGACGAGCACGAAGCGGTGGTGAAACTCAGCGTCGAGTTCGCTCGCGGTCGTGGCGTGGTCATGGCAGGCACGGGATCGAACAGCACCCGCGAGGCCGTCGAAATGACACAGGAAGCCGAGGCCGCCGGAGCCACCGCGATCCTGCAAGTCGCACCTTACTACAACAAGCCCACGCAAGACGGCTTGTTCCAACACTTCAAGGCCGTGGCTCAATCAACCAAGCTGCCCATCATGCTTTACAGCATCCCTGGACGCTGCGGCATTGAGATCGGACTCGAGACGATCGCCAAGCTGCACGAAGCCTGCCCCAACATCTGCGCGATCAAGGAAGCCGGTGGCAACCCCGAACGCGTGAGCCAGATGAAGCAGCTGATGCCTGCGAACTTCGAGATCCTCAGCGGCGACGACGGCCTCACGCTGCCGTTCATGATCGTCGGTGCCGTCGGCATCGTCAGCGTCGCAGGCAACCTCATTCCTGGTCCGCTGAGCCAGATGGTGCAGCACGCGCTCAAGGGCGAATGGGCTGCCGCGCAGGAGATCCACCATCGCTACTACCCGCTGTTCGCCGCCTTCCTCAAGCTCTCCACCAATCCGATCCCGATCAAGACCGCGATGGAACTCGCCGGTCACTGCGATGGCGAGCTTCGCCTGCCCATGTCGCCGATGAGCGAAGCCGGTCGCGCCGAACTCAAAGGCATCCTCACCAAGCTCGGCCTCGTCTAAAATTTTACCCGCATGAACGCCTCCACCACTCGCTCCCTCTGGTTGCCCGTCGCCCTCGCTGCTGCTGCCCTCGCTTGGCGAGTGGCGAAGCTGAAGTTCGGCGTCGCCGACGTGATCCCGAACTTTGCACCGTGGATGGCGCTCGCCTTTGCTGGCAGCATCGTCATGCCGCGCACCCTGCCTTGGTGGTTGTGGCCCGCATTGCTGATCGGTTGCGATGTCGCGATCAGCACCGGTTCTATGAGTGAAATGTGGCTCGTGTATGCCTGCTATGGCATCGCCGCCGTCATCGGCAGCAACCTGCGCGGTCGTGCAGGCGTGATGCAAACCATGCTCGGCACAGCCGTCGGCTCCATCGCCTTCTACGTGCTCACCAACACGCAAGCTTGGTTCGTCGATCCCGCGTATGCCAAGACGCTCGCTGGCTGGTTCCAATGCCAGACCGTGGGCGACCTCGTGCATCAGCCGCAGTCATGGATGTTCCTTGTTCGCGCCTTGCTGAGCGACATGGCATTCGCTGCCTTGCTCGTAGCCGCCTACAACACGGAAGCCTCCTTGCGTCAGGCGCCAGCGATGCGTCTTGCCGCAGCCTAACAAAGGATCTTCCGCCTGCCAGGACGGAGCCATCATCATACTGCGCCGTCGTGTTTGTAGGGCCTCGCCAAAATGCGGTTTAGGGCAGTTGTATGCCTTCCAAACAGAGCCGGAGCGTCCTTCGTCATGCAGCCCAAGCGTGCTGAAGCGAAGGCTCCCTCCGGTTCAGATGATGGATGCTCAAAGGCGCTGCTGCCGAATTGTTGAACAAGCGATGATGTCGGTTCACACCGATTCCCTGTGCCAAGCCAACCTACAGTGGCCTCCGTTTTGCTGAGACCCTTTGGGGGCTTTGAATCGGGATGGATACACCATCTGACGAGCCCTCAGAGATGACGCGACACTCGAACGTGGTCCGCAGCTGAGGCCCAACGTCTGCCAGTCGCCAGGCTACGGGCTCTTGACTTCGAGCAGCGCTCCATCCGTCGTCGCGATGAACGCGGCTCGGAAGGGTAGGAAGAGCTTGTCGTCGTCGATCACGGTGCCGTCAGCCTCGTTCACCCACGTCGCGATGGAGCCCGACTTGTAGAAGTAATTGACGTAACTTGTGGTGCCCGGTGTGGCATCGCCGCTGAAGACTCGGATTCGGTCGGCTGTGGACGATACCTCAGAAGCTGCAAATCCATGCACGCCCGTCATGCCACGCATGTTGATGGACTGAGCAAAGGTTGAACCCGTGCCGACCAGCTGCGATCCACTGCGAAGCTTCGCAACGAACGCTCCTTCGCGCACCTGACCCACCATGGGCAAGGTAAGCGCCGTGCGAAGCTGGACGATGACACCTTCAGCGGCATCGAGGACTCGGCTTGCCGGATCGACAGCCTTTGCATCACCTTCGACCATCCACTTCGATCCGCCGGTCGTGCTGAGCACCCAGAGAACTTTAAACCCGCCGTTCTCGAAGAACATCACGCGATCGGCACTCGTGCTGGCGCTGCCAGAGACGAGCTTGGCTCTCGGGAATAGAGCTTCCACGGTCCAGTGTTTCCGGAGCGCAATTCTCTCGCCGTTCAATGACGAAGGAATCGAGGGCAACGTGTTCCGCGGGCTGGACGCATCGAGCACGATCTCGTTATCGGTGGAGCCACTGGTCGCGACGTCGAACCGATGTCCCGCATGCTGACCGGAGAGCACCTCCACATAGAACCGTGCATTACCTGTCATCACCTTGGTCAATCCAACCGATCCAACACTGCCCGACACATCCAGCTTGCCCGATGAGACGGCGTCCACTTTGCCAACAAACAAATCGGTTCTCAGCAGAGGCATAGAGAAACTGCCCTGGGCGGCGGGGAACTGCCGCAAGCTGAACGCAAAGACCGGGGTAGTGCTGGTGGTCTCGGCGGTGCCATCGCGATCAGCATCCAGACGCACCTGAAGCCGGACATACCCCATTTCCGATGATGCAAACATGGCCGCGCTTTGAACACTGGCATAACGCACCGTTTCCATGCCATCTGAACCTGCTTCAACAGCGGGAGCAAACGCAAGCTGTGCCCATGCCGCACCATCCGTGCTGCCTTCCAGTCGATAGCTGATGTCAGAGTGGCCGACCATGGCCCTAGAGAAGAGGGCATCGACCTCACCCGCACTCGTAGCGACCAGACGGAAGACACCTTCGGTCTGCACTCCACTTTCAGGATCGAGCGAGAGAGCATACTCGATCAGATTGTCGAAGGCATCGGCATCTGGATTGTCGTGAGCGTTGTTTGCACCGTCCAGCGTGTGTCGTGAACGCCATTGACCAAAGGTGTCTGGAGCGACCGGGGTCAGCGGAATGTTATTATTCACCGCACACGGCGAGCCTGCATTGAGATGCAGACGAAGGTGCCATGGGTTGGCAGCAGCCGTGTAGTTCGCCAGACGACCGGCCTCGGTTCGACTCTCAGCACTTCCAATCGAGACCATGCTGGTCTGCGCGGCACCGCATGTCCAGGTGGTGGTCTGTGCCGCACGAGCGGGATCAATGATATAACCCGGTGGCGTGGTAATCTGGAGTTCATAGTCACCCGTCACATCCACACTGAAGCAGTAACCTCCGCTCTCCCCGTTCTGGAGAGTTTTGACGATGCCAGGGCCAGAGACAGCAACGCTGCCACCTGCAATGAGCATGCCGTTGGACGTGTCGTAGAACATGCCGGTAGGCTCATAGCACTGAAGGAAATCCACACCACCGACTGCCTCCGCAGCCACTCTGACTGAAGTGCACTTTTTGTCGCCTCCATCGGTGTCGTAGGTTGCCAGAGCACCTGGCATCAGCAACTGCTCGACCAAATAATTGCCTGGGGCGACTTCCTCGAAGATATATGCCCCATTGGCATCGGTAACCGTGGAATCAATTGGCGCAGCGGTTTCAACCGGTTCCAGAGTGCCATTTCCGTTAGTGTCGGAATAGAGCATCACCGTTACGCCTTGAAGCGGCACATTAGACGCGTCAGGATCACCTTCGGCAAGCAGATCACGTTTCACCACACCTGCGAGCGGCGGTGGTGCGGTGACACTCAACGTGTAGGTGCGGAACCCATCCTTTGACTGTGCGTCAGTAGCTCTAACCGTCCAGGTAAAGGTGCCGGTCACGGTTGGAATGCCAGAGATCAGACCAGTGGTGCTATTCAAGGTAAGCCCAGCAGGCAGCACACCCGCACTCACGATCCAAACATAAGGCGCACTTCCTCCTGCGGCTGTGAGTGACTGGGAATAGCTCGAATTGGTGACCCCTGCTGGCAATGAAGCTGGAATGATGGTAATGCCCTTGAAGCCCATGTCCCACGTCAGGTCCACATTGCCATCTTTAAGCCAAGGAGCCACAGCCAAGTCATCCATGTTGTAGCCCTGACCAATCTCTTGTGTGCCGGATGATGTTGCTGTCGGAGCGGAGCCGGGTGGCCCGAAATACGCAGCAGCACGCGAGGTGACTCCCGTCGCCGAAGGATTGCTGACATTGGCAGAGTCCTCGCTTCCTTGGTCATCGCTACTGCCATTGCTAACTACCGGAGACAGCCCCTGAAGCGCCCCGCCTCCTGCAAACTGGGAAGCCGGAATCTTGATGTAATAGTAGTCGGGCGGCAGTCCTGTCACGAGCCAGCGTCCCACCTGCCCATTGACGGCGCTGGTGGTCGTTGTCGCCGCCAGGGTTCCACCACTGATGCTGTTGGAAGCCAAACCATTCTTCCAGACCTCAACCACGACATTGCCAACGCCTTCACCAGTCTGCGCCTTCTTGTCACCGTTGAGATCATTGAAGATGAAGTTGCCAATTCCGATGTGTTCGAAGAAGCCAAAGTCGATCGTCAGATCGCTGTCTGCATCCAAACCAGGATCAGTGTTGTTCAGATAGCCGCCTTCAGGACCAGTGGAAACAGGCTGACTACCATAAGCAAGAGTGAGGACATTAGACTGCACTCCCAACGTCCATGGCGACGATACCGGCAGGCCGTTTTGACCTGCCACAGTATCATCATCCATGGGCACTCCAGCGACGGCAGACGATGGCATCATGCTCCAGAGCCCTTTGGCCACCGGCGAGCCCACGAACTCAGTCGGAGGGATATACACCACATAAGTGCCGGGCGTGCGGGCATAGAGCTGATAGGTGCCATCGGTGGAGGTAATCGTTTCTGCCACCTTCGTGATGCGCTGATTGGTCGTTGTGTTGTATGACCACAGTTCTATCGCCACACCACCGATGCCAGCATCGTAGGCACCTGGATTGCTGGTGCCTGCAGGTGGTTCATCAAACTTGCCATCCCGATTGCGATCATTGAACACGATGTTGCCGACTGCGATTGGAATAGGCGCGAACCCTAGATCCCGCGTCATGTCCACATTCGCATCGCCGATGCTGTCATCCATGGCGAAATCAACTCCCTGCTCCGCAAGCGTTCCGGTGCCGCCATTCACAGGCATGGCACCCACCGCAAGTGTGAAGACGCCGGTTTGAATACCCAAGGTCTGCGGACTCGACGTGTCGATGCCATCTTCTCCCAGATTGTCATCCCCAGCCACCGATCCCGTGCTGCTCACCATGTTATGCAATGGATTTCCGGCCAGGAAACTGTTGGGGCCCACATAGAGGAGGTAGCTGCCTGGCATCACTCCGACGAACATGAATCGACCTGCGGGAACGTTGTTCTGAACGTTGGCAACACTCGTGGTGATTGACGCGACAGGCACGCTATTCAACGGAGAATCCGATGAACGGAAAAGCTGCACCTCCACATTCGGAATGCCCTCATCGGAGGTATCAAAGCGTCCATTGTCGTTGTTATCACGGAAGACAACGTTACCAACACCGGCTCCCTGAATGAAGCCGAAGTCGATAGTCAGATCTGTATTCGAATCACCCAGATCATCGCTCGCCGCCTGATAACCCGTCTCCACAGCCCCTGCACCCGAGGTGACCGGTGCTTGTCCGTAGGCGAGAGTAATTGCGGCTGACTTGACGCCCGTTGCGGGAGGATAGGTTAGATCCATTCCCTTCTCGCCAACATTATCGTCGCCCACACTCGAGACACCGAGGGACGAGACCATTCCCCAAAGCGGCATCCCCTTGGCAAACTGACTCGGAGGGATCAAAACAAAGTAGGTGCCAGGAGTTGTGACACATATCTGCCAGACTCCATTCGCATCGGTCGTGGTGCTGTAGTGCGATGTCGTGGTCGAGTAAGGATCGGAGCCTTCTGCATACAGCTTCACGACAACGCCAGCAATGCCCTGCTCGGTTCCCGCATCAAATATGCCGTTTCCATTGATGTCACGGAAGACCAGGTTGCCCACACAAATCTGTTTGGGCTTGAATCCAAGATCGATCGTGTAGTTGCCACTCGCATCGGCAGCGTCGTCACCATTCGCGAAGTGCCCATTCTCACCCGTAGATGAGGTTGGCGCAGCACTTGGAACCATCACAATGGTGCCTGATCGAGCCCCCTCAACCGTGATGTCAGTGCCATCCAGGGTATCCTCACCCACATCGTCATCTCCTGACGCAGTAGCGGCAGTGCCCGTCGAAACGAAGTCAGATAGCGACCCGCTGTTCCCAAAGAAACTCGGCGGGATGAACAGGAAATAGGATCCGGGCGGCGTGATGATCTCAAAGCGCCCGCCATTGGAAGTGTAGACACTTGCGAGGGGAGGTGTCGCACCATTCAACGGATCAGCCCCTTGCGGGAAGAGCTGCACTTTGATGCCATCGACACCTAGATCAGTGCTCCCTGCAACAAACTTGCCGTCACCATTCATGTCCTTGAAGACAAGGTTACCGATCACCATTCGTTCGACGAAACCGAAGTCGATGGTCATGTTGCCATTGGCATCCGCAGCGTTGTCGAGCGTGGAACTAACACCCGTCTCAGAAGTCGCATCGGTCGGCTCTCCACCGATCGTGAGCGTGATAACCGGAGAATTGATTCCGACCATCTCAGGATTGGAGACGTCGATCCCGTCTTCTTTCAAATTATCATCTTGATCGGCATTGGAGGCCGAGCTCCCTGGAATCGAAAGTTTATTATAGAGCGGTCCTGGACCTTGTGGACCACCATTGATGCTGATGTTGGCTTTGAAGTTATCAGCCGCGATGTGGACGATGTAGTTGCCTGGTTGAAGCCCGGCGAAATAGTAAAGCCCTCCCCCTGCCGTGTAGGTCTGCGCCACCGGGCTAGCCGTATTGGTGCCGGTGCCATCATCGAGGAGCAACAGGACCCAAACGCCATCAACACCTTCACCCGCATCGAAACGTCCGTTACTGTTCTGATCGGCAAAGACGACGTTGCCGACGCCCACCGTCGTGGAGTTCACAGCCGTGCCGACGAAGCCGAAGTCAATGGTCGAATCGTTATCGGCATCCGTTCCGATCTCTGCTCCACCTTTGAAACCAGTCTCTTTCGCACCTGTCCCGGTAGTGCGAGGCTCTACACCATACGCGAGATTAAACTGGATCGAGTTCACGCCGCTGCTGGCGGGTGCCGTTGACTGATTGGTGTTCTCATCGACACCATCGTCCGATCCATCGTCCAGACCAAATCCTGGCACCGCAGTGTGTGTGTAGAGCGGGGCTCCGGGTGCGAAGTTCGATGCAGGCACGTGAATGAAGTAGTCGCCACTCTTGCGGGCCACAAGCTGGTAGAAACCATTGCTCTGCGTGATCGTCTCGGAGACCGGAGTGCTCGTGTATGGGTCCGCCCCGATTGCGAAGAGCTTGAGTCTCACCCCTGCAATACCCTGGTCACCACTGTCATAGAAGCCGTTCTGATTGGCATCACGGAACACCAGATTACCAGCCACCAGAGGATTTGGTGCGAATCCAAAGTCAATGGTCATGTCCCCACCCGAATCATAGTCACTATCATCATCGGCGTGGTAGCCCGTCTCACCAGTCGCAGTGGTGGGCAGATTACCAGGAATCATCACCACATTCGGCGAACGCACGCCATACACTGCGGGCTGCGCCTCATCGATGCCGTTCTCATCCGAATCGTCATCACGAGCCGTGGTTCCCGTGCCCACCGCCACAACAGATGACGAACTGTGCTGCAAGACCGAGCCAGCGCCAAACATGCTGGCTGGAACCTCCACGTAGTATGTCCCCTTCGGCACACAGAACATGTAGAGCCCGCCATTGGAGGTGGATGTGGAGGTGACCAACGTCACCGTCCCATTCGAGCCCACCCGATAGAGGTTTACCGTGACGCCATCGACGCCCTCATCAATGGTGGAGTCAAACTTGCCATTCGCATCGAGGTCCTTGAAGACCAGATTTCCGATGCAGGTCTGAGTGGTGAAGCCCATGTCCTGAGTAAGATCTATGTTTTTGTCCACCAATCCGTTCACACCGTTGTCGTCGGAGCCAAGGAGGCCGGACTCACCAGTGTTGAACGGCTCCTGGCCAGGAGTCAGATTGAATACGGCTGTGCGCACCCCAAACTCGGCAGGCTGGAAATTATCGAGACTGTTCTCACCTGCATTGTCATCACCCGCATCGTTAGACACCAGTCCAAGTGTTCCCTGGAGCGCGCCGCCAGTTTGGAACATCTCCTTGGGGATATGAAGGAAATAGTCACCTGGACGCAATCCGGTGAACATGAACCGGCCTCGCGTGACAGCGACATCGCTCGTCGTCAGTGAAGCGACGGGAGAGTCGTAGGTTGGATCCATCCAAGAGCTGTAGAGATCGATCCTTACATTCCCCTTGCCCTCACCTGCATCAGCTACGCCACTATAGTTGGAGTCAACGAAGACCAGGTTACCCACGCCCACGGCTTCATAGAATCCAAAGTCAATCGTGAGATCGCTGTTCCCGTCTGCAGTGCCGTCAAGGTAGGTGTTCTTGCCGGACTCCGTCGTGAAGTCAGTCGGCTCAGTATCAGCTTCAAGAGTGAAAATATTGGACCGGATGCCTGTGACCCCTGGTGTGGCAGGATCATCTCCATTCTCATCGGCGTCATCATCAATGCCGTTATCACTGCCCTGGCCCGGGAGAGGCAGGCACCTCGACAAAGGATTGGTGCCAACGAAGTTCGATGCCGGCAGATACACGTAGTATGAGCCCGGAGCGAGACCACCGAAGTAGTAACATCCACCACTGGCTGACTTCGTGGTGGCCAGTGGTGTCGTCGAAGCTGGATTTGTCACCGAGGCCGCAAAGAGCTGAACATCCACACCATCCTTGCCCTCGCCGTCATCAAACCGATTGTTGCCATTGGCATCAGCAAAGATGGAGTTGCCCACCCCCAGGCCGTTCGGATTGGCGCTGTCGAAGCCGAAGTCGATGGTCAGATTGAAGTTGTTGTCGTCGAAGTTGTCTTCGCCTGCAAGGTAACCGGTCTCACCCTGAGTTGCCCCGGCCGAAGCATCTATCGGCGCAGAGTCCTGACCGATAGTGAAGGGCGCTGATGAAACCCCCGAATACACGGGAGCGGGAGTTTGCAATCCATCGTGACCAAGATTGTCATCCGAGTTTGGCAACGAGCTGCCTGATGTTGCAGGGAACAAATCATAGAGCTTCTCGCCAATGCCAAAGTTAACACTGGGAATGTGCACAAAGTAGGATCCACCCGTCAGGTGATTAAATAAGTAATGTCCATCCTCGGTGGTATTGGTGCGGAACAATGGCAGGCCTGTCGTTGGAAGATCTCCCGAACGATAAATTTCCACCACGATTCCGCTTACCCCTTCTCCAGGATCTGCATGGCCATTGTGATTGGCGTCGATGTAGACCAAGTTGCCAACGCCGACCGGAGTCTGGAAACCAAAGTCAATCGTCAGATCCACCGCTGCGTCGATGGCATCGTCAGTCGTGTAGTCCACTCCAGTCTCACCATTGAGGTTGGTGGGTGCTAGACCGGGCGACAGGAACACATACGCCGATGAAACACCTTCTACCGATGGTTCGGTGCTGTTCAGACCGTCTTCGCCCACATCGTCGTCACCGAACAAACCTTCCGAGATACTGACCTTGGTAAACAGAACCTGCCCGGCCTGGAACATGGCGGAAGGAATGTGCACGACATAGGCACCAGCACGAAGACCATCGAAGAGATAACGTCCGCCATTCGCCGTCACTGTTGTCGTCAAGGGCGGATCATACTCAGGGATGGCCGTTGCATCGTAAAGCTCTACTGTCACACCATTGATGCCCTCGTTGGTTCCCGCCTTGCCATCGTTATTCACATCGTAGAACACTAAGTTGCCCAAGCTCACCTTGCGGAAGAATCCAAAGTCGATGGTCATGTTGATGTCGCCATCATTGACGCCGTCATCGTCAGTGCTGCCAATGCCAGTCTCGCCCGAGGCAACTGTGGGTTGAAGATTGTCCACCAGATTTACATCGTTCGTTCTCACCCCGTTGAGTTCGGGATGCTCCTCGGCGACTGCGTTCTGCCCGACGTCGTCATCACCGGCCTCAGGCACGGTCACATCTGGCAGATCTGAGAGAGGGAAAAGGCCTCGGAGCTTGCCATTGGTCTGGAACTCAGAAGCTGGAATGTAAACGAAGTAGGCGGCGGGCGTGAGGTAGTTGAACTGATACTTGCCACCATTGGCCGTCACCGTCTCACGAAGCGGGATGCCAGAGGTGCTGCTGCCCGCGGAGTAGAGCTGGACCCTCACACCATCGACCCCTTCGCCTGGGTCGGCGATCAGGTTTCCATTCTTGTCATCGAACACCAAGTTCCCCAACCCTTGCGTCCCGGCCACGGTGAAGCCGAAATCGACGGTAAGGTCACCACTCGAATCACCCAGTGCGGTATCCATGTCTCCGCCAGGGCCGAACTCGGCCCCCGTGATCCCATTGCCGGTCACTTCCGCTCCAACGGCGAGCGTGATCAAAGGACTGAAAACAACGGTCTGTGAGCCTCCAGGCTGTGAGCCATTGTTGTCCTGATCGATGCCATCATCGTTCGAGTTGCTGACAACACTGACTGACGTGACACCGGCAAGCGATCCGCCCAACTGGAAGTTAGACTCGGGAATTCGCACCTGATACTTCCCAGGTGCCTGGCCATTGAAAATGTAGAAGCCCTTGCTGTCGGTGTAGGTCCATCCCACGAGCGTCTCTGCGCCGTTGCCAGCGTTGCCATCGACATCTCGGTAAAGCTCGACTTTGACGCTTGCGAGACCATCTTCGTCCGAGTCCGGGACTCCGTCGTTGTCCACATCGTTCCAAACGAGATTCCCAATCGAACAGATCGGGGACGCGATGCAGTTGTTGAATCCAAAGATCACATCCTTGGGCCCCGGCCAGATCTCATTCAGAGGTCCGGGAGGAGTCGGCATTGGCACCTCATAAACGACAACTGTTCCATTTGGACCAGGCGGATCAACTTTGATAAGTGCAGCTGTTGCTTGTGAACCTCCACTGATAGGCTTGGTCCACTTATAGGCGGCGATATAGAGCTTCCGATTCACGGGATTGAACTCGATGTCACGAGTATCGAAAGTGCCAGCACCAGCTGTGTCAAGGTCTGCCACTTTTAGCGGGTTAGGCACGAGGTCGGGGTTTGTGAGGTCAACCTTGAACACCTCGCCCTCCGTTTTGTTGATTCCATAGAGAGTCTTCGCCTCAATATCGATACCGCTGATCTCCGCATTGGAAGCGCCTCCGGCGACTAGGTTCACCAGCTGCGCCTGATCCACAATGAGATTGAGGAAGGCACCCGTGGTCGCGTTGTAGCGTCTGACGGCCGTCCCGCCCGATCCGGCAGTCACTAGATAGATGTTGCTGTCGGGACCAATGTTGATGTCGGTCGCTTCCTGGCTGATGAAGGTATACGGCGCAGTTCCGATCGGTGCTCCTGGCGTGGTCGTGCTGCTCAGCGGCCCAGCAAAGCGCACGACTCGCTTGCCACCTTCATCGATCACCAGCAAATTCCCATTCGGGCCAAAGGTGAATGACGCAATCTTGTTGATCCCTGCGGTGGCGGTTAAGAAGTTCCCAAGGTCCACACCAGCGGGCGTGATCCGGCGAATGTTGTTCGATCCATAGCTCGCCACGAAGTAGTTTCCGTCAGGACCGATCTCCACACTGGATGGCGTGTCATCAGCGTTCCCATTGCCCTGGTTGTGAACAGCACCGTAGGGGTCTTTTAGCATGGAGCAGTAGACACCGGTCTCGGGCTCAAAGATGGGCATACTGTCATCATGTGCCGCAGCCACGTAGGCCCCTACTGGATAGCCATTGATGCCGAAGTCGATCGTCAGGTCCTCCTGCAGTCCGTTGGCCACATTGCCGGGCTCCTTCTGAGCCGTGAGTGTGATGACCGGACTGTAGATCGGATCTGTGCAGATCTGAACTCCATTGTCATCATTATCGATTCCATCGTCTGTGAAGTCTGTGACAGAGCTTGACAACGGAGCCCACCACGGAAGCTCATTAAGCTTCACGTAGTAGGTGCCTGGTGCCAGATCACAGATCTTGTAGATCCCGTTCACGTCAGTGATCGCACTACCTGCCAGCACATCGTCGATACCACCAGGACTGCCGTCAGCACCCGTCGAGAAGACCTCAGCCACCACCGCGTCAACACCAGGCTCAGCCGGCTGGCGAATACCATCGTCATTCTGGTCATGCCAGACAAGGTTGCCAATGCACATGCCAGGGAACAAACCAAAGTCCACCGACAGGTCTGTATCATTACTGGCATCTCCGTCATTGGTGGGCTCAGACGCTGCGATCAAATGAATCACCGGGCTAAAATAGGGAGCGTAGCGGCCGCCGGGCTGCATGGCGTTGTTGTCATTGTTCACCCCGTTATCAACAGAGATGACAGCTCCACCCGTGAGAGGGAAACCGGCGGGCGGTGTCACCTTCACGTAGTAATCACCCGCCGGAAGATTGTTAAAGCGGTAGAATCCGGTCAGTGATGAAAGCGTGTTGGCACCCACCTGGACATCGTCAGCCGTTTGAGCGATGTTGTCAGCCCCAAGGGTAAAGAGTTGCACTGTTGCAGCCGCAACCCCCACTTCGATGGGGTCTTTGATTCCATTGTAGTTGGCATCATGCCAGATAAGATCACCGATGGACATGGCACGCACCGCAACGTTGCACGCAATGGTGGTGAAGCATCCGTATTGCCCGGTCACCTTGATAGTGAATGCTGACGCAGCCTGAGGTGTCGCTGGCGGCGAACCTGTAATCTCACCCGTCGTCGAGTTGAGAGTTAACCAGCCTGGCATGGCCCCTGAGGAGACGGTCCATGTGTAGGGTCCGGTGCCGCCTGTGACCTCCAGCTGCTGGAGATACGGCGTGGAAACATATGCGTCAGGCAAGCTCGATGGATCGATTGACAACGTGGGGCAGACAACGACCACCGTGTAGTTCTTCGTATCCACGCAGCCCGTCGAGTCCTGAACACGAACGGTGAAGGACGAGGATCCAAGGGCGGTGGGGGTGCCACTGATCGTGCCTGTGCTGCTCAACGCAAGACCAGCCGGAAGAGCCCCGGAGGTGACCGTCCAGCCGAAGGGCGCGACACCCCGCTGCGTAGTCAGATTCTGACTGTAGCCATACCCCACCAAGGCATTCGGAAGCGTAGGCGGAAGCACATCCAAAGGCTGGCAAAGCAGCTCCAGTGAATACGGTGCCTGCGCAGAGCAGTTATTCGAATCCACCACACGCACCGTGAAGTTGTATGTGCCCACTGCGGCACTGGAAGTCCCCGAGAGCACCCCTGCTGGCGACAGCGTAATGCCGGAAGGCAGCGAACTACCAGCCACCAATGACCAGGTCAACGGGGCCGTCACACCCACGGCAGAGAATGATTGTGAATATGGAATTGTCTGCGTCGCTGCAGGAACAGACGCTGGATTGATCGTGATCGGCGGGCAGCTGACATTGATGGTGATGGACTCGTCGCCGAGACAGTTCACTGAGTCAGAAGCACGAACGACAAACGTATAGTTACCCGCCGTTGTTGGAGTGCCGGAAAGTTGAGCCGTGCTGCTCGTCAACGCGGTCAGTGTGATGCCCGGGGGAGGTGTTCCTGAGATGATCGACCAAGTGTAAGGCTGGTTCGCACCTGTGGCAGCAAGACCCAGCGTGTAAGGCGAAGCTTGTGTTGCCGTCATGCTACCCGTGGTGCTGATTGTCACCGGCGGGCAGACCAGACTCATCGTATAAGGGATGTCAGTCTGGCAATTGTTGGCATCCCGCACCCGGACTGTGAAGGCGAAGCTCGCAGGCAGCGAGATCGGCGTTCCACTCAGGTGGACAGTTGCGCCCGATGCTCCAATTAGGTTCAGACCAGTCGGCAAGCTGCCTGACACAATCGACCAAGTATAAGGTGAGGTGCCCTTGGATGCCGTCAATGTGACATCATAAGGAGCGAACTGAGTAGCAGTTGCCAATGGTGAAGCAGGTGCCACTTGGATAGTCGGGCAGTTAACCGTCAACGTGTAAGCCTTAAGCGCCGCACATCCCAGGGCGTCCGTGCTCCTCACCGTGAAGTTGTAACTACCTGGCCCGACTGTCGGAGTTCCACTAATGACACCCGTGGTGGTGCTTGCTGTCGACATCGTCAAGCCCGCTGGCAGAGAGCCGCCAGCGATCGACCATGCGTAAGGTGCCACGCCACCACTTGATGTCATTGTGACGCTGTAGCTGGAGGACTGTGTCGCATTTGGAAGCGGCGAGGCCGGAGTGATCGTGATAAGGGGGCAAGGGCGAAGCCCGAAGTCGATCGTGTTCTCAGTGCTCGTCGTTCCCGCAGCTCCCGGCTCAGTGCCAGCCGCCAAGGTAATGATAGGGCTTCTCACAGCTGTGTTGAAACCACCTGCCTGAATGCCGTTATTGTCGTTATCGACGCCGTTGTCGGTGGTGACCGCTGTGCTGCTTACCAGTTCGAAACCCGTCACTGGTGTGACGCGCACGTAGTAGCGTCCAGGTGTGTAAGCCTTCACGCCATAGATACCACCAGAGGCCGTGGTCGCTGTTGCGATCACCGAGTCTCCATTCAGTCCGCTGCCACCGATGGCATCATCCACCCCCAGGTCCATGAGATCCACCGTGACCCCATTCAATCCTGTCTCCCCACCAGCAAAGAGGCCGTCGTTGTTGGAGTCCACCCAGACGAGATTTCCCACGGTGAATCCAGGCCACAGAGCGAAGTCAATCGTCAGGTCTGTGTTGGAACTCGTGTCACCATCGTTGGTAGGTTCTGCATTGGCTACGAGCATGATGACCGGGCTGGTCAGATCACCACCGAGAGATACCTGGCTGCCGTTATTGTCATTATCCACCTGATTGTCGGCAACGATCGGCGTGCCTCCAGTCTTCGGATAAGTGGACGGCGGCGTCACCTTCAGGTAGTAAGTGCCTGGAATCAGGTTATCGAAACGATAGGCTCCATCCGCGAGCGTGGTGAAAGTGGTGCCCACTTGGTAGTCCGCCATCGTCCCACCGATGATGCCATCGCTGCCAGTGTTGAATATTTTTACTTGTGCACCAGCCACGCCGGATTCACCTGAATCTTTGATGCCATTGTTGTTGATATCCGCGAAGACAAGGTTCCCTATCGACATTGGCTGAATGCAGCAACCAAGCAACGCCAAGTCATTCAGGACAAAGCTAGAGCCAGTGCGGCGAAGTGTCACCGTATGGCTCGATCCAGGAGTCCACATCGCGACCGATGAGAGATCAACGAAGAAGGTATAGAGCTGGGACGAAGCACCGCCACCAACGGTCGTCACCGCGACCTGAGAGCGTGCGGTGGTCGTGGTTCCGACGGCCACGCCGTCCACCAGCACAGTGAAGTTCCACGCGTTCGTGGCACCCACATTGCCACTACCAGCCAGCCCGCCGTCAGGGCTCATCGATTCCCAATACAAACCACTGGAGCGCACGAATGCCGAAGGCACCACCGTCCATGTAAACTCGAAGCCAGTGTTTCCACCATTAGCCCAGTTACTGGTCCAAGTCGTAGCACCCACTTGCGCATTGCTGTTCAACGCCGTGATGGCCTGATTGTCAGGCACCACGCCCGCAGCGGTATCCCAGACGGCCAGCGGAGTCACATTGCTGACAGCCGGTGTGGCAAGGGTGGCAGAAGTAATACAATTGGGTTCCGTCCACGACTTCGTAACTACAGCACCTGTGGACTGCTGACGCAAAGAAGCTCCCACCACCACACCGTGCGCCGGATAAGGTTCCAAAACACTGAGACCAGGATCAATCAGCGCAGTGGTGACATTCTTGAAGACACTCCCGTGAGACAATGCTGTGCCTCCATTGTGAGGACATGGCTTGAGACCAAAGTCGATGGTGCTGTCAAAGTCAGTCGTTCCCGATGTGCCGGGCTCTGTCCCTGTGGAAAGCGTAATCACAGGCGAGTAGATCGACGTGCCAGCTCCGGCTGGCTGCGAGCCGTTGTTGTCATTGTTGACTCCATTGTCGGCGGTCACCACGTTCGAAGCCGTCTCACTGAACACCACTGGCGGCACGGGCATCTTTACGTAATACTTGTTGTTCGAGAGACCGGCGAACTGATAGGTTCCCGTCGATGAAGTCACCGTGGAAGCAATTTTAACGTCATCACCGTTGCCGATAACGGTATCATTGGTGCGCCAGACTTCGAGCGGGACCGAGCCAAGGCCAACTTCGTTGCTGTCCTTGAGTCCGTTGTCATTGCTGTCAATCCAGACCGTGTCGCCGATGCTCAATCCGGCTGCGCAAAGACCAAAGTCGATGGTATTCTCGGTGTTTGTTGTGCCCGAGGTTCCTGGTTCGCCTGCCGCCGTGTAACTGATCACCTGGCTGTAAATGGGCTGACCTGCGCCGATCTGGGACCCGTTGTTATCATCATCTACACCGTTGTCACCGGTCGCCACCGGACTGGCGATCGGATATGCAGGTGGTGGAATGACACTGACGTAGTAGCGACCCGGGCGCAGATTCTCGAAGCCATACGTGCCGATGCCGCTTGTGGTGGTCGTCTTGATCAGGACATCATCGCCCCCACCCACATAGGGGTCGATGGTGGAGTAGAGATCCACCTTCACATTTGAGATTCCCGACTCACCAGCATCACGCAGACCATTGCAATTGACATCGTTGAACACGATGTCGCCGATCACCCCGCCGGCGTAGAGGCCAAAGTCAATCGTGCGCTCGGTGTCCGCATTAGTATCACCATCGGTAATGGATTCACTGCCAGGCTGAAGGTTAATGATCGGACTGAAGTATGCGGTTCCATAGCCACCGGGCTGCGAGCCATTGTTGTCATTGTTGACCTGATTATCCAGAGTGACCGGCGTGCCTCCTGTGTAAGGAAAGCCAGGGTAAGGCAGCACTTTCACATAGTATTTAGCGGGCTGGAGATTGGTGAAGAGATATGCACCTGCCACAGTAGTAGTGTAGTCACTGCCCACTTTGACATCGTCAGCGGTGTTCACCGCATTGTCTCCTCCATCCCTGAATAACTGCACGGTGGCACCGCCAAGACCTACCTCTGTCAGAGAGTCGTAGATCCCGTTGTTATTCGCGTCGTTCCAGACAATGTCACCGATCACACCGGCACGAACCTTGATCGAACAGTCTTGTTGCCCCGTGCATCCATAGAAGTCTGTTGCGCGCACTCTAAAGGTGTAGGTAGAGGCCGTGGTCGGCGCACCACTGAAAGCACCTGCTGAACTCATCGTCACTCCAGGAGGAAGGGAGCCAGACACAATGGTGAAGCTGTATGGCGCGGTGCCACCCGACGCACTGACCGAACTGCTGTAGGCTGACTGCAGGAAACCATCCGGCAGTGTTGCGGGAGTGACAAGAATGGTCGGACACTGCGTGCTTAGCTGCATGATCTTCGTGCCGGTGCAGCCATTCCCATCCGTCGCCTGGACGGTGAAAGTCGCCGTAGCCACAGTCGTGGGAGTGCCGGTGATCACGCCTGCGGATGACAAACTCATGCCAGGTGGCAGCGATCCGAGGGTGATACTCCATGTGTAGTTCTGCACTGGAACACCTGTGCCTCCAGTAGTCGCCGCAAGTGTCAAAGGAGTATAGCTTTGACCCACAGTCCCGACAGGCAACGGACTTGGCGTTGTGATCGTTAGGGGCGGACAATCGACGACAAGGGTGAATGGCTGGAAGCTTATGCAGCCACTGGCATCGGTGGCATCCAGAGTGAACGAGTATGCCCCTGGAACAACAGACGTGACGCCAGACATGGTGCCCGCACTGCTCAGTGAAAGCCCCGTCGGCAGCGATGATCCCACATGCACGGCATACGTATATGGAGCCGTGCCGCCGCTGACACTGAACGACACACTGTATGCAGCATACTGCACAGCATGAGGCAGTGTAGAAGGAGTCCAAATGTATGCAGGGCAGCCAACGGGAATCGTGTAATCCTTGGTTGCCTCGCACCCACTAGTGTCTGTCGCTTTAATCCTCACCGTCGCGCTTTGCACAACGCTGGGAGTGCCACTGATACGGCCGGTCGCACTGTTCAGGCTGAGACCAGTGGGCAATGCACCATTGGCAACGATGAATGTGTAGGGACCAGAACCTCCAGAAGCAGAGATCAACTGATCATAGGGCTCAAACTGGGTTGCTGGCGCAAGCACTGCTGGCGCAAGTGAGATCGTGGGGCAGGCGACCACAAAAGCATAACCTCGTGAACCCGCGCACCCATTGAAGTCAGTGGCCGTCACGGTGATGCTGTAGGTGCCAGGTGTCGCCGTCGGTGTCCCGCTCAAGACACCCGTGGTAGTGTTGAGGGTAAGGCCCGAAGGGAGCTGCCCTGCCGACACTGAAAAGGTGTAGGGCGTGGTGCCGCCACTCGCTGTGAATGTGGTGGTGTAGGACACATTAGGGGTTGCCGAAGGCACTGAGGACGGACCCACTGTGATGGTCGGGCAGTTCACCTGCAAGCTGTAGTCCTTGTCATCTGAGCATCCATAGAGATCGGTTGATCGAACACGGATGGTGTAGGTTCCTGGACCACTGGTTGGCGTCCCACTGAGGACTCCACCGCTGCTCAGCGTCATTCCCATCGGCAACACTCCTGACGAGAGGCTATAGGCGTAGGGACTTGTTCCGCCAGTCGTCCCAAACGTGACGGACGGGTATGCTGTGTATTGCGTGGCAGCTGAAAGGCTCGCGGGAGTGATGACAAACGTCGGGCACACAAACCCGAGATCGAGCGTCATATCTCCGTTGTCATCGTCACTGTCGTCACTTGTGTTGTTAACCCCTTTCTCCGTTCCCGAGTTCACGGGCTCGCTATTATTCGCAAGCACAATGACCACAGAACTAATGCCATTGGTAGATGGACTCGGATTGTCGATGCCATTTTCATCCACATTGTCATCAGCTCCGTTGTCGGTCCCAGCTCCAGGCGAACTCAGGAGTCCTTGGAGGTGACCACCTGCCTGGAAGTCCGCAGCAGGCACTCTCACAAAGAACGCCCCCTCGGGCAGCGGACAGAAGCTGTAAACACCCTGGGCGTTTGTCGTCGTGGTGAGCAAAGCGGCCCCATCCCCTGCTCCGGGATCGGGAAGTCCGTTCGCATTGAGGTCCTGATAAAGTTCCACGGTTACACCTGCAAGCGCCACATCACCAGCATCGAAGCGACTGTTGCGATTGTTGTCACGGAAGACCACGTTCCCGAGGCAATTGCATGCTTTCAGAGGTCCAATGATGTTGCTACGTGCATAGCAAGGTGTGACGGTGTCTCCGTAGCTGACCTGCAGGAAGAAAGAATGATCCACATCTGCCGAAGTGACCGTGAGAATGCGTGATACACTGTAAGGCGAAGTTCCCGTGCTGATGGTTCCGGAGGCTCCGACTGGCGTATAAAGTCCAGTAGCGGCATCTTCCACCCGATACCATTGCCATGTCAGCGGCTTCACCACCCATGGTGAAACATCTCGCACGGTTGCCGTCAGATTGATGTTCATCCCAGGCGAAGCACAATTCGCAATCCCATTCGCCGTGACCATCGGGCTGTGCCGCATGACATCCGTATCTCCATGATACATCGTGTCGATACTGGTGAAGTTCTGGTCCAGATCCACGAGGTTGTGACTGGAGAAGTAGGTCGTCGCTGTCAGAGGGAATCCAGTTCCCACAGGTGTTCCTTGAAGACCCGCGATCGAGTAGCGAGAATCGGCGTAGCCCCCGGGCATTGCGCCCCCGTCACCGGCTCCATTGCGCAGTGAGTCACCCATCAACCACAGTATCTGGTCGCAACCCTTTACCTTGCAGGTCACGGGATCATAAAGAGAGTAACCAAAGTCACCTCCACCCGCGCTATTCTCGGCGGTGGTAGAACTACCAACGTGATAGTAGCGTGGCCCAATCCAGGCACCACCAGGTGCGGGACGATATAGCATGGCACGACCTGCCTGAGAGCCCGGTGTGGTCAGATTGACCATCGAGCGTTCGCACAACAGCATGTTGCCCGACGCATCGAACTCAATGTCAGCAATCGGATTGGAGCGCCCGACTCCACTGTAGGAGAATGCGGGCACACTAAACTCGAGACGATCTGTAGCAGCAGAAGGCGCACCGCTGGCCAAAGCGACCGAACGCACCTGATTCGTTGCACCTGTGTTGTCTTCGCCAAGTCCTCCACCGGACGGATTGTAGCTTTCCACCCAAACACTGTAGTAGAGACGCCCATCACGGACCGCCAGCCCCCAAATGCGCTCGCCCAAGGGAGCGCCACCCGCGGCACCGGAGTCTGGCGTCAGTGGATCGAACGAACTCTGCACGACGCCCGTCGAGTTGAGCCGATAGATCTTACCATCTTCGAAGTTCGAAACGAAGAACTGATTGTTGAGCTGGTCATAGGTCACAGCACCCAAGCCAGGTCCCGTGCGAGTCACCGGATGTGCAAAGGAGTAATCGATGCCGCCGATTGTCAGGGTGCCGACCGCCGTCGAATCGAATGCCGGATAGTAGGCCTGTTGAGGGAGTGTAGCGAAGACCGACGCCAGCCCCGTGTTCTTGTCGATCTTGTAAATCGCGCCCGCAGCAGCGAGCGAGCCCGCTCCTCCTCCCAAGGCTCCGTAGGGGAACAAGCCCGTAGGAACAACCGCTGGCGAGGTGATGATGGCACCACTGTAAGATGAGCTTGCCGCGACGTAGATGTTTCCATCCCTATCAATCGCCGTTCCAAAGACATGACCCAACTGCTGTGTGGTCCACTCATTGCCCGCTGGACCAAAATACATCGACGGTGTCCAGTTTAGAGGCCCGGCAGCTGGGCGAGGGCGGGTATCGACGATGCCCATGGCATACTGAGACGCGGAGCCAAAGCTGAGAGTTGTGGGCTTCACCAAGCCAGTGGTCGCATCCACCGCCGAGCCTGGACGTGATGCCCCGCTCATGGTGACGACAGCGACACCATCTTGCAGGGGGAAGAACGAACAACTGACGACGAGCGTGTAAGCCAGTTCGCCCGTGCAGTTGTTGGCATCAGTGGCACGAACGGTAAAGGTCTGTGACTCGACCAACGTCGGCGTTCCACTGACGATCCCCGTCGTGGATGCTAGGCTGATGCCGGAAGGGAGTGCGCCAGCAGTCACACTGAACGTGTAGGGTGCTGTGCCACCTGAGGCCGTGAGTGTCTGACTGTAAGGGAGCAACTGCGTGGCTCCGGGCAAAGAAGCCGGCGAGATGTTGATCTGCGGACAGCCCACAGTCATTGAGTAGGACGCATCGCCTGTGCAGCTCCAGCGGTCGGTAGCGCGCACCACAAAAGTGTAGGTGCCTGGGGTAGCAGTCGTGGTTCCACTGATGACGCCGGTTGTTGCGTTGATCGTCAATCCAGTCGGCAAAGCACCGGAGAAGATTGACCAGGAATATGGAGTGGTGCCACCAGAGGCGCTCAAATTTGGCCCTGTGTAGGGCGCATACTGCACCGCCACTGGCAGCGGCGAAGGCGGGCTGATTGTGATCACAGGGCACTCGGTTGTCATCGTGATCACCTGGGCTCCGGTGCAATTGTTCTTGTCCGTAGCATTCACCGTGAAGGCATAGGTTCCTGCTGCGGTTGGCGTGCCCGTGATAGCCCCGCTGGAGTTCATGCTCAGGCCTGGGGGCAGAAGCCCCGCAGCAGCGAAGGTATAAGGTGCGGTGCCGCCTTGAGCAACGATTTGAGCTGCGTAAGCGGAACCAACAATAGGGACAGGCTGAGTAGTCGAGCCAGTCAAGATAGAAGACAAAGACGAGCCAACCGCTGTGTAGCCGCTTGCATTGACTGAGGCGACCAGACTGGAGGTTGGATCTGAGAACCCTACCACAGTTGTAGCGGCATTCGAACCATCGGCAGTGAGAGGCACGCGCCGGAAGCGATCGGTGCCGGAGTTGACGAAGTCGGCCGTATTGATGACCGTGTTATTCACGCCGACGGTCGTCACTTCCACGGCTTGAAAAGTGGAACCGGTCTTCGTCGCATTCAAAGTAGCACTCAAGCCCCGATACTCATAGCCGCTGGCGGGTCCCGTCAAAGCAAAGTCCATGAGCGTGTCCAGCGCGGTGCCAGCGCTCTGCTCACCCATGGTGAAGCTCACCGACTGTCCGGCAACGGTAGGCACGAGGCCGTTGCTCACGCCATAGAGCGCATAGAAATCGGCCGTGAATGTCTTGCCATCAGCTGTTCCGGTCGCGCGATACTGTCCCAATCCGTAGGTCGCATTTGGCGAGCCAACGATGGTCTGCCGGGTGATCGAGTTCCACTGAATTGGCAAACTCGGGCCTTTGAGCGCCATGGACAACGGCGGACAGGTGATCTCGAGCGAGTATCCTTTGATGCTCACGCAACTGCTCGCATCCACCACTTTGACCGTGAACATGTAAGTGCCAGGTGTCGCCGTGGGCGTGCCAGTCAATACTCCACCTGAACTCAATGACAAGCCTGCTGGCAGGGTGCTTCCCGCATCCAGTGACCAAACGTAAGGCGAACGTCCTCCCGTCGCAACGAAGGTTACAGGCGTCATCGCCGCATACTGCATCACCGTGTTTAACGGCGATGGCGGATCAATCGTAATGCCTGCGCAACTCACGTTGACGGTGAACAGACGCTCGCCAATGCAACCATTCTTGTCAGTCGCCCGAATCGTAAACGCCGAGCTTCCTACCACAGTCGGTGTGCCACTGACCGTGGAAGTGGTGGAACTCGCACTGGCCAGCGACAGACCTGGGTTCAGTGACCCTAGAACGATCGACCACGTGTAAGGAGCCGTGCCGCCGGAGGCAGTGAGCAGCTGGGAATAAGGACCATCCTGGATGCCATCCCCAAGCGAACCGGAAATCGTTATGGGAGGACACTCCAGAACCAAAGAGAGTGCCTTGGTGCCAAAACATCCCGCAGGGTCAGTTGCCTTGACCGTGAAATTAAAGGTTCCAGGCACTGCCGTCGAATTTGGTGTGCCACTGATCACCCCACCGGAGCTAAGGGTGAGTCCTGAAGGCAGGCTTCCGCTTTGCAAACTCCAGGTGTAGGTGACACCCGTCGTTCCTGTTGTGGATGCAGTCAGCGTCGTGCTGTATGGCACATACTGCACTGAGTGGGGCAACGTTGATTGGTCGATGGTGATGACCGGGCAATTCACAGTGATCGCCATCGATTGAATCTGGGAGCATCCCTGAGAGTCTGTGGCTTGCAGCGTAAAGTTGTAAGTGCTGATGTTTGCAGAAGAGTTCGGCGTGCCGCTGATCGTTGCCGTCGTGCTGGTGGCAACTGAAAGCGTGAGTCCTGGTGGCAGCGTCCCATTGGTCAATGTCCAGGTGTATGGTGCCGCCCCACCCGATGCAGTCAGCGTCTGCGTGTAAGCCTGATATTGAGTGGCGGATGCCAGCGATGATGGAGCAACAGTGATGGTGGGGCAGCCGCGAATACCGAAGTCGATCGTGTTCTCAACATTGGTTGTGCCAGCGGTTCCCGGTTCGAGACAAGCCTGAAGATTGATCACCGGCGAGTAGATTGGCGTGGTGACTCCGCCTGGCTGCGTGCCGTTGTTGTCACCGTCCACCCCATTGTCTCCGCCACTCGTCGTCGATGGCAACTGCTGCCCTGAGGGAGGTGTCACACGAACGAAGTATCGCCCCGTGCTATAAACTTTGAATCCGTAACCGCCGTTCAGATCCGTGGTGGTCGTTTGCACCACCGCATCGGCGTCTGCACCAGTCCCTCCAATTGCATCGTCCGCCCCAGGATTCATGAGTTCGACAGTCACATTGGGAAGACCCACCTCGGCACCATTCTTGGAACCGTTGTTGTCGTCGTCACTCCAGACGAGGTTCCCCACCTGGACTCCCGTCCACAAACCAAAGTCAACCGTCCAGTCCGTATTCGCATCATTGTCACCGTCGGTGGTAGGCTCGAGTGTCGGCGACAAGCCAATCATCGGACTGTAGATCGCGCTATTGAGCCCACCGGGCTGTTCGCCGTTGTTGTCACTGTCGATCCGATTGTCCAGGAGCACAGGACTGCCTGACGTCGTGGCGTGCGTCAAAGGCGGCACCACTTTCACATAGTAGGTTCCGGGGGGGATGCTGGCGAAGGCATAGGCCCCCGCAGCCGTAGTGGACTGCGTGCTTACGAGCGTATCAAGGGCATCGCGGGTGTTGTTACCACTCTCGCGATACAGCGAGACGCTCACTCCGGGAATGCCGCTCTCTCCAGCATCACGTATGCCGTTGTTGTTGCAATCATCCCAAACCAAGTTGCCGATGCCCATGCTCCGCACATTCAGGACATAGTTCACAGTGGCCACACATCCGAACCCATCAGTCACTTTCACAGTGATCGCATTGGAGGAAACACTGGTAGCCGTGCCGCTGAAGGCTCCTGAACCATTCGAGAAGGCAATTCCGGCAGGCAACGTGCCGCTGATGATCTGCCAGTTGTAGGGCAAGGACCCGCCAGTTGCCGTCAACGTCTGGCTGTAAGCACCATTGACATAAGCGTCTGGCAGGACTGCGGGTGTGATCGAGATCGATGGGCAGTTTGTGCTAAAGCTGTAAGTCTTCGTAGCAAAGCATCCATCCTGGTTGGTCACCTTCACCGTGATGGTGGATGTCGTCGCCACCGAAGGCGTGCCACTAATCACACCCGATGATGAAAGCGTCAGACCCGCAGGCAAGGCGCCTGAAAGCAAGGACCAAGAGTAAACTTGTGGAGGCACAGACACCCCCACTGTCGAAGCACTTAGAGTCTGGCTGTAGCTTTGTCCCACCGTGCCGGGCGGCAGTGTGGGAGGGTTGATGTTAATGGGCGCACACTGCACTTCAATGCTGTAGGCCTTGCTGGATGGACAGCTATTCGCGTCCACCATGCGAACCGTGAAACTGTAAGTAGCCGGGGGGGCTGTGGGAGTGCCGCTGATGGTGGCCGTTGCCGCATTGAATACCAGTCCCGTTGGAAGAGGTGCGGCACTGTCGATGCTCCAGACATAGGGCATCGTGCCACCCACTGCAGAGAAGGTCACAGGCGTGATCGGACTAAACTGCACCACTGGACTCAGCGGCGAAGGAGGGCTGATCGTAACGCCCGGACACCCGACATTGATGGTAAAGCCACGATCAAAATAACATCCCCACTTGTCAGTAGCGCGGATCGTCACTGTTCGGCTCTCCACTCCGGTGGGCGTGCCTGAAATGGTGGCCGTCGTGCCAGTCTCCGAGTTCAGTGCGAGGCCCGCCGGCAGGGTCCCGGACACTGACCAAGTGTAAGGTGCCGTGCCTCCGCTCGCTGTGAGCGTCGTCGAATAGGGATCGCCCTGCACTCCTTCTGGCACCGTCGTGGGTGCAATCGCAACGGTTGGGCATCCAACCACCAATGTGTAACCTTGATTGGCACTGCAAAGCAGCGCGTCCTTGATGCTCAACGTGATGGGATAGCTGCCCGGAGCAGAGACGCCGGTCGGAGTTCCCGAGAGGGTTCGCGTTGTCGCATTGAAAGAAAGGCCATCCGGCAAAGTCCCGATGATCGACAACGAATAGGGAGGCGTGCCTCCACTTCCATTGAAGGTCACTGTGTAAGGTGAAGATTGTGTGGCCGGACCAATGGTGGAAGGACTGGCCGTGATCGTTGGACATTGCAGTGTAAGCGTGCAAGGCAAGATGCCCGCACAGCCTTTGGCATCGGCTGCACGGAGAATCAGATTGTAGGTTCCAGGCACAGCTGCTGCGCCCGGCATGCCTGACAGCACGCCGGTGTTGCTGTCTAGCGTGATACCCGCTGGCAGGGCGGAACTGCCTGCTGCTAGGCTCCATGTATAAGGTGCTATTCCACCAGAGGCCGACATGGCTTGCGTGTAGCTTTGATACTGCACTGCATTAGCAAGCGTCGAGGGCGTAATGGTAATGGTGGGGCAGCTGCGCAAACCGAAGTCAATCGTGTTCTCGGCATTGCCCGTTCCCGAACCACCAGGCTCCGACCCCGCCGCCAGACTGATGAGCATGCTGTTCACTGCGGTGCCTGCCAGCGCGGGCTGGACACCATTGTTGTCATTATCGATGCCATTGTCGGCAGATATCGCTGTCGAACTCGCGATCTGGTAAGTGCTGTTGGGCGAGACCCTGACAAAGTAGGTTCCTGGCACATAAACCTGGAATCCATAAGCTCCATTGGCGTCCGTCGTTGTCGATGCTACGACGGAGTCATCGCCACCACCGATGGCAGCATTGGCTCCCGGATTCATAAGGTCGACTGCCAAAGAGGAGATGCCAGGCTCTGCTGCTACGGTGCCACGAAGGCCATCGTTGTTCGCATCAAACCAGACTAGATTACCGACGGAGAAGCCGCTCCAGAAGCCAAAATCCACGGTGCAATCCGTGTCGGGATTGCCATCGCCGTCAGCGATCGATTCAGCGCCTAGGGCAAGATTGATAACCGGACTGCGCACCTGAGCGCCACGACCACCGGGCTGCAGACCGTTGTTATCCTTGTCCACGCTATTGTCAGAGTTGACCGGGGTTCCGGAAGTTTGCGGATAGCCGCTCGGCGGCATCATCACCACGTAGTAGTTCCCTGGCGTGAGTCCCGTGAACGAATAGCCGCCCGTGCCTGTCGTGTTCTGCGGGCCAGCGAGGGTGGGATCGTCTGCCGTGTAGGCCACGTTGTCGATGCCCAGCCCCTTCAAAGTCACGGGCACCACGCTCAATCCCGTTTCACCCGTGTCTTGGATGCCATTGTTATTTCGATCACTCCAGACTGTGCCGCACAAGGCGAGCGTGGATGATGCCGACATGCTGCAAAGAGATACGTAATCCACCGCGACAGGACCGCTGGCTACGCCGGATGACAGCGTGAGAGATGCGGTGTCGATCTGTGCCGTTGTTGCGGAGGCGGCGACCCGGAATCGCCAGCTGAACTTGCGCCAGCTGGGCTGTGTCGTGTTGGCGTTCGCTTCGGTCCATCCGTTGTAATCGCTAGCTGTGAACGGCGATGGAGTGCCCGTAAATTCAGACTGCGGTGCCGTGTAACTTGCATAGAATCCTGGCGCTGTTCCTGTGATAATCTGGAAGATCGACGCTGACGCACTGAGCTTGAAGGCGATGCTTGCATTAGCTGCGCTAGCATTGTCCGCCCACACGCTGACCTCATATTCATTACCAGCCATCAATGCACTGCTCCACGCCCCTCCACCCGACGCTCGCAGACTGATGCCAGCATCCGTCCCATCCAGGACCAAGTAGCGTTTTCCGTGGCGTGATTTGGCACTTTCGATCCAGGACAACTTCGAGCCTGTGGTGGTCACATTTACCACAGCTCTTGTGACGGGCTGATTCAGCAGGCTCGTGCCATTGGTTCCACCCAACCATTGCATAGCATTTACATTCGCTCCAAAGCCAGTCGTTCCAGTCGTATAACCGAGCATCGCCAAAAGGGTGCCTCCATTAGGAGCCGCTGGATTCGTTCCGCTCAGTTCAAAACTTGGGTTATCGAATTTGTTGCCAGCGATGCGGAAGCACGGATCGCTTTCCGCAAAGCCAAAGTCGATCGTCGCATCGCCATCTGTGTCATCACCATCGACACCCGGCGCTGGCTCAGTTCCGAGACCTACGGTGATCTTCGGACTTTGCACTGGCTGACCACTTGAAGCCTGGATGGCATTGCTGTCGTTATTAATGCCGTTGTCGATCGTGACTGCCGGAGCAGTTACAGCAGGGAAGAAAAGCGGTGCTGTCGGAATGCGCACATAGTAGCTTCCCGGCGGAACACCGTTGAACGAGTAGGTGCCTGAGATTCCGCTGACAACCGTAGAGAACCGCGAATCATCCCCTGCTCCATTGTCCACCGCCCCATTACCGCCTACCGACCAAAGCTCGAGCTGCACCCCGGAAAGTCCTGATTCCGTTGCACTATCAAAAACACCGTTAGGATTGGTATCAACCCAGACCTGATTGCCAACTCGGAGACTCCGGATCGTCAGCGTATAGTTCTGCACGCCTTCGCATCCGGCACTGTCGGTCACTTTCACCGTGAATGGTTGAGCATTGGCTGGAGCCGTCGGAGTGCCGCCCAGCACGCCAGTCGTCGCGTTCAAGGTAAGTCCCGGAGGCAAGGTCCCGGAAACGACGGACCAAGTGTAGGGTTCAGTGCCATTCGATGCTGTGAAAGTCTGGGTGTAGGTCGCGTTCACCGCTCCATCGCTCAGCGTAGGTGGCGTGATCGCCAGCAGCGAACAAGTGATTGGCAACAAATGATCTTCGACTTCGCCATTGCCATCGTATCCATCGAAACCTGGATTGCTGACAGAAGTCAGGCGGAACCGAGCAGGCACATCGCCCTGCTGAAGAGTCCCTGGCAAGGTAAAGTTGATCACCTGGGAACTGCCGACGGTCCCGCTAACGATCGTCCGCTCGCCCATGATTTGTTCGCCAGCATCTGCCAGCCCATTCTTGTTGTAGTCGATCCAGGCATTCAGGTAGGCTGGCGATCCACTGGAATTGGTCACCTTCACACTTATCGTCGCCGACTGCCCGGCATTGAGCGCGCCATAGGTCAGCGCGTCTTCATCATCCGAACCAGCAAGGTCATCGCCGGTGGCCGAAGAGTTCTTTTGGGCCGCGACTTCGGGGTCCGTCGCCACAGTGCCCATGAAGAGCGATGCACTGGCCCGGCTGCTCGCATCATCAAATGACGCGAAGTCACCGTAGTCGTCCGAAGGCGGCGTGATGGGCATCAGGTAATCTTCCACCTCACCACTGCCAGCAGAGCCGACCATGGGTGGGTTGGCGACGCTACTCAAACGGAAGCGCACCCAGTGATCGCGCGAAGAATCAGCATTGAGCGGAATACTGAAAGGAAGATTCAGGGTCTGTGCTGTGGCATTGGTTGGAATCGAGAGGCTATCAACAATCCTTTCGCCAGCATCGCCCAGACTGTCGTTGTTGTTGAGGTCGATCCAAACAGACAAGTAAGCTGTTTGCCCCGTGGTATTAGTGACAGCGAAAGCAAAAGTTCCCGTGCCCCCCGTGGAGACCGAGGTAGGAATTGTGATGTCTTCATCATCATTACCTCTGCCGTCATCCGCGTTTGCGGCGGTGGTCGAAGGCGTGACACTAGGGTCGTCAGCATCAGTGGCATGCGTTCCCATCCTCAAACGCGAGTCCACCGAAGCCCACGCTCTTGCCACGTCAGTGACGACTCCATCCGCAGTGCCGCTCACAAGATAATCGCCGTAGTCTTTGTCGCTGTAGGTAACGCCGCAGCAGCCAGTCACAAGGCACCCGGTCGCGTCGAATCCCGCCCACGTGTATGTGCCGGGCTGAGTCACCGTGTAATAGAGTCCGGTGGCTCCTGGAATTGGCACAGGACCGCCACCAGTGTCGCGGAACCACATGGCTGAGACGATCCCCGTATCGACCCAAAGTTGATAGTTCTGCCCCAGCGCAAAGGGCTGCTCTGGCGGGCAACTCTGCACGGTGATGGTAATCGCAATGGAACCCACACAACCCGAGGGGTCGGCAGCCTGGATGTTGACATTGTAGGTGCCGCTCGTCGTAGGCGTGCCGCTCAAGACGCCCGTCGTGGGGTTCAAGGTTAGGCCTGGGATCACAGGACTCATTGTCCACGAGTATGGAGTCGTGCCTCCCGTTGCAGTGAATGTCTGCGTGGGATAGACCACGCCCACCGCTCCTTTGGGGTAACCCGCAGGTCCCGTGATGTTCAAGGTTGCACACGCAAGCACCGTCAACGCATAGTCTTCGACTTCGCCAACAGCTGCGCTGCTACCGCTGAAAGGCACATTTCCCGTGCCTGCTTGCACGCGCACCCGGAGGTATCGGGTGCCTTCTGATCCCGGAGGTGGTTGAAGCAACACCGTGACGTTCCCTGTGTTCACCACAGCACTTGTCGTCACTGTCTCGTTCGTATCAGTAACGTCACCATCGCCATTCCAATCCACCCACACACCCATCCTCGCATCGGCAACAGCGCTCGTGCGCGTCACTGGAATCGAGATCGATCTCTGGACTCCAGCATAGATGTCGGCGGAGAACACCAGGTCTTCATCATCAGGAGCAGCACCATTATTGTCGTCCGCATTGGCGAGCCCAGTGGTGGGATTCGCCGCTTCGCCATCGGTGGCCTGAGTGCCCATGAATAGATTCTGGCTGACGATGTTAGACGCGGCAGCGAAGACCGGATAATCGCCGAAGTCAGTCGTCGGCATCACCTCGCACAAATACATATCATCCACGGCTATGGGGCCTGTGTTTGTGCCACCTGCGAGGACGAGGCTAAGTGAATCGATCTGAGCCGCCGTGGCTCCAGCCTTGATCCCGAACTTGAGTGTGAATCGACGCCAGTTGGGGCGGGTCACACCGGGATCATTCCATCCGTTGTAGTCGCCTGAGACGAACGAAGTGAGTGGCCCTGTCCAGTTGCTTTGAGTAGCAGAGAAATATTGATACGTCCCCTGGTTCGGCCCACTGAGGATCTCAATCACAGATGCGGCAGCACCCATATCAAGCAGGAAGCCCGCTGGCGCAGAACTGGCCGTTTCGGCGAACAAGGCAAACTCATACACGCCCCCCGCCTTCAGCTTGGTGCTCCATGTGCCACCGCCAACCGCACGAAGTTCCAGGCAGGAGTTTGTTCCCTCCAACAACACAAAACGACGACCATGTCGGGCCTTGATGCTCTCCACCCATGAGACTTTGGCCGCTGCGCCGACCGACAGGACCCTGATTCGATCAATGGGAGCACTGAGCGGGCTGATCCCATTGACGTTGCCCACCCATTGCAAGGCATTCGCCCCGGTGCCGAAAGAAGTGCCTGAACCGCTGTAGCCCAGCACAGCGACGGGGACACCTGTAGTATTGGTAGCCCCATCATACTCGAAGCTGGCGTTGTCCGTCAGCGTATTTGCGTAACAAAGGTCGGGATTGGCAAAGCCGAAGTCGATCGTCATTTCACCATTAGCGTCGTCACCGTCCACCGCGAGTGCGGGCTCACCATTGGCGATGAGGCTGAAAAGAGGACTTCGCACCGGCGTGCCTGGCCCGCCTGGTTGCAGACCGTTGTTATCGTTGTTGACCCCATTGTCGGTCGTTACCGGCACGCCACTCGTTCTGAGGTAGTTCGTGGGAGGCGATGGAATGCGCACATAGTAGTTTGTGCCGGCAGTCACGTTGCTGAACTGGTAGTTACCATTCAGATCCGTGACCACGTCCGCTCCGATCTTTTGATCGTCCCCTGCTCCATTCTCTTCGATCCCATTGGTTCCAGCCGACCACAGCTGAATAATCACCCCAGGCACACCACTTTCGTTCGTGTCCTTGAGACCATTGTTGTTGGTGTCCACCCACACGAGATTCCCCACGCGAAGAGTCGCTGACTGCGCGTGGGCTACCCCTCGACAGGTCAGCCATGAGACAAGCGCTATCATCAAAAGCAACCAGGGTTGCTGGACACGAAAGACCGCTCTCAAATCATCGCCTGACTTGCTTCCACGAGAAAGGAAGCAGCTGTTTGATGAAGAGTTCACTGGTGAATTTGATGTTGGGTGGTTCCTCACAAGAACAGCCGTATTCAATAAATATGGATTTTATAACTTTAACATCCAATCAACGGCGCTTTCAACCCCCATATTGTATTTTTTGTATTTGTTAAACATTTTAGGTGAAATCCAGAATCCACCCCAACACACAACGCCATCATTTCATGAGCTGCAGCCAGACCGCACCACCACGCTGGCTCACCACGAACGCACCGCTGAAGGCTCCAAAGACGGGCTGATCTGACTCGTCACGACCGCTTTCATCCTGCCAGAACTGCCCGGTCTGCCCACCATCGGTGAAGACCAACGACCTGAACCCGGTGGCTCCTGCGGTTTCGTCGCCTAGCCACAGATTGATACGATCTGCCCCGGATGCATCTGCAGAAGCGGTGAATCCGCGACTCATTCCTCGATCAGAAGGACTTGTCGCCACCGGGAGCACAGACCCGATGAGCTGGCTGCCCTTTACCAAAGTCTGGCGGAACTGCCAGCCTCGCACCTCTCCCACCAGCTTGAGCTTTGTAGTCCCTTGCCGAACCTGCACCAAGACCGCTGCACCAGGGGCGACCACCGTCCTGCCAGCATCCCCAGATGAAGCGGCTCCTTCTTCGATCCACATCGCACCGGAAGTCGTGCTCAGCAGCCAGAGCACCCGATAACTCTGACGAGTCGCGTCGAAGATCATGACTCGATCGGCGGTAGCGGCAGACTTGCTGCCATGGAATTCCGAAACCGGAAGAAGCGAAGCAATAGTCCAATGCGGACGTAGCACAACCCGGGCTTCCGGGGCCAACGACGCACCATCTGCAAGCACGAGTCCCTCAGCGGTGCTGGACACCTCATCGACCTCGAATCGCTCACCTGCTTGCTCCCCACCCACCACCTCGACGTAGAATTCATCGCCCGCAGCTAGCATTGAGGCATTCGTTCCGCTCATTGCCCCGGCATAAACCTCATTCCTCAACAAGGGCATTGAAAGGGTCTGCTGACCTGCCGCGAGCATCTTCTCAGTCCAGCCAAACACCGGCGTCACCGCACTAGCCTCTGGCGTGCCGTTCAAGTCAGCGTCGAGCGTAACCTTCAGCCTCACGAAAGCCGTTGAGACTTTGGCGAAGAGAAGCACCTCGAATCCATTTTGGTCGGCCTTCACCTGTGGCGAGATGGGCAGGGCACGCCATGTCTTCAGATCGGTGCTGCCTTCGAGCCCATAGCTCACATCAGGATGTCCTCCAACAGGACGAACTGCGACGGCGTCCACCGAGCCTGTCGCATTCGATTCGAGCCAGAAGCGAGGCTTGCCTCCCTCCTCTGGGGACGTGCCCAGGGCGTATTCGAGCAGACTGCTGTAAAGATCGCCGTCCGCATTCTCGCCTGCCTCAGGGTGGCGATCCAGCCACTGCGCGAAAGTGGAAGGTGCCACTGACTGCATGAAGTCGATATCTGTCAGAGGTGCCCCTTCCAGCTTCACCGCCGTCGTTTCCAGATTGCCTCCGTCAGTGTCAAAGGTTGCGTGAGCACCGGGAAGCACCGTCTGGACGACAAGGTAGTCACCTGGAGCAAGGCTGTTGAAAGCATAGCTGCCAGTAGCGTCTGTCACGGTGAGCTCGATGGCTGACGACTCAGCGGCATCAAGCTTCCCATTGGCGTTGATGTCCTCGTAAATCGCAACTTCAACACCTTGCAGTGGCGACTCCGCACTCGCCGCTTGCACCACCCCCTGCCCGCTCAAATCTGCCTTCACCGTTCCAGCCAGCGGCGCCGAGTAATTCGGGATAGGATAGAAACCCAGGTCCACGGTGAGATTGCTATCGGGGTCATAACTGTCGTCCGAAGTATTCGCCTCGCCATTCTCGCCCGTGACATTCGTGGGCTCAGTGCCCACGCCGAGAGTGAAGTTGCCGGTGCGAACACCAGTGGCAATCGGCTTGCCCGCTGCGAGCGCGTTCTGGTCAGCACCATCGTCGATAGGCGGGACGAGCAGATCGGTGCGCCCGATGGCAGGCTTGGTGCCATAGAGCACACCACCCGCCTGGAACTGGTTAGGTGGAACAAAGACAAAGTAGTCACCTGGCAGCACGCAGAAGCCATACAAGCCGCTGCCGTTGGTGGTGGTGGTCTGGACGGGCGTTGCGGTCAGCGGATCAGCTCCCACACTGAACAGCTGAAGAGTCACGCCATTGACTGGTTGATCCGTCGCGCTGCTGTAGCTGCCATTGTCATCCACATCTTTGAAAACGAGGTTGCCCACACAAACCGTGGCTCGCACGCCGAAGTCGATGGTGAGATCTCCATTGAAGTCATCACTATCAACACCAGTTGCAGGCTCGCCCTGGTAAGTCAGCGTAACCAACGGGCTGCGCATCGCCGTGCCTGGGCCGCCAGGCTGCAAGGCATTGCTGTCATTGTCCACACCGTTGTCCACTGTCACTCCATTGAGCGCCACCACACCACGAGTCGGCGGGAGAGTGGGCATCATCACGTAGTAGCCTGTGCCTGGCGTGATGTTGGTGAAGAGATAGTTGCCGCTGCTGTCGGTCACCACATCGACACCCACCTTGATGTCATCGCCTGCGCCGTTGTCAGCTACGCCATTCGGACCCGCCTGCCACAGCTGCACCGTAAGGCCCGACATCCCTGTTTCGGCTGCATCCTTCACCCCATCATCGTCTGCATCATACCAAACGAGATTGCCCAGATGCATGCCATAAATCGTGGTTGAGAAGCTGCGGCTCGTCTTGCAGCCATAGAGGTCGGTAGCCTCCACCGTGAAGTTGTAACTGCCTTCCTGGGTGGGCGTGCCGGCGAGCACACCGGATGTCGCATTCATCGTGATACCCGTCGGCAGAGCGCCTGAAGTGACGGCCCAGGTGTAAGGAGCCGTGCCACCCGAAGCAGAAAAAGGCGTGTTCGTGTAAGTCTGGCCTGTCACCCCCACCGGCACCGTTGCGGGTGCCATCGTGATTGTGGGGCAGACAGTTGTGATACTATAAGCCTGGGTGCCAGGGCAGAGGTTCGCATCCAGGGCCTGAAGCGTGAAATTGTAAGTGCCCGGTGCCGTCGGCACCCCACTGAACTGCACATTGTCCACTGCGGACTGATCAGCCACCACCACGTGCGCCTTGATGAACATCGAGACGGAACTCAGCACATACGACGGGTTGTTATCCGGCAATTCCAATGTGTAAGGCACATCGACCGTCTTCACTTCACCGACTGCCAGTGAGCCCAAGTCAAAATAGGGGACTTCGGAGGAACTCGTCAGCACACCTGCTGGATACGCTCCAGCACCGTCGCGATCGTAGCTCAATGGCAGGTCTGTGCTGCCAACTCGCAGGTAGCCCGAGTGCCCAGAGATCAGGCCTGTGACGTCTGCGGGCACTCCATTGTAGGAGGTTGATACGGAGGCGTCATAGCTGCTCGAAGGTGCACGGAAGCTATGCGTCGCGTTGTCCCAATTCAGCGCAAACACCGAGTTGGCAGCACCGCTGCTAAACGTGAAGCCTCCATAAACGTAACCGATGGCCAGTTTCACGCCTGACACAGGACTACCGCCATTGTTGGTGACGGATAACCGTGTGGTCAATACCTTCGCGATGCCACCATTTGCAGTGGTGTTGACATCGGACACGATGGAACCGGTGAGCGGCATGCTTCCCGTGTCCACAAGGTGGCTTCCCGGTTGCCCCCCTTGCAAAGTCAGTCCCGTCGGCAAGCTGCCTGCGATCGTGCCGAACGTATATCCTGGCGTGCCACCGGCGACCGCCACCACCTGACCATACGGGAAGCCAACGTAAGCTGTGGCCAGAGGCGATGCCGGAGAAAACGTCAACGGCGGGCAGAGGACCGTCATCGTGTAATTGCGCAAGCCCACACAGCCGGTCAAGTCGAAGGCTCGGACGGTGAAGTTGTAGGTGCGAGGTGCCCCCGTCACTGGGCCAGTGAGAGCTCCAGTCGAGGCATTAAGGGCGAGGCCATCAGGCATACCATGATTACCTCCATCTTTATCCGCCTCCTGCTTGTTCTGCACCTCGGTGTCAGTGAGCACACGATTGTAGATCGCCACTTCATCAATGGCACCGCCCCACGCGCTGCCACCGAAGCCAGAACCAATCGTCAACGCTGTAGTCGAATGATTGACAGGGCCTGCATAGGCAGTGCTGCCAGCCAGCACTCCATCAATGTAGAGGCGTATGGTGCTACCATCGTAACTACCCACCACGTGCAGCCACTTGCCAGATTGAATGACGGGTGCGTTCGCGCGATTACCCACACCATTGATCCAGAATCCAAAAGTGCCGGAGCCCCCATTGTAACCAAGTCCCCAGCCATCATTTCTGGCTGCACTTGTGGTCTTCGTCATCAGAACTGAGTCACTGGACGTGCTGCCGCGCCAGAACCAGGCCTCAACGGAGAACTGCGCAGGACGCAGCGCAGCCGAGTCTGGAATCGAGATCGCATCGTCAGTGCCGTCGAGAGTCCAGGCCTTGCCTACCTGACCTGTTTGATAAGCCACCCCATTGAGCAACGATGCGCTGTTCCCACCAATGGCATCGGTGCCATTGTTCTCTGCCATCCACCAACCAACCATTCCCGATGGAGGCGTCGCACTGGCCGAGAACGCAAAAGGAGCCGTGCCTCCACTGGTCGTCAGGGACTGCGAGAAGGAGGCATACTGCGTGGCATTCAAAAGTGATGCAGGCGACAAGGTGATCAAGCAGTTGCCAATCACCAGCGTGTAGGCCTTCGATCCTGTGCAACCATAGCTGTCCGTCGCCGTGATTGTGAAGCTGTAAGTGCCGGGCAGCGTCGGTGTGCCCGAGAGTGCTCCGCTCGATGGATTGAACGACATGCCTGGAGGCAGCGCTCCACCGCTCATCATAAACGTCATCGAACCGACACCACCCGATGAGGTGATCGTAGTGCTCGGATACACTGTGCCATTGGTTCCAGAGGTCAGTGATGCAGGAGTGATCGTGATGGTCGGGCAGGCACGCACGGCGAGGTCAATCGTCGTCTCAGCATTGCCAGTGCCGACGGTCCCTGGCTCTGTGCAAGCCGCCAATGTGAAGACCGCGCCGTTGATAGGTGTGTTGATCAATCCTGGCTGACTGAAGGCATTGTTGTCATTGTTGACACCAGTATCGGTAGCCACACGGTTGAGACCAATCACAGGATAGGTCGAGTTCGGCGTGACCTTGAAATAGTAGGTGCCAGCCGTGTAGAGCTGGAAGCCGAAGGCGCCCAGAGCGTTGGTTGTCGTCGTGCTCACCTCCACATCGTCCCCGTTGTATGCGGTCGCATCCGGGCCACGTGTCATGAGTGACACGGTCAGTCCGCTGACTCCGCTCTCCGTGCCGCTGTCGTAAAGCCCGTTTCCATTGGCATCGTTCCAGACCAGGTCGCCAATGGTGAAGCCGCTCCACAAACCGAAGTCCACCGTCCAGTCCGAGCTGGCATCGCTGTCACCATCGGTAGTCGGCTCTGCATTGATCGCCAGATCAATCACAGGGCTGAACAAGGCAGCACCGAGTGCTGTTTGCGTGCCGTTATTGTCGCTGTCGATGCGATTGTCTAGGATCACCGCTGTGCCACCCGTCATCGGGTAACCAAGGGGCGGAGTCACCTTAACAAAATACTTCCCTGGCAGCAAGGAAGCGAAGTGATACGCACCTATGCTGCTGGTGGTCGTCGTCTTGACAAGGACATCATCACCCGTGTTGGCCAAGTTGTCGCCACCTGCGGTGTAAAGCTGGACCGTGACACCCGATAGCCCTGTCTCTGAGGCATCGAGCGTGCCATTGTTATTGCAGTCATTCCACACCATGTTGCCAATGCTGCACAACGGCGCTGGCGTGCATGAGCCACGAGTCAGGTCCGCAAGATTCGCTGGCTTGCCCGTTGCGACGGTGTTGAGCACCGCACCATTGGCAGGATTGATTTCATAGAAGGCATGCACGGGACCCGCACCATCGACTCCAGCATACAGCTTCCCGTCGGTGCCGAAGGCGAGCCCATTGTAGGCACTTGCAGGATTGGCCAGGAAGGTCGCCGCTGGCGCGGGCACCGTCAGGTTGGCCGTGAAGAAGTCGGTTGGCGTGTTGGCTGGAGAGACCAGGGCCACTCCGAAGAGCACACCGTTGCCATTGACGACAATGTCTCCGTAGTTGTGCGCCTTGCTGTTCGAGAACAGGTCCGACACCTTCTGTGCGGAGCTGATCGCATAGCTTCCCGATGTGCCAGAGATGGCAACCTTCCAGAGGTCATCAGTGCCATTGGCAACAAGCCAATAGAAGCCCGCATGGTAAGCGCCACCACGAATCGGATTTGCGGCGGCGAAGCCAAAGGTCGCAAGGTCCCCGGCAACGTTCTGCACGCCTGTGGCACGATCCCACACCGCGAGTCGCGCATCGTTCGCATTACCCGTGCTGTAGATCACCACACCCTTCGTGCCCAGTTGCTCGGCAAACGCCAGGGCATTGCCATCCGTAACTGCGAATCCTGTGACAACCGGCGTCATGAACCGAGCGTTGCCCGTGGCGAAGTCGATTTCATAGATGCCCTGGGGAGTAGTCGCTGTGGCGGTCGTATTCACTCCGTAGCCCCATCCTGGGACCGGGCACTTGATGACAAAGGCAAAGGCTTGCGTGGCTGTGCAACCATTCGCATCGATCGACTGAACCGTGATGTTCGCCGTCGCAGCCGCAGATGGGTTGCCGCTAAGCAGTCCGCCGCTGGAGAGGGACATTCCGGGAGGCAATGCGCCACTGGTGATACTGTAGGAGTAGGGAGCCGTTCCACCCGTGGTGGTCATTGTCTGGCTGTAGCCCGTCGTTAGGTCTCCGTCAGGCAGCGTGGTCTGCACGATGCTCACACCCGGGCACACGCGGGTGAAAGGAATAACGACCTGTCCGGTGCATCCATAAGCGTCGGTCGCGGTGACGGTGACATTGCCAGTTCCCGCACTTGTGGGTGTGCCAGCAAGCTTTCGATTCACGGTGTCGAAACTCATGCCCGGTGGAACCCCGGTTGCACTCCAGGTGAAAGCGGTGCTGCCTGCAGTGGATGCCGAGAAAGCGGTCGCCTGCGTGTAAGACGTGCCCACCACACCATTGGCAAGAGATGACGGAGTTACTGTGATCGTTGGGCATGAGACCGTGATGGTGTATGCCTGGGATCCTGGGCACGTGTTACTATCGCTGGCACTGACCGTGAAGTTGAAGGTGCCCGCCATCGTCGGCGTGCCGGTAATCGCACCGGAACCCGACCCCAGGGACAACCCGGAGGGCAAGGCACCCGCACTGATCGAGTAGATGTATGGCGACGATCCATTCGATGCGGTCGCTGAGCTGCTGTAGGCAACACCAATCGTCGCGGTGTTCGTGATCGCTGCAAAGCTGAGCACCGGACACACACGGAGACTGATCACAACATTTCCCTGGCATCCTGAATACGTCGAATCCGTGGCGCGAATCGTCACGCTGTAAAGGCCCTGCGAACCCGCCGCCGGTGTGCCGATGATTTTCCGGGCCACGGTATCAAGCGTCAAGCCTGAAGGCAAACCGGTGGCCGTCCAGTTGTAGGTGCCAGTCAGGCCCGTAGCACTGAAGGCAGTCGGCTGCGAATAGGCGGTGCCCACAGTGGCCGCGGCAAGTGTGCCTGGAGTAACGCTGATCGTCGGACACGAGGTGCTGAAGCTCAGCACCTTGGTTCCGACGCACGACGTTTGATTGGAGGCCGAGAAAGTGTAGCTGGTCGTCGAGGTCGCCACCGACGGCGTTCCGCTCAACACACCAGCTGTCGAGAGCGTCATCCCCGAAGGCAGCGCGGGGGTCACACTCCACGTGTAAGTCTGTGCCGGCACAGCAGTGCCTGCGGTGGTCGCAGTCAGAGTCGTCGAAGTGTAAGCCGTGCCCACGGTGCCATTGGGAAGTGAACTCGTCGTGACAGTCACCGTCGGACAGTTGATCGTGATGGTGTAACCACGTGATCCAGGGCAGCCGCTGTTGTCGGTGAGGTTGATCGTGGCGTTGTAGTTGCCAGGCGCCGCCGTCGGCGTGCCTGTCAAAACACCACCATTGCTAAGGGTCAGTCCTGCGGGCAGGCCCGTGGCACTCCAAGTGTAAGGCGACCGTCCACCTGCGGCGCTGAAGGTCACCGCCGAGATCGCAGCATACTGCGTGAATGATCCCACCGATGCAGGCGTGATCGTAATCACCGGACATCCCACCGCGATGGTGTAGCTCGTGTCTTTGACACAGCCATTGGCATCCGTGGTGCGAATCGTAAAGCTGCTGCTCTGCACCACCGTGGGCGTGCCACTGACAGTGGCCGTGGTGGATGTGACACCACTGGTCAATGTCAGCCCTGTCGGCAAGGCACCGCTGACCACCGTCCAGGTGTAGGGTCCTGTTCCTCCAGAAGCTGCCAAAGTCTGAGTGGCATACAAGGTGTCCTGCGTCGCCGAAGATGGGAGTGAACCGCTGATCGAGATCGTGGGACAGACCACACTGAAAGGCACGTTCAAGGTGCCAGGACAGCCATTGGCATCTGTCACGCTAAGACCAATTGCCGTGCTGGCGGTGGTGCTGGGCGTTCCGATGAGCTTGAAGTTTACACCATCCCACGACATGCCGGTAGGAATGCCTGTGGGTGCGGCGAACGAATATGGTCCCGTGCCTCCAGACACACTGAATGCCGTCGCCTGCGTGTAGGGCGATCCGATCACGGCATTGGCCAGGGTCGTAGGCGAGATGGTCAGCACCGGACACACACGAAGGCTGATCGCCACTGAACCCGCGCACGAAGTGTAGGTGCTGTCCGTGGCCGTGACCGTCACATTGTAGAGTCCCTGCGAACCAACCGCAGGTGTGCCTTCCAGCTTCTTCGTCGTGGCATTGAAGGTCATGCCCGAGGGTAGGTTCGCCGCCGACCATGTGTAAGCTCCCGTGACTCCTGTGGCACTGAAGGCTGTGCCCTGTGTGTAGGCCATTCCGACGGTGGCGTATGGCAGACTGCTTGGCGTCACTGAGATCGTTGGGCACGAAGCTGTGATCGAGGTGGCCAGAGTCCCAGGGCAGAGATTCACGTCCAGTGCACGCAGCGTAAAGCTGTAGGTGCCCGATGTGGTCGGAGTTCCTGTGAGCGCACCAGACGCAGGGTTCAAAGTGATACCTGGAGGCAAGCTGCCTGCACTAACGGAATAGGTGTAGGGTCCTGTTCCATTGGAGGCCGTCGTCCCACTGGAGTAAGCCGACCCCACCACGGCGGAAGTCGTGATCGCACTGAGATTAATCACCGGACAAACGCGGAAGTTTATGGTCACACTTCCAGAACACGTCGCGTAGGTGCTGTCGGTCGCCGTCACGACGACAGTGTTGAGCCCTGCCGTCGTAGGCGTGCCCGTAAGCTTGCGCGTGCCAGTGTCGAAAGTCATTCCTGCAGGCACGCCCGTCGCAGACCAGGTAAAGCTGCCGGTCAGTCCGGTAGCACTGAAAGCCGTGGCCTGAGTGTAACTCGCTCCCACCGTTGCAGCCGACAGCGTCGTTGGAGACACCGTGATCGTCGGGCACGTTGGTGTCAACGTGTAGCTCTGGCTGCCAGCGCATCCGTTAGTATCGGTCGCCGTGATGGTGAACGAGGCTGGCGCATTGCTGCTCGGAATTCCAGAGATCACACCTGTCGATGGATTCAACGTCGCCCACGAAGGAAGTGCTCCTGCTGACACTGAGAAGTTGTAAGGAGATGCTCCGCCCCCTGCTGCGACGGTTCGGCTATAGGCAGTTCCCACCGAGGGCACTGCCAATGAAGCGGGAACCACCGTGATCACCGGGCACACTCGGAAGCTGACCGCCATACTGCCAGAGCAGGATGGATACGTGTTGTCCACAGCGTTAGTGTTCACCGTGTAGAGGCCTGCGGTGGTGGGGGCGCCGGTCAGCACCTTGTTGGTAGCGTCAAACGTCATGCCTGCTGGCACACCCGTGGCCGACCAATTGTAAGCACCCGTCACACCTGTTCCGCTAAAGGCCGGACTCTGCACATACGATACGCCGACCGTTGCCGACGGAAGGGTGTTCGGAGCCAGGGCGATCGTGGGGCAGGTCGGTGTCAACGTGTAAGCCAGGGAGCCAGTGCATCCATTGGCATCAGTCGCCGTAATGGTGATGTTCGATGTCGCGGTCGAACTGGGTGTTCCTGAAAGCACTCCGGTGCTGGCATCAAGACTCAACCATGACGGCAAGCCGGAAGCCGAGAAGGTGATCGGAGTCGCCCCAGCGGAGGTCGTGATCGTGCGAGCCCATGCCGTTCCCACTAGCGCACCCGAGAGCGTCGCCGGACTCAGGTTGATCACTGGACAGATCTTGATCGGGCAGACCTTGGCGGTGGTGCAACCATTGAAGTCTTGAGCCGTGATGGTGACGCTTGTTCCTGCGCCGTTAGAGGCCGTGGGAGTGCCACTAATAACGCCGCCAGATGTCATGCTAAGTCCGGCAGGCAATGCACCCGCAGTGATCGAATAGCTGTAGGGTCCGGTGCCATTGCTGGCGACAATCGTCTGAGTGTAGGGAACGCCGACGGTGCCGGTCGCAAGAGATGCCGGACTGAAAGCAAACACCGGGCAAACCTTCACCGTGTAGTCCTTGGTTTGCACACAAGCATTGTTATCCGTGACACGAACAGTGACGGACACTCCGGGTCCATTGGCAGTGGTCGGAGTGCCACCGAGAACGCCCGTCACCGAGTTCAGACTGAGCCCTGCTGGCAGCACTCCCGCAGCAATACTCCAGGTGACCGGCGTTGCACCGCCCGACTGCGTGAAGATCTGTGAGTAAGTGGCTCCCACAGTAGCCGGATTGAGGGAAGACGGGGTGATCGTAATCACAGGGCAGATCTTCACATTGTAGGCTAGAGATGCAGCGCAACCATTTGAGTCCATCGCCTGGAAAGTCACACTCGTGCCGTTCACTCCTGTAGTAGCCGCCGTGGGCGTGCCACTGATCACACCACTCGAAGAGATCGAAAGACCGGCAGGAAGGGTGCCGCTGATCAGCGACCAGTCATAGGGGCCAGTGCCACCCGATGCCGCCAGAGTCTCATTGTAAGGCGTTCCTACCGTGCCCGATGAAACCGTCGTGGGCGTGAAGGTGATCGTTGGGCATCCGATCGGAATCACGAAACTTGCACTGCCCGTGCACCCATTCGCATCCGTCGCTGTCACCGTGACGCTAGGACTACCTGACACGGTCGGCGATCCACTGAGAACGCCAGCACTGTCCAGTGTCAGACCGGCTGGAAGCGAGCCATTGGTAATCGCAAACGTGTAAGGCGTTGCCGAACTTCCTGACGCGGTGAACGTCGTCGCGTAAGGCGTTCCAGTGCTTCCCGAGGGTGGTGAACCAGCAACAGTGATAACCGGACAGATCTTGAGAGTGAAAGTCCTGGTGCCGGTGCATCCATACTGATCGGAGACCTGAATCGTGAGGCTCACCCCCGAAGCCCCTGAGGTAGGTGTCGTGGGCGTGCCGGTAAAGACACCGCCTGCACTAAAGCTAAGCCCTGGAGGAAGTGATCCCGCCGTGATGGTGTAACTGTAAGGTGATGAACCACCCGTCGTAGTCATCGAGTAGCTGTAGGCCGATCCTACCGTTGCCGCAGGCAAGGCCGCAGGATTGGTCATCAAGATTGAAGGACAGAAAGTGCTGATTGTGTAGGCACGAGTGCCTGCACAGCCATTAAAATCGACGGCCTGCACACTGAATGGCATCGCCGATGCCACAGCCGTGGGCGTGCCCATGATCTGGCCCGCACTGCTGAGAGTAAGTCCAGCCGGCAGCGAGCCGCTCGCCAGCGTCCAAGAGTAAGGCGCGGCTCCATTGGCGGCCGTGAGAGTTTGATTGAAAGCCGTCCCCACAATGCCGCTGAAGGGACCAGCGGGACTGATGCTCAAAACCGGACAAATCTTCAATGTATAGGACGTCACTACCTGGCAACCATAGAAGTCCGTCACGCGAATCGAAATTGACGTTCCCGCACCATTCGCCGCCGTCGGAGTCCCACTAATCACTCCCGTGCTTCCATTGATCGACAAACCAGCAGGCCATGTTCCGGATGCAAGTGAGTAGGTGTAAGGAGCCGTGCCACCCGACGCGATGATCGCCTGATTGTAAGCTGCTCCCACCGTGCCGGTGGCGAGCGTTCCCGGTGACATGGACAGCGTTGGGCACGCCACGTTGATCGACAGCGCCTGGCTGCCTGCGCAACCGCTGCCATCCGTTGCCGTGACTATGAAGTTTGACAATCCCGTGCTGCCTGTAGGTGTGCCGCTGATGACTCCAGTGGTTTCATTCAGACTAATGCCCGTCGGCAGCGAGCCACTGGTCAAGGTCCAGGTGAACGTCGGCGAAGGTCGCACCACCGTCAGTCCACCCGTGCCACCGATGATTTTGAATGCCGTCGTGAACGAACTCAGCGTGCCAGCCGCCGCAAACAACTCGACAGCCTCCCCCCCCGCGCTCTCGAAGAAGACAAGCTCGATCGGATAACTGCCAGCAGCGAGAGTGATAGTGCCAAAGCGGTCCGCGTTACTATGAGCTGCATCGTCATTGATCACCGTTGTGCCATTCACTTTCACACGCACACCGTCATCTGAATTGGTGCCGAAGGTCCATGCACCCGACGTTGGGATTGTAATGATGCCAGTGGCCTTGAGGGCGAAGTTGTTGCCGTTCCCAGCGGGGAACACAGTGCCCGTGAAGTTTCCATCCCCTGCCCCGCTGCTGAGGAAGTTCACAGTAGTCGCCGCACCGGTCCAGTTGGTCGTGCGATTGGTGCCGGAGAGGACTGCGTCAGCCGTGGCCAGTGATGAGATTGAAGATGACGAGAATGCCTGCTGGACGTCAAAGCCGGGCTCTTTCGCGGTCAGTGCTTGCGTGTATCCGAAGCCCAGTGCACCACTCGCCAGCGATGTAGGAGTGATCGAGATTGGCGGGCAAGTCGCCAAAGCAACCACCTGGGAAGCCTGACAGCCAAAAGCATCCGTCGCAGTTACCGTGATGTTATAGACATCGGCGAACGTCGGTGTGCCGATAAACTTCTTGTTGGTCGCATCAAATGCCATCCCCGTGGGCACACCCGTCGCTGAGAAGGTGTAAGGTGCAGTGCCACCTGACGCACTGAAGGGTGTCGTTTGCACATAAGCACTGCCGACTGTGCCGACTGGCACGGTCACTGGCGGAATCGTGACCGTTGGGCAAGTCGGTGCAAATGTGTAAGAGCGCGTTCCAACGCAGCCATTCCGATCGGTTGCACGGAAGGTCACAGTCTGCGCTGTCGTGTTGGTGGCCGTTCCCGCCACGCGAACGACCGAGCCCCAGTTGTCCGTGTTCAGGGAAACTCCGCCGATGACCCGCGTGCCCAAGCCCGACACCACGCTCCAGCTCAGACCGGCAGGCAGGGAGCCAGAGGTCATTGCGTAAGTGTAGGGTGCACCGTCGTAGTTGTCCGCCAGCAACAGGTATTCGTAAGCTTGTCCGACCACAGGAGCGGGCGGAGCACTGTTGGGGAACAGGGTGTAGACCTGACAGATCATGTAAGTGACAGCCAGCGAGCCCTTGCACCCATTCGCATCAGTGGCCTCGATGGTGATCGTTGCCGGATCGCTCAAGCTAGCATAGGGCACGCCACTGATTACTCCAGTCGTCGAGTTCAAGCTCAGCCCACCAAGCAATGAGCCCGATGTAATCGCATACGTATACGGAGCCTTGCCTCCCGAGGCTGTCACCGCTTGTGAGTAGGCTGACCCCTCTACCGCGCTCGGCAGTGTGCCGGGTGAGAGGGTGATGGCCGGGCATACCGTGCTGAAAGCAATATCCACCGAACCCGGGCATGATGTCTGGTTTGTGGCAGTGAAGGTGTAGGTTGTGTTCGCTGTCGCTTGAGTGGGCGTTCCACTGAGCACGCCACCACTGCTCAAAGTCATTCCCGCAGGAAGCGCCGGGTTCACGCTCCAGGTGTAAGTCTGCGCCGGCACACCCGTGCCTGCGGTCGTCGCCGTCAATGTCGTCGAGGGATAAACCGTTCCCACCGTGCCGTTCGGAAGCGATGTCGTCGTGATCGTCACCCCCGGGCAAGTGACTGTGATCGTGTAGCCTCGCGATCCGGGACAGCCACTGTTATCGATCAGGTTGATGGTTGCGTTGTAAGTGCCTGGCACTGCAGTCGGAGTTCCAGAAAGGACACCACCACTGCTCAGCGAAAGGCCTGCAGGCAATCCCGTTGCACTCCATGAATACGGTGATCGTCCTCCTGCCGCCGACATCGTCACATTGGTTATCGCGGCATACTGAGTGAAGGAGCCAAGGCTGGCAGGTGTGATTGTGATGACTGGGCAACCAACAGCCACTGTGTAAACCGTGTCCTTGTAACAACCCGATGCGTCCGTCGCACGAATGGTAAAGGTGCTGCTCTGCACCACCGTGGGGGTTCCCGTGACTGTCGCAGTCGTGGCCGTGACTCCACTATTGAGCGTCAGACCTGTGGGCAAGGCACCGCTCTGAACCGTCCATGTGTAGGGGGTGGAACCACCGCTAGCGGTCAACGTCCGCGTGCCATAGGACGCATCCTGCGTCCCTGCGGGCAGAGTGCCAGCGACCGCCACGGTCGGGCAAGCCACTGTCACAAGATAGTCCTCAACCTCGCCCTTGAGCGGTGAAGCTCCATTGAATCCGGCTGTGCTCGTTCCCTCATTAATACGCACCCGCATGAATCGGGAACCCGGAGCCACACCCGCCGGCGGCGTCATGGCAAAGACCACGTTGCTGGTTCCGTTGGTCGTCACCGTTTGTGCTGCCAGCGTCTCGTTGGTGCCCGAGGTATTCCCATCGCCGTTCCAGTTCACGAACACGGCAACCGTCGCCGCGTTGCCGTTCAGCGCTGCGGTGTTAAGCGTCACCGGCACCGTAAAGTTTGTGGTGCTTCCAATGGTGAAGGTCGGGATCGTCAGATCCTCATCGTCGGTGCCTGTGGTGTCATCTTTGTTCGCATTGGAGTCTGAAGGATCGCTGATTTCCCAGTCGGTGGCATTGGTGCCGATTCGCACATCGGTGCTCGCCATCTGTGAAGCGGTGCTGGACGAGATGACGCCGAGAACCAAATCGCCATAGTCCGTCGGAGGATAAGAGACGGTCAATGAATAGGCAGCAGAGGCCTCGCAGTTGGGTCCGGCATCAAGAGACACCGCATCGACGCCGACATAAACATTGCCCGTCTGGCCTGCCACGCTTCCAGTGCCTTCCACCGCAAACGCCAGGTTCCACGTGCCTGCACTCGGGATGGAGATAGATGCCGATTCGGAGTTCCACGTGCCGTAGCGACCCACAGGGGCACCCGCACCGTAAAGAACCGTCGGCTTGGCCAACATCGGTCCGGCAGCGACTTCCACGTAGTTCGCCACCGCGTCCGAAGCATCATCCAGATACCAATGCACCTTGGCTTGATTGTCCCCCCACCACGCACTGACAAAAGAGTTGTAGAAGCCGAGGTTCGCATCCTTCCAGCTAAGCGTGTAGCTCCCCGCCGCCGGAGCGACGATGGTCATCACATATCCATCCCAGTCGGCATTGCTGATGCCCGTGCTGCTCTGAACATGGAACCAAGAACCTGCTCCACTGCTGGACCACGGTCCAAGCCCACCTTGAGTGTAGCCCGTTGAATTCGATACCCGCTGCCCCGCCGCCCAGCTGCCATCTCCTTTCGAGGTGGGCGAGAAGAAGGACCAGTTTTGATACATAGGAATGAGAGTCTCAAACCCAGGATTCTGAATGGCGATCGCTGCGGGTGAACTACTCGAACTGATACCCAGCGTGAACGACGAGGTGCCAGCAACCGTCGGCGTGCCGCTGATCACACCGGTTGCCGGCGTGAGCGACAGTCCCGTCGGCAGACTGCCGGACAGCAAACGCCAGTTGTAAGGCGAGGTGCCACCAGACACCGAAGGTGTGCTGCTGTAGCCCGTGTTGACTGTGGCACCAACGAGCGATGCTGGAGTAATTGAAAGCGACGGACAGACTCGAAGGATGTGTGTGACACTTCCCGTGCATCCATTCGCATCGGTAGCGGTAATAACATAAGTCGCTCCGCTTCCATTCGCGATCGTTGGGGTTCCGCTGATAACTCCCGAGGTGCCATTCAAGGTCAAGCCTGAGGGCAACGATCCACTCGTCACCGTAAAGGTATAAGGCCCCGTTCCATTGCCGCCCGTCAGAGTCAGTGAATATGGCGTTCCCACCTTGGCCTCCGGGGCGCCATTGGGACTCACCAGAATCCAAGGACAAATGTTGACCGTGTAGTCCTCGATCTCGCCCGAACCATTGGTGCCGGTCGGCAACGTGCCTGAGGTGTTGCTCAAGCGGAACCTGACACCACGATTGTTTCCGTAGATGAGTCCGGCCGGCGTGGTGAAGGTGATCGTCTGGTTGGAAGCCGAAGCACTCGTCGCAATCGTCCGCTCAGCCTCCAGGCGCTCACCTCCTGAGCTGACGACAGTGTTATCAAACCAGCCATCATTGTTGAAATCGATCCACGCACTCAGATAGGCATTGGCTCCCGTGTTGTTGTAAACCGACACCGTAATGGAAGCACTGGCATCCATGACGAGACTGCCCGGCATCGTCACTCCATTCTCATCGTCTGTGCCGATCGTGTCATCGACCGACGCTGCCGCGTTTGGAACCACGCTGGCTTCCACATCCACTGAGGTGCCTAGGCGAAGATTGCTGTTCACCACGCTGTAGGTCGTCGTCGTGGAGGCACCCGATCCATTCCAGTCACCGAAGTCCATCGGCGTGGCCACAGTCACGAGGTAGTCCTCGACCTCCCCATCAAGGGCACCGCCGATCGATGATAGACCACCTGCCGTGCTAATACGGAATCGTGCACCGATCGGGGTTCCGATGACCGCATTTGAGGGAGGCGTGATGCTCAAGGTGTTGCTTCCCACGGACACCGAAAGCTCAGTGATCACTTCGTTGGCATCCAGAAAATCGCCATCATTGTTCCAATCAAAGAAGGCATTCACCTTGCCCGTGGCGCTGGAGTTGATTGTGATCGAAGCCGTCAGTCCGGCATAGAGCGAAGGTATGGTCACCCCATCTTCGTCATCGCCATCGCTGTCGGCATCATCGCCATTGGCAGCAGGACTGGGAATGCCGTCGGCATCTGCATCACTCGCCGCACTTCCCATTTTTAAGGTGCCCGCGATGTAGTGGCGCGCACCATTGCGTGAGAAGGCCGTGGGATACTGGGAAGGCAAGTCACCGAAGTCGGAGGTCAGGCAGGGCACGATGGCGATACCGCAAGGACCATTGAGCCCCGTTGTGATGGTGCGAACCACCGCACCAGCCGACGAGTAAACCTGCACCTCGCTCTCCTGATAGTCGTTCACATACAGATTGCCATCGGGTCCCCAGATGATGCCCTGCGCTGGCATCGAGCCCGCATCCATGGTGACGAAGGTGGAGCGTGTCCCCGAGGGAAGCAGGATTTTGTCGATACGGCCGCCGATGCCAGGAGTGAAGGTATTGATAATGGCATACAGAGCTCCATCAGGTCCCACAGTCAGACCACGGGGCATCTCGGTCCCTGGATACGTGTAGAGGGTGCCTAGCAAAGTGCCGCTGCTGTCATACTTCTTGATGGTGAAAGACGAACCGTTGGAGACATAGAAGTTGCCCGAGGAGTCACGGGCAATGCCCATCGGTCCTGAGACCCCTTTCGACGCATCCAGGAAGGTGCCCACCAAGGCACCTGTGCTCGCGTTGTATCGAATGATCGTGTCCGTTGACCAGCTGCACACATAGATATTGCCGTCAGGGGCAAGCAGGGTGGAGGTCGGTGCAGCGAGGCCGCCTGAACCCGAAGGTGCGAAGTTGCCAGCATAAACGCCGGTGATCGGATTGAACTTCTCAATGCTATTCTGAGTGCCGCTCATCGTCGCGAGCAAGGTGCCATTCGCCAACGATAGCAGGTCACTCGGACTCACCACCTGAGATCCGCTGGACAACACGCCGAGGTAGTTGCCCGTGGCACCATCGTATTGGACGATTGTATTGTTGTTAAGGTTGCCGGCCACCAGTTTGAAACAGGCCGAGTTGGTCGCCGGATCAGAGACCGCAATCGCATAATCCTCCACCTCGCCCTTCAAAGCAGACGCTCCGGCAAACGTCGGCGCAGCGCTGCCTTCGGTGATTCGCACGCGCAGGAACTTGGTGCCAGCTATCGTTCCCACTGGTGGGTTTAGCACAAAGAAGTAATTGCCCGCAGCTGCCACTGTCTGAGCCGTGATGGTCTCATTGGCATCAGCCACATCATTGTCTCCATTCCAATCAACGAACACCCCTACCCTGGCTGTGCCACCAGACAACGCGCCCGTGTTCACTGTTACGGGAATCATGAGTTGTGTGGTGGTGCCGAGCAGCACCGTGGGCATCGGCAAGTCTTCGTCATTGCTGCCCGTGGTATCATCCTTGTTCGCCGACACATCGGAAGGATCTGAGCTTTCACCATCGGTTAGCGTAGTGCCAATCCGAATATCAGCACTGACGGCTTGCGATGCGGAGCTTACAGCAAGAGAGCCGAACAGGTGATCTCCGAAGTCCGTCGGAGGAGCGGAGATCGTGACCATATAATCCTCCACCTCACCGCTTGAAGACAAACCCGTGGAACCCAAAGTGGTATCCAGGCTAAGTCGCAAACGCGCACCTACATCCCCCACGTAGGCTCCCGCAGGCACCGCCGCCGTCACGTTGACAGTCTGCTGTGATGGCGAGTTCGCCACACTAACCTCTGTTAGCGCCTCGCCCGCATCGGCGAAGTCACCATCGCGATTCCAGTCGATAAAACCATACACGTAGGCGGTTGAGCCCGAGCTGTTCTTGACCGACACAGGAATCTGAACCGTGCTGCCTGCGGGCATGGAGGGAAAGCTCGTTATGCCATCTTCATCATCAGGCGTCGGCAGGTCGTCGCCAGTCGCCGTGGTGCTTGGGAAACCATCGAGTTCACCATCGATATTGGTGCCGAGCATTAAGGTGCTGCTGACCTTGTGACGGGGACCGTTATCGCTGATCAGGGTCTGGTAGTCCCCCGTGGCCGTTCCAGCGATCGTGTCAGGCAGGTCACCGAAGTCATAGCGATCCGGAGCAACGCTCAACAGGTGATCTTCGACCTCACCGAAACCGCTCGCCCCGCTGGACGTTGGGTTCGACGTCGAAGTCAGACGCAAACGAAGAGCTGGCTGGGTTGGGTTTCCACTTCCATACAAATAGATGTCATCAGCACCGCTGCTAGCCGTCCGGTGTATGCGGTAGTAAACGTCGGTCACGCCCACACTGCCGGGCAATGAAGCCCATCCTTCATTCCCGTTGCCAACAGCCCATGAAGGCGAGATGAAGGTGTAACCACTGGCATTCTGAGGAATCGGATTGGGCGAGTTCTGTTTCTGAACCGAAGTCCACGTGCTCAACGGTTCAGAGAAGGTGGAGTTGGTGGACAGTCGCCAATCATCAGCGTCCTCTGCCCCAACTCGACCCAAAGTGAAACCGAAGACCGGAGAGGCAAACTGGAATCGCAGCACCACATAGTCTGCATCAGCATAGACTGAGTAGCTGAGGCAATCCACCGTGCCATCGGACACCGGACCACGCACTCCAGCATTCACCGTCATCGTCGCCTTAGATATAGCGGACATGGTGTGTGCGGTCGAAACAACGCTCCAAGTGAAGCCAACTCCATCGAGTGTGCCGGTGCCAGATGTCCCTGAGGGCGCATTGAAGCTCGCATAATCACCCGTTTTCAGTGTCAAAGGGACGGTGAAGGTCAGGTTCTGGCTAGTCGCCGACCCCGAAGGCAAATAGGAGGTTTGGGCTGCCAGACGCTCACCACCCGAGGAGAGCAAGGTGTCATTGAGCGATCCGTCGCCATTGAAATCAACCCAGGCATTGAGATAGCCATTTCCCCCACTGTTGTTGAAGATGGAGACCGGGATTGTCACACTCTGCCCAGGCGTCATCGTCGCAGGAAGGCTCACGCCATCTTCATCGTCACCACCGGTTATGTCGTCACCGGTGGCAAGGGAATTGACCGTCTGCGAGAACTCGGAATCAACCGTTGCTCCCAGACGAAGATTCGAATTCATCGTGCTCGAAGCTTGGGTGAAATACTGGAAGTCACCGTAGTCCGAAGGGCTTGCGATGGTGACCATATAATCTTCGATCTCACCGAGACAGCTGATTCCTGCTGATGAAGCGCCTACGAATGGCGTGATACGAACGCGAAGACCAGCAGTGCCTGCCACGGCACTCGCCGGAACATTGAAGGTGTAGGCTTGGGAGCTGTTGTTGGTGCCACTGGACACCAGCTGATCAACCACGATCTGCTCACCTGCATCAATGCTGTTGTTACGATTGAAGTCCAGCCACGCATTGAGATAGGCCGAGGCACCGGTAGTGTTGGTCCGGCTGATGGTGATACTTGCACCCGTCTGTCCCACAATGATACTGGAAGGCAGTGTCACTCCGTCCTCGTCATCGGAACCTCCCGCATCGTCCCCGGTAGCATCAATACTTGTGAGTGGAGACACCTCGCCATCGACGGCAGCACCGATTCGAAGTGTTGAATTCATGAAGCTGCTAGCACTTGGGAAACCACTATAGTCACCGTAGTCTAGCGAGTGATTGAACCCACCGAACTGAAAGCTGATGTTCTCACCCGTGGATGTAAGCGTCGAAGGAACCGTTTGGGTGATCCGAAAACCTGTGACCGGTCCTGAGATCGTCCACGAGGCAGCATCGCCCACACTGTTGCCTGTTCCATTGTTCCAAACCAGAGAGACGGATGATGTTCCCACCCCCGAGGGCGCATTGGTATCAAACTCACTATCGCCGCCCACAGTGCGAGTGAACGCAGACCAAACCCCGCCGCCAAACAACTCGAAGAGATAGTTCTGGTTGTCCACCCCACCTAGCACAGAACCATTGCTGAAGCGAACTGGCTGACTGAAGTTCACCTCAAGGACACGCTGGTAGGTCGAAGGTGGAAAGACTCCCGTTCCGCCGTCCATGCCCAGCTCGGTAAAAAGCCCGCCACCAAACCCGCTGCTGAATCCTTGCCACCAGGCTGGCGTGAAGTTCTGCGATGTCTTCACTGTGGCGGTCACCCCATTGGCAACGAAGATCTGGCCCGCACTTCCTGGAAAAGATTGAATGGCACTGAAGTTGAAGTGCACCGTGTCGGTAGTGGACACGATCCCGTTTATGTAATCTTCCACCTCACCCTGAGTTCCCGCACCCGTAGCCCCCACGCCACTCATCGTGTCGAGTCGGAATCGCATCCCAATGCCGCTGCCAGTGATAGCTCCGACTGGCACCGCTAGATTGAAACCGATGTTCTGGCTGGACACACTGCTGCCCACCGCCTGATTGGCGAGCACTTGCTCGCCTGAGTCAGTGAGGACACCGTTACCGTTGAAGTCGATCCAGACACTGAGATAAGCCGTGCTTCCCGTGTTGTTGAAGGCAGGCACGGTGTAGCGGCAGGACTGGCCGGCGACGAGCACTGGCAGAGAAAGATTCTCGTCGTCGGAGCCCGCGCCATCATCGCCAGTAGCGCTGCTGTTAGGCTGATCAACGTTCTCGGAGTCTGCGGCGACTGATCCCATGTAAAGCGATGCATTTGCCACTGTGGATGCGACGCCAAAAGCAGAGTAATCCCCATAGTCCCTGGCAGCTGGAGTCACGCAGGAAAGATTCGCCGACCAGCCAGCACGGGTGGTGCTTCCATCCGAGACGAAGCGGAAGGTCAGCGCCGATCCCGATCCCGTCACCACGCCTGGGGAGTTGTTGGAGTTATAGCTGCCAATCAGTGTCGATCCCGTCGATGGTCCGTCATACACGTAGAGCCAGTCTGTGTTGTTGGCTTCCAAAGTGAAGGCCGTGAAAGCCACACGCATCCGGTCCGTCGTGCCGGTGGTGAATGTGACAGTGTAGTTCTCACTGTCGGAATAGTTGGCTGCTGCTCCACCTGAGTCCGTAAAGCATCCCGTGCATGCTGTAACAGTCATTCCATTGTAGGAAGCGATGTCGTAGCACGATGTGATTTTCACCGTGTAGTCCTCGACTTCCCCTGATCCCACTGCACCTGTTGGCGTTGTGGTGCTTTGGTTGGTGAGACGGAATCGTGCTCCGCGCTGAGTGCCCACACTCGCCCCGACAGGCACTGTGAAGGTAATAGTTTGTGTGCTTGCCGACGTGCTCGTGACGATCGTTCGCGCAGCCTCAAGCCTTTCACCTCCGCCACTCACCAGCGTGTCATTGAAGACTCCGTCGTTATTAAAGTCGATCCACGCATTCAGGTAAGCCGTGGAACCCGTGTTGTTGTAAACATGGACCGGAATGCTGACGGTCGCGCCCTGATTGATAGCTACAGGCATTGTTACACCGTCTTCGTCATCGCCTCCGGTGGCATCATCAGCCGATGCCGCTGCATCTGCCGTCACTGTCGCCTCCGCATCGACCGACGCCCCCATACGGAGATAGGGATCGGTAATGCTGCTGGTTAATGCAGTCGCTGCTCCGGATCCATTCCAGTCACCGAAGTCATTGCAGTTCACGACTCCACAGAAAAACGACAGTGTCTTGCCGTTGCCAGAGGCATCGAAAGGCAGGTAAGTCTGCCAAGTGCTCCCGGTCACATTGTAGCGCAGCACGCATTGATTGAACCAGGTCGAGACATAGATGTTTCCATCGGGACCAAAATCGATGTCATTGGGCGAGTTGTTAACTCCTGGCATGGCGGAACTGCTGATGAGTATGCCATTCGAGTAGTAGCGCCGAATCTGGTCACCCACGGTGCTGTTCCAGCGCTCATTGACCACCCAGAAAGTGCCATCAGGCAGGAACTTCAGACCCATGAAGCGATCATTGGCCGTCGGAGCTGTCGCGATCAACGTGGGGCTTCCGGTCATCGCGGCAGGCAGCTTGTAGATCTTGCCCTGATAGCCGGTGGCAGGGTTGAAACCCACAGCCACGTAAACCTCCCCCGTATGAGGATGCACATCCACCCCCCAAACCCACTGACTGGAACTGCCGAAATCAGCATTCGCACGGAAAGCCACTTCCGTCATTGTCGTGGTGTCGATGCGGTGCAAACCCTGTCCTGATGTCACATAAAGATACCGCCGGTCAGGACTGAGCGCGACATCAAGACCGCCACTGGAAACGGCAGTGCTAACGCTCGTCGCACCAGTCACCCGATTGTAGCGGCTCACTGGACCATTGTATCCGGCGAGGTAAATAATGTTCTGCGCATCGTCGGAAGTCATGCCCTCGCCACCAGTAGTCAGAGGGGTAGGGCAAATGCGAGGCGACAACGAGGGATTGAACAAAGCAGACACCACTCGCGAGCCTCCGGCGGTCAGAAGCTCACCCACCATCAGCGTGTGCTGGGTGCACCGGGGAGCCATGGCAAAGTCAATAGTTAGATTACCTCTCGCGTCTCCCGGGGAGACGTTGTCAGTGGCGCTGGAGAATCCGAGTTCAGTGCCCGTATCCGCGGGCCCGTTAAGATTGGTCGCCGCAATGACCGGACTCCAGACTCCATTGATTTCGGGTGTGAACGAATCGATGCCGTTTTCCCCAACGTTGTCATCCGAGTCATCCAGTTTCCAACCTGGAGAGGACTGGTAGTTTTGAAGCACAGCGCCCGACGCAAACTGACTCGCCGGAATCTTCACGTAATAGGAGCCAGCACTGAGCCCGCTAAAGGCGTAGGTCCCGTTGGCTGCGGAAGTGACCACGTAATTCTGAGTCCCAGCAGTGTTTGGATCATCCACCTGCACATCATCAGCCGTGCCGACCACAGTATCAATTCCAGGACTCCAAAGCTGCACGGATACTCCGCTGATGCCGGCCTCGGCGGCTCCTTTGATCCCATCGCCATTTGTGTCAGACCAGATCAGATTGCCGATGACGATCCCTGAACACGGCGGCATCAACGTGTCCGTCGTTGATAGCAAGCAAGTTGCATCACCTGACCAGACGGCCGTCAATGTGTTGGCCACGTTATTGGCTTTGAGCCTGACTCCAGTCCAAGTTTGAACGGACGATGTATTGCTAATCGTGACGCTTCCCGCTGGCGAGTAAAGAGCTGCACCCGTGAGGCTCAGGGATCCCGCCTTGTTGCTCGTCACATTGATCGTCGCCGTGTAGTAGTCATCTGTTGAGTCAGCGGGCGTTCCATTGTCGTCACAAGCACCTTTCGTCACAGTGATCGCCGTGATTGAACAGGCTGGATCGACGGTTACTGGATAATCCTCGACTTCGCCTTTCAAAACAGAAGCACCACTGAACCCAGGGTGAGAAGCACCTTCAGTGAGACGGAACCGAAGATACTTAGTGCCTGTCGTCGTTCCTGCGGGAGGCGTGAAGTTGAAAGTAAAGTTGTTCGTTCCTGCCACGCTCACTGTTTGTGTGGCCAGAGTTTCGTTCGCATCCGCCACATCGCCATCTCCATTCCAATCCGCGTAGGCAGCGATTCTCGCCGTGCCGCCAGAGATGTTGGCAAGGGCGGAAACATAGACCGGAACGGTCACAGAAGCTGCACTACCAACCGAGATGACAGGTATCGAAAGGTCTTCATCGTCCGTGCCAGTGCTGTCGTCTGCGGTAGCGGTCGCGGTGGCCGGATCGACCAATTCCCCATCGGTAGCCACCGTGCCCATCCGCAGATCGGCATTGGCAAGTTGTGAGGCCGAAGCGAAGCCCGAGTAGTCTCCACTATCGTTCAAGCAAGGAGGCATCGCTAGATTCAATGCCTGATCGAGGTAACTCTTTCCTGTGGTGGTCAGATCAATCAACGGGTCAAGCCAGTCCTGCTCCAGCACTGGAAGGCCCGAGTTGGCCGTATTCTGCTGGGCCGAGTTCATGTGCAGGCCGAAATAAACACGACGTCCGTGTGTCGATGCTGCACCACGACCCGACAATGCTCCGGGAGCATAGTAAACATAGACCGCATTGGTCCGAGTGCTTTGAGATGACGCATCGGCCCACAGGTATCCAGTTCCTTCCGTGTAATAGGTCCCCGTCTCGAAAACCGGAGTGTAAGTCGGGGATGGATTGGAGAGATACCAGTTGGTAATCTGCACATTGGCAGTGCCGTTGTAGGCGCTCTCTGACCAGTGCAAGCTCGTGGCACTGAACACCTTCATGCCCACGGCTGTTGGAGCCGTCATGACCATGACAGGCTTGACCACATCTCGAAGTGCCGCATCGAGGCTGGAGGTTGTGCTGCTGTAACAAGTCGCCGAAACGACAATCAGGTCATAGTTCGCCAGATTCACGGTCACTTCCGTGGCAGGAGCATAGACATCATAGACGCCTAGCGTCGAACCCGTGGCTTTCGCAAGACGTGGACTGATCACACCAGGACCATAGATCGACTCGATGTATTTCATGAGCCCGTGATCGAAGGCCATGCCATCCTGAGGCTTGGCTTCGCCACAAAGAAAAAGGATCTTACAGATCGGAGCAGGCGCAACAAAGCCGAAATCCACCGTGTTGTCGATGTTACCTCCTGTCGGCTCACCACCAGCGGTGAGTGTGATGATCGGACTCGTGGTCTCGGCTGTGGTATGAGGTTGCAATCCGTTGTCATTATTGTCCGTCTGATTGTCAGCATTGCTGGTCACCACGCTGCTCAGGTTCATCGTCGCCAGAGGTCCCGTCAGAGTGAAGTTCGATCCAGCGATTCGGACGGCATACTTCCCGGGCGGCAAACTACCGAACGAATAAGTTCCGGCCACCGTAGAGACTGTCGCGGTTGTGGTGGTCGCAATCGGAGTTTGTTCGGTGACGCCGATCGACCCATCACCGTTGGCATCTTTGAGCAAATTTACCGTGACGCCGTTGATACCGTTCTCACTGGTGTCTTTGACTCCATTGTTATTGGCATCATTCCAGACCAAGTTGCCAATGCCCAAGTCAGCTGCGTTCACTTGCACTGGATAATCTTCCACTTCGCCCTTCAGAGACGATGCTCCGCTGAAGACCGGGGCCGTAGCGCCCTCCGTTAGACGAATGCGAAGATATTTGATACCTACAGTGGTGCCCACCGGTGGAACGAGATTGAAGGTAACGTTGGTCGTGCCCGCCGCTGCAACTGTTAGAGCTGTCTGCGTTTCATTGGTGTCAATTACGTCGCCATCACCATTCCAGTCCGCGAAAACGTTGATTCGCGAGGTGGAGCCGGACAAGTTACTCAGCACGGGTATCGTCACGGGAACCGTGATCGAAGTTGCATAGCCAATGGTGAGAATGGGCAGCGTAAGATCCTCATCATCAGTTCCGGTCGTGTCATCCAAGGTGGCTGTGCCTGTTGTCGGGTTGGTTGTTTCAGCATCCGTCGCTGCGGTGCCGATCTTGATGCCTGCACTCGCCGCCTGGCTGGCCGAGGCAAAGCTCGGATAATCACCGTAATCAGTGCCAGCGATTGTGACGATGTAATCCTCGACCTCGCCTGTGCCACCTGCTCCCGTCGGTGCCACGCCAGAAGTTGAATTGAGCCGGAATCGCATTCCGAGCGGCACTCCTAAAGTCGCTGTGGTTGGAACGGTAAAGCTGAGTGCTGCGGTAGTAGCAGCGTTCGCCACCGCTTGATTCGCCACCACTTGCTCCCCTGAGTCGGTCAGAACTCCATTGTTGTTGTAGTCGATCCAGACACTGAGATACGCCGAGGCCCCAGTCGCATTGGCAACAGGAACGCTGAACGAAGCCACCTGTCCAGTGGTCAAGGTGGGAATCGTGAGGTCTTCATCGTCCGTCGATGTCGAGTCGTCAGCCGTGGCAGTTGAGTTTCCTGTGGTGGCGACTTCAACATCAGCCACCGCAGTCCCCAGCCTCAAACTGACGTTCTTTGTGGCACTCGCCGATCCGAAGGCACTGAAGTCACCATAGTCCATGGTGGGAGCAGTAGCTACAGTCACAAGGTAGTCTTCCACCTCGCCGTTGGCCCCCGCTCCCGTAGCCGCCACGCCAGTGGTGGAGTTGAGCCGAAAACGAATTCCTATCGCTGTCGAAGTGACAGCACCCGCCGATACCGTGAAACTCAGACTGACATTCTGCGACGTTGCTGACACCGGCACACTTTGGTTGGAGACGACCTGCTCACCCGCATCTGTTAGGACACCATTGTTGTTAAAGTCCATCCAGACACTGAGGTAAGAAGTCGCCGCTGTGTTCAACACAGGCACCGTGAATGAGGTCACCTGCCCAGCAGTGAAGGACGGCAAGGTCAAGTCCTCGTCATCGGTGCCCACAGTGTCGTCGCCCGTCGCCGTGCTGTTTGCCGGATTCGCCGCCTCACTGTCGGTCGGATTGGTTCCCAGTCTTAGCGTCGAATTGACGACGGAGTTTGCTGAACCGAACAGCGAATGGTCGCCATAGTCCCGGGTTGCCACACACGAAAGCGTAGCCGCCCAGCCTGTGGAAGTAACGCTGCCATCGGAGGTAAAGACCACCGTCAAACTACTGCCAGACCCCGTTACGGTGCCGGGAGATGTCGATCCGTGCCAGGAACCCAGCAGAGTGGCTGCAGTCGTCGTGCCATCATAGATCTTTACGAAGTCGTAGTTCGCCTCGGTAGAGAACGCCGTGAAAGTGAGGCGCATTTTATCCGAGGTGCCGGTCGTGAAAGTTACCTTGTAATTCTCGTTGTCGAGATAAGCCCCGCCAGAGCCTCCCGAATCATAGAGTGTTCCCGTGCAGGTGGTGATGGTCTGATTGTTGTTGGTCTTGATGTTGTAAGTCTGGGCCTTCGCAGACACTGCGGCGAACAGGAACAACAAACAGTAAAACAGACCCGCTAGAAGCGGTCGCCGCAGGGGCACCGTCAAGCTGGAAATGGAATCCTGAGGATGGTTGTCGCCTATCATTCAGCGGGTCAATTCGATAGAAACACTAAATTCTACAAAATACCATAATGTTTTCAATGGTTTTCGGAATTATTAACAGATTCTGACCATTTGAACGCCGTTCTTGGCTAATTCTGGGTCACAAACGTCTTGCCGCAGGCTTTGGGAGTGCAGATCTGAACCAAATAGTCCTCGACCTCCCCGTTGCCGACCACGCCAGACAGCCCAGGAGCCGCCGCGTTCGTCAGACGGAAACGGGCTGCCACGTTACCCTCAAAAGCTACCGCTGGGACTGGCACTGTGAGGTCCACAGACAAGTCAGAAGCACCACTCGCGACGACCTGATCCGATACCACCTGCTCGCCTGCACCCATGACGCCATTACCATCGAAGTCGATCCAACCATTGATGTAAGCCGGACTGCCAGTGGTGTTTGTGACTTTGACTGTGATCAGCGAACTGCTGCCCATGATCATCGGCGAGAAAGTCACCCCATCTTCGTCATCCGTTCCCGCGGTATCATCTGCGGTCGCCGCAGCATTGCTCTGAGTGGCCGGGTCAGCATCAGGCGCACCGACTCCCATTTTCAAGCCTGCCACCATGGTGCTCGCCGCCGCCGGCAGAGACGACAGGTCACCATAGTCACGAGACTGCACTACAAGATCGTAGCTCTTGGTGGAAGCGCAGTTGTAAGAGTCGCGCACCGTCACCACGATCGGGTGACTCGCAGCACCCGAGGTCGCAGAACCACTAATAAGGCCAGTCGAGGTGTTGAAGTTGAGTCCGGTTGGCAAGGTGCCCGTGTAAGACCAAGTGTAAGGCGCATTGCCTCCAGATACCGTCAGAGGCTGTGAATAGCCGGGCGAATACTGGATAGCGACGGCGAGGCTGGCTGGAGTGATTGTGATCGTGGGGCAGGAAATGGCGATGCTGTAGGCTTGGGTTCCAAAGCAGCCCTCACCATTGGTCACACGGACCACAATGTTTGAAGTGCCCGGCACAGTGGGCGTTCCACTGATCACCCCAGTGGCCGAACCCAGACTGAGTCCCGCCGGCATTGTGCCACTATCCAAAGTCCAGATCCACGTCTGCGCCGGAACCGAACTACCCGCCAAAGTGGCTGTCAGCGATTGATTGTATGCTGATCCCACGCTTCCCGAAGGCAAGGTCGCAGGTGTAATCGTCACCGGTGGGCAGACCAACCCCAGAGCGTAGGTCTTGCTGGCCGGACAGCCTGAAGCATCTACCAAATTCATCGTGACTGGATAAGACCCGACCGATGCCGTTGGTATTCCGCTTAGCGTGGCAGTGGAAGAATTGAAACTCAATCCCGCAGGCAATGGCGTCGCACTGTCGATGCTCCAGACGTAAGGTGCCCGGCCCCCGGTCGCAGTGAATATCACCGGCGTCATGGCAGTGTATTGAGTCACATCAGCAAGAGCGGCTGGATTGATCGTGATCGGAGGGCATCCAATCGCAATCGTGTAACCCTGCGAGCCAGTGCAAAGATTGGTGTCCGTGGCCACCACCATAAAAGTGGAACTCTGCACCACTGTTGGTGTCCCGCTAATGCGAGCCGTATTGGCCGTCATCTGCGTTATTGTGAGCCCAGTCGGCAAAGATCCAATCACCGACCAAGTGTAAGGTGCTGTGCCTCCACTTGCCGTAAGAGTCGTTGTGTAAGGCTGGTCCTGGATGCCGTCGGGAGGTGCCCCCGTGATTACGACCGGCGGGCAGTTAAGCACCAACGTGTAACCCTTTGTGGTGAAGCATCCATCCTGGTTCTGCGCGCGCACCGTGATCGGATAGTTCCCTGGAATCGCAGCCACAGTGGGTGTGCCAGTGATGACCGCTGTAGCTGTGTTGAAGGTGAGCCCTGCGGGTAACGTGCCGGTCAGAGACCAGGTGTAAGTCTGCGCTGGAACGCTAGTCCCCGAGGTCGAAGCTGTGAAGGCCTGCGAATACGGAGCATACTGAGTAGCCAGGGCCACACTGGCCGGGGCGATCGCGATCGCCGGGCAGTTCACCGTGATCGGATACGCCGCATCCACCACACAGCCGAGGGCGTCACGAGCACGGATGGTCACATTGTAGGTAGCTGGCACAGCCATGGGGTTGCCACTCACGGTTGCCGTCGTGGAAGTTGCTGCGGCCAGACTCAACCCTGCAGGCAGACTGCCGCTTTGCAGAGCCCAAGTGTAAGGAGGTGTGCCGCCGGAAGCCGTGAGCGTTGCAGAGAACGGTGTGAACTGAGTGACAGGGCCGATGCCCGTCGGATTGATCGCCAGCACTGGACATGGGCGGAGGCCAAAGTCGATCGTGTTGTCCGTCTCGCAATTGCTGAGGGCAAAGACCATACTATTGATCGCCGTGCCGGCACCAGCAGGCTGGCTCGCCGCATTGTTGTCATTATCAATGCCGTTGTCAGCAGACACAGGCACCATAGAGGGCAGCATATAGGTGCCGTTCGGCGTCACTTCGATGAAGTAGTTGCCCGGAGTGTAAGTGAGGAAGCCAAAAGTGCCATCGCCCGCTGTCGTTGTTGTGGATACCACGGTATCGGCATTCGCAGCCGTTCCTCCCACCGCATTGTCAGCGCCCGGATTCATGAGGCGCACCGTCAATCCCGAGATGCCGGCTTCGGCCGCGTCCTTCAGGCCATTCTGGTTGGCATCCGCCCACACGAGATTGCCCACACGAACTCCACTGTAGAGACCAAAGTCCACCGTCCAGTCCGTATTGGAATCTGTGTCGCCATCCGTCGTTGGCTCGGCTCCATCTGCCAGATTGATGATCGGGCTGATCAACGCCGATCCCACCGCCGCCTGTGAACCGTTGTTGTCGTTGTCCACACGGTTGTCGAGAGTCACCACCGTGCCGCCCGTCTTCTGATGCGAGGCAGGCGGAGTTACTTTAACGAAGTAGTTCGCCGGCGGAATGTTGGTGAAACTGTAGGTGCCTGACGAAGATGTCACCACATTTGATCCAACCTGCACATCATCGGCGGTGTTTGCCACATTGTCCGTGCCTGGACGGAACAACTGCACGGTGGCACCGGCAAGGCCCGTCTCGCCGGTGTCCTTGATAGCGTTGTTGTTGCAATCGTCCCACACAAGATTGCCGATGCCCATCGTCTTCACGTTGAAGGGATAGGAGTTCGTCGCCGTGCAGCCATACTTGTCCGTGACGCGGATCACCAGCGTCGTCGTTGCAATGCCTGTGGGCGTGCCACTGATCACACCCGCATTCGTGTCGAAGATGAGTCCTGGTGGAAGGGTGCCGCTTGTGATAGCATACACATAAGGCGCGTTGCCTCCCGTGGTAGTGAGCGTCTGGGTGTAGGCACCATTCACGTAGGCTGTGGGTAGCGAGGCAGGTGTAATGGAGATCGCGGTGCAACCCACCGTGATCGAGTAGAGCTGAGTGCCCACACAATTCTGTGCGTTGGTGGCGCTGATGGTGAAGTTCGCAGTCGTCTCAACGGTCGGCGTTCCGCTGATCACACCCGTGGAGCTACCGAGGCTAAGTCCCGTTGGCAAGGTGCCGGATGCCAGCGCCCAAGTCCAGGTCTGCACCGGCACTCCTGAGCCAGCCAACGTAGCCGTGAGAGTCTGAGAATAGGGCAAGCCAACAGAGGCCAATGGTAGACTCGTCGGGGAGATCGTCACCGTCGGGCAATTAATGGTTAGGCTGTAGCCCTTGCTACCAGGGCATCCACTCGCGTCCGTGATCTTGACCGTGAAGTTATACACGCCTGGAGCAGCGGTAGGAGTTCCGCTCAAGGTCGCCGTTCCGGGTGTGAAGGTCAGTCCAGCCGGCAAAGGCGTGGCAGCATCGATACTCCACGTGTAAGGCGCAGTGCCTCCAGCCGCCGAGAAGACCACCGACGCCATGGCAGTGTATTGCGTGACGGATGACAAAGAGGCGGGGGTGATGGTCAGTGGTGGGCAACCCACCGACAGCGTGTAACTGCGATCAATGAAGCACCCGTTTTTGTCGATCGCACGAAGGGTGAAGGTGCGGCTTTCGATCAGCGAAGGCGTTCCGCTCAATGTCGCTGTAGTGCTCGTAGCACTGGCAAGCGAGAGCCCAGCTGGCAGAGATCCTGTCTGCACCGCCCAAGTATAAGGAGCCGTTCCGCCCGAAGCCGTCAGGGTTTGAGTGTAAGCGATGGTCTGAACCGGATCCGGCAGGCTTGCTGGAGCAAGCGCCACTGTCGGGCAACTCAGCACCAACGTGTAGCCTCTCGTGGCAAAGCACCCATCCTGGTTCTGCACGCGCATGGTAATGGGATAGTTCCCAGGAGCACTCACACCCGTTGGAGTGCCGCTCAATACACCCGTGCTCGTGTTAAGAGTCAGACCATCCGGTAACGTGCCGGTCACACTCCACGAATAGGTTTGTGCGGGCACACCCGTGCCAGCAGTGCTGGCGGTGAAAGCCTGCGAGTAAGGCGCATAGGCAACGGCAGGCGAGAGCGACGCGGGAGAAATGCTAATGGTCGGACAAGCAATGGTGAGCGTATATGCCTTCGTTCCTACACAACCAAAACTGTCCCGTGCTTGAACGGTGAAGTTGTAGTTGCCCGGTGCTGCGGTCGGAATGCCAGAGATGGTCGCCGTGGTTGCGCTCGCAGAAGCCAGCGTTACGCCAGCGGGCAATGCACCTGCAGAGATAGACCACGAGAAGGACGAAGAAGCCCCACCCGAAGCGGTCAGGGTCTGGGAGAAGGATTGATACTGAGTGACTGACGCCAGGGTCGCTGGGGTGATCGCAATCGGAGGGCAGGCTCGCACTCCAATATCAATCGTGCTCTCGACATTGCCTGTGCCCGAAGAACCCGCCTCTGTGCACGGCGACAGCGCAAAGACCATGCTCGTGATCGCCGTGCCAGCACCTGCGGGCTGAACCCCGTTGTTGTCATTGTTCACGCCATTGTCCGTCTGCACTGGCGACAACGCCGTGAGCTGATAGGTCGAGTTGGGAGTGACGCGGACGAAGTAGTTGCCAGACGTGTAAACCGTGAAGGCATACAGACCTGCGCTGTCCGTTGTCGTCGTCGCAAGCACTGTGTCCGCCGCTCCTGCTGTGCCGCCCACGGCATTGTCAGAACCCGGATTCATGAGTTCCACCGTCAGTCCGCTCACGCCGAGTTCGGAGGCCGACTGGTAGAGACCATCTCCTGACGAATCATTCCACACCAGATCCCCCACCGTGAACGCGCTCCACAAGCCAAAGTCCACCGTCCAGTCCGTCTTCGCGTCGGCATCGCCATCCGTCGTCGGCTCAGCACCGTCAGCGAGATTGATGATCGGGCTGTAGAGCGGTGTGTTGGCTCCACCAGGTTGTGAACCGTTGTTGTCGTTATCAATGCGGTTGTCGAGCATGACCACCGTTCCACCCGTCACGCGGAAGCCCGCCGGAGGCGTGACTTTCACGAAGTAGTTTCCAGGGGGAATGCTTGTGAAGTTGTAAGCCCCCGACACTGGCGTGACGATGCTGCTGCCCACGACCACGTCGTCAGCCGTGTTCACCGCATTATCCGCACCGCTGCGATAGAGCTGCACCGTGGCACCTCCGATACCCACTTCGGTAGCATCCTTGATCCCATTGTTGTTACAATCATTCCACACCAAGTTGCCGATGCCCATGGTTCGGATGTCGATCGTGTAGGCCTTGGAAGCCGTGCAGTTGTTGCTGTCGGTCGAAGTGAAAGTGACGTTGTAAACACCCACGGGAGCGGTGGGAATGCCACTCACCACACCCGTTGTCGGATTCAATGAGATGCCCGCAGGCAGGGTCGGAGTCACCGACCAGACGACCGCACCCACCGAGCCCGTGGACACCAAGGTCTGCGAGAAATTCGCTCCATGGTAGGCGACAGGGAATGATGCCGGCGTGATGGTAATCGGCGGGCAACTGACGGCCAGCACGTAGGGCTTGGTTCCGACGCAACCGAGCGCATCGCGAGCCTGCAACGTGATGTTGTAGCTGCCAGCGGCTCCACTTGGTGTCCCCGCCAGTTGTGCTGTGGTGCTGCTAGTTGTCGTCAACGTGATGCCCGTGGGCAAGGTGCCACTTACCACTGTCCAAGTGTAAGCAGATGTTCCACCCGAAGCTGTGATCGAACCACTGTTGTAAGCAGTGCCAAGTTCAAGGCCGCCAAGTGAGGCTGGATTGATGGCAATCGCCGGACATGGGCGGAGACCAATGTCGATCGTGTTGTCGGTTTCACAGCCACTGAGGTTGAAGACCACCGAATTGACGACCGTGCCTGCGAGGCCGGGCTGACTTACGCCATTGTTGTCGTTGTCCGTCTGGTTATCGAGGTTCACCGACACGCCGGAAGGCAGCCCGTAGGTCGCATTGGTGCCCACACGCAGGAAGTAGTTCCCCACAGTGTAAACCAGGAATCCATACTGCCCACCAGAGGCCGTAGTGGTCGTCGCCACAACGGAGTCTGCATTGAGTCCTGTGCCACCCACGACGTTATCCGCTCCTGGGCTCATGAGATCGACAGTGATGCCATCAACCCCCGTCTCAGCGGTGTCTTTGAGGCCATTGTTGTTGGCATCGTGCCACACCAAATTGCCCACGCGAGTTCCACTCCAGAGACCAAAGTCGATCGTCCAGTCGGTATTCGCATCCGTGTCACCATCCGTTGTTGGCTCGGCGCCATCGGCAATGTTGATGAGCGGACTGAACAACGGCGCACCAAGGGCGGACTGCGCTCCATTGTTATCATTGTTCACCTGGTTATCGAGAGTGACGGGTGTGCCACCAGACTTCTGATGCGTCGAAGGAGGCGTCACCTTCACGAAGTAGATCGCCGGAGGAATGCCAGCGAAGCTGTAGGCTCCCGACGAGGTGGTGGTGAAGTTTGATCCCACCTGAACGTCATCAGCCGTGTTGACGAGGTTGTCTGCTCCCGGACGGAAGAGCTGCACCAAGGCCCCCGACAGACCGGCGTCCCCCGCATCAAAGACACCGTTGTTGTTGCAGTCATCGAACACCAGATTGCCGATACCCATCGACTTCACCACCAGAGGATAGGAGCGATTGCCCTTGCATCCATAGTTGTCAGTCGCCTCAATGACCAGTGTGACGCTGGCAGTCGCAGTCGGGGTGCCCGTGATGGCACCCGTGCCTGTGTTAAAGGCCAGGCCTGAAGGCAGCACTCCGCTGATGATGGCGTATGAGTAGTTCGGCGTTCCCCCTGAAGCCGAGATCGTCTGAGAGTATGAAGCTCCCACATAACCCGTGGGTAACGAAGTCGGATTCAGCGTGATCGTAGGGCATGAGATCGTCACGCTCATCGCTTTGGTGCCTAGACATCCTTGAGCATTCATTGCCTGCACTACGAAGTTGAACGTTCCCGGCGTTGTTGGAATGCCACTGAGGATTCCGCCGCTCGACATGGTCAACCCACCGGGCAGGGCACCTGACGACACCGTCCACGACCATGTCTGAGCAGGAACAGCCGTGCCACTCAGCGTCGCGCTGAACGACTGCGTGTATGTTGTGCCCACTGTGCCTGCGGGCAGCGGAGTCGAAGTGTTAATCGTCACCGTGGGACACTGCACCACCACCACATAGTTCTTCGATGCAGGACAACCCGATGCATCGACGAGCTTCACATTGAAATTGTAGCTTCCGGGTGTCGCCGTTGGCGTTCCGTTCAACGTTGCAGTGGCGGAGTCAAATGACAGACCAGCAGGCAGCGGCGTCGCATTGTCAATGCTCCAAGCATAGGGCGTGCGACCGCCTGATGCGCTGAAGACCACCGAGGCCATGGCCGTGTATTGCGTTACTGAAGTCAGCGGTGAGGCCGGATTGATCGTGAAGGCAGGACAGCTCACGGCAATGGTGAAGCCACGCGATCCGACGCAGCCCTTGGAGTCCGTCGCATTGATGGTGAAGGTGCTGCTCTGGACCACGGTAGGCGTGCCGCTGAGCACACCGGTGACCGGATCAAGACTGAGGCCTGTGGGCAGCGAGCCTGTGACCGACCATGTATAAGGCGCGGTGCCGCCACTCGCCGTCATCGCCGTGCTGGTGTAGGCAACGTCCTGGATTCCTGCAGGCAGCGAATTCGGACTGACGGCAACATTCGGGCAGTTCAGCACGAGCGTGTAACCCTGTGAAGTGAAGCATCCATTCGCATCCTGCACCCGCACCGTGATGGGATAGTTGCCCGGTGTTGAAGCTGATGAGGGTGTGCCGCTTAGAACTCCACTCGACGTGTCGAATGTCAGACCTGCTGGCAGGACTCCCGTCAGACTCCAGCTGTAAGTCTGCGCAGGCACACCTGTGCCTGATGTCGAAGCAGTGAAAGTCTGTGTGTAAGCCACATACTGCGTAGCAGCGGGAAGAGTGGCAGGTGCCATTGACAAGGTTGGGCAGCCAATTGTTATCGAGAATCCCTTGGTTCCCACACATGAATAGGCATCCGAGGCTTGCACTGTGAAGTTGTAGGAGCCAGGCACAGCCGTCGGATTGCCACTGACTATGCCTCCACTCGATATCGTGAGCCCAGCAGGCACGGAGCCGCTCACCACGCTCCAGGTGTAAGGCCCATTTCCGCCTGACGCCACCAAGGTGATCGGAGTGATGGGCGTGTATTGGACCATGGAAGCGATCGACGTGGGCGAGATAGTAATCGTCGGACAAGGAGAGAACCCAAGATCCACCGTGAGATCGATGTTTGAGTCACCAGGTATGGAATTGACCGCAAAGTTCACCAGCCCCAGTGTCTTGCCAAAGTTGGTCTTGCCAGCTCCGAAGTGCACGGCCCCGAGGTTCGCATACGTGCCCGTCACCGAGACAAGTTCCGCGAGTGTATTGGCGCTCAGCACCTGTCCACTGCCTGTGCCGGTTGGATCGAAGAAGCCGTAGAACTTCCCGCCCAGACGATCATAGGACAGACTGTTGAAGGAGTTCGCCGCCCACGACGCATAGCCCGTGGTAGTGACCGCCGGAGTGCCGCTATAGAAGTTGGCCAGAGAGGTGTAGCTGCGTCCCACGATTCCCGTGTCCGTGGCGTTGTTCTCGATCGTGTAAACGGTGCTACCGACGAGTTCGATACCCTTGAGTTTACCGAGGTTTGTCACACCCGTGCCCGTGAACGGGCTGGCAGTGTTCACGTAGGTGCCGGTCGCGGTCACCAGATCACTCAATGAGCCCGCGGTCACCACATTGCCCGAGGTCAGCCAGGCGGTGAATGTAGAAGTGGCTGGATCATGGGCGAGGCCCTTGATGCTGTTGGCCGCATACGACGCCGCACCCGTAATGGTGGCCAATGGATTGCCACCGTAGTAGTCGTTCATCGTCAGGTATGAACGACCCACGATGCCCGTATTCCCTGCATTATTCTCGATGGTGAAGACCTGTGCGTCATCGCTGTGCGCATCGTAACCAAGCTCGGTGCCCGGACGGCTCGTCGGCTCGCCGCCAAGAGCGAGCGAGATGATGCCACTGCTCACCCCCGAGGTGGCGGCACTGGCCACGTCGATGCCATTTTCGTCGGTCGCATCGTCCGTGCCGTTGTCCGTGCCTGCTCCGACCACGGAGAAGTAGTTGAACAAAGGCTTGCCGCTGGCGAACTCGGACGAGGGAATCTTCACGTAGTAGTTGGCCGCACCCAGGTTGCTAAACATGTAGCGACCGCCGTTGGCCGTGGTCGTGCTCGACAACGCGGCTCCCCCACCCTGCAGCCACAACTGCACTACCACGCCATCGACGCCCTCGCCGTTATCATAGCGACTGTTCGCGTTGGCGTCTCTGAAGACTACGTTGCCAATGCCAACGACGGCCGGCAGAATCTGCACAACGTAATCTTCCACCTCACCGCTCACCGTGTCGTCTCCCGTCGCCGAGCGTCCCGTCGCAGCAGACAAGCGCAAACGAAGTCCAAGGTTGGTGCCCGTAACCGCCGAGGCAGGCACCGGAATCGAGAGCGAAAGGGTTCCGTTGGTTGTTCCCGTGGCCACGTTCACATCGGTGGCAAACTGCTCGCCCGCATCGAAGACGCCGCTGTTGTTGAAGTCGATCCAGCCACTGACATACGCGGTCGCTCCCGAGCCATTGTTGACCACCACCTTGATCGCCGCCGTCTGGCTTCGGCGAAGGGCAGGAATCGTCACGCCGTCTTCATCGTCAGGGGTGAGACCCGCTATATCATCGCCCGTGGCCGTCGCATTCGCTGCACCCGAAGCTTCTGGATCAATCGCCGCACCGAGCTTCAGCGTTGCGTTCACCAACGAGCTTGCCGCACTGACCCCAGAGAAGTCACCATAGTCGCGACCAATCACCGTCAAGGTGTAGGCCTGGGTGGCAAAGCAACCGACGTTGTCTTGCGAGCGCACCGTGATCGGGAAGCTTCCCGGCATCACATTGGGCGTGCCGCTGATCACACCCGTTGTGCCATTGAGCGCCAGCCCCGAAGGCAACGACCCGATGGTGAGGGAGTAAGTGTATGGCGCATTGCCGCCGCTTGTGGTGACGGTCGCCGAATACGGCACACCAGTGGTTGCCGTTGCCAGGGTCGCAGGACTCATCAGCAACGTCGGGCAGTTGATCGTTAGGGTGAAGTTCTGGTATCCAGGACAGTTGTTGGCATCCACCACCTTGACTCGGAATGTGTAGTTTCCAGGCGCAGCCGCCGGAGTGCCGGAAATCAGTCCGCTGGTGCTCAATGTCAGTCCTGCTGGCAGAGCATTGCTTCCCGTATCAAGCCCCCACGTGTAAGTCTGCGCAGGAACCGCAGTGCCACCTGTTGTAGCGGTGAGCTGCTGGCTGTAAGAAGCGAATTGTGTTGCCGATGGTAGAAACGCCGGGCTGATGGTGATGGGAGGGCAGCCAATCCCAAGCGTGTATGTCTGCACTCCAAAACAGTTGTTGGAATCCACCACCCGAACAGTGAAAGTCTGGCTCTCGATCGTCGTCGGATTGCCACTTATCAGTCCGGTGCTGGAGTTCAACGTGAGCCCGGCAGGAAGCACGCCGACGCTCACACTCCAGGTGTAGCTCTGCGCAGGCACGCTGGTGCCGGTGGTGGTTGCAGTGAGTTGTTGCGAATAAGGCGAATACTGTGTGCCTCCTGGCAGAGTCGCCGGTGTAATTGTAATCGTGGGGCAGACGACTTCGAGGGAGAAAGCCTTGGTTGTCGAGCACCCGTAGAGATCTGAGACCTGCACCGTGAAGTTATAGATGCCCGGTGCGGCAGTGGGATTGCCGCTGATGATACCTGTTCCTGAATTGAGCGAAAGTCCGGTCGGCAGGGCACCAACGGCAGTTCCCCAATTGTAAGGCACGGTGCCTCCAGTGGCAGCAATCGTCGCAGAGTAGCTGGTGTATTGCGTAGCCTGCGGCAATGGCGAAGCCGTCGTGATGGTCATCGTTGGGCATGAGACGACAACGGTGTAGGCTTGAGTCGTCGAGCAGTTGCTGGCGTTTGCTACCCGGAGAGTGAAGTTAAACGTTCCTGCGGAAGTGGGAGTGCCGCTGATGAGCCCCGTGCTGGTGTTAAGCGTCAAGCCATTCGGCAGCGCCCCCGTTGGCACTGACCATGTCCACGTCTGCGCTGGCACTCCCGTTCCACTGAGAGTCGCCGTCATGGCCTGTGAGTAGGCCGTCCCGACTGTGCCCGCAGGAAGCGATGTGGGTGAGATGGATACCGTATTGCAAGCAATCACCACCGCGTAGCTGCGGTTCCCCGGACAGCTGTTCGCATCCGTCACCTTTACATTCACGGTGTAGCTGCCCGGTGCAGCAGTAGGTGTGCCGCTCAAGGTTGCAGTGGCCGCATTGAAGGTGAGGCCTGCTGGCAGCGGAGTCGCACTGTCAATGCTCCAGGTATAAGGCAGAGTGCCTCCTGATGCACTAAAGACGACATTCGTAATCGCGCTGTATTGAGTGAATGGACCCGCGGATGCAGGCGAAAGAGTGATTGTAGGGCAACCAACGGTCAAAGAATAGGCCACCGATCCCAAACAGTTATTCGCATCACGAGCTTCGATGGTGAAGGTGTAGATGCCAGGGGCAGCGGAGACAACACCACCCAGGTTGACCGTGGTCGCTGTGGCTCCACTCAAGCTCAGTCCACCCGGCAAGGTGCTCCCCGAAGCCAGTGAGATCGTATAAGGAGCCGTGCCTCCACTGGCCGTGAGAGTCTGCGAGTAGCTGGCAAACTTGACTGTTGCTGGAAGCGGTGAACCGGGTGCCAGACTGATCACGGGACAATTCACCACCATGGTGAAGGCCTTGCTGCCCACACAGCTCTGCTGGTTGGTCGCCGCGATAGTGAAATTGTAGGTGCCCGCGACTGTGGGTGTTCCAGAAAGCACTCCCGCCGGGCTCAAAGTGAGTCCGGTGGGCAAGGTCCCCGTCGTCTTCGTCCACGAGTAAGTCTGAGCGGGCACACCCGTGCCCGCAGTCGTTGCGGAGAAGCTCTGCGAATAGGAAACACCCGTCGTGCCAGTTGGTAGCGGAGAGGCTGTCGTGACGGTGATCGTGGGGCACTGGATCGCGATGGCGTAATTCTTCGATGCCGGGCAGCCCGAGTTATCGACCAACTTCACGTTGAAGTTGTAGCTCCCTGGAGCCGCCGTCGGCGTTCCACTGAGCGTGGCTGTTGTCGTATTGAAAGTCAGCCCAGCCGGCAACGGTGTCGCACTGTCAATGCTCCAGGTGTAAGGCGTGCGGCCGCCACTGGCACTGAAGACCACCGAAGTCATGCTTGCATACTGCGTGATCGTCGTGAGCGGTGATGCAGGGTTGATGGTAATCACCGGGCAGTCGATAGCGATGGTGTAGCTGATGTCCTTGAAGCAGCCCCACTTGTCCGTCGCACGAATGGTGAACGTGCGGCTCTCGATCGTGGTCGGCGTGCCATTGATGCGGAAGGTCGTGCTCGAAGGCGTGCTCGTGGACAGACCTGCGGGCAAGGTGCCGGTCACCGACCAGGTGTAAGGAGCCGAACCACCCGAAGCCGTGAGCGTCTGGTCATAAGCGCTGTCCTGCGTGCCATTCGGCAAGGTTCCTGGTGCCACGTTCACTGAAGGACATCCAAGCACGACAGTGTAATTCACCACCGACGAGCATCCGAGTGCATCAGTGAGTGTGACCGCGATCGGATAGCTGCCAGGAGCCGCGGTTCCATTCGGTGTGCCCGTGATCGTTGCGGTCGTCGAGGTGACCGCGTTGTTGAACGTCAGACCGCCTGGCAAGGCTCCACTGATCGACCAGTTGTAAGGCGACACCCCACCAGACGCCGTGAGTGTTTGAGTATAAGACAGGTAGTGAGTCGAATTCCACGAAGACGAAGCCGCAGAGGCCAGCGTAGGACAGCCACGAAGACCGAAGTCGATTGTGTTCTCGATGTTGGTGGTGCCTATGGAGCCCGGCTCACCATTCGCAGTGAGGGTAATCGTGGGGCTGTCCACCGGTTGGTTCACACCGCCCACCTGCACACCGTTGTTGTCGTTATCGACACCGTTGTCAGAAGCAGAAACGACCGCACTGGCCAAAGGCTGCGCCGCAGGTGGTGTCACGCGAACGACATACTTCCCAGGCGGCACCACGAAGCTGTAAAGTCCGACGCCAGCAGTGGTCGTTGATGCACTCGTATCATCAGCAGTGCCTTGCAAGTTATCAGCCCCAAAGCCAATCGCCGTCACCGTCACGCCATTGATGCCCGCCTCCGTTCCACTGTCGTAAGTGCCATTGTTGTTCAGATCATTCCAAACCAGATTGCCCAAAGTTATTCCTGCCAGGACCGGCGCAGACAGATAATCTTCGACCTCACCGGAATCGGTGAGTCCATAACTCAGCAGGCCCGTCGTCTTGCTCAGTCGCACGCGAACACCGACCTGCGAACCCACTGTCGCAGCCGGAGGCACGGTGACGTTCACATTGAACGTGGTGTTATTGGCACCATTGGATACCAGGACATCATTGGCATGCTTCTCGCCGACATCTTCAAAGCTACCGTTGTTGTTCCAGTCAATCCAGAGGCTCATGAAAGCCGGTGATCCCGTCGAGTTCGTAGCACGCACGCCGATGGTCGTGCTCGCGTCCATGACAAACGCAGGCAATGTCAGAGAGTCTTCATCAGCGCCATCCGCAGTCGCTCCAGAACTTGGCTGGCCGTCAAGCTCGCCATCCACTGTAGTTCCCAGCAGCAGCCCCGATACGATCAGGTGTGCGGCACCTGAGTCCGATTGCACCGTCTTGTAATTCCCTGCTCCTGTGCCAGCACTCGTATCGGGCAGATCCCCGTAATCGCAGCCACTGTGGAGGGCGACCGTGATCGCGTAGTCTTCCACCTCGCCCTTGAGACCGGAGGCACCATTGAAAACTGGCGTCGTAGTTCCTTCGATCACCACGAAACGCACGTATTTGGTGCCCAACGTTGTGTTAGCCGGAGGAGTGAACGTAACGGCCGCATTGTTGGTGCCTGCAACCAGGCTCACGGGTGCGGCCACACCTCCAGTGCCTGTGACGACCTCATTGGTGCCAGAGACTGCGTTGTCGCCATTCCAGTCGGCCCACACCATCAGGCGACCGTTGGCGACAGCACCGGATAGCGTCACAGGAATCGTGAATGAAGTGCTGAGCCCCGGCGAAACAGTGGGCATGGTGAGATCTTCATCATCGGTGCCCGTCGTGTCATCCGCTGTGGCAAGTCCCGTGCTTGGGTTGCTTGCTTCAGCGTCAGTAGCTGCGGTGCCGATCTTGATTTCGGTGCTGGCCAACTGCATCTTGGAGAGGAAGCCAGGATAGTCACCATAGTCGAGCCCCACCGAGATGCTGATGGTGTAGTTCCGCAAGATCTCGCACAGATTCACGTCGCGAGCACGAAGGGTAAACGGATACGAGCCCGCAGCCGTTGGTGTCCCGGTGATTGCACCGGTCGAGGGAGCAAGTGTCAGCCCTGGTGGCAACGAGCCCACGGTCACAGCGTAGGCGTAGGGTGCCGAACCGCCCCCGGCAGTGACTGTTTGATTGTAAGCGAGACCGACGATGCCGCTTGGCAAGGAAGCAGGTGCGAGCGTCAGAGGAGGACAGATCTGAATCGTGTAGAATACGGAGCCTGCGCACCCCGTGGCATCCGTGGCAGAGAAGGTCACGCCCACTCCAGTGCCGTTAGCTGCCGTAGGCGTGCCAGTAATCGCACCCGTTCCAGTATCGAAAGTGAGTCCGGGAGGTAACGAACCGCTGAGGATGCCATAAGTGTAAGGGGCCGTCCCATTGCTCGCTGTGATTGTCTGGTTGTAGAGAGATCCCACTGTTCCCACCGCAAGGGTCGCCGGACTGAAAGCCAGCACCGGGCACACGCGGAAGTTGCCACTCCACGTGCCAGAGCACGTCGGGTAGCTCGCACTCGTCGCGGTGACAGTGATCGCATACAAACCAACAGGTGATGCACTCGTGGTGGACAATGCTCCGGTAGCCGAATTGATCGTCATGCCCGCAGGTGGCGTGCCGCCGAGCGTCCAGGTAAACGTGCCACTGATCCCGCTCGCACTCGGATTGCTAGTCTGTGTGTAGGCCGTGCCGAACGTGCTCTGCAGCAACGATCCTGGTGTGACGGTGATCGTTGGGCACACGGGTGTGATGGTGTAGCTCGGTGACACGCCGACGCAGCCATTAGCATCCGTGGCCTTCAGCGTAAACGTTGCCGTCGTTGTGCTGTTCGGTGTGCCCGATAGCACACCCGTTGTTGGGTTGAGCGTCACCCATGTTGGCAGCGCTCCGCTATTGATGCCAAAGGTGTAAGGAGCCGTGCCACCCGATGCCGTCGCTGTTTGCGAGTATGCGGTGCCCACCGTTGCAGCCGTGCCCGGCAGAGTGACGGTGATGATCGGACACACGCGGAAGTTGCCACTCCACGTGCCAGAGCAGGTCGGGTAGCTCGCACTCGTCGCGGTGACGGTGATCGCATACAAACCAACAGGTGATGCACTCGTGGTGGACAATGCTCCGGTAGCCGAGTTGATCGTCATGCCCGCGGGTGGCGTGCCGCCGAGCGTCCACGTAAACGTGCCGCTAATCCCGCTCGCACTCGGATTGGTCGTCTGTGTGTAAGCCGTGCCGAAGGTGCTCTGCAGCAGCGATCCCGGCGTCACGGTGATCGTTGGGCACACGGGCGTGATTGTGTAGCTCGGTGACACACCGACACAGCCATTCACGTCCGTGGCCTTCAGCGTGAACGTTGCTGCCGTTGTGCTGCTTGGTGTTCCCGATAGCACACCCGTTGTTGGGTTGAGTGTGGCCCACGTTGGCAGCGCTCCGCTGTTGACGCTAAACGTGTAAGCAGCTGTGCCACCCGAAGCCGTCACTGTTTGCGAGTATGCGGTGCCCACCGTTGCAGCTGTTCCCGGCAGAGTAACGGTAATCACCGGACACACGCGGAAGTTGCCGCTCCACGTGCCGGAGCACGTTGGGTAACTCGCACTCGTCGCGGTGACGGTGATCACATACAAACCAACAGGGGATGCACTCGTGGTGGACAATGCTCCGGTGGCCGAGTTGATCGTCATGCCCGTGGGTGGCGTTCCGCCGAGCGCCCAGGTAAACGTGCCACTGATCCCGCTCGCACTTGGATTGGTCGTCTGTGTGTAGGCAGTGCCGACGGTGCTCTGCAGCAACGATCCTGGTGTCACGGCGATCGTTGGGCAGTTGGTGCTAAGGCTTAGCACTTTGCTGCCAGCACAGCTGGTCTGGTTCGTCGCAGTAAACGTATAGTTGGTCACCGGTGTCACAGCGCTCGGCGTGCCGCTGATGACTCCTGTGCTTGTGCCCAATGTCAGTCCTGCGGGCAGCGCGGGACTCACACTCCACGTGAAGGTCTGCGCTGGCACGCTTGTGCCCGACGTCGTCGCGGTCAGTGTCTGATTGTAGCCAGTGCCCAGCACGCCATTGGCCAGTGAGGTGTTGTTGATCGTCACTGTCGGACACCCAATCACGATTGTGTAGGGCTTCGAAGCTGGACAGCCGTCGCCATCTACCAAGCTGATCGTCGCGCTGTAGCTGCCGGGAGCAGCCGTCGGGTTCCCACTTAGCAATCCGGCGCTTGAAAGCGTCAGTCCGGCAGGCAGTCCGCTGGCGCTCCAGCTCACGGTGCCGCTCGTGTTCGTCGCTGTGGCTGTCACAGTGGTGATCGGCGTGTATTGCGTGAACGGTCCGATTGTGGCCGGACTAATCGTTATCGGTGGGCAGCCCACACTGATGGTGTAGTTGATCGTTCCATTGCAACCATTGGCGTCCGTGGCTGTGATCGTCACCGTGCGGCTCTCCACCTTGGTTGGCGTGCCAGTAATCGTCGCGGTCGTGCCAGTCACAGAAGGGGTCCAAGTCAGGCCAGCAGGCAGTGTGCCGGCCAATGCCCAGGTGTAGTTCGCCGTTCCTGCACCTGCGGTAAACGTCAGTGTGCTCATCGCGGTCCCGCGTGTCAGGCTCAAGGGTGATGCCGCGCTCGGTGTAATCGTGATCACTGGGCACACGCGGAAGTTGCCACTCCACGTGCCAGAGCACGACGGAGAACTCACACTCGTGGCGGTGATGGTGATCGCATACAGTCCGACAGGTGATGCACTCGTGGTGGACAATGCTCCAGTGGCCGAGTTGATCGTCATGCCCGTGGGTGGCGTTCCGCCGAGCGTCCAGACAAACGCGCCGCCGATCCCGCTCGCACTCGGACTTGTCGTCTGTGTGTAAGCCGTGCCGACAGTGCTCTGCAGCAACGATCCAGGTGTCACGGCGATCGTTGGGCACACGGGCGTGATCGTGTAGCTCGCTGACACCCCGACACAGCCATTCGCATCCGTGGCCTTCAGCGTGAACGTTGCCGCCGCTGTGCTGGCCGGCGTTCCCGATAGCACGCCCGTTGTTGGGTTGAGTGTGGCCCACGTTGGCAGCGCGCCGCTATTAAGTGCAAACGTGTAAGGAGCCGTGCCACCCGATGCCGTCACCGTCTGCGAGTAAGCGCTGCCTACCGTTGCAGCTGTGCTTGGCACGAAGACTGAAATTGTAGGGCAAGCACGGAAACCGAAGTCAATGGTGTTTTCCACATTGTTTACGCCTGCTGTCCCTGGTTCGCCGAGGACTGACAGAGTGAAAGCAAACGAAGTCGAGGCCGAGCCCTGTCCTCCAGACTGCACACCATCGTTATTGTCATTGGCCCCGTTGTCGGTGCCTGAGCTGCTACTTGCCAATGGATACGTGCCATTCGGGATGACCCTCACCTTGTAACTACCCGCCGTATAAACACTGAACGAATAGGCACCAGAAACATTGGTGGTGGTCGTCCTTGCCGGCACAAAAGAAGCACCAGAGCCATTCAGAAGTTCGACTGTAAGTCCGCTGATACCTGACTCACCCACGTCTTTGACGCCATTGTTGTTTGCATCATTCCACACGCAATCCCCCACGGTGAATCCAGTGAAGAGACCAAAGTCGATGGTGAGATTCGTGTTCGCATCCGTATCGCCATCCGAAGTCGACTCTGCGCCTGGATTCAAAGCAATCACCGGACTGAAGAGCGCCGTGGCAGGACCGCCGGGCTGGGCACCGTCATTGTTGTTATTGACGTTGTTGTCAGCGGCTGAAGGAGTGCCTCCGGTGAGCGGATAAGTCGCGGGAGGCGTGACTTTGACGAAGTAGCTTCCGGGGAAGAGACCCGAGAAGAGATAGGCACCGGACACCGACGTCACGATCGACGTTCCCATCTGCATGTCATCAGCTGTATTGACCAAACCGTCTGCACCTGGCTGGAACACCTGAACGGTCACACCACCAATGCCAAGCTCGCCCGTATCTTTAATGCCGTTGTTATTGGAATCGGCCCAGACCGTATCGCCGATGCTCACATTTCCTTCACAGAGGTAAAGATCGTCCACGACAATCGGGCCGCTGTTGGCACCGCCGGCAAGGATGATGCTTGCTTGATCAATCTGGGCCGCCGTGGCACTCGGAGGAATGCTGAAGCGGAACGTGAATCTGCGCCAGTTGGGCTTCGTTGCATTGCCGGTCGCTTCGGTCCAGCCATTGTAGTCCGCAGATGCGAACTTGCTAGCCGGAGTTCCAGACCATTTGGCCTGAGTCGCCACGTAGTATTGATAGTTCACTCCCAGCACCGTGAAGATGTTGGCACCGGCCTGAAGATTGAGGCTGAAAGATGTGTCTGCCGTGCTTGCCGTATCGGCCCAGAGGCCAATCTCGTAGCTCTTGCCCGGCTTGAGAACGGAACTCCAGGCACCGCCGCCCGCAGCTCGGAGATCCAGACACGAATTGGTGCCCTGGAAAAGCATATAACGTTTGCCACTGTGCGCCTTGGCACTTTCCACCCAGGTAACCTTGGATCCCGTCACCGTGGCCAGCACCTGCATGTTCGCTATTGGAGTGTTGAACGGACTAATGCCATTGGTGCCTCCTACCCACTGAAGACTGTTAACGGATGTGCCGAAGCTTGTGCTCGCCCCATTGTAACCCAACACGGCGATGGGATTGCCATTCGTATTGGCCAAACCCGTGTTTTCAAAGCTGTAGTTGTCGAACAAGTCAAAGGCGTAGCAGGCATCGGGATTGAGAAAGCCAAAGTCCACCGTCGTGTCGCTATTCGCGTCGTCACCATCGACGCCCACAGCAGGTTCAGAGCCTGGAGCCAAAGTGATCAAGGGGCTTCTAACCGGTGCTCCGCTGGAAGTTTGCTGACCGTTGCTATCGTTATCCACACCATTGTCCAAGGCGACAACTGTCGTCGCTCTCGGATAGCTCGCTGGCGGATTCGGGATGCGGACATAGTAGGTGCCAGGCACCAAGCCCTGGAACAGGTAGTTACCGTTGAGATCGCTGGTAACTTCGGAACCAATGCTGACATCATCACCCGAACCATTCTCTTCAAGACCATTCACGCCTGGTGACCACAGCTGAACTACTACACCTGGAATGCCCAAATCATTGGCATTCCTGATCCCATTGCTGTTCTGATCCAGGAAGATCGTGTTACCGATGCGCAGAACACCATCTTCAAAGTCGCATCCGGTGATCGTTTGGTTGTTGGTCAGTGAAAGAATGATGCTGTTGGGATGAACTCCGTCAGCATCCGCAAAAGGCGCATAGCCACTCAGTGAAGTATGAGTGATCTCATAACTGCCTGTGGGCACGCTTGTGAAGGAGTAATCACCAGTGCTGTTCGTTGTGCTCGTCCGGAGAGTATCGTCAGGCGTAGCCAGCACTCCATCAGGACCGGCAGAGCGTAAGCTCACCGTCACGCCCACCATCGCCAGTTCGCCTGCCTGAGCGATGCCATCTCCATTCCCCGACACCACTCGCCCAGAGATCGAGTTGAACTGCGACTGATAGCCGAAGTTTTTGCCCGTCACCGCAGCTGTAACGCTAGTGATTGTATTCTGGTGGTCCTTGGTGGCATCAGGATCCCCCGTCTGCACATAGCCAGCAGCCAGCAGCGGCGCACTTTGAACCACCAGCGTAACGCGCGCCCCAGTGGGCACACCCGTAAAGCTGTAGTTGCCGCTTGTATCGGTGCTGGCCGTGAGCACGTAGTCGATGACGCTGTCCACGTTGCTATCCACCCGCGCTTCGACAACCACGGAAGCAATCCCAGCTTCGGCGCCGTCTATGACACCATTGCCAGCGACACCGCCGCCTGTGCCATTGTCATTCCATACCCGACCACTCACGCTGTAAACAGCAATGGCGGTAGATTTGTAGCCAAAGTTGAAGTTGGAGACTGTTCCCCCGCTGGAAATAGCAGTCGTTGCGATGCCATCGAGCGGTGCCACCGGATCAGCCGTGGGCGTGGTGTTGTAGCTGGCTGGCAGCGAAGAAGTAGCCACACGCACCTGGAATGTGTCATTGGCCAATCCATCGAAGCGATACGATCCATCAGAGGCAGTCGTGGTGGAACTCAAGAATGTCGTGGTATCACTCGCGTATAGCTCCAACACTACATTGGAAAGCCCTTGTTCACTGCTGCCGCGCGCTCCGTTCCCATCGGCATCATTGAACACCACACCTGTGATGGCCCCATTGTAGGCGCGGCCAAAGTTGAATCCCTCCAGTTCCCAGCCGCCCAGAACAAACAGTGAATAGCTGCCAACCGTCGTCAGCCGCGTCATGCCACTCGGGAAGTCGGGGTCTGCGGCGTTGAAACTGATCGTGTAGCTCCCAGTCGGCACCAGAGTCTCATATTCACCGGCCGCATCCGTGACCAGGGTGCGAGTGATGGCATTCCCAGAAAGGTCAGTGCCCACAATCGTCACCGTGATACCCGGCAGCCCCGTGTCAGCACCATCCATGTAGCCGTTGCCAATCTGATCGAAGAACACATAACCCTGGACCACCCCCATTTCAGCAAAGCCAAAGTCAGCGGTGAGAACTGAGCCCCCTGGGGCGAGGATGACCGCAACGGTTTCTCCATTGGTGGAGAGCATGGTCTTGGTCCTGCCCGCATTCGGGCTTGTTGAAGGCGCTACCACGCTCTGCTCGTCCACTTTCACCACGTAGTTACCAGGCGGAAGACGTGTAAAACTGTATGCGCCACTACTGTTGGTTGTGGTGGCAGCAAAGGTTAGCTCAGTGGCATCGATCGCACCGTTGCTATTGCTGTCGATGAACAGGAAAACTGTCGCATTAGGCACGCCGACCTCACCTGCATTGCGCACACCATTGCTATTCGTGTCATAGAAAACCAGATCACCAATGACGCCAGTGTGATCGAACCCAAAGTTGTTCCCCAGGCTCTTCTGAGACGCCACTACTGTTACCGGGCGAACCGCAGCCCCACCGCTCACAAAGATCATACCCGCTGGCGCGCTGGACTGAACAACTGACACCAAGTAGGCACCAGGATTGAGCCGTCCAAACGTGTAGACTCCGTCGCCATCTGTCGTGGCAGCCCGGACCAGCAGATCACCCGCATCCACCGAACCATTGCCATTCACATCGCGATAGAGTTCCACCAAGACACCACTGATGGGAGCCTCAGTGCTCGCGATGATGCCATCACGATCGGAATCAGTCCACACCGTGCCGGCTATCGTGGCACCGGACGACACAGGTGCCGGGGTAAAGATGCCAAAGTCAGCATCATCAATCGCCGAACTGTTCGCCGGCAAGGTCCGCTGCAGCACCGGCGTCGTCGTCATGATCCAGTCCGCCGGTAGCGTCGTGAGATCGACTTTGACCGTCCAGGGGCTGCCGCCATTGGCATCCAGACCGAACACACGATAGGCCCCGCTGCCATCAGTGATGGCGCTGAAGCTCTTGCTGCCGCTCGTGACCAGCACCTTGACACCCGCGACTCCAGGCTCGCCCGCGTCGCGAACACCGTTGGCGTTGGTGTCGGCAAACACCAAGTCACCAATGCTGCCAGTGAGGCCCGTCTGCACCAGATTCGAATAGGTGGGCGGGATGGCGACCGCAGAGACAGGGCTTCCTATCGCCTCAAAGTCCGTGTAGGCAGAAAAGAAGCTGGTGGGACTGATGAACTGCGTGCATCGCGCATTGAGTGTATTCACCGTCCACAGCCTGTTAATGCTGGTGGAAGTGCCCGCGGCACCCGTGGAGACATACATCACGCCGTCCAGGCCGAAGGTCATGCCTTGAACATTCGTCAGGTAAGTCGTTGAAGTCCCAATGGTGAAGCGGCCGACATTGGTCACTGCACCCGTTGTCGGATCGATGATGACCAGGCGGTCCAGGTCGTCGATGCCAGCGGTAGAATCATTCGCAATGGCATAAAGTTTTCCGCTTCCAGGATCGAAGGCAAGATCATCAAGATTGTAGAGCGGCGTGGACAGCGTGTTCGTCGCTACAATGAGGTAATCAACTCCGGTGCCAAATGCATCGACCACATGCGCTCCAGTAACGGGATCAATCTTGAACAAGCAGTCCAGCAAAGTATTGGCCGCCGTTGCATCTTCACGGCGATGAATGGCATAGAGATCGCCCGAGACCGGGTCAAAGGCCATGCCCCGGATGTCCGCCACTGTGATGCTGCCCAGGCCGCCCACCATAGGATTGGCCGCCGTTACAGCCCTGCCGATGGGCGACATGTAGCTCGATGATGGAACGCCCGTCAGCTCCACGGCATCGATCTGTTCGTAGCCAGACTTAGTGGTGCGCACAATCACCTGATCGACCAGGTAACTTGTCGCCGGAGTCGTGAAGGTGTAATAGCCCGGAGCAATGGTCGAGTCGGCGGTGATCGACATCACATGCACGGTGCCATTTGGCTCGACCAGCTCGATACCTGTCACAAAGGGTGCGGTATAGGTTTCACGCACACGCACGCCAGTGGCATACACAGGAGTAGTGAATCCGAGCCTGATGAATTCAGGACTGTTCGTATTGGTGGCAGGCGACCAGGCAGTCTTGATGTCACCCGCACTCATGGTGTCGGGAGCGCCCAACGCCTGAGCTGCCGACCAGTCGGTGGAACTATACTGGCTGCTGTAGCTCACCACCCGCGAAGCCCACTGGCTGATCGCGGCGGAAGTTACGCCTGGGGTTGTGGCGACGAGCATATCGGCTCCCGCTCCTGTGGCCGCATCTTGATCAACCCCATACAAGGCGCTGCCATCGGGACTTTGCGCCACGGCACGAAGGTATTTCGTGCCGGTATTCCCCGCATCAACCACGGAATTGCCGGAGATCTTGAGCAGACGGTCGGCAGTGCCTCCGCTGGTGGAATTGGCGATCGCATAGATGCCGCGGAATTCGTTGGTCTGAATGCTGGCGACGTTGTCGATATTGTTGAGCTGGCTGCCACTATTGACACTGACCACAAAGGTAAGGGGTCGAGTGACGAGCACGGAGTTCGACACTGCGGCAGGAAAACTGGTCGAGCCGGCCAAGAAGGAACCGGAAGAAAACTTGACACTACCGGGCAGAGTGCCGGCATTGACTCGATAGGTCCAGGTAAACGTGAGCGACCCGCCCGCAGAAATGCTGCCCGAGGCTGGTGATGGCCCAGTAAGCAAGGTAGCAGTGGCGGCATTCGAAGGCGTGACGGTCAAGCTTGGCGGCACGATTCCTGAAATGGCCGTCTCACTGGAGGACACCGTCATTTTGACTGTCGCTGTGGCACCATCGACAAGCAGCGTATTGCAAGCCTCAATGTCCACGCTGATTTCTGATGGCACTGGCGCTCCATACTCCACAATGGCACCGCCGGAGTTCACGGCTGCTGGCGGCGAAGTCATTGCAGTCCAAGTGTTGGCCTGCGTGCTATAGCGCCAGAAGGACGTGCTGTTGTCTCCACGCAGCGCATAGAGCGAAGATCCGCCATAAGCAAGGGCCCCGCCGGAATTGACCGTTCCCAAGGCACTGGTCATTCGCGTCCAGGTATTGGAGGCGATGTTGTAACGATAGAAGTTGGTTCTGTCGCCGCCCCGGAAGGCAAAGATGCTTGTGCCGTCATACGTGAGAGCACCACCCGAGCTGATGCCATCCGGCGCATCGGCCTGCCGCGTCCAGGTATTGGCAGATACATTGTAGCGATAGAAGACTTTGCTACCTGCACCACGAAGAGCATACAAGTTGGTCTTGTCCGTGGTCAGTGCACCGCCGGAATCGACGTAGCCACCTGGGAAACTCGTCAGCGAACTCCATGCATTCGTGCTGATGTTGTAGCGGTAGAAGTCCGTGGCTCCATCTCCGCGCAGCAGGTAGAGGTAAGGCGAGAGGAACACCAGCCGGTTGCCATTCTTCTCGATCGTGTTGGGAGCCTGCGCCAATGTCGTCCAGGTGTTGGCGGAAACGTTGTAGCGCCAGAACGCACGGGAATTGCCCCCCTGAGCAGCGTAGAGATTCAGGCCATCGGAGCAGAGCATGCCACCACTATTGACGTTTCCGGGAGCATTGGCCTTGGCCGACCACGCTTTGGTATTGGCATCATACGCCCAGAAAGTCGCCGTTCCATTGCCCCGGAAGGCAAACAGCCTGAGGTTCTGAATCGCGCTGCCAGGATCACCTGGAGCGGTGGTGCCGAGGCTCCAGGTCACCTGGCCATTATTGAGAACGCCGCCCTGCCCTGCACTCACGAAGGTCGTGCCAGTTGGAAGAGCATCGGTAATCGACAAGCCATCCAGGAAGTCGCAGCCGAGATAGTTGGGCGTGATGGTGTAGGTGATCTGGTCACCTGCTTGCGCGGACGTCCGGTTCGCTGTCTTGGTGAGCAGTCGGGCAAAGGGGTAGTCATTGCCAGTGCTGTTCTGGCCCGTGGTCAGTGTCACGGCGATCTCGCTCGCCATGCAAACATAGCCCGGCGGGACTTCAGGCCCGAGGACATCACATTCCACCAGATAGTCCGCAGCACCCAACCCCTCGAACAAGTAAGCCCCAGCACTGTCGGTTCGCACCGTGGTGACAAGCTCATTGGTATCCGGGTAGTTGTCAGCGTCGGAATCAACGTAAAGGGAGACAGACAGGTTGGCGATGGGTGTCTCACCAGTGTTGAAGATGCCATCCGCATTCGCATCGATGAAAGCCTTGCCAGCCAAGCTGCCGGGGACCTGCCGCCAGAAACCGATGTTGGCCGCAGCTAAGGTGCCACTCAATGCTGGCACCAGCAAAGGATCGTCCGTTGTGGTAACCACTGGCGTGCCGCCCAGTCCGCTGGCGATGTCAGGATCGGTTTGATCGGCATCAACAAGGTAATCAAGTCCCGCCGCCAAGTTGGTGAAACTGAAGTTCCCTGAGGCATCCGACACTTGTGTCGATAACAGCGCATCCACGCCCGCATCAAGTTTGCCGTTGTCGTTCGAGTCACGATACAACTTCACGGTGACACTGGACAGACCTGATTCGTTATCTTGATACACACCGTCCTTGCCAAGGTCATTAAAGATGGTGCCGCTGATCGTCCCAGTGCCAGCAGGGCGATAACCAAAATCTACATCCAGCTTTTGCTGGTTCGCTGTGATCGTGAACGTGGCCTGATTTAGTGTAGAAAGGGTGTCCAGGTCGTAAGTAGCAGTGTAGCCTGATGGTGGCACCACCTTGACCACGTAGGTGCCAGCAGCCATTCCAGTAAAGGCATAAGATCCATCGGCTGCGGTCGTGGTCGTTTTGAGAAGCGTTGTCCCATTGCTGGCATACAACTGCAATGCGGCACCCGAGAGCCCTTCTTCATTACTCTCGCGTATGCCATTGCCATTCCAGTCGCGCCAGACCAGATCACCGATGCGCCCGCCGCCCACGGTCACACAAGCGAGCGCACCTGTGGACATCACCACGCTGCCGTAGCTGAACGCATAGCTGTTGCAGTAGTCGCCCACAGGCTGCTGCGCATTGATCTGCGCACGGAATTGCACCACCAGCGACTTCCCTGCTGCGATCCCCTGCATGAGGGTAAAGTTCGGCAGTGCTGGATTGCTGCTGCCGACGGTCAAAGCACTCCCGGCAGGTGCACCATTGAGTGTCGCGGAGACAAGGCTCTGATAGGTAAAGCCGGGCGGAAGGAACTCATTGATCACCAGCGGCACCGGACTGGCTGCGGTGCCCTCGTTGACCAGCGTTATGGTGTAGGTCACACTGTCGCCTGGATTCGCGGTAGTGGGTGTGACCGACTTGTCTCCATACAGCAAGGCCTGGGAGGTAATGTCCGTCGTGTCAGTGGTGCAGATCTTCGCTCCTTGGTCACTGACCACGCACGCAGTATTGGTGATCACCCCGGAGCCTGTAGCCTTCACGTAGATTCGGAAAGTCTTCAGACTTCCCGGAAGCATGCCGCCAAGCTTCCACACGAGAGGATTAGGACCACTTGTCTGCGCCGGCACAGCACTGATGAATTGCACGCCCGACGGCAGCAAATCCTCAACACTCACGTTGGTGAGTGGCGTGTTGCCAAAATTGATCGCCCAGATGTCGTAATAGAAGGTCTCGCCTAGAGCGACGATCGGCTTGGACACCTGTTTGAAAATGAAGGGCTTGCCAGCCATCTGCACGGTGGTCGGCTTGTAGTAGCGCCAGAGGTGGTCCTTGTTGTTCCACTCGCCGCCAGCATCACCACCAAACGTGTCGCCGTAGCCCTGAAGGAAACCCGCCGAGTCAAAGGGCGAGTTCGGCTGACCTGGCCCCACATTGATTTTGACCTGCACCCGCGCGTATTCGGGGCGGAAAAGCTCGATATTACCCCAGGCAAAACGAATGGCCTTGGGACTGTTGCTGTCAGACCAGCTCGTCGTCGCCGGCAGCGGATTGCTAATGCTCAAGTCGTAACCGATGTTCGATGCATCAATGCTGGCGTAGCCCAGCGAGCTACCCAGTGAGCCAGCGGCATCTTTGGCAGCAAGGCTGCCCGAGTATTTGATGCGTTTCCAGGGGCCCATCTGATTGACCGAGTTCTTCATCCGGTTGGCATCACTCGGATTAGCATCCCAGTAGGTCTTGTTGAACGCCCATGCGTAACCGCTCTGCGGACCCGCCACACCACTCGCCAGCCCCCACGGGGCATTGCCGCGCTGGTCGCCCGAGTCCACGATGGCCGTGATGGGGCTCTTTGATCCATAAGCGAGCAACTGCTCAGCATCCCAGCGTGTGGTGGGGATGACGACATCACCGGAGTTCGTTGTGATGTTATTATCGGATGTGCCCACGTTGCCATCAAAGCCACCCGTATTGACCCAGCTTTGCCACACCGTTTTGGGATCCGTGGAATAGAAGATACCAATGTCCCCATACACACCCGCCATCGTGCCTCGCGCCAAGCCTGCGGAAGTCACGGCCAGTTCCGCCTGCCCGGTGATATTAGGTCCCAGGGAGAGACCTACCAGACCAGGGGTAGCCTTCGGGCCGATCGAGCCAGCGCCCAGTGACAGGATGGACTGCCCCTTCATTGCCATTGGCAAAAACGAGCCATCCGCCGCCAGACGGCCATACTGCGCCCCGACGACCTGAGTGCCCACCGGCACGAAATAGGTTGAGTATCCGCCCGCACCCGTCTGGGTGCCGACGTTGGGCGTTGCCTTCAGAATCAGGCCCACAACATCACCACTTTGCAGCAAAGGCTGGCCCGCCTGGGCACGAGCCTTGATCATGTCCATCGTCGCCTTGTCGAAAGCCAGATAGTCGGCTCTTTGGTCGAGATTATGTGCCTCCACGAAGGGCGCAGCGGCACACAAGCAGGCGAAAACAGCCCACCAAAGTGCACTTCGAGGCACTCGATCGGGGAGAAAACCCCGTGGGTATAACGCTCGCGAGAGCCACCTGCGAATGGCTGTAAGCATGCATGAGTCTGGATTTTCGGGCCGCACTTTCCCGCACTTTATATATTTACCATAAATTTAGCAACCATTAATAACGGCTACACCCCTTCTGGGCTAGCATCAGCCAGAGTCCTTGAACTCAGCCACCGTCCACCGCTGCTAACGCCCTGGTGCATCAACCAGCCAGCCTCGAAGTTGGCTGTTAATGAGCATGTAGGCAGCACGATAGGGCTCAAAACGGACCTTCTGACCAGCACCCTCTTCCGCTGACTTCAGCCAGGTGCCGTTTCCTGCTTTCAGATAACGGTAGGTAGCGAATGCCGCATCGGCTGGATTCTGATCGCCATTCCACACCGAAATGGTATCCCCGGCGTTCACATCATCTCCTGCTACAAAGCCAGCTGCCGTGGTCATGCCACGAGTCTCTGGTGTCATCAGCACTGGATAACCGGTGCCGATGAACTGGGCCCCGGCATGAAGCTCCTGCCAGAAGCGCCAGGTGCGCACCTCTCCGGCAAACTGGAGTTTAACGTTGCCTGAGCGTGGCTGAACCATCACGCCTTCGGTCGGCCCGATGATGGTCCTGTGGCAATCAGCCAGTGTAGAGTCTGAGGCATTGACCCAAACTGGACCCTTCTTACCCGCGAGCAGCCAATAGGTCTGATATTCCTTGCCATCGAAGGTCATCACACGATCTGCGGTCGAAGCCGAAGTGCTCGCATGGAAGCGCACCGCTGGGAACATCTCGCCCAACGTCCAGTGCGGACGAATCGCAATCCGCGCATCATTCGCCGGGGCATCGACGATGTAAGCGACATGCGAACTGTCACTGTCCGATTCATTGATTTCAAAGCGATGGCCTTCCCCTGCTCCACTGATGATCTCAGCAAAGTAGTTGCTGCCTGTCACAAAGCCCTTGCCCGTAGCATCGCCAGCCCGGCCCGTGAACACCGTGGTGCGCAGCAGCGGCATCGCGAAGGTCTGCTGGCCCATCGCGAACTCACGCACCGTCCAGCCAAAGACCGGCGACGTGCTGCTCTGCTCTGGCGTGCCATCCAGGTCAGCGTCGAGATCGACCTTGAGACGCACGAACGGCTTGTCCACATCCACGTAGCGCACCGTCTCAGTTCCATCGTTGTTCGCCGTCACCGCCGGAACCAGCGGCAGGCGCACCCAGGTTTTGAGATCTGCGCTGCCTTCCAACCTTAAAGTGATGTCATCGTGCTTCGCGATCGCTCGCACCAGCACTGCATCTGCGTTGTCATTCTTGTTCACCTCCAGCCAGAAGCGCGGATGATCGAAGCCCGTAGTCGCCGTGCCGAGCGCGTATTCCATTAACGCATCGTATTGGTCCCCATCATCAGCGGTGTTCACCTTCTGCCACTGGGCGAAGGTGGAAGACGAGCCCGTCTGGAGGAAGTCGATGCCATCCAGAGGCTTGCCTTCCATCTTCACACAAGTGGTCGTCGCAGCGCCACCATCGGTGTCAAAGGTGGCCGTCGAACCTGGAGCCACCGACTGCACCACCAGGTAGTCACCCGTAGTGATGGGCATAAAGGCATAACTGCCACTCGCATCTGTGGTCGTAGTTTGCACCGCGGACATCTCCTCGGTGTCCAGCACGCCATTGCCATTCGTATCCTCATAGAGTGAGACGTCCACACCCGAGGCCGCCGTGGTGCTGGTCGTGGTATTGCCCGAGCCGGACAAGTCGATACGCACGCTGCCCGCCAGCGGAGCTGATGCTACCGGTGCCGTGAAGAGACCCAGATCGAGCGTGAGATTCGAACTCAGATCATAGGCATCATCCGTGGCGGACTGATAACCCGTCTCGCCCGCCAATGCGTTCGGTGCGCCGCCCACCGTCAGCGTGAAGACGCCCGTATTGCAGCCGAAGACATACGGCTTGGTCGAGGGCAGGAGGTTCTGGTCCGTGTTGTCGTCATTGTTGTTCACTGCCCCAGTCACTGGGGCCAGTGTCGGGAACATGCCCGAGATCACGCCTCCAAAATCGCTCGGCGGAATATGCAGGAAGTAGCTGCCAGCCTTCACACACAGACGATAAACACCACCACCAGATGAGGTCGTGGTCGCAATTGCAGAATCCGTGAGCGGATCAGCACCCGACGCGAAAATCTTGACTGTCACGTTATCAATCAAGGTGTCACCCGTGTTGTAGAAGCCATTGTGATCTACGTCGTTGAACACGATGTTGCCAACGCACACGGTCGGAGTCAGACCGAAGTCGATGGTGAGTTCACCATCCGTGTCATCTGTGTCGCTAGCCAAAGGTGGCTCGGTGCCACCCGCAAGGTTGAAGAGCGGACTGCGCAACGGTTTGCCCGATTCTATCTGGCTACCGTTGTTGTCGTTATCGACACCGTTATCGACGGTGACCGGCGTGCCGCTAGTGATCGCGTTGGTGAGCGGCGGCGAAGGAATGCGCACGTAGTAGTTGGTGCCGGCAGGCAGATTGATGAAGGAGTAAATGCCGCTCGCATTCGTCACCACGTCCGTGGTCACCTTGCTGTCATCTCCGGCTCCGTTTTCTTCCAGGTTATTGGCACCGGCCTTCCACAGTTCCACCGTGACCCCGGCGATGCCATTCTCGCCAGTGTCCTTCACGCCATTGTCATTCGTGTCGGACCAGACAAGATTACCAACTTTTAGAGTGCGAATACTAAGGGTGTAGGCCTGGGTAGCGACGCAACCATACGAGTCCTGCAGGCGCACCGTGAAGGTGTAGGAGCCCGCCGTGGTGGGCGTGCCACTGATAGTGTTCGATGACGTTGTGCTGTTACCCAGAACGAGTCCTGGGGGCAACGAGCCCGGGTTGATCGACCACGTAAAGGGACCTGTTCCCCCAGCCTGCGATAGCGATACGGTCATCGCATTGTTCACGAAGCCATCACCCATGGAAGATGGGGTGATTGTGATCGTTGGGCACACGGGTGTGATGGTGTAGCTCGGTGACACTCCGACGCAGCCATTGGCATCCGTGGCCTTCAGCGTAAACGTTGCCGCCGTTGTGCTGTTCGGTGTGCCCGATAGCACACCCGTTGTTGGGTTGAGTGTGGCCCACGTTGGCAGCGCTCCGCTATTGATGCCAAAGGTGTAAGGAGCCGTGCCACCCGATGCCGTCACCGTCTGCGAGTAAGCGCTGCCTACCGTTGCAGCTATTCCCGGCAGAGTGACGGTGATGACCGGGCATACGCGGAAGTTGCCACTCCACGTGCCAGAGCACGTCGGGTAGCTCGCACTCGTCGCGGTGACGGTGATCGCATACAAACCAACAGGTGATGCACTCGTGGTGCTGATCGCTCCGGTAGCCGAGTTGATCGTCATGCCCGCGGGTGGCGTGCCGCCGAGCGTCCACGTAAACGTGCCGCTAATCCCGCTCGCACTCGGATTGGTCGTCTGTGTGTAAGCCGTGCCGAAGGTGCTCTGCAGCAACGATCCTGGTGTGACGGTGATCGTTGGGCACACGGGTGTGATGGTGTAGCTCGGTGACACACCGACACAGCCATTCACGTCCGTGGCCTTCAGTGTGAACGTTGCTGCCGTTGTGCTGCTTGGTGTTCCCGATAGCACACCCGTTGTTGGGTTGAGTGTGGCCCACGTTGGCAGCGCTCCGCTGTTGACGCTAAACGTGTAAGCAGCTGTGCCACCCGATGCCGTCACTGTTTGCGAGTATGCGGTGCCCACCGTTGCAGCTGTGCCCGGCAGAGTGACGGTGATCACCGGACACACGCGGAAGTTGCCACTCCACGAGCCGGCGCACGTCGGGTAGCTCGCACTCGTCGCGGTGACAGTGATCGCATACAAACCGACAGGGGATGCGCTCGTGGTGCTGATTGCTCCGGTGGCCGAATTGATCGTCATGCCCGCGGGTGGCGTGCCGCCGAGCGTCCACGTAAACGTGCCACTGATCCCGCTCGCACTCGGATTGGTCGTCTGTGTGTAAGCCGTGCCGAAGGTGCTCTGCAGCAGCGATCCAGGCGTCACGGTGATCGTTGGGCACACGGGCGTGATTGTGTAGCTCGGTGACACACCGACACAGCCATTCGCGTCCGTGGCCTTCAGTGTGAACGTTGCTGCCGTTGTGCTGTTCGGTGTGCCCGATAGCACGCCCGTCGTCGGGTTGAGCGTCGCCCATGTTGGCAGCGCTCCGCTGTTGACGCTAAACGTGTAAGCAGCTGTGCCTCCCGTTGCCGTCACCGTTCTCGAGTAAGTGTTGCCCAACATTGCGGAGTTGCTAGGCAACGTCACGGTGATCGTTGGGCACACCGGCGTGATCGTGTAGCTCGGTGACACTCCGACACAGCCATTGGCATCCGTGGCCTTCAGTGTAAACGTTGCCGCCGTTGTGCTGTTCGGTGTTCCCGATAGCACGCCTGTCGTCGGGTTTAGCGTCGCCCACGTTGGCAGCGCTCCACTGTTGACGCTAAACGTGTAGGATGCTGTGCCACCCGATGCCGTCACTGTTTGCGAGTATGCGGTGCCCACCGTTGCAGCCGTGCCCGGCAGAGTGACGGTGATCACCGGACACACGCGGAAGTTGCCACTCCACGAGCCGGCGCACGTTGGGTAGCTCGCACTCGTCGCGGTAGCGGTGATCGCATACAAACCAACAGAAGATGCACTCGTGGTGGACAATGCTCCGGTAGCAGAGTTGATCGTCATGCCCGCGGGTGGCGTGCCGCCGAGCGTCCACGTAAACGTGCCGCTAATCCCGCTCGCACTCGGATTGGTCGTCTGTGTGTAAGCCGTGCCGAAGGTGCTCTGCAGCAACGATCCCGGCGTCACGGTGATCGTTGGGCAAACGGGCGTGATCGTGTAGCTCGGTGACACTCCGACACAGCCATTGGCATCCGTGGCCTTCAGTGTAAACGTTGCCGCCGTTGTGCTGTTCGGTGTTCCCGACAGCACGCCTGTCGTCGGGTTGAGCGTCGCCCATGTTGGCAGCGCTCCGCTGTTGACGCTAAACGTGTAAGCCGTGGTGCCTCCCGATGCCGTCACCGTCTGCGAGTAAGCGGTGCCCACCGTTGCAGCTGTTCCCGGCAGCGTCACAGTAATCGCTGGGCACACTGGCGTGATCGTGTAGCTCGGAGAAATACCCACACAACCATCCGCATCCGTGGCCTTGAGCGTGAACGTCGCAGGTGCTGTGTTGCTCGGTGTGCCCGAGATCATACCCGTCGTCGGGTTGAGTGTCGCCCAAACTGGGAGGGCTCCACTATTGATTCCAAACGTGTAAGGCCCAGCGCCGCCGGATGCTGTGACCGTCTGCGAGTAGGCGGTGCCCACCGTTGCAGACGTGCTCGGAAGTGTGACGACAATAACGGGACACACACGCCAGTTGCCGCTCCACGTGCCGGAGCATGAAGCGTAACTGGCACTCGTCGCGCGAAGAGAGATCGCGTGCAGTCCTACCGGAGTAGCCGTTGTTGTGCTGATCGCACCATTGGTGCCATTGACGGTCATGCCCGTGGGCAGCGTGCCATTTGCAGTCCAGGTGAATGTGCCGCCGATGCCGCTGGCAGCCGGATTGGTGGTTTGTGTGTAGGCCGTGCCGAACGTGCTCGTGAGCAGTGATCCAGGCGTTACATTGATCGTTGGGCAGGTGATCACCACGGTGTAGGCCTGGGTGCCCACACATGTCCCAGAATCCGTAGCGCGAATGGTGAAGCTGTAGGTGCCAGCGACCGACGGTGTTCCGCTAATCACACCCGTCGTCCCGTTTAACACAAGTCCCGTAGGCAACGAACCCGAAGAGATAGACCACGTGTAGGCAGGAATGCCCCAGTCGGCGTCCATGGTCGTTGTGGGGTAGGCCGTGCCGACGGTGCCATTGGAAAGAGTGGCTGGTTTCAGCACCAAGGGACAGCAAGAACTGCCAAAGTCGCTCACAAGATCCCAGGTTCCGATGTTGTTATCGGGAGAGATTCCCCAAGTCACCGTCCACACCTTGGTGCTCGTGTTGTAAACCACCGCACCATCCGCAAACGACCTCACCCAGACACCAATACGATAAGGCGTGAAAGAGTTGCCTGCGGCGTTGCCCTGAGCATCCAACGGAAAGCCGATCCCCTTCCAGGATGCGCCGCCACCTGCCCATGAGTTGATCGTGTTGACCGGGAGAGTGAAGTTGAAGGAACGCGTGCTACCCGACAAGGCTGTAGTGTAGGTGCCACTCGTGATGATTGTGCCCAGCGTATGTGTAGCGGTGGGCGCATTCGAATAGGTCGTGACGTAGAACGAACCATTGTAGAGATAGACAGCTGCGTAGTTTGGATCGGCCGTGGTCGGATCTGGACCATGGTTGATCATGAACCAGAGACCCTGAGTAGCATTGGTTCCAACATCCACGGCCAGCGACACTGCCATGCTACCAGTCGCAAGATTGTTCGACAGCGACACTGTCTTCCAGATCCCACCGTCATTGCCGCCGTCCAAAGCATCAACACTCGAATCCCAGTTCCAGGCCCACACATTGGTCGTGCCGCATCCCGTGACCTTTAGAGGAAACACCCGCGAAACCACACATCCATTGCTCCCCGTGGCGGTGACAACGACACGGAAGGCACCAATGTCAGTCGTCGTGCCCGTGATGACACCGCTGCTGCTGTTCAACGTGAGACCAGTGGGCAATCCCGTAGCAGTCCACGTGTAAGTGCCAAATGCTGGAGTCATGCTGAAAGCCGTGCCGGAATTGTAGGCAACGCCTGCAACGCCATCAGGTAGAGTCAATGCCGCGATCGTCGGGCATGCCAGGAACCCGAAGTCGATGGTATTCTCTGCATTGGTGGTGCCGGTGTTTCCAGGCTCGCCGCCCGCAGTCAGGGTGATCACCGGACTAAGTGCCGCTGCTCCCTGCGTGGATTGAATGCCATTGCTGTCATTGTCGATTCCCGTGTCGGTGTTCGCCGAGACCGTGGCCAGCGGATAGGTGGTATTGGGTGTCACCTTAACTTTGTAAGTGCCAGCTGCATAGACAAGGAAGCCATAGAGGCCGCTCGCGTTCGTCGTCGTCGTGACGGCAGGAGAGAATGAGACGCCGGAACCATTGAGCAGTTCCACCGTCAGACCAGCGATGCCCAGTTCGCCACCATCTTTGATTCCATTGGCATTCGCATCGTTCCACACACAGTTCCCCACCGTGAAGCCGGAGAAGAGACCGAAGTCCACGGTCATGTTGGTGTTGGCATCCACGTCACCATCAGTTGTCGATTCGGCACCTGCCGCCAGGTTGATGACGGGGCTAAACAACGCTGTTCCTGGACCGCCTGGCTGAGAACCATCGTTGTTGCTGTCCACATTGTTGTCAGTGGTTGCAGGCGTTCCACTTGTCTTGGGATAGCTCGAAGGCGGTGTGACTTTGATAAAGTAGTTACCAACTGCCAGGCCGCTGAAAACATACGCTCCTGCAACCGAGGTGGTGAAGTTGCTTCCCACTTGAAGGTCGTCGGCTGTGTTCACCGCATTGTCGGCTCCTGGATTGAACAACTGGACGGTGACTCCACCGATGCCCACCTCAGATGCATCTTTGACACCGTTGTTGTTCAGGTCAGCCCATACCAGATTCCCAAGTGCCATCGACGACGAGATCGTCACGCTATAGGGCTGCGAGCTAGTGCAACCATTGGCTGCGGTCGCTGTGATGGTGAAGCCAAAGGTGCCCGCTGCCGATGGCGAACCTGAGATGGCACCAGAACTAGCATTCAAAGAGAGGCCGGTGGGCATTGCACCGCCGGTGACAGCATAGCTGTAGGGCGAAACCCCACCGCTTGCAGACACCGTCTGACTGTAGCTCAGCCCCACGACTCCGTTGGTCAGCGTCGTCGGTGTCCATGCAAAGGTAGGGCAACTGACTGTCACAACATAGTCCTCTATTTCGCCCGTAGCACCACTGCTCGTCGGCGTAGTCGCCGCATTGTCGGTCAAGCGGAAGCGAACACCACGCTGAGCGCCTGCGCTTGAGGTTGCAGGCACCGTAAAGGTGACATTGATCGTCTGTTGAGAGGCGTTTGCTGTCGTCACCGCGTTATAAATGCGCTCGCCGCCAGAGCCGACATCCGTGTTGTTGAAGGTGCCGTCGTTATTGAGATCGATCCACGCTTGAAGGTATTTGCCAGCGGTGTTGTTGTTGAAGACGGAGACGGGAATCGTCACGCTCGCGCCTTGAGTAATGGTTGAAGGCATCGTGACGCCGTCTTCGTCCGCGCCGTCAGCAGTGGCTCCCGCGTCTGGGGTAACAGTGGTTTCCGCATCGACGGTAGCACCGAGACGAAGGTTGGCGTTCATCGTGCTGCTAGTCGTGGTGGTGAGGGCACCACTGCCATTCCAGTCTCCCAAATCGATCATCGGGTTGATCGACACAACGTAGTCTTCGACTTCACCAGTCCCACTCGCACCGGTTGGGCCTGGCAAGGTTGTCGATGTAATGCGGAAGCGTGCACCAATGGTTGAGAACGAGGCACCTGATGGCACCGCGATCGTGAATGACTGATTGCCGCTGGTGCCGGTGGCGTAGCTGATATTGCTTATCATCTGCTCGCCCGAGTCGGTGAGCACGCCATTGTTGTTCCAGTCAAACCACGCATTGAGATAAGCAGCTGCACCGCTAGTGTTGTTGACGCTGACAGTGATCGAGTAGCTGGACCCTCGTGTCATCGTTGAGGGAAGCGAGACACCATCCTCATCGTCCGTGCCGTTGTTATCATCACCGGTAGCTGTGCTATCCTTGATTGAGGCGATCTCACCATCAGGGGCATTGCCGCCGAGTTTCAAGGTGGTGTTGGTGAGGCTGCTAGCATCGGCGAAGCTCGTGTAGTCACCGTAGTCGATGTTCGATCCGCTCACGGTGGCGAGGTAATCTTCTACTTCACCGTTGCCGCTATAGTCGGTAGGGCCGGGACTGCTGGTCGAAGTGAGGCGGAAGCGCGCGCCATGAGTTCCAAGCGAAGCTGTAGCAGGCACGGTGAAGGTGTAGCTGAGGTTCGAGTTGCTGGTGCCGTTTGCGACGCTGACGTTGGTGATGACTTGCTCGCCCGCCCCGAGCACGCCGTTGTTGTCCCAATCGATCCAGCCATTGAGGTAAGCCGCCGCGCCACTGGAGTTGGTGACATTGACCGTGACTGAGCCGCTGCCAGACTGTGGAAGCGTTCCAAAGGTAACACCATCCTCGTCATCAGTGCCGTTGGTGTCGTCACCATTGGCAGTCGCATTGGCAAGGCCGACAGCATCGACATCACCGCCGTTGGCACCCATTTTGATGGTGGTGAGGGCTGTCGATGATGCATCTGGGAAACCAATGTAATCGCCGAAGTCAGAGGCATCGGTGCAGACGCTGGATCCACCCGTCCACAATGGCAGGTGAACTTCGATGGTGCCATTGTAGTCCTTGACCGCGATGGAACCCTCGACTGCGCCACCGCTTGCCGTGAGCGAGGCGAGCGGTGCAAGTGTGCTGCCATACACGCTCTTCTGGTAAGACAGCGTTGTGGCTTGAGGGAAGTTCCACAGAATCTTGGAACGCCACGTCGTGCTGATCAGGTTACCCAGCATATTGCCCGAAGCGGAGTAGTTGATGCTGGTGCCGGTGAGGTTGATGATAATCGACGAAGGAGTCTTGCCGTTGAGATTAAGGTCGAGTGACTGCACGTTGCCATTGTTGAGCAAGGTGTTGCCATCCAGGCTGAACACGGCGGCGGTGCCATTGGCGACGCCACTACCAACGGTGAGGACGGTGGCGGCTGGTGAAGTTGGTATAGTGACAGTAGAGTTTGCTGGCATCGCGGCATACGTCGTAGACTCCGAGGTGATGCCGTTGAAGATGGTGGCGAAATCAAAGGCTGGAGTAGTGACCAGCGACCCGCCACCGTTGTAGTTGACGACGCGACCATTGAGCACGGCGGAACTCGGTGCCCAGAGACTGCCATACTGAAGATTGATGGAACCGCCGTTCACCACATTGGTTTGCACGGCGAGGTTGATGTCTGTGGTCGCTGTTGATCCCGATCTGATGGCAGCGCTGAAGGCCGTGGTGCCGGTGATGTTCTTGGTGACGATTCGGCCCTCGATGTCCGAGGGAGTGGCGAGATTGTTGCTGGTGATGGAGTTCCAGATCGCCAGCTGCGACTGGCAGTTCGATGCGATGCTAACGATGTGATCCTCAACTTCACCGACACCGAGGCCAAGGCCCGTGGACGTGGTGCCTGAAGTTGCGTTCAAGCGCACACGCACAGGCAAAGTGCCGCGTGCCGTCGAGGGAACAGTGACGGTGACCGTCTTGACGACGCTAGCCGAGCCCGCGGCAACAGCAACGTTCGTAGCCACTTGTTCTCCGGCATCGGTGAGAACGCCGTTCTCATTCCAGTCGATCCACACATTCAAGTAAGCCGCAGGCGTGCTCGTGCAGGTGACGCTGATGGTTGCGGAAGCTCCTGGGGTGAAGGTGCTGAACGTCACGCCATCTTCGTCGTCGGTGTTATTTAAGTCATCGCCCGTGGCTCCGCCGTCCTTGCTGGCAGCGAGTTCCGCATCGACAGCTACACCGATCTTGGTGGTGGTGGACAAGGTGCTCCACGCCTCGGCAAAATTGGTGTAGTCTCCAAAGTCTAAGGTGGGCGTGCTGGCAGTGATTGCATAGTCCTCGACTTCACCACGCGCGGTGGAAGCTCCGCTAAAGACCGACGTAGTGGCACCTTCGGCCACGCGGAACCTCATATACTTGGTGCCTGCGGTGGTGCCGACGGGTGGACTAAAGGTGACGGTGACAGTGTTCGTTCCAGCGACCAGCGAGGCGGGCGAGACCGTGAGCACCTCGTTAGTGCCAGTGACAACATTGTCGCCATTCCAGTCGGCCCAGGCAGCGATGGTGGCTGCGGTCGCCGTGCCGCCAAGTATCACAGGGAACGTGAACTTGGTGACACCACCAATGCCGACCGCAGGCAGCACAAGATCCTCATCGTTGAGCTCCGTGGTGTTATCGGCGGTCGCTGTGCCGGTGGTCGGATTGGCACTTTCTGTATCGGTGGCAGTGGTGCCAATACGGATGTCAGTCGAACCATATTGGGATGCGGAGGCGAAGGAGGGATAGTCACCGAAGTCCGTCAATGCGGGGCGCAAGCCGATGTCGATGGTATTTTCCGTGTTAGTAGTGCCGGCAGTGCCAGGTTCAAGCCCGGCACCCAGCGTAAAGGCAAAGGTGGTAACCGCAGTGCCTACGCCGCCAGCCTGAGTGCCATCGTTGTTGTTGTCGGTGCCGTTGTCAGTGCCGACGGTGCTGCTCACGAGCGGATCAGTTCCACTTGGCGTGACCTTGATCTTGTAAGTGCCGGGCGCATAAACGAGGAATCCGTAGTTTCCAGTGCCGTTGGTGGTGGTCGTAACAGCAGGTGAGAACGATGCTCCAGCGCTGTTGAGCAACTCGACGGTGAGACCCGCAATGCCGTTGTCGCCCACGTCCTTAACGCCATTGTTGTTCACGTCTTCGAAGACGGTGTCACCGACCGTAAATCCGGTGAACAAACCGAAGTCCACCGTCATATTGGTGTTCGCATTCGTATCGCCGTCGGTGATCGACTCCGCGCCTGCAAGAAGGTTAATGATCGGAGAAAACAACGCGGTAGTCGGACCACCTGGCTGCGAGCCGTCGTTGTTGTTGTCGGTGTTGTTGTCTGTAGTAGCCGGTGTGCCACCGGTGATAGGATAGCCTGGTGGCGGGGTGACTTTGACGAAGTAGTTGCCTGGGCTCAGCGACGTGAAGCTGTAAGAGCCGACAGTGCCGCTCGTCGCGGTGGTCGTGGTGGCAATCAGCACGTCACCTGCGTCGCCGACCACTCCATTGACTGGATCGTAGAGCTGCACGGTGACGCCGCCGATACCGGCTTCCGCGCCGTCTTTGATGCCGTTGTTGTTCGTGTCCCCCCAAACGAGGTTACCGAGCGAAAGATTGGAAGCGGCATTGATCGTCACGACATAATCTTCGACCTCGCCAGTGGCACCGCTGCTCGTCGGTGTAGTGCTGACGTTGTCCGTGAGACGGAAACGCGCACCGCGCTGGGTCCCGACACTGGCGCCGGCAGGCACAGTGAAGGTGATGTTCACCGTTTGAAGCGATGCGCTGGCCGTCGTCACCGCATTGTAGATGCGCTCGCCACCGGAGCTGACGTCGGTGTTGTTGAAGGTGCCGTCGTTGTTAAAGTCAATCCAAGCCTGAAGATACTTGCCTGTGGTGTTGTTGTTGAACACGCTGACAGGAATGGTGACGCTGGAGCCTTGGGCTATCGTGGCGGGCATTGTCACCCCGTCTTCATCATCAGTGCTACCTGTGTCTGTGGTATCATCAGCATCGGCTGAGGCATTGGCTGTGACACTCGCTTCTGCATCCACGGCAGCTCCCAGACGGAGATTGGTGTTCATTATTGAGGACGTCGTCGTGGTCAGAGCTCCACTACCGTTCCAGTCGCCGAAGTCGAGAGTCGCCGCGCTGACGGTGACAGTATAGTCTTCAACCTCACCTTTCAGGGTTGAAGCACCACTGAAAATCGGAGCTGTGGCACCTTCGGTGATGCGAATACGCAGATACTTCGTTCCCAACGTTGTTCCCGATGGGGGCGTGAGCGAAAAGGTCACATTGTTCGTGCCAGCCGTGGCAGCTGTCTGTGCTGTCAGAGTTTCGTTTGTGTCGAGCACGTCGCCGTCGCCGTTCCAATCGACGAACACGTTGATGCGTGAGGTGCTGCCGCTGAGGTTCGCCAGCACGGGAATGGTCACTGGAATCACTAGGCTGGTGGCCGTTCCAACCGTGAAAGTCGGCATCGTCAGGTCCTCATCGTTGGTGCCAGTCGTGTCATCAAGGTTGGCCGCTGAAGTCGCAAAGTCCCCTTCCGTGTCGGTGGCGTTGGTGCCAATGCGGACGTCCACACTGGCCGCCTGTGAAGCCGAACTGTCAATGGCGAAGAAGTGGTCGCCAAAGTCATAGTTGCACTGCTCGGTGATGATCGGGGTGAAGCCCATCGGATGCACATCAATGCCAAGGTAGCTTGCTGCCGCCATGTTCATTGCCGTCGCCTTGCCAGACGCATCATAGGTGGGCGCGGCAGTCATGTCCGTAGCGGTGAGCCACATGCCGCAGTTGCCAAAAAACTGAAGCCCGCGCCAGTCAGCATCCAACCCCCATGAGGTTGACCACTGAGCGCGATCATTGATTCTTGTGCAATCCAGTGTCAGGCGGAAACGAACCGTCCTGGCAGTCGTGTCCTCGGTGACAGCAAGCAACTTTACGTCGCTAGCGTTGGCTCCACCCGGAGCGGTGGAGACCATCAAGTAGGCTGGTGACGACCAGCTGCTGCCATGCTGGAGGCTGTTCTCCACGTAAACAGTAGCCTTGGGTGCAGCCCGGTTGAATGCATCAATGTAAACCATGGCGTAGCGTTGCACCGGCGTCTGCAAGGGCAGAGGGCCGGTGTTAATCATGAACCAGATGCCGTCGGCGCGAACACCAGTGGCGGTCTTCTGCAAGACCGTGCAGTCCATGTTGAAGAGCTTGGTGCTGTGATTGTAAGTGACATCGACATTCTTGTAGCTTCCGATGTCGTTGTTGTTGTCCCAGTAGATGGGGGAATTCGTTTGCGCGGGTGTGATCTCGGCTGCGGGATCAAACCACATGTCTGCGTTCGCGTCCGCCAGACGGAAGTGATTGCAGTTGGTCTGCGCGGTGAACGTCATGACGTAGTCTTCGACTTCACCCACCCCTGCGGCACCTGTCGCCCCTGGGTTCTGCACGCTCGTCAGACGAACACGCACACCGCGATTGGCACCCACGCTCGCCGTCGCTGGCACGAGAAACTGGAGCCGGTAGTATTGATAGAGATTGCTGCCGGAGTTATAGCCAGCAGGATCGTAGTCCGTCGTGCCTGTGGGCACAGTCACGTTCGTCGCGACCTGCTCGCCCGCATCGAACGCGCCACTGTTGTCGAAATCCACCCAGGCATTCATGTAGGCCGCGCTGCCGGTGAGATTGGTGGCCTTCACCGAAAGCTGAGCGTAGGAGCCCACCGGCACCGAAGGTGCGAACCACACACCATCTTCATCCGCGCCATCGGCGGTGGCGGTGGCGTTTGGAGCGACGCTTGCTTCCGAGTCCACCGTGGCACCGATGCGCAGACTGGAGTTCACCGTGCTGGAGGTCGTCGTTGTGGCCGCACCCGTGGTGTTCGTAGCGTGCGCCCAGTCGCCGTAATCCACAGGGCCGGTCACTGAGATGGCGTAGTCCTCGACTTCGCCCGCCAGCGTGCTGGCACCCGTGACGCTCGGTGCCAGTGAGGTCGAGAAGTCCTGCACGCGCAGGCGAATGTAGCGCGTGCCGCTGATGCCAGTTGGCGGTGCGAGCGGCAAGGTGACGGTGTTTGCTCCCGCTGTGGTCAATGTGTTGTTGGTCACGATTGCCTCTCCGGCATCCAGGAAGTCACCATCGGCATTCCAGTCGGCCCAGGCGCTGAAGCGCGCCGACGTGATCGCAGCGTTGCGTGTGACGGTGATATTCTGATTGGTCGTCACGCCAGCCACGATGCTCGTAGGGATTGGCGCGTCCTCGTCATCGGTGCCCGCGAGGTCGTCGGCAGTGGCGGTGGCGGTCGAGGGATCAGCAGCCTCAACGTCAGTAGCGTTCGTGCCAATGAACAGGTTGGTGCTGGCCGTGTTGGACGCCGAGGCATAGCCTGTGCCGTTGTAGTCACCGAAGTCGGTCATCGCCACCGAGCATGTGCCACCCAGCATGACGTTATCGATCCATGTGTGATCGGTTCCCCAGTAGGCTACCTCCAGCAGGAACGTCTTGCCACTCAGGCCACTTCCCGATGGAAGGGCTGCGCCGTTCACGAAGGGTAGGTCGAGACTTGTCCAGGACGCGTGATAGTTCGCACCGGTATTGGTCCATGCTGTCCGGTAGGCCGAACCGTCATACCAAGTGAGAAAGAAGCGCACATTGCCATTGCCGCCGCCAGGACATACGTCGGCCAGCGCATTGCCGATCGTGCCTGACGCGCCCGCCGCAAAAGTGATCGTCGTGTAAAGCGTCTTGGTAATCGGGGTGAGGCCGGTGCGCGCTGTTTCCAGTGCGGTGTTGTAAGTGGTGGGCAGCCCATAGACCTCCAGGTATCCGGTTCCCGTGCGCATGGGCGGCAGGTAGGTTGTGCCTGTGATCCTTGTAATGGTGGTCAGCCCGTTGGCATTCGCCGCCGGCAGCAACTGGGACGTGCTGGTAATACAACTGCTCTTCACCACCGGATTCATCGGCGTGGTGCTGGACTCCGTGGTGAACTCTAGAAGCGTGGTCGGGTTTGGAACTGCGCGCAGACCGATGTCGATGGTGTTCTCAGTGTTCGTGGTGCCCCCCGTGCCAGGCTCGCCATTCGCGGTGATCGTAAAATCCGGGCTGTAGATCACGGTCCCGGGCGCCCCCGTCTGATCACCGTTGTTGTCATTGTCGATGCCATCGTCGGAGACACTGACTGGTCCGCTCGAATAGGGATAACCGCTCGGCGGGGTGGTGATCTCAATGTAGTAGCCGGCTCCAGGTGCGGCGGTGAAGGAATAAAGACCACCACCAGCAGTGGTGGTGGTGCCTTTAAGCGTCGTGCTTTGATAGAGCTTCACCGTGACTCCGTCGATGCCGGACTCGCCCGTGTCCTTCACACCGTTTTGGTTCACATCATTCCAGACAAGATTACCCACCGTGGTGCTCGCACTCGCATTCACCGTCATCACATAGTCCTCAATCTCCCCGGTGCCAGAGACGGCGGTGGGAGTTGTATTGTTGAGATTCGAAAGACGAACACGGAGGCCCCGCCCCGTGCCAATACTCGCGGCAGCCGGGACAGTGAAGGTAATGTTTTGAGCCGTGGTGACCGTCGTCCCAGTAGCGATGGTGCGCACGGCTTCCAAACGTTCCCCTCCATTCGTTCCACTGAGGACAGTGTCGTTAAAGACGCCATCGTTATTGAAGTCGATCCACGCGTGCAGGAAGGCGTTGCTTCCCGTGGTATTGTTCACATAGGCGCTGATGGTCGCGCTGGTGCCTGGCGTCAGTGAGGCTGGTAAGTTCACACCGTCCTCGTCGTCCAGACTGCCTGTCTGGGTCACGTCATCGGTATCAGCTGCGGAATTGGGAAGCACAGAAGTCTCTGCGTCCACGGTGCCGCCGATTCTGAGCAGACTGTTCATCGTGCTGCTGGCCACCGTGGTGGCTGCACCACTGCCATTCCAATCCCCGAAATCCTGAGGGCAAAGCTCCGCAGGGAATGAAATGGACGGATTGGAATCAAGGAAGACTTCCTCACTGCGCCAGTATCCCCAGGGGCCGCTGATGAGCTGACCGGAAGCGTCATATGTGGGAGCTGCCGTCATGGCGGTGGAGTGGATCCAAATACCCACGGTGTTGGTGAACTGCACGCCGCTCCAGGTGCCGGCACTGACGCCGTAAGAACTCCAATTGGCAGCGTTGTTAATGCGGGCGCAGTTGAGAACGAGTTGGAAGCGAGTCGTCGAAGCAGTTTTGGTGACCGTCTTGCTCACCACGTCGGCGGCATTCGGACCACCGGTTGCCGTGCTGACCATGATTTGACGGTTGTAAAACGTGTTGCTGCTTTGCGCCGGATCATACTTGTAAACCGTGACCACCGGGTTCGCCGCATTCCAGCCGTCCATGTAGATGAGAGCCAGACCATTAGACGCCGTCGGCATCGGACCATCGTTAACTGCAAAGTAGAGACCGTTGATCTCATTACCACGGTTTTTGGCCACTGTGACGTCCACCGTCAGTTGCTGGGTAACGCGATCATATTTCATATCCATGTTGTCAAACCAGCCCTTGGCCGACTCACCTGGATCAAGTCGCCAGTTCTCGTTGATCGTATCAACACCAAACCAGTAGTCAGTGCCCACATAGGTATTGGAAGGGGTTGTTTCACCGCCATCAACAAAGTCGCCGTCTCGATTGAGGTCCTTGAGCGCGAAATGGTAACACGAATTGTATGGGGCCGCCTGAATGATCACAGTCCCGTCTTCGACTTCACCTGTCGTCGTCGAAACGGTAGTTCCCGTGGCACCAGGACTGGCGACAGAAGTCAGTCTCACGCGCACACCACGTGTCCCCACCAGGGCACCCGCAGGCACGGCGAAATTGATCGGCTGGTCGAAATAGGTGGTGCCGTTGGCGATGCTGATATTCGTCGCGACCTGCTCGCCCGAATCAGTCAGCACCCCATTGCCATTGAAATCCACCCACACGTTCAGGTAGCCGGCAGCGCCGGAGGTGTTGTTGACGTTGACGATCAACTGCGCACTCGCCTGCCCCTGATAGATCAGTCCAGAGTAGATACCATCTTCGTCATCGTTGTTGTTGTTGTCGTCCCCAGTAGCCGTCGCATTGGTCGTGGCCGAAGCTTCGGCATCAACGAGCTGCCCAATGGTCAGCGCCGGATTGGTCAAAGTGGCGGCGTCAGCAAAACTGGCGAAGTCTCCATGGTCATAGCCTCTCGCTTGAAGCGTCACCGTGTAGTCCTCGATTTCACCGAAGTCAGAACCACTGCCTGTAGGCAATGGGGGATCCTGATAGAAGGTGGTGATTCTCACTCGGGCACCGAGGGGAACTCCAGTGACTGCACCCGTCGGCACAGCCGTATAAGGCAAGAATTTCTGCGTCCATTCACTAGTCTCGACTGATGACGGAGCGATCCAGTTCATAGTCCCCCACTCCGTCCAAATGGCTTCCGAAGTTTCAAATGTGCCGTTGTTGTTCCAGTCCACCCAGCCCTGGAGATAGGCAGACTGTGTAGTGCTGTTGGTGGTGACTACCGGAATGCGGAAGCTGCCACCAGCGCTCATGGTAGGCCACGTGACTCCGTCTTCATCGTCCACGCCGGTGATGTCATCGCCTGTTGCCGTCGAGTTTCGACTCGAGGCTGCCTCAGAGTCCACTTGAGCTCCCAATCGCAATCCCAAAGAGGCACTCCAGTAAGGATCACCGGCTCCCGCACCATTCCAGTCGCCGTAGTCCTTGCCCGGGTTCGTGAAACCGAAGTCGATGGTCATATCACCATTGCGATCAGCACTCGCATCAATGTCTGCCATGAAACCATTTTCCTTATCCGTCCCCGACGGACCTGTCGTTGGCTCGGCACCCAAACTCAGGGCGAAGAGTGGAGTCGCGATACCATTGGTCGTCACCGCAGCGTCATCGACCCCTTTTTCACTGACGGTGGCGGCATTGTCATCCAGCGCATTCATCGCCACTACCTCAGGATTGAAGAATCCCCCTGACGAAATCTTGCCATAGAGAGGACCCGTTCCAGAAGACTTCCACCAAGGCGTGGCCGACAAAAAGTTATCCGCATCCACGCGAATGTAGTAATTGCCCGGCAAGAGACCTGGGAAGAAGTAGCGCCCGCCTTCCCGGGTAACGCAAAGACCAGCCCAGTTCCATGTGCCCCCAGCGTCCACCCGGAACGCATGGATAAGCACATCATCAATCCCAGGCTCACCCGCATCGGCTCTGCCGTTGCCATTGGTGTCGCTGTAAACCAAGTTTCCCACCGTGCACGTCTGAGGCGAACAGGCGCGCGTCATCATCACATTGTCCACGAGCACGGTATTGTTGGAAGTATTGCCGTTCGATGTGAGATAAAGGCGCAGCACACTGGCGGTGGTGACGGTCGGCGGCATGATGAACTGGTAGCGACTGCGCTTCCAGTCCAGGTTCGACCATGGAGAAAGGCTGGTAAAAGCAGTTGGATTTCCAGACTTCGTATCGAAGTGATCCTCCGTCTCTGCCACCGGATACTCCGTTCCAGTATTGGGATCTACATAGTGAAGCTCAATGCGCACGGTTCTTGTGTGACTCAAGTTTGGACTCGTGGGCTGAGTGTGATCAAAGGCACACCAGTCGAACTGCAAGGTGTAGGCCTGCCCCACCGTCACCGTGTTCATCCCAGCTATGGTGGTATTGAGCGCAAAGTCCTGACCAATACAGCCCTCGGAAAGATAAATAAACCGGTTCCCATCCGATGCGTGAGTGGCATCGTTAACATATGATCCCGGGTCACGGAACCAGCCCGCTATGTCAGTTGATCCCCAGGTGCTGAACGTGTTCACCGAGATAATCGGATCGGACGTGGTATTCGGGAAACGATGAGGAAACGTCAACCCTGTGGGATTGGCAGTCTCGAAACTTCCGTTTGTGACCAGATTAGTCTGCAAGCATCTCGAGAATCCGAAATCCTGGGTGAGATCGGCATTGCTGTCGGCCGGTCGGCCTGTGGTTCCATTGTCCCAGCCAGCATCTTGTCCCAGTTCCTTCGTCGTGGGCTCTGTGCCAGCAGCCAGAGTGAAATTGAGCGTCTTGACGCCGTTGGTCGCTGGAGCCGCATCGTCGATGCCATTCTCGTCCCACTCATCATCTCGCCCATTGTCCCCACCATTACCTAGGAGCGAGTATTTTCCAAACAGTGGGCGGCCACTGGCAAACTCCGAGGCAGGGATTCTCAGATAATAGGTGCCCGCCGCCGCCCAGATTTGATAGAGCCCGACCGGATCAGTCGTGGTCACGGCCACCACAACATTCGAAGTATTGAGCAACTGCACCTGCACTCCGCCAACGCCTTCCCCGGCATCGAACCTGCCATTGTCGTTGGCATCGGCCCAGACAAGGTTTCCGACGGCCGTGGCACCGACAACGTTGATGGCGTAGTCTTCGACTTCCCCCACAAGGGCTGACGCTCCGCTAAAGGTCGGCGTTGCAACGGTTTCCGACACTCGAATGCGGAGATACTTGGTGCCAGGAGTCGTGCCCGCAGGCGGAGTGAGGCCAAACGTCAGGGTGTTGGTTCCATTTGCCACGGTTTGAACCGCCAGCGTCTCATTGGTATCCGCCACATCACCATCGCCATTCCAGTCGGCGAAGACAATGGCGCGGGCCGCTGCACCACTCAAAGAAGCAAGTGTGGCTGTAACTGGAACTGACAAGTTAGTTGCAGTGCCAGCCGTTAGCACAGGCATGGTCAGATCCTCGTCATCTGTGCCAGTGAGGTCGTCTTTATCAGCACCTACATCAGAGGGATCGCTCAGTTCAGCATCCGTGGCGGCGGTTCCGATCTTCAGAAGGGTGCTGGCAGCCTGCGATGCTGAACTTGTCGAACTGAAGTAATGATCACCATAATCAGAGGTCAAGATACCGCAGGATCCACCCAGAATGAGATTGTCCACCGTGATGATATGACTGCTGCTACCGCCCCAAACGTTCGCTTCCAGCAAAAAGGTCTTCCCTGCCAGTGCGCTGCCCGTAGGAACTGCCGTTCCATTGACAAAGGGAAGGTCAACGCTTGTCCAAGTCACCGGTGCCATCGTTCCAGTATTGGTCCACGCAGTGCGATATGCCGTGCCGTCATGCCACGTCAGGAAGAAGCGAACATACTTGGTGCCATTCGCATCGGGGCAAAAGTCTGCATAGGCGTTGCCAATGCTCCCAACTGAACCCGCTGCAAAAGTAAACGTGGAGTAGAGTGTTTTGGTGATCGGAGTCAGACTGGTGCGAGTGGCCTCCAAGGCCGTGTTATAGATCGCGGAGTTCGAAGTTATATCGATGCCATTTGAACCACTACGAATCGGACCATTCTCGGCCACGGTCGTTATGGTCAGACCATTAGCAGTAGCTTGCAATTGCGATGTGGACGTAATGCAGGTGCTCTTCGCTGCTGGGGTCACCGGAATCACCGGGCTGGTGGTCTCGAACCTGTATTCGAGCAAAGCTGTGGGATTGGGAAGAGCTCGGAATCCGAAGTCCCAGGTGTTTTCGACGTTGGTGGAGCCCGACGTTCCCGGTTCACCATTGGCCGTGAGATTGAATACCGCCGTCCAGGAAGAAGTCCCTGGTCCTGCGGGCTGATAACCGTTGGAATCATTGTCCACGCCGTTGTCGGTGTAGTCTGTGGCATTGCCACTCGCCATCGGCAGTCCAGAAGGAGGCGTTACAATCTCCAAGGTATAGCCAGTGCCTGGCGGACGGGTGAACGAATAGAAGCCGCCACCGCTCGTAACTGTGCTGCCTACTTTGGTATCTGGCAATGCACCCGCGCCATCGGGATCTTGCCATAGATCCACGGTGACTCCATCAACCCCTGGCTCCCCTGTGTCGTAAACACCATCCTGATCGAGGTCATTCCATACCAAGTTTCCCAGCGTGACGGTGACGGCAGGAACAATTGTCACCATGTAGTCTTCGACTTCGCCATCAAGCGCCCCGCCCACCGAGGTCAGGCCTCCCGCCGTGCTTACGCGGAAGCGAGCACCAATAGGCGTTCCTGTAACGGCAGTGGAAGGCACTGCCACGCTTAGCGTGTTGTTGCCACTGACAAGGTTCATCTGTGTGATGGCTTCGCTCGTATCCAAGAAGTCGCCATCGTTGTTCCAGTCAAAGAACGCATTGAGCTTGCCTGAAGCGTTGGCATTGACAGTCAAAGACGCCGTAGCTCCTGCGGTCAAAGTTGGGAACGTCACGCCATCATCGTCATCTCCATCATTGTCGATATCGTCACCCGTAGCGCCAGAATTGGGCTGGCCATCGCCATCAGCATCAACAGTTGCTCCGAGCTTTAGAGTTCCATTTGCCACATGCCTAGGACCGTTTTGAGCTACCCACGTGGGATAAGGCATCTTCAGATCACCGTAGTCCAGCCCTGTCGACCCACAAGGCGTCACAACAAGACCGCAGATGTTGCTAAACCCTGCATTGGTGATGGTGCGCTGAAGCGTGCCCGCGGTATTGTAAACGGTTACCTCGTTCTCAGCCGAGTCCCCGACCCAAAGGCTGCCATCGGGTGCCCAAGCCAGTGGAAAAGGATCAGATCCAGCATCCAGGGTGACGAAAACGGACCTGACACCCGCCGTCGTAATCTTCTCCACTGTAGGAGTCGTCCCCGAAACCGCATTGCAATAAAGGTTCCCATCCGGTCCAAAGGTGAGTCCATGAAGTGAAGTGCCAACCGCCCAAGTATAGACCGTCCCGACCAAAGACCCAGAGGCATTGTATTTGAAGAGTTTGCTGTTCGAGTTGCTGAGGACATACAAATTCCCTGCCGTATCAAAGGCCAGTCCGCTGGGGCCGGAAACGCTGACAAAGGTGCCCACGAGCGCTCCCGAATTCGCACTGTAACGAATCACGGCTCCACTCGCCGCGCTGGCAACGTAGAGATAGCCGTCCGATCCTAGCGCCATTGCCTGCGCTTCATTCAAGCCTCCGGAACCCGCTGAGACTAGCGTGCCGTTCAATGCCCCCGTGAACGTGTTGTATTTGAGAATGCTGTTCGCTGTATAGTTTCCGACGAGAAGATTGCCATCAGCACTCGAGAGAAGCTCTGACGGGTTTGCCAGACTCCCACCAGTAATCAACGTCCCATTCACAGTGCCGGTCGGACCGTCGATTTTCATAACGGTGTTGACGTTGTAGTTAGCGACCAGAACTTGATAGCAATCAGCTCCCGGATTGATCGTCACCGTGTAATCCTCGATTTCCCCGGCACCTGTTGTCCCCGTGGGGGTCATTGTGCCCTGGTCAGTCAACCTCACGCGAACACCACGTTGAGTGCCCGCAATAGCGGTTGTGGGAACAGTAAATGAGATGGTCTGCGTCGTGGCTGTAGTGCCAGTGCCCACGGTTCGAACGGCCTCCAGCCTTTCACCGCCACTAGTCACCAGTGTGTCGCTAAATGTGCCATCGTTGTTGAAATCAATCCACGCATTGAGGTAGGCATTGGCACCCGTGTTGTTATAGACCGAGATCGGCAACGAAGCGTTAGCTCCCGAGGTAATGCTAGAGGGCATCGTCACACCATCTTCGTCATCAGCACTCCCGGTGTTTGTCGTGTCATCGCCCGTGGCCGCCGCATTGGTTGTCGCCGCTGTTTCGGCATCAACTGTAGCGCCAAGGCGCAGGTTTGAATTCGCTGTGCTCGTCGCCGTGCTGGTGGCTGCTCCAGATCCACTCCAGTCACCGTAGTCATTCACACTCAGGCTGTTGACCTGGAACTTCACATTGTCCACGTAAACGCTGTTGGTTGTATTCGAAACATTGGAGAATTGGAGCACCAACAGAAATGTATTCCCCGCGAGCGCCGTCGATGCGGGTGCTGTCGATCCTGTGTTCAGCGCAAGACTAAGTCCTGTCTGCCATGCATTGACAGTTGTGCTCAAGGTGGTGGCAGCCGAGTAGCGATTCTTCCATGTTCCTCCCTCGTTCCATGTCAGATAGGCTCTCACAGTCCCCGGTGATGCAGCGGTCGATGTAGGTCGATAGTAGTCCAAAACAACACGCATCGAACTCCAGTCTCCAGTAACCGGCGTCTTCAAGGCAAAAGTGCTGTAAACCTGCTTCACACCTGCCTGCGGAGTGGTGGTGCTGCCTGTGGTGAGCGCTGTAGTGGCGGTGCTTGTCCAACTGCCGACGGCATAGTAACCACCTGTTACAGTTCCTGTGAACCCAGTGATACCAGACTGCACTTGGAAATTCGCCGTGGCTGTAGAAACGCTAGCGTGCTTGACACTCGAAGCCACACCACTGGTGTAATTCCATTCCAGCACACTTGTGCTCTGGGCGACCACTCCACCACCGCACAAAATGACCGTGATCAGCAAAGCCTCTCTCACACGGGCATAGATCGCCATTCGCAGTAGCGGACCCCAGAGGGACGCACCCGATTCCTGCGCTGGGATCGTCGGCGTGCGGCTCGGTTGGTGAGTGAGATCAGGTGGCCAGATCATGGAGTGGCAGGAATGGAGAACTCGATTCAATTCAATAAATTTAAATTATTACAATAAATACCATAACTTTCACCTTTTTTATCCAGGTAGATTAACTTTTCCGAATGGTCTTCGGACTAGCTCACCCACCCCCACAGCCCGTTGCCGCCGCTATCCAAAGGCTTCTCTGGGTTAGCCCTCCCAGGCGCTAATCAAACCCACCTGTTTTTTACCCGCTTCTCAGTAGTGAGCTACTTTCTTACCTTCGAAGGCAAAAGAAACGAAATCTTAGAACGAGCTCAATGCTCTCTGACGCCTCCCAAAAATGAAGCGCGCCTCCCGGGGACCCACCCGGGAGGCGCTTTCACCACACACCGCTTGCCCCTTTCTCGCGGGGGCCAGCGGAACGTAACGACCTCCACCACAGAGGCCGAAATTGTTATCGTCTGTAGCGACGTTTGTGCCGGGAGAGTTGCACCAGTCCACCGATCAGCAGCACCAGCACCGTGGTGCTTGGCTCAGGAACCACCTGGGTCTGGAGGCGATAAGTGCCGTTGTTGACACTGCCAACCACGGCGGTATCCGCATCCTGAAGATTCCAGGAAAGAGGGAAGTCGTTGATCAGAGCAGGGTTGGGGAGTTGCCAGATGGCATTGGGCCCAGACCCTGGCGAGAGATCGGTTACAAGAGCCCACTCATTGTTGTTAAACGCCCAGATATAGGCCTGCTCCCCCGCAGTGAAAAGTGCCGAGCTAGGGAGGCCATTGACCTCACCCGTCGATGCGAACGAGAACCCATTGTCAAAGTTGGGGCCGAGCACCACGCCTGCAGGGTCCCATTTGCCATTGATCGTGTCCGAACGACTCAACAGTTTCCACTTGGCAGCCCACTGATCGAGATTGGCGCTGGTGGGCACGAAGCCATCTGCAAAAGTTCCCAGTTCGAATGCATAGCTGGCATCCAGTAGGTTTCCTGTGCTGTCCACCATTTGCAGGCTGTCAAAGAATGGACTGCTCCAGTTGACGCCCGATCCAAAGGATGAGGTCGTCAAAATGACTGAAGCAACCAGAGTTTGCAGAGAGGTCGATTTCATAGCAGGTTGTCGCTTGGTTGAAATTTGATCAGGGATTCCATGTTGGGTTCAGCACCCAGTTTGGTTGGCCAAGAATGCTGATCGAAAAAACAGCGGTATTGACGTTGAAGATCTTCGTATTGCCCTGATCGGCGCCACCACCACCGACCTTCAGCCAGCGCTCGACGGAACCACCTTTCACAAGGTAGTAGGTCTCGTAACCGGTCACCGAAGTTTGATCTCCGGTCCACGACAACACCCGATCACTGGATCCTGAAGTGGCGCTGCCAGTGAAGCCATTGGCCGACGTCATGAAACGTTCCAGCGCGCTCTGACTTACAGGATATGGATTCCCAATGAAGTTGTATCCGGGTTTCAATGGACAGGCGACTTTCCAGGTGCGGGCGGTGCCAGCGGCAGCCGCATTCACCGTCATGTCCCGCGGTCTGGTGAAGAGTCCGTCACATGGACCCAGAACCATGGAGTCATACACAGTAGCTCCTCCACCCTGCCGAAGCCAGCGCGCTCCGCCGACGGACACCAGCCAAAGCGTTGTGTAGGATGTGGTCGCATTGTCCCAGAAAAGGAGATTGTCCGATGTTGCAGGACTGGTCGCTGGATGAAAATCCGATGGCGGGAAGAGATCTACCACGCGCCAGTGTGGACGAAGCGCAACGGTGTCACCCGCAAGCGCGGGAAGCAACGCGCTGCTAGTGCTTCGAACATGCGATGGAAGGAGCACGATCGTAGAGCCCGTGGACGAAGCCTCATCCACCTCCCAGCGCTGGCCTTCTTCATCGCCATCAACGACTTCGAGGTAGTATTCAAATCCGGCTGTGAAAAGAGTGCTCACCTGCACGCTGCCAATCGAAGCACCCACACTCACGCTCGAGGCGCCCACTGAGTCCACCAATCCGCTGAAGACCTCGCTCCTGACGAAGGGCACAGAATAGGTCTGGGTCCGAACCTGGAGGGTGCGCTTCAACCATCCCAGCACCTGGGTGTCGGAAGACGCTTCAGGCACTTCATCATGATTCTCATCGAGACTGACATGCACTCTGACAAAGCCTGTTTGCACACCGGTAGGGAGAGCTGGATCCGACTCCAGCGGACCAAAGGTCAGCGTTTCCGTGCCATCGCCATTGTTGGTGACCGTCGGAACCAACTGTGTTGGAACCCATCCTGCGGGTGATGATCCGATGTCCGCTATGACCTCTAAAGTGTAAGTGATGTCTGCCTGACCACCGTGTCGCCGGCGCAACTGCACGGACATCTGACCCGAAGTCTGATTCTCAACCACGGTGAACGCCTCAGTCGTTCCGGTCCGTGCCCCTGTGCTGGGATCGCCACCCAGTGCATACTCGAGCAGATTATTCATCCCGTCTCCATCACTGTTCACACTCGGCCCGCCAACGCCGGGATGCTCCGTCTGCCAGGCAGAGAAAGAAGCTGGAACAGCTGTGGCATCGACAAAACCAAAGTCACGAGTCAGATCGATATCTCCGTCACGAGCATCATCCGAAGAGCCGTCGGTCCCCGATTCGGCAGAGCCGCTAGGGCAAGCTCCGGGCGACAGAACAAACGTCGGCGTGGTTACACCTGACACTGTAACATCAAGAGGGTCTTCACCATCCTCTGCGGAGTCGTCATCCGTGTTGGTAGCCACTCCTGGTGAGGAGACCATCTTCCAAAGAAGCCCATTCTGACCAAAAGACTCCTTCGGAATGTGGATGCGATAGTTGCCTGGCGGCAGATTGTCGATGAAGTAACGTCCACCACCACTGGTGATTGTGGATGCAAGGGGCGCATCGATGTCGGGATACTGGGTGGACAGGAACAATTCCACGGTCACTCCATCAATCCCTTCGCCAGGATCATCACGTCCATCAGCGTCACGATCAAAGAAAACCATGTTACCGACCCCGAGTGGATTGGCCGCAACGGTGAGGATGTATTCCTTCACCACGAAACAACCAAAGTCATCTCTCACCTCGACCGCAAACACATAGCTTCCCACGTTCGTCGGGGTGCCACTGACGACGCCATCAGAACCTAACACTAGCCCTGGGGGCAACTGCCCATAAGCAAAGGCGTAGGTATAGGGGGCGACACCGCCTGTTCCCTGAAGTTGGATGCTCATGGCCGTGCCGACCAATCCCTGTGGGATCGAACTCGGAACCACCGTGATAGTATGACAGTCACGCACAAATCCGAAGTCCAACGTCAGGTCGGTGTTGCTGTCGGCCAGATTGTCATCGGTCTTTCCGCCCCCTTTTTCCTCAACTGCATCGACGGGTTCAGTTCCTAATGCCAGCTGAACGACCGTGGAGACGATACCTGTGCTGCCAGGCGTTGCTGAATCGATGCCGTTCTCATCAGTGTTGTCATCGGCTTCGCCATCGTTACCGGCACCTGCCAACGAAATACATCCATACAGCGCACTGTTGCGTGAGAATTGAGTGGCTGGAATAAAGGCTTTGTAGTTCCCAGGAGCGAGGCTTGAAAACAGATACCGACCACCGTTGGCGGTGGTCGCCGTTCTGAGCGGAATCGCAACAGCCTGGTCGTCAGTCGCATTGAAAAGCTGGACCGTCACGCCATCGATCCCTTCGCCTTCATCGTAAACCTGGTTGTTGTTGTCATCGCGGAAGACGAGATTGCCCAATCCGACGGACACCGAGGGCGAGTCAACGAAACCCAGATCGATGGTGGAATCGAAGTTGGCATCGCGAGCATCGTCATAGCTGGTGTCGGCACCTGTTTCACCCGATGCATTCACCGGCTCGGTCGTCTCGTTAAGGGTAAACGAAATACTGCTGACACCGGTCACTTCAGGGGCGACCACATCGACTCCATCCTCGTTCACATCGTCATCTATACCGCTGTCTTTGCCTGCACCCGGGACTGAAACCTTGTTGATCAGATGACCGCCGGGCTGGAATTCAGCGGCTGGCACGTGAACGAAATAGTTCCCAGGCGTCAATCCTTCGAAACGATAGAGACCCAATGCAGACGTGATGGTGGACTGGAGTGCACTACTGATGCTTGGATCGGCACCACTGGCAAAGAGCTTCACCTGCACATTGGCCACGCCTTCGCCTGCGTCAAAGTAACCGTTACCATTGGCATCGTTGAATACCAAGTTACCAACACCCAGATTAGCCGCTGGCTGCACCTGAACGGTGTATGACTGCGTGGCGAAGCATCCATCAGCCTGAGCGCCTTTGATTTCGAAGGTGTAAGTGCCGACCACCGTCGGTGCTCCATTCAATGCGCCAAGGGTCAGTGAAACGCCAGGAGGCAGCGTGCCGCTGGCGAGCGTCCATGTCACTGCACCCTGGCTTCCAGTGAGTGTGAAAAGAACTGACAGATTGGTATGCTGCGTCGCACTCGGTATACTTGCAGGCGAAACTGCAAGCACTGGACAGTCAGAGGCGAAGCCGAAGTCCACTGTGAGGTCGCCATTGTTGTCATCGGAGTCATCAGCATCCGCAGCGTAGCCCAGTTCGAGAGGTTCAAGATCTTCAGCCAGAGTAATTTTTGTGGACGAGACTCCACTAACGGCCGGACTTGCGGAATCGATGCCGTTTTCATCGGTGTCATCGTCATCCTGAACATCACCACCATTACCTGGCGAAGACTGCAAGCCTTCGAGAGCCTTGCCTGAGCCAAACTCGCTGGCAGGCACATGGACAATGAACTCGCCCGGCGTCAGCTGGGTGAAAAGATAAGTGCCATCAGGGCCTGTAACAGTGGACGCAATCGGCGCGTCAGTCGCCACGTTTGCACCAAAGTGGAAGAGTTTTACCTGCACCCCGGCAATGCCTGATTCGCCTGCGTCATGCTTGCCATTGATGTTGAGGTCACGAAAGACCAGATTGCCAATGGTGACCGGGTTCGTGGCGCGACGAAGAAAACCAAAGTCTTGGGTGAGATCGACCATGTCATCCCGGAAGTCATCGGAGTCTGCGAATCCACCAGCTTCAGATCCGAACTGCCCAGGTGCCTGGTGCAGAACCAAGGTGAAGTCAGGAGTGCTGATCCCTGTCTCCTCAGGATACGGATCGTTCATTCCATCCTCGCCCACGTTATCATCACCTGGATCTCCATCGGGAATCGAGATCGCTGAGAACAGAGGTTTACCAGGGACAAACTCCGTCTTCGGGATGTGGACAAAGTAGGTGCCAGGATCGACAGCACCGAAGAAGTAGACCCCGTCCACATTTGTGGTGCGCACGGCAATCGGATTATCCACCGCCGGGTTCGCACCTTGTGCGAACAACATCACCTGCACACCTTCGACACCTTCCCCTTCCTGCTGATCAAAGAGACCATTCGCATTCAGATCCAGGAAAACCACGTTGCCGACGCCCATTTTGTCTGCCGGAAAGACAAACCCAAAGTCAATGGTGAGGTCGTAGTTGGCATCATCATCAATATCATCCCCTTCGGCGTTGCCCGTCTCTCCAGTGGCAAAGGTAGGTGCGCCGCCTGCAGCGAGAGTCACCACATCCGAGCTGATGCCATGCACACTCGGTGCAGCGTCATCCAGTCCGTTATCGCCTCCACTGAGCACGTCATCATCGTCCTGCGGCTGGCCTACACCAATCACTGACGTCGCGCCTTCGAGGATCCCTCCAGCACTGAACTGGGAAGCCGGCACGTGTATCTTATAGTCACCTGGAAGCAATCCACCGAACATGAAAGTGCCACCAATTCCCGTAACGACATCTGCAAGCGGGAACGTCGCCTGGGGATCGTCATTTCCGTGATACAGCTGAACGACCACACCACGAATACCTTCCCCGGGATCGGCCTTGCCATTGCCGTTCATATCGGCAAACACCGTGTTACCCATGCCCAACGGATGGAAGAAACCAAAGTCAATAGTCAGATCAGCATCGCCATCAGCAGCATCATCAGAGTTTCCTGCAAACCCGCTCTCGGCGCTGCTGACAGGTGCCTGCCCTGCCACAAGGCTAAATGGGATCGTGCTCACGCCTAGCAGGGCTGGATCGAAGGAATCCTCCCCATCCTCCCCCGTGTCATCATCGCCAACCAATTGCGATCCGGGCAGACTGATTTGCCTGTGCAGTGGTTTCTCAGGCGCGAACTCACTCGGCGGAATCATCACCACGTAGTCACCCGGTTGCACACCAGTGAAAAGGTAACTTCCATTCGGCTGTGTGAGCTGGAAGTCGGAGAGTTCCTTGGGGTTCTCTGGATCGCCCGTCATTCGCCACAACTCCACCCTCACGCTCGGCACGCCTTCACCCGGCGAATAGTGACCATCCCCAGTTGCATCGGAGAACACCATATTCCCAACAGACAGAGTCTGCCCCAGTGCCGTGGCCGGTGTTACGGCAATGAATGCCGCCACCAAGCAGCCGACCACCGCGCAGAAGCGCAGCAAAACCGGGAAGAGTGAAGCCTTCGAACTGGGGGAAAGAGCCATGAGATCAAATTATGACAATTATAAATAATATGATTCATGAGATCTAAAGCAATCATTAATTTTGCTGAAATTATTGTTCGTCTGACCTTTCAGCTCTACGGCAACACCCACCGTCCCGGACAATCCGGGCCGAAGCGACGCCTCCTCCCCACTCTTCGCCTAGCTAGACCCGCCTACTTCGAGGTCGGTAGCGAGTTGAGAATTTTCACGAAATCGACGCGTTCCGCTCTTCCGGCCTCGCTGCGCGCCGCCCACTGCTTCACTAAATCCCACGAAATCTGCCAGGGGCCTTCCGGGGTAGCCATCAGCCAGCCCACACCCGCCAGCGCGGTCGCAAATTGGAAGTCTGCGTCGGAAGATTCAAAGCTGGTCACGGTCGAAGGCACCAGCAGTTCAGCCACCTCGGCGGAAGCGGACGTCGCGCTCTGGAAATGCACTCGCACTCGGATCGGACTCGCCCCCGGAGCGGCAGGCATCTCAGAACGGGTGGCTGCCTTCGGCTTCGGCGCTCCAGACTTGCGAGCCGCATTTGGAGCCATCCCATCGGCCAGCAACTGATCCTTTGGCAGCGCTTCATTGGCAGGCACGACCTCAAACAAGGCGGTGAATGCCTGGCCAGCCTTCATGGTCACGCCCTGGGACACAGAGTCCGTCGTCGAACCTGCGAGCGGCTCGTAGCCCAGCATTCGATAGGCACTGACCTGCGTCGGATCGAAGACCACCTCCAGGCGCACATCACGAGCCACGACCTCATCGGCCCCCAATCGTGCCTGCATCGCCACGCGAACCAGCCGATGAGAGCTTTCCCAGGGGGCATTCACCATGGTCGCCGAGACCCGGATCGGCTCCGCTTCATCAGCGTGCGGAGGCTCATAGCTGTAGGCAAAGGAATTGATCAGGTCCGAGGCGCGAACCCGGAGGCCTTTGATCTGGTTTGACGAGAGAGCACCCTGCACCTCCGTCAGGGGAATGGGGTTGACCGCCATGTTGACGACCGCGACCGGCAGCCTTGCGGTTTCAATAAAGCCGCGGCCAGGAAGCAAGGCGGCACCCATGGTCACCGCACTGGAGAGCTTCACCGCCGATGGCGGGGGAATCGCGGCATTCATCGTGCTGTCGGCACGGCCCACGGGATCGGGCATCAGCAGAGTGCGGGAGTCTGGCACCAAGGCTTGAGCTAGTGCGGGAGCTTCGTGTTTCGGCTCCAGGGTTTTGCTCGGCGCAGGCACCGCCTTGGGCAAAGTCATTCCGGCACTCACACGCACGTCTTCAGCGACCAATGGCGGCGGCACCTCCACAGGCACATGCGCCACCTCCGGTTCCGTCGTTTTCGTGGCGCGATAAATCACCACGCCCACCATCAATGCACAGGCAGCCATCGCCGCCACACGCACCCACCAGCCCTGCTTCCAATCAGAACCGGTCGCCGCTCCGATGCTGCGGAGACTGCGTTGCCGCGCCGACCCCACCAGACGGAAAGCCGGGACCGGCTCAGTTGGCACGAGAGCTCGCAGATGATCGCGCTGATCGGCACGCAGGGAACTCTCGTCCTGGCCCAGTTCTTCGTTCAGCAAGTCGCAGAAGGCCTTCACCTCGAGAGCCGACTCCTGAGCTTGCGGCGAGGCAGCTAGCGCGGCTTCGACCTGTGCGCGTTCTTCCGCAGACAGCTCGTTGAGTGCCCAGGCGGTGAGTTGTTCGGGTTTCATATCAAGGAGTGAGTTCAAAAAAGGTTGGCCAGTGCAGGCTGGGACTTGGCTTGCGGATTGTTTTCCAGAGACAGCCATTGCTCACGCAAAGCCTGGATGCCGTGATGGATGAGATAGCCCACATTGCCCACACTGGTCTTCATGGTGTCGCTGATCTCCTGGTAGCTCAGCCCGGCGAGAAACTTCAGCCGAATGGCCTCGCGTTGCTTGGCCGGGAGCTGGGTGAGCAGGCGACGAATGACCGTCCGGGTCTCCCGATGCTCCAGCTCCGCTCCGGGGCGGGCCACATCGGCTTCTTCGAGATCGAGGGTTTCGTTTTCCATGACAACGACGCGGTGATGCTTCCGCAGGTGGTCCGTGGCGCGATTCCGGCACACCGTGAAAAGCCAAGGCGCAAGCCGCTCGCGATCCACCGTGCCGAGGCACTGGCTGAGTTTGACAAAGACGTCCTGCACGACATCGCGGGCATCATCAAGCTGACCCACGAGATTCAACGCATAGCGGATGAGGGGACGCTCATAGCGGTCTAGCGCTTCGTGGAAAAGCTGATGGCCATCTGATGTCATGCAGGACAAGGGGCGTTACGGGCGCGAGTGCGATGCCTTGGAAAAGAATCGAAATTTCTTCGGCGACCACGCCCCAGCGCAGACAGCGCCTGTGCCCCAGTCGTTCACTCCTCGTCTGTCACCTTGAGGAACAAGCGCTCCAGCGTCGTGTGCGGATGTCCCATGCGCAGCAGTTTGTCCTGCGGCACCAGCGCGCGAATCTGTGCCAGCAACTCGGGTGTAGCATCCTCGATCACAAACTCCGTCTGATTCTCCACGGCGATCAGCGTGCTCAGGTCCCCTTCCCGCACCATCTTCCCCTGCGCCATGATGCCAATGCGATCGCACACCTCCTGCAGTTGCTCCAACAGATGCGAGGTGACCAAAACGGTGATGCCACGCGACTTGCAGTCGAGGATCAGATCGCGAATGCGGCGCGAGCCCGCAGGATCGACCCCCGCCGTCGGCTCATCTAGCACTAGCAGCTTCGGCTCATGCACCAGCGCCTGCGCCAGACCAATGCGCTGCAGCATTCCCTTCGAGTAGCCCGCCAGCCGACGGTCCGCCGCATTGTCCAGCCCCGTTAGGTGGAGCAGTTCACGCGATTGATCATGCAGCTTCTGCCCGCTCAATCCGCACAGCCGACCAAAGAACAGCATCGTCTCCATGCCCGTGAGATGCTTGTAAAAATACGGATTCTCCGGCAGGAACCCCACCGCCCGACGGCTCTCCACCAGCTGACTGTCCATGCCAAAGATGGATGTCTTCCCCTCCGTGGGCGCGAGCAGACCCAGCAGCACCTTCATCGTCGTCGATTTGCCCGATCCATTCGGACCGATCAGGCCATACACCTCCCCCGGCTTCACCGTGAAGGACACATCGCGCACCGCAGTGAATGCCTTCTGGCCCACGCCGCGACGGAAGACTTTGGTCAGGTGCTCGATGGTGACAGCATTCATGGGGAAAGGATGAATCAGGAAGGATGAAGGATGAAAACAAAAGTGGAACTTACAAGACCGCAACGATTCCCTGACCCATCTCGTCCGGCAACCCCGCGTCACCGCACGATATTGAATCCTCGCACACCCGTCAGCGGAGGAATTACATGCACCTCGCGCTCCTTCACCAACGCCGCGAGATCACTGTCCTCGATCGCCGCGAGGAACTCACTCATCTCATCGCCATCGTGACACATTACCTGCATCTCCACCCGTCCATCATCCAGGTTCTTCACCCATCCCGTCACATCGAAGCCTGAAGCAATACGTTTGATAGCAGCGCGGAAGCCCACGCCTTGCACGCGGCCAGAGAAGAGAAGTTGTCGAGCGATCATGAAGAAAACAAAAAGTCGTTAAGGGCTAAACACCCTCTGCGCCTCCTTCGCAAACCCATCCGTGGCAGCATCAATCATGAGCACGGAGACTTTGTCCTTGAGCACCTGGGTGCGAACGAAGCGGCCTTCCGCCGTGAAGGCATCGCTGACGGAGCCTTGGTCATAGAACTGTCGCAACGATTCGCGCAGGGCTTTGGCGAAGACCGCGGCCTGCTCGGGGGTCTTCCATTGCGTCTGCAAGACGGCATGACCGCGACGGGTGAGATCGCCATTGATCGCATACGTCAGCAGCCGGTCCGAGACCCAGCCGCGTGAGGCATCGAGGGAGGATTGATCATCGTTGTAGCGACGCAGAAAACCCAACACCGCCTGCTGGCCCAGGCGGTCGTCCCAGAAGGGCTTCGTATTGGCCACTTCGATGCTCGACCACTCGACGCGCGGGATTGGCAGTCGATCTTCGGCAAGGTAGCGCTGCGAGTCCATCACGTCAGCCGTGCTTTCGGGCGCGCGACCATAGACAGAGCTGAGCTGCTTGAAGCCGCCAATGCTGTGCATGGCCTGCGCGAATCGAAATCCGCTCATCATCGGAAATGTCTCCAACTCGCGGAGATAGGCGGGCATGGGCACGAGGTTCAACGGATGATCGGGATCATCGGTGGGGATGGCATTGGGATTGGGTCCCTGGAACATCTTGAGATCGCGCAGGAATCGCACGAGCGCTGCATCGCCGCCGAGCAAGCCCAGGCGGGCCATGCGTTCATCAGTGCTCAGCGCCACCTTCGCGCCGGGCAGCAGCGACTTGCCGAAGTGATGCAGCAGGTTGGCATACGAGAGCGCCAGCGTGGGATCGCTCATCACGGGCACGCCATCGGGCTGCTTATTGGGATCGACGATGTAGATCGTCTCGCTCGCTTCGTCATACCAACCACCGAGCTGTCGAACCCAGAGCGCAGCCCGCAGCGGCAGGGTGTCGATCGTCTGTGGGATCACGCCGAGGGCGGCAAAGGCAGCACCTTCGCGTTCGCCAAATCCCTCGGGGTGCTGACGTTTCATCCACGCGAGGATGAGCTTCTCGATCTCTGCCTGGGGAGCCGTCACCGTGGGGATGGGCAGCTCTTCGAGTTCACGTAACTTCAGCAACTCAGCACCCAGCGAAACAAAGTCCTCGGGCACTTTGTCCGGCGGCGACTCCTCCTTCATCGGCTTGCCATTCGCGGGCATGCCCAGCTTCGCCAGCTTGTCGATGAGGTCGGAGTTCTCCTTCTGAAGCGCCTGCACCTGCTCGTGCAGATACTCCACTTGGTTCTGGAGCAAGGCGATCTGCTTGTCCGCATCGGAGCCCTGGGCAGCATTCGCTGGCGTTGGCAGCAGGGGATTCGGAGCCATCGGCTCCTGCGCTGCGACCACAGGCTCTTCACGCGGAGCGTGCTTAACAACCACAGTCGGTGCCATGACCTTGGGCGGTCCTTGATACCAAAGCATCATCGACAAGCCCACCCCGACGAGGATGAGCAAAAGCAGGAGGGAACTCGGACGCAGCATGACTTCGAAGATGGACAGCGAAGCGCCGCTGTCGATCACCTCTCTACGCTTTGCGTGGGCGCTTCGTCGAGGTCGTCTTGTGCGTGCCGCCGTTCTCGTGCAACAACTGCCCCACGATGCTCTCCATCGCCGCGAGCCCCGAGGAGATCTTTTTGAAGAAGGAGGGATTGTGCGGCACCAGCACGAACCTCGGATGCTGCGACCAGATGTCGCGCAATCGAGTATCGAGCACCACGGCTTCCTCGCCCGTCTCATCGCGCACTGGATTGCCGCCCTTGATCATCATCCCGCCGACCGCAGCACTCTCGAAGAACAGCACGGCATCGTAGCGCGCCAGTTCCTCCTTCAAGGTGGTGCCCTGCGCGTGGAAGAACTCATGGGGATGATCGTCAGGCCAGTAGGCCGCGCCATCCACCGTGCCTCGATCACACAGCAGGATGCGCCCAGGATTTTGCACCGCATAGAGCGCCTCCATCTGCATTTGCACCTGATAAATGGTGCGCTGAATGATCTTCACCGATTCGGGATCGTGCGAACGAGGAAACCCGCTGGAAAACATCAAGGTGGCAGCCTCAGGCACGAGCACCACCTTCGATCCGATCTCACGACGAAACAAATCCGCCGCCGTCGTCTTTCCACCTCCGGGACCTCCACTGACAACGACTCGCAACGGACGATGCGCATGGGCTCTGGTGGACTTGGCTGACATGGCACCAAGCTACACAAGATCCGTGCCTCAGAGCAACTTCGGATTGTAACTCACGCCAGCATCTTGCTGACCACCTCGCCAGCGACGCCGGTGAGGCGCATGTCGAGACCTTGGAAGCGGGCGTTCAGTTTCGTGTGATCGAAGCCGAGCAGGTGCAGCAGCGTCGCGTGCAGGTCATGCACATGCACGGTGTCCTGCGTCGTGTTGAAGCCGAACTCATCGCTCTCACCCAGCGTGAGGCCGGGCTTCATGCCGCCACCGGCGAACCACATCGTGAAGGCGTTCGGATGATGGTCGCGACCATCGCTACCACCTTGCACCATCGGCGTGCGACCGAACTCGCCGCCCCAAATCACGAGCGTGTCCTCCAGCAAGCCGCGTTGCTTCAGATCGCGAATCAACGCCGCGCACGGTTGATCCGTGAGGCCGCATTGCTGCTTTAAGCCACCGGTCAAACCGCCGTGGTGATCCCACGCCTCGTGGAAGAGCTGCACGAAGCGCACGCCGCTCTCGATCAGGCGACGCGCGAGCAGACAGTTGTTCGCGAACGACGGCTCGCCGGGCTTCGCGCCATACATGTCGAGGATGTGCTTCGGCTCCTTCGAGATGTCCATGACCTCGGGCGCGGTCTTCTGCATCCGATACGCGAGTTCGAAGCTATTGATGCGCGTCGCGATCTCAGGATCGCCGGTCGCAGTGAGACGCTCGGAGTTAAGCTGCTTCAAGGTGTCGAGCGTGTCGCGTTGCGTCGCTTCGTCGATGCCTTTCGGATTGCTCAGGAACAACACCGGATCGCCCGCGCTGCGGAACGGCACGCCGGAATACACGGTGGGCAGGAAGCCGCAGCCGAAGTTCGATAGGCCACCGCTGGGTCCTTTCTGGCCGGATTGCATAACGACGTAACCGGGCAGGCTCTCGTTCTCGCTGCCCAATCCGTAGAGCGTCCAGGCACCGAGGCTCGGGCGACCAAAAACCATGTTGCCCGTGCTCATCAAGATCTGGCCTGGCGCGTGATTGAAGGCGTCGGTCTTCATCGACTTCACGATCGTGAGGTCGTCCGCCACCGTCGCGAGATGCGGCAACAACTCGCTCAACTCCGCGCCGCTCTGGCCGTGACGCGCGAACTTGAACTTCGGCCCCAGCAGCTTGCTGTTCGGATTGATGAACGCAGCGCGATACCCCTTGAGCAGATCCGCAGGCGGTAGCTTGCCATCCCACTTCGCGAGTTCAGGTTTGTTGTCGAACAACTCCAGATGGCTCGGCGCGCCACCCATGAAGAGATAGATGACACGCTTCGCTTTCGCCCCGTAGTGCGGACGCTTCGGCGCGAGCGGGCTGGCGCTTTCCTTCGCCATCAAGTCCATCGCCGCGATGCTCGCGAGGCCTACGCCGCATTCCTTGAAGAACCAGCGGCGGGTCCGGTAGCGAGCGTATTCGGTGATGAGTTCGCGTTGAAGAGTCATGGCGTGCGGAGTGTCTGCCAAGGGATCGCACCGCGCTAGAGCCATCTTTCCCCATCCCTTGCCCGTCCAGGTGCGCGGCGCGCATCTTCCATGCCTCGCACTTTCTCACTTGATCGCCCTGGGGGCATAGGCAACTGGCTCCGCTGGTCAAATGACCAAATTTTATCGCCCTCCCATGAGACTGACTTGGGCCGCGATGGGGTAATTGAGGCGGAGCTGTGCAACAATCAATCGAATGGCCAATAAGACTATCAAGGGAGAACCATCACCCGATGACATGCACGACGATGCAGGGTCCATCGCGTCCCTCCTAGAGATCGGCAGCCAGTGCTCTTCCGGCGGGCCAGCCTTGCTGCTCCATGATGGTTCCCACCTGACTCATGAGGATCTCCAGTCGCTCGTGGTTCAGGCCGAGGCCGATCTGCGCCGTCTGGGCATCGGACGGCGCACACGAGTGATGACCGCTTTGCCTGACAGTCCGCTCACGGCTTGTGTGTTGCTGGCACTGACTCGTTCAGCTATCTGCGCTCCGGTGAATCCTGATTTGCGCCGGGCGGAAGTCGAGATCTTGATCCCTGAACTCGGTGCCGAGGTGCTCGTGGCGCATGGTGCCTGTGCCGATGAGGCACGCCGCGCTGCTGCGGCACTCAGCCTGCCAATCATAGAAGTGAGTTGGGAAGGAACCAAGAGCCTTCACTGGTCCGGTCCCGCCCTGACCTCAGACCCCGCTGAGGCATCGGTCGCCGAGCCAGACGATACGGCCCTGATCCTCCTGACCTCCGGCTCCAGCGCACGCCCGAAGCGCGTGCCGCTAAGCCATCGTCACCTCACTCTGTCGGCCGCACGCATGGCACGATCGCTCGCGCTCACAGCCTCGGATGTGTGCCTGAACATGATGCCGATGTTCCATGTCGGGGCTGTGGTCGATCTCTTGCTCGCGCCCTTGTCCGTGGGCGGATCGCTTACCCGGCCAGAGACGATGTCGGTGCCTGCGTTTTTCGAAGCGCTGGAGAAGCTGCGCCCCACTTGGTTCCAGGGCGTGCCCACGCTCCTGCATGAGCTGGCTGTCCATGCTTTGCGTCGAGGCGGAGCCCATCAGCGATCCACGCTGCGTCTCGTGCGCTCGGTGTCCTCGCCTTTGCCACCTGAGTGGATCAACGAGATCGAGGCAGCGCTCGGTGCGCCCGTGATCGAGATCTACGGCATGACCGAGACCGCAGGCGTCATTACCAGCAATCCCCTGCCACCGGAGCTGCGCAAGGTGGGGTCCGTGGGCCGTCCTACAGCGAGCATGGAAGTCATCGTCCGCGATGCCAGCGGTGCGCAGGCTGGTGTGAGTGCTCGCGGTGAGATTATGGTGCGCGGTGCCGGCGTGATGACCGGCTACGAAAAACTCGACAGCCAGGATCGTGGCCTAACAGAAGATGGCTGGCTAAAAACCGGCGACGAAGGTTACTTCGATGCCGAGGGGTTCTTGTTCATCACCGGCCGCATCAATGATCAAATCAATCGAGGTGGAGAGAAAGTGTCGCCGCGCGAGATCGACGAGGTGCTGGTCAGCCATCCAAGAGTTCAAGACGCCGCCGCCTTCGCCGTGCCCCATCCGCATCTAGGCCAGGACGTGGCCGCTGCCGTTGTAGCCAAACCTGGCACAACGCTCACCGCTGAAGAGCTGACGACGCACGTCTCCAGCCAGCTCGCTTACTTCAAGGTGCCCAAGGCATTCTACCTCGTGCCCGAACTGCCACGCGGTCCCGGTGGCAAGCTGCGCCGCCGTTTGCTGCCTGAAATGGTGCGCGACCTCCAGCCACTCGCTCACGCGGAAGCCGATGCCGCCGAAGCTCCGCAGACCGACATGGAAAAACGAGTGGCCGGCTGGTGGGAATCCGAACTCAAGGTGACGGGCATCGGGCGCAACGGAGACTTTTTCGAACTCGGTGGCGACTCGCTTACAGCGGCAGCGTTCACGGTTGGTATTGAGAAGTTGTTAGGCATCCAAGTCCGTCCTGCAGCACTCTTTGATCATCCCACGGTGACCAGCTTCGCCCGTTATCTGGAAGGGGCGATGGCATCTCGCGCTGACAGTGCCGCAGTGAGCGTTGCCAAGCCTGAGCCCGCGATGAACCCGGACCTCCACCGCCGTCTGCTCGCCGCGATGAGCGTGTGGCCAGGCGTGCGCCGCGATGAGTCGTCCTTGCTCGTCGGCCTTCGCACAGATGGCAGCGGCACGCCGATCTTCTGGTGCGGCCAGGGGCGACCTGAATACGACAGCATTGTGGAGCAGTTGCCGCCCGAACATCCGATCTATGGCACGCGCTCGCTCTACCTCTTCGAAGGGAAGAAGCGCCAGGACGAAGAGGCCCTGGCCCGCATTTTTGCGAACGAAGTCGAGCAGCTACGTGCCGGTCGCGAGGTGATTCTTGGCGGCTTTTGTGCGGGTGGTCGCATCGCCTTCGATGCCGCCTGCCACCTACGCTCGCGCGGCGTGCCGGTGAAGATGGTCTTCATGCATGAAACCTGGGCCACGCAGCCCATTGACGTGCCCGTGGCACTCGGCTTCACCGTGGACTCCACGTTCAGCCCGTATCGCGAGTATGCACGGCCGGAGGTGCTCATGAACAAGCGCTTCACCGCAGGCTGGTCCTTGTCGATGTTCCGCACGGCGCACAATGGCATCTACGCGGCCGAGCCTTTATCCAAGGAAGTGCAAAAGCTCCGCTCGCTGTGGACTGATCCATCGAAGTTCCAGCGCCCCGCGCCCATGGACGAAGTGCCCGGCATTGCCTATCGGGCGAAGATCGAGAGCCGCTTCCATACACCCGTGTTGCTCATCGGCTGGCCGGGCTTTGCATGCGTGAAGGTGACAAACCTCAGCAAGCAGACCTGGCTCCCGGCAGCTCGCAGTGGATTGCACCTCGGTCAACGCTGGCTGGACAACGAAGGCAAGGTCGTCGGTGATCCGGGACCGTCGGTGCCGCTGCCCAAAGGGGTGCCGCCTGGAAAATCTGTCACCTTCCTCATCAAGATCCCCGCGTCCAACACGCAAGGCCTGCGAACTTTAGAGATAGATATGGTGGACGAGGGCATCTGCTGGTTCTCGGAGAAACAATCCCAGTATCCCTCGCAACCTCTTCGCCTGCAACTCAAGGTGACTTCCCTTTTACGTCCTCGCTCGACTCCTCCCAACCCATGAATCCAGCCCAACAGCTCTCACCCTTCTACCGTCAGCTCGCCGCTGAAGTCCGTGCCCTCGGTGGTTACTTCAATGCCCATACGCACCTCGACCGCGCAGGCACGATGGACGAACGCTACTGGCGGATGACCGGCATACGCGTGGAGGACAATTCCTCGATTTCCCTGCACGAGAAGCACCGACTCATCTACGAGGTGCATCGCGGCCCGGCCTATGACGAAGCCGATCTGCGTGAACGCGTGGCCGCACACCTCGCAGTGATGGTGGGCTGCGATACTCGGCGCGTGGACACCCTCGCGGACTGCACCGCCGACCGTGTGGGCCTCACCGCGCTCGAAACCCTTCTCTCCATCAAGGCCGAGTGGGCCGACCGCATTGACATGCGCGTGGCCGCTTACTCGCCACTCGGCTTTCCCGAAAGCGAGCCCCAGCGCTGGGAGCTTTTCCAGGAAGCGGTCAAACGTGCTGACTTCATCTCCGCCTTGCCCGAGGCCGATGAACTCTCCGAATATCCCGGTCACATTGGCTTTGAGGAACACAGCCGCCGCATGCTCGCCATCGCCGCCGAGCACGGCAAGATGATCCACGTTCACACCGATCAACGAAACGAGCCTAACGAAGCCGGCACCGAGCGCGTGCTGAAGGTGATGCGCCAGGAAGGCCACACCAAGCCCGCTGGCGATGAACCGCTCGTCTGGATGGTCCACATGGTTTCGCCTTCCACCTATGACGATGCACGCTTCGCTAAGATGGTGGAGGACATGCTCGATCTCGGCGTGGGCCTGATCTCCTGCCCTTCAGCCGCCGTCGGCATGAGACAGTTGCGCCCGATCGCCTCACCGATCTACAACAGCATCCCCCGCGTGCTGGAACTCGTCGCCGCTGGTGTGCCTGTGCGCCTCGGTTCGGACAACATCGCGGATATGTGCTCGCCCTCGACCACCGCTGATCTCACCGATGAAGTCTTCACGCTTTCAGCGGCGGTGCGCTACTACCAGCCCGCGCTGCTTGCCCGCCTGGCCGCCGGTGTCATGCCCGATGCGGCGATGCGCGAGATGGTGCGTGTTCACCTCGAACAAAACGACGCCCAAATCCAACGCGTGATCCATGGATCTCATTCGTAAGTTCATCCGTCGCATGAGCGGCGACTCGTCCACGCCTGCGGAGGTCGCTGCTGCCATCGAGCCCACGGCGCCTGTGTCAAAGCAAGAGCCTGCAACTCCGACGAATGCTCCGATCGACTTCGATCCGCTCGCGCCAGCCTTCGTCAGTGATCCGTATCCGATCCTTGCGCGTCTGCGCACTGAGGACCCCGTGCATCGCAACAGCTCCGCGCTCTGGGCTTTGACCCGTCATGCCGACATCGTCGCTGCTCTCGGTGATCCCCGCTTCGGCAATGCGCCCTCGCCTTACGCCGTGGTCAATGCGCGCAATCGTCATCGCTACGTCTGCGCTGATGTGGCGAACAACATCATTCCCTTTCTCGATCCGCCGGAGCACGACACGCCGCGCCGCCTGATCGGACGTGCGTTCGCCAAAAAGATGCGGCACCAGCCACCGGACTTGAAAGCTATCGCCGAGGAGTTCCTCGCTCCGCTTCGCGCCCGAGCGGAGTTTGATGTGTTGCACGACTTCGGCACGCCGTTCGCCATCGCCGGGATCGGTCGCACCCTCGGTGTGCCACCTGAGGAAGAAGCGTTGCTCAAGGAATGGAGCCACTGGTTCTTCTACCTCTTCATGATGATTCCTTCGCAAGAGGTGCGCCAGCAACTCGATGAAGCCCTCACGGCCTTCCGCGATTACTTCAAAGGTCGCCTCGCCATCGTGCGCGAGACACCTGACGAAAGCCTGCTTACCGGACTCGCCGAGAGCGGCCTCTCAGATGCCGAGATCGTGGACACCTGCATGCTGCTCTTCGCCGATGGTGTGGAGAACGTGGACCGCGCCATCGCCAGCGGCACTTCCGTGATGCTTCGTCAGCCTGGCCTGTGGCAGCATCTCGCCGCGAACCCCGATGCCATCCCCGCTGCCGTCGATGAATGCCTGCGCTTCGAGTCGCCTGCGATGTTCGTGGGTCGAGTTGCGCGTGAGGACATCGAACTGCGTGGTCGCACGATCCCGAAGAACGCAGGCGTTTTGTTGCTGCTTGGCTCCGCCAATCGCGATCCCGAGGTTTTCCCCGAGGCCGACACGTTCATACCCGACCGCACGCCCAATCGCCACCTCGCCTTCGGCCAGGGCAAGCACTCGTGCATTGGTGGACCGCTGGTGCGCCTGGAGATGACCATTGCGTTCGAGGCGTTGACGCAGTCCTTCCCTCAACTCCGGCTCAGCGACGAGTCCCTCGAATGGACTCCTCGCATCGGTCATCGCTGGATTGCGAAGTGCCCGGTGAGGAATGGTTAAATGAGGCCGGCGAGGTCTCGCTCCCGCTCGCAATAACAGGCGAACGGCGTGCGTTTCGCTCCGCCCACTCACCATGCTGCCCCGCATCTTCGCTCTCGCCCTCCTGCTCCCCTGCTCCGCCTTCGCGGCCATCGACTTCGCCCATCAAGTCGTCCCCATTCTCAAGGAGCACTGCGCCGACTGCCATCTGGGCGACAAGAAGAAAGGCGGCTTGAGCATGAACACGCGCAAGGACTTGCTCGACGGCTCCGAGAACGGCGCGGTGATCGACCTCAAGAACGTGGGTAAGAGCCTGCTGCTCGCCGTGCTGACCTCCACCGACGAGGACACGATGATGCCGCCGAAGGGCAAGCGCGTGCCCGCCGAGCAGATCGCGGTGCTGCGTCAATGGATCAGCGAAGGTGCGGTGTGGGAAGAGGGCTTCACCTTCGGCAAGAGCAGCTACGAGCCGCCACTCAAGCCGCGCATTGTCACGCTACCTGCGGCACGCGATGGTCGCACGCATCCCATCGACCGCATCCTGGACACCTACCTTGAGGAGCACAAGGTCAAGCGTCCCGCGCCAATCAGTGATGGAGAGTTCGCGCGTCGCGTGAGCATGGACCTCATCGGCTTGCTGCCGTCAGCGGATGATCTCGCTGCACTCGCGAACGACCAGTCACCGAACAAACGCGCCGCCTTCGCCAACCGCGTGCTTGCCCGTGATGTCGATTACGCCGAGCATTGGCTCGTCTTTTGGAACGACCTCCTGCGCAACGATTACGTGGGCACTGGCTACATCGACGGCGGACGCAAGTCGATCACGAACTGGCTTTATCAATCCCTGATCAGCAACAAGCCGTATGATCAATTCACCCGCGAGCTGCTGGCACCCAGCGGTGAGTCCGAGGGCTTCATCTTTGGCATCAAGTGGCGCGGTAATGTGAATGCCAGCCAGGTGCGCGAGATTCAGTTCGCGCAGTCCGTGAGCCAGGTCTTCCTCGGCATCAACATGAAGTGCGCCTCCTGCCACGACAGCTTCATCGACCGTTGGAAGCTCGACGAAGCTTACAACATGGCCGCGATCTACTCCGATCATCCGCTGGAGGTGAATCGCTGCGACAAGCCCAACGGCAAGATCGCGAAGGCCGCGTGGATCTTCCCCGAAATCGGCGACGTGAAGCCCGATGCTCCGCAGCCCGAGCGCCTCAAGCAGATGGCTGCGCTGATGACGCACAAGGACAACGGACGCTTCACCCGCACCATCGTGAACCGTCTGTGGCACCGCCTCATGGGTCACGGCATCGTGCATCCGGTGGACGCGATGCAAACGCAGCCGTGGAGCGCGGACCTGCTTGATTACCTCGCCGTGAACCTGAGCGAGAACGGCTACGACTTGAAAAAGACGCTCGCCCTCATCGTCAGCTCCCAGGCCTATCAATCGAAGAGTCTCACCGCGACCGAAGCCATCGACAGCTCGCACTTTGTCTATGCAGGCCCGATCGCCAAGCGACTCACCGCCGAGCAGTTCGTCGATGCGGTCTGGCAGATCACCAACTCTGGTCCCAAGGCCGCCCACGGGTCCGTCTTGCGTGGCAAGCCCGATACCAGCGTGAAGCCCGAAGGCGTGTGGATCTGGAGCAATGCAGGTGCCAAAGCACAAGCCGGTGAGACCCTCACGCTGCGCAAGCAGGTGAAGCTCAGCACCGTGCCCACCATGGCCAAGGCCATCGTGACTGCCGATAACGAGTATCGCCTCATCGTGAACAGCAAGGTCATCGGCTCCGATACCGATCTCACGAACGTCGAGTCCTATGCCCTCGGCACCGCCCTGCGCGCTGGAGCCAACAACATCGTGCTCGTGGTGAAGAACGGCGGCAAAGGACCCAACGCCGCCGCCGCCTGGTGCCAGGTGATGCTTACCTTCGCCGATGGCACCAAGCAAATCATCGCCACCGACAACACCTGGCAATGGACCACCGCCGTGCCCGATGACAAAGGCCGCTTCGCCACCGAACCCAAGGACTGGCAGGCTGTAGTTGTCGCCACCCGCCAGGAAACCTGGGAGCGCATCGTCGGCAAGAAACTGCAAGCCGCCGTGAGCCAAGGCGGCAGCGGCATCCCCTCGTATGTGCGCGCCTCGCTCGTCACCAGCGACCTGCTGCAACGCGCCCTCGGCCGCCCCAATCGCGAACAGATCGTCACCGTCCGCCCCGAGAACCTCACCACGCTCGAAGCCATCGACCTCGCCAACGGCAACATCCTCGCCGGTTACCTGAAAGCCGGAGCCACCAAGCTCATCAGCCAGCATCCCCAGCCCGACGATCTCATCAGCACCGTCTTCACCCAGTCACTCAGCCGCTCCCCCACCGAAAACGAACGCACCGTCCTCCGCGAAGTCCTCGGCCCCAAGCCCACCGCCCAGAACGTCGAAGACATGCTCTGGAGCCTTCTGCTGCTGCCGGAGTTTCAGTTTGTGAGGTAATGACTTAAATACACAATTTTAGGCAAACTGTCTATTTAATAGACATCCTCAGAGATTTGCTATTTTTTTCTTGATCAGATACACGAGACTATGATCTACAAGCGGAGAATTCGGAAAAGCACCGCGCGTGCATGTCTGAGCCATCACTTTAACCACCACAGAACTATCAACACCATGCGCATAAATCCGCGAACCAAGTTCACTTCCGTCTTTTTGTTAGTTTTAGTATTGAGCGGCTATGCTCGATCTGATTCTTTCGTGGATGGATCCCTGGAGGTAATGGGGGCGTCAACTCTTCGTCAGGACGTCCTTCTTGAAGGGGTGACTTACTTCGGGAAATTGCAGAGCACTGCGAGCGGCGCTGGCCTACGGGGCTTCAGTGTCAAAGTCGAACAAGATGTCTCCACAATCGAACAGGAAGAAGTAACACCTGGAAGGTTTGAAAATCAAACCATCTATGTGGACGACTATGGGTGGCTGAGCCAATCGTCCTCCGTGTGGGTTGAAGACTATGGCTACTACTCTACAGACATCTGGGTCGATGAGTGGGGATACAGTTACCCAACTATTTGGACAGACCCAGTTTACGATAGCGAAGGTAACGAAACGACACCCGGTGGCTGGACTACGAGTTTAGTGCCTCAGATGGCAATTACCGGTGGACATATGGTGAGCCAAACCGTCTGGGGAGTAATTGGTGGCCACATGGAAACCACTGGCATTGACAGCTGGGGAGTCGTGGGAAGTCACCAAGAGGTGCAGAGCATTTGGGTGGATGAAGTGCGCTCTAGCTATACCGTCACGACCTACGGCACACCTCACACAAAGTTCGTTAGCGAGACTGATGACATGGTCTGGAGTTGGTATAACAACAACCGTGAATTACTAGAAGTTACTACTTCCGGCGTAAGCATTCCTTATCCCGGTGACCTAAATGGCAACAACCGCTCAATGCTTACATCTACACAATTCGAACAGAGCTTTACAACCTCTCCTACCGAATTCGGAGATTACACAAGCTACGGAACCAAGATGACCAAAGGAGGACTTGCCACCTGGGAGGACTACGGGGTAGATCAAACGGTGACAGACAGCAGTTCGGCTTACTTAAAGCCAAATGAACTGATCATCGAAAAGAAGATTCCTAGTTCCAGTGGTGTCACCGCAAGTTCGGTTGGAACTCGGATTGCTGCCACTGACGCTACCTTTGGCGGCACCGTAAAAGTAGCTGGAGCCATTTTGATCAACCCCCAAGGAGACATCAGTATGGGACAATACACATCAGGGCCGAAGCCATAAGGATTCGCGAGAAAATCCAACTTCGCTATGATATGACATCACACCAACCGGACGTTATTCTTAATAAGTTACGCGGGCGATTTGTATCCCTTCTTGTCGCATGGCTCACCATCGCATCGTATTCATGCGGCGAACCTGCATGGTGGGTGAGTAGGGGAGTTCGCAATCCTTCATTGCCCCCGAAGGACTTTGCCGCGCTCAATAGCGGTCAATTGAAGGCCCTAGCTAAGGCAGCCCGAGACGAGATGAATCAAACGTTGCCGGGTGGTGCCGGTGAAACGATTGAGGCACTGATCGCATCGTGGTCCCAGGCTTCGAACACGGCTAGCGACTTCAGTGGCGTCAACCTCGGTCAGCTTAAATCGACGGCACGCCCCTTCTACGAACGACTGATAGCCGCAGGTGTTATTCAGTCTCTTCCGAACTGGCTTTCTAGTAGCCAAATGAACCACGCGCTGGCCAACATCGGCCAAGCAAAAACAGCCTTTTCCTTTGACATCATCAATCCTGCTCCATCCCAAGGCACAGGAACGGCTTCAGCAGGAAGCGGGACAATCACATCAACTTCACCAACAGCCAGCTCCCTAAATTCAGGAAGTTCGCCGTTGAGCAGCGATGGGACGCCATCCTCAGCCTCTTCAAGCACACCTTCATCTGCAATTCCGACGTTCACACCTCAACCAACGGTTTTCCACGCAGCATCAGCGGTCAGAGAACATTCATACTCAGTTTATTTGTCCACGGAATTCACCTACGGTCCAGACGACCCCAATGACCCAGGCCCTGACAACGGCAACTCCGACCCCTCACCGTATAATCAGACGTCAAGCGATCCTAGAATTCATGATTTCGATAGCAATAGTGATGGACTGCTTGATGACGGCATCGACGCTGATGGCGACGGCAGCCCAGATGACCCAGGTGATCCGCGAGACCTGGAACCACGCAGAGGAGGCAAAATTGATGATGGAATCGACGCAAACGGTGACGGCGATCCTGACAATGATTCTCCTAATGAATCTAAAGGTCACGTTTCTCTCGCCAACTATCATCCGTTCGACCATCTAATCAATGGAGCGACAGGCGCGGCCACTGGATACTTGAATGTATCGCAACCGTGGAGTGCCAAAATTACTAAGATCGACAGCGTGCTAAACTGGGATCCTGGCTGGACTTCGGTTTTCACGTCGCTCGATAACATTGGCTTTGCGCCTGATAACCGATTGGGCTGGCAACGTTCACGGCACATCGAAACGGTGTCGGTGACAACCAAAGTCGAACTCCACGAAAGACCCATTGCGACGGCTTACGGTGATGAATTCACTGAACAGACGGTGGAATACGCAGGCGAAGAGAAGCAGGTCATGCCTTACAGCTTCGCTCCCGATTCCTCCAGCACGCAAATAGTGAACTACCTTGTCGTCGAGCACACCGAAGATCTGTTATCATCGGAAGCATCTCAGTATGACGTGTTGGGCACCGTGGCATTTGTTTTCGCCCCAGGGAGCAAACTGCCGACCAAGATCGAAGTCAAGCAGCCTCCAAATTGGTCCGGCCCTCTCGGAGCGCAACCTGACATTGGTTACGAGGAAAACTTGCCCACTGCGTTCATGCATCAGGGCACCAACAAAAACTTCGATGACAATCTTGAATCAGATCTTGTTAAAGATACGGGAGGGGGGTCTTGGGGAACTGGGAAATGCTTCCGCTTCCGATCCAGCTCACCCGAGAACGTTGCTTGGGGGACCCGCGTCATCCGAGAGATGATCCCGTTCAGCATTTCGGTTGATCCCGCCAAAGACGACGAGAGTTCCACTTCTCCAATCGTCATTTCGGCAGACGACCGGTCCGCCGAGATCGCAGCTCATGTATTCATTGACAGTCCCAAGATTGTTGGTGCGAAAGTTCAGTGGACCTCCACGGGCCAGGGCACTGTTCCAGGCTTACCACAGTCGCTCACTGGCGACGATTGGGACACGTTTGCAAGCCTGACCGTGCCCACGACTGTCGGGGCAACGGCAAGCGCCAAGGCCTCCCTAAAGTCCGTCACATTTGAGAGATACGACCCTGAGACCGACGAAACCTATACATATGACGCCAACGTTCCCACATCGGGCACTACCTACGATCCTTCATCGTCTTCAACGCCTGAGTTTGTCGTGGGTCCCGGTATCGCCTCGGACAAGACGGTGATCAGTGGTCCCACCGAGTTGCCGGCTGATGGCAGGTCTGTCGGAACCTACCATGTTTCATTCCGGGACGCCAATAACAACCCAGTCGCTCAGGGCACTCAGGTATCTTGGCACCTTGAGGGAGACGGTGCAATTCTGCCCAACTCATCGACCGAAACGGATGCCAATGGCAAAGCGACCGTTCAGGTCAGGAGCGGAAGGATTGCAGGCGAAGGGCAAAAGTTGGTCGTTTATGCGGACTCATGCCGCAACGAGTTTGCCATTGCCAATACGCCACTTTCTTTGACTTTAACGGCGTCCAATTTCTCAGTGTCCGCAGACGGGAAAAGGAAGACTTTTCTCGTTACAGCGCGATCCACATCCAATCATCCGGCCACTGATGGCACGCCCGTTATCTGGCAGACCACACGAGGCACGCTCGTGAACCCCGCTGCGACCATGGTTGGCGGAACTGCCACGGCAACCATCAGCCTGGATCTCTCACTAGCGGCTGACCGAGGAAATACTGTGGTCACTGCATCGGTAGCTGGTTCAATAGCCATTGCGTCTGAGGCGAGCTACATATTCGAAACCGGACGAACTGGTGGAGGGCTTTTCAACCAAGTGGTATCGATGAAGGCCATCACGCCACACCTGGCCGGAAAGTATCTGAAGGTATCCGCCGGTCCTCCCCTCACCGTAAGACAACTTTCACTGGTTCCGCCTGCCAGCTTTCCGACAATAGCGTCGCTAGTATCCAGACCCGAGTTCCCGAAGAATCTGTTTTTCGACGCCGAAATGGTAGTTAAGGCCGCTTTCCCAGCGGGATGGAGTTATAATCAAGGGATTCCGAAGCGCATTCATTTGGCGTCCTTCCCAGGGCTGACTCTTTTTCTCGATGCGAATGGAAATCCCGCTTTCGAAGGAGCGGCTTACCCTGATTCTCCAGCAGACCCCTCGTTTTATATCCCAGTTCCAGCGCGATCGGACGCGAGTGTGAAGCTATCACCGACGCCCGTGGGTTCCCCGGCACCAGTAGAAAAGACGTTTACCCTACGATTGGTGAATCGGACGCTCAGCCTTAGCACCTCGGGCAGCAACCAGACTATCACCGCCTCGTTTCCAGGCACCTTGACGAGTAGAAACCCAAGGATTTACGCTGGCGGATACGCAACGGGACTCGTCACGTGGCGCGACAATAGCAGCCTCGTCTGGCCGTTCCAACCCGACCTACAAAGGCCCGTCGTTTGTCAAGCGTGTCGATTTCAAGTATCAGGTTGCGGATGATCTCTCTCCACCAGTAGTGGTGGGTGGGTTGGTCAATGGAACCCTTTCGATTCCCAACCCAAGCGGCGAAGCATCGTTCACCCTGACGATTCCCGTCGATTACAAGCGTCCTGACGTTGTCGTCCATCTGTATGAGGAAGGAGCCAGCCAGCAGGGAATCCAAACCGTAATTGTAGGGAATCCAGCGGCTTCAACACCCGCCATCCTGACCACCGAGGGCCACCTTCTCTATGAATTATACTCCGGGGCCAAGTATGACAATCGCCCGAATGGTGAACCGAAGGGAGAAGAACTCGCGGAACTGAAGCGTTTTGCCTCAGTGAAGGGTGGCCAGCCTCTTGCCGCATTGATGGCCGCTCCAGCGGCATCTGGCGGAGACATGAAGCATCAGGCGGAACAGAGCCGCGTTTTCATAGAACTTGCCGCCGCTCTTAACCATGCTTGCACAAGTCGAATCCTTGCGGCGGCGAAAAAGGCAGATCAGATTGATGCGGTTGATGAACACGGCAACAAGATTAACGCTCAAACCTATTTCAATTTGGCGGAAATCATCCGCAATGTCATCCCAGGCCAGGCAGTCTCTAACATTACTGCGCTTCTTTCCGACATTAATTCGAAGCATGGGCAAGTCCTGCAGGACATGGCGACTGAAAGCCTGGAGAATGTCACCGCTTTCGTCCGTGCAGTTCGAGGCACGGACACTTGGCAAAAAGTTCTCAAAGTGGCTGAGATTTCAGGCGGGGTGGTAGGGATACCGTTCGTGCGTGATTTGGACAATCTGTCTGCGCGCTTGACAGACGAAGGTGTAGCCGAGTTCATCGTCGCACTATCGCGTTTCACGCTAACTGTGTCCCTCAATACAGGCACTGCTACATCGCTGGCACTTAACGACCTCGATGCATGGCTGACGAAACTTAATGGGCTTGCGGGTAATGACATTGCAAGCCAGCTCGTCGTCGGATACATCGGTTACACCGTCGAGTTCATCAAAACAGGCACGGGATTGATCGGGACGGGAGCGGATGGAAAAGGGGTGAAACGGATGATGGCATCCATGCTCGCGACCACCATTTCGGCCTACTGGGGCAATCAGGGGGCTAAGGACGAACTCAAGCGCCTGTGTCCATTCTGGTCGTGGATATTCATCTCCAAAGACGTGGCCCGGCTCTGGGATACAAGCAAGTATTATGAGGCCGGACAAATGGCCTTCCGACTCGTGCTACAGGCCGCTGGGGACGTGACTCTGGCCATCGGAGTGGTGAAGGGCGGAATTGTAGTCGTCCAAAGGGTCTCGGGCGCAGTGAAGGTTATCTTCCGGCCAGCGATGCAGAAGACAGCGCAGCAGACTATCGTCCGCGGTGCATTGCCGCCGCCTGTGCCTAACGAAATGAACAAGCTGCTCAAGGCCCGCATCGGTCAGTTTCCGCCCATGGGATATGGCCCCCTGGCCAATCTCACGATTGAGCAGGCGTCGCAACTGTGCAGAGTCCTATGTCAGGAGTTGGCTGAAGCCGTTACTAAAGCCATCAAGAACGGGGCCTCGGACTTGCGACACAAGAAGATTGCCGTTGCTATAGACCTTGAGACCGGGAAAGCCTATGCAGGCATCAGTCTTCAGAAAGATGCATCTCTGTTTCCAAGGTTCGTGGATTCCAGGTTGACACAAGCAATGCCGAGAGTGTCGCTCGAAAAATGGGCCGTGGAAAACTGTGCTGAGTTCAATGCGCTGAACGATGCCCTTCTCGCGGGAGGTGATCCCACAAAAATCGTCATCCGCACGGTGCACGTCGATTCGATTAAATTTTTCGAACCTTGCAAGAATTGCAGAATCTGGGTTGATAAACTCGGCCTCACACTAGCGGAATAAATGAATCTCGAAGCAATCAAGAACCTGTATGAGCAGAACGGATTTTTCTGGAGCCCAAGCCTGCAAGAGATAGCCCTCAAGTATGGTTTTGCGGATCATCCCTTTGTTCATTATCCCAGTGGTGATTTGGACATCATCTCTTTTGACGTGACTTGGTGGCTTGAGCAGGGGCCGTCGCATTGGGCATTTGAATATTTGTCTGACGCTTTGAGTGAAGAAGTGGCCCCGATTGCGCGCGAAACCCCCGAATCTGATGGAGTTCTGTGGGCCATCACCAAGCGTGACCGCCTCTATGCTATCCATGAAGCGACCACTTATGCGATTGGTGATGAAAATGAGACCTGGGAAACTCAGTTGCCGCGCATCTTTCGAGGCGAGGCCACATATGAGTTTGCTTATCGGTGGTATCCCAAGAACTACTGAGTCTCGAACATCAAGTGCCCCCAGGCCGTTGGATGAATCTCGAAGCTATCAAGAACCTATATCAGCAGAATAGTTTTTTCTGGAACGCACCACTGGAAGCCCTCCAGACAACCTATGGCGGAAGGGACTTCACTTTTTGTCGAAAGGGTCACGCTGTTGAGCGGGTTATAAGGTTTGATGTGTCGTGGTGTATAGAGCTGGGACGTCATGGCGACGTCGGAATGTATGATCACATTATTTACGCAATTGGTGAGGAGTGTGCACCGGTCGCCGAGGAGGACCCTGGTTCTTACGGCATCATGTGGTTGCTCACGGTATCCGGAAAGTTGGTGGGTTATCACGACTTCTGCATTTATCGGATTGGAGATCCGCAGGAGTCGTGGTCTGGTGGCATTTTAGCACTCCTCGCCGGAGGGGCTGTCACGGAGATTGCTAATGTCTCGGACCATTTTTTGTTTGACCTCCCGCCTCCTGTCACCTGAAGTCCCAATACCTCGACTCGATGCTTTTTCACCGAATCTGGTGACCCCGATTCGAGCGACCCTGCGGCCAAAATCGTCGCGCAGCGCTGTGAGTTGTCTTCACAACCTCGCTGACGCAGGATCACTCGACTACCCGACGAGCTGACCGTAATCGAGCAACCCCTGACGCCCGCCTTCGCGGCCGAAGCCGGATTCTTTATAGCCGCCGAAGGGGCTGGTGGGATCGAACTTGTTGTAGGTGTTGGCCCAGACGACACCGGCTTTGAGTTCGGTGCTCATCTTCAGGATGCGGGAGCCTTTGTCGGTCCACACGCCGGCGCTGAGACCGAAGGCGGTGTTGTTGGCTTTCTCGATGGCTTCCTCGACGGTGCGGAAGGTGAGGATGCTGAGGACCGGGCCGAAGATCTCTTCGCGAGCGATGCGATGGCTCATGCTCACGCCGCTGAAGACGGTGGGCTTGAAGTAGAACCCTTTGGCCGGGAGCTTGCACGCGGGCTGATGGATTTCCGCACCTTCCTTGACGCCACTGGCGACGAGGCGGGTGATCTTGGCCAGTTGCTCACGGCTGTTGATGGCTCCGATGTCGGTGTTCTTGTCCATGGGATCGCCAACGCGGAGGACGGCGATGCGGCGCTTGAGCCTGGCGAGCACTTCGTCGGCAATGCTTTCCTGCACGAGGAGACGTGAGCCTGCACAGCAGACGTGGCCTTGATTGAAGAAGATGCCGTTGACGATGCCTTCCACGGCCTGATCGAGCGGGGCGTCGTCGAAGATGATGTTGGCTGCCTTGCCGCCGAGTTCGAGCGTGAGCTTCTTGTCAGTGCCTGCGAGGGCTTTCATGATGACCTTGCCCACCTCGGTGCTGCCGGTGAAGGCGATCTTCTTCGCGAGCGGATGATTCACCACGGCGGCCCCGGTTTCACCTGCACCGGTGACGATATTGACCACGCCGGGCGGCAGGCCAGCTTCCTGGAAAATCTCACCCATCTTGAGTGCCGTGATGCTCGTGGTCTCGGCAGGCTTGATGACCACGGTGTTTCCCATGGCCAAGGCGGGCGCGATCTTCCACGCCATCATGAGCAGGGGGAAATTCCATGGGATCACCTGGCCGACCACGCCAAGGGGCTGCACGCGGCGACCGGGGGCGATGTAGTCCAGTTTATCTGCCCAGCCGGCATGATAGAAGAAATGTGCGGCCGCCATCGGCACATCGAAATCCCGCGATTCCTTGATCGGCTTGCCGCCATCGAGAGTCTCGGCAACGGCGAACTCGCGCGCCCGATCCTGAAGAAGGCGGGCGATGCGATAGATGTATTTGCCTCGCTCGATGCCGGGGAGCTTCGACCACGTGGAGGTGAAGGCCTTGTCGGCGGCCTTGTAAGCGCGATCAACGTCGTCGGCTCCGGCCACGGCGATCTCGGCGAGCTTGGCTTCGTTGGCGGGATTGATCGTGTCGAAGGTCTGTCCGCTCTTGGGCGCGGTGAACTTGCCGTTGATGAAGAGATCGTAGCGCGATTTGAGCTTGGGATCAGCGGTCTCAGGTGCGGGATCGTATTCCCAGAGATCGCCGAAGATGAGTTCGCGCGTGCGTGAGGTGGCAGGTTTCGGCATGGCGGTGAAGGGCGCGAGTGTGAGGGGTGGCGATGCCCCTGTCAACGCTGCTCAACTCGCAGGTGCCTGCTTCTGCACGACCTCGATCTGGGCCTTGAGGCGCGCGGCATCTTCGTAGCGCTCCTCGGTCACCGCTTGCTGCAATTGCTCGCGAAGCTGGGCCACCGTCCGCTGCACATCCACAAGGACGACGGCGGCTCCATGCGGGACCTTCCCGGCGTGTTGCGTGCCTTTGTGCATCGCCGAAAGCAAGCTGTCCAGGCCGTCACGGAAGGTGGTGTAGCATTCGGGGCAACCCATGCGACCAATCTTCTTGAGCTGGCTCTGGGTGAAGCCGCAGGCCGGGCAGACGAGTTCATGCTGGGCCTGCACCTGGGCGGGTGTGAGGAAAGCCTCGGCAAGCCCGAAGCCCATCGTGTCCGTGACGCCCTTCTCCTTCGAGCAGGCTTCGCACAGGTTCACGGTGGTCATCTTCCCATTGATGATCTGGGTCAGGAAGACCGTGGCCTCTTTGCTGCAAACGTCGCACTTCATTAGAAAAAGATGAATCGTGAAGGATGAAGGATGAAGTTTTTCAGGCTTCATCATTCCGCCTTCATCATTTCAATACGGCACCGGCGTGCCTTCGGAGTTGGCTAGTTTCTTGAAGGCTTCAATGATCTTGCCCGTGATCGGTCCTGGCTTACCCGTGCCGATCGGACGGGTGTCCAACGACACAGCGGGCAGTGCCTCGGCTGCGGTGCCGGTGAGGAAAATCTCATCGGCAGTGTAGAGATCGTAGCGGGTCATCGTCACCTCGTGACAGGCGAGGCCCATGTCCTTGATCACGCCCATCACCGCACGACGGGTGATGCCATCGAGCGCACCGGACGAGATCGTGGGCGTATAGACTTCGCCGTTTTTGATGGCGAAGACGTTGTCACCCGTGCACTCGGCTACATAACCTTGCTCATTGAGCATGATGCCCTCATCGCAACCGGCTTGCAGGCACTCCACCTTGGCCATCACATTGTTGAGGTAGTTCAGTGACTTCACCTGCGGGCTGAGTGCCGCTGGTGCAGGACGACGGGTGGCGCAGGTGATGAGCTTCAGGCCGTTCTGATAGGCTTCGGCGGGATAGAGCTTGATGCTGGCGGCGATGATGAAGACGCTCGCCTTCGGGCACTGGTAGGGATTGAGACCCAAAGAGCCAACACCGCGAGTCACCACGAGCCGGATGTAACCATCGCGCAGACCATTGGCGGCGACGGTTTCCACAGTGGCTTTTTCCATCTCCTCGAAGGTCATGGGAATCGTGAGGCAGATCGCCTTGGCGCAAGCATACAGACGCTGCAAATGCTCCGTCAGACGGAAGACACGGCCGTTGTAAATGCGGATGCCTTCAAACACGCCGTCGCCGTAAAGCAGACCGTGATCGAACACGGAGATCTTGGCGTCTTTTTCGTCAACTAACTGGCCATCAAGGTAGATTTTCAGGGACATAGGGGGAGAAGGGCAAAAGACTGAAGTATGAATGATGAAGTATGAAATGAGATGCGGTCAGGCGCAGACGAAGACGCAAGAGGAACGGCAGGCAGGCCAACTTGGCCGCTCAATAAACACACTCCGTTCATCCTTCATAGTTCATCCTTCATGATTCCTCGAGCAGGCCATCTCGCAGTATCAGGGTGCGGTCGCCGCGTTCGGCCAGCTTGGTATCGTGCGTAACGACAATGAGAGTTTTTTGAGTTTCCGCAACGACCGAAAGCAGCATGTCCATGACGCCTCCCCCCGTGCCTGCATCCAGATTGCCCGTGGGCTCATCGGCAAAGATGATGCCAGGGTCGTTGATCAAGGCACGGGCAATGGCCACCCGCTGCTGCTCGCCGCCGGAGAGTTCCGTGGGCAGATGGTCCATGCGCTCGCTTAGGCCCACACGGGCCAGGAGTTCGCGAGCGCGCTGATCGGAGGCCTTCTTCCCGATCATGGCTGGCAGCTTCACGTTCTCGAGAGCGGTGAGTTCTGGAAGGAGGAAGTAATGCTGGAACACGAAACCCATGTCGTTGTTTCGCATCTGGGAGCGTGCCTTGGCCGTGCTGTGGTAGAGCGAGTTTCCACCCACGAGCACATCGCCGGCATTGGGCCGCTCCAGGCCGCCGAGGACGTAAAGGAGCGTGGTCTTGCCCGCACCCGACTTACCGCACAGGAACACCTTCTGTCCTGGCTCCACCTTCAATTCCAAACCCTTCAGCACATGCAACTCGTGCCCGCCGATGAGGTAGCGACGGTGGACATCTTTGGCTTGCAGGGCGGGCGTGGACATCCTTTGCCGTAGAACGTGCGGAAGCCGTCGTCAACTCATCACCAACGCAGCCAAGGCCAGGCTCGAATCATCTCCAGAATCTTGAATCGATGCGGCGTTCCGAAGGTGGGAAAGCCATCATGCCCTCAAGCTGCTGGGCCCAGATCTGGGCGACATCTGCACCGAGTGCCGTGCTGAGCCGGTCAGCCAGCGTGCGGCGTTTGATCTCAGGTTCGAAACGGAAGTTACCCGCATCGTCGTAGAGGATGTGGCGGAACTTGCCTTCGTTGGCCAGGTGCTTCGGGTAGGGCCCCAGCAGCTCCTGCATCTGAAGGAAGTGCTCATAACCGATCACCACTTGCCAGATGTTGTAGCCGTCCTCCTTGGGCGCTGCCGGCTTGGGCGCAGCCTCGTTTTCAATCCGGTCGCATTCTTCTTCGTCTGGAAGCGGGCAACCCGTTGGGTCGCCATGCAACGGCAGCGCGGACCACACGGTGCCGAAGCTGCCCTCTCCGAGTTCGCGAACCATTTGGTATTTGCCAGCGAGCACAGCACCGGGGACCAAGCGGGCTTCCATGTCTGGCTCCTCATCGTCAGCGTCATCCGCATCCGGCTCATCGTCATCGCTGCACTCTTTGTATTTCGCCTCGCAGGCAGCGATCGGATCGAATAGGCACTCCCCTGTCAGGAGTTCAAAGATCGTGCAGGCGGCCATCCAGAGATCGACGGGTTTCTGCATGGGCAGACCGATGAGCATTTCGGGAGGGCAGTAGTCTCGCGTCGCAATGCCCTGCCCAAGGCGGAAATCCCTCCGCGCCCAGCCCAGGTCAATGACCCGCAGTTCCTTGCTTTCATCGTCCCAAAGCAGATTGCCAGGCTTGATGTCACCATGCGCAAAACCTGCGCTATGCAGGGCGTCGAGTGCTGCAAACAGCTGCCGTGCGACCATGCGAACCTCATCGACAGGCATGGGGCCTTGCTCGCGGAGGCGACTGCTGAGCGTGCGTCCATGCTGATCGAAGACCATGCAAGCATGGCCATGAGAAAAGAGTGTTTCGTGCAGGCGAATGACGTAGCGACCGCCAGGATGCGATGGATCAAGAGCAGCGTAGATGCGCTGCTCCTTGCCAGCACTGCTGGTGCAGTCCTTGTGCATCACCTTGATCGCGACCGGTCTCACTTCGGATTTCGCATCGGCGGAAAGGTTTGATGACGGGCGCTTGCGCGTGCCTGGGCGAGCTGCGGGAGACGGGGCAGCGCACATCGACGCTCTCGAACCTGAGCGCGCAGCCCTCTTCACCACACGAGAAGCACCCAGATGCAGCATCCCACTCATGACATCTTCGGCGGGTTCAGAGCCTGGCGAATGCTGTCGAAGATACACGACAGCAGAGAGCGGTCCTCGGTAACGACGCGTGATTCACCGGTCATCTCCTGCTTGAACGGCAACTCACGACCCAAGTGCGTTTTGAGCGGATAAGGCACTTCGACGGTGATCAAGTGCTCACCTTGCTGAGCCACAAGCGAGACGCCGCGAACAGTGCCCACGACCGTGCCGAACTCACGATCTGGATAATCATCCAGGCGAATGAGCACCTTTTGGCCCGCTTTGATCTTGCCAGCCCCGCCGTTCTTCACGGGCAGCCTGCCGGTGAGTTTGGAGACTTCGGGTGCGACGATGAACACGCTTTTTCCAGCCGTCACGAACTGCTGATCTGCCCAGAAATCGTAGAACGCGACGCGGCCATCGACGGGCGATTTGAGGACAAAATCGCTCTCCCAGGCTTCAATGGCAGCGAGCAGTTTGCGTGTGCTCTCAGCCAGAGCAAGCCTCGCGAGGCGGAGTGCCTCGGCGCGTTGATGAGCGAGGTCGTGGATTTGCTTTTCATACTCGGCTGCACCGATCTGTTCATCGAGCTTGGTCTTTTCGACCGTGCTCCGCTGGCGCTCTTGCTCCAGCGCCTGCCGCTCGCGCTCGCGATACTCAGCGGGGCTGATAACGCCGCTTTGATGAAGTTTCTGCAACGCGGCGAAGTTCTGCCGTGCGAGATCGGTCTCACGCTTCGCATTACCCGCCTGATCTTCCATGGTGCTGAGCTGGGCGCGCTTGCTTGCAAGCTGCTGTCGCATCACATCCAGCATCTGCTCAGCGTGCTTGTCCGCAATCAAGGACTCATAGTTGCGATAACTCGTCACGAAGTCGCCGTAGCTTGCCTGCACGCTGCCGAGCTGTGTCTCGGCCGCCAAATTCAGCACAACAAACTGGTTCGCGTCTGCCAGGAAGGGCTGCAGCTTCATCGCTTCACTATGCAGCCGCAGCACGGCATTGGAGTCGGCGCTGTTTTTCAGCACCGCCAGAATCGCACCTTGCTTCACAGCCTGATTCTCTGCGACCATCAACTTTTCAATATTGCCGCTCTGACGTGCAACGACGGCGACGGCTGGATTGGCTCCATTGAGCGTCAGCTTGCCGACGATGACCTCGGGCGAGCGAATGATCGCAGCCAGGACCAACAGCAACGCCGCGGCGACGGCCATCGTCATCATCCCACTTTGCAACAACCAGCCCGGCGCGCGCCCCATCAACTCCCGCGCCGATAGACCCAGGTCGGCATTGCCTGGAGTCAGGTCAGGCTCGTAATCCGTCATACGACCTTGAGCCGCTGGCATGACCTGCCGTGGAAATGGCTGCTGAATCAGGCTCCAATCGCTGGGTTGAATTGGCCCCTTCGATTCTTGGCCTGCCACGTAGTAGCCGCCCCACGCCTGCTGACTCTCATTCTGCGGCGCGTATGGCCATGACGAAGCTGAGTTCACATCAGGCATGAGCGGCCTCCAGTTCGAGTTGATTGCTGACGAGCCTGTAATAGTGCCCCTGTCGATACGCGAGAACGGTGTGTGTGCCGCTCTCGACGACGCGTCCGTGGTCCATCACGATGATCTGATCGGCGTTCTTCACCGTGCTCAAACGATGCGCGATGATGACCACCGTGCGTCCAGGGAAGAGGTGACGCAGGTTGTCCATGATGCAGCGCTCGTTGTTGGAGTCGAGGCTGCTGGTGGCTTCATCGAGGAACAAGAACTCCGGCCCCTTGTAGAGTGCACGGGCGATGAGCAGACGTTGCTTCTGACCTCCGCTCAAACCACGTCCATCATCGCCGATACGTGTCTGCACACCGAGCGGCAACTCGCTGACAAATTCATCGAGCGCGGCGAGTTCGATGGCGGCAGCCAGTCGTGCCGGTTCAGGTGGTGTGGGCGTGCAGGCGATGTTGGCCCCGAGGGTGTCAGAGAAGATGAAGCCATCCTGCATGACAACGCCGCAGCGCTTGCGCCAGGCCTGGGCGTCGAACGCGGAGAGCGTCATGCGATCGAGATAGATGGTTCCGCCGGTCGGCTGGTGCAGTCCGAGCAAGAGCTTCAGCAGGGTAGTCTTGCCACTGCCACTCGAACCCACGATCGCAGTCACTCGCCCCTCGGGAATGATCATGCTGAGGTTAGAGATCGCATTCGTCGCCGCACCAGGATAGCGGAAGCTTACCTCGTTCAGGATCAGCGTGCGTCCGACAGGGAAGCGCGTTTCGAGCGGACGCGTGAAGTGCTCTTCCTCCTGCTGGCGGTTAATCTCGGAGATGCGTTCGAGACTCAGCTTTGCGTCCTGCGCCTCGTGCATGAACTCGATCAGGTTCGACACTGGCGACGACAGCTGGCCGACGATGTATTGCGTCGCGAGCATCATGCCGAGCGTCATCTCGCCGTTCAGCACCGCCCGGGCAGCGAGGTAGGTGATCAGCACGTTGCGCATCTGGCCGAGCAGTGTGGAGCCGATGCGTTGCATTTGTTTCAAGGCCAGAGCGCGTGACGACACGCGGAAGCGCTTCACACTGATGTCTTCCCACTCCCAGCGCTTGCTGCGCTCCAGCCCTTGCAGTTTGATCTCCTGCACACCGTTGACGAGTTCGACGAACTTGTTCCGCTCCTGGGCCTCCAGGTCGAACCGCTTCTGATCCAGCATACGGCGCTTCTTCAGGAAGATCGTCAGCCAGGCAATGTTCAATCCGGTGATGACCACGAACAACGCGAGGATGCCCAGATTGTAGATCGCCAGGATCGCACCGAAGATGACGAAGCTCACCAGCGAGAACACGACGCTCATCGACGAGGAGGTGAGCAGCGTGTTCACCCGCTTGTGATCATCCACGCGCTGCATGATGTCGCCCACGGTGCGTGTGTCGAAGAACGACAGCGGCAGCTTCATCAGCTTGTTCAAGAAGTCGGCGATCAACGACAAACTGATGCGCGCACCCGTATGCAGCATGATCCAGCTCTGCAGCATGTCGAGCGCCACTCCACCAAGGGCGATGACGAGCTGGCCGATCAGAAGCAGGTGAATCAGATTGAGGTCGAGATTGCCGATGCCCTTATCCACCACCGACTGGGTGAGGAATGGAAACACCAGATCAAACACCAGCGCGACCACGAGTCCGATACCGAGCTGACCGAACAGACGACGATGCGGACGCAAGTAGCTGAGCAGGTAGTCGAAGCCCTGTGGTGGTTCTTCGGTCGCACCCGTGAAGGCGGTCGCGAGCTGCGGTGTTGGTTCCAGCAGGAGCAGCACGCCTTCGGTTTGCGCGCCCTTCGCGAGCCAGCCAGCACAGAACTCCTGCGGCGTGTAGATCATCATGCCCCGGCCGGGATCCGCGACGTGAACACCTTTGCGGTCGATCTTGTGCAGCACGACGAAGTGATTGCTCTCCCAGTGCACAATGCAAGGCAGCGGCACCTCGTCGGCAAGCGTCGCATACGGCAGCTTCACCGCCAGCGAGCGCATGCCCATGCGCTCGGCAGCATCGGCAATGCCCTGCAGCGACACGCCGCCCTTGCCGATGTTGCACAGCTCGCGAATCAGATCGTGAGGAAACAGACGACCGTGATGATTGGCGATCATCCGCAGACAGGTCGGCCCGCAGTCCATCGCATCGCGTTGCTGGAAGAGTTTGAACGCCATGATCAGAGGGTGAGGGCGTGCCGGTCGAGCAACGATCCTTCCTGTCGCGCAAGCAAAACGGTGGAGAGGATGTGACGAAGCCTGGTCTCCAATCGCCGTGCTTCCGAGGCACGCAGTTCGTCCTCGGCCATCGTGAGATCATGCATTGTGACGAGCCCGGCGTCGTAGCGCTGGCGCAGCTCGTCATACTTCGCCGTGTTGGCAGCCACGCCGCGCGAAGCAGCCTCGTGCTCGCGCTGTGCAGAGGCGATGGCGCGACAGGTTTCGTAGATGTCCTTCTCCAGCACCTTCATGCCATCGGCCTGCGCGAGTTTGTTCCGCTCCAGATCAAAGCGCGCGGCCTGCAACTGCGCTCGCTCGGCGCGCATCGTCCATGGAATGCTGACGCGCAACAAGGCAGCCCATTCGTCCGAGCGTCCGCCGTTGGTTGATGACGAACTGCTGCCCACTCCGGAAAACAGACCCGCAGAGCCGTAGTTGAACTCAGCATCGAGGCGCGGCAAGGCGCGGTTCTTGGCCATCTTGACGTCGAGTTCACCGGCACGCACCGAGTTCGCCAGCAGCAGCATCACCGGAGATGAAGCCATCGCCGTCCGATAACTATCCGCTGCATTCGGGCTGTCATTTGTGGCCGCCTTGTTCAGCGATTCCAGATTCAGCACGGGCTGCTCCGACGGCGCACGGCCGGTGAGGTAAAGCAACTGGCTCACCGCATCATCGTGACGACGCGTTGCCTGCACGAGCAAATCATCGACTGCGGCGAGCGACGACTCCGCTTCCAGCACGTCGATCTTCGTGCCTGCGCCTGCATCACGCTTCTTCGTGGCGAGTTCGAGCGAGCGTCTGGCGCGCTCGACACCGCGCGACTGCACATCACGCAGCGCCTTCGCAAACGACGCCGTCCAGTAGGCGCTCTCGACGCCACGCAATGTTTCGAGAATCTCTGCCTGCGTGGTCGCGTCGGCGCTGCTGGCCAGGATGCGGGCCTTTTCGATGGGAGCATGATTCACGCCCCAGCCAGACCCGCGCAGCAATGGCTGCCGGACGCGCAGGGCAAAGTCAGTGGATTTCGTGGTGCTGCCCTGCGTGCGGTCATTGTTGTCCAGGAAGACGGTGCCAGCCTCGGCGCGCAGTTCGGTGCCCAGGCCGAGCTTTTGCGAAACCACACCGGTCCCCCCTGCGCCTTCTCCGCTGGAGGAGGTCAGTCCCGTCGCGCCGAGCACCGGGTCAAAGTCGGCCTTTGCGATCTGCTCGCCTTGCTTCGCGCTCCAAGCATCGTTGCGGGCGATCTTGATGTGCAAATTCTTGTCCAGAGCTTGGGCAAGGAAACCTCGCAGTGTGTCCGGCACTTCGTGCCCTGAATCAGCAGGAGTCGTGGACGTAACACTTGCTCCGTTTCCCTCTGCCGGTGTCGCAGCGGTCGGCATCACAGGCTTGGCGGTGGACTTGTGCTGCCAGGCAGCGTTCTCAGGCATCGCACAGCTGCAGAGAAGCAAGCTGCCACAAAGCGAGCCTATGAGTGGGTGACGTTTCATGCGGAGGGATTTGGTCGTGAGGCCTGATTCGAAGGTAATGACACCAGACCTCCAAAGAGAGCGGTGATCGTCGAAAGCTGACGGGGATCGTGTGGCGGACCCAGCGCCAGCTTTGACGAGAGTCTGCGACTAGCAGCAGTAGCAGCAGCTGCCTGTGCCAGACTTTCCAGTCTTCTTGGACTTGCTCGACTTATGGGACTTCGCCTTGCTCTTCTTGCTGCCCTTCTTGGTGCCGCCGCCACAAGCCTTCTTGAATCCTCCGCCCGTGATGGTGGAGAGACCGGTGATGCCTGCGGAAGCGAACTTCAGGATGCTGTCTTGTTTCATATGTGTGGTGTTGTTATGTTTTGTTTGCCTCATCGATCCCGTGATCACGGAATGAATGTCGATGATTCGCCACAACCCTCAAAGCATTGAGACTCAGAGCAATTTTCTATTATTTCCACATCCTAAAAAGTTGACTGACTTTAATGCGCCAGTGCGGCTAGAACCACTTCACAGAATGCTTTGGATACCTCGCTGACGGATCGCTTCATAGAGAACGATACCAACCGAAGTCGAAAGATTGAGACTGCGAGTGGACTGATCACGCATGGGAATGCGCAGCGCTTGATCGGCGTGCTCCGCGATCATGGACTGCGGAAGACCACGCGTTTCGGGTCCATAGACAAGGTAGGTCTCGGCCCGAAAATCAGCGTCCCAATGCGCCTTCGTCGCCTTGGTCGTGAGGTAGAAAAAGGCGGCTCCGGGCGTGGTCTGAGCGAGGAATTCTTCCCAGTTCTCCCACACATGCACATCGACGTGCTCCCAGTAATCGAGCCCCGCGCGACGCAGGTGCTTGTCGTCCAGGATGAAACCGAGCGGCTTGATCAGGTGCAGCCTCGCGCCCGTGGCAAGGCAAAGGCGGCCCACGGCACCGGTGTTGTGAGGAATCTCGGGATGATAGAGGACGACGTGAAGCACTCACTTCAGATGACGAGCACGAGCGGTTTCACAATCGGAATCAAGGTTCGCCACAGAACGGCGCATTCTTCAGATTCCACTTTCCAATATCGAAAATACAAGTCAGCAGTGAACACCTCCGTCATCAACGTTGAGATCACTCCAACCACCTCGTTTTCACCTCATCATGTCACGCCGCCGCTCCGCCGCCGAAGCCTTTGAAAAGGTCCCGACCCAAGTATTCGCCAACTCAGCCGAGGCCGCCAAGGAACTGGCCGCCGAAGTTCGCAAACTAATCGAGACCAAGAACAAAGCTGGCAAGCCCGCCGTGCTCGGCATGGCCACGGGCAGCACCCCGGTGCCGTTTTATCGGGAGTTGATTCGTCTGCACAAGGAGGAAGGCATGAGCTTCAAGAACGTCATCACGTTCAACCTCGACGAATACTACGGCCTCAACGCCGATCATCCCGAGAGCTACGCCCGCTTCATGGCGGATCAGTTGTTCGATCACATCGACATCCCGAAGAAGAACATCCACATCCCCAAAGGCACGGTGCCCAGCGATCAGGTCTTCGCGCACTGCCGCGAGTATGAGGAAGCGATCGACACGGCGGGCGGCGTGGACTTGCAGATCCTGGGGATTGGCCGAACGGGTCACATCGGTTTCAACGAACCGGGTTCCAGCAAGGAATCGCTGACCCGCCGAATCACTCTAGACCGTATCACGCGTCAGGATGCAGCGAGCGACTTCCGCGGTGAGGAAAACGTGCCGCATTTCGCGATCACGATGGGTGTGGGCACCATTCTCCGCGCGAAGAAACTCGTGCTCATGGCCTGGGGCGAGAATAAGGCGGGCATCGTGGCCAAGGCCGTCGAAGGTCCCGTCACGGAGGCGATCTCCGCATCCTTCCTCCAGGATCATCCCGATGCACGCTTCTTCATTGATGCCGGAGCGTCGCGAGAGCTGACACGATTCAAGCTGCCGTGGCTGGTCGGTCCGGTGAACTGGACGCCGCGTGAAACCCAGCGCGCCGTCTGCTGGCAGAGCGCCCAGATGAGTCGTCCGGTGCTCAAGCTCGTCGATGAAGACTACAACGAACACGGCCTCTCCGACCTCCTCAGCGAACAAGGTCCTGCTTACCAACTCAACATCCGTATCTTCAACCGCCTCCAGCACACCATCACTGGCTGGCCCGGCGGCAAGCCCGATGCAGACGACACCTATCGCCCCGAGCGCGCCCGCCCCTTCCCCAAGCGCTGCCTTGTCTTCAGCCCGGAGCCCCAGGACGGCGTGATCGCCATCGGCGGCACCATCGACCGTCTGCGCGAGCAGGGACACGATGTGCAGGTGGTCTCTCTCACTAGCGGCTCCTTGCGCGTGGCCGACAGCGAGGCGGATAAGTTTGCCAGCACGCTGCTGGAACTCGGTGCCACGGCGGCGGACTCCGCGCAGTGGAAAGAGCAGACCGAGTATGCTCGCGAACTCGTGCGCCTGATCGAGGAGAAAGGCGAATTCGGCGAGGACCCGCCCGTGCTGCGTCGCCTCAAGGCGCTCATCCTTCGTGGTGAACTTCGCGATGCCGCCGCCGCCGTCGGCCTGGGCACGGACAAGGTAGTTTTCCTGGACCTGCCGTTCTACGAGAAGGGTCGTTATCGCCGCTTCCGCAGCAGCGAGGAAGACGTGGCCACCGTGGCCGCGCTGCTGCGCGAGTGGAAGCCTCACCAGATCTACCTCACCGGCGATGCGGCTGATCCTTCCTCCGTGCCTTCGATTTGTTTCAAGGTCATCGAAACCGCCCTCAAGCAATGCGAGGGTGAGGAGTGGATTGGTTCCTGCACCAACTGGCTCTACCGTGGCAAGGAGAAAGCCTTCGAGCCCCACGAGATCGACATGGCCGTGCCGCTGAGCCCCAACCAGATGGAACGCAAGCTCCGCGCCCTCACGCGCTACCAGTCACTCAGTTCGCTCGAACTCCAGACGCCGGATCTCAATCGCGCTGCCGCCGCTCAATACGATTCCCTCGGCCTCGCCGAATACGAAGCCATGGAGTGCTTCCAGCGCTGGCGTCGCGTCTAGTCACGTGCACCGAGATCATCGAAAACTCCTGGGCTCCTGGTCAGGGAGCCAGGGTGTGTGCAGTCTGATGGTGAGCTCCCTTTTGGCAATCCAAGGGCGTGTCTTCCATTCATTAAGACCGAGTAATGATGCGGAAGAAAGGTGAACCCTTGGCGTCGCGGCGCTGACTAAAAGCCGCAACTCCCTGAAGCCCATGAGACCCGAACTCGATGTGAAGGCAATCGTTGATGGATCGAAGATGTCTGCCGCCCAGCGCCAGGCACTCGAAGTGTGTGAAGCTGCGTGCGAAGTGCGACGAGAGCCTGCTTCGCCGCTTCGCTTCTGGTGGGTGAGCCCGACTTCTCGATGCTCAAAAACCGCCAGCCCCAGAGCCTCGAAGAACGCGACCAAGGCGACGCCTTCCTCGCCCAGCTCCAGCGCAAGCTCTCGCCGCCCAACGCCAGTCCCGAGTCGATCAAGAACCGCTGCCTTCAGGCGAAGCTCGGCGCACTCGACGTGCCCGTGCGTCACGGCGGACTTGGTCTCTCGCTCGCCAATCAACTCCGTGCCGCCAACACCATTGGTAGGCACTGCGAGCAGGCGAGCACGCTCGGGATCGCGCTCGATGTGATGGGCGTGAGCGGCCTGATCCGCAATTTCGGCAAGAGCGAGCAGAAGCGCGCATTCCTGCCAAGGTTCGCCGCTGGTGAAGGCTCTGCCCTTGCCCTGGCCGAGCATCATTCGTCCAATCCCGAGGATCTGCTCACCATGGCTCGTCCTGCCCCCGACGGAGAGCACTATGTGCTGAACGGTGAAAAGCTCTGCCATGCCTCGGTAGCGGGTGCCACAGTCTTCATCGTCATCGCTTGCACGCCTGTGGCCCATCAGCCCGATGCGATCACCGCCTTCCTCGTGGAGGATGATCGCCCTGGGGTCCAGATTCATCATCGCAGTCAGATCAAGGATGAAGGTCCCGCCCTGGAGAATCGCATGCTCAAGCTCAAACGCGTCATGGTGCCCAAAGCTCACATCCTCGGCGGACTCGGTGGTGGCATGGAAGTCTTGAAGGGGTTTCTCGGCAGAGGTCGGCTCGCACGCACTGCGATGTCCGCCGGGCTCACACGCGGGCATCTCGATCGTTCCTTGCACGCCGCCTCGCTGCTCGGCTCACCGTTATGGAAGGTGAACCACGTGGCCAGAAAGACCGTCTCCGCCTTCGTGATGGAGGCACTCGGCCAGCACTTCTCCACCTCGCGCTCAGGGCATCGCCTCTCGTCGCTCGAAGGCATGATGGCCAATGCCTGGACCATGGAGCGTCTGCGGGAACTCAGCTTGCACGATGAGCAGGTCAATGATGCGGTGCCACTCACGGTCGCAGCCCTTCGCGATGAAGCCGATGCCGCTCCCACGCTGGAGCGCTTGTTCACTGAGGGGCAATGGTTCGTCGAATGCGAAGCGGAGCACACCCTCATGCGTCGCCTGATCATGGAAGAGATGATGGAGCCCCATCTTCGTGTGGGCGCAGGTGTCGTGAATGCCTCTCTGCCAGCGGAGCATCCCCTGCGATCCGCCGTGAAAGCCGCGTCTCATTTTGACGTCTGGCTGCCCGTGGGCACCTCGTCCACATTACCTCACGACCCTTCTTCAGACGACACGTGGGCTCACCTCTCCAGACTCAGCCGCAAGCTCGCACGGAGGTTGTTTTTCGCGATGTCACTGCACGGCACGGCGCTGCCGCATCATGCGATCCTCAGCCGCTGCTTCGTGGACATCGGTGCGGAACTCTTCGCCCTGTCCATCGCCAGCGCTCATGCCCAGAATGAGATGGCACGCACCGACATCTCACCAGCTCAGCGCGAGCACGTGTCCCTGCTGATCCGCTGTGCCGCGAGCATGGCCTTCACCAAGGTGGAAGCGCTTTTCCATCGCATCTCCGATCTCTGCATGCCAGTCGCCGAGCACTCCTCACGCAAGGCCCGAGCCGAGACCGCAGCGCTTTGACCTTCCGATCAAACTGATCCACACACCGGGCACTTCGGATCACGCGCCACGCTCAGCACACGCATCCGCATCGAACGAAAATCAATCGCCACCATCCGGCCCGCGAGTGATTCGCCGAGTCCCGTGATCAGCTTGATCACCTCCATCGCTGCAATGCACGCCGCTGTGCCGGAAACGGCACCAAACACCGGAAACTCGCGCGTCCACCACGCTGGTGGTTCGGGCGTCACGCACGCAAGGCAGGCTGTCACGCCGGGCTTGGTCACCATGACCATCGCTTCCATGTCATGCATCGAGCAATGCACGACTGGCTTGGACTGATAGACTGCCTCACGGTTCATTAAGAGCCGCTCCTCGAACAAGGGCGCAGCGCTCACCACGATGTCGGCACCAGCGACGAGCGTAGCAGCGTTGGCTTCACACACATTGTTAGGCACCCCCTCGACCTCGACGTTGGGATTCAGCTCTCGCAAACGTCGCACTGCCGAGTCCACACGCGGCAAGCCGATGTGATCGGTGGTCATGAGCAGCTGACGGTTGAGGTCGTTGCGCCGCAGCTCGCCGCCATGCGCGATGATGATCCGCCCGAGCCCTGCGGCCGCGAGTTCCAGCGCCACGGTGCCCCCTACCCCGCCGCAGCGGGAGATCAGCACGCTCGCAGCTTTTAGCTTCCCCTGCCCCGCCTCGTCGAAGCCTGGCGTCCACAACTGCCATTGATAGCGCTCGCGCTCTTCATCCGTCAGTTCCGCGCTCATTGAATGGCTCCGGCTTCGAGTTGGATAACACGATCCGCCAAGGCGGTCGCCTCAGCGCGATTGTGGGTCACATGCAGCACCGTCACACCTGTGTGCGTGCGCACGGACACCATCAGTGCGTGCATCTCCTGCCTTGTTTCGTCATCGAGCGCACTGAACGGCTCGTCCAGCAACAGCACCTTCGGCTTGAACGACAAAGCACGCCCCAGTGCCGTGCGTTGCGCTTCGCCACCGCTGAGCATCGTCACCCGACGATCGAGCAGACGACTGATGCCCAGCCACTCCGCCACATCATGCACGCGAGCATCGCGTTCAGCCTTCGCCACCCCACGCACCTTCAGTGCGAAGCCCACATTCTCCCGCACCGTCATCGTGGGGAACAAGGCGAGGTCCTGCGGCACATAGCCCACCCCGCGCTCCGCCGGAGCGAGACGCGTGACGTTGCGCCCGTCCATCAGGATGTCACCGCTCGTCACCATTCGCAGTCCGGCGATGGCCTCCAGAATCGTCGTCTTCCCCTGCCCCGTGCGACCCATCAACGCCACGTATTCGCCATGTTGCAGCGACAGCGAAACATCACGCAGCGCGAAGCTGCCGCTCACGATGGAGATGTTCTTGAGTTCAATCATGCGCGTCTCTCCACTCCCAATCCGCGCAGCACCAGGAGCACCACCAGCGCGACCGCCACCATCAGCAGCGACACCGCCACGGCGCTCTCCAGATTGCCCACGCTGAGTTCCAGAAACACCGTGGTCGAAAGCACCTCCGTGCGCATTCGCGTGGCACCGGCAAAGACCAGGATCGGTCCGAATTCGCCCAGGGATCTCGCCCAGGCAATGGTGAATGCCGCGATCATCCCGCGCCACGCTTGTGGCAAGGCCACACGCCAGAACGCCTGCGCCTGCGAGCAGCCCAACGTGAGTGCTACCAGTTCCGCACGCGGATGAATCTGATCAAAGGTCACGCGCATCGTGCGCACCGCAAAAGCACCCGCGACGGCGAACTGCGCAAGGACCACTGCGGGCACGGCATAGGTCACCGACCAGCCGAGATTCGAGCGTAGCCAGTCCTCGAGCTTCACGCCATTGACCGGCAGATGGAACAGGATCAACAAGCTGAGCCCCACGACCAGCGGCGGCAGCACGACCGGAATCTCGACCAGCGCATCCACCAACCACTTGAGCCGGAAGCGATAACGCGCCAGCACGAACCCCAGCGGCACCGCCACCAGCATCGACAGCACGGCCGCCGCCGTGCAGGTGCCCAGCGTCAGCCAAATCGCATGAACGATCTCCGGCTTGCCCAGCAGTTCCGCCAGCTGACCCCACGAAGAATACGCCAGATCCGCCACCAGCAGCAGCACCACCAGCAAGACATAGCTCCCACCCAGCACGAACAAGGTGCTGCGGAAAACTTTGTCGGAGGTGGAACTGGGCAGCATGCCTCGGCTAGAAGTCCGTGTCCTTGCCGTCCAGGTTCAGCTCCTTGATCCACGCATTGCGGTAGCGGATGTCGTGGCCTTCGCACTGAAGCTTCAGTCCCTGGGGCGTGTCGGTGATGCCTTTGCCACCGTCGTTGCCGCCATCGACCCCGGAGTTCGGACCTCCCCAGACCTTGTTGATCTGCACCTTGTCGTGAACCTTCTTGCCATTGAAATACATGCTCACCATCGCCTTTTCGGTGAGCTTGCCATCCTTGAAGCGAGCAGCGCGGAAGACGATGTCGTAGCTGTTCCACTTGCCGATGCCGTTGAAGGCATCGTAGGGCGACTCAGTTTCATTGATCACCGCGCCCATGCCATGCGGCGTCTTCACGCCTTCCTGAATCTGGATTTCGTAGCGGTTCTGGAGATACACCCCGCTATTGCCCTTCTCCTTGGTGACGAGGAATTCAATGTGCAGGCGGAAGTCGCGATACGGCTTCTTGGTCACGATGTCGGCCGCACCATACTTGCCACCGTCGGCCGCGCGATCATCCGTCATGAGGCAGGTGCCGCCATCTACGGGGTCCTCGACGATCTTCCATTTGATCGGCAGCGAGGAGCCGAAGCGAGGTCCCTCCCAGTAAGTCCACTTCTCATCCAGCATCGCCCGTGTGCCATCGATGATCACCTCCGCTCCTTCGATCGGTTTGGCCCCGAGGCCAATGGACTTGTCTTGGGCGACGAGCGAGGTCGCGATGAGCAATAGCGGAAGGATGGATTTCATAAGGCGGAAAAGTGCGCGCTTATTACCGTGGTGACTGCGGATTTCTAGCCAGGATTCTCGCATCCGCTCACATGGGAGCACTGGCGTGAGAATACGTTGATTGCTGACCCGGACCAATTGGCGAGATTGCCGGTTCCGAGCGACAAACCAAGGACTTGGGTTTCAGCCCCAATGAGGTTGAACAGATTATCGAACGAGAACCACTGGCACAGACCAAGAAATCCAGCCTCGAAGTGCCCTACACCGCCACCCACGACTTCGCCTTGCTACTCTTGAGGATCGCTTCGCAGAGCCTCACTTCGTGGTGGCCGTCCTCAGCGGTGGCGAACAGGACGGGCGTCTGCTTCTTGCTGGCGATGTGCTCATACACAGCGCGGTAGTGCATCTTGTGGGAGTCGCTGAAGCCTTCGGGATGGCCGCCGGGGAAGTCGGTAAAGTTGGCCACGTCTTCCATGAAGCCCGGGGTGGCGCGCTGGAGGATCTGGTTCGGTTCATCGCGTTTGCCGACGATGATTTCGTTCGGTTGCTGGAGGTCCCAGCGCACGCTGCCTTTGGTGCCGTAGATGCCGAAGCTCAGGCTGCATTTCCAGCCAGCGGCGACTTGTGAGATGGAGGCATTCGCATGCACGCCGTTGGCGAAACCGTGCTTCGACTTGCCGAACTTGAGCAGCACACTCCCGAAATCCTCTGTGTCCACCTTGTAGTCCACCATCGTGGCGGGATCGACCTTGGCAAAGGTCTGCACCTCACCCTTCGGACGTTTGCGCGTTTTGTGGAAGGTCTCAATATGGGCGAAGACGTTCTGCGCCTTGGCACCGAGCACGAAGCTCACAGCGTCGATCCAGTGTGTGCCAATGTCGCCCACCGCACGGAGCTTGCCGCCTTCGCTGGAGAGCACGCGCCAGTTGTAGTCGGTCTCGTGCAGCAGCCAGTCCTGGAAGAAGTGCCCCTGCACATGGATGATTTGTCCGAGGTCGCCTCGCTGAACCATCGCGCGCATCTGCAGCACCGCCGGGAAGAATCGGCACATGTAGTTCACCGCGAAGACAGGCCCTTTTCTGCCGCCTTTCTTCACCGCATCGACGACGAGTTGGGTCTCGCTCGTGGTCATGCCGAGAGGCTTCTCGCAGATCACGTGCTTGCCCATCTCGAGGGCTTTGAGGCATTGCTCCACATGCACTTTGTTCGGTGAGGTGATGTGGATGACGTCGATATTCGGCGAGGCATACATGGCCTCGAAGTCGTAGTCGCCATACACCTCGGGGATGCCCCAGAGTTCACCGGTGGCTCGTGCGCTTTTGGTTGAGCCGCAGATGCCGTTCACAGTGACGCCCAGACGTTTGAGGGCTTCGATATGAACAGGGCCGATGAAGCCGGTGCCGATGATGCCCGCGCGAAGATGATGAAGTGGAGTCATGCGTCCGCAGCGAAGGCGTGGGTGGCAGTTTGGTCAAGTGCTGCTCGATGCGCAGATCGAGAGCGAAGCCCCGGCCACCGAAAGAGATGTGAGGAAGCGCTTCGTTCGTCTTGGCTTCGCAACGCTTCGACTCCATCCTACGCTCCCAAGGCCATGAAACGTCGCCATTTCATCCACACTCTCGCTGCCGCGCCACTCCTTGCCGCAGAGACACCTCGCCAGGCATCGTTTCGGGTGATCTACAGCAACGACCTCACCAACATCACTTCATGCGTGAGTCCGTTTCACGCCGCTGGAGCGCCCTTTCGTCCTGAGATGCTGGATGCCACTGTCGATGAAGTGACCGGCCTCGTGGACGCACACTTCTTGCAGCCGGGACTTGGTGTGGTGCCGCTCTGGCCGAGCAAGGTTTTCGATCTGAAAGAGCACTTCGCGTGGATCAAACAACGCTACGGACAGAAGCCGGACTCGTTCAGTCAGTTCGTGCTCAATGGCGGCGACATCGTGCAGCGCTTCATCGACCGCTGTCGCTCGAAGGGTCAAGCAGCCTTCATTTCGCTGCGGATGAACGACGCGCATCACAAGGAGTTCGTCGATCCGAAGCCCGGCGATAAACCGGGCAGCAGCATCGGGATGAGTGTCACACGCTGGTATGCCGAGCATCCCGAGCATCGCATCAAACCGGGCTCGTTGCGCGGTGCCGATCTCGTCTTGAACTGGGCCATCCCCGAAGTGCGCGCGCAGAAGCTCGCGCTGCTTCGCGAGCTGTGCGGCAACTACGACCTCGACGGCCTCGAACTCGATTTCCTGCGCTTCTACAGTTACTTCCGCAACGAGACTCCGCTGGAGCAACGGCGCACCATCATGACCAGCTTCTTCAAAGAAGTGCGCCAGATGCTTGGAGCGAAGCGCTGGTTATGCGCTCGCGTGCCGTGCTACCTGCCTGCGCTGGATGAACTCGGCCTCGATCTGAAAGGACTCGTCGCCGCCGGGCTCGACATCGTGAATGCTTCGGCGCACTACTTCACCACGCAGCAGCACGATCTCGCGGCGATTCGCAAGCAAACCGAAGGCACATCGCTCTACTTCGAGCTGTGTCACACGATCTGGAAAGGCGACAAGGTGCAAGCGGGCTACGATGTGTTTCCGTTTCGTCGGGCGACACGCGAGCAACTGCACACGAGCGCCCATCTCGCCTATGCGCGCGGCGCCGATGGCATCAGCCTCTTCAACTTCGCCTACTATCGCCAGCATGGTCAGGGCGAAGGACGTGGCTTGTTTGGGGAGCCTCCCTTCGAAGCGATCAAGGCGCTTCATGATCCAACGGTGCTCGCGAACGAACCGCAGCACTGGTTCATCGCGAACGGTTGGCGTGCGCCCGGAATGAAGCCACTGCCGGTGCCGAGGAAGATCGAGTTGAACAAGCCCTCGAAGTTCACCTTCGACCTCGCTGCGCCGCGTGGTGATGCACGCGTTCGCATCCAAGCCGACAAGAGTCTGGCTGGCTCCGAATGGTCAGCTACGTTCAATGGAGAGCCACTCAACGCGACACAGGATGTCTCCGAGCCCTTCGCCGTGCCCTACCCTTCGATGATGGCCAAGCCTGAAGAACTGCGCGCTTGGATCATTCCTGCGAAGTTGCTGCGCGAAGGCAGGAACAGCCTCGAAGTGATCATGAAATCGGAAGAGCCCGTGAGCGTTCTCTTTGTCGATCTCGCCTTTAAAAGGATCTCTGGTTAGATCATTTTGAACCACTGACTGACACTCACAGAACACTAACTGGGCTTCGGTCTTCAGGAGTTGGTCAGCGTCCTGTCAGTGGTCAGATAGCATTACTCACCGTTTCCCGATTCTCATGACACGTCTATTCAATCTGCTCATCCTCCTGCCAGTCGTTGCTCTCGCTGAGGTTCACGAGACCGACCTCTGCGTTTTCGGCGGCACCAGCGGTGGCGTTTCAGCCGCTGTGCAAGCCGCACGCATGGGCAAGAAAGTCATTCTTGCCGAACCGGGCAAGCATCTCGGCGGCATGACGAGTGGCGGACTCAGCGCAGTGGACATCGGCGATCCGCGCAGTGTCGGTGGCATCGCGCGGGAATACTTTTCTCGTCTCGTTGGCAGCTATGGAAAGAAGCTGCAATGGGACAAGGCCTTCAAGAGCGATGGCGGTCCAGCAACCGGCGGCGCTTACGCGATTGAGCCGCATGTGGCGGAGCAGGTGTTCATCGACATGGCACGGGAAGCAGGCGTGCAGGTGAAGTTCGAGAGCAAGCTCGCCAGCGTGACCAAAGACGGCTTGCGGATCACAGCGATCACGATGGAGAACGGCGATGTGATCCGCGCGAAGATGTTTATCGACACGACTTACGAGGGCGATCTGATGGCGAAGGCAGGCGTGAGCTACACGATCATGCGCGAAGGCAATGCGAAGTATGGCGAACAACTCAATGGCATCCAATACAACGAGCGCTTCAAGCCGCGCAGTGAGTTCGCGCAGCCCGGCGCGAATGGCCGCCTGAAGAACGGTCTCGGTGTTTGGGATCGCGACTTCCTGCTCGATCCGTATGTGAAGCCTGGCTGCCCGGAGAGCGGCGTGCTGCCCCTGGTGACGCTCGATGACGTCGGCAAGGTGGGCGATCCTGCGCCCGGCGTGCAGGCGTATTGCTACCGGCTTTGCCTCACCACGAACAAGGCGAACATGATCCCGATCACGCCGCCCGCCGACTACGACGCGAGCCGCTACGAGATCGTCGTGCGCTTCATCGAAGCCTGTTTGCAAAATGGCGACGACATGGACCTGCGCTGGTTCTCGAAGCACGATCCACTGCCGAACGATAAGTGGGACTTCAATACCGCGACCTTCGGCGGCAACCTGCCCGGAGCATCACATGCCTGGCCCGAGGCGACGTATGCCCAACGCGAGAACATCGCGAAGGAACACGAGAACTACCATCGTGGCCTGCTGCACTTCCTTGCCACCGACAAGCGAGTCCCCCAAAAGGTGCGCGATGACATGCAGCGCTTCGGCTTGCCCAAAGACGAATTCAAAGACACCAACGGCTGGCCGCATCAGCTCTACATCCGCGAGGCCCGGCGCATGGTGAGCAGTCTGGTGATGACCGAGCATCATACCTTCGGCAAGATCTTCGCCCCCAAGTCCATCGGCCTCGGCAGCTACGGCACCGACGTGCATGAAGTCCGCCGCATCGTGAAGGACGGCGTCGTCACACGCGAGGGCAAGCTTGCCGGTTCACGCGGCGGCTTCGGCCCCTACGAGATTGGATACGACGCGATCGTTCCCAAGGAAAACGAATGCTCCAATCTTCTTGTCACCTTCGCCCTCAGCGCCAGCCACACGGCCTTCGCCAGCATTCGCATGGAGCCGGTGTTCATGATCACCAGTCAAAGCGCGGCCACCGCCGCCTGCCTCGCGATGGATGCAGGCGTTGACGCGCAAGCGGTGGACGAGACCAAGCTTCGGAGGCAACTCCTCAAAGACGGGCAGGTGTTGGAGTGGCGCGCGGGACAACGATGAACCGTGCGTCTCGATGATGACCTCCGGCACATGGCGAATCTCTGATTCGCCGCCAGCCTGAAGTGCAAAGTCGATCCCCTACTTCTTCGCCGGAGCCGCCGCCACTTGAGCGGCTTTTACAGAGACGCGAATCGGGCGCGAGATGATGATATCGACGGTGTCGGTCGGAGAGGCGGCAGTGGACACGGCTTTCATCCGCTTGGTGGCATCGGCCATGGCGGCTTCGGCTTGCTTTTGCTTTTCAGCAGCGAGCTTCGCAGCGGCGGCATCGGTGGCGGCCACCTTCTTGGCCTCGGCGGCAGCGGCAGCCGCCAGGGCTTCGGCCTTTTTCTGGTCGGCCTCGGCGAGCGGCACGGCGGCGGGATTGTAGCGATACTTGCAGATCCCCAGGCTCTGGAGGGCAAAGGTGTAGTCGCCCGGGGCCAGCTTGAGAGCGGCGAGGTCGATCGCCAGCTCGTGCGTCGCCGCCTTGAGCGGGATGTCGAACTCCTTGATGCCCGTGAACCCGTCGCCATAGGCGCGCACCTTGATCGAGCTGCCATTGAACTCATTGCGCCAGGTGAGCTTGAGCGGAATCTTGAGCGTGTCCGTGCTCTTGGCTTCGTAGACTTTGGCCTCGGCTGTTTCGATGGTCACGGGCGATTGCTCGGAGTCCGTGACGGACACCGGGATGTCCGCCATCAGGCGCGGTGCCGGGATCTCGCCCTTGGCATCCTTCACCGGCCATTCCACGCTGGCCACGCGCACCGGGCGGACCACTTCAGCGCCATTGATCGTGGCCTTGCCCACCAGCTTGGCTACCGAGAAGGCACCCTTTGCATCATTGGCCGCCGAGAGCACCAGGTGACCATAGGTCTTGCCCGGAGCGATGCGCAGCCCCGCAGCACTCACGCCGGGAGGGAGGTTTTCCATCGCGATCTCGATCGCTCCGTCGAACCCATCGCGACGCTGCACCACCACTTCGTAGAGTCGTGAATCACCGGCCCGCAGTGCCATCGGCTTGGAAAGCGCAGCCCGGTCGCCATTGCGCAGCGTCATGTGCACCGCCCAGGCAGCCAGGGAGAAGTCAGGCGTCGCCGACCGCACGACCAGTCGATAGATGTTGTTCGCATCGCTGCGCGTGCCGCCGAAAAGATCACGCACCTGGAGCCGGTAGGTGCCGTCTTCCTTCACCTCAAACTTCCCCATGACATCGGGCGATCCCGCATCATACACCGGACCATCATACGAGTAGCCATTGCTCGTCACCTTCATCGGCGAGAGCATGTCGTAGAGTTCCGCCACGTCCGACACCGTCTCCTTGTCCCCTGTCTTCTTGACCTGCTGCACCAGCACGAAGGGGTCCGTGTTCAGCCCCAGACGTTCCGAGGCTACTTCCACCCACCAGACCTCGCCCTTCTTGGCGGTGAACTCATAGGTATCAACGTCTGCCGCTGGGAAGAACGCGCCCGCGATGTCGCATGGCAGCGCGATCTTCTGGGCCTCGGGAGACTTGTTGTTCGGCTCCGTCTCGTTCGCCTTCGCCGGGGCTGGCAAGCCCACCGGAGGCCAGGACATCGCACTCACCATCTGCGTCTGCGGCTGATGCGGGGCCGGTGCATTCGCCGGAACCTCCTGCACGGCAAGCCGGTAGAAATGCCGCTCGCCGCCCTGGTAAGTGAGGTCGCTCACCTTCACGATGAAAGTGCCGTCCGCCTCCGGGGTGAAGTCGATCACGCCGCCCGTGCGATTCACCTTCAGGTCCCGCCCTTGGGCATCGGCCAGCACCAGCACCGGCGTCAGCCGCGAATCAATGCCCACCGCTGCGCAGTCCACCGCCACACGCTTGCCCTTCACGCCCTGGAAGGAATAGAAATCCACTGCCCGGCGCGTCATCGTCGCATTGCAGATCGTCCCCACCGGCAGCGGCATCGCCGTCTCCAGTGTGTTGTTCGCCTTGGTCCTCACCACCTCCGGCAGCGTCCCCACCGAGAACGCCCGGGCTGAGGAAACCCCGAGCCGCGACATCACCCGCGCATCATACACCCCCACTGGCGTATCCGCCGCGATGGTCACCTGGAACTTATTCGTCGCCCCCGTCACCGGCGAGGCCGTGATCTTCGGCGTGGAGAATGTCAGCGCCGTCACATCCTCGATGTTCTCCCCGGTGATCGTCACCTCCACCGACTTCCCTGCCTGCCCGCCCATCGGCATCGTCGTCAGCAGCCGTGGCAAAGGCAAAGTCACCTGCTGCGCCCAGGCAGACACCGTCAACATCGAGAGAACACAAAAGCAACGTGAGATCATAACGTCCAAACCTACGCACCTCGCCCCTCGATTCTGTTCGCGACTTCGCGCCGGGAGTTCTCGGTTCTCGGTTCTCGGTTCTCGGTTCTCGGTTCACCGCCCACCGCCCACCGCCCACCGCCCACCGCCCACCGCCCACCGGTCATTGGTCATTGGTCATTGGTCATTGGTCATTGGTCATTGGTCATTGGTCATTGGTCATTGGTCATCGGTCATCGGTCATCGGTCATTTCCCCTTTCCTCTTCCCTCGTCCTTGCTCCCGCGCCGACCTGTCGCATAATCCCCGCCCTCTTATGACCCCAGGCAAGCGCATCGTATTGAAGTTCGGCTCCGGCATCCTCACCAAGCTCGGCAGCGTGGACCCCGATCCTGTGCAACTGCGCAAGCTCGTGGAAGCCGTCGCCTTGCTCAAGGAAGCCGGGCACCAGTGCGTCGTCGTCAGCAGTGGTGCCGTCGCCTCCGGCCTTCGCCCGCTCAATTTCACCCAGCGCCCTGGCGACATGACCACGCTCCAGGCCTGTGCCGCCGTCGGCCAGACCCACCTCATGCACTTTTATGAGTCCCTCCTCCGGGATCACGGCCTCCACGTCGCCCAGCTCCTCCTCACCCACGAGGACCTCGGCCATCCCGACCGCGCCGCCCGCGTGAAGAGCACCCTGGAGCGCCTCCTCGAATTCCCCCAGGTCGTCCCCGTCATCAATGAGAACGACAGCGTCGCCATCGAAGAGCTGCGGTTCGGCGACAACGACAAGCTCTCCTCCCAGGTCGCCCTCCTGTGGCAGGCAGACACCCTCGTCCTGCTCACCAGCGCCCCCGGCCTCCTGCGCGATCCCGCCCATCCCGAGGAAGGCCCCATCCCCCTCGTCACCGACATCGACGCCGTCCTCGGCCACGCCCGCGAAGAGAAAAGCACCCTCGGCACAGGCGGCATGGGCTCCAAGCTCCGCGCCGTGCAAGACGCCGTCAGCGGCGGCATCGAGTGCATCATCGCCAGCGGCCGCCGCCCCGAGCAACTCGTGGACGTCATCGCCGGCTCTGGCACCTGCACCCGCTTCGTGGCGAAGAAGGGCTAGCTGCCCAAGTCCTAGCTTCCCCCTGCCCCCGTTCGGGTGAACGGGTTGGCTGAATTTTGCGGTTCGATGGGGCGGATATTGTCTTGACCCTGTGGGGGCGTTTTGGCTAGCCTCGCGGAAATTCGGTCCGTCTGTCTCCCGACCTCCTCTGGCGGACCGAGTTCGCTTCCTTGTTGTTCCCGGCGGGCCTGAGACTCGATGCTGCTGTGGCAGTTCGTCGCTCGTGTGCCGGGGACGGTCGTGGAGGCTTGGCTTCTGGCGGATCTCGGCCTCAGGGTTTCGAGTTCTCCTGGTGGCTCGCTCCTTTCCCCGATGGGCTCCGGCCTTGCCCCACCTGTGTTGGTGGAGGTGCCCGGTGCCTGATTTCTCCTCTGTCCGTCGCTCCACCCCGATCGCTCCCTATGACCAAGCCTGCCCGTTCCCTTGCGCTCGCTTCCCTCTCCCTGCTGCTCGCCGCTGCTCCGGCCCACGCACTGATTGATGATTACTCGACCGCTCCGGGACAAGGCGCTCCCGATGGACTCGATGATGTGTGGCAGGCGGTTTACAATGCCTGGGGCCTGACACCGGGCGGGGACGAGGACAATGACGGCTGCTCGAACTTCGTCGAATGCGTGGCGGGCAGCAATCCGCGCCAGGCGGGGGATTGCCTGATGGTGGGGAACATGGCGATCAGCGGCAGCAATGTGGTGATGACTTACGATGGGAAGAAGGGGAAGCGCTACCAGGTGTGGCAGTCGGACACCCCGGCGGGTCCGGCCCCTGGCGAGGTGGGCTCGGCCTGGGCGGAGGTGAGCGGGGCGGCGAAGGACTCGACGGTGGATGGCTCGGACACGATCTTGTTTTCGCGCCCGGCTGGCAGCAGCAAGTTCTACCGGCTGGAGTCGAAGGACCTCGACACGGATAATGATGGCGTCTCGGACTGGGCGGAGAACAAGGTGGGCACGGACATCGCGTCGGCCGCCAGCGCCACGAATGCCTCGGGTGGCACGGCGAGCGATCTCGATACGCTGCGTTCCCTCATGTCCCTGACAATCACGCCCGGGACGCCGGACGCGCTGGAGAAGGAAGGGGTGCCCGCGACGGTGAAGCTGAAGCGCACGGTGGGGACGATGGCGCTGACGGTGTCGCTGGACACAGCCCCAGGTGCCACGGCGAGCACGAAGAGCAGCGCGGACGGTGCCGACTTCATCATCAAGAACACGGCCAATATCGCGACCAACACGGTCACGCTCCCGGCCAATGAGGGAACCTCCACCCCCTATGAGGTGGCGCGCATCGCTCCGGTGCCGGATACTGCCTTGGAAGTGCCGGAGGCGCTGAAGGTGTGCCTCAAGCTGCCGGGCGTTCCCGACGGCTTCCCCTGCCCCCAGACGACGGTGAACATCAAGGACGCGGACGGCACCAATCCCGCGAACCGTCAGCTCTACGTGGCCTTCCTCGGTCGCGAGGCGGACGTGGTCTCGACGGCGAGCGGCTATGCCACGGCGCTGGTGGAGGGCGATAACAACAAGGCCTCGATCGGCATCGTCTTCAACAACCTGTCTTCCGAGCAGAACACGGCCTACATCCGCGTGGGCAATGATCTCGAGGTGCTGCCGCTGCCGCTGGGTCAGGTGAGCGGAGCGAACTGGAATATCCGTGCCGCGCAGACGGAGCTGACGGATCAGGCGATGCTCAATGCGCTGAAGGAGGGTCGCCTCTACGTGTCGATCACCACGGCGAACAATCCGGTGAAGGAAATCTGGGGATACTTCAACAAGGCGAATGGCTCGACCGACTTCGACAGCGGTCGCGAGGACCTCGCCTCCCCTGTGCTTGGCGATCCTACCTGGCCGGTGCCCACCGGCGATGCGCTGGAGCGCGAGATCTGGCGCTTCATGTCGCAGGCCACCTTCGGCGGCACTACGGCCCTCTACACGGAGATCCGCGCCGAGTGTGATGCCGCGATCGCGGGCGGCGGCACTTACTTGGATGGCCTGAGCAGCTGGTTGGACAAGCAGATCGACCCCGTGCAGTCGCCGCAGATCAGCCTGCAACAGCTGGTGATGGCGGCGGACATGGAGGAATTCGCCCTGCGCGGCAACAAGCCGATCACCTACACCAGCGATCCCCAGCTCAACGGCGGGGCCCTCGGCGTCACCTTCGTCAACGGCATGCCTATGGGCAACACCGGCAACCCGGACACCAACGCACCGGGCCAGAACTATCCTGGTGCGAATGGCGACTCGCCCAACAAGCGCCGCGAGTGGTGGACCCTCATCACCCAGAGCAAGGACCATGTGCGCCAGCGCGTGGCGCAGGCCTTGCACGAGATCTGCGTCATCTCCGAACGCGATGCCACCGTCCTCAGCCGTGCCTACGGGGCCGCGAGCTACTGGGACATGATCGCCGCCGGAGCCTTCGGCAAGTATCGCACGCTGCTGGAGAATGTGTCCATGCACCCGATGATGGGCGTCTATCTCACCAGCGTGGCCAACCGCGCACGCTACGATGCGGGTGGCGGAATCATCATCAGCCCGGATGAAAACTACGCCCGCGAAATCATGCAGCTCTTCTCCATTGGCCTGGTGCTGCGGCATCCTGATGGCTCGCTGCAACTGAGCCCCGAGGGTCTGCCGATCGCGACCTATGATAACAATGACATCACGGAGCTGGCGCGTGTCTTCACCGGCTTCTCGCATGGCGCGCGGCACGGCAATGCCGCCACGCAGATCCTCGGCCAGTATGGCGGTATCTCCAGCACCACGCAGCAGGCCTCGCCCACCGTTTATCTCAATGGATCAGGGAACAATGTATGGTTCGGTCGCAACGATGGCCATCTCTTCTGGCCTGCTCCGTGGGTGACGCCGATGAAGGTGATCGGACGCATCGGCACCACGATCTACCACGACTACAACACCTACAGCTACCTCGATACCACGCAGACGCCGCCCGTGCAGGTGGCCGTGCCTGGATTGTCGAAGCGCCTGCTCGCAGGCAAGCACGGCCAGCTGGAGATTCCGGTCTGGGACCCCACGGGCAAGACGGATGCCGAAACCCACGCGAAGGCAGCGGAGGAAGTGAGCAAGGCGCATGATGCCCTCGCAGGCGTGGCCTCCGACTCCACCTACGGCGCAGGCACGCAAGCGAGCCCTGGCCACACCAATACGCCGGTCAACATCTCGCGCTGGCTGATCCAGCGCCTTGTCACCTCGAATCCCAGCGCGGGCTACATCTACCGCGTGCAGAAGGCTTTCCGTGACGGCAATGGGCTGCTCGGCCCGGTGGTGAAAGCGATCCTGCTCGACCATGAGGCGCGCTCGCTGGCCTTGGCCGACGGGCTCATCTCGCATGGCAAGGTGAAGGAACCTCTCGTTCATTTCGCCAGCATCCTCCGTCAGTTCCGGGCCTACTCGGGTGCTCCGGTGGCTGCTCTGCGCGATATGCAGACCAGCTTCTCCGATCTCGATGCGCCGATGACTTCCGGCTATCCAGCGAGCGAGGTGAGCAAGTTCAACACGCTGAACCTCAGCCCGCCCTCGAAGCCCGCCTCCTGGCCTGATGGTCCCTTCCGCTTCCGCATCGACAGCCTGCGCAACAGCCTTGGCCAGTCGCCGCAGGATGCGCCGAGCGTCTTCAACTGGTTCCTGCCCGACTTCCAGCCAGCAGGGCGCTTCGCCAAGGATGGTCTGTTTGCTCCCGAGCTTCAGATCAGCACGGAAGCAGGCGAGGTCTCGAAGGTGAACTTCCTCTACAATTACACCTGGATGACCCTGGGCGGGATGAGCACCACGCCGGGCATCAGCGGAGCCGACTTCGTCTTCCGCAATGGCTGGGCCACCCCGGCCGCGCGCTTCTCCACCAATGGAGGCACCACCCTCATGGGCTGGCCTGCCTCCATCGTCCTGGATGCGAACAACTGGAACACGGGCATCACCTTGACCCTCGTGCCGGTGAACGATCAGAAGATCGATCAGATCGCCGCGGCCTCGGTGCGCTTCGCGGTGAGCGGCTCGGCGGTCGGCTACTCCGGTGTGGCCACGCCCACGGTGCCGATCACCTTCGTGGACAACGAGAAGAGGAACGAGTCCCTCATCGTGACCCAGTCGGGCGGCAATACCTGGGTGCAGGAAGGCGGTGCCACGGATGATGTCTCGATCTACCTGAGCTGCCCGCCCGCCGTCGGTAGCACGGTCACGGTCACACTGACGCCGCAGAATGGTGAGGCCGCAGTCTCGCCAAGCACGCTGACCTTTGACGACACGACCTGGAACGTGCCGCAATCCGTCGTCATCACCGCCACTGATGACTCCGACATCGAAGACAGCGGCACAGGCAATGAATCGATCTCCATCACCACGACCAGCACCGCAGCCAACTTCGATGGCGTAACGACTCCTTCGTTGCTCGCGAGCGTCGTGGACAATGACAATGCCTTCGGGGTGCTGATCACGCAGAGCGGCGGCACTACGGACCTTGCCGAAACCAACAACACCACTCTCTCCCCGCTCGCGGCGGGCCTGGACAGCTACACCATTGTGCTGACCAAGCAGCCTACCTCCAATGTGGTGATCAATCTCACCCCGAGCCAGATCGGCATTCAAACCTCGGGCACTACCTTCACCACGAGCGCCACCACGCGCACTTTCACCGCTACGACGGGCCAGGCGCTTTCGGGAACGACCAGCGGATGGAACGTGCCGCAGACAATCTACCTGCGCGGCAACAACGACACCACCAGCGAAGGCCCGCACACCGGCACCGTAACGCACACGATCTCCTCCACGACCTCCGGCGGCTACCCGACCACGCTGCCGATCCAGCAGGTGGTGGCGACCATCGTGGATGACGACAACTCCATCATCTTCGCCCACACCGGCACGGAGACACGCGTGATGGAGGGCGAGTTCGGCGACACCGTCACCGTGCGCCTCCGCACCAATCCGAACGCACAGGTCAGTGTCACGCTGGGTGGTGAGGGCCTGAAGTTCACGCCTTCGCAGCTGGTCTTCAATCCCACGGGCTCGGCGGACAATCAGTGGAGCGTGGATCAAACCGTCACCGTCACTGCGCTCGATGACTACCTCAATGAAGGCGTGCTGACGCGCCCGATGATCGCCTACTCCACTTCGTCCGGGACGAACTTCAACGGCACGACCGCGCCCACGATCAGCGCCACAGTCCTGGACAACGACGATGCGCGTCTGATCGTCAATGAAAGCAATGGCTTCACCTTGGTGAATGAGAACGGCACCAACGATACCTACACGCTCTCGCTGGGTCGCCGCCCCGATGCTGGCAGCACCACGACGGTCACGCTGACACCGAGCACCACAGGCATCCAAGTGACCCCGGCGGGTCCCTTCACCTTCACGGACTCGAATTGGAACACACCTGTGGTCGTGACCGTCTCGACCACCAACGATGGCACAGCTGAAACTCGCGGCACTGCCACGATCCGTCACGACATCGCCAGCACGGACCCGACTTACAACGTGAGCAGCACACCCTACGTGGTGGTCACAGTGGATGACAACGACCCTGCCCTCACGATTGCCCAGACCAACATCTTCACGCAGGTCAAGGAAGGCGGGGCTGCAGGCACTGGCGGCACACCAGCGGCGCAAGACACCTTCACCGTGGTCCTGCCCCGTGCCCCTGCTGCAGGCACCACTGTGACCGTGACGCTCAACACCAACGATCAGATCTCCGTGAACCCCAGCGTGCTCACCTTCACGAGCGCCACGACGGGCGTCGGTGCCTACAACGCCACCCAAACCGTGACGGTGTCCGCGATCGATGATCTGGTGGTCGATCCCACGAATCACACGGGCATCGTGAACTTCAACATCGCGAGCACCGACGGTTACTTCAATGGAGCAGTCGCTCCTCCGGTGATTGTTCAAGTCACGGACAATGACAGCCCGGGCGTCAGTATCGTCGAAAGCGGTGGCACCACCGCTGTCACGGAAGGCAGCACCACGACGGACAGCTACACCGTGGTGCTCACCCAAGCGCCCACCGCCAACGTGGATGTGGTAGTGAATGGCGGCACTCAACTGCTGGTCAGCAAGTCCGGCACGCCCACGCTCGCCAGTGTGACGCTGACCTTCACGCCCGCGACCTGGGCCACGGCGCAAACGGTGAACGTGCTGCCGGTCAACGACACCGTTGCCGAGCTTCGCCACCTCGCACCGATTACTCACACAATTACGCCCACGAGCGCGGCCGAGTATGCAGCTCTCACCAATCTGCCGACGGTGACGGGCATCATCACCGACAATGACAACACCGTTGCCGCCAACGTGGTCCGCATCACCGAGAGCAGCGGCGCTACGAGCGTCACGGAAAGCGGTGCGACCGTGAATGGCAACAGCTCAAATGCTGACACCTTCACCGTAGTGCTCAGCCAGCAGCCGACCGCGAATGTGACCGTCACCTTCACCGCCGACAGCCAGCTGACCGTCTCACCCAGCACCCTCACCTTCGTCCCTGGAGCGACGGGCACGGACACCTTCAATGTGGCCCAGACCGTAACGGTGCGCAGTGTGGACGATTTCGTCATGGAGCCGATCCTCCACTGGGGCCAAGTGACTGCCACGGTGGCGAGCGCAGATCTCTTTTTCGATGGCAAGGCTGTCTCGCCAGTGACCAGCAGCGTCTATGACAACGATGGCCCCAGCGTGAATGTGCTGGCCACGGGCACCGGCACCGTCCTCACCGAGAACGGTGTCACCGATACTTACACGATCAGCCTCAACAGCGAACCTGCTGCCGATGTGGTCGTGACGATCACTCCCGATGCGCAAATGACAGCGAGTGCCGCCACCGTGACCTTCACCAACAGTGCCGGGGCCACGCCTTGGAACGTGCCGCAAACGATCACCCTGACCGCCGTCAACGACACCACCGCAGAAGCCGTCACTCACAATGGCGTGGTCAGCCACAGCATCGCCAGCGCCGACGCGCTTTGGAACAACTTGAGCATCCCCACCCACACCGCTCAGATCTGGGACAACGATGTATCCAGCATCGACGTGACTCACGTGGGCGGCACCGACACCGTGATCACCGAAGGCGGCGCGAATGACTCCATCTTGATCAAGCTGAACCAGCCTCCGGTGGATTCCACGGGCGCCCCTACCACGGTCACGATCTCCCTCTACCCACCATCGTTCTACGTTCCCCCACCCCAGATCGGCAAGACCCAGGGCTACTTCACCAACGATCAGGGCAGCAGCAATCAGCGCGACAACATCGTGCTCGACTACGTGGAGCCGATCCTCCTCTACCGCAGCACCTTCTACGGCCACCTCACCTCCGTGTATGGCACGATCCCGTCCACTCTCGCCACCAGCACCAACGCCATCGATCTGGCCAACATCCAGAACGCGCACTGGCTGGCGACGAAGACGGTGATCGACAAGATGGATCTCTGGTTCAGCAATGGCTACCTCAAGGCCCACTGGCCGATCCTGGTCGAGCCTAACAAGCCAAGTCCCACTCCGATGCCGCCCTTCAATCCCCGTCAGGCCGTGATGGATGCCATTTACCGCCACAGCGGCGGCTCCGGCAGCCCCGCCACCACGCGATACGCCGCCGAGGTGGCTTACAATCCGAAATCACCACCCACAAGCACCTTCGAAACCGACGTTCGCGACCGCGTCCGCTGGGCTGCCTACCTCATGACGGTGGGCGCGAATGCCTTTACCAATCACTGATGGATTCCTGATTCTGAATTCCTGAATCCTGATTCACCCCACACCAAGCGAACACAGCTATGAATCGAGATGAATTGAAAAAGCGCACCAAGGAGTTTGCCCTTCGGGCAATCAAGCTGGTGGATGCTTTGCCTCGAAAGACATCTGCTGAAGTCCTTGGCAAACAACTGCTGCGCAGCGCGACATCGGTCGGTGCCAACTACCGCAGTGCTTACCGCGGAAGATCGGAAGCAGAGTTCGTGGCCAAGCTCGGCATCGTGATCGAGGAAGCTGACGAATCCGAGTATTGGATGGAATTGATCGGAGAGGCGAGCCTCATGAAGAAACCGCGCGTGGACCCCCTGTGCCGTGAAGCATCTGAACTGGTCGCCATCTTCACCGCATCGGTCCGCACTGCCCGCAACAAAGCATCTTCCAGGAAGACACCCGCCCAACGCACCCGTCCCAAGGCTCCATCGGCCAGCTGAATCCAGAATCAGGAATCAAAGATCAGGAATTGCATCACCCGCCATGAACTTACTTCTGCGTAAAACCGAGAACCGCTCCAAGCCGAACCGTCGCGACTTCATGCTCCAGACGAGCTGCGCCAGCCTGGGCATCACCAGTCTGGTCAACACGCTCACGCAGCTCAAGCTCACGGGTGCCGCTGCCGCTCAATCAGGAGGCGAGGACTACAAGGCGCTGATCTGCCTCTTCCTCAACGGTGGCAACGACTCGAACAACCTCCTCATCCCAGCTGGCACCACCAGCAGCGCCCGGGCGGATTACAGCCTGGGCCGCGGTGTGCTGAGTGTTCCTGACGCGTCCTTCGACTACACACCAGCTGCGAACAACGGCTACTTTAACGGCACCGCCATCACCGTTGATCCGGTGAGCACACGGCTGAATCCCATCAATGCGACGGTGGGCGGCACCAGCCAGTTCGATCCCGCCAACCGTGCTGGCTACACAGGCGGAGCGATGGCGGTTCATCCCGGTGCCTATCCGCTGAAGACCTTGTTTGAGCTGGGCGAGCTGTCCTTCTTCGCAAACATCGGCACCCTCATCGGCACCCAGCAGATCACGCGTTCCAACTTCAACACCCTGCCCGCCAGCACCAAGCCTCCACAACTCTTCTCACACTCTGACCAGCAAGTGCAGTGGCAGTCGTCGCTTCCGGACAAACCCTTCGTCAATGGCTGGGGCGGTCGCGTGGCGGACATCGTGCGCACCATGAACAATGGCGATCTCGGCGTTTCCGTGTCCATCGCGGGTGCCAATAGCTTCCTCGTCGGCGGCCTGGAGCAGCCCTACTTCATGAGCAGCGGCGGCGCGATCACCGCGCTCACCGGCTTCAGTGGCGGCACCCCTTCCACCTCCTACGGTGCCGCCTTGCGCAACTCGGCCCTGCGTCCGGACTTCTTCAATTTGAGCAGCCCTGGCAGTGGCAAATACAGTCCCTCCGCCGCCCTCGATCCAGGACTCGATCCTTTGATCAATACCAACTACCAGAACACCAGCGCAGGCTGGCGATTCCGTGCGCTGGAGCAGATCATGGCCGCCTCGCACGCCAGCTTGTTCGATAACGAGTATGCCGAGACGCCCAAGAGCGCGCGCAACACCGAGGGCCTCGTCGGCACCGCCCTCGCACAAACGGCTGCACCCAACCCGACGCTCGACGTGCACTGGACCAACTGGTTCCCCGGTGGCTTTGGCCAGACCGATCTCTCGAGTCAGCTCAAGGTGGTGGCCCGCATGATTGCCGGACGTTCGCAGTTGAACAACAAGCGTCAGATTTTCTTTGTTCAAGTCGGCGGCTGGGACACTCACACCTCCCAGATTCCCAATGGCAACGCCAACGCCGGGCACTATGGCTTGGTGAACAACCTGAGTCGAAGCATTCGCGCCTTCCGCGATGCCATGGTCTCCATCGGCATGTGGAACAATGTGATGCTCTTCTCCGCGAGCGACTTCAACCGCACGCTCACGCCGAACAAGAACGATGCCACGGGCGGCTCCGACCACGCCTGGGGTGGCCACAGTCTCGTCTGCGGTGGTGCCGTGAAGGGCAGGCAAATCCTCGGACAGTTCCCCGATCTCACGGTCAATGGCGGCATCGACTGCACGGGCAATCGCGGACGCTGGATACCCACCACCTCCGTCGATCAAAAGGCAGCCCTCATCGCAAAATGGTTCGGCGTCAGCGACAGCCAGCTCACGAGCGTCTTCCCCAACCTCCTGCGCTTCATGCCCGACCTGAGCACCAGCACCCTTCAGGCCCGCAACCTCGACTTCATCAATTTCGGGGCCTAACAGGCTGCATCCGACAAACGCATTCCCGATCTACGGCTTCTTTCCGAGAGCCCAGACAAAGGGTCTCCACATCTGCCCGAGGAATCCCTTCGGCATCTCGTCATGGATGCCGAAGTTCTCAGGGTAGCGCCCCTTCGGCATGTAGTAGGTTCCGAAGAGGATGTCCCAGATCGGCAGCAGCCCGGCGAAGTTCTTGTCCCAGGCCTCGCGATCCTTCGAGTGATGCCAGCGATGGAAGACTGGCGTCGCAATCACACGGCGCAGCGGACCGAAGTCCCAGTTCACATTCGCATGCAGCAGGATCGCATAAAACGTGAGCACCGGAGCCGTGCTCAGTGTCACGGTCGGATTGTAGCCCATGAGCAGCACCGGCACCGCCTGCGCCAGCTTGTTCACCAGGTCATTGACCGGATGCACCCGCACGCTAGCCAGCCAGTCGAGTTCCTCAGAGCTGTGATGCACCGCATGGAAGGGCCACCAGCGACCACGATGAAACAAGCGGTGCGTCCAGTAGCTAATGAAATCGACGAGCACATAGATCTGCACCGCCTGCAGCCAAATCGGCTGTCGGCTCAGCGGACCGTAGCCCGTGTAGCTGCCCATTTGAAGAAGGTCCTTCGACGTGACTTTCGCGAGGATCAGTAGCCCGAGAGGCAGGATCAGTATGATCCTCACCATCGGCTTGGTCAGCAGAACTGTTGCAAACCAATAGACCACATCCGTCCACCATCCCTTCCGCAGGATCGGCTGCTTCCGTCCTCCACCCGTCACCCTTCCGATGAGCCTCTCCACCACAAAGAAGATGACCGAAAGCACGATCAATCCGACCAGGACACTGAGGAAGGTTTTGTCTTTGTTCATGACCCCTCGTCTAACGCTCTATTTCGTGGCTGGTAACAGGCTCCTTGTTGTTTTAGCCAACGCGAGGCACAAGTCCCCAACGCTCAACGGGCCGCCCTATCGTCGCCGTATGAACCTGACCTGCCGATCACGTTCAGTGGTGCCATCAGACCACTGGCTCACAGATCAAAGATCTTCCCTGGATTGAGCAGGCTCATGGGATCGAGGGCGCGCTTCACGCTTTGCATGAGGGCGTAGCTCCCCTCGCCCATCTGGCGGCGTAGGAACATCTTTTTGGCAAGGCCAACGCCGTGCTCACCCGTGATGGTGCCGTCGAGGCGGATGGTCTCGGCGACGATCTCCTCCAGCGCAGCTTCCACGCGATGCATCTCCTCATGGTCCTTCTCGTTGGTGAGGAAGGTAGGATGCAGATTGCCATCACCCATGTGGCCGAAGGTGCCGATGAGCAGCGAGTGCTTCGCTGCCACCGCATTGATGAAGGCCACCATGCGAGCGAGTTCGCTGCGGGGCACGGTGACGTCTTCGAGGATCGTCGTGGGCTTCATGCGGGCGAGCGCGGAGAAGGCACTGCGTCTCGCGCTGGCCAGGCGGACACCCTCGGCTTCGTCCTTCGCCACCTTCACCTCACGGGCACCATGCTGGCGTGCGAGGTCGATCATCTTCGCGGCTTCATCTTCGACGACGGCGGGATGACCATCGGTCTCCATGAGCACGAGTGCCTCCACATCCGTGGGCAGGCCGATCTTGGCGAAGTCCTCGACGCAGCGCACGGTCATACGGTCGAGGAACTCCAGCGTGCAGGGAATGATGCGCGCGGCGATGATGGCGGAGATGGTCTCGGCGGCGGCTTCCATCGAGTCATACAAGGCGAGCATGGTCTTCCGCGATTGCGGACGCGGCAGCAGTTTGATCAGCACCTCGGTGATGATGCCGAGCGTGCCCTCGCTGCCGATGAAAAGGTCCTTCATCGAGTAACCGGCCACATCCTTCACGCACTTGTTGCCAAGGAAGACGAGTTCGCCATCCGGCAGCACGACTTCCATGCCCATCACGTAGTCGCGTGTGACGCCATACTTCAGACCACGCAGACCACCGGAGTTCTCCGCCACATTGCCGCCGATGGTGCTGATCTTCATCGAGCCGGGATCAGGCGGATAAAACAAACCCACGGCCGCAGCTGCATCGTCGATCTCCTTCGTGATCACGCCACACTGCGCACGCATCGTGAGGTTCTGCTGATCGAGTTCGATAATGCGATCCATCTTCACGAGGCAGATCACCAGGCATCCCGCGAGTGGCACGCTGCCACCGCTCAGGCCGGTGCCTGAACCGCGAGTCACCACGGGCACCTCGTTAGCTCGCGCGAGCTTTACGCACTCGGAGACTTCCTTGCCACTCAACGGAAACACCACCGCTCCAGGCATCTGCTTCAGCGCCGCTGTGCCATCGAAGCTGTAGGGGATGAGGTCTTCTTGAGAAGTCAGCACACGATCGCTGCCGAGCAGCGCGCGTAGGGAGTCGAGCATGGAGGGAGTCACGGTCTTCAAGGTGATGGCAGAGTGCGGAGCGAGGCATACGACGCAAGGTTCAATTCACTTGCTCTCCACCTGATGATGCGCGGATCGTTCTACCATGCGCCGATTGTTTGTGCCCGCCCTCATTACCGCTGCCGTCTGGTGGCTGTGGTCGCTGTCCGCGCCCATCGATCGCCCGCCCGGTGTGCTGGTGCGGGCTGAACCTGAGCAAACTCTCTTCAGCAGCCCTCAGCCGGAGATCATCCTGAAGGGCTGGAAGGTGAAGCCACTGGCGCAATACAAGATCGACGCCCGTGTGCTCTGCCGGAAGAGCTACGAAGGTGACCCAGGAGGAGACATCGCCCCCTACGATGTCGCCGTTGGCTGGGGTCCGATGTCGGACACGCGCATCCTGGAGAAGCTGGACATCGACCAGCGGATGCGGTTCTTCCAATGGAAGTGCTATGGCGATCTGCCCTTGCCGAGGAAGGAAATCGTCCGCCACTCTTGCAACATGCATCTGATTCCCATCACCGACTCGATCCGCGATCAGATCGCCAGGCTCCGCCCTGGATCACTCATTTCGCTTCGCGGCCAGCTCATTGAACTGACCGACCCCAAAGATGGTGGCAAGTGGTATAGCTCTCTCAGCCGGACAGACTCGGGTGATGGAGCGTGCGAGGTGATGCTGGTGCGCTCGCTCACAGAGCGCGATTGACGAACGTGCGTTCACAGGCAACTCAAGCGCCGCTGCCGCCGTAAAGCCTCCGTCCATGCCCCACACCATCCTCATTGCCAGCCGCCGCAGCGGAGTTTCACAGGTCGTCATCCGCGCCTGGGAAAAGCGCTACGGAGTGCTGACGCCCCGGCGATGTGAGAAAGGTCTGCGCCACTACCTGGATGAAGATATTGAACGTCTCACCCTTCTGCATCAGCTCACTCAGTTCGGCTATCGCATCGGACAGATCGCCAAATGCAGCAATGACGAGCTGCGAGCGCTACAGGCCAAGAGCATGCCATGCCGCGAGGCGATCAAACTGCTGACCAAGCCCGCTGACTTCATCGCTGCCGCACGCAAGACGCTCGACACTTATGATGCGGACAAGCTCCGCTGTGTGCTCCACCATGCCCTCGACACCCTGGGCCATCGACTGACACTGCGGGAAGTCATTGGTCCTCTGATCGCTTTGACCGGCGAGGAGTGGCGTGACGGAAACCTGGGGGAAGCGCAAGAGCACCTGCACACGGCCGTGATTCGCGACTTCCTTGCGGCCTCTGTGCCTGGCGCCGATGTGCCGGTGAATGCGCCCGAGATGATTATCTGCACGCCCGCTGGAACCGCTCATGAACTGGGTGCCCTGCTGGTGTCGGCGACCGCGCGGGACCTCGGCTGGAGGGTAACCTACCTGGGCGCGGGACTGCCTGCGCCAGAGATCGCGAAGGCGGCGACTGCACGCCGAGTCCGCGTAGTGGCATTGAGCGTGGTGTATCCCCTTGGCTGCGAGCTGGTGGCTGGTGAAATCACCAAGCTGCGCCAGCTCCTTCCGGAATCCGTCTCCATCATCGTCGGCGGTCGCGCCTCCCACAGCTACTGCAGTGCCCTCGCTGCCATCCCTGGCATTCACTGGCCGGCCGATCTCGCGGCCTTTGACAAGCTGATCTCCGGGCTCGTGTGAAGCGGCGTTAGGCCTTCACACGCTCGAGATCAGCTCCGAGACCAACGAGCTTGTCGTCGAGGTGCTCGTAGCCACGATCGATGTGGTAAAGGCGATTGATCTCGGTCTTGCCTTCCGCCTTGATCGCCGCCAGCACGAGGGCTGCCGAGGCACGAAGGTCGCTCGCCATCACGGGCGCGCCCTTCATCTTGTCCACGCCGCGAATGCGGGCGGTGGCACCTTGCAGATCGATATTGGCACCCATGCGCTTCATCTCTGCCACATGCATGAAGCGCTGGGGGAAGATGGTCTCCGTGATGGTGCTCGTGTCCGGAATCGCGCACGCCATCGCGCAGAACTGCGCCTGCATGTCCGTGGGGAAGCCCGGATACGGCATCGTCGTGAGATCGAAGCCCTTCGCATTGGGGTTCGGATGGATGGTGATGCTGTCCTTGCCGATCTCCATCGGGAAGCCGCAAAGCTTCAGAGAATCGAGGACTGCCTTCATGTGCTCGGGTGCCACGCGCTTTAAAGTCACGCCCTCGCCCATCATCGCGCCTGCGCAGAGGAACGTGCCTGCCTCGATGCGATCAGGGATGACGGTGTGCTCGGCACCGTGCAGTTCCTTCACACCTTCGATGACAATGCGATTGCTGCCTGCGCCTTCGATCTTTGCGCCCATCTTCTTGAGGAAATTGGCAAGGTCTTCCACCTCGGGCTCAGCGGCTGCGCCTTCGATGATCGTCGTGCCTTTTGCCAACACCGCCGCCATCATGACATTGTCCGTGCCGAGCACCGTGGAGCCATGCTTGCCCATGAGATTGAGCGATCCGCCCTTGAAGTTCTTCTTCGCATCCACCTGGATGTCGCCGCCATCCACGGTGACGACGGCACCAAGACCTTCGAGTCCTTTGAGGTGCAGATCCACTGGCCGATCACCGATGACACAACCACCAGGCAGCGACACCTTCGCCTTGCGCAGACGGCCCGTGAGCGGACCCAGCACACAGATGGACGCACGCATCTTGCGCACCAGATCGTAAGGCGCTTCGCTTTTGATCTTCTTCGCTTCGACAACGACGACCCCACTCGCGCGCTCCACCTCGGCCCCGAGTTCGGCCAAGATTTGCGTCATGTAGTTGGTATCCGAAAGGTCCGGCACACGACGAATCGTGCAGACATCCTTGGTGAGCAGCGTGGCCGCGAGAATGGGCAACGAAGAGTTCTTCGAGCCGCTGATGGTGACCTTGCCTTTCAAAGGCGTGCCACCGTGAACGATCAGTTTTTCCATCATGAAGTGGGTGCAGAGTGCTGCCACTTGGCAAACACGAAGCGCCCAATGTTGGCAAGGTCTTTTCGCACACTCACCTCCACAAATCCAGACGACTGGCACATGGAAGCCACCGGATCGCCCTGGTCGTGATGCACCTCGAGCGCTATCCACGCGCCGTCATTGAGATGGTCCTTTGATGCGGTGATGAACCGCTCGATGATCTCCATCCCGCTCTCACCACCATCGAGAGCAAGCACAGGATCACGCTGCACTTCACGGCTCAGCGCTGCCAGTTCACCACGCGGGATGTAGGGCAAGTTGGAAACGATCAAATCAAACGCTCCCTCGACCTTCTCGAACAAATCTGAGCGCACCAGCCGCACGCGTTCGTCCAGCTTCAGTCGCGAGCCATTCAATCGGGCGAGTTCCAGAGCATCCTCCGAGATGTCTGCCAGCATGACCTTGCTCTGCGGCCATGCCTTGGCCAGCGAGAGCCCGATGCAGCCTGAGCCCGTGGCCATGTCGAGCACGCGTGCCGGAGGTTCTTTGCCCCACTGCTCCACGATCAACTCCACCAACCGTTCCGTCTCCGGCCTCGGCACCAGCGCACGATGATCGCTGACGAACTCGCTATCGTAAAACTCCACCGTGCCCAGCAGGTGCTGCAACGGCTCCCCTTCCCCGCGACGCTTCAGCAACCCGCGCAACACGTCCAGCTCCGGCTCCTTGATCACTTCATTAAATCGCAGATACAAGTCCATGCGCCGACACTGCAATACATGCGCCAGCAGATGCTCCATGTTCAGGCGGGCCTCGTCGATGCCCTTCTTCGTAAGGTAGGCGGCACCGGATTGCAGGACTTCGAGGAGTGGCTTCATGCCTGGATAGGAACGATGAAGCCCATCGGATCAAGTGTTGCGTCAGGAATCGTCACTGTCGCCGTGGAGCCTGGAACCAGCCCACTGATCACCAGCAAGGTGCCGGATTGTTTCGCTGCGAGCCCTGGCAACAGACGACCCAACGAACCCTCGCGCGTGCCGAGCTGCTCATCGGTGCTGCCCGCAGGCATCGGCGGATTCGGCACATGCACAGCGATGATCGCTCCGGTCGCGGCATCGAGGAATCGTTTCGATGGATCATCCACCGGCACATCGTCGAGGCGCATGAGATTCAGCCGCGCTTGATCCGCCTTCGGCTCGCGCAGCAGATACGTTTCGCTGCCCAAAGCAAGGATCGCCTCGCGCACTCGCTCCGCCTTGGCCTCCTTCGCCGGGATCGGTTCGCCGAAGTTGATCGTCACCGGATAGCGCAGGGCCTTCGGCAGTTTCTTGCACACACCTTTGCCCTCATGCGAGAAGATGCTGCCCCACAGACCATCTTGATAAACCGGCACCACGGGCACCTCGGCACTGCGCACCATCAGCTCGAAGCCTTTGCGGATCTCGTTCACCATCCCGAGCTTCGTGAGCTGGCCCTCAGGGAACAAGCATACGCACTCGCCCGCTTTGAGCGCATCGGCCACGGTGCGGATCGCATCCTTCGCTCGCGTCGCGGAGATCGGCACGGTGCCGAAGAGTCGCAGAAAGCCGTTCATCCACCACACCTTGTAAAGCGTGTCCCACATCACGAAACGCACCGGCCTCTCGCACGTCACCGAGATCACGAGCGCATCCACATAGCTCACATGATTCGGCAGCAGTAGCACGCCGCCTTGCTTGGGCACACGATGCACATTCACCCCACGGACCTTGTAGATCGCACGCACGATCCCCGTGCACACGAAACGAACGAGGTCCTTGGGCAGCAACTTGGTCACATAGATCGAGGCGAAGAACGTCGGCACCGACAGCGCCACGAATTGCTGCGAGGCCGTGAAGCCCAGTGCCTTCATGCCAAACACCGCCGCCGCGCAGGCAAAGACGCCGATGCAGTCGAGCAAGTTCAGCCCTGCGATGATGCGGGCTCGCTCCTCGGGTCGCGCCTTGTCTTGAACATAGGCATAGAGCGGCACCATGAAGCAACCGCCTGCGGCACCCGTGAAGATCAGCCCCGCATACATGCTGGTGCTGCCTGCCGTCGCGAGCCCCGCCCACAGCAGCCCGCTCATCATGCCCAGCCCTGCCACCGGGATCATGCCCATCTCGATGCGGCGCTTGCAGATCGCACCTGCGATCAAACTCCCCGCCACGACACCCACCCCGAGCACCGCCGCGAGATCGCCCAGTTGCTGCGGGCCCGAGCCGTGCGTGGGGTCAGGGTTCAACTCCTTTGCCAGCGTCACGACGATGAGACCGATCGCATTCGACACGAACCAAAAATACATGATGCCCAGCGCTGCCAGCCGCACCGGTCGATCGCGGAACACCAGCTTCACCTGATCAAAGTGCTCCCACAGTCGCGACTTCGTGAACGCGACCTCCGGGTGCTCGGGCGTCGATTGCACGCAGAACGCCGCGATCAACTCGCCCACCGCCAGCATCGCGATGATCGACAGCGGCCACAGCGCTGACATCCACGCATCGTGCGTCACATCGAGCTGATGACCATACCAGCGCCCGCCCGCCCAGATGCCTGACAGCACGCCGGCCATCATCGTCATCTGCAACCAGCCCGACACCGACCCGAGTCGCCGCGAGCCGGCGAGTTCCTTCATCACGCCCATCTTCGCCGGACTCAGGAAGGCCGCCTGCGTGGCCAGCACAAAGAACCCGCCCAAACTCAAGAGCAGACTCCAGAACGGATCGCGCTGCCACAAGATGAAACCCAGCAGACCAAAGCACAGCAGCTGCGCAATCTGCATCCACACCATCACCCGCTTCTTCGACATCCGGTCCGACCACCACCCCGCCATCGGAGCAAAGAGCACATAGGGAAGCGAGAAAATCGACACCAGGTAGATCTCCATGTTGTCCCCCAGCTTCGTGTGCGGCGCGACGGTGAAGGCCAATGCGATCAGCATCATCTTCACGAAGTTATCGTTGAAGGAATTCAGCATCTGCACCACCAGCACCAGCGCGATGGAAAGCCGGTTGCGTGAGGGCAAGGCAGGCTGCGCATCAAGGCGCGCGATCTGTTCGTCAGCGGAAGCGTCAGGCATGAGAGGCGGCTGCTTAACGCCTCAAATCGAAGCGCAATCAAGCAATGATCGACTTCATCACCCGACCATGCACATCCGTGAGGCGGAAGTCGCGGCCGCTGTAGCGGTAGGTGAGGCGTTCGTGATCGATGCCCATGAGGTGGAGGACGGTGGCCCACATGTCATACACGGTCTGCGTGTCCTCGACGGCTTTGTAACCAAAGTCATCCGTCGCCCCAAAGACGTGGCCACCTTTAACACCACCGCCAGCCATGAAAACGCTGAAGCCAAGGGGGTTGTGGTCGCGGCCATTGGCACCTTGCGCAAACGGAGTGCGACCGAATTCGCCGGCCCAGACCAGCAGCGTGGAATCGAGCAAGCCTCGCGAGCGGAGGTCTTTGATCAGTGCCGCGATGGGGCTGGCGATCTGGTTGCCCATCTTGCCGTGGCCTTCCTTGATATTGCCGTGGTGATCCCAGGGGTTGGCACCGTTGCCGCCGCCGGTGTTGTAGGCGAGCGTGCTGAGTTCGATGAAGCGCACACCGCGCTCGACGAGTCGGCGGGCGAGCAAGCACTGGCGTGCATACGCGGCTTTCTTCGGTTCGGGATCATCGAGGCCGTAGAGCTTCTTCGTGGCTTCCGTCTCACCACTGATGTCGCACAGGTCGGGCACGGCGCTCTGCATGCGCCAGGCCATCTCGTAGTTCTTGATCGCGGCGTCGATCTGGGAGTTCGCATCCAAGGAAGAGGCGAAGCTGCGATCCATCTCGCCGATGAAGTCGAGCCGCTGACGCTGAAGCGACGCGGGCTCGCGCGGACTGATATTGGCCAGAGGCTCGCCTTCGTCCGCCTTGATGATGGAGGCCTGATGCTGCGCGGGCAGGAAGCCATTGCCGAAGTTCCCCACGCCACCATGCGGCAGCCCGGCACCACCGGATTGCAGCACGACATAAGACGGGATGTCGCGTGACTCGGACCCGAGTCCGTAGCTCGTCCAAGCACCAGCGCTGGGGAAGCCGAGGAACGGGAAGCCGGTGTGCATGAAGAAGTTCCCCTGCGCGTGCTCGCTGAACTTCGCGGTCATGCTGCGGATGACGCACAACTCGTCCGCCACGTCGCCGAGTCCAGGCAGCATGTCGGAGATGGGCAGCCCACTCTGGCCGTAGTTCTTGAACGCCCAGTGCGCGGGCTGCACGGTGCCGTTGTTATTGAACTGCGTGCGCTGCACCGCCACGGGCATTGCCTTGCCTTCGTATTTGTTCAGCAGCGGCTTCGGATCGAACGAGTCGATGTGCGACACACCGCCGCTCATGTAGAGGAAGATGACGCTGCGAGCCTTGGGCGCGAACTTCATCGCGCGATGCGTGAAGACTTCGGCGCGAGCCTCTTCTGCCAGGATGCCCTGAAGCGCGGCAAGGCCGAAACCTGTGGAGGCACGGGAGAGGAGATGGCGGCGGGTGATCATGACAAGCGAATGGTGAGTGGGTTCGGTTTAAATTCCTTCTGGCGATTCGGGCAGGCTCCGACTAGGCTGGTGACATGATTTCCTGGGCGACCATCTGCGCTGACCGCACGCTGCAAGACCTTCCCTACAAGGTCGAAACCAATCGCTATAACCAAATCGTTATGAGTCCGGCTTCTTCCTGGCACGGTGGATATGAGTATGAGATCGGCAAGCAGATCGAGCAGAGGCTTTCTGGTGGCCGGGTGATTGTCGAATGCGCGGTAGAAACCACTGATGGGGTGCGCGTGCCGGATGTGGTATGGATTTCCAAGGAGCGCTACGCACCCTTCCGGCGTGCGTTCAGCCTGCCGATCTCGCCAGAGATTTGCGTGGAGATTCTCTCTCCCTCCAACAGCCGCGAGCAGATGCTGGGCAAGATGCAGCTCTATTTTGCCGCTGGTGCGCAAGAGGTCTGGCTGTGCAGCGAAGAGGGCGACATGGAGTTCTTCCGCTACGACAGCATCGGCCCGGTGCCGGACTCGAAGTTGTGCGCGGGTTTCCCGAAGCACATCGACTGGGATTGATGGAGCGCTGAGGCTCATTTGAGATAAACGAATTCTTTGGTGTTCACCAATGACAGCGCGAGGCTGGCCCAGGTTTGGGCTTCGCCGCCGACGGATTCGATTTGGGAGCGGAGCTTGGTGGCTTGCTCGCGGAGCGTGGCGAGCTGGGCTTGCTGAGTCTTCACGGCTTCGCGGTGGGTGGAGGACAAGGCGTCGATCACATCGCGTTCGCTGATGGTGCTCTGCTCGAGCAAGCGTGTTTGATGGAGTTCATCAGCAGTGAGCGCGCGGTCATAGACGCGACTGCGCAGGATGCGGCCGGTGAGGAACTTGTTGCCACCGCCGGTGCCGTGACGGCAGCCGAGCTGGACATGGGCATCGCCTTCCTTGAAGACGGCAGGGCCGTTGCTCTGGTAGCTTTTGCCATAGAGCTGTCCATCGCGGTAGAAGCTCACACGTCCATCCGCTTCATAGACGCAGGCAATGTGAACGGGACGCTTGTCCGCCTCTTGTTCGATTGGCCCCCCGAGGAGTTGCGAGCGATTGAAGAAATCACTGCCGGGCACCCACTCGTGCGCGGCTTTCTCAGCGAAGACGATGGAATCGAAGACGTTGCCTTGATTGTCTTGCATGGTGATCACGCCGCCGCCGCGTTGATCGAGGGTCTCGAGCATGACCCAGGCTTCGAGCGTCTTGGCCTTGACGTCCTTCGGCAAGGCGACGCTGCGGGCATACGACTTGCCATCGAGAATGAGGACGCCGTGCTCGATGCGTGCATTGCCATTCAAGGTCAGTGGTAGATGGCCTTTCAAGTCCTGCGGGCCGTCCTCGAAATCCCACTCAGCATAAGGCTCGGGCAAGTTGCCGGTCGGCTTGGCGACGGTGAGTTTCTTGGTCAGGCGCTCGCGAACCGGGGCGAGCGTTCGTTCGATGCTGTTGCGGATGGACGTGAGTTGGTCGTCGAGCTTCGCGAGTTCACTGCGCTGCGCGTCGCCTCCGTGGGCACTGCTTTGCACGAAGGCGAGGCTGCCCTTCAACTCGCGATCCGTCGGTGCGCGACCGAAGGCTTCGCTGAACATCTGCTTCACGCGTGAGGCATCGTCACCGGTGGTGCGGTTGCCCCACTGCTTGGCCCAGGACTGAAGCTTTGCGTCATTAAGCATCGTGAGCGACTGCGCAGGCACGTTGGTCACATCGCGCTTGCCGCGAGTGCTGCTGGGCACGGGGGCATCGAAGACGGTGAGGAAGGGATCGAGGCTGTTGCGCGTGACCTTCACATACACGCTGCGTCGCATGTCGCCGCCTCCCACGCTCTCGCCGCCCATGGTGAGGTCGAGCTTGCCGGTGAGTTGCAGCATCGAGTCGCGGATGGCTTCGGCTTCCAGACGACGCACGGTCCAGCGACTGAGCAGCTTGTTATCCGGGTCCTTCTCGTTCGCGCCAGCGGGTGCTTTGTCGTTGCGCAGGAAGGTGTCGGACGAGACCAACAACTCGATCATCGCCTTGAGGTCGCCGCCGCTGTCGATGAATCGCTGCGCGAGGAAGTCGAGCAATTCAGGATGCGTGGGCAGCTCGCCAAGACGACCGAAGTTATCCACGGTGCTGACGATGCCGCGACCGAAGATGTGATGCCAAAGGCGGTTGACGATCACGCGTGCGGTGAGCGGATTGGTCTTCAAGTCGGCGATGCTGTTGGCGAGTTCAAGGCGACCGCTTTGCTTGGAGTTGTAGGGCTTCGGATCGATCGCTTCGAGGAAGCGACGCGGCACGATCTCGCTTGGGCTCTTGTGATTGCCCTGCACAAACAGAGCGCGATCCGTGGCGTCGGCTTCCATCACACCGGGCGAACGCACGGGAGCGGGCAAACGATTCTCCAGCGCGCGATACTTGGCGAGCAGCGGCTCTGCTTCGGCAATCTGGCGGCGATCGTTGGTGAGCTTGCCATCGCGCAGCAACTGATCGAGCAACTCGGCCTGCGCATCGGTGATGGTGCCATCGATCCAGGCTTGCACGGCAGCACGTGCATTGGTCGCAGGCTTCGGCAGTGGTGGCACGGGACCATCGGGCGGAACGATCTTCCAGTCAGTGATGCCGAACCAGGAGCGATCATCTTGCTTCGTCTCCACGGGCATGTCGGCAGCCGTGGTGCACTGGATGAAGATCTCGTCGCCCTTCCAGTATTCGAGATCGAGCGAGCGCCATGCGAGAGCTTCGTCCTTCTCACTCGCCAAGGTGATGGCCTTGTGGATGGTGCCGGTGCGCGGGTAGTTTTGCACGATGTAGCGAGCACGCGCGCCGCCATCGCCTGCACAACGAACCCACAGTGTGCCACCAGGATTCGTGAAGCGAGCCGATGCCATCACGGCTGCGTCTTTGGTGGACAGCGTATCCGAGAACCAGCCGCGTGGATGGATGCGCTGGATGATGGCCGTGCCTTCATTGGCGATGCTGAACTCCCCGGCTGGCGTGGGCTGTGCGGTGACGCCTTTGCCAGAGGTGAACCAATCGAGCTTTGCTGATTCGGATGACGATGGGTCCACGGCTGAGGAGGCAGGCAAAGACGCAAGCCAGGCTTTGCCGACGGCTTGCTTGAGCTGCTGCTTCAGCGACTTCATCTCCGCGCGCAGTGCGCTGTCGTCGGCGCGATTCACATCGATCACTGCGGGATGCGTGCTCGTGAAGATGCCATACATCGCGTAGAAGTCGGTCTGGCTGATGGGATCGAACTTGTGATTGTGGCAACGCGCGCAAGTGACGGTCATCGCCTGGAAGGCTTTGCTCACGGTGTCGATTTGGTTGTCGGTGAACGTGAGCATCTCATCCAGCGAGTCCACCGGTGAGAAGCCATGCAGCACCATGCGCAGTTGCGCGATGCCAAGTGCGCTTTCGTTGATGCCATTGACGATGCGCGGCTGCGGCAAGAGATCGCCAGCGATGGCCTCGCGCACGAGCTGTGGATACGGCACGTTGCTGTTGAAAGCCCGAATGAGGTAGTCGCGGTAGCGCCACGCATACGGGATCGCCGGGTCGCCTTCGGAGCCGTAGCTCTCAGCGTAGCGCACCCAATCCATGAAGTGACGCGCCCACTTCTCGCCGAAGCGCTCGGAGGCGAGGAGCGACTCGATCGTGGACTTCAAATTGCTGATCTTCGATTGCACCTGATCGGGCGTCGGCGGCAAACCGGTGAGCACGTAGTGAAGTCGGCGTGTGATCGTCGCATCGTCAGCGCGAGGCGCGGGGGTGAGGTCTTGTTCCTTTAGCTTGGCGTTGATGAACACATCGACGGGATTTGGCCCCTGACGGCCATCACCAATGACTAGTGACGAATGACCACTGACTGGCTTCAAACTCCACCAGTCCTTGCGCGCCTCCAGCACGGTCTTCCAGTCAGTCGCCTTCGCGAGTTCGTCCTTGGTCGGCGCCTTGTCGCGCGGGTCGAAGGCACCGTCATTGATCCACTTGGCGAAGTCAGCGATCACGGCATCGCTGAGTTTGGCACCGGCCTTCGGCATCTCCAGGTCAGCGTCCTCATGACGGATCGAAATCATGAGCAGGCTCTTCTTGGCATCGCCAGGGATGATCGTGGGTCCGCTCTCGCCACCGGCCTGCCACCCGGGACGCGAGTCGAGCAAGAGGCCGCCCTTCTTCTTGCCAGCCTGACTGTGGCACTCGTAGCAGTTCTGCGCGAGCACGGGGCGGATCTTGTTCTCAAAGAAATCCGTCTGCTGCGGCGCGGCAGCGACGACGGATGATGTGATGGCGAGGAACGAAAGGACAGTCTTCATGCGAGCAAGCGTTGGCGGATGGCGATGGCAGCGGAGATGCAGCGCTTGCCGATGCCGATGAACGTGGATTCGGTGAGTCGGAACGAGGGACCGATGACGGTGACCGCAGCGACCGGGAAGTCATTGCCATCCAGCACCACAGCACCGACGCAGTGGATGCCTTCCATGCCCTCGGCGCGGTCCAGCGAGTAGCCACGCTCGCGGATGGCAGCGAGATCGGCGAGCAGCGCCTTCTTTGACGAGAGCGTGGTGGAGGTGAATTTCTTGAGCGTGATGGTCTGGAAGAATTCCTCCAACTCCCGCTGTGGCAACGCGGCGAGCATCGCCTTCCCCGGCGCGCAGGAATACAAAGGAATGCGCAGACCTACTTCGCCCAGCACCTTGATTGGCTGGCGCGACGCGACCTGCTCGATCAGCACACAGCGATGCTGCGAGCACACGGCGAGCTGCGCCGTCTCGCCGGTGGCATCGCGCAATTCGCACAGCGCATCGAAGGCACACGCAGCGAGACTTTTGTCGCCGACCTTCGGCTTGGCCAGGTCAAGCAGCTTGCCGGTCAAGGCATAGCGACGGCTGTCATCGCGCTCCACGTAGCCGCGTTCGTGCAGCGTATCCATGATGCGAAAGACGGAGTTCTGCGGCAGCTCCAGCGTGCGTCCGATCTCGGCGATCGTCATGCCCGCGTGGCCATGTGACGAGAGCACTTCGAGAATCGCAAGCGTGCGGTCCGTGCCGGAGGAGGCAGCGGAGTCTTCGGGCAGGAGAGCCGGGACTTTGGGGGTGAGCATGAGGAGACCAACGAGGCGTCAATGACACCTCTTGCGAGTAGTTTTCCATATTTGGAAATGCTTCCATATTTGGCCAACTCACTACCGGAAGCGTGCAATAAACGAACACCCACGCGGCGCCAGGACAACGCGAGCCTGACCTTTGCCAAATTCAACCATGGAGGACGTCGAGGCATTGACGGTCGATCGAGGCGCGCCACGATGCGTGCCTCGTATGAAACACATCGGCATCATTATGAACGGCGTCACTGGACGCATGGGCACCAATCAGCACCTGATCCGCAGCATCTGCGCCATCCGCGATCAGGGCGGCATCAAGATCAATGATGACCTCACCTTGATGCCCGATCCGATCCTGACGGGGCGGAATCACAACAAACTCGCCGCCCTCGCACGGCGCACGGGGGTGGAGAAATTCACGACCGACATCGACTCCGCCCTCGCCGATCCGCACAACGAAATCTTTTTCGACGCCAGCGGCACCCTCCAGCGGGCGGGATTCGTGGAACGGGCCGTGAAGGCTGGTAAGGCGGTCTATTGCGAGAAGCCCACAGCAGTGGAGACTTCGGAAGCCTTGCGCTTAGCCAAGCTCTGCGAAGATGCCGGTCTCAAAAATGGCGTCGTGCAGGACAAGCTGTGGCTGTCCGGCATCCGAAAATTCAAGCTCCTTCGTGACCAGGGCTTCTTCGGGCGCATTCTGAGTGTGCGCGGTGAGTTTGGTTACTGGGTGTTCACCGGCGAGCACGAAGGCCAGCCAGCTCAACGCCCGTCCTGGAACTACCGCAAGGAGGACGGCGGCGGCATCATCGTCGATATGCTGTGCCACTGGCGCTACGTGATCGACAACTTGTTTGGCCCCGTGAAGTCCGTCTCCTGCCTCGGAGCCACCCACATTCCCAAGCGCATCGACGAGAAAGGCAAGCCCTACACCTGCACCTCGGATGATGCCTGCTACGCCACGATCGAGACCCAGAACGGCGTGATTTGCCAGTTCAACTCCTCCTGGACCGTCCGCGTGCGTCGCGACGACCTGTTCACCATGCAAGTCGATGGCACCCTGGGCTCGGCCATTGTCGGACTTCGCAAATGCTGGGCTCAGGCCGCCGGGACCACGCCTCGTCCAATCTGGAATCCTGACATCGATCAACCCATCGACTTCTTCGGCGGCTGGCAGGAGGTTCCCGATGCCACGACTTACGACAACGCCTTCAAAATTCAGTGGGAGGAGTTCATCAAGCATGTAGCCCTCGGCACGCCGTTCCCGTGGACTCTTCGCGAGGGAGCCAAGGGAGTGCAACTGGCCGAACTCGGGCTCCAGAGCTGGGCGGAGCGCCGCTGGCTGGACGTGCCTGCCATTTAAAGACAACACTTTAACCATCCCTATCGCCTTTCGAAGGCCTGCCCTGAAAACGGGGCAGGCCTTTTCTGTTGTCACCCGCTGCCCGAGCACTCGCCATTGGTCGGGTCAACCATGAGCCACTTGCAGGCGAGCAAGCCCACGGCTCGCGGGGAGCCGTCCCACTCCGCCAGCAAGAGACGGTGACTACAGGAGCACGAGCGCGCAGCGCCGAGGAACCGCCCCTCCCCACAGAACCATGCGGCACTGATGCCAAGACGAGAGCCCATCCACCTGCAATTGCGAGTCTCCGTCTATTTTGTGCCACTCGGCACCTAACTCGGGAACCGAGCCGCCCTCACGATCTCCACAAAGTAGCCAGGGCGGTGGTAGCACCAGAAAGCCCATGGATTGGGCGTTCCAAGGCGTCAGGCGACACCGCCGCAGCGGTGGGAGGCACTCATTTTTGAGAGCAGAATCAGCGTTTTCTATAATTATTGAAATAATAATTGCAGTGATTCTAGTTTTTGATTATAATGTCACCAGAAATTACAAAACAGCACGCCATGAACACTTCCATCGCCCGCCTCTGCAAAGCCACTCTCACCGCAGTCGCCATCTTCGCAGGATTGATGATCACTTCCGAAGCAAAGGGCCAGCAGGGCTACTATGCGGCTGCGTATCCTGCACAGGCTATGCAGCGCCAGGCTTACCCCTACGGCTATGCTGTTCCGGCCGCCCGCCCAGTCGCATACGCTCGCCCTCAGGTTCAAGCCGTCCGCCCAGCGATGGCTGCACCAGCTGCCAGCAACTTCCTGAGCTTCAACGGCACCTTCGCCGCCGCTCCTGGTCATCTTCCAGCACAAGTTCAGTATGCAGTGGCTGCTGGCAACCAGCTCCAGAACAAGCCCTATCAGCGCGGAGGCGGTCATCGCAGCGTGAATGACCGCGCTTACGATTGCTCGGGATCTGTTTCCTTCACCTTAATCAATGCCGGCCTGCTTGCCCGTCCGCTTTCCTCGAAGGAGTTCGCCAACTTCGGCGCCCCTGGTCCTGGCCGTTACATCACGATCTACGTGAAGCCTGGTGAGCACGTGTTCATGTCGATCTGCGGTCTTCGTCTCGACACCACTGGTGGCAGCGAAGGTCAGGGTCCTCGCTGGCGCCCCACGGCTCGCTCGACCTCGGGCTTCATCATGCGCCATCCTTTTGGCCTCTAGTTTATCAATTTTGAGACTCTAAATAGAAGCTCATTTCATTTTTAAAAAATACTTTCCACTCACAAAAGCATTTCTCACTACAACCATCTCAGTTATGAAAACCACAATTAAGACCTCGGCCCTCAGCGGACCTGCGAGCACCACAAACACACGCTTTCCCTCACCTGCCTTCGGCTTGGGATTCCAGCAGTTCCTCAGCCATCCGCCCGCCTACGCCGACGAGGTGATCAAAGCTCCGGCGATGCGCCAGCCACTTCGTTACCTGGAAGCCGTGCCTCCACAGGACGACACAGGGATTGGCGAACAGCCCCTGACCATGAATGTGGCTGAGGCGCTCTCGGATTGCCTGGGAGCTGCAATTCTCCTCTCGGCCCGGCCGACAACGAAGTCCTTGTCGCTCGCCCACGCCGTCAACGCACTGCGAACCATGAACAGCTGACCAGGGGCTCCCGGTGATCAACGCGAATGGGATCTGCACGGCTCCAGCAAAACTACGCAGGTCTGGCCGCAACCAAACGACAACTCTTTGAGCCACTAGATCGCCAGATTGGCGATCACTTTCGTGAATCTCCCCGCCGAGGGAGCAAGCCAGCCTCTACTTCTTGCTAAGCTTGTAAAACATCCATCCACCCAGGCCGAGGAAAAGGAAATTGGGCAGCCACATGAGCAGGTGGGGATAAACGCTGGGCTTTTCATTGAACATGTCAGCCAGCAAAATGAAGAAGTAATAAGCGAGCGCGGTGACCAGGCTGAGCACGAAGCCAGCGGTCGTTTCACGTCTTTGAGCAGTGATGCCGAGCGGGATGCCGATCAGAGCAAAGGTGAGACAGGCCAGCGAAAAGCTGTATCTCTTGCTCACCTCAGTGAGCGCCACTGACTTGGCCTTTTTGTCGAGTTCAAGGCCCGTCGCACTGTCGGTTCCACTCAAAACCTCGCCCCACAGCGCCATGGTGGATTTCATGCTCGCATTGATTCGCTCCGTTTTGCCCTTGAGGTCCGAAAGAGGAAACTTCATGGCGGTCGCGCCCATGTGCGGACCATCCACCTTCTCGATCACACCAGCATCGCTGGTCACGACATTTTCGAAATTGGCGTCCCTGAGGTGGAGGATGAAGTCGAGTTCACCCGGCTTGACCTCGATCACTGCCGTCTTGGCACGAATGAACTGCTCCACACGGGAACCATTAAGTTTGAAGATCTGGAGGTTCTCCAGGGTGTCCTTGCCCTTGCGTTTGCCCGTGTAGATACGGTAATCCGGGAACTTGTCCAGCACCCGCCCTTCCTGGAACAGGTTGATGGGGTCATTCGTCATCACATCGTAGAGCAGACGCTTCATGCTGTTCTTCGCAATCGGTGCGAGGCTCACATTGACGTAAAAACAGACAGTGCAAAGCGCCGCCGCCAGGACGAAAACGGGTGCGCAGATCCGCCACATCGGCGTTCCCGTCATTCGCAGGGACACCATCTCGTTATCGGCAGACATCCGACCAAACACCAGCAAGATGCCAGTAAGGAAGGCGCAGGGGATCGTGAAGATCAGGGAGAACGGAATCACCAGGGCGATGAACTTCGCCACGACTGAAATCGGGAATTGGGTGTCGCCGAGAAGTTGGTCCAGCTTCTTGTAAATATTGCCCAGGACCATGACGCCACTCAGCACAAGCACACCCGTGAGGGTAGCGCTGAAGACTTGGCGCCCGATGTAGCGGTCAAAAATGCGGAAGGTCATGAGCGAGCCGTTCGGGCTAGTCGTGGAAACGCACGATCGTCTCCCCATCCTTCTTGCGGTTCAATTCATCGCGAACGGCAAGCTCCAAATATGCAGGCTCGCTTTTGAGCCATTCGATGCGGTTGGCGATCCGGTCGCGCTCCGTTTTCAAGGCGGCTCTTTTCTTGATGGCAGCGTCAATCAAAGCCTGCAGCTCAGCTGGCTCCCGCATGGGCTGCCGGTAGTAAAGAATGCCGCCCGCCACGCCCAGACCGAGGAGAATCCACCAGAGTCCCTGCTTCACTTGCGTGAGCACGCGCTCCACAGGGGTCTTCTCGGCATCAGTCCGGGGGTCCAGGTATTGGTTCATGACAGGCGGCGGGATGAGGGCGGCTTAGACTTTCATCTTGCCACCGTAGATGGCGCTGTCACCGAGCTCCTGCTCGATGCGCAGCAACTGGTTGTATTTGGCGATACGGTCGGAGCGGCTCATGCTGCCCGTCTTGATCTGGCCGCAGTTCGTTGCGACGGCGAGATCGGCAATCGTGTTGTCCTCGGTTTCACCGGAGCGATGGCTCATCACGGCGGTGTAGCCGTTGTCGTTGGCGAGTTCGACGGCGTCGAGAGTTTCGGTCAGCGAGCCGATCTGGTTTACCTTCACGAGGATCGAGTTGGCGATGCCTTGCTTGATGCCCTTGCTGAGGAATTCAACGTTGGTGACGAAAAGATCGTCGCCCACAAGCTGCGTGGTCGCGCCGAGTTCCTTCGTGATGACTGCCCAGCCATCCCAGTCGTTTTCGGCGCAACCGTCTTCGATGGAGATGATCGGATACTTCTTCTTCAGCTCGGCATAGTAGGCCACGAGTTCGGCGGCGGTGCGCTCGGACTTGTCGCTCTTCTTGAAGACATACTTGTTCTTCGCCTTGTCGTAGAACTCGGAGGACGCCACGTCGAGCGCGATGAAGATGTCTTCACCCAGCTTATAACCCGCCTTGTCCACCGCCTGAGCGATGACTTCAAGCGCATGGTCAGCGCTCTTCAGCGTCGGGGCGAAACCACCTTCGTCACCGACAGCTGTGCTGAGGCCCATGTCATGCAGGATCTTCTTCAGCGCATGGAACACCTCGGCTCCGTAGCGAAGCGCTTCGCTGAAGCTTGGCGCGCCCTTGGGCATGATCATGAACTCCTGGAAGTCGATCGGAGCATCGCTGTGCGCACCGCCATTGATGATGTTCATCATTGGCACAGGCAGCACCTTGGCGTTCGGGCCGCCAACATACTTGTAGAGTGGCTGGCCGAGCTGTGCGGCGGCGGCCTTGGCAATGGCCAAAGAAGCACCAAGGATGGCATTGGCTCCCAACTTGGACTTGGTCTTGGTGCCGTCAGCAGCGAGCATCAACTGATCGAGAACGACCTGCTCCGAAGCATTGCCACCGATGATCGCGTCAGCGATCGCACCATTGACGGACTCGACCGCCTTGAGGACGCCCTTGCCGAGGTAGCGCTTCTTGTCGCCATCGCGGAGTTCCAGTGCCTCGTGCTCGCCAGTGCTCGCACCGCTCGGCACCGCAGCACGGCCCATCGCACCACCTTCGAGATACACATCCACTTCCACCGTCGGGTTTCCGCGCGAGTCGATGACTTCGCGACCAATCACATTAGCAATCGTCAGTTCTTCCATTGTTTAAGGTTTGTTAATTATGTCGAGGATTCTTGTGGTTTGCAAGAAAGGTTCTAAAGGCGGCTCAAAGAGCCCCGATTGTCAGCCCCGGCAAGCAGGAATTGTGCTCAGACATTGCTGATCTTTGGCGATCTACCCCGCATCAATCGCCCAGGCCGTAAGCCTCGCCTTCCACCCATCCATCCTCCTCCCAAAACGAAATGCGAAGTGGCCTGCAGCACACCTCACAGTCGTAATCGACATCCGAGGGACACTCCAACGGCGAGGGTGCCGGCACTCCAAACACCTGAAAGCAACTCGGGCAGGTAACCTCGACGAAGTCGTGCATGACGGGATCCTCAGCGGCGACGCAGACCCGAAATCACAAAAGACAAGCCGACCCCCGCATGAATGAGAAGCACGATGACGGCAACGGCAGGCGTAGCAAACCACGTGCCATTGAAAGCCGTGATCGTATCGAACAAGGCGGAGCCCTTGAGAGAATCCATGCTGCCCGACCATCCGTAGAACGCCGTTGTCAAAGGCTGCAAGACAGAGCCCAAGGGCGCAGGAAGCGCCAGTATCGCTCCGCTCAGCGGTGCCTGTAAAAAGGCGAGACACCAGGCGCGGGACGTGGCCTTGTCGCTTGTGCGGCTCCAGGCCGAGATGCCGAGGCAAAGGAAATTGAAAGCCAGTCCCGTCAGCGCCAGCAGCCCCACACGCAGCGCCCCATTGCCCGGAAACCCAGTCGTGAGCAGATCAAAGACCAGCCCAATCGCAAAGGCCTGCAACAAGGCAATCGTGCCCACGTGAAGCACCTTGCTCAGCACGAACGACCAGGAACGCAAGCCACTGAAGTGCTCTCGATGCCAGATGGAGCGCTCGTCAGCGATCTCGCGCGATGTATTGAGAACACCCGCTCCCATGACCATCAAAACTTGGAGCAAGGTCAGCCCAATGGCGAAGCCGGCGAGGGCTGACGCTTCGGTCGCTGACGGCTTCCAATCAGGGTTGTGCAGCAGTTTCAGTGTGCCGCGGAATCCCCAGCTGAGAATCAGACACACAAACGGCAGCCCGATTAACAGTAGCGCATGGCTCCACCACTCCGACTTGTTTCGACGGAACAAAGTCCAACGACGGCGCATCAACACGGCCAGCTGTGTGCCCAAACCAGCGCGTTCCACGGGTGGCGGGATCGTCGATGCCTTCGATGCTTCTTCATCCTCCGGCTCGGGTCCCCGGCCAAGGCGAAGGCGTCCGGGTTCGGAACGACTGTCTTCATCTTCATCCGAAGCCGCAGCCAACTCGGCCTCGGAAGCTCCCATGCCGGACATGAGCTTGAATGCCCCGTAGTAGGAGTCGCGGTGGCGGTTCCATGAATCCTGCCAGCGCTGGGACGGACGTTTGGCGAGGCGGTGATACAGATCCTCGGTGTGCGGGATGCTGAAGTAGTGCGTGATCGCACGGCCGGGACCATGAAAGCATCCGCGCCCTTCGTGCAGCACGAGCACCGTGTCGTAGGCCGACAGCTCGGCGAGTGTCTGCGTCGCATTGATCACGACCCGATTCGGGTTCTCGCGTGCGACGAGTTGGAGCAATGCACCCAGCTCTCGCTGCGATCGGGGATCCACACCCGTCATGAAGTCATCGCACAGCACCAGCAGTGGATCGCCAGCCAAAGCCAGCGCGAGAAGCAAACGACGACGCTGCACAGCCGTCAGATCGCGAACGCGGACTCCCGTCACGGTGTCCAGTCCGCAGAAAAGCACGAGCCGGTCCGCCTTGATCACGGCATCGCGCTTCGAGATGCCGCCCACCTGAAGCATGATGGCACAGACCACATGCTCCTTCACACTCATCAGCGGCTGAAGCGAGGCATCATCGCAAGTAACCAGCGCCACCTCGTTAGGCCGCCAAAGGTTCTGAGTGACATCCCTGCCGTTCCACAAAACTGCACCAGCCTGCACTCGGACCGTGCCAGCCATGGTTCGTAGGAGCACCGACTTGCCACTGCCCGTGGCTCCGACGAGTCCCATCAGATGCCCGCCTGGAAGACGAAAGCTGACGGCATCGAGAACAGCGAGAGGCTCTTCGCCACGACGAATGAGCTGATGAGAGAGGGAAACGAGTTCAAGCATGGCGTTCGGAATAAGAGGAAGTGACACGTAGTGGGAAGCGCCTCGCGTGCCAGCAGTTTCGTCGTTCACCAAGCAGCGTTAGGCCGGCAGTTCGTTCTTCCCCGACTTCCCCAGCCAGCGAGCCACCCACCACCACGGGCCAACGAACAGCACGAGCAGCAAGGCTTTGTTGTAGATGAACGAGAGGCTCATCAACTGGGTGACAGACTCGTGAAAGCCGATGAGCCCGATGCCGAAGATCGCCGCCGAACGGCGATTGTAGAGCCCCCAGAAAGCAAACAACTCCAACGGCAGCGCGATCCCAAACAGGGTGGCACTCAGCCATTGATGATCCATCATGAGCTGAGGCAGCCATGCCAAATTGAGCGCCTCGGGCTTGAGCTGCTCATAGTATTCCATGTCGCGATTCTTCACGATGTGAAGCGGCAGGTAGCGAGTGCTCGCGATCCATGCGCCCTTGGAAAAGATGATCTTGGAGATGGCCGAGACCACATAGGCGGACGCCAGTGCCTGCCTCGCCCAGTCAGCTTCCAGCTGTCCTTCGGTGAACTCATGCGGCAGTCCCCTGCCCTTGCGCCGACACCACCAGGCCCACGCACTGGCAGCCCACACCGAAAGCAACACGAGATACACAGCCTGTGCGGTATGGCCGATGGCACCTTGGGAGTTCTTCAGAGTGGCGATGCCGACATTGAAAGCCAGTGGGATGAACAAGGTGAACACGCCCGGCAGCCCGATGGCATAAAGGACCAACGAGATCGCCGTCAGGACGCGCAGGGTCCCTTCCACGCTGTCATTCGACAGAAACGAGAAGTCCATGAACATGCCGAATCCATTGGGGTGTGGCTGAGACTTCTCGACGATGTCCCAGTGGAAGGGGTTCTCCACCATGAGCTGCACCGCCTTGACCGGATGGGTCCACTCTGCGGTCCAGCCAGAATGCATGTCCCAGACCAGCAACACCAACGCGATGCGCATGATGATCAACTCCCACCGGGCATGACGCATGGGCTCGTAAGCAAGAAAGAGCCAATGAAACCACTGACAAAGTTTGGCGAAGGCACTCATGGAAGCTTCGTGGGTTGCAGAGACAGGCTGCCGACCAGCGTGTCCGCTTTGTTGATCTTGCCATCGACGAATTCGATCTGCACCTCATGCATGTGGATCGTGCCGAGGGCTTTCAGCTTGTCCTGGTTGACCGGAGGCGTGATCTCCACCAGCCACTGCAGACACTCCTTGGCTGCCTCTGCTTTCTTATCAGCAGGCATGTCCACCTTGCGCACGCCTTTGATCGACTTCTTCAGATTCGAGAGCTTCCGATCATAGGCCTTCTTCACGTCGCTGATCGAACGCCCGAACATCGGACCCACCGGCACGAGGTCGCCTTTCTCGCTGGTGACATACACATAGTAAGTCTCCGGCTCGAACCGCGAATACATCGGGAAATTGGAGAACGGGTAGAACTCCCCCGGCTTCTCCGTCTTGCTCGTCGCGAGTGGGATGACCAAGCCCATCAGCACCACCAGGAACCAGTGGTAGCGAAATCGAAGGCCAGTGAGGTATCGCATCATGGGAGGAGGGATCAGGCGGCCGTCGAAGTCTTGATGGCTGCGTCTGGCAGCAGGTGGGGAATGCCTTCGATGACTGGGTAAACGTAAACGCCGCTCTCGCAGACGAGTGCTGGCTGTTCCATGGCAAGGCCTGCGCGCTTCTTGTCATCGTCAGAGGCCAATCGCAGAGGCTCGCCAGTGTGCGCACAGCGAAGGCGAGGAAGGAATGTATCGAGCCAGGTCATGCGACGGCGACGCTGTTGTCGATGTCGCGCGCCCAGGCGGTGATGCCGCCTTCGACGTTCCACACATTGGTAAATCCTTGCTCCAAAAGGAAGCCCACCGCCTTGGCACTGCGTCCACCGAGCTTGCAATGCACCACCAGCTTCTGATCACGCGGCAGTTCATTGAATCGGCCAGGAATCTCTCCCAACGGAATCTTCACCGAACCAGCGATCTCGCCCACGGCGATCTCGGCAGGCTCACGAACGTCGATCAGCACGTGCGGAGAATGGTTGTCGCGAAGGGTTTTGAGGTCTTGAACGGTGATCGTGGGAACGGCTGGGGGTATCATGGCAGAGTGGGCGGAAGGCAGGCCACAAAAACCCTGGTAGTCAATGGGTTCCGTGATGCTCGGCTGGGAACTGCACACCGCGCATTGCTCGTCGCGACGGAGGGTAAACGTGCGGAACTTCATGCCCAGCGTATCCACATGCAGCAGTCGTCCGATCAGAGGTTGGCCAACGCCCGTGAGCAGCTTGATCGCTTCCAGCGCCTGCATCGATCCGACGATGCCAGGCAGCACTCCCAGCACACCGCCTTCAGCACAAGTCGGCACCAATCCCGGCGCAGGTGGTTGAGGCGACATGCACCGATAGCACGGCCCTCCCAAGTGCGGAGCAAACACACTCACCTGCCCCTCGAAGCGCAGGATCGAACCATACACGTTCGGAATCTTCAGCCAGCAGGCGACATCGTTGCTCAGGTAGCGCGTGGGGAAGTTGTCGGTGCCGTCAAGAATCAAATCGTAGCCACGAGCTATCTCCATCGCGTTGGCAGCGGTGAAAACCGTGCGATGCAACTCCAGCGCCACATGCGGATTCACGTCCTTCAGCCGATCGGCGGCGGAGTCGAGCTTGCTCCGTCCCACATCCTTCGTGCCGTGCAACACCTGGCGTTGCAGATTGGACACATCAACCACATCCGCATCCACCAGACCCAAGGTGCCCACGCCCGCCGCAGCCAGATACAGGGCCGCAGGCGAACCCAAACCTCCAGTGCCAATCATGAGCACTCGAGACGCCTTGAGTTTCTCCTGCGCCGCGAGACCGAACTCGGGGATGTTCAGGTGTCGTGCGTAGCGCTGGAGTTCGGACTTGCTGAGACTGGTTTCAAAAGTAGCCACGGCCCGCACCATGAAGCAGAGTCCACCCGGCGCAACGTCGGCGTGCGAGTCTCGCGTGACCGAGACTGAATGAGCAGCCAATCGATTCAATTAGTCGCCTTCGTTGAAGCTAGCATCGCGGTCAGTGACCCCGGCCTGTGATCAGCGCCTCATCACGAACTCATCCAAGTTCATGACCACATTGGCAACGGTGGTCCAGGCAGCGAGTTCGATGGCATTCATACCGGCGGGCACGGGGCCGAGTGGCTCCGTCGCGAGCTTGGTCGCATTGGCGGGATTCGTTGCCAGATCGCGCTGAGATTCATTCAGCAACGATGTCAGCCGCTTCACTTCGAGGTCCGAAGCGGCACGCGAGAGACAGACACGGAACATCCATTGCAAATGATCCCCCGTGCTGCTGCCGCCTTCCTTGACCACTCGACGAGCAAGCGCCTGGGCACACTCTACAAACACCGGATCATTCAATGTCACAAAGGCCTGGAGCGGCGTGTTGGTGCGTCCGCGCTTGAGCGTGCAGACTTCGCGATTCGTTGCATCGAAGGTCATGTAACTCGCATACGGAGCATTGCGGCGAATCTCGGTATAGATACTGCGACGGTGCTTGTCCTCGCCATCGCTCACGGTCCAGTCATTGCCACGACCAAAGGCCGTGCTGAGCCCGAGGCTGGGAGACAACGGACGCACCGCCGGACCGAACATCTTGCCGCTGAGCAGTCCACTCACCGCCAGCGCCTGATCACGAATCATCTCACCGGTGGGCCGGAAGCGTGGGCCACGCGCGAGGAGGCGATTGTCGGGATCACGTTCCTGAAGTTCGGGCGTCACCTTGGAAACCTGCTGGTAGGCCTGACTGCTGACTATGAGCGTAAGCATGTGCTTCAAGTCCCAGCCACTATCCATGAACTCGGCAGCGAGCCAGTCGAGCAGCTCGGGATGAACTGGCAGCTCGCCTTGGGAGCCGAATTCCTCACTCGTCCGCACGATCCCCACACCGAACAAATGCTCCCACAGACGGTTCATCATCACGCGGGCGGTCAGTGGATTGTTGCGATTCACCAACCACTGCGCGAGACCAAGACGATCCGCGTTTGCGCCTTTCGGCAAGGGTGGAAACGCCGAGGGCACACCACCTTGCACCTCGGCATCGAGCGCCTGCCAGTTGCCTCGCAATTGAATATGCGTCACTCGCCGGTCCTTGCCCGTGAGGTCCTTCATGATGGGCACGGTGTTGGGCTTGAGCGCAGCGATCTCTTTCTTCAGCGCGTCCAAGCGGCCCCGATCAGTCGCCGTCTCCTTGGCCACTTGTCGCACATAGTAGTCAGCCACCACTTTGGTTTGCTCATGAGTTGGCTTCGAAATCATCAAAGCAGCCAGCACCGCAGGCGGCAGTTGCACCAGTTGAGCCGCGCGCACGTCGCCCGTGAAGCCCAGGCGGTAAGTGCCGAGCGTGTGCCTCTTGAACTCCGAGTTCTGCTCGATCGTCACACGCAGCACTGAACCCACGGGCACGGTGACCGGTGCTTTGGCCAGCAAGGTTAGCGTGTGCGGTTTGTCGGCACTTCCACCCACGGCCCAGCCTTTGCGATTCTTGTCGTTCGGTTTGATCAGTGACTCAGCGGTAAAACCACTCTGTTCGAAATCCGCCATCGCTTTGCTGAACTCGATCGTGGTGGGACCACCCAGCACCAGCTCTTTTTCGACCTTCGGCGCAGGCATTGCATCACTCTGCCAGACCGTCGTGCGCTTCTGATCGAGTGCGACAACGCGGAAGCCTCCAAGACGTTCGCCTGTTCCACCGTCAGTTCGATTCCACACCACCAGACGCTCCACTGGGACGTCGCTGCCGAGATCCACTTCCCACCATGGATTGTCTTCCTGAATGCAGTGTGCCACGGAGCCCGTGTTGTAGTCACCATCGGTCTTCCCGTCGATCGCCAGGCGGGCTTCGGCATTGGAGTATTGGCTACTTTGTTTCGCCGTGCCTTTGAGGGCCGCATTGACGCCATGGCTAAAGACCTGAACCTCCGCGAGCTGGAGGAACTTCTCCTTGCCTGGCAGTTCGATCCTCACATACCGGGCACTCGGTGCCCCCTTCGCTTGCGGCGGAAGAATCTGGGCCTTCAGGCCCGTGATCACGAAGTTGCCGCGCTCCACCGAAGGCATCGTTTCAAGGCGCAAGGCCGTGAGCTTCTCGCCGCTCAGGGGAATCTCGAGCGTGTGGACATCATTGTCGGCAACCTTGGCGAAGGCGATGGTGCCATCGTCTTTGAGCGTGGCTTCATGCCGACTCGTCGCCGCGACCGACAATGGCTTCGGATGCTGCCAGGACAACTCCTTGGCGTTGGCCTTCGACCATGCTTCCAGTCCGGCAAGCATGGCGGCACTGGGATTGGCCAGCTTCGCCTCAATGGCAGCCAACTCGCGCTGAGCGTCGTCGCGTTTGCGTTTGGCTTCGGGCGTCAGGAACTCATGCACTGGCGACTCGTCCTTCTTGTCCGCATCCGCGCTCTGGTTCAGGATCGCGTAGAACTGGAAGTATTCCTTGATCGTGATCGGATCATACTTGTGCGTGTGGCATTGAGCGCAGGCCATGCTCGTGCCCATCCAGACGGCCATGGTGGTGTTGACGCGATCAATGATGGCTGCGTTGCGGAACTCCTCATCGCTCGTGCCGCCTTCGTTCTGGGTCATCGTGTTGCGATGGAAGGCGGTGGCGATGAGTTGATCCTCGGTGGCGTTGGGCAGCAGATCGCCCGCAAGTTGTTCAATAGTGAATTGATCGAACGGCATGTTCGAATTCAGCGCACGAATCACCCAGTCACGATAGGCCCAGATCTCGCGCGGCTGATCGCTGGGATAGCCCGAGCTGTCGGCGTAGCGAGCCAGATCCAACCACATTCGCGCCCAATGTTCGCCGTAGGCGGGTTTGGCAAGGTAGTGCTGCACGACCTTCGCGAAGTCGAACGACGGCGAAGTCGAGAAGCGCTGGAGTTCTTCGAGTGTTGGCGGCAGTCCCGTGAGGTCAAGGGCCACACGTCGCACCAGCGTCGCAGGGTCTGCGGGTGGTGAGAATCCCAGTCCTTCCTTGTGGAGCCGGTTCGTCAAAAAGGCGTCAATCGCCTGTCGATCCTTGCCATCCGTCGCTGGCACCTTCGGGCGCGCAACGACCTCATAGCTCCAGTGCTTGCCCCACTTGGCCCCTTGCTTGATCCATTCCTTGAGCACCGCGAGCTGGGCCTGCGAGACCGTCTTGTGGAGCTTCGGCGGAGGCATCACTTCATCAGGGTCCTTCGACTCGATGCGTTCGATGATCGCACTCTTCTCAGGATGCCCTGGGACGATCGCAATCACGCCATCATTCGACTTCTTGGCCGAGGCTTCCTCATCAAGACGCAGCCCAGCCTCGCGCTTCTTCTCGTCAGGCCCGTGGCAGAAAAAGCAGTTCTCCGACAAGATCGGACGCACCTCGCGACTGAAGTCGATCGGAGTGGCCGAGAAACCGGACAAAGGCAGAGTGAGAGCGAGCAGGAAACGCATGGGGATGAACACACTACGATTGGCAGGTCGCAAAATTGCGCCCGAGGTCTTGCACGATCGCGTCACACCTCCAGCACCTCAGCCAGATCGTCTTCGGTCAAACCGCTCATCATCGGCGAGGCATCGTCGAGCGCCGCCTCGATGAGCCCCCGTTTCTGCGCCTGGAGCTTGAGGATCTTTTCCTCCACCGTGCCACGCGTGACAAGGCGCAAGGCCGTGACCACACGCTCCTGTCCGAGACGATGGGCACGGTCGATGGCCTGGGCTTCCACCGCCGGATTCCACCAGGGATCCATGAGCATGACGTGGTCTGCGGCGGTGAGATTGAGACCATAGCCACCCGCCTTGAGGCTGATGAGGAAGACCTTCGTCTGCGCATCCGTCTGGAAGCGCTGCACCTGCTCACCTCGATCATTGCTCTGGCCATCCAGGTAACAAAACTGGATGCCATCGCGCTCGAGTTCAGCGCGCAACAAGTGAAGGAACTTCACGAACTGGCTGAAGACGATCACCTTGCCGCCACTGGTGAGGATCTCATCAAGGCGCTCGCGCCACATGCCCAACTTGCCACTGAGATCATAGGCACTCACTTGCTTCAGCACCTCGGGATCGACGCCTGTCATTCGAAGATCGCAGCAGGCCTGACGCAGGCGCAGCAGCACGGTGAACATTGTCATCTTCGCCCCACCCTTGCCGCTGCGTTTGCGTGCATCGCGCACCTCGGATTGCCCTTCTTCGACGAGTCGTCGATAGACTTCCGATTGCGGTCGGGACAAGTCGCACCACAGCACCTGCTCGATCTTTTCGGGCAAGTCCTTGAGCACCTCTTTCTTCGTGCGGCGCAGGAAATACGGGCGCACCAGCTTGCGCAGACGCTCGCTCACCTTGCGGCTTTCGGGTGTGTTGATGCCTGCGGTAAGCGGCTTCTCGAAGCGATCCTTGAAGCTGTCGCGACTGCCCAGGTATCCGGGCATGAGGAAGTGATAGATGCTCCACAGATCTCGCACCCCGTTCTCCAGCGGCGTGCCGGTCAAAGCGAAGCGACGCTCCGCCTTCAATCCGCGCAAGGCCTTGGCAGCCTCGGTGTCGGGATTGCGGATGTAACTCGCTTCATCAAGCACCACCGCTGCATAGGTGTGCATGCGGTGAAGCGAGAGATCACGCACGACCAGTTGGTAAGTGGTGATGATGACGTGATGATCAGGCACTTCGGCGAAGCTTTCTTTGCGATCCGCTCCATGGATCGAAAGCACCTTCAGGTCGGGGGCAAAGCGCTCCAACTCGCGCTCCCAGTTCGCAATCAGCGACTTCGGACAAACCACGAGCACCGGGGCCGAGCGATCAAGCAGGCGAATCATCGAGATCGCCTGGAGCGTCTTGCCCAGGCCCATGTCATCGGCCAGCAAACCCGCCTTGGCTCCACGCGCCGAGGCCTCGAACCATCGAACGCCATCCATCTGGTAAGGGCGCAGAAGCTTGGCCAGATCGGGCAACCGCTCCGCCACCCATGCCTCGCTCTGCCATGAGGCGGACTGACGTTCCGCAAAGGTCTGATCGTCCGTGGTGAAAAGGAACTGCGCCTTGTCGGCACGCACCTTCACACCCGTGGTCGTCATCTCGCTGTCGAGGTCGCGCAGGCTTTCCTCAAACTCCGCGCACGCCTCCTCATCGAGGAGATACTTCTTTCCATTCGGAGCCTGAGCATTGCGCCGCCCCGTGCGGATCATTTGCATCACCTCGGCTCGCGTGATGCGGAAGCCATCGGACGCCTCATACGCGATGTCCAAGGACAGCCAGTCATGGCCCGAGCGCTGCTCGTCCCGGTGCTGAGGCTCGAGCGTCCGCGGTGTGATGCGCAGCAGACCTTTCGTTGCTGCGCGCCAGCGTTCGCCTTCCACGATGCGGAACACGCGCTGCAATCGCGGCAACTCGCTCGCATAGAAACGCGCCACCTTGTCCTGCCCTTGAAGTCGAAGCGTGGTGCTGCTCGCCGCTTCAAATCCGTTGTCAAACAGACGCTCCGCCGCCGCTTTCTCGCGCTCGATGTTACGGGAGTAGAATCGGTGCTCGTGCTCAGTGGATTCGAGCGGAAACTTCACGCCGCTCACCTCGCTGAGCGATCCTTCCATCACGATCCATCTGGCCGTGCCATGGACGGCGTAAAGCCTTGCCTCCACCACCTGCATGGAACCGTCCAGGTGCAGCTCGAACTCGCATGGCAAGGGCATGAGATGCAAGGAACCGAGCGACTTGCCCTCGAGTCGGAGGATCAGCGATTCATCGAGAGCGGCCCGATGCTGCACCAGCCATGCCAGAGAGCGAACCACCTTACCCGACTCGAAGACTTCGCCCACCAGACGACGCGTCTCGGTGTCGAGCGAAGGCAGAGCAAACAACGAGCGAGTCTCATGGCAGAAGCACCATGGCGCAGCGATGGGTTTGATCGATGAACTATCGAGCGTGAAGACCACATCCTCATCATCCTCGCTAGCGACCACGGGCAGCCGCACAGGGTCGAGTGCCACGCTCACCCTGATCTCATCCGTGATTGGAGCCGAGGGTTTGCCCGCGATCACCATCCCGTGCCCAGCAGCGGCATTGAGGAAGGTGGAGAGATCATTCTTCGTCAGCATCAGCGGCATCGACCCGGGCCTCAGCCCCTGCTCGCGCAACCAACCCGCTATCATCCCATCCGGCGCAGTTCCCGCTCCTGGCTCAAACTTCAAAAACACCGCTGCCTGGCCAGTGAAGGTGCCGTTGAGCAGATTGTCCGGCAGGAAGATGGAAAATCGCCCGGGTGGCGGTGCCTGAACAGTGGCAGCCATCTGAACGTTGGCCACAGGCCGTGGAGCATTCGCAGGGGCCGGTCGCGTCATCGTTTGCAATCCCGATGGTGCCTTCCGCAACGTGGACAAGGCCACCGCGATCGAATGCGCGCAGATCATCCCCCGCCCTCGCGACGTGGGACAGGTGCAGAGATTCTCCACATCGGTGCGAGAACGAATCGCCAGTCCGCTGGTATAGCGCTTGGGACCCTCGGTCACCAGGCCGCGAACGTCCGTGCCCTCACGCTTCACCTCGCCCACGACGCCACGCTCCAGCAGGCTGCGTGCTGCCTTCAGCACCTGCCACCCGCCGATGTCGCCCAACCATTTCTCTGTGATGTCCATTTTCTTTCTGGCACTGAGGGAGGTTTGTGTTGAAATACCGCCCTCGTAACGCCTAGCTCGTAAGATGAGGATCGTCGCCATCGCAAACCAAAAAGGAGGAGTCGGAAAGACCACCACCGCCATCAATCTGTCTGCATGTCTGGCACAGAGAGGCGTCCGCGTGCTGCTTCTGGACCTCGATCCTCAAGGCAATGCCACCAGCGGACTCGGCATCGCTCAAGAAGATGGCGGCAGTCTCTATCCCGCGCTGGTGAGCAATATTGAAGCAAAGAAACTGATCCGCAGCACCCGCCTGCCCAACCTTTCCATTATTCGTTCGCACCAAGAACTCGCTGGCTGTGAAATCGAACTCGCCCAGCAAGGCAATCACCTGATCCGCCTTCGCGAGGTGCTCACGCCTTTGCGTTACAGCGGCCACTTTGATTACCTCATCATGGACTGCCCGCCCTCCCTCGGTGTGCTGATGACCGGTGCATTGAGCGCTGCGGACGAACTCGTGGTCCCGATCCAGTGCGAATACTTCGGCCTCGAAGGTCTCTCGAAGATCGTCAACGTCGTGCAGCAGATCCGGGATTGCGGAGCTAATCCTAACCTCAATCTCGAAGGCATCGTGATGACCATGTATGATTCACGCGCCAACCTCGCCCAGCAGGTGGTGAGCGATGTGCGGAACTACTTCTCTGAGATCATCTACAACACGATCATCCCGCGCACGATCCGGCTTGGCGAAGCCCCGAGCTTTGGCAAGAGCATCATCGAATACGATCCTGCTGGACGTGGAGCCCAGGCCTACCGGGCACTCGCCGAGGAATTCCTCGCCCGTCGCACCCCAGCTGCGCAGGCCGCCGCTTAACGCTCGACTTTCTTCTCGAAGAAGAGGGTCATTTCATTGCGGTTCGACGGCAAATGCGTGCGTGAAATCAGGTGCAGCCCCGCGCGCTCCGCATCCGCTTCGACCGAGCTCATAATCGAGATCACCTCATCGAGCGACTCCACCTTGGGCAACTTCAAGGTGAAGATCACCAGCCCTTTACGAACCAAGGCCTTCGATACTCGCACCACGTGGGCGATGGCATCAAAGGGCGAGCCATTGAGATCGCAGAGCACGGCCTCGTAGTTCCAGTCGGGCATCGGTGTGAACTCGGCCACGTTCTTCTTCACCACGATCAAGCCTGGCAGTCCCACCACACGAGGGTCCATCTTGCCCGTGTCCACCGCCGTCACCCGGTAGTGCCGTCTGAGCAGTTCCTTCGTCATCCCGCCAGGTGCCGCGCCGAGTTCCAACCAGCGCGATTGCTCCTTCGGCGGCGATCGAAACAAGCGCAGATGATGCAGCGCCTCCGCAATCTTCGCGCCCGCACGGCTCACCATGTCCTCGGCGTCGTGCGGCACAAATTTTGTCCCGCCAGGATACAGACCATTGCACCACGTTGGCGTTGCCAGTCCGCAGAAGAGTCCTTCGCGACCCACCATGCAGAACAGCGTTTTGCGATTGGGGTCCTGTTCCTCCACATCATTGATAGGAAAGGGTTCAAACACCTGCTTCAACCGCCCCCGCAGGTTTGACGCCAGCAACTTGTAATACGGATCTGGCGACGATGGATTGAGCGCTCCCACAAACAAAGCCTGCGGCGAGGTGGAGCCGAACTTCCTCACCATCGTTTGCGCTGCCTTCTCGATGAAGCCATCCATCTTGGCCGGATTACAGGGCCAGGAGTGTTGAATCGGCAATGCCCAACGAATGAATGGTGCCACGGGAGAGTCTCGGAAGGCCTCAAGGCTCGGCACCTTCCACAAGCGGAAAGCTCCGGGAAACTTCTTTGTCTCCACGGCCCCGAGACGAGTCTTCATCTCCTCGACCACGCTCTCGAAAGCAGCCGAGATTCGCACCAGCACGGCATGCTCGGAAGGGACAGACACAGACGAAGGCTCGGAATCAGGACTCATAAACAGAAGGGGCAGAAGTGGGACCGACGACATCGCCCCTGAGGCAAGTCCCCGCAACAGGCTTTCGCACATTCACCCAGTTCGTTGCTTTTTCCGCTCGGCAAGTCCAGCCCACTGAGCCAAAGACGAAGCGCCATGCTCAAAGTCTATGCCTACAAAGGATGTTCCACCTGCCGCAACGCCATCAAGTGGCTATGTCAGAATCACTTTCCCTTCATTGAGATTCCCATCCGCGAAACACCACCTTCCGTCACTGAACTGAAAGCCATGCTGGCCGCGCAATCCGGTGACCTGAAACGCCTCTTCAACACCTCCGGCCAGGACTACCGCGCCCTCGGCATCAAGAACAAACTCGCGGCGATGACCACCGACGAGGCGCTGCAACTTCTCTCCACCAATGGCAACCTCATCAAACGACCCTTCGCCCTAAGTGCGGCCAACTCCGTCGGACTAGTCGGTTTCAAAGAAGAAGAGTGGAAGGCCTCGTTGCTCTAGGGACTTACTGATCAAGTCATCCTCGGTCACAAAGCCAGCTGGGTCGCCATTCGTAACTACCCCGAAAGACCCTCCAGTTCGCAGGCGTAGGTTTGCCGTCCCTCATGATGACCCCCATCAAGACCAACTGCGCTGGCATGGCGCGACGTGATTTCATCCAGCTCGGCTTTGGTGCCGTGGGCGGACTCACGTTCACGCAGATCCAACAGCTCCGTGCCGAAGCCGCCGTGAGGCAGGGAAAGGTGAGTCCCGATCAGATCAATTGCATCCTCATCTGGCTGGACGGTGGGCCATCGCACTACGAGACCTTTGATCCGAAACCGGATGCGCCGAAAGAGATTCGCGGCGAGTTCAAGAGCATCAAGACCACGGTGCCGGGCGTGCACTTCAGCGAAGTCATGCCGAACCTGGCCAAGACCGCGCACAAGCTGACGATCGTTCGATCGATCTGCCACAAGGACCCGAACCACGGCGGCGGCAATCATTACCTCATGACCGGTGCACCGACGCCAGTGCCGGTCGGATGCGGTGCCTTCGTGAGCTTCCATCCGTCGTTTGGCTCGATGGTTTCAAATTCTCGCGGCGTGCGCGGCGGACTGCCCGCCTACATGACAATGCCAAACGTCTCGCGCAGCGGCGGACCAAGTTTCCTCGGCGCTCAGCATGCGCCGTTTGTGGTGGGTGGCAATCCTGCAAGCGAAGGCTTCCGCGTGCGCGATGTGGCGGTGCCTCAGTCGATCAGTGAAGGCCGGGCGATCGCGCGTCAGCAGCTTCGTCATTCCCTCGATACCATGGAACGCATCGCCGCCCGCGTGGCAGACGATCCCACCGTGGGCTTCGACACCTTTTACCAGCAAGGCCTCGAACTCGTCACCTCGCCGAAGGCTCAAGCCGCCTTCGATGTCTCGAAGGAACCCAAGGCGATCCGTGAATCCTACGGCATGAGCGACTTCGGCCAGCGACTGCTGCTCGCGCGTCGTCTCGCGGAAGTGGGCGTGTCGTTCTCGGTCGTTTACTACGGTGGCTGGGACCATCATCGCGGCATCTTCAAGACGATGAAGGACGAAGCCGGTCCGAAGATGGACGAAGGCGTCGCCGCCTTGATCAACGATCTCGACCAGCGCGGCATGCTGGACTCCACGCTCGTCATTTGCCTGGGTGAATTCGGCCGCACGCCGAAGGTCAACAAGGACGCTGGACGCGATCACTGGCCAGGCGCGATGAGCGTGCTCATGGCTGGCGCTGGCATCCCGCGCGGTCAGGTGGTGGGAGCCACCGACCCGAAGGGTTACTACGCCGCCGAGAACATCTACTCGCCTGAGGACTTTGCGGTTTCGCTCTACACCAAGCTGGGCATCGAGCCGCATCAGATCCTGCACACGAACACCGGTCGCCCCGTGCAACTCGTTAACGGTGGCAAGCCGATCAAAGAGTTGTTCGCGTGAGACTGCCGCTTTCCATCGTGAGCATGCTGGCGATGCTAATCGCGAGCAGTGCAACTGCGGCCAAAAAGGCCACGCCGCCGAGCATCACGCTGTTCCCGGCGGGTGCTCAGCGCGGCACAACATCGACCATCACCCTCAGTGGCAAGGTGGAAGGTGATGGCGTCGGCATGGCCATCGATTGCCCCGGTGTGCTGCTGACGATGCTGCCGAAGAATCAGGTGCAAGTTACGGTTGCAGCGGATGCGCCGCTCGGGTTGCACTTGGTGCATGTCTTCAATGAAAGCGGCGCCAGCGACCCGCGCTGGTTCAGCATCGGCGACCTGCCAGAGATTCAAGAGAAAGAACCGAACGACGCGCTCACCGCCGCGATGCCAATCGACAAGCTGCCAGTGTGCATCAATGGCCAGCTCGAGAAGCGCGGCACGGCTGATTTGTTCTCCATCAAGCTCGACGCTGGACAGACGCTGACCGTGATCGTGGAAGGCTACGCGCTCGGCTCGCTCGTCGATCCGATCCTGGAATTGCGCGACGAGCACAACACCATCGTCTCCACTGAGCACGATGGTCGCAACCTCGACCCCGTGATGAGCTACCAGGCGACGAAGGCGGGACGCTACATTCTTCAGCTCGCTGGCTTCGCGCATCCGCCAGCTGCCGATGTGAACTTCGTCGGCGGCAGCGGCATCACGTATCGACTCCATCTCAGCGCGAGCGCCGCAGCATTGCGTGTCTTCCCCGCTGCGGTCTCACGCACCAGCAAGACGAAGCTCGATGTGCTCGGCAGCAGCATCGGCGACAAGGACAAAACGCTCGACTTTGATGGCAGTCGCCTCGTGGGACCTATCGCACTGGTCAAGACGACCAACGCCTTCCTGCCCGTCCCCGTTGCCGTGACCGACACTCCAGTGTTGCGCGAGACCAGAACGAACCATGACTTCGCGACCGCGATGCCACTGGCGGTTCCTTCGTGCGTCGGCGGTCGCATCATCAAACCGGGCGAAACTGACTTCTACGCGTTCGACGCCAAGAAGGGCAGCTACACGAATGTGCGCCTGCTGGCCAAAGCACTCGGACTGCATCTCGATGCGACGCTCGCGATCATCGACAAGGACGGCAAGGAAATCGCGACTAATGATGACAGCGCCGAAGGCGAAGATCCGCTCCTCAGTTGGAAACCACCCGCCGATGGTCGCTACGCGGTGCGTGTAACTGATTTGTTCGGCAAAGGCGGCGACGACGCCGAGTATGTGCTGCAACTCGGCCCCGGAGAAGAGACCTTTGCCGCGACGATCAGCAGCAAGCCCACGCTGGCCATCGAGGCTGGCAAGACCGCCGAGATCAAAGCCAAGCTCAGGCGCGTGAACGGCTACGCGGGTGATCTGATCGCTCGGGTCGTGGGTCTTCCTTCGGGCGTCTCCTGTGCCGATGTCGAAGCCCCGAAGAAGAACGGCGAAGAGTTCACGCTCAAGCTGCAAGCCGCCAACGATTCGACCGCCTTCAACGGCCCGATCAGCATAGTGCTCTGGACGAAGGAGGCGAAGGACAAACCGTTCCTTCATCGCACCGCCACGCTCGACCTGCGCGGCGAGAACCGTCGCGGTAGTTCCACGCTGGATGTCACCGAGCGTCTGTGGTTGACCGTCGTGCCCGCAGCGCCTGCGCTTCCGCCAGTGATCGTGTCAGCGCCAAAGCCAGAGGTTCCTCCCGCCCCGAAAGTTGAAGCACCGAAGGCCGCAACGCCCGCCAATGCTCCGAAACCGGAAGCGCCCAAGCCTGCTCAGCCGAAGCCGGCCACCAAGTGACAGCAGCGACCGAATCTTGAACTCGCACGCGGCGCAGCCCTTGCTACTGCTCCGCCCATGTCTCCCGCACGACTTTCTCTTTTGCTCGCTGCCGCTGTGTCGAGCGTCCTGGCCCAGGACGCGCCGAAGGTGAACGACCCAGCGCTACAAGCCTCGCTCTTTGCTTCAGAGCCACTGATCCAAACGCCCATCGGCATGACCTTCGACAAGCTGGGGCATCTCATCGTTATCGAAAGCCAGACGCACTTTCGCCCGAAGAACTGGACCGGTCCCGAGCACGATCAGATCGTTTGGCTGCGCGACACGGATGGCGATGGCAAGGCCGACAAACGTGAGGTGATTCTTGGCGACACCACCATGACGATGGACATCGCTTTGCACCCCAGCGGCGATCTTTACATCTCGACGCGCAATGAGATCTTGCGGCTGCGCGACCAGGATGCGGAGGGCAAATTTCACAGCGTGGATCGCAAGCTCGTCTGGCTGGAGACCGAGGGGAAGTATCCGCACAACGGACTGAGCGGACTCGCCTTCGATGCGAAGGGTGATCTGTATTTCGGCATGGGAGAGAACCTTGGAGCTGCCTACACCATCAAGGGCACTGACAGCGCGACATTCAGCGATCAAGGCGAAGGCGGGAACATCTGGAAGGTCACCGCCGACGGCAAACGACTGCGCAAGATCGCAACGGGCTTCTGGAATCCGTTCGGTGTCTGCACCGATTCGTTCGGCAATGTCTTCGCCACCGACAACGATCCCGACTCCAGCCCACCGTGCCGTCTGCATCACATCATCGAGGGCGGCGACTACGGCTATCAGTTCCGCTACGGCCGCAGCGGCTTGCATCCGTTCATCTCATGGAATGGTGAGTTGCCAGGCACGTTACCGATGCTCGGCGGCACTGGTGAGGCACCGTGCGACATCATCTTTTACGCACCACCGGCGAACCCGCAGTTCGCAGGCTTGAGCACGAAGTGGCACGGCACGCTGCTCGTTGCTTCGTGGGTCGATCATCGCATCGAGAGCTGGCAGCTCACGCCGAAGGACGGCACCTTCAAAAGCAAGCTCACGCTACTAGTGGAAGGTGGCCAGGACTTTCGTCCAGTGGCCTTTGCCACAGCACCGGATGGATCATTGTTCGTCAGCGACTGGGTGAAGCGCGACTACGAGTTGCACGGCCATGGTCGAGTGTGGCGAATCGCTGCGAAAGAGCCCGCGCCACTCGCCGCATCGCCGGTGAAGCCATGGCCGGTCGATCCCGACACCGAATTGCACGAGCGCATCATGTGGGGTCCCACGCCGAGCGACAAGGAAGTGGCACAGTGGCTGATGCTTCAGAAGCCCTACCTCGCTTCCGCTGTGATCTGGAGGCTGGCTCGTGAGGGGCAGCAGTTGCGGGATTTCTCCACGACCACGATGGGCGATCCCCATGTGGATGTGATGCTTCTCCTCGCCGCTCGCACGGCCTTGCAATTCGAAGGCGTGCCGCTCAACGACGTCGGCTCCCAGATGATCTCGCGGGCGCTTGCCAATGCCGATGACCGCGTGGTCCTGATCGCCTTGAAGTGGATCAGCGACGCCCGGCTTCCAGGCTTTGCACCTTTGATCGAGTCGCGGCTGAAAGACCCGGCTGTCAGTGCTTCCGTTTACTATGCGGGCATCACCACGCTGGCCCGTCTGGAGTCCGCCACCACTTCGGAAGCCCAGTTGGTCGAGCGATTGAAGAAAGACATCGCTGATCCTGAAGCTCCGATTTCGCGCAAGAAGCTCGCGCTCGAGATCATCCCTGATCGCGACAAGCACCTCACCAGCGAAATGCTTTCTCCGCTGCTGGGCAAGGCGAACCCGGTGGAGAAGGAGTGGCTGGTTCACTTCATCGGCACGCTTCGCGATCCCAAGCGCCTGGAACTCATGCACCAGCTCGCCTTTGATGATCGACAGGAGGAAGCCGTGCGCATCGCGGCTCTACAGCATTGCTTGATCAGTGAAGTCGATGCCATCACCCTCACGGATATTGCGCTGGATGAAGCACGCTCCGACAAGGTCCGCCTTGGTGCCCTCCAGGCTCTGCAAGGCGCTCCTCTGAAACAGGAACTCAAGGACAAGCTGGCCAAGCTGGATCATCTGGCGATCAAGCCGCTCGTAGCCCGATTGCTCGGCAAGCCCTTCTTTCCGCTGACACGGCCGGACTTTGGCAACATCACGGTATGGAAGAACTACCTCCAGCAAGTGCCTGGTGACGCTGACTTGGCCAACGGACGGAACGTTTTCATGTCCCCGACGCTCGGCGGATGCGCCATGTGCCACCGTGCGGAAGGTGTGGGTGGCATCGCGGGTCCCAATCTCGCCACCATTGGCAAAGCATCGGATCCCGCCTACCTGCTGGAATCACTGCTACAGCCGAATCGCAACGTCGCGCCCCAATACGAGGCCTTTATGCTGACGACGACGAACGGCAAATCGACCACCGCCTTCCGGCTCATCGAGCGTGGGAACACCCACACGTATGTCGATATCGGCGGCAATGCCTTCGATGTGGACATCAAGGAAATCGTGGCCCGCGCACCGCTGCCCGTCTCCATCATGCCCGAGGGTCTGGTCAACAAGCTCACGGACACTGAGATTCGGGACTTGATAGCCTACCTGACTAGTCTGTCGAAGCGCTGACACGTGTGCCGGCTCCGAATGCGGCACGGGGACAAAAACCCCTCGCCCTTCCCCGGCCTCTCGCTATGAACAGCCGCCGTGAGTTACCAAGTCTTCGCCCGCAAGTATCGCCCGCAGACCTTCGCCGATGTGCTCGGCCAGGATCATGTCGTCCGCACATTGCGCAATGCCATCGCGCAGAACCGGCTGGCCCATGCTTACCTGTTCGTCGGCCCGCGCGGCACGGGTAAAACCTCCACCGCGCGTATCTTTGCCAAGGCACTGAACTGCCCCGGTGGTCCGAGCATCGACTTCGACCCGAATGATCCCATCTGCCGCGAGATCGCGGAGGGCAACAACCTTGACGTGCTGGAGATCGACGGTGCCAGCAACAACGGCGTCGATCAGGTGCGCGATCTGCGCGAGACCGTAAAGTATGCGCCGAGCAGCGGTCGCTTCAAAATCTACTACATCGACGAGGTCCACATGCTCTCCACGGCGGCGTTCAATGCGCTGCTCAAGACGCTCGAAGAGCCGCCGCCGCATGTGAAGTTCATCTTCGCCACCACGGAGGCGAACAAGATCCTGCCCACGATCATCAGCCGCTGCCAGCGCTTCGATTTGCGCCGCATCCCGGACCCGATCATCGCGAACCACCTGCTGCACATCGCGCAGCTGGAGAACGTCGAGCTTGATGAAAAAGCAGCCTACGCCATCGCCAAAGGCGCGGACGGCGGGATGCGCGATGCGCAGTCGATGCTCGACCAGCTCGTCGCGTTCTGCGGCAGCAAGATCGCGGAGACCGACGTGCTCGACATGTTCGGCTTCACGCCGCTGGAAACGGTGAACGGCCTTGCTCGCCAGATGATCGCGCGCGACACCGTGGGGGCACTGCGCTTCGTGCATCAGCAGTCCGATGATGGCAAAGACCTTGGCCGCTTGCTCTCGGATCTCATCCAGCACTTCCGCACGCTGCTGGTTCATCAATCGGACCCGGAAGCTGCCGTGGAGAACCTTCCACCCGCCATCGCCGCTGAAGTGGGCGAACAAGCGAAAGCAACCAACACCGACCAGCTGCTGCGCATTGTCGATGGCCTCACCGAAGTCGATGCTCGGCTCCGCTGGGCCAGCAACAAGCGCCTTCATCTTGAACTCGGCATCATCCAGGGCATCGAAAGTCTGGCCGAAGTCTCACTCAGTGAAGTGCTCGAAGCCATCGACAAGGCCGGCACCTCCGCTGGTGATGCACATGCCGTCGTGCAGGCTCGTCGCGGTGCAGTGCCACTGCTGGCGGCGGCACCTCGGTTGGTCGTGGAGTCGAAGAGAAGCGAAGAGCCAAGAGCTAAGAGCGTAGAACCTGAGCGTCCGCGAGCTGTCGAACCGTCACCGCGAGCAGCGGAGCCTGCGCCGCGTGCGCAAGTCGCTGAGCCCATCGCGCCGCGTCCTGCGGTGGCCGAGCCAGCGCCTCGGATCGCTGAGCCTCAGCCGCGCATGGAAGCCCCGGCACCTCGCATCGTCGCAGCGCCTGAGCCTGCGGTCGTTGAGGACATTCGTGAAGACGAGCCTGCTGATGATTTGAGCCCCCCGTGGGGCACACCGGTCGAGTCGCCCCTGCCCAACCGCGCTCCTGAGCCTGACATGCTTTTCGACGCACCAATCGCATCCGCGCCACCAGCGCCGAGTGGTTTGGTCGCGGACGCCGATGCCATTTGGCGATCCATCTTGCCGCGAGTCCAGGCCAAGCGCCCGCTGATTTCTCATTGGGTCAAGGCGGGCACTCAGCTCGAGTTCCGAGGCGGCCAGATGAAGGTGGGATTCCACACCTCGGAAGCTCACTCGCGCGACAGCTTGCAACGCGATGCCACACGCCGCTTCCTGGAAGAACTCCTCGCCGAAGCCGCCGGACAGCCGGTGAAGCTGGAACTCGTCGTGGATCCCAATCTGGCGCCACCTGCTCCCGAAGAGCCCGACATGTTTTCGATGCCGGTCGCGAAGCCTGCAACGCCACCACCTGCGGCTCAGCCTTCACCTCCGCCAGCGAAAGCCCCTGAACCCACCGAACCCGCGAGCAACGAGACCAGCTCGCTGGGCGATGAGTTTTACAACGATCCTCTGATCAAAGCCGCACTTGAGACCTTCAAGGCGAAGGTGATCAAGTAAAGGCCGGGTGCTCGACTTCAGCCCTTCGACTTCAGCGTCCTCACCATCTGCGCCAGGGCTCCGTAGCGAGGGCTGAAGATATAGGCGAGAATGAAGAGCACACCAAGCACCACGATGATCGTGGAGCTGATGTGCCAGCCCAGTGGATACGAAAGGAAGAAGGCAGCCACCGAGCCGAGCGCTCCAATGATTCCCCCACCCCAGAAAAGGGTTTTGGCGTTGTTGGTGAAAAGGTAAACAGTGGCCGCCGGGGCGACCATGAGACCCACACTGAGGATGCAACCCACCGCCTGAAGGGACGAGATCAACACCAGAATCACGACACCAAACAGGGCGTAGTTCAAGAACAACACTGGGACCCCCAAGCTCGCCGCTACGTTGGGTTCAAAGAGAAGAATCAGCAGCGGGCGCTGCAAGGCGGTCAGCGTGAGCACAGCCAGAGCACTGATGCCAAAGGCGATCCACAGGTCCGCATCGGACATGCCCACGATGCTGCCGAAGAGCCACTCATCGAGCTTCTGCCGCACACTCATCCGCGAGAGCAGGATGTAACCGCCCGCGAAGGCTGCGGTGTAGAGGATGCCCAGCGCGGTGTCTTGATCGATGCGTGAGGTTCGCGCGACAAAGAGCGAGCCCAACCCCACCATCATTGCGGCGAACACCGCTCCTGCGAGGGCACTCCATTGCGTGAGCCCAAAGATCAGCACCGCGAGCGCGAGCCCTGGCAGCAGCGAGTGCGACAAGGTGCCAATTTTCAGTGCACTTTTGCGCAAGACCACGTAAGCGCTCACGAAGCCATTCGAGAATCCAATCATGAGGCACGCGAGAAGCGCGCGCTTGGCGATGGGTTCGTGAAGGAACTCGGAGAGGGTCATGCGGGACCTAAACGCAACTTTCTTGCGAAGTCACGAAGCAATCACGGTGAGATGCGAGCACCTGCCTTTTTGAGTTCATCGACGATCTTCTTCGAGGCATCGGTCAGCGGATTCCCACCCACATAGATGTTGCAATACGGTGCCCATTCCTTGGCCCCATCGAAGTCCTTCTTCATCATGCGCTGCAGCGGCGCGAGGTCGGCGATCTTGTTGTTGTCGAGGAAAAGGAACTGAAGCTCGGCGAGAGGCTCCAGCGGCGCGATATCGACCACTTGATTGCCTTTGAGTGAAAGCATGGACAGCCATTTAAGCTGGCCGATGCCCGTGATGTTGGTGACCTGATTGCCTTCGAGGTAGAGGGTCCAGAGTTTAGGCAATTTGAAGACGGCGCTGGCGTCCTTGATCTGGTTGTTGGTGAGGTAGAGCGAGTTAAGCGTGGTCGCGTTTCCCAAAGCGGTGATGTCCTGGACCTTGTTGTTGGTGAGTTCCACATATTGCAGGCTCTTGAGAGTGCCGAGCGCCGAGATGTCGGTGACTTGGTTGTCGGCCAAATCGACAAACTGCAGACGCTCGAGCCCTTTCAGAGCGGAAATGTTGGCGATCTGATTCTTCGGCAGGGTGAGTGATGCCAGCTGCGTGCATTTTTCCAGGCCGCTGAGATCCTTGATGTTCATGCCGCGGCCTTCGATGATGGCCACCGTCTCCACGTCAGCCGCCGTGATCGGCTCCTGACTATCACGCTTGGCGAAGACCTGCTTCCGCACAGCGGCTTCCAGGTTCTTGTCGGAGAAAACGGGGACAGGCTTGGGTGGGGGCGGAGCAGGTGCAGGCTTGGCTGCCGGGGCCGCGGCAGGTTTTGCAGGAGCTGGAGTAGCTGGTTTGGCTGGCGCTGGCGTTGCTGGCTTGGCGGCAGGGGTGGTCGCAGGTTTGGTAGGGGCGGGGGCTGGCGTGGCAGGCTTCGCGGGCGCTGGAGCTGGTGTCGCGGCAGGCTTGGGTGCAGGAGTAGCTGGCGGTGGCGTTGCTGCCGTTGGGGCCGGTGTGGCGGGCTTTGCAGGCGCGGGAGCCGCTGGTGCGGCTGGTTTCTCCGCAGGCTTCGTTTCCGCCGCAGGAGCGCTGAGAGCTATCGAGAGCAGGGAGGCAAGGAACAAACCGGGTTTCATAACAGAGTGGGGAGTCAGAGGGGTTGGATGAAGGCCTTCCAATACGCAGACCAAGCCTTGCAACTTTTGCGTTTCTCCCCTCAATGCACACCATGATCAGTGTCACCGTCATTCTCGAAGTCGATCCCGCCCGCGTGGAGGAATTCCTGCCCATCGTCAAAGCCCAGGCCGAGGCGTCGTGTGCGGAGCCCGGTTGCTTGCGATTCGAAGTCTCCCAGCAACTCGACAAGCCCAACGTCTTCGCCTTGTCCGAAATGTATGAGGACCGCGATGCGGTGGAGGCTCATTACGGCAGCGAACACTTCGCCCGCTGGAAGGCCTCCGTCAGCGACGGGATCATCGCTCATCGCACCTCTTCCAGAGGGCTGGTGATTGATGGTGCCCCTGAGCCGCAAGCAGAGCCCGAACCGGACCTCGAAGAGACATAAAAATGCCGCAGGAGCGAACTCCTGCGGCATCGGTGATTGAAGCGCTAGATCAAGCGATTAGCGCTGCACGTCGAGGAACTCACCCTGCTCGGAGAACATGGTGAAGAGGTCCTTGCCGTTGGAGACGGACTTGAGCGGGACGCTGTCACCCTTGACGGATTCCAGCTGCTCGCCAGCGACGGAGCCGTCATTGCGACCCACGATGATTTTACCGCTCTTCCAGGCACGGCCTTCTTTCTTCTGGCCGGCGGCGTCGCAGTTCCACATGGGAGGCCATGAGCCACCGCCTGTGGGGTTTTCAAACACGATTGGAGCGTTACCCGAGGACGAGTCAGACAGGCCCTTGGTGAGTGCCCAGTGGTTTTCGCCAGCCTTGAGGGCTTCTTCAAAACCTGGGGCTTCACCAATGTTGTTGTCCGGCTCATAGGGGCTGGAGGAGCAGGTGAACGCGCGCTCGTCTTCGAGCAGACCGCGCTTGAAGAGGATGCGGAACGCATCATTCGCAGTCTGTGGATCGTCGCCCTTGTCGGAGTCAGGATAGTTGCCGTTGTTGTCACCGGCGTAGGATTTGAGCGAGATGAGGATCTGGCGGCAATTGCTGCTGCCCTGCATCAAGCGTGCGCGTTCCTGCACCTGGTTGAAGGCAGGCACAGCGAGGCCCGCCAGGATGGCGATGATGGTGATCACCACCAGCAGTTCGATCAGGGTGAAGCCCTGACGATACCGGATGTAACGTGTTTTCATGGGTATGAGTGCGTTTGGGTTGGTATTATCTATTTATGTGAAAGCCCATCCACCGGACGAGCTTTCGAAGTGATTAGACAGAAACGTCTTGTGGAACGCCAGAAAAATTTTCGCCCCCGCACGCCATCATCGTCTGGCCGTCATTAACTTCCTGTAATGTCTTGGCGGGTGACCAGTGAGCTTCAGGAACCACCGATTGAAATTGGCCAGGTTTCGATAACCACAATCGAAGGCAATGTCAGTGACCGGCTGATCGGACTCCGCAAGCAATCGGCATGCACGTCCGGTGCGGAGTTCATTCACATACTCGGGAAGCGACTTGCCCATGCGACTCTTGAAGTAACGGCTGAACGCCCCGGCACTCAGGCTCGCCACCCTGGCCAGATCATCGCGAGAGAGTTCATCCACCAAGTTCTCTTCAATATATCGAAGAATGCGTCCCATGCGCTCCTGGTCGGTCGCCTCCAATGCCGGCCGGAAACTGGCGCTGGCCAGGGGCTTCAACTCCCCTGAACGCGAGAGCCCGTCGAGCACTGAAAGCAGTTCAACGATGCGAGTCAGCCCATCGAGTTTCGGCAGGGCCTGAAGACGACCCGAGATCTCCGCGAGGGTGCGCCCCGTGACCTGAAGACCTCTTCGAGCACGAACAAGCAGTTTGTTAAGGCGATCCATCTCGGGCCTGGCCAGCCAGTCCGCTCCGAGAAAGTCGCGGCGAAATCTCACGATAACCGCCTGCACAGCGTGCCGGTCTATCGAAGGATCTTGCTGCCACACATGCGGCACGTCCGAACCGATGAGCACGCAATCACCATCACGTAGAGGCGAGATACTGTCTCCAACAATACGGTATCCCTGGCTCTTGATCGCCAGTGTGATTTGCACCTCGGGATGAAAATGCCAGCGCGTGCCATAATCGGGACCGTCGATCACTTCACAGTCAAATGACTCCTGCGGACGATGGGGCACTTGTTCGAGAATCGGAGGTCGAGCCATGGCTCACGGGGTCATCGAAAACTCTTCATCGCAAATTAAACTTTCCTCTTGATCATCACGATGAATTCGACACCGTAGCGCCCTCAACTCACGCGGGTGTAGCTCAGTGGTAGAGCACTTCCTTGCCAAGGAAGATGTCGCGCGTTCGAATCGCGTCACCCGCTCCACTCTCCAAACGGAGAGTCTTTTGAAAGTGTGAGTTTAGATCTCAGCCACGGCTCTGATGGGCGAGCCATCGCGTCCTGCGAAATTGAGCGGGAAACCCGTGAAGATGAACTCCCGATCATCGGGCAGGGCATCCAGGTTGTTGAGCGATTCCACGATCACCATCTCGACTTCCTTGGCGAGCAAGGTGTGATGAACCTCCACGTAGTCCTTGCTTGGCGTTGGCATGTCCATGCCGATCATTCGCAGCCTTCTTGACGCGAGGTAACGTGCGGCTTCCTGCGTCATGGACGGAAACTCAGTGAAGAATCTCTCACTGCCGAACTCGCGATACCATCCCGTGTTGATCAGGATTCGTGAACCCGGAAGCAGCATGGCCTCGTGGTTCGCAAGATCGCCCACGTCGATGATGTCACCTGCCGCCTTCGGCACACGGATCATTCTTGCAGGCCCTTGAAACCATTCGAGCGGCATCTGGTCGATCGTCTTGCCATCAGCCAGGAAGTGAAACATCGCATCCAGATGGGTGCCCTGGTGCGTTCCCATCGCGATCTTCGAAACGTTGCACTTCGAGGGAGAAGACGTGGTGCAATGGAACGTCACACTGAGAACAGGGTCACCAGGGAACGACGGCATACCGTCACGGAGCGGATGGCTGAGATCGACGAGCATGATCGGATGTAAGGCGCACGTGAAGGGGACCGGCAACGGTTTTCAACCAATCCAGCCTTGCCACCATCGACTGCATCGTTTCACAATGCCGCCTCCAACCCGATGAAGAAGAAAGCACGCAAAGCCGCCAAGGAATTTCCTGCCCGCCGAAAGTTCAATCTCCGCAGCGACTGCTCCGTCGCGAGCGCCAACCGTGAGATTGAGGATGTCTTCGGTCTGCCTAGAGGTAGCGTGCGACTGCAACTCCCCAGCGGCAGGCGCGCTCGCTCAGACAAGTCCATTGGTGCCCTGCTTGCCGACTACGACTGGTAACTTCATAGAGTCCTTGATGAACCCGATCGCTGAGGCTCGACGCCCACAACCCCGCTTTGAATGACAAACCGCGAGGGAAATGGTTTAGAGTCAGATCGCGAGCATCAATGACCTGCCGATTCGAGAAGGCGAACGCATGTTTCACTGGCCCCAAGGCCGTCGCCCCGACGATCACCCCGAACTCCCCAAGCGTGGGCTGTGAGGGCTTCAGAGCACGAGCCAGTTCGCCAGCCCGAGGAAGAATCCCATGCTCACGATATCGGTGGCAGTCGTGAGGAAGATGCTGCTCGCGGTCGCTGGATCGGCGCCAAAACGGCGAAGAATCAGCGGGATCGTTGCTCCACACAATCCGCTGACGATGCAGCTCGCGACCATCGCCATGAAGACGACCGCTCCGAGCATGAAAGCCTTCTCGTGATGTTTCATGGCGGCGTAGGCCCACATGCCAAGGCCCGCCGTCAGGCCCACAAGAATGCCATTGAGCAGCCCAAGCGTCGCTTCCTTCATCACCAGCTTGCTTTCCTGTCCGGTGCTTACGTCGCCAAGGGTCAGACCACGCAAGGCCACCGCCAGGGCCTGGCAGCCCGTGTTGCCGGATTGTCCGGCCATGACCGGGAGAAAGACGGCGAGGATCATCACCTTGTCGAGAGTCTCCTGAAACATCCCCACGACTCCTGCTGCCACGAAGGCCGTGACAAGATTGACTTGAAGCCATGGATGGCGGAATCGCAGGCTGCGCATCACCGGTGTCTGGAATCGCTCCTCCTTCTCCACACCCATCATCGTTCCCGCCTGCGCACTGATTTCGATGGCCCTGGCTTCGAACAAGTTCTGACCTCGCACCAAGCCGATAAGGCGTCGGTCTTCATCACACACAGGATAGACCGGATAATGGCGGTTCACCGAGGCCTTCATAGCTTCGGTCAGAGCCATGCCTGGGCGCAAAGCAAACACATTGGTCCACATCACATCGCTTAGCTTCTTGTCAGGGTCGCCGAGCATCAGATCGCGCATGACCAGCACGCCGAGCAGGCGATTCTCTTCATCGGTCACGTAGCCATACGTGATGAACGCCTTCTTCGTCAGCTGGCGGAGCGCCTCGATGGTTTCACGAATCGTCGTCTGCGGACGGAAGACCGCCACAGGGGGCTCCATCAGCCAGCCCACAGAATCCTCGGGATACTGCTGGTTGTGCATCCACTGCCTCGCCTTCTCGATCGGTGCGGCGGCCAGCACAGCGCATCGCCGCTCGTCCTCCATCTCATGAAGCACCTGCTGCGCTATCATCGGATTCACCGTTCCCAAAGCCGCCACCGCCTCGTCGTCAGGACGCTCGGCCAGCATTCGAGCGGCCTCGTGCGGCGAGCGGCGGGTGATGTCTTCGGAAAGGGAAACAATCGGAGTATCCATAGGTGCCGACTTTGCGGGAGCCACGCGTGCGTCACAAGCAGGAATTCAGGTCAGGCCTCGGGGGCAGTTTCTGGATTACCAGATTGTCTCTTGAGCCAGCCGGAATCCGTCCTTTACTCCGCCTCCCTCCCCTACCCAACCACATGGCTATCACCCGCGCACTCCTCTCCGTCTCCGACAAAACCGGCATCCTCGATTTCGCCAAAGGCCTGGAGGCCGCAGGCGTGGAAATCCTCTCCACCGGCGGCACCGCGAAGCACCTCAAGGACAATGGCGTCAAGGTGACCGACGTGTCCGACCACACGAAGTTCCCCGAGCTGTTCGACGGCCGCGTGAAGACGCTGCACCCCAAGGTCCACGGCGGCCTGCTCCAGCGCCGCGACAATGACGAGGACAAGCGCGATGCGAAGAAGCACGACATCCCGGTCATCGACATCGTGGCGATCAATCTGTATCCCTTTGAGCAGACCGTGGCCAAGCCCGGCGTGACACTGGAGGAAGCGATCGAAAACATCGACATCGGCGGCCCGTCGATGCTTCGCTCGGCGGCGAAGAACCACCGCTGGGTCACAGTCATCAGCGACCCGGACGACTACGATGTCGTGCTCGCTGAGATGAAGGAGAACGATGGCGACACTACACTCGGCACGCGCGAACGGCTGGCTTTGAAAGTGTTCCAGCGCACCAGCGCTTACGATGCGGCGATCGCTGCCTTCCTGAACAAAGAGCAGACCACACAGAAGACCTTTAGCATCAGCCTGCCGCTCTACGCCGACCTCCGCTACGGTGACAACCCGCACCAGAAGAGCGCGCTGTATGGCAACTTCGGCGACTACTTCAGCAAGCTCCACGGCAAGGACCTGAGCTACACGAATGTGCTCGACATCCAGGCTGCCGCCGCACTCGTGCATGAGTTCCGCCGCCCCACGGTCGCCATCCTCAAGCACACGAACCCGTGCGGTGTGGGATGCACCGATGAAGACTTGCGCGAGGCCTGGGACAAGGCCTTCGAGACCGACAAGCAGGCTCCCTTCGGCGGCGTGATCGTCACCAATCGCTCGATGACGCTCGGCCTTGCCAAGCTGATCAGCGAGATCTTCACCGACATCATCATCGCGCCGGACTTCGATGCCGATGCGCGTGCTCATTTGCAGAAGAAAAAGAACCTCCGCCTCATGCAGATGCACGAGAGTGTGAAGGAAGCACTCGCTGAGCCCGTGATCCGCAACGCCCCCGGCGGCATCCTCGTGATGGACAATGACTCACGTGCACTCGGCCTCGACGACCTGGAGACGAAGGTGAAAACCAAGCGCCCACCGACCCGCGAGGAACTCGAAGCCATGCGCTTTGCCTGGCGCATCGTGAAGCACGTCAAATCCAACGCCATCGTCTTCGCCAGCAGCGACCGCACGCTCGGCATCGGTGCCGGTCAGATGAGCCGCGTGGACTCCGCTCGCATCGCCGTGTGGAAGGCCGGTGAAGCTGGTCTCTCGCTCAAGGGCAGCGCCGTCGCCAGCGACGCTATGTTCCCCTTCGCCGATGGCCTTATCGCCTGCGCCGAAGCCGGTGCCACTGCTGCGATTCAGCCCGGCGGCTCGGTCCGCGACGAGGAAGTCATCGCCGCCGCCAATGAGCGCGATGTGGCCATGTGCTTCACGGGCGTGCGTCATTTCCTGCATTGATTCTCATCTCGTGCGCAGGCCCCCTGGCCTGGAACGCCCGCGATTCCTTCACCGCCCATGATGCCGACCTCAACCGTCTTCGACATCATGGGCGATTTTCGTTTATCACCTCGCTAGCCACTGCTTCCAACCATGCTCCACCTCGGCGTCAATATTGACCACGTCACCACTCTTCGGCAGGCGCGTTATCGCACCATGCTCGACTCGCCCAATGCTGAACCTTCGGTGCTACAAGCAGCGCTGGAGTCGGAGGCTGCTGGCGCGCAATCCATCACCGTGCATCTGCGCGCGGACCGTCGTCACATCCAGGACGCCGATGTTTACCTGCTGCGCAAGAGCATCGCGACGAAGCTCAACCTCGAGATGGGCAACACGCCCGAGATCCTCGCCATCGCGCTCGATGTGAAGCCCGACTTCGTTTGCATGGTGCCCGAGAGCCGCGAGGAAGTCACCACCGAGGGCGGGCTCGACGTGCGTGCGCACTTCGCTGCGCTGAAGCCCACGGTCGCCGCGCTGGAAGCGAATGGAACGCGCGTCAGCATGTTCATCGATCCTGATCTCGATCAAGTCCGCGCCTCGCATGAAGTCGGCGCGAGCATGATCGAACTGCACACCGGCACGTTCGCGAATCACTTCGGAGCCGAGCGCGAAGCCGAAGTTGCGCGCCTCAAAGCCGCTGCTGAACTCGGTCACAGCCTTGGCCTTCAGATCAATGCCGGACACGGCCTGACCACGAAGAACCTGCCTGACCTCCGGGCAGTGCCGCACCTGCACGAACTCAACATCGGCCACCACATCGTCTCACGCGCCGTCTTCATCGGCCTGCGCGCCGCAGTCGCCGAAATGCTCGACATGATGAAGACGTATCCCGCTGCATGAAGCTGATCGGCATTGGCCTCGACCTCTGCGAAGTCGAGCGCATGAGAGACCTCATGACGCGACATGAGGGTCGCTTCGAATTGCGCACCTTCACCGAAGGCGAGCGCACCTACTGCACGAAGAACGTCGATCCCGCGATGCATTACGCAGCGCGCTTCGCGGCCAAGGAAGCCGTGGCCAAAGCCCTCGGCACTGGCTTCGCCGATGGCGTGGGCTGGAGCGACATCGAAGTCATCCGTGCTGAGAGCGGCCAGCCCAGCATCCAGCTTCATGGCAGCACAGCACAGCGCGCCAAGGAGCTTGGAGCCAAACAAATCCACCTCACGCTCACGCATACCAAGGACACGGCGGCAGCGAGCGTGGTGATCATGGGTTGAGCCACATCACTCAATGGTGATGAACTCGCTGCTGTTGAAGAGCACATGCCCGAGGTCGGCGAGCGCAGCCATGCGAGTGCTGGCGCTTTCGCGTTGAGCGACGAAGTCGAGAGCCTGCTGCCTGCGAAGGTCACTGGGAGGACGAGCGAGGGTCAGCATGAAGAGACGCTCGACGATCCTTGACACGTCGTCACCACCCTCGCGAACGGCGCGTTCGGCCAGGAATCGAGACTGGTCTTCCACGAACTCATCGTTCATCAAGACCAGCGCTTGCGTGGGCACGGTGCTCTGCAATCGCAGCGCACAGCTATCGGTTGTCGTCGGAGCGTCAAACAACTCCATGCCCGGCATGAGGAGCTGCCGTTTCACATAAATGTAAATACTGCGCCGCCACTGCTCAGGCGACTCTTCTTTGAACACGGGCCACTTGTTGCGCTGGCTGGCATCGAGCAGATCGGCGCGGATGCGCGGCTTGATACCTGGGCCACCGAGCTTCAGATTGATCTTGCCGCTGGCGGTCAGAATGCTGTCGCGCAGCACCTCTGCCTCCATGCGCTGGAGTGAGTTGAACCGCAGTGAGTCCGGCTCGCAGCGGCTTTGACGATACGTGGCGCTCATGACCAGGAGCTTGTGCAGCGGCTTGAGGTGCCCCCCATTTGCCATGAGTTCACGAGCAAGGAAATCGAGCAACTCGGGGTGACTCGGCTTCGCTCCCGTGAAGCCGAAATTGCTCGGCATCGCGACGATGCCCGTGCCGAAATGATGCTGCCAGACACGATTGGCCAACACGCGCCATGACAGTGCATTCGTGGGCGATGTGATCCACTCGGCGAGTGTGCGCCTGCGCAGCGAACTCGTGACTCCAGGCTTGGGGAAGGACACCGCTTTTGAGCCGAGCACGACGGGCACCGCTGGCTCCACCACCTCGCCAGGGCTCGCGGCCACACCACGCAAAAGCACACGCGTCGCGGGCACCTTTGGCGAGCGCTCAGTGAGGGCCATCACCTTGCTCGCATCCTTCACTTCCTTGTCATCTTTGTCCTTCGCCCCTTTGCCAAGGCCCAGCTTTTCAGTGCCGTTGAAGATGGCATACAGGCTGTAGTAATCATTGGCCAGCAGTGGATCGGTCTTGTGATCATGGCATCGAGCGCAACCCAGTGTAAGCCCCAGGAACACACTGCTCGTGGTGGAGATCACATCGTCCATCTGGTCCGCCTGATACTGGGCGAGCGCTTCCTTGGTCTTGCCCATGTTGTCATCGTTGCTGGGACCATTGCGACAGAAGCCGGTAGCAATCAGTGCCTGCTCATCGCTGCCCTCCACCTCGTCACCTGCAAGTTGCTCGGCTACGAAGCGGGCATACGGCTTGTCCTCGTTGAAGCTGCAAATGACATAGTCGCGATACTTCCAGGCGTAGGGCCGATCAAGGTCGTTGTGAAAGCCACCTGTGTCAGCATACCGCGCAAGGTCCAGCCAGTGCCGTCCCCAGCGCTCCCCATAATGTGGGCTCTTCAGCAGTCGATCCACCAGGTGCTCGTAAGCCGTGGGCGACTCGTCGTTTTCGAAAGCGATGACTTCCTCGGGCGTGGGCAGCAAGCCGATGAGATCCAGGGACAGGCGCCGGATCAGCACCGCCCGACTGGCCTCAGGCGCGGGCGAGAGTCCCGCAGCCTCCAGCTTGGCGAGCACAAAGGCATCCACCTGATTGCGGGGCCACGACTTCAGCTTCACCTCAGGAGGTCCAGCTTGAGACAATGGCTGGAAGGCCCAATGCTTGCGTCCCTCCTCAAGTGTCGGCGCACCGGCACGCAAGCATGTGGCCAGCATGGCAAACCCGATGATCAGAGGATGGACAAAACACAATCGCACGCGAATGCCTACAACGTCACAAGCATCCATCAATCCTTCATCGCAAGGACATGACGCTGCCGACGTTCCTTTTCCTGATGAAACTACTCTTCACACTCCTCGCCCTCGCTGCCACGACCTACGCCACCGACTATCCACGCGTCATATTCGCCGATGACTTTTCCGCCGAGGGATTTGGCAAGGCCTGGGGCCACTACAAAAGCTCCAGCATCGTGAAGGATGGGATGCTCGTCGGCATCACAGCGCCCACCTCAGATCACTCCGCCGTGGATCACATTCGTCTCAAAGGGGAGCGAGACCTCGAAGTGTCCGTGAAGTTCCGTTTCGTGAGCGACAAAGCGAAGAGCTTCAATGTGTGGTTCGATGACAAGGACTACAAGGGCTCCCACGCCGGCCACATCTGCCAGGCGACCATCACCCCCACGGGAGTCAACGTTGCCGAAGCGAAGACGGGCGGCTTCAATCTTGAAGGCGGTCTCTACGATCGGAAGAAAGCCAATCAACTGACGGCCGAGGAGAAGAAGATGCTGGAAGGCAAAGCCCAGCGGTTCCCTGCCAAGATCTCGCTCCAAGACTGGCACACCCTTGTGGTGCAGACCGCAGGCGACGAGATCATGGTAACGATTGATGGCAAAGCAGTCGGCAGCTTCAAGTCCCCAGGCATCACGCACGAGACGAAGTCCTTGGTCAGCCTCACGACGAATCCCGTCGATGTTCACTACGACGACTTCAGCATCAAAGGCGTCGCCAAGCCCTGAGCCGTGTCGGCGCATCTGTCATGACTCGAATCTTCCTGTCGATCATCTCCCCTGCCCTGATTTCGTCGGTCCTGGCAGCAGATGATCCAGGACTCACCCAACTGGTGAAGCCCTTCTTCACCGAGCACTGCACACGATGCCACGATGCGAAGAAGCAAAAGGGTGATCTGCGCGTGGACAACCTGACGGTGGACTACACTTCGCCCAAGGTGATGGCGCATTGGGAGGAGATCATGAGCCGGATCAATTCCGGCGACATGCCACCCGATGATGAGCCTCGCCCCAAGCCTGAGGCAATTGCCCAGGTTTCCGAATGGATCGTAACTCAACTCCGCGAGTCCGAGGCCAAACGCCAGGCGATGGGCGGTGACCAGATGGCTTTCCTCAAGCTCACGCGCGATGAGTATGCCAACACGATCCGCGACCTGCTCGGTGTCACCTTTGACCCCAAAGGTGCCAACGGCCTGCCCGAGGATCCGGATTGGAAAGGCTTCGAACGCATTGGGTCCGTGCTCACGCTTTCACCTGCGCATGTGGAGAAGTATCTCGCGGCAGCGGAAATGGTGCTCGATGAAGCCCTTTCGCTGCGCCCCGAACCGAAGCGCGAGCAGATCGTGTGGACCGCGTGGGACATGCGTTGGAAGGATTTTCGCAAGGAATACGAAGCGCGCGGCATCGCCGACCAGGTGCGCATCGAGATCGTGCCGAACAATTACACCACAGACACTTGGAACCTCGAAGTGAAGACCACGGGGGACTATCTGCTGCGCCTCAAGCTCAGCGGCCTGCGCCCCGAGGGCGGACGCGCACCTCGTCTGAAGGTGTATCTCTCGAACGTGGACAAAACGCTCATCGAGCAGGATGTGGATACCGCCGAGAACAAGCCGGTGACCATCGAGAAGCGCGTGCATCTCCTCGCAGGCAAGTATCCGGTGCGCCTCATCAACAGCGTTCCCGGACCTAACCCCGAAGGCCGTCGCTCACGCCATAGCGGAACGCCGAACGCCTTCACCACCACGCGCAGTCGCGTGCCGTGGCAGCTCAAGCTGACGGACGATGACTTCAAGCCGATCCAGCTCACTCTCATCATTGATCGCGTGGAGTGGGATGGTCCCATTGTGGACTCATGGCCGACGGCAACGCACCAGCGCATCTTCGCGAGCAAAGATGCGCGCAGGATCGTGTCGACGTTCGCCGAGCAAGCGTGGCGTCGTCCCGTGAGCGAGGACGAAGTCAATCGCCTCGTGAAGCTCGTCGAGAAAGCGCAGGCACTCGGAGAAAACTTCGAAGGCGCGGTGAAGACCGCGCTCGTCGCCGTGCTGAGTTCGAAGAGCTTTGTGTATCTCGAAGAAGGTAGCACGAAGCAGCATGCGCCGACGCTCAGCAATTGGGACCTCGCCTCGCGTCTCTCCTACTTCCTGTGGAGCACGAAGCCCGACGATCGCCTCCTCGAACTCGCTCGCAGCAACAGTTTGAAGCCGAACCTCGCCTCCGAGGTGAAGCGGATGCTTACCGATCCCAAAGCCAACGCTTTCGCCGAGAGCTTTCCGCGTCAGTGGTTGCAACTGCGCAAGGTCGGCATGTTCCCACCCGACAAAGTTTTGTATCCCGATTACGATGACAACCTGGAGCACAGCATGGTGGCAGAAACTGTCGCTTTCTTCGCCGAAGTGCTGCAACGCAATGGCAGCCTGCGCGATTTTCTCGACTCGGACTGGACGATGCTCAACGAGCGCCTCGCCACGCACTACGGCATTGAAGGCGTGCGCGGCGATCAGATGCAGCGCGTTTCGCTGAAGCCCGAAGACCATCGCGGCGGATTGCTCACACAAGGCGCCGTGCTCAGCCTCACCAGCGACGGCACGCGGCATCGTCCTGTGCATCGCGGCGTATGGATGCTCGATGCCATCATCGGCAAACCTGCACCACCTCCGCCTGCGAACGTCCCCGCGCTCAGCACGCCCGATGCGAAGACAAAGAAGACCACGGTGCGCGAGAAGCTGGAGCAGCATCGCGCCGATCCAAACTGCAACGCCTGCCACACGAAGATCGACCCGCTCGGCATCGCCTTCGACAACTACGACGCCATCGGCCGCTGGCGAACCGTAGAGACGATCAAGGACGGCATCGGAGCCGACCCCAAGCTCGATGCCAGCGGCACGCTCAGCGATGGCCGCCACTTCTCCGGCCCCGAGGAACTGAAGGAGATTCTGCTCAGCGACCTCGACAAGTTCGCCAGCGCCGTCACCGAGAAGCTCGCCACCTATGCGCTGCGTCGTGGCATGACTTTCTCCGATCGCGAAGAGTTGAAGCGCATCGTCGAGAAAGCAAAGGGCGAGGAATACAAGCTCACGTCCTTGATCGAGTCACTGGTGACGAGCCCGTTGTTTGTGAAGCGTTAGTCCACTTCCATCTCATGAAGAAACACCTCAAACCCACTCCCACGCGCCGCGATTTCATCGCCACGGGCGCGGCGGTCCTCGGCTTCAATATCATTCCGCGTCATGTGCTCGGTGCGCCAGGGGTGCCGCCGCCCTCCGAGAAGCTGAACATCGGCAGCGTGGGGATCGGCGGGCAAGGCGGAGGCGTGACGAAGGACCTCGCGACCTTCCCGAACGTGCACATCGCTGCGCTTTGCGACGTGGAGCAGAAGCATGAGGCGACGATGGCGAAGCTGTATCCCCTGTATCCCGGCCGGCCTTTCTACCGCGATTACAAGGAGATGCTGGCAACCGAGAAGGGCATCGACGCGGTGATGGTCGGCACGCCCGATCATTGGCATGCGCCGATCTCCATCGCGGCGATGCGGATGGGCAAGCATGTGTATTGTGAGAAGCCGCTGGCGCACAGCATCGAGGAAACGCGGATCATGGCGAAGGTGGCTGCCGAGATGAAGGTGGTGACGCAGATGGGCAACACAGGCCACGCCAGCGAAGGACTGCGGCTCACGAAGGAGTGGATCGACACCGGGGCCATCGGTGCGGTGAAGGAGGTGCACGTGTGGTCCGATCGGCCCGGCACGTTCTGGGATTCGCAAGGCAAACCACGACCCACCGAGAAGCTGCCGGCGCCAGAGACACTGGACTGGAATCGCTGGCAAGGCGCAGCGCCGGAGCATGACTACCATCCGCTCTACGTGCCACGCAAATGGCGCGGTTGGTTCGACTACGGCTGCGGTGCGCTCGGTGACATGATGGTGCACAACGCGGACCCAGCCTGGTATGCGCTCGACCTCGGCGCGCCGATAGCTGTGGAGGCTGAGACTTCGGAGAAGAACGCCGACAGCTTCCCGCTCTGGAGCATCGTGACCTGGCACTTCGCCGCCAAGGGCAATCGCGGTCCCGTGAAGTTGACGTGGTATGACGGCGGCAAGCAACCCGCGCCACCACCCGGCTTCAGCGCAGATCGCAAGATCGGGGACAACGGCATCATCTTCCTCGGCGAGAGCGGCTCGATCATTGCGCCCGGTTGGTGCGGCACGCCGCGCATCGTGCCGGAGGCGAAGATGCAGAGCTTCAAGATGCCACCACGCAGCATTGAGCGCAGCCCCGGCCATCGCCTTGAATGGGTGAACGCCTGCCTCGCGAACAAGCCCGAAGATGCGAAAGCCAACTTCGCCTACGCTGCGCCCTACACAGAAGCACTCCTCACCGGCGTGCTGCCGATTCGCCTCAACAAACGCATCGAGTGGGACAGCGCCGCGATGAAGGCGACCAACGCTCCCGAAGCAGACTCGATGATTAGCAAAACGTATCGCAAAGGTTTTGAACTTCCCGTTTGATTGTATGCGGCGCTTTTCGACTCTCATCTTCCTCTCCATCGCGACAGCGGCCGCCGCAGCGGATCTGCCGCCGTGGGCCGCGCACGCGCCGAATGGTGACAGCGTGCGCGTGGCCGTCACACCACCGAGCAATCAACGCTTTGAGCACCTCGCGTGGCCAAAGGCGGTGCGCACGGCAGACAGCACCATCGTGCTGGGTTATCTCGCGGGCACGCATCACGGCAGCGAGAGCTGTCCTGCGGTTTCGATTTCCACCGATGGCGGCAAGTCCTTCACACAGCCTCAGGTGCTGCGCGAGTTCGGGCCGGGGAAGGACTACGGGAACAGCGGCAACATGGCGCTCGGCATCGCGCACGATGGCGCGGTGCTGCTGCTCGCCCATGGGCACACGGCGAACACGAGTCACATCTTTGGCTGGCGCAGCACCGACAGCGGGCGCACGTGGCAGGAGGTCAATACCTCCGCGCTCGGTCCGAACAAGACCGGTTCCTCCACGGGGACGATCGTGCAATTGCCCGGCAACAAGCTGATGGTGACCGGGCACTATCGGGAAGGATCGAAGCCCTACGTGAGCGGCATCTGGCAGTCCATTTCCACGGACGATGGTCTCACCTGGGGCGAGCCCCACATGGTGAACAACCTCAACGCAGGCGAGCCCGTGCTGGTGCGGTCTGGGAATCAATTGCTCGTCTTCATTCGCGGCCGAGGCCCCGCAGCTACGCGGCAGTTTGTCTCAGTGTCGAATGACTGGGGCGAAACGTGGCGCACCGATTTGCTCAACATCGCGCCGATCAACAAGCACACGTCCTCGCTCGCTCATCCCTTTGCGATGGTGAACCCGACGAAACCAAGTGAATTGATCGCCGTGACCTTCGAGCGTCCGGCACCGGGCAGCGCGCAGCTTTGGCGCGGCGATGCTAAGACACTGAAGTTCAAGCACGACCGCACGTTGATCGAACTGCCGAAGATCGAAGGCGATCTCAACACCGACTTCGGCTACGCTTGGCTGCTGCCGATGGAGGGAAGGAAGGCGCTCGTGTTCTACTATCACGGTCAAAAGCACGGTCCGAATCCGATCTGGGTGTTGGAAACGGAACTCTGATCATCGACGACTCATGCGATCGCTCGTGCTTCTCCTCTTGTTGCTCTCGGCATTGATCTCCCGTGCCGAGCCGCTCGCCCAGGATTACACTATCGTGTTTCACAATCCCGACCGTGAGCGCTACGTCGAAGGTCCAGGTCTTGTCCGGCTTGATGACGGCACACTGGTCGCTGTGGTGCCCGTGGTCCCGCGCGAGGAATGGAGCAAGGAGCGACGGCTGACTCAGAGCACGACGCACATCCTGCGCAGCGATGATCACGGGAAGACGTGGCAGGCGCTCGCGGACTTGCCATTCTACTCCGCCGTGCCGTGGATGCATCGCGGCGCGCTGTATCTGTTTGCGAACAAGCCCGGACCGCCAACGGCTCGAAACGAAGATCTCCTCATTCTCCGCAGCAGCGACGGCGGCAAGACTTGGTCTGAGCCGGTGACGCTTTTCAAAGGCAACTACTGGAACTGCCACACGGCCATGGTCCAGCGCGATGATCGCATCTACTGGGCCATCGACGATCTCGCTCTGGGATCGAAGCGCGGCCCACGACTCGTCGCTGGCGATCTCAGCGGCGACGTGCTCGATCCGAAAGCATGGCGCATCTCGGAGCCGGTGAAGTTTCCCGGCGCGCCGAAGGAGATGTTCGATGCGAAGTTCGCCAGCCAGTCGGATCAATACCTCGAACCCAACGTAATCGAAGTGAATGGAAAGCTACGCGTGCTCTCCACCGTGAAGATCAAGCGCCAGACCACCAGCAATGTCTGCGCGGTGCTCGATGCTACCGACGACGGCACAAACCTTGATTTGAAGTTCACGCGCTACAACTCGATGCCCGGCGGCAATCTGAAGTTCTGCGTGCTGTGGGATGAGTCATCGAAGCTCTTCTGGGCCACGTCCAATCTGCCTGCCGATAGTGAGAACACGATCAACGTGAAGCAGGACAACTTTCGCGGCAGTGCCGGTGACCGTCGCTTCCTCATGCTGCACTATAGTCTTGATGCGCTGAACTGGTTCCCTGCTGGATGCATTGCTGCAGCGCCAAAGCTCTCGCAATCTTTTATGTATGCACGGCCCGTGATTGATGGCGATGATCTCGCCATCATCTGTCGCTCCAGCGTGAATGCCCCGAACCAGCACGATGCCGACTACGCGACCTTCCATCGCGTGCGCGACTTTCGGAAGCTGGCGATGAATTTGAGGCCGGAGCACGGGCGCCAGTAACCGTCCGGCAATAGTGACGAGAGATGGCCGTTACCACGCCATGACGACCTGTGTTTCATTTCTGACCTTGCTCGCGATGGCGTGCGCGGTCTGCATTACCTCATCCGCTGACGAGAAGCCCGACGTGCTCGTGATTCTCACCGATCAATGGAGCCCGCGCTACACGAGCTGGGATAATCCGCAGGTGCGCACGCCGCATCTCGACGGCGTCGCGAAGGAGGGCATGATCTTCGATGCGTGCTACACGACCTCGCCCGTGTGCATGCCAGCGCGGGTGTCGCTGCTGACCGGATTGTATCCGCACAATGCCGGGCACGGCATTTGGGGCAATGCGACGAGCTACTACCCGAAGCCGGAGGACGCGCCGATGTTTCAAGACATCAAGCGCGCGGGGCTGACGACGGCACAGATTGGCAAGACCCACTGGACGGCAGGCCCGGCTTGGCACGACGAGTTCAAGAACAGCGGCGGATTCTTCAAGGCACTTGGCCTCGATCATGTGGCAGACATTCCCGGTCCGCCGGACTCGACGAAATGGCGCGATCCCTACTCGCAGTATTTGCGGGAGAAGGGCCTGCTTCAGACCGTGGCCGATGATCTGCATGGTCGCTATGTGAAAGGCGAGTTCGAGCCGCGTGTGAGCGCGGCGAAGACGGAGGACTACCATGATTGGTTCACCACCGGCCTCGCGGTCGATTTCATTCGCGCGCAGGCGAAGGACAAACCGATGTGCCTCGTCGTCAGCCTGCACTCGCCGCATCCGCCGCTCGATGCGCCGGGCGACTACGCGACGATGTTCGATCCTAACAAGCTAACGCTACCTGCGAACGTGCCGGAGAAGTATCTGCGCGAAGGTCATGCGCTCGATCAAGTGGAGACGAAGCGGATGCTCGCGAACTACCTTGGCAAGATGGCGTTGGTGGATGATTGCATCGCGCGGCTTATCGACGCGATGAAAGCGCGCGGCACGTGGGATAAGACGCTGTTCGCCTTCACCGCCGATCACGGCGAGATGATGGGCGGACATGGCTATCTCACGAAGGGAAGGTTTTACGAGGAGTCGGTGCGCGTTCCGCTCGTGGTGCGCTGGCCTGATCGTGTGAAAGCCGGCCGCAGCAAAGCTCCGGTGCAGATGATGGATGTGTATCCGACCATCGTCGAAGCTGTGGGTGGCGAAGTCAGCGCGGGACGACTCGCGAAGTCGCTGTTGCCCATCGCCACGGGGGAGCGGAAATCCATTCGTCCCGTCGCGATCAGCGAGATCGGCGACAAAGCACCGTTGCGCATGATGGTCTGCGATGCGCGCTACAAGTATTGGGCCGACGAAGAGCGAGAATACCTTTTCGATCTCGAAAGCGATCCATTGGAGCAAACCGATCTCTCCACCGCATCTGAGCATCGCGACACGCTGAGCCGCATGCGCGAAAAACTGCTGACGCATCTTCGCTCCACTCAGACCAATCTCTCTGCTGGCTACAAGCCGAAGGTGCAACGGTTGCGTGAAGCGGAGGCCAGGAAGAATGGAAAATGAGGGCGCGGTGGTAACGTTTTAATCGCGCCGCCATTTTTACAGCGTCCCTTTCTTCAAGGACTGCTTCTCGTTGCGATGCGAAACCCGACGCGCCGCTCACGGAGAGTATCAAAGCAAACGGAAGTAACGGCATTCATCATCACATCGCATGCGGCATGAGGAGAATCTTGGTGCTTCGTCCATTGGAATTTGTGGTGTTCTCAACGACATCAATCGTCCCATTCGGCTCGATCTTTGATTATTCGTCATGTGCATTATGAATCGCAGATGGTGCGCCCCATCAGGGCGAAATGGACTTATGTCGCCACATGGAAAACCCCCGTCATTTATTCTTTGCGGCATGGATGCTCGTCTTGAACTGCACGCAGTCAGCCGAAGTCCTGCGTGATGGTTTCGACTCAAGCTCCTTGACAGGTTGGAAGACGAAGGATGGTCAATTGAAGATCGCCAACGGCAGCGTGGAAGCAGGTGTGGGATTTGCCACATTGCTGCGCGAGCAGGAGAGCCTTCAAGACGGGGTGATTGAAGCGGACGTAACCTATGAGCACGATGCACCGTTCGCCGCTCCGGGATTGCTCTTCCGCGTGGCGGAGGACTTCACAGGCTACGCGGTCTGTCTGCGGCAAGCGGAGAAGGGAAGCGATCCTATTCACGGCCCTTGGGAGCGGCCGGTGCTGCAGCTTTTCCGCATCGACAACAATGGCTGTAAGCTGCTGCAGGAATCCAAGGTCATGGGCTGCCGCTCTGGTCTGTCACGGCATCTGAGGGTCGCATGTCATGGCCCGGACCTCTTTGTTTTTTTACGAAGACATGAAAACGCCGGTCATCCGCGAATTTGATGATCACTACGTCCGTGCAGGCAAGTGCGGGATCTTCAAAGACCCCGCTGGAATCGGGCGGTTTGACAACTTCGTCATTGGCACTCTCGATGCCATGCCGGAAGCGTCACTGCGCACGGACTGGTCATGGGTTCGCGGCGCGGTCTATGTGCGCTCGAACGCGGTGAACGCCGTGCAGATGTGGCATGACTACTGGCCGCACACCGCGCTGTTGGACCGTGAGCTGGAACTTGCCTCGCTCTACGGCTTCAACATGATCCAGGCGTATCTTCACTGGATCGTGTGGGATCATGACAGCGCGGATTACTTGAAGAAGATCGACGACTTCCTCGCTCGTGCCGCGAAGCATGGTTTGAAAGTGAACCTCATCTTTTGGGATGACTGCGGTAGCGTGGTGCCCAGCCTCACTTTTGCCGCGCCCGTGCCGGGGCGGCACAACTCCCAGATGATGCCCAATCCCGCGCATTCGATCCGCGACAGCGCGACCGATATGCAGGCACATCGCGAACGTTTCGGCGGCTATGTGCGTGGCATCTCCGCGCGCTTCAAAGATGACCCACGCCTCTCCTTCTGGCAGATCTACAACGAAGGCATGGGCGCGAAGGAGCGGATCCGCGTGAGCGACACTGATACGAACATCAACCGCCTGCTTGGCTGGACGCGTGATTGGGTCAAAGGCACCGGCACACGCACTCCCGTTACAGCCACGGGCGGCGGCTTCTTTGGCCCGCAGTTCTCGGATTTTCCCAGCTACCACTCCTACAGTCCAAGCGGCCAGCCGTTACCGAATGCCGACGGTGGTCCCGAGCATCTCTGCACGGAGACACTCAATCGTCCTCATGCAGGCATGGCCGCCTGCCTGCGTGACCTCGCGGGCAAGCGAAATGGCTTCGTCGTGTGGGAACTCATGATTGGTCGTGACAACTGTCGCTATCCGTGGGGACATCCCGATGGTCTGGCGGAGCCGAAGGAGCCTTTTCATGGCGTGATCTTTCCCGACGGCCATCCGTGGGACGCAGGCGAAATCAAGGCGCTCATGGGAGACGAAGCGTTCACCTCGCTCCAGAAGCGCGTCTTCAAGGTCGAATACTTCCAGGGCAGGTTCGCAGAGTTGAAGAAAGAATCCATCGCTCCCTGGATCGACTTCCATCTCGGAGACGAGCCCGGCTATGGTTCACCTGATGCGTCCGCAGGCATTGGCAAAGATGAATTTTCCATCCGTTGGAGCGGGCTGCTTCAGGCTTCTGAATCCGGCACTCATGTCTTTCATGCTGACAGCGATGGCGTCGTGCGTGTGAAGATCAATGAATTGATCGTGCTGGAAAAAGCTGCCGATGAACAACAGGAGAAGTCAGGTCAGATGGAGCTTCAGCGGGGCAAGATTTATTCCGTCTTGGTCGAGTATTCTCATGGCCGTGGCCCCTCCAGTTTTCACCTCACTTGGTCAGGCCCTGGATTCGAGAAGTGCCTTTTCAGACTGGATGCAAAGTGAGTTGCCGACGTGCTGTTGAATTCTCGCAGCTTGGGTTCCGGCATCACCGAGTTTGAAATGAAGCGGCTTCATACCAGGGCTTTCGCCAAGCCTCGGTGAATTTGCAGGCATGTTCGGCGAAAAGGTATTTTCCTCTCCGCGTTTCAAGCACATGGCCCTCCTCCGAACCGTCATTTTCTTCTTCTCGGCATTCGTTACTTCATTCGCAGCGAAGCCCAACGTCTTGCTGATCATGACGGACGATCTGCGTCCTGATCTCGGCTGCTACGGCGCGAAGCAGATTCACTCGCCGAACATCGACAAGCTTGCTGCAAGCGGGATGCTCTTCGAGCGCGCTTACTGTCAGGTGGCGGTGTGCAATTGCTCACGCAGCAGCTTGCTCAGTGGTTGTCGTCCAGACACGACGGGTGTGTTCGACAACCAGCACTTCCTTCGTCCGAACATGCCAGACGTATTGACGCTGCCGCAGTTGTTCAAAAACAACGGCTGGCACTCGATGTCGCTCGGGAAGATTTTTCATCACAGCGAGAAGGAGCCGGGCGACGACCCGCAGTCGTGGAGCGAGCCGTCGTGGTATCACGCCGAAACTTATCGGAGCTGGTTCACGCAGGAGTCGAACGACATGATCAAGGGATTGAAGCAGAGCGGGTCGAAGCTCTCGCGTGGTCCGCCATTCGAGGCGTCGAACGAGCCGGATGATGTGTATCCCGACGGACAGATCGCGGCGAAGGCCATCGAGACGCTGCAACGATTGAAGACGATGGAGAAGCCATTCTTTCTCGGCGTTGGGTTCTTGAAGCCGCATCTGCCGTTCACGTGCCCGCAGAAATACTGGGATCTGTATCCGCCGGAGACGATCAAGCTGCCGGACAATTACTTCCCGCCGAAGAACGTGCCCGAGCCCGCGATGCACAACTGGTATGAACTGCGCACCTACGGCGGCGTGCCGGCGAAGGGTGGCATCCCGGGTGCGATGGCACTGAATCTGATCCGCGGCTATCGCGCCTGCACGAGCTTCGTCGATGCACAGATCGGTCGCGTGCTCGATGAACTTGATCGTCTCGGTTTGCGCGAGAACACCATCGTCGTGCTCCTCGGTGATCACGGTTATCACCTCGGCGAGAACGGCATCTTCACGAAGATGACCAACTTCGAACTCGGCACGCACACGCCACTCATCGTCAGTGCTCCAGGACAGAAGGCCGGTCAGCGCACGAAGGCGCTCGTGGAGTTCGTGGACCTCTATCCGACGCTCGCGGAGCTGTGCGGCCTGTCGCTGCCGAAGCATCTCGAAGGCAAGAGCTTCGCACCGTTGTTCGACAAGCCCGAGCAAGCGTGGAAGCAGGCCGTGTTCAGCCAATACCTGCGCCCAGGCAAACCGCCCATCATGGGCCGCTCCATCCGCACGGAACAGTGGCGCTACACGGAATGGGTGAATGCAAAGAAGGAGTCTGCGGGAGTCGAACTCTATGACGAACAGGGCGACCCCGAGGAGAATGAGAACGTTGCCGGCGACGCGCGTCACGCCGCTGTCATCACGGAGCTGTCCCGGCGCTTGCACGAGGGATGGAAAGCTGCAACGCCACCCAGCCAATGAATCGCCGCTCCTTTCTCTCGTCCTCCGCTCAGACAGCGCTGATCGCTGCGACAGCATCTGGTGCCACAGAGCGCTCACGCAAAGCGCCCTTCCGCCTGCTCTACAGCAACGACACCACGAATATCATGTCCTGCATCAGCCCCTTTCATGCGAAGGGGGCGCCGTTCCGCAAGGAGATGCTGGAGGCGACGGTGGACGAAGTCGCGGGCAAGGGCGTGGACGCGCATCTGCTTCAGCCCGGGCTTGGCGTGGTGCCTATGTGGCCGAGCAAGGTGCTGCCGCTCGACGAGCACTACGCGTGGATCAAGGAGCGCTACAAACAGAAGCCGGATTCGTTTGGCCAGTTCGTGCTTGATGGCGGCGATGTGGTGAAGGTCTTCATCGACCGTTGCCGTTTGCGCCAGCAGGCCGCGTTCATCTCGGTGCGCATGAACGACGCGCATCACAAGGAATTCGTGGACCCGAAGCCCGGAGACAAACCCGGTAGCAGCATCGGCATGAGCGTCACACGCTGGTATGCGGAGCATCCTGAGCATCGGATCAAACCAGGCTCGCTGCGTGGCGCTGATCTCGTGCTGAACTGGGCTGTGCCCGAGGTGCGCGCGCAGAAGCTCTCGCTCATCCGCGAGCTTTGCGAGAACTACGACATCGACGGCCTCGAGCTCGATTTCCTGCGCTTCTACAGCTTCTTCCGTCTAGACGAAACGACACGCGAGCAGCGCTGCGCCGTCATCACCGCCTTCGTGCGCGAGGTGCGTGATCTGGTGGATCGGACACAACGCGAGGGCCGTCGGCGCTGGCTATGCGCTCGCGTGCCTGCTTATCTTCCCGCGCTGGATGTGCTCGGGCTCGATCTCAGAGCGCTCGTCGCTGCGGGGCTCGACATGGTCAATGCGTCCGCGCACTACTACACCACGCAGCAGCAGCACCTCGCGGCGATCCGCAAGCAGTGCGAAGGGGCAGCGCTCTACTTTGAACTCTGCCACTCGACCTGGAACGGAGCCAAGCTGCGCGCGGGCTACGATGAAGCACCCTTCCGGCGTGCCACGCCAGAGCAACTCCACACCACGGCGCACCTCGCCTATGCACGCGGCGCTGACGGCATGAGCCTCTTCAACTTCGCCTACTATCGCGAGCACGGAGGCGCGGGACGCGGGCCGTTTGCCGAGCCGCCGTTCGATGCGTTGAAAGGCTTGCGCGATCCCGCTGGGCTCGCCCAGCAGCCGCAACACTGGTTTATCGCGCCTGGCTGGCGGGCACCGGGGGCCAAGCCGACCCAGGTGCCACGTGAGATCGACACGATGAAGCCAGCGAAGTTTGTGTTCGATCTCGCTCCGCCAAAGAACGGCTGGCAGCGAGATGGTCGGCTGCGCATCCAATTGCAAGCCGTGCAAGGCTTCAGCCACTGGTGGGCCACATGGAACGGAACGGCCCTCGCTCCCACGGATGACGTGTCGGAGCCCTTCGCCAATCCCTATCCGCCGATGCTTGGAACCGCTGAAACGCTGGTGGCTTGGACTGTGCCAGTCTCGTTGCTGCGAGCGGGTGTTCATCACCTCGAAATCACGCTGGAGTCGGGCGATGCAAATGTGATCAATTATGTCGATCTCGGCATCGCCTGACCTCTTTACCATGAGACTGCTCGCTCTGTTCATCACCCTCGCTGCCTTTTGTTCTTCGGCCCAAGCGGCTACGAAGAAGCTGAAGGTCTTCATCCTCGCCGGACAGTCGAACATGGAAGGCAAGGGCGATGGCAGCAAGCTCACGGCGGACGAGAAGGCCCGGCTGGCGAAGGCCGGACAGCATGTGCGGCTCGCCTACAACCATCAGCCCGTGGTGCCACTGAATGTGACGGACGCGGGCGCGGGGAACAAGAAGCGCTTCGGCATCGACTTGAGCTTTGGGCCTGAGTTGTTCTTTGGCCTCAAGCTCGCCGAGGCGTGGCCGGACGATGACATCCTGCTGATCAAACGCTCGCAGGGGACCACGTCGCTTTACGGCGTCCGGAATCCGGAGTGGACCGCCGAGAAGGCCGCGAAGATGGGCGAGGAGAAGCTGGCGCCGCTGTATGCCGACCTGATCGCTTATGTGCGCGAGGTGCTGGGCGACAAGGACAAAGCTAGCTACGAGTTCTGCGGTGCGCTGTGGGTGCAAGGCGAGGCGGATGGCAATGTCTCCAAATGCGGTCCCTAACCCGCCGAAGCGTATGGTGCGAATGTGCAAAGTCTGATCACGCATCTTCGTCGCGATACGGGGGCGAGTGATCTGCCCTTTGTGATGATGCAAGTCGGCGCGCCCAAGGTGACCGAAGGCATGGAAGCCGCGACGAAGGCCATGAAGAACGTGGTGCTGGTGCCGCAGAGTCTTGATCCGGCAGCGCCGAACTTTCTGCCCAAGCACGCGGTTGGTCACTACAACTACGAAGGTCAGAAGCGCATCGGCTCCTTGATGGCGGAGGCGTTTTTGAAACTCCTGGCTCGGCGCTAATCGGTTCGGCGAACGCCAACAATTGTTGTCTCAAATCCTCCGCTAACTGCGGTTCCCCTCACGATGAAACTCACGGCCCTGCTTTTCTCTCTCCTGGCGATCTTCTTCACGGCCACCGCCGCTGAAACCAAGAAGCCCAACATCATCTTCATGCTCGCGGATGATCTCGGCATTCCGGGCATCGGTTGCTACGGCGGCGCTTACAAGACACCGAACATCGATGCGCTCGCGAAGTCGGGCACACGCTTCCAGCATTGCTTCGCGGCTCCGCTGCGCGCACCCTCGCGTGCGATGCTGATGACCGGACGCTATGCTTTTCGCACCGGTGTCAAAGACAACGGACTCGGCGCGCAAGCGACGCCGGACAAAGATGGTTGCGTGGCTCAATACCTGAAGCAGGCAGGCTACAGCACAGCGGTGGCGGGGAAGTGGCGTCAGCTCACTTACTTCACGTCCAAGGAAGACGGTGCAAAGTGGGGCTTCGATGAGTTCCTCATCTGGGGCGCGGGCTCGCCTGAGGAAGGCGAGAGCGAGGGCAAGAAAAAGAAGAAGGACGCCGACGGCAACAAGTCGAAGCCGGATCGCTACTGGAACCCGGACTACAATCTCAATGGCAAGCCGCTGCCCGATTCAGAGGGCAAGTATGGCCCGGATGTGCTGCAGCAGTTCGTGCTCGACTTTGTGCGCCGTCACAAGGAGGGGCCGTTTTTTGTCTATTACCCGACGCCGTTGATTCACGTGCCCATCATGCCTACGCCTGATGACAAGGCGGCCGATGACAAGAAGATGAAGGGCAAGAAGGAGAAAGGCAAAGCCACCGACGAGTCGCTCTACGGCGGCAACATCCACTACCTCGACAAGCTCGTGGGCCAGCTCACTGCCGAACTCGACAAGCTGGGCATTCGTGAGAACACACTCTTTGTGTTCAGTGGCGACAACGGCAGCGTGCCGGTGGGCACCATTGACGGTCGCGACATCGAAGGCCACAAGCACACGATGCTGGAAGGCGGCAGTCGCGTGCCGCTCATCGCGAGTTGGCCGGGCACCACCCCGTCGGGCAAAGTGCTCAAGGACCTCGTCGATTTCTCCGACATGCTACCGACCTTCTGCGAACTCGGCGACGCGACACCCAATCCTGCGATCAAGCGCGATGGTCACAGCTTTGCCGCACAACTGCGTGGTCAAACGGGCACGCCGCGCGAGTGGGCTTACGTTCAGCTTGGCTCGAATCGCTATGTGCGCACTGAGCGCTGGAAATTGACCGGCGAAGGCGAACTCTTCGATATGCGCGACGCTCCGTATGTGCAGTCACGCCGCGACCCCGAGAGCGCGGACGAAGACGCCACGACTGCGCGCAAAACGCTGCAAGGTGTGCTCGATTCGCTCAAGGACGACAGCGTGAAAGACGCGCCGAAGAAGCGGAAGAAGAAGACGAAGTGAGATTCAAATCAGCGCCAGCAGCAACGCAATGGTGGCAAAGCCCGCGCCGATGGTGATCCATCCCCAGGTGCGAGACACACGAATCTTCCACCAGAGGTAGAGGCCGGTGAGGATCCACATCAGCATCGACACGCAGAAGACATCCACGACCATCGGCCACACATTGGCCCAGGCTCCCGTGCCGTTGTAGCCCGCGCGGAAGTGCATGCGGCGCAGCACTTCGATCCACGCAAACTTCTTCTTCTCTGCGGTCAGCTTGTGCTGATCGAGATCGTAAGTCAGTCGCATCGGTCGCATAAAGTTCTGCACATACATGACCAGCTTGCGACCCTGCTTCTGCACGCTGAAGGCACCGCGCCACGACTGGTCGGTGATGATGCGCGACGCAACGGCGCGCAAGTTGTCATCGCGCAACGGCTCGGCCAGCGTGTAGCTCTTCTCCCAGTCCGGCACGAATTGCGGGTCATCAGGATAGAACGAGTCGAAGGTGTCCGCGTGATTGAAGGTGAACGTGGAAAGGCCATAGACGAAAAACCACGGAATGAGCAGCATCCCGAGATACGAATGCGTGCGGCGGAGGATGAGGTGCGTGCTTTTCATGCGTGGCGGGCCTCAGATGGTGAAGAGCAGCAGGGCGAAGAGTGCGACGCCGGCGAGGCCAAACACGGCACCCCAGCCGCGCGAGGGCTTGATCTCCCACCACATCCACAAGCCTGAGAGCACCCAGAAGATGAGCGACACGACGACGAGATCGACGATCACGCCCCAGGCGAGGGAGGCGGCGTCTGACTGGTAGTAGCCGTGGCGGAAGTGCGAGCGGTTGAGGAACATCGTTTTGTTCACCTGCTGGCGCTCGACGATGAGGCGGTTCGGCTCGCGCAGGTAGGTGATGCGATGCTCGGCGAACGCGCCGTGGCGGTTGATCACCAGCTTGGGCCCGTCCGAGTCGCCGTCCACGTGGAAGGGGCCGGACAACTTCAGTTCCGCCAGCACCTGTGCGGCGATGAAACGTTCGTCCGCATCCTTGGAGAACTCCGCGTGATACTCACGCTCCTCGATCTTCTCGAAGGGCGGCGGCTTCACACCACCGCCCATGCCGAACCACTTGCCATGGTTTAGCACAAAGCCGCTCATCGCGTAGATGAGCAGCCACGGCGTCAGGAACAGCGCCAGATACATGTGGGTGCGGCGGATGAGCTTGGAGAGTTTCATGCAGGCGGGTAAGCGGGGCGGATAACGCAAGCGCCTGCGCCCATCGTTCGACAAACAAGGCCGTGAGCCCCGCATTGAAAAGGGCAGGGTCCTGCATGATGCTCGCCCAATCACCGTTTTTCACTGTCTTGCGCCCATGTCTCACATCCAATCCCAACGCTGGCTCCTCAATCGACGTCACTTCCTGCACGGCCTCGGCACCACTGTGGCGCTGCCATTGCTGGATGCGATGATCCCGATGCGCGCTAGCGCCGCTGCTACCGCGAAGCCGAAGCGCAGTGTGTTCGTTTACATTCCCAATGGTGTGAACGGCATGGCGTGGCAGTGCAAGCAGTCGGGCAAGGGCTATGAGCTGTCGCCGTCGCTGAAGCCGCTGGAGAAGCATCGCGAGGACTTTACCGTCTTCAGCGGACTGCATCATCCGAATGGCCTCGGGCAGGCACACGTGTGCGCGGACACGTGGCTCACGGGCGCGAAGATCGATGCGCAGAGCGGACGGAAGTATGAGAACACGATCTCGGCCGACCAGATGATGGCGGAGACCGTCGGGCAGCAGACGCGCTTCTCCTCGCTAGAGCTTTCGATCTCGTCGGGCACGGGACAGCCGTTCAACAGCTCATCTCTCGCCTTCTCGCGCGACGGCGTGCCGCTGCCAGCGGAGGACAATCCGAAGACGATCTTCAACCGCCTCTTCGGCGAAGAACCCGGTGGCATCGCTGCGCAGCGCAATCGTCTGCTGAAGCGCCGCAGCGTGCTCGACGAAGTGCTGGAAGATGCCAACGCGCTGCGTCGCGAGCTTGGCAAAGACGACCGCACCAAGCTCGATGAGTATCTTCACGCCGTGCGCGACGTGGAGCAGCGCACCGAGCGGCTCGATGCCTGGCTCGATGTGCCCAAGCCGAAGCTTGATCCCAAGCTGGCCGCGCCTTTCCAGCGCGACGTGCCGAAGGCTCAAGCGGGCGAGTATTGGCGCACGATGTTCGACATCATCGTGCTCGCCCTGCGCACCGACATGACGCGCGTGGTGACTTACATGAACGGTAGCGAAGGCAACGGCCTCGCGATTCCCGAGATCCAGATCACGCAGGCGCGGCACAACCTGTCTCATCACAACGGCGATCCCGTCGTGCTCGAACGCCTCGCGAAGAGCGACGCCTTCATCATGCAGCAGTTCGCGCACTTCCTGGATGAACTCACCAAGGTGAAGGACGGCGACGAGCCTCTGCTCAATCGCACGATGGTGCTCTTCGGCAGCGGCATGAGTTACGGCCACAGCCATTGCAACAGCAACCTGCCCATCCTGCTCGCCGGCGGCAAAGGACTCGGCTTCAAGCACGGCCAGCACATCGACTACAACCGCCCGCATCTCAAAGAAGACTACACGCTCAGCTACGACGAATGGCGCAGCCTCTGCGGCAAGCCCAAGGACGACAAGGCACGCCTCAGCAACGTGCTCGTAACCATGCTGCAAAAGATGGACGTGAAGGCCGAGATGTTCGTCGATAGCCTCGGCCCGGTGAGCGAGATCGTCTAAAGTAGCAGCGTCACTCCGTGACGCGTGTATGGAGAGAACCAGAGCCACCTTTGCGCTCCGATCTCACGCCCACGCCGTCGCACTGAAACGAAGCCTCATCGCTGAGCGTGCCGAAGGTGAGTGCCAGCGATAAGGGCAAACCCGCGAAAGATTGGCCGTCCATTCACGACTTTGTTTTCGCTCATTCAACTCCATCCTGCCATGCGCCTGCTCAACTCACTCCTCGTCACCCTCGCTTTCACAGCCACCGCTTCGTTCGCCGCTGACGAAGGCTTCACCTCGATCTTCAATGGCAACGACTTCACTGGCTGGGCGGGACCGATCGACAACTACGAGATCAAGGACGGTGCGATCGCCTGCAAGGCAGGCAAGGGCGGCACGATCTACTTCAACAAGGAGCTGACCGACTTCACCGTGCGTCTGGAGATCAAGCTCTCGCCCGGCGGCAACAACGGCCTCGCGATCCGTTACCCTGGCACCGGCGACACCGCGTATGTCGGCATGTGCGAGCTGCAGGTGCTCGACGATAACGCGCCGAAGTATGCGAAGCTCGATGAGCGTCAGTATCACGGCAGCGCCTACGGCATGGTCGCTGCGAAGCGTGGTCACCAGAAGCCAGTGGGCGAGTGGAACGTGGAGGAAGTCACGGTGAAGGGTTCGACGATCAAGGTCGTGCTCAACGGCGTGACCATCCTCGACACCGACTTGAGCAAGGTGGACATGGCCAACGTGATGGCGCACAAGGCGCACCCTGGCAAAGATCGCACGAAGGGCTTCTTCGGTTTCGCGGGGCACAACGATCCGATTCAGTTCCGCAACATTTCGATCAAGAAGCTGTAAGCGATGTCATCGCCGATTTGCAAACTCGCTGAAGGCGATCTGGTGGATCAGCCATGGGGCGAGTTGCGCTGGCTCGTCTCCCGCAAGCTCGGCAACTCGACCACGATGACCTTTGGTCGGGTGACCATTCCTGCCGGTGTCGCGAATCCGAGGCATCGCCATCCGAATTGCGATGAGATCCTGCACCTTCTGTCCGGGCGCATCGAGCATTCGCTCGGCGACCAGCGCTTCACAATGGAGCCGGGTGACACCATCTCGATCCCCGCTGGTGTGTGGCACAATGCACGAGCGCTTGGTGACAGAGATGCTGAGATGGTGATCAGCTTCTCCTCGGCGGATCGCGAGACCGAGATGGAAGAGTAGAATCGTGAGTTGTCCCCTCGGCGGCTGTCGCCACAATGCCTGCCCATGCCGGACATTGTGCTCTCCACGCTCAACGCGAAATACATCCATGCCTCTTTCGGGCTTCGCTACCTGATGGCGAACCTGGGCGAGTTGCGTGAGCGCGCGTGCCTCGCGGAGTTCACGATCAATCAAGCACCCCTGGAAATCGCGGAAGCGGTGCTCGCGCATGAGCCGCGCATCGTGGGCTTCGGAGTTTACATCTGGAATGTCGAGCAGACGACGGCGGTGATCGGCTTGCTGAAACGCATTCGTCCCGACTTGATCATCATCATCGGTGGACCGGAGGTTTCGTATGAGACGGAAGGGCAAGAGATTGTGTCGCTCGCGGATCATGTGATCACGGGCGAAGCAGATGTGAAGTTCGCGGAGGTGTGTCGCCAGTTGCTGAATGACGAAACCAGAATGAGGAATGACGAAGGAAGTCCGAATGACCGAAGCTCTTCGTCATTCGACATTCTGGCTTCGTCATTGCCGAAGCTGATTCCCGCTGAACTCCCGACTCTCGGCACACTTGCGTCACCTTATGAACTCTATTCGGATGAAGACATCGCTCACCGCGTGATCTACGTGGAAGCATCGCGCGGATGCCCGTTCACTTGCGAGTTCTGCCTGTCCTCGCTCGACATCCCGGTGCGAGCGTTTCCGCTGGAGGCGTTCCTTGCTTCGATGCAGCGGTTGCTGGACCGAGGCGCCACGCAGTTCAAGTTCGTGGACCGCACATTCAATCTGCACTTGCCCACTAGCATGAGCATCTTGCAGTTCTTCCTCGATCGCTGGCGCGATGGATTATTTCTTCACTTCGAGATGGTGCCCGATCGATTGCCGGAGCAGCTGCGTGCGCTGATCAAACAGTTCCCTCCCGGCGCGGTGCAGTTCGAGGTCGGCATTCAGACTTTCGATGATGCGACGTCGAAGAACATCAGCCGCCGGCAGAACCTCGCGAAGCTGGAGGACAACTTCCGCTTCCTCCGCGAGGAAACCGGCGTGCATATTCACGCAGACCTTATCGTCGGTCTGCCAGGCGAGAGCATCGAGAGCTTCGGTCGCGGCTTTGATCGGCTCGTGCGACTCGGCCCGCAGGAGATTCAGGTTGGCATCTTGAAGCGACTGCGCGGCACGCCCATCGTCCGGCACGATGACGAGTATCGCATGATCTATGCTCCCCAGCCGCCGTATGAGATTCTGTCCACCCAGGACATCTCGTTCGCCGAGATGCAGCGCATGCGACGTTTTGCGCGCTACTGGGACCTCGTGGCGAACAGCGGACATTTCACAAGCACTCTTAGGCTGCTCTGGGGCGATGGTGCATCACCCTTTGTCGAGTTCTTGCGCTTCAGCGACTGGCTGCACGCCAAGCTGCAGCGCACTCATCAGATCGCCTTGCACATCATAGCGCAGGCACTGTTCGACTTCCTCACTCAAGTGAAGGACATGGATGCTGCGCTCGCTGCAGGGACACTCGAAGCCGACTGGCATCGCACGCCCAGCCGCGAGGCGCTGAATCTGCGCGGCATGAAAGGCACTCGCACGAGCGACTCACCGATGAGCGCGCGGGTCCCGAAACGACAGTCGCGCCACACGCAGCCTGGAGGGTCGAGCTAGCGAGCACACCTCGATTCGTGCAAAGGCATTCCACCTTGCCATCGTATCCGCGTTCCCGAATCTGCCGATGATGTTCACCTTGCTCCTGAGATTTGCCCTCGCCATCACGATCACCACCACTGCTGGTGCGGCGGAGTTCGTGTCACTGACCCAGACGAAGAAGGTTCACGGCGAACTCATCAGTGTGGATTACGTCCATCGAACAGGGCAGTTCCGGGACGATGCGGGCATGTGCGTTGACTTCGCGATGCCTCCATATGCCATCATGCAGTATCGCGGAGTCGAAGCAGATCTGCGTGAAGTGCCTTTGGGGACGATGCTCACGTTTGTGTTGCTACAGCAAGCCGAAGGAGGTCCAGCACGACTCGTCACCACGGAGTCCAATGAACCCGCAGACCCTGGTCTTCAGAAAAAATTCGAGGAGTTTACCAAGGTCCGAGGCGTAGCCGGATGGATCGACAAAACGGAGGGCAAGGAGGTGACGGTCACCTTTTTCTCGGGCAATCCGGCTGCCTTTGAAAAGGCCTATGGCTCGGCATTGAAGAAGGACAAGTCGGTGAAGGTGTGTGTGGCCAACGACGAACTGCGCACCTGGAATCCCCCGGTGGATGGCGAGAGCGGCACGATCACCAATGTGGTAAGGGTTCCCACGGATCGATTCGGCTGCAGCGGTTTTCAGATCACTGCACGTGTGTCCAATATGCTCGAAGGCTTTCGCCGGGGAAGCGTGGTGCGCGTTTTCCTGGATGGCTGGAAGGCACAGGACCAGTTCTATGGCGAGAGTCTCATGGGCTATGGCTTTGGCCGGATGATGAACCAGGAACTCGTCGAGAATGTGGCGAAGGAGTATCCCGATCAGTTCCCGTTCCGAACGGATGTGAGCAACACGCACTTGCCTTGGTTCAGGCTGAAGCCCGGGCAGGCTCCGCCGCCCTTTTCGGAGCATCTGGTGCTAGGCGAGTGGGTGAAGGGCAGTGGCAACTCGGGTTCGTTCCTCCTGGAGCGCACGGGCACGCCTGTGGACTTCACCTTGATTCCGGAAGGCAAGGTTCGCCACCTCAACGCAGATGCCACGCTGGAGAATATTCCTGCGGGCACGCGCTGCCGATTCCATCTCTACCAGGATGAGGCAGGAAAGTTCACCCTTGCCAGCTTGGTCACCGACGAATTCACCCGACTGGCCTCGAATGCGACGAGCTTGCAGATCGAATCCATCGAACCAGCTGCGGGCCGGATGCAAGTCAGCTGGCAACTGCCTGAGGTGAAGAACTACAACGGCGATATGGAACGCCCGCCGAGTTTCGCCCGCAGCCTCCTGATCCTTACAGACACCACGAAGATCTGGAGAATGGACAAGGCCTTAAAGATTACCGACCTCAAACGAGGCGATCTCATTCTGGTCAATGTCAGCGCCGAACTCCCTGGCAAGCCGTCTCGATGCACGGAAGTGTGGGTGGGCAGCGAGAGTGCCAAGGCAGCGACGGACGCGCAGGCCGCGAAGCACAAGGCGCGATCCAAGCGCTAGACAGCCAGGAGCAAAATTGCTTTCCATGCCCGATGAGGAGGCTAAGGATAGCGATCACTCAGATGCACAAACGGAAAGCGATCTACCCGGGCAGCTTCGATCCCATCACGAACGGCCACCTCGACGTGCTCCAGCGCGCGGCCGGTGTGTTTGATGAGCTTGTGGTCGCAGTCGCTCGCGACAACAACAAACAAAGCCTGTTCTCGGTGGATGAACGCGTGGAGATGATTCGCGAGGTCGTCGATCTGAGTCATGTCACCGTCGTGGCCTTTGACGGACTGCTGGTGGACTTCGCCGCTCAACAGAACGCTGTGGCGTTGGTCCGCGGGCTTCGTGCTGTATCGGATTTCGAGTTTGAGTTCCAGCTGGCTCTCATGAACCGCAAACTCTCGCCCACCCTGGAGACGGTCTTCCTCATGCCCCGCGAAGAGCTGACCTACATCAGCTCGCGAATCGTGAAGGAGATCGCACGCCTTGGTGGCAATATCGATCTCTTCGTTCCTCCAAATGTGGCGCGCGCCCTTCGAGAGCGTCTGCATACCTGATTCAATTCCCATGCATCACCGACCTTTCCGCATTGACCTCAAGAACCTGCCAGATGGCGGCAAAGAGATCGAAGGCACCTTGCCAGCGAGCTTTTTTGAACTCGACCCCAACGATACCGTGAAGGCGACCGGCCCGCTTCACTACCATCTTACCGTCGAGCGCGACGATGATGATCTGGTCGTGACCGGCGAGATGTCCGCTCCGTTTGAGCTGGAATGCGGTCGATGCCTTCAACGCTTCCCCTACCTGGCCGATTTTCCGGACTTTCTGAGTGATCAAACGATTGAAGGCGAAGATTCAATGATCGACTTGACGGACCTCGTGAGGGAAGACATACTCGTCGCCCTTCCGAGCTACCCCCGCTGCGAAGACGGTAACGTCGAGCCGCGTCAATGCCCTGCTGAAGGCAAGTTCGATTCCACGGCGGAACCCGAGGATGACGAGCCCGCCAGCACGCCAGGCACCGCAGCTTGGGATGCCCTCGATCAACTGAAGAACCGTTAAGACCCGTTACCTACCATGGCCAACCCGAAGCGCAGAAAGTCCAAGTCCAAGCAGAAGATGCGTCAGTTTTCTAATCGCTGGAAGAAACCCCAGTTGAACGTCTGCGGCGAGTGCGGCACCCCAGTCCCAGGCCACACCGCCTGCCCTTCGTGCGGCTACTATCGTGGTCGTCAGGTGCTGAGCGTTGCTCCGGTCGCAGGCTAATCTGTCCCGTCCCACTGTTTCTGATCCCCGCCGGACGCGATGTTCCTGCGGGGATTTTTTGTTGCCTGTAAGAAAGTGGCCGCCTTCAGACGCATCTGGCCACAAAAAACCCGGCTGCATTGCTGCGGCCGGGCTTCGGAAAGACGATGTCGCTATCGACTAGGACTTCTCGACGGACTCAACCTTGCCGTGCGAGCTAACGACGGTCACCTTCTTGCCGACGAGCTTGTCGAGGCCATCAGCGCCCTTGGCCGAAGCGGTGAGGGTAAGCTTCACTTCCTTACCGCCGTCTTCGACGACGAGGGCCTTGGTTTCAGCGTTGAAGGACTTGAGCTTGCCCTTGTTGGTCACGGTCTTGCCGCAGCCAGCGGTGGCGGAACTAACGGCGATGCCGACGAATGCGAGAGTGAGAAGGATGTGCTTCATGGATCTAGTATTTGAATCATTAACGAATTCCGCCGGAAGAGCCCGGAGGCATAGAGGCATCGAAGCCTAAATTGCGTCGGCGTGGCAAGATAAATCTTCAATCCTCACGAATATTCTCTAGCTCATCGTCCCAGCCTCATGCCATCCTCCCCGCTCCTCATGCTCTTCAACGCCAGACCTTCGTTCCTGATCCCCGTCGTCACCCTCATGGCCGGATCGATTCTGGCTCATCCCATTCCAGACATCCCCGTGCACTCCAGTTTCGATGGCAAGGCTGGTGTGACCATTCGCATCGAGATCGATCCTCGATGCTTTGAGCTCGATCCGAACAAAGCCCCTTCCATGCTCACGAAGGATCTCGCAGCGCTTCCTGGCCCAAAGAAAGCAGAACTCAAAACTAAAGCTGAAGCCTACGCCGCACGTGCGGTTCAGTTCTTCTTTGAACCGGGACAGCAGGCGAAGCCTGCGTTTCAGTTTCAGTTCACGAGCCAGGAGAACGTTCCGCTCGCCAAACCCGATGACATCGTGGTCCTCACGGGGACGTGGAGCAGCCCCATCCCCAATGGAGCCAAAACCTACCACATCAAAGCCACGCCAGAAGGCACTCTCAGCGTGCTGAACTTCAACGAAGCCCGAGGTCAGAGACTCGAGCGTTTTCAGGTCTTATTCCCCGGCGAGACCGGCTACAAACTCGATCTCCAGACCCTTCAGCCGGTGGGGCCTGCCACTGTTGAGATCGTCGCCAGCGACAAAACGTCGGAGGATGAGTCAGGCATGACCTCCCCAACGATCAAGATTCCCTCATGGGCTGTGGCCATCGGTGCGATCGCCTTGATCGGCGTCGTGGTATTGATCAGAGGACGCAAGTCGTGACTCACTGAGGTGTGAGTCGCACACGCATGAAGCGCTTCACTCCCGGCCCCACGGGAACGTTGTCCCGCACGACCAGTTGATTGCTGGTGTTCACTTCCGTGACCAACCCAACGCTCGACCAGCTGGCTTCATCGCCAGGGTCACTGGTCGCTTCCACGGACATCAAGACATCGGTCGCCGCAGGGTTTCGAGGCATGCTCAAGCGCAGATACTTCTCGGTGCTCACCGAAGTTAGTTCGACCACTTCAGGACTCGTGTTTCGCACCGTGCCATTGGTTCCCGCCGCATACTCGAGAAGATTCACGAGTCCATCACCATCGGCATCCAGGTTGCCCTCAGACAGGAGATTGGCCTCGTTGCCCACATTGTTCTGATCGAGCCATTTCGCGAAAGGCTGCGAGTAAGCTGTGAAGCTCAGGTCCCTGAAGCTGACCACGCCGCTGTCACTTGCCTGGAGACGGACTGCGTAGCTCCCACTCGCCGTGAATGAACCCGATGTGTCTGCCGCACTCGCATCACCAAAGACAATCGTATCGGGACCACCGACCTGGGACCACTGCGACGTCAAGCTAACGGGCAAAGGAAAGTTATCGTCGGTCACCGTTCCATCGAACGAGACGGGCGACACATCGCCGACCACCGCAGCGGTGATGACAGGTGCCTTGTTCAAGGGCACCACCGTGATGTTGCTGAACTTGGCGGTGTTGAGCACGCCCGCCGTTCCTCCGGCATTGTCCACGGCAAATCCGACAAGCACATTGGGGCTCATGATAATCGTCCGCGGACTCCCCAACTGCGCCCAGGTGCCAGGCACCCCGCCTGAGTCCGCTGCATGGAATGCCGTGATGCTGTTGCCCTGACGGACCAGACGCATCCAGCGAATCTTGCCCGTGAAACTCGGCACTCCTCCCCCGCTCCCTCCGGCCACGCTCCGCCAGATGTAACCGCTGAAGGACCCCGTAGGAATGCGCCCCAGGTGTGCGTATGCACCGTTGTCCATGCTCTCGCGAATCTCGATGCCGCTCAGTGCATTGAGTGCGCCGCTCGTTGCGTCCGTGAGCTTGGCTGTGACGACGAGGTCACCGCTGTATTGCCAGCCATAGAACGCACCACTACCATCAAGGCTGCCCGTGGCCGCCACCGTGTAAGTCGTGCCATCAAATGCGAAGGTCGCCTGCGTGCTCGGCGATGTTCCGAAATCCTCGCTCACCAATGCCGGACCGCTCGGTGCGGGAGTGAGCGTGATGTTATCGAAGGTGGCCGCGCACAGCTGACCGGCAGTGCTGCTGTTTCCTGTCGCCGTCACACCGAGTTCCGCGGTGGTATTGATCATCGAGACCACCGTTGGCGTGCCGATGGCGGTCCAGTTGCTGCCATCCGCGGAATACGAGGCCGTGATGGTGTTGGAAGCACTCACACGATCAAGCTTTACCCAAATCGGAAGGCTGATCCCCGCTTGCGTCACCACGGTATCCGCAGTGCTCACCGTCGTTCGCGTGCGGAACTGCAAAGCTCCACCCGAGTATCCGAGCACGGCGCGATTGACGGATTTATTGAGGCTGTCGCGGATCGTCACACCGGCAAGTGGGGTCGCAGCTGGCCCACCAAGCGTCGTCAAGCGAGCGACGATGCTGCCATCGCCTGTCACCTGCCGAGCCATAATGTGAGCACCGTCATTTGTGACCGATGCATAACCTGCGCCCATGCCCGTGAGCACATAGCTTCCGCCCACCCTGGCACTCTGACCGCGCTGCTGGGTGGTCGGACTCATGTCTTGCGCGATCCAATCCGTGGCAGCCACAGCGCTACCCACTACTACGGTCACCTGATCACTCACGGTGAACAAGGTATCCGAGGCCGTGAATTTCAAAACATAAACGCCATCCGCACTGAAGGTCACATTGCTACTAAGCGCATTGGGAGTCGAAATGGTGGCTGTTCCAGGACCACTGACCTGGCTCCATGTCGTCACCAAGGCTGCGGGCAATCCATCGTCTGTCGCAGTGGCACTCACCACGATCCCCTGCCCGCTGGCGACGAGCGCACCATTGGCACTGGGGCTATCGATAGTAATCGTCGGAGCGAAGTCATTATCGTGGATGACAATCTCGTCGTAGCCTGCACCACCAAGCGTGTAACTGCCTGCGCTAAGCTGCACGAGAACAGTCTCATCGCCCTCACTCGCGGTGTCGTTGATGGGCGAGACCGTGATGGTCTTGCTCGATTCATTGGCTGCAAAGCTCAGCGGCGACACCAGTGCCGTGAAGTCGGATCCACTGGTAGCCGAGCCACTCACCGTGAAGGCCACACTCAGTGTGCCTGTTGTTGGTGCCGTGCGGGTCACCGTGAAGGTAGCGGTATTGCCAGGCGTCTCTGAGGCCTCGGGATCTGTGGCTGAAATGGTCACCGTGCTACGATCATCATCAGCGATGATCACGGTCGCAGTCGATGGCGATCCCACCACGTAAGCAGCATTGGAACTAACCGTCTCAATCACCGTCTCATTGCCTTCGTTCGTCGAGTCATTGATCGGCGTCACGGTCACGGTGGCACTCGATGATCCAGCGGGAATCGTCAGACTCAGCGGCGTGGCGATGGCCGTGAAGTCAGTGCCAGACACCGCTGTGCCGGTCCGCGCCAGCGACACGATCAAAGCATTGGTTGTGGGTCCGGTGCGGCTGACTGTAAAGACGCCCGGATCAAGCCCCGCCTCTGCGGCATTGGCATCAGTCGCCACAATGCTGACCACCGGCAGATCATCATCCGTGATGGTGAAGGTGTGCGCGCTCTGCGTGCTCAGTGCCGCCCCCACAGGATTCGCCAGCGTGATTACCACTGTCTCGCCCGGCTCTACATCGCTGTCATCGAGAACCACGAGCGGAATGCTTGCCACCGTATCCCCAGGAGCAAGCGTCAGCGTCCCGCTCGCAAGGGTGAAATCGACATCGCCCGTCGCCGTTCCGCTGATGGTATAGTCCACCGTCACGTCCGAAGTCATCGGCGTGCTCAGAGACACGGCGATCGATTGTGTGCCGGCAGTCGCCTCAACGGCACTGCTCAAGGTTTGTGCAAAGCCGATATAGGGCAGCGCAGGACCCGTATCGTCGTCGTCGATCACATAGGTGAAGGTGCTGTTCGCACCCAGAATCGCATTCGCAGGGCTGCGCAGGACCACGGTGACGGACTCATTGGGCTCCGAGATCAGGTCATTGTTGATCGTCAGCATGATGTTCTTCGTCTGCTCCAGATCGTTAAACGTCAGTGTGCCCGTAGGCAGCGTGTAATCGACGCCAAAGCCGAACGCCGTCGTCACCGAGGTGCTGCGGGTGACAAACTCACTCATCGCGTTCGAGACCAGCCCGCAGTAGGCCGATAGAGATCGATAGTTGTTCATCTCACGAGCCATGATGCCGGCCTGCGCCGTGGTGGCACCACCGCTCTGCGTGAGCACCCGCGCCGCGATCGTGAAGTCGCCAGTGATGGTCTTGGCCACGAAATGACACTCATCTTCGGTGCTGCCGATCTGCTGGCCTGAGCCCACCACCGTATAGACTCCGCTGTTCAAGGAGTCGCTCCCTTGCGCGTTCACGTAGCCAATGGTGCGTCCGGTGAGCCCGCTCGCAGCGACTCCGTTGATCGTTACGTTATCAAAGGTCGCCGTGTGCAGCGAGCCATCAGACTTCGCACTCACGGCGAGACCTGCCTGCACATCCAAGCCCATGGGAATGGTCCGATTGGTGCTGGTTTGCACCCACGTCGTGCCATCGGGCGAAGACCAGCCACTGAACACATCGCCAGTGCGCTGAAGCTTGATCCAATAAGGGCGAACGTTGGTGAGAGTGCTGGTCGCGGATGCCGCATTGCCAGTGGCAGGCAGACGATACGTCTGGCGTGCAACGGCCGTCTTCTCCATCAGCGTGCTCACATGAGAGACGTTGTTCGCGGTGGTCTGACGGATCGTCACACCGGCATTCGATGTATTGCTCCCACCCGAGATGCTGACCACCCGTGCGGTGACGGTGCAGTTCACTGAATTGGTGACCGCATACGAAACCAAGCAAGCGGTGTCCGTTGCCCCGTTGGTGCTCAAACCCGTGCCACCTGCAACGAGTGTAAACACTCCGCCCGCCTCACTGCTGGTGCTCGCAGGGTTGGTGGTGCCGATGCTGCCGAAGGTCGGCGTCAAACTGATCGTTGAACCCACATCCAGTCCTGTGATGCTCACATTGTCGAGAGTCGCAGTGCAACTCGTTCCCGATGCTGATGAGGCCGCCACAAGCCCGACGATGTAGGCGCTCGTGGTCGTCGTTGGCGAGCGTGTGCTGCTGAGGGTTGTCCAGGTGACCCCATCAACGGAGATATAGCTGGTGTGAACGGCGCCTGCACGCGTCACGCGAACCCAGTAAGGCAGGGCGATAGAAGCGTTCGCAGTCGCCGTCGATGCGCGAGATCCTGTATCGACCACATACTCGACGCTCGTAGTCCCCGTCGATGGCGAGGCAAGTGTGACCGGCACCTCGACCGTTGTCGTGCTCTCGGGACCGGCCGCGCCAGTGGCGGAGAACTGAACGGTCTGCGCGCCTGTGTCGTTGTCGTCGAGGCAGATCGTGGCATCGAGAGTCTTCGAATAGCTGCCCGGCTCGGCATGGAACACGATGGTCTCTGTCCCTTCGAGCGCAGTGTCATTCAAACCGGTCTGGCTCAGGGTGAGATCGGCACCTGATGCACCAGCAGGAATGGTCAGCACGCCGGCTCGGGTGCCATAATCAAACGTGAGCGTGGCACTCGTCGTCACACTGAAATCCGCTGGCTGAGCTGTTCCTGGAGTGGCCGTGCCTTGCAGGGAGAAGTTCACGTCCAGCGCTGCCGCAGTCGATCCTGTTCGAGAGACATAGAATTTGAAAGGCGAAGTCGTGGCACCCTCAGTGATGCGCACGCCACCTCCCGAACTGATCTGCGCATCTGCCCACACCGTCGGCTGATCATTGTCCCTCAGCCAGATGCTCGCACTTGAAGTGGGACCAAAGGTCGTCACGACGCTATTGGTGGTGATGCTGCAAACAATGCTCTCGATGTCCTCAAGGTCAGTGTCGTTCACCGGCACCAGGGTGAGATCGACCGTGGCCGCGACAGCGCCAGAGGTAGCATTCATCACGATCGTGCCAGTGCCTGAGGCTGAATCATACGTGCTGCCTGCGGGAGAAGGGGGAAGGGTCACGGCGTAGTCAGCGACTCGTGTGGCCGTTCCTGTAAGGGCGAAAGGAATCGCCACTGTGCCGGAGCCCGATCCTTTCAAGGAGAAGCGAATGACACCCGAAGCCCCGCCCTCCACTGCCGTTGTGACGGCTGCCAGTTCAACATACGGAACGTTTCCCGCACCATCATTGATCGTGATCGTCGCGGAGTTGTTGCTCCCAAGTTTGTAGTTCGTCGGACCAGCCCCGAGTTGCAGCAGCACCTGCTCAGGCGTCTCGCCAATGCCATCCCAGCGCGGCACGATGCTGATGCTTGCCGATGGCTTGCCCGCCGGAATTTGCAGGACTCCAGGCAACGGCTCGAAGTCCGCACCATTGAGCGCAGGAACTCCAGTGCTTGGATTGCCAGCGACGGAGTAGTAAACCGTCAAGGGCGAGCTAAGGTCTCCTGTCCGCGTGACCACAAAGGTCCCCGTGTTCGCCACGGCTCCGACGGCGCTCATGTCCACCTCTTGAGCCGTGGCATCCGTCGCGACCACGCTCACTACATTGGTGTCATCATCAAACAAACTCACCGTCGCACTCGATGCGGTGGGACTGATCACATACGCAGCATTGGACGACAGTGTCACGCTAACGGTCTCCAAGGACTCCACGAGTGTGTCGGCGATCGGTGTGACGTTGATTGTGGCACTCGATGCTCCCGCCGGAATGCTCACACTGGTGCCGATCGACGTGTAATCCACCGCCGATGTCGCGGTCCCGCCCACGGCAAAATTGACCGTGAGTGCGTTGGTGGTCGCACCCGTTCGCGTCACGGTGAAAACGCCCGGCGAAGCAGTGCCTTCATCCGCTGTGTCCGTCGTGGCCTGCACGCGCACCTGAGGCAGAGTCGTGGTGTAAGGAGGCGAACCAGTCACGGTTTCGTTGTCTTCGATCACGATGGTCGCCGTTCCTGCATTAGGCGCGATCAGGTAACCAGATCCAGCACCGAGGGCGAAGATGACCGTTTCTGGACCTTCCACTGCCGTGTCTGCCGTCGGCGTGGTTAGAGCAATGTCGAGCGTGGCGCTGTCAGCCGGAATGGTGAAGGTGCTGAAGCCACCGGAACCAGAGGCGAGAGCGGGAGTCAATGTGTAGTCGCTGGTAGCTGAAGTTCCCGTCGCTGGATTCACGTTCACCACGAGAGGCAGACTCAAGTCCCCTGTGCGTGTGAGGCGAAAAGTGCCATTGTCCGTTCCACTGTTCTCGAGAGCCACGGCATCAGGTGCTGTGATGGAGACGATTGGCAATCCTTCGGCTTCGAAATTCGCCCCGGCAAAGTTGGGGCCGACGGTAATGCTATTGTTGAACAGCTCGCCAAACGTGTAGCCATAAAGCGCAGGCGTCACGCTGTAGGTGTTCGCCGACAGATTGGCAATGGTGTAGTAGCCGTCTGAATCCGTGATCGTCGGGTTAACACCGTTGGCGGTGAGCAGCACGTTAGGCATGCCCACGCCGCCAGAGGTGATGCGTCCGCTGATGGTGTATTTGCTCCCACCGTTGCCCGTCGTGATCAGAATGGTGCGGGTGGCGCTGCCGCCCTTCATGTCACTCACAGTGCAGCTCACCACGTAACTGCCAGCGGTTGCCGAGAACGTGCGTGTGATCGTCGGTGAATTAGGTGACACCAGCTTCACCCCGGTATCACCCCAGTGCTGCCACTGATAAGCCAGTGTGTCGCCATCGGGATCAGTCGCATTCGCCGTAAAGGTGACCGTCGAACTCACTGGCACCACCGTGGACGAAGCCGACAGGGTGAGCGTAGGAGCGTGATTGGAGCTGAAGTCCCCCATGTTGACCAGCACGTCCACATACTTGGGCGTGGTGCTGCTGACGCCCACCGTGGTGATGTAGATTCCCGCCTCGGTGTCGGCAAAGGTTTGCCCCAGGGCGATCGGTGCATCGTCCTTGTTATACGGTGAGCCCGGCGTGGTGTCGATGAGCTGGATGTTGCCACCACCACCACTCGAATACTTCCAGCCCAGGATCATGCCTTGATCCACCCACGGGCGCGTGGCGTTTCCCGTGTAAAGCTGACGCAGCTCTCCCCAGTAGGTATGTTGAGAATCCTTCGTGATGGTCAGCGCATAGCGATTGCGCGGATCGAGAATGGGCTGATCGAAGGCATGCAAACGATACAGCCCGCTCGAGGTGATGTTTTGCACGAAGTTCGACGGCATCCACTTCACCTGCACCTTCGCCGCCGCATTGTAGTGATCAGTTGGCACGCTGCCGCCCCCCATCACATCATAGCTGTCACCATACTCGGCATTGGCACCGGGACCGATGGCACTGGTGCCGGCAGTGTCCCAAAAGTTCGCATGAGCCAGACCAAAGGCGTGGCCAATTTCATGCGCCGTCACGCCCACACTATCGCCATACACCCAGACCGTGCTCCCTCCACCCCAGCCGCCTGTGGGCCGAGCACCGCCGATCAGCCGCAGCACGGTCACATCGTAGTCATTGTAATCAAAGCCGATGCGCCGTGCCTCCTCGCGAGCGTGTGCCATCTCGAGCCCCAGGCCGTCGATATCACCGCCATTCGAACTGTCGCGCTGCACATACCAAGCTTCGTTCTTGGGCAGTCGGATTGGCGGTGTCACCGTCGTCAGCGTGGTTAGCTTGCCGAACGACGACTTGGAATAGTAGTCCGCCACGTTGCGCATGATCTCGTAGCACTTCGATTCGGTGGGCAGGTTGTTGTTCTGCACCTGGTCCTGGAAGCTCATCGGGATGTAGAGCACCTTCAGCTGCCCGATGGCAGGCGTCGGAGGCGCAGGCAGGGAGCCCGTCAGCGTCACCGGACCACCGGTGGCACCTTCCCCATACAGCAGCGTCTCTGTCAGCTGGGTCTTGTGATAGCCGCCGCAGAGGTAAATGATCTCATCGGGAGTCTCGACCACCGTCTCAGCCTGCTCGGGAGTCACCGGCTGATCCGCCTCCGAGGCGGCCAGCGTTTGCTTTCCCGAGATGGGGCAGTTCATCACCGCCGTCTTCGCACGGTCGGGAACTTCACCCACCTCCAAGACTCGAAGCGGCTCAGAGTTCACAGCGAACTCCCGATCAATCACGATCCCATTCAGCGGACGATCAGGCCACGGAAGCAGGTTCGGGTCAGGCTCGCCGGGCTTGGGCTTCAGCGGCAAATCGCCAGCCGGATACATGTTGAAGGCACCTTCATTACCGAGGGTGGCAATGCGGTGGGTGAGTGTCTTTCCCTGCAGCAGGACCTGCCCTGGCGGCGGCACGCCTTGGTAAACCATCACCGCGCCCCGCCGATTCACACGCCGCTCTAGCCATCCCAAGATGGCCGATGGAAGCTGCTGCCGCACCACCATGGGCACAGCGTTCTGAAGAGCCTCCCGGGGATTGTCCTTGATCAGCTCCTTCATTTGAGGGCGACGAGCCTCCGCCAGCTTGATGCCCTCCGGCACCAGTCGCTCCCGGTCCGCTCCCGACGCTGCGAGGTAGCGCTTCGACCACTGAGCGAAGGCCGCAATGGGTCCGCCGATGACTTCGTCCTTATCCTGCACTACCTCCTCTGAAGTGTGAATCACCTGTCGGCTGGAAACAGGAACCGTCGGATGACTAGGCTTTGTAGTCACATCAGGCGGGCAATAAATACAGGAAGACGCATCCGATGATAGGTCTCGACGCATTTGATGCCATCCCACCAAGACTGCGAAAACAGTAGCCACGACCAACAAAAAACGTGTGTGTGCAGCAAGGCGCATAGGATGATTTTCCCAAAAGTGTAGCGACTACACGATTGGAAAGCGATCCCCGTTAGAAAAAAGTGAAAGAAAGCCGCTCGTTCCTAAGCGCCTAGTCCTTCGACTTCCCCTTTCCTTTGCCTTTTCCCTTCCCTTTGGCACCGGCAGCAGGGTTGGCCTGCTTGCGAGAGACCTTTGGGGGAGGTGCGGTCGGATTCGTGTCTTTGAACTTCACCTGGAGGTCCTTCATCTGGGCGAGCAGCGATTCCTTGATGCTGGCGTAATCTGCATCAGCAATGACGGACTTCATCTCGTTTGGGTCCTTGTTCAGATCGAACAGCTCCCACTCGTCGCTCTGGTAGTAGTGGATCAGCTTGTAGCCTGTCTCCGTGCGCACGCCATAATGGGGCGCGACGTGGTGAGGCTGCGGATACTCGTAGTAGTGATAGTAGTGCGCGGTGCGCCAGTCCTTCGGCTTCTCGCCTTTCAGGATCGGCAGAAAGCTACGTCCCTGCATGTCCTCGGGAATGGCCACGCCAGCGGCATCAAGGAAGGTCTCGGCGAAGTCCAGCGTGCTGACGAGATCCTTGTTCTCCGATCCAGCCTTCACCACGCCCGGCCAGCGAACGAGCAGCGGCGTGTGCAGCGATTCCTCATACATCCAGCGCTTGTCGAACCAGCCATGCTCACCCAGGTAGAATCCTTGATCACTGGAATAGACGACGATGGTGTTCTTCGCCAAGCCCGTCTCATCCAGCCAGGCGAGGACGCGACCCACATTCCGATCCACGCCCGCGACGGTGCTGAGATAGTCCTTCATGTAGCGCTGGTATTTCCAGCGGACCAGATCCTTGCCCTGAAGGTTCGCCTTGCGGAAGGCAGCATCAATCGGGTTGTAGTGCGCATCCCAGAGGGCGCGCTGAGCATCGGTCATGCGGGCATACCAGCCCCCGCGCTTGGCACCCGAGCCTGGCTCATCGGCTTCACCAGGCTGCAACGGCATCTTCAAGTCCGAGTTCAGCGTCATGTGCTGATTAATGCCCATCTCGTGATTGCGAGCTGGCGAGGCACGGCCCTCGTAATCATCAAAAAGGTTGGGGGGCTCGGGGATCGTTTCGTTGTCGTAGAGGCCGAGTTCCTGCGGGCCTGGCGACCACTCACGGTGCGGAGCCTTCTGCCAGTAGCAGAGCATGAAGGGCTTGCTCTGATCGCGCTCCTCCTTGAGCCACTTCATCGCTTTGTCTGTGATCACATCGCTCACGTAGCCTTCGATGTGCTCCTTGCCATTCTTCGTGATGAAGTCGGGATTGTAGTAGCTCCCCTGCCCTGGCAGCACCGCCCATTGATCGAAGCCCGTGGGATCACTTTCGAGATGCCACTTGCCGATGACGCACGTCTGGTAGCCCGCCTTTTGTAACAGCTTTGGGTAGGTCTGCTGCGTGTTGTCGAAGAACGACGAGTTGTCGGGGAAGCCGTTCACGTGGTTGTATTTGCCCGTCAGCACCGTGGCGCGGCTGGGACCGCAGATGGAGTTCGTCACCATGCAGTGGCGGAAGAGCATCCCCTCGCGGGCAATGCGATCGAGGTTCGGCGTCTTCGCGAATGAGGATCCATAGGCCCCGATTCCCTTAAGCGCATGGTCATCGCTGAAGATGAAAAGGATGTTGGGCCGGTCAGCCGCCGAAGCGAACGAGACTATGGCGATCAAAAGCAAGGCGAGGCGTGTCATGGGCCGGAGAGAACGCAAGGATGTCCGCCACATTTCATTCACCCGAGAAATGCCCCGAAGCAGAACGCAACCTCTTGATTGGAGCCCTGTCGTTCGAGCGTTCTTGATCACCATGTCCACCATCGACCGTCGCCAATTTCTCCGTCGTGCTAGCCTCGCCGCCGCTGCCACAGCCCTAAGCCCGACGGGTTCTCTCATCGCTGCATCCGATGTGCCGAACGCTCTGGTCGGCCGTCTCTACAAGACGCTCAAAGTCGGCATGATCAAAGGTGGCAGTTCATTGACCGAGCGATTCAAGACAGCCAAGGCCGCAGGCTTCATGGGCGTGGAGCTCAACCTTCCCGGCGACAATGTGGAAGAGGCACGCAAGGCCATCACCGAGTCCGGACTGGTCGTCGATGGCAGCGTGTGCTCCTCCCATTGGTCCATCCGTCACACCAGCCCTGACGCAAACACACGGGCCAAGGCCTTGGAGAATCTGAAGCAAGTCCTGCGCGACACCCGGGCAGTGGGCGGGCACAGCGTTCTGCTGGTGGTAGGCAAGGGCGAGGATGGTCCCGAGAACGAGATCTGGGCGCGCTCCGTGGAGAACATCGCCAAAGCGGTCCCGCTCGCCGCCGAAGTGGGCGTGCAGATCGTGATCGAGAATGTATGGAACCAGTTCCTCTACGACCACAACGGAGGAGCCGATCAGAAGGCCGACAAGTTCGTGAAGTATGTCGATGAATTCCGCTCGCCCTGGGTGGGCATGCACTTCGACATCGGCAATCACTGGAAATACGGCAGTATGGGCGACTGGATTCGCCAGCTAGGGCACCGCGTGCTGAAGCTTGATGTGAAAGGCTTCTCTCGCGCTCAAAACAAGTTCACCCCCATCGGCGAAGGCGACATCGACTACGCCGACGTGCGCAAGGCGCTCATCGAGATCAACTTCCACGGATGGCTCGCGGCGGAAGTCGCGGGTGGCGATCTCGCCGCCCTCACCAGCGTGGCCCAGCAGATGGACAAGGCGTTCGGACTCTAACAGGCTGCGGAAAAACGCATGAGTCGCATCTTCGGGCGGGGCAGCACGATCTGCTTCGTTCTTTGGTTTGCCGTTGTATCAAGGACAGCGGCTGCACCATCCGCCTCGCATCTGATGCCGCCTCGCTCCGAATTTGCTGACACAGCTGTTTTTCCGCAGCCTGCTGGCCTCAGCGCAGATACATAAACTCATTCGCCGCAAGCAAGCCCTGGCACACCAGCGCCCAGGCGCGCTCGGGTTTTTCAGTGGCAGAGACTTCGCGAACAAAGGCGAGCACGCGTGATTGCTCTTCCTGCGTGGCAGGACGGGAATAGAGGATCTGGTAGGCCTGATCCGCGCGCTGGGCATCGGTTTGGGCGGGCTGCTTCAGCAATCGCTGAGCCAGGCGCTGAGCGCTCTCCATGGTCACGGGAGCATTCAGCATCATGAGCGCCTGGGGAGCGATGACAGTGCTGTTGCGACTGCCCGTGGGCATCGTGGGATCGGGGAAATCGAACTGCTCCAGCAGATCATAGAGATGGTTGCGAATGATCGGAAGATACAAGGCTCGACGCGGCGTCTCGTAGGTCGTGTGATCGCGGCTGGTGTGATTGAAGACAAACTCACGATTGCGCAACGGGATCGTTTTGCCTCCGATCTGCGGGCTGAGCCAGCCGCTCACAGCGAGCATAGCATCCCGCACCTCCTCGGCTTCCAGCCGCTGGAGACTGAAGCGCCAAAGCAGCTTGTTCTCAGGATCGACCAGGCGCGGATCGTTCTTGCTGTCAGTCATCGACCATGAGGGCGAACTGCTCTGCTGATAGGTCGCAGAGTTCATGATCAGGCGGTGCATGTCCTTGATGGACCACCCATTCTCCATGAACACCCTGGCGAGGTAGTCGAGCAACTCGGGGTTGCTCGGCTTGTCCCCCAGCAGACCGAAGTTGTCCGTGGAAGGCACGATGCCCTGGCCGAAGTGCCAGCGCCACAGCCGGTTCACAAACACACGCGCCGTCAGCGGATGCTCACTGCTCGCCAGCCAGCGAGCCAGCTCCAGACGACCGCTTTGTTTGGCTGGCATCACGGGCTTGGTAAAACTGGTGCGCATCACCTCGGGGAAGCCGCGCTCCACCTCCTTGCCCAGCGTGAGATAGCTACCCCGAATGTGAATGGGCAGAGTCTTCTTTACCTCCCCATCGGCCACACTCATGAGGGCGGGAGGCTCAGGCGTCTTGTCCTCCATCACCATCGCGTCCTCGTTCATGGCCTCGATCTTGGCCAAGGTGGCGGCGTCAAAGGCATGGGCATCTTTGTCCGGCACGGCGAGGAAGCCCGCGATGTCCGCCAGAGCGTCCTGCGCTGCCTTGTCTTTCGTGTCAGCGAAACGGGCAGCGTAAGTTTGCTTCATCTTCGCCAGATCACCGCCGCGTGAGTCACGCCATGCGGCAAAGAACGGATGCTCGGGGTTGCGGGCGAGATACTGGCGGCAGGTGAGCAGGTAACGCGGACGCAACTTCAGCTTGGCAGCAAGCGCTTCCACCTCGCTGAACTCGGGTTCATCGCGCAGCTGGGCCGCTGCGAAAAGATAGTCGGCAGCCTGTCTGTGCAGTTCGGCTTTCAGATCTTTGCGTGCCTTGGCGATGAAGGCGGTGACTTCAGCTTTGCGCTCCTTCACCTTCTTTTCGTAAGCGGCTTTGGCGGCGAGCATCTCAGGCGTCGCAAGGCTGTGCTCATACCAGAACTTGATCGCGCCCATCTTCTCGTCAGCCAGGCTGCGGGTGCTCCGGAAAATGGCCGCCATGGCGTAGTAGTCGGCCTGAGTGATGGGATCAAACTTGTGATCGTGGCAGCGCACGCAGCCGAGGGTCATGCCGAGGAAGGCCTTGCCCAGGGTGTCGATTTGCTCGTCGATGATGTCCATCTCGAGCTTCTGCCGGTCGGGCTCGGCGAGCACGCGAGCTCCCAACGAAAGGAATCCGGTGGCCGTGATCGCATCGTTGCGAGCCTTCTGATCATGCTCAGGCAGCAAGTCGCCTGCGATTTGTTCGACGACGAATTGGTCGAAGGGCTTATCGTCATTGAAGGCACGAACGACGTAGTCGCGGTAGCGCCAGGCATGGCCGAAGGCGATGTTCTCATCCATCCCATTCGAGTCTGCATAACGAGCCACATCCAGCCAATGACGGCCCCAACGTTCACCATAGTGTGGCGATGACAGCAGACGCTCGATGACGCGTGAAAAGGCCTCGGGCGACGTGTCCTTCTCGAAAGCGTCCACCTCTTCAGGTGTGGGAGGCAAACCAATCAAATCAAAGGTGGCACGGCGAATCAGTGTGCGACGATCTGCTGGGAGAGCGGAGGGCAAACCTTTCTCAGCCAACTTGGACCGGACCAAGGCATCAATCGGCGGCAACGTCCGACCATCGGGCCCTTTGAGTTCCGGCGGAGTCACAGCCTTCAAAGGCGAAAACGCCCAGTGCTTGCGACCTTCCTCGATGTTGATCGTCTTCTCGTGTTTGACTGCCACCGCACCTGTGCGCGGATCCGGTGCCCCCATCTTGATCCATGCCTCAATGGCTGCGCGCTCGCTCGCTGGCAGCGGTGCTTTCGGCGGCATCTGCAGGTCCTGATTCTCGTAGCGAATCGCCTCCACGATCTTGCTCTTATCGGGGTCGCCGGGCACTAGGCCGGGGCCCGCATCACCGCCCTTGAGCAGGGCCTCTTTGGAGTCCATCGCGAGACCGCCCTTGATCTTGTTCTTCTCATGCGAGTGGCACTCGTAGCAGCGACTGATCAGCACGGGGCGCACATTCTTCTCGAAGAACGCGATCCCGTCCGCCGGCTCGGCCGCGTGGAGACCTCTCACAAAGAGTGAGGTCGTGAGGATAGCAGCCAGGGGAATGGTTTTCATCACAGCAAGCATAGAACGGCGCAGAAACTACGCCGGGCAGCGACACCTTCTTGCCCTGGGGTATCACACTCGCGCCGTTGTCTGGGATGCCTCGCTCAGCGTCCGGTCTCCACATTGCTCACGTCTTTGGAATTCCCATTCGCGCTTCCTCCGCTATGATCGGCCCACTTTTTCGCCGTTCCTCATGCGCAAGCTCCCCACTCCCTTTCATCTCAACGCCTTCTGGACGGCCGTTGCTGCCGTCTCGATCACCGTGATCATCGCCATCTCGGTCGGCTTCGTTTATCTGGGCACGCAGATCATCGCCTTCCTCCAGCCCATCTTGATTCCCTTCGCCGTTGCTGGCGTGCTGGCCTACCTCCTGGAGCCTTTGGTCGCAAGGCTGGTGCGATGGGGTCTCTCGCGTCAGCGGGCCGTGATACTCGTGTTCACCCTGTTCTCCGCCGTGATCGCGGGGATCACCTTGCTGATCGTTCCCACCCTCGTTCGCCAGGGCGCACAATTTGTGAAGGAAGTGCCCGTGTATGCCGAGAAGGCGAAGGGCCGGGTGTCCGCCTTTGCCACCGAATGGCATGACACGATCAAGAAGGAAACGGGGATCGAGATCCTGGACTTCTTCGGGCCGAGCACCACGAAGAAGGACGATGCATCGTCTCGCCAGACTCCCGCAACAAGCACGCCAGCGCCTGCACCTTCGGCCACTGTAGTCCAGGCCCAGCCAACGCCGCCCACGACTGGCGATGCGTCTACACCAAAAGATGCCACGGCGCCCGCCTCGCCAGCCCATGCGGATGCCTTTGATCCAAACGATCTGCTCAACGGCGATTGGCTGAAGGATGCGATGACCAATGTCGCGCCAGCCACGTGGTCGCTCGTCCGCCGCAGCGTGGGTGGATTCTTGGGCGTGTTCGGCTTCCTGCTCAGCCTCGTGATCGTGCCGCTTTACCTCTACTACTTCCTCACGGAGAGCGCCGAGATTCGTGAGAAGTGGACGCACTACCTGCCGCTCCGTGCTTCACAGTTCAAAGACGAAGTGGTGGGCACGCTCTCGGACATCAATCGCTACCTCATCGCCTTCTTCCGCGGGCAGCTGCTCGTGTCCTTGATCAACGGACTGGCCACCGGCCTAGGCTTGGTCATCGTCGGGCTCAAGTTCGGCTGGCTCATCGGCCTCTCGCTCTGCGCGCTCGGCATGATTCCCTACCTCGGCATCATCTTGTGCTGGGTGCCCGCTGTGATCATCGCCTCGGTGCAAGGCGGCGACGGCACCTGGATCACTGGCGATCCCTGGTGGGTCTTCCCGCTTGTCGTCACCGGCATCTTCGCCCTGGTGCAGCAGATCGACGGGCTCTTCATCACGCCCAAGATCGTCGGCGAGTCCGTGGGGCTCCACCCGATGACGGTCATCATGTCCGTCTTCCTTTGGTCGCTGATCATGGGTGGTCTGCTCGGCGCCATCCTCGCCGTGCCACTGACCGCTTCCGTGAAGGTGCTCTTCCAGAGATACATCTGGCACGCCCGCCTCAAATCAGAGGCTGCAGTCGCTCCCGAAGAGCCCGAAGCCACTCCGTCTGCCTGAAAACGGACAAACTGTTCCAGCAGCAGGCCAGGCAAGAGTCTCCCTATCCTCGCACATCTGACTGCATTTCGTCGCGGTCACGAATCGCTCACGGCAACAGCGACACTAGCGCATCGTGCCAAGCCTCAGTCGTCACAACGCATCCAGCTCTTGAATGAGGTATCCAAGTCTGCCGAAGCAGGCCGCGAGCACCGCAGCCACCCGGTGGTGCCCCAAAGTCGTCGCCTAAAGAAATGTGATCGTGATCAGCGAGCCTTTTCTAATTCTCGACTTTTTTCCGGGCCTTCTTTTTCTTCTTCTCGCCAGTGTCCTCTTTGCCACCTCTGCCTCCGATATCTTCATGATTGGAGGTCGGAAGCATCTTCGCGAGTTCGCTCTTGGTTCCGGCATACTGAGGGTCGCTGGCGAGGTTGGTCCACTCATAGGGATCAGTGGCCTCATTGTAGAGTTCCTCCTCGCCCGTGTTGTAGCGAATGTATCTCCATCCTTCATTACGAATGCCGTGATTGTTAAAGCGATACGTGGTCATCGCAGGCGTACTCCAGGCAGCCTTCGGATCAGCCAGCAATGCCTTGATGCTGGATCCGTCCAGGTGCGCAGGCTTCGGCAGTCCGCAGAGATCCATGAGCGTGGGGTAGATGCTCATGTAGTCCACCGTTCGATCGCAGATGCTGTCAGGCTTCGTCACGCCTGGTGCCACCCAGATCAACGGCGCACGAGTGGCCTCTTCCCATAGCGTAAACTTCCTCCAGTGCTCCTTCTCCCCAAGGTGCCAGCCATGGTCGCCCCAGAACACGATGATCGTGTTGTCCTTGAACGCGCTTTTGTCGAAGGCCTCCATCAGTCGCCCGATGTTCATGTCGGTGTAAGCACAGGCCGCGAGATAGCCCTGAATTGCCTCTTTCCAACGTCCGCTCTGGAGCATGGCGGCGTGATCGCCTTCAGGTCGTGCCATCTTGAGGCCAGCTGGTGGAATGTCCGCCAGATCCCCTTCCTTCGTCGGAGGCAGCTCGATCTTGTCGAGCGGGAACATGTCATAATACTTCTTCGGCACGAACCAGGGCATGTGAGGCTTGTGCAGCCCCACCGCCAGGAACAACGGCTTGTCGTGCTTCTTACCGAGCTGCTCAATGCCGTAGTTCGTGATGTCGTAGTCGTCGATGTCTTCGTCTTTGCAGTCGATGGGCGCAAACTTGATTCCCCCCACTCCATCGCCCTGCCCCTCGGCAGGCGTGGGATTGCCGTGCTTTCTGCCCTGGCGATCAAGATAGTCATCCCACTCCTCGCGACGCGTGTAGGACTCGTGGTAAATCTTACCCGCCCCACACACGAAGTAGCCACCACTGCGGAAGGCCGCGGTCAGAGGTTTGTCGATCGAAATCACCGTGCGCCAGTCGTTGTTGTTCTCATACACTCCCGTCGTCGAAGGCCTCATGCCGCTCATCAGCGCCGCCCGCGATGGGTTGCACACCGGAGCTGCACAGTAACTGCGCGTGAAACGAACTCCACGCGCGGCCAGCTTGTCGATGTTGGGCGTGATCGACTGCTTGTTTCGCCCCAGGTAGTGAACCCAGTGGTTGAGATCATCGACGGCAATGAACAAGACATTCGGCTTGTCCGCCGCGTGGAGCACGGCAGAGCAGCACAGCAGGAGAGCAACGGAAAGGAAGCGCATGGTGGGCGCGGTAACGCACATTCAAGTCGGGTCTTGCGTCCAGCTCTTCGGAGACCTTCATTTCACGCGTTCCTGAACGAAGCGAACCAGACTTCACAAATGCGCCCCCAGGGCAAAACCTCTTGCGATCAATCGCCACACAACGGATGAGGCAAGTAAGATGGAACGCGAGAACTTGCCGCTGGAGCGACGACTGAGACAGGAGATTTTGTTCGCACGCGAGCGAGTGTATCGCTTCGCGTCGGCGACACCGATTGAGCGTCTCGTGCTGCCTGGCAACGAACCCGGCCCTGAGGTCTGGGTGAAGCGCGAGGATTTGTCGCCCGTGAAAAGCTACAAGTGGCGCGGTGCGTGCAACTGCATGGCACAACTGACGACGGAGCAACGCGAGCGCGGAGTCGTGACGGCTTCCGCGGGCAATCACGCCCAAGGTGTCGCGCTCGCCGCGAAGACACTCGGCATCCAAGCACGCATCCACATGCCGCGCTCGACGCCGAAGGTGAAGCAGAATGCCGTGCGGCATCATGGCGGCAATTTCGTGCAAATCGTGCTCACGGGTGACAGCTATGACGAAGCCGTGCTCGCTGCCCGCGAAGACGAGTGCACGAGCGGCGCGGTCTATATTCATGCCTATGATGACCTCGCTGTGATGGCAGGCCAGGGCACGCTGGCGGATGAAGTGGTGCTCTCGGGTCATGGCCCCTTCGATGCGGCGTATCTGCAAATCGGCGGCGGAGGCATGGCCTCGGCGGCAGCAGATTGGTTGAAAACGTATTGGCCCAGCATTGAGATCGTCGGCGTGGAAGGCGTCGGCCAAGCCTCGATGAAAGCAGCGCTGGAAGCAGGCAAGCCGGTGGAGCTTCATGACCTCGACATCTTCTGCGATGGCACCGCCGTGCGCAAAGCCGGGACGCTGCCGTTTGAGATTTGTCGCGAGATGCTCAGTCGCATCGCCACCGTGACCAATGCCGAAGTCAGCGCTGCCATCCGCGTCCTGTGGGAATCGTTGCGCTGCATCTCCGAGCCATCGGGCGCGATGGGCCTCGCTGCTGTGCTCAAGGATCGTGCGGCGCTGGCAGGCAAGAAGGTGCTCATCGTGATCACCGGCGCGAACATCGACTTCCTCCAACTCGGCCTCATCGCGCAATCGCAAGGCGCGAGCACCGCTGCCTCGCGCACGCTGCGCGTGAACATCCCCGAGCGTCCCGGTGCGATGCTCGGGCTGCTCGACACTTGCTTTGCCGGACTCAACATCGCCGACTTCCAATACGGTCTGCATGACCCGAATGAAGCCTGGCCGATCTTCACCGTCACTGCCGATCAAGCCGACACGCTGGCCGCTTTGCCTGAGCGGCTGAAGGCGCATGGCTTCCAGTGGCAGGAACTCATCGAGGCTGTGGATGTCACCTTCCGTGCGATCCCGTTGCGTGGCGATCTGTTGACGCATCCCGTCTTCCTCCGCCTTGATTTCTACGAGCGTCCCGGTGCGCTGCACGACTTCCTCTCTCGCCTCATCCGCGACCGCGCGAGCCTCTGCTACTTCAACTACCGCCAGTCCGGCGAACGCATCGGTCGCGCCTTGATCGGTCTCACCTTCGAGTCCGCCGATGCTCGCACTTCCTTCCTCGCCGATCTCCCCGAGCACGGCGAAGGCTATCGCTCGTGCAAGCCCCTTGATGAAGCGACGACCGCGCGATTGATCGCGTGAAGGAAACTGCGCCTCAGCGAGTTCATAGTGACTGACTTTACCAGCCATGATCCGCATTCTTCTCTACATCGTCCTCGCTTCGGTTGCCGCCGCCCAGACGCCTACTCCTCCCAAGACCAAGCAAGCCAACGACTATGTCGCCACGCTCGCAGCACCATTAAAACCGACGAGGCAGTTGGTTTACAAGAAGGTCGCAGACCGTGAGCTACAGCTGCATGTGTTTCAACCCGAAGGCTGGAAGGCATCCGACAAGCGCGCATGCTACGTCACTATTCACGGCGGAGGCTGGACCGGCATGGGACCGGAACGCATGTATCCTTTCGCCGATCACTACGCGAAGCTCGGCCTCATGAGCTTCAGCGTGCAGTATCGGTTGGCCAGCGCGAAGACCAACACGACCGTCTTTGACTGTGTGAAGGACGTCCGCTCCGCCCTCCGCTATATCCGCATCCACGCGAGCGAACTGGGCATCGATCCCGACAAAATTATCGTCAGCGGCGGTTCCGCCGGTGGCCATCTCGCGGCTGCGACCGCGATGTTTGATACCGTGAATGAAGAAGGCGAGGACACCAAGATCTCCACCACACCGAGTGCGCTCATCTTGCTCTTTCCTGTCATCGACACGTCCAAGGAAGGCTACGGCAATGCACGTATCGGCGAGCGCTGGAAGGAACTCTCGCCAGCACACAACGTCCGTGCAGGACTACCACCGACCATCACCTTCCACGGCACGGGCGACATCACCACGCCCTTCAAAGGTGCTCAGATCTTCCATGACGCGATGCTCAAAGCAGGCAACCGCAGCGAACTGGTCGTGAACGAAGGCGGTGCACACGGCTACCTGATGCGAACGAAGCCTTTGTTTGATGAATGCCTGATGAAGTCAGATGCCTTTCTGAAGTCTCTGTCGCTGCTGCCATGACGCGTTTGCTCGAACCTTAGGCTGGTTAGCAATCCCGGCGATAACGCCCGGCACCTCGGCACGCTTGAGCGTGACGGAGTTCATGCGGCGCGAGATGCGGACCAACTTCACGATCATCACTCGATGTGGAAAGTCAGTCCTCGTAAGCACTGACAAGCCCTCGAATGTCTGGCCTATTGGTCGTCGCACGGACAGCTCAGACTTTCCGAAACCAAGCGAGAAACTCCCGATTCCCGTCGGTGCCTTGGATGGAAGATTCGGTGATGCCTTGCCACTGGAGGTCGGGCTGGGACTCGATGAAGTGCTGGATCTTGTCGCAAGCGCGCTGATGAAGCGCGGGGTCGCGGACGATGCCACCACGTCCGATGTCTTCACGTTGCAGTTCGAACTGAGGCTTCACGAGCACCACGGCATCGGCTCCCGGCTTGAGGTGCGGAAAGACAGGCGGCAGGACGAGGGTGAGCGAAATGAAGGAGACATCGGCCACGAGCACATCGAAAGGCTCGGTCACATCGCTGGCAGCGAGATGGCGCACGTTGAACTTCTCGCGACTGATGACGCGGGGGTCGTTGCGCAGTTTCCAGACAAGCTGATTGGTGCCCACATCGAAAGCATAAATTCGGATCGCTCCACGTTGGAGGAGGCAGTCGGTGAAGCCTCCGGTGGATGAACCTACATCGATGGCGACACGGCCCGTGACATCGATGCCAAAGTGATCGAGTGCACCCTCGAGCTTGAGTCCGCCCCGGGAGACAAAGCGAGGTGGAGTTTTGATTCGGACCTCGGCATCGGCGGAAACGAGGGTGCCAGTCTTGGTGCAGGGTTCGTCATGAACCAGCACTTCACCGGCCAGGATGAGGCGCTTGGCCTGCTCGCGCGAGGGGCTGAGCCCGCGCTGAACCAGGAGAAGATCGAGCCGCTCGCGGGCCATGAGGTTCTGGTCTGCTTAGCGATCCAGGACCACGGAGATGAGTTCGTCACCGGCCTGCACCGTCATACCAGCGGGGACGCTGCGCGGATCGAGGTCGGCCACGGCTTCGGACTCCTCGACCACGCTGATCGTGACGCGGCCCACGACGGCGGCATCGCGTCGGAGGTCAAACTTGAGTCCCTGCTTGAGGCCCGCCTTCGTGCCAGCGTCGAGGGTGACGAAGCCCTGATCGGCCACGGCTTCCTTCACTTTGGCGAGGGCCGGGGAGTCTTTGATGCGACGCTGCAAGGGCGTGAACAAGGGAGCCGTCGGAGGTGGGGCAATGGCAGGAGCAGGGCCGCCAGCGGTGCCTGCCGCAGGAGCGGATGGCGGAGCAGCCGGAGCAGGAGTTGCAGGAGCGGTAGTGCAGGCCACAGCGGGAGCAGGAGCGGTCGCCGGAGGTGCGGGAAGTTCGACTTTCTTGGCGGAGCCGGGAGCAGGCATCGGTCCCGGAAGCGGCGGGGGCACGATGTCGAGCGGGTTGGCGGAGGCTTTTGTCTCTGGCTTGGACGCCGCCGTCGCGGGCGCTGGAGCCGTCACTTGGGGCAGCGGTGGGAGTGATCCGGCGGTCGCAGGCGATGACAACGGTGTGGCGAGTCCTGGGATCAAGGCAGCCGATGCTTCGGCCTGCGCGGCCACGGATTTTTGCTGCTGCTGGGTGAAATGCTCCAGCTTGGCCGTGGTGAGGGCGGATTCTTGCTGGGCTTGGTAGGCGAGCCAGGCGGTGACGGCGACGAGGGCCAGGGTGAGGGCCTGTGCGATGTGGGACAACTTCATGGAGGCGCGATTGTAACGGTGAATGAAGGGGATGCGAGATTTTATCGGTTCTTCGATCGCTTGTTTCGATACATCGAAGCAGAGGCGTTGATCGGCGTGTGAACTTTTTGCCACCGGACCGGCACTTGAACCCTGGATAATCGTCTGACAAAGCCATGGTGCGTGTTGCCATCGCTGCCGTCCGAGTCCTGCCATTGCTAAAAGTCTCCGTCGTGCCAAAGTCCGCCTCTCTCCACCCCTCATGGAACTCCTTCGCCTTCCTGGTCGTCTGTTTCTGGACTTCCTTCACTATCTCGGCCAGCTCGCCGCGTTGGTGAGCGACCTCGGTTACTCGGCCCGGCAGGGTATCCTGCGGCTGAAGATGGTCGCGCATCAGATTGTGGCGATCGGTTATGGATCGCAGACCGTGGTGGTGGTCACAGGAGCCTTCACGGGTGCGGTTTTCACCTTCCAAACTTATACCAAGTTCAAGGAGTTCGGCGTGGAGTCCAGCGTGGGGGCCATCGTGGCGATCGCGCTGTGCCGGGAACTCGGTCCCGTTCTGGCGGGCCTGATGGTGGCGGGGCGTGTGGGGGCGGCGATGGCGGCTGACATTGGCACGATGAAGGTCACCGAACAGATCGATGCACTCCGCGTCATGGGCGTGGACCCGGTGGGCTACCTCGTGATGCCTAGATTCCTGGCGATGATGGTGTCCATGCCGCTGCTGATCGCGGAGAGCATCACCTTCGGTCTGCTCGCCTCGTATGTGGTCACGGTTTATGGTTATCAGGTGCCACCGCCATGGTTCATGACGCACATGGTCGAGCATACGAACATGACAGATCTCGCCGTCGGCATGATCAAGGGCTTTGTCTTCGGCATCATCATCACGCTCGTGTCGTGCCACCAGGGATTGATGGCCAAGGATGGCGCGGTGGGCGTTGGCATCGGCACCACCCGGGCTGTGGTGATCGCCTCCCTGGCGCTGCTGGTGAGTAATTTCTTCCTCTCGATCCTGCTGAACTACTTCTTCCCCATGGGAGCGTCATGAGCACTGTGCGACACGATCACGATGTTTTCATCGAGCTGCGACAGGTGCACAAGCAACTCGGCTGGCAGCACATTCTGCGCGGCATCGACTTGAAGGTGATGCGCGGAGAGACGCTCGTCATCATTGGTCCCAGTGGCGAAGGCAAGACGGTGATGATGAAGCATGTCATTGGTCTCATGCGTGCTGACTCTGGCGAGGTGATCGTCGATGGCGTGCACATTGAAAAAATGCGCGAGCGAGAGATGCGCCCCATCCGGGCCAAGGTGAGCATGATGTTCCAGAATGCAGCGCTTTTCGATGCCATGACTGTCGAGGAGAACGTGGCCTTCCCGCTGGTGGAAGCCGGGATCCGTGATCGCAAAGAGATCCGGGAACGCGTGCAAGAGGCGCTGGAGGTCGTCGATCTCGCCGAGCACGGCAAGAAGCTGCCGGTCAATCTCTCGGGCGGCATGCGCAAGAGAGCTGGCATTGCCCGAGCCATTGTCACCCGCTCGCAGTGCATCCTCTACGATGAGCCCACCGCGAGCCTGGACCCCATGGTCTCCGACGTCATCGACCAGATGATCCTGCGCATGCAGAAGCGCTACCACATCACTTCCCTCGTCGTCACGCACGACATGAAAAGCATGTTCAAGATCGCCAACCGCATCGCCATGCTCAAGGACGGTGTCATCCGCTTCCTCGGCACACCCGAGGAACTCCGCGCATCGAGCGACCCGCTGGTGCATGATTTTATCGAAGGCCGTTCCGGCGTGACCGCCTGACTCTTTACACCCCTCATCTTAGCCACCTGAATTTATGGACGAACGCGACAAGAAAACGGAACTCCTCGTGGGCCTGTTCCTCTTCATCGGCCTGCTGCTTCTGTGCGGACTGATCCTGCAATTCAGCTCCATCCGCGAGCTGACGAAGACCACGTATGAAATCAGCGCCCCCTTCCCCGATGCCACGGGAGTCAAAGAGGGCACACCCGTCATGCTCGGCGGATCGAAGATCGGGAAGGTCCCGCGCATGCCGAATCTGAACGATAAGTTCAACGGTGTGATCGTGCCCATGGAGATCTACCAGGACAAGAAGATCCCCAGCGATGCGAAGTTCAGCATCGGCACCGCTGGACTGCTCGGCGATGCGTTCATCGAGATCCGCCCCACCAGCGATCACGCTGAGAAGTATCTGGAACCCGGCAGCACAGTGACTGATGAAAAGGTCTCCAAAGGCAGCGGTCTGAGCGCCATGCAGGGCACGCTCGACCAGATCGGCAAGAAGGCGGATGTCGTGCTCGCCGAAGCTGCGGATGCAGCCAAGGAGCTCAAGGATGCCCTCAAGCGAGTCAACCAGAGTGCGCTCTCCGACACCACGCTGGAGCACTTCCGCAAGACCATGGAAAAGCTCGATAGTGCTATGACGAACGTGGATGCCAATATTCTGGGCAAAGACAACGCCAACAACCTCAAGGCCGCCATCGCGGACATCAAGGACGCCGCCGCCAGCTTCAAGCGCACCTCAACCTCGCTAGAAACGACCTCAAACAAACTCGGAACCACACTGGACAAGCTCGATCCCGCCGTGTCGAAGGCCGACCAAGTGATGACCTCTCTCAACGAAGCCCTTGTGTCCTTCAAAGGTGCAGCGGACAATCTGTCTGACCTGACCAAGGGCTTTGGAAAAAGCGGCAACAAAGGTCTCCTGCCCGCCCTGCTGTCCGATGAGCAGCTGAAGGACGACTTCACCTCCCTCATTTCCAACATGCGCCGCCGTGGCGTGCTCTTCTATCGTGACGAAGCTGAGAAAGCCGAAGAGGAGGCCAAGAAGCAAGCGCCTCAGCGCATGCCCTTGGGCAGGCCAGGCAGGTAATATTCCATCCAAGGTCGCGCCCGCCACTGCGTCCAGAACTCGACCGTGTCCGAACACAAAAAAGCCAGCAGGCGAACCTGCTGGCTTTTTCAAATCGAGTTGTGGTGACCGGAAGCGATTACTCGCCAGCGTTCTCTTCAACGTAACGAACCACGTCGCCGACGGACTGAAGCTTCTCAGCTTCTTCGTCCGGCACATCGATGCCGAATTCTTCTTCGAAGGCCATAACGAGTTCGACGGTATCCAAGGAGTCGGCTCCGAGGTCTTCGATGAATTTAGCCTCGAGGGTCACTTGCTCTGGGTTCACGCCAAGTTGCTCGACGATGATGTCCCGGACTTTGTCTTGGATGTTGTCTGCCATAATTGTTGGTTTAAGGGGTAGATGAATCGGGCGGAGCAATAACGGCTTGTCATTTTTTGGCAAGGCGAATTTCTGCGATTTTATCAAAGGTGATCAGATGCTCGTCACGGGGCTTTCTCGCCCGATTCTGCGGGCTCCTCCGGTTCATCGGGCTCCACCTGTTTTTCGATCAGTTCGCCATGGAAGTTGGCGATGAGTTGATCATACACCTTGTCGCCATCCTGAAACTTCAAGCAGTCGATCACCGCCTTCTGCACAGGACCATCGGGTGCCTCGCGATAGGACACATAGGCCAGGCCTTTGTTATCCCACTTGCGAGCATCAATGCGAAAGGCATCGGCATGATTCACTCTTCGGCCATCGGGCAGGATCAGATGATCACTGTAGCCCACCAACTTCTTCGAGCGATTGAGCAGCAGGATGCCGCCGATGATGAGCAGGCCCAAGCCCATGGCGCCGCTCCAGTAAAACTGCTGCCCGATCTCGGTCTCGGTGCGCTTCTTGGGCTTCTCAGGCCAGCCTTTCTTGGCAGCGTAAGCAGCCCAACTCTGGGGCTCGCCTTGTTCATTGAAGGCAATGCCTTTGGCTTTGGCCTCGCCACGCCAGGCATCGACGGTGCCCGCAGCCTTCGCCTTGGCAAAGGCTTTGGTAACCTCGGACTCGTAACGCGTGCGCTCGACGGCCATGGCATTCTCCTTCGGCCAGGACCAGGCACCGTCTTTGTAGAACCAGACCGCGAACAAGAGGAACATCGCGGCCATCTGACCATATCGACGGTAATACCATTTCGAGACGGGACATACGATCGGAGGGCTGGCAGGTTCGGATGACATGGAGCGACCATTGAACCAGCGAGGCGGAGCCCGGCAACTTGTTTGCCACTTCACGCTTTCCTCTTTGAACAGTCCGCACTTTCGGCTCACTATGCTAACACATGCCGCAATTCACCTATCAAGCCGTCGATGGATCAGGCAAGGAGCTTTCTGGAACAGTCGAAGCTCCGGATCGTCCGTCGGCATTGCGACAACTCACCGGGAAAGGACTTCAACCCTTCAAAGTCACTGAGGCTGCGGGTAGCGCGACCAAGAGTGCACCAAAACCAAAGGTGGGATCGAAGACCGCCGAGGCCGCTTTATCGACGGGTCCCATCACCCTCAGCGCCAATCAGGTGCAGTTGTTCACGGAGGAACTGTCCGAATTGCTCGAAGCTGGAATGCGCCTGGAGCCTGCGCTCAAGCTCATGGAAGGCAAAAGCGACGCCAATCCCGCGCCCTACCGCATCGTGGCACGTCGTGTAGCAAATCTCGTGCGCGAAGGCCATCAGTTCAGTGCGGCGATCCGCATGGTATCGCCGTCGTTTGGCGAGCTGTTCTGCGCCGTCGCCGCAGCGGGCGAGGCCGGTGGATCGCTGGGTGCGTCCATGCAGCGCCAGGCGCAATACCTGGCCGCCTCGCGCGAAATGCAGGGCAAGGTGATCGTCGCCCTCATTTATCCTGCCTTCCTTTCCGTCGCCGCCGTGGGTGTATCCGTGCTCTTCGTCACCTACTTGATTCCCAAGCTCATGGGCCTCATCGAAAGCACGCGAGGCAAGGTGCCGCCCGTGGCGAAGTTCATGATGAACACGAGCGATTTCTTAAAGCACAACTGGCTGGCCCTCCTGCTCGCCGCCGTGGTGCTGACCATTTCGTTCATCCTCTACAAACGCTCGCCCACTGGCAAACCCGCGTGGCACCAGCTCAAGCTGAAGCTGCCCTTTGTGGGCAATGTGCTGAGCGCCAACCTGCATTCGCAGTTCCTCGAAACACTCGCGAGCCTTTCGCTCGGGGGCTTGCCCTTGCTCAAAGGTCTGGAGTTGGCCTCGCGCGTCACCACCAACGTCTTCGCTCAGGCACAGTTCACCAAGGCGATCGACGCCGTTCGCGACGGTGGCAATCTCTCGCGCGCCCTGGAACGCACAAATCTCTTCCCCACCAACCTCATTGAGATGGTCCGCCTTGGTGAGCACACCGGGGACCTCCCTGCTGCCCTCCGCCGTGCTGCGGATCGCTGCGCTCGCGAACTGGGACGCAGCCTGGAAAAAGTCGCCGCCGCGATGCAGCCCGTGATCATCCTCGTGATGGCGGGCATCGTAGGCCTGATGGCTTACCTCATGATCTCGATCATCTTCGATACCCTTTCCGCCCTGCGCAATCCGACAGGACGCTAACCCCTCTCGCCACAACCACCCTGACCAAACCAATGAAAACCAACCTGCAAAACCTCCGTCGCCGCTCCACTCGCGGCTTCACCCTCATGGAAATGATCCTTGTGCTCGCCATCATCGCCGTCCTCGTCGGCATGGGCGTGTTCATGATGGTCGGCGTCATTGACGATGCCAACGTCGGCAAGGCCAAGGCCGATGTGAAGACCTTTGAGACGACCATCATCCGCTACAAGACGAACATGAATGCCATGCCCTCGTCTCTGGAAGATCTCGCCCGCCGCCCTGGCAATGCCAGAGGACCCTGGCGCAAAATGATCGAAGAAGGCGCCCTCAAAGACGCCTGGGGTCAGCCTTACCAGTATCGCAATCCAGGTCGCCACAACCCCAACGGCTACGACATCTATTCCTATGGTCCCGACATGAAAGACGGCACCGAGGATGACATCGGCAACTGGCAGAACTGATGATCGGGCCACATGTAGAGTCAGACTCATAATCGACACCTCGAGACTGAGCTAGTTCTCGCCAGCCAACACCAGTAGCCATTTATGCCTCCAGACCTTCCAGATCCGCAGCCGAAAAAACGTAATTCATGCGTCATTTGGCTACTCGTCTTCATAGCCTTTTTGGTATTGCTGGTGATCGGCATTGTTGTCTGTCTTCCGTATTTCCTAGCATCAACGACAAGTGTCATACTTGACGCCTGTGTCACCAAGGCCAAGGCCGATGTGAAGGGCTTCGAGACGGTAATCATCCGCTACAGGACGGGCATGAATTCCATGCCTTCGTCATTGGAAGACCTCATTCGCCGCCCGACCAATGTTAGTGGTCCCTGGCGTCGGTTGATGTCAGAAGACACCCTCAATGATCCCTGGGGGCAGCCCTATCAGTATCGGAATCCAGGCGTCCATAACCCAAACAGTTACGACGTTTACTCCAAAGGTCCCGACATGAAAGACGGCACCGAGGATGACATCGGCAACTGGCAGAACTAAGACCCTTGCTTGTAGCGCGGAGCACACGCGTCCGTGTGCTCCGCATTCCTTTATGCATTCATCACCCGTCATTCGTCAGTCGTCATTCCGCCAAGGCTTCACCTTGCTGGAGATGATTGTCGTGATCGCGCTGATGGTGATCATCGCGGGCATGGCGGCATTCTCGTTCGCCAGTCTGGAGGGGGAATCGCCGGTGGAGGAGCCCGCGAACCATCTGGCCCGCATGGTGCGGCAGGCCTCGCGGGCAGCGGTGGTGCAAGGGCGGCCCATCGTGATCGCGTTCGACAAGAAAGGCTTCGGCTTCGTCAATGAATCGGCGGCTGGAAGCCAGGGGCGTTACTCCATCCCCAAGGGCATGAAGGTCAGCTACCAGCGCTGGAATGGCGGACGAAGCTGGATTCCGGCCGAGGAGTTCAACTGGGTCTTCTTCCCCACCGGCATCGCGGACGCGCTGAGGTTCCGCTTTGACATGCCCGAGGGCCAGGCGGAGCTCGCCTTCAATCCGCTAACCGGCAGCGTCACCGATGAGATTTACATCCAGCGATGAAGACGAACCTGCCATCTTTGCGCGGCCGTCGTGCCAGTCGAGGCATGACCTTGTTCGAGGTCATCCTCGCGCTCGCCATCTTCGCCACGGCGGCGGTCGCCTTGGTGACAGCGCTGAATGCCATCGGTCTGGCCACCATCGAAGCGCGCAACATCCGGGCCGTGGAGCAGGGCCTGGAAGGCATCATGGATGAGGAGAGCAAGAATCCGCGCATCGCCGAGATCGAGAAGGACATCAAGGCGGGTCCCGATGGCATCGCCTACCGCGTCCGCATCACGCCTGTGGACAATATCACCAATCAGCAAGGCATGGTGCTCAACGGACTCTTCCGAATCGTAGTGACAGCCAAGTGGAACGAAGACGGCCATCCGATGACCCTGGAAGCCGAGACCATGCGCTACGCGGGCATGTTCATGCCGACGCAATGAGCGGAGACCACCTCATGAATGACGAACCCTCCATGACGAATGCACCGAGCACAGCCAGCGCTGTGACGGAGCATTCGTCCTTCGCCATTCGTCATTCGCCGTTCCAGCGAGTCCGGTCGGGCTTCACCTTGCTAGAGATCATCATCGCCTTGTCGGTGTTCCTCATCATCATCGCGGGCGTGTTTGCGATTGCGAAAGGAGCGATGGAACTCAGCGAGGATCTCACTGCTTCCCAGGAGCGCGCGATGACACGGCAGAACTTCATCGAGTTCCTCCGCAGCAGCTTTCGCCGCATTCCAGGCGATGCCGAGCTGCTCCTGGCAGTCGAGAATCAACGCGGCAGCTATGTGCCCACGCTCACCGTGTTCAATGGTGGTGACGCCTTCTCGCCCGGCCCTTCCTTGCCCCCGGACACCAGCGTGGAACTCTTCGCCCAGGACATGCCCGGCGGAGCGCTCCGCATCGGTCTGCGCTTGTTCGACAGCCAGCAGACCAACACCATGCGCCTCGGCACTTACAAACGTCGGGCACCGAGCAAGGACGATGTGGTGCTGCCCTTGATCGCCAACGTGCAGCGCTTCGAAGTTCGCCTCCTCGACTCCGTTTCCGGCAAGTGGGAGAACAACTGGAAAAGCCCGGTCCGCCCCTTGTTTGCGGAGCTTTTGCTCACACTCGATGACGGGGTGCAAAGCCGGAACGTGTTTTGGATTCCACCGATCACGAAGCGGCAGCAGCCCGGCCTAATGCCGCAACTCGGCCCCGATGGTCAGCCTTTGCCACCTGGGTCGGTGCCTCCCGGCACCCTCCCGCCCGGTGTCCCTCCGACTCTCCCCGGCAATCCCAACCTGAGCCCCAATGCGAACCCGAACGCCGTCAACATTCCGCCTCTGAGCAAATGATCGCCATACCTCCATCGCCAGCACCCGCGACCACAGGCCGAGGGTCCCGCTCCACCTCGAAGCGTGGATCCGCCTTGCTTGCGGTGCTCTGGCTGGTGGCGCTGCTAACGATGCTGGTGGGCACCACCACGCTGCTGCTTCGCGAAGATGTGGAGACCGCTTCCACACGCCGACTCATGTTCAGAGCCCGAATGCTCGCTGAGCAAGGCCTGGCCATCGCTGCGCATCCCGATGTGAAGCAGGACGATGAGAAGCTCCTGCGCTACGAGGTGGAGAAAGGCATGGGCTGGATCGTGGAGATGGAAGGCGAGGACGGCCGCATCAATCCGAACGTCATCCTGGAACGCAAAGACCGCGACACCATGCGCCGCATCATGCGTGCCTGGGGACTGAAGTTTGACGAAAGCGAGCGCGTCATCGACGCCCTCATGGACTGGGTGGACACCGACGACTTCACCTCGGGGCTCGGCGGTGCGGAGAGCAAGTTCTACGGCGTCAAAGGCATCCCGTTCAACCGTCCGTTCCGCAGTGTGGATGAGATGGGTCAGGTCCGTTACATGAACGAAGTCGAGCGCATCTATCCCAGCTGGCGCACGTGGTTCAGCGTTCACTCCAGCGGCACCATCGACGTCAATGAAGCCTCCGCCCAGGTGCTTTCGGCTGTGACCGGAGCGGATCCTGTGATCGCCCAGCAGTTCGTCGCCCGCCGCCTGGGGCCCGATGGCATGGCGCACACGAAGGATGACATCCTCTTCCAGGATGTGCAGACGGCTCTCCGCGTGCTCATGGTTTCTGGTAGCGGTCCTCAAGGAGCTGGGCCTGCGGGCATCCTCGGCGTGCAGAGCGGCGTCACGCGCATCAAGAGCACGGGCGTCACCCCTGACTTTCGCCGCACGATCTACGCTATCGTGAATCGGGCCACATCCCCCACCCCAGGCACCTCCGCCGGTGGCGGCATCACCAACATCCTCTGGCTGGGCGAAGAAGATGAGCGCAGCAGTCAACCCACCGCTGGACAGACGAACCGGTGATCAGCGCGTTCACTTCGAGGCCTTACGGCCCACTTCGTCGATGTTCTTCGGTGTCAACGCCACGGGCTCGCGCTCGGCTCGACGGTCCGGCTTGAAATTCGAGTCGTTGATCGACTTCTGAATCCAAGAGAACGCGATCTCCAGGGGCATCGGTTGCAGGATGGTGGCATCGATCACACCGCGGCGCAGCATCTCCTGGCCACCGTTCTTGCCAGCGATGCCATCCACACCCACGATCAGCACATTCTCCCGCTGTTGCACCGCCGTGAGCGCCTCGCTCGCACCACGTGCCATGGCATCGTTGTGTGCGAAGACCACATCGAAGGACTTCTGTAGCTTCAGCGCATCCTTGGCCCGCGCCCGACCACCATCCACGGTCCAGTCCCCTGGCGCGTCATGGACGATGATGATGCCGGGCTCGGCATGAAGCGCGGCGGCAAAGGCCTCGGCCCGCACCTTGCTCGCATACGCATCGTCCCGGCCACGAATCTGCACCACGCGCCCCGTTACCTGCGGCTTTTTCTCGTCCGCCGCCTTGCGCTTCAGCGCTGCCAGCACCACTTCGCCAGCCATGCGTCCGATCTTCGCCTGATCGGCAAACACGAGCGCCTCGCACGAAGTCTCAGGCACCCGTTGATCGAGAGCCACGATCCTGGCACCCTGACCCCGCGCATTCTCCAGCAGCGCTGCCGAAAGCCTTTCCTCCACTGGCTGAACGAGCAACCACGCCGGTTGAAGCGACTGCGCCTCGCCCAACACATCCAGCTGCTTGCCCACATCGCCAGCCGCATCGAGCACCTTGAACCGGTAGCCTTCCAGCGTGCGCACCGCCGCCCGCATCAGGTCAGCCTGCAGCTGCTGGAAGGGATCGCCCAGATCAGCCGCGCAGAGCAGGATCAGCTTGCGACTGGTGTCCTCGGAGGCCTTCTCATCCGGTGACAGCTCCACCTTCAGCTGCGCGTCCTCGGGCACCGCACCGCCACCACCCTTGAGGGCAGACTTGGCATTCTCCATCGCCTGCTCATAGCGAGCTGCACGAGCGCTGTCCGACTCTCCACAACCCGTGAACAATCCCAGGGCGAACAAACTGATGATGGCAACGAAAGGACTGGAGCGAAATATCATGGCAGTCCGCGATTAAGCCGTGAAGCACGCGCCATTTCAATTTAAACCGAGATCGTTTCAGCTTTTGCTCGTCAGCGGCGCCACCACCTTCAGGCAGCGCACCTTTCCGCCCTGCTCCCAGCCTGCGGGTCGCACCAGGAGCCCGCGCAGTTCCTTGGGCCGATCTCCAATGATGAACTCCGCCTCCACCAGTCGGAACCGCAGCGACCCGTCGGGCAGACACTCAATCTTCTGAGGCTTGTCCGAATCCACCATCCCGTCCTCGGTGAAGTAGATCAGCTTCGCCACGTCCTCCGCCAACACCTTCGCGGCTCCCGCCTTTGGCTTGAGAATCACGGTGAACTGCTTCCCCTCGCTCACGGCGCTCGCCTCCCAGGACTCACTTGCGAGCGGGCGCAGCGCGAGTTCCTTCTCGATCTTCGCCTTCCAACTCAAGTCGAGATCCGACTCCCCCACCTTGCCTACCGGCAGCTCGATGCTGAGATCTTTGAAGCCCGGATTGCACTCCCGATTGCAACACATCCACGACGCCTTGCCCTTGAAAGTGAAGGTCTGGCCGACCTTCAAGTCGCCCGGCGGAGTCACCTTGATCGGCAGCACCAGATCACGCTCGTAGCCCTGCGCCTTGATCTGAAACATGAAAGTCCGCTCCGGCTCCGGCCAGTCGATCGGGTCCGCCTTGAAGCCCGGCGGCAAGTCCGTCCACTGGATGTTCGTCGGCACACCCACGATGCCCGGATGCTTCCAGTAAGTGTGGTAGCCTTCGCCATGATGCAGCGAGAGGCCGAGGTAGAACGGCTTCCCAGGCTCGATGCGACGCACCTCGCTCACCAGCTCGATCTCCAGCGGCGTCACCGCGCGCAGAGACGTGGCGGTCGCGATGATCAGAAGAAGGAAAGCATGCACATTCATGGTCCAGGCAATACGTGCAGACCACGGAGGTTCACCATTGAAAAAGCTCAGCGGATTTTGCTCTCGCATTGTCTGTTGCGGCTTGCCACCGTTTCCAGCCTTCGCATAGCATCCCCACACCTCGCCATGAAATTCCTTCGCCATTTCCTCGCTGGTTATCGCCTCAGCTTCGCCCGCTTTGATCACGAGCAGTTCGGCGTCCCCCGCCCTCAAGCCCGCGGCTGCCTCGCCACCCTGCTGAGCAATCCCCGCATCCTCATTGCCCTGCTCTTCATCGGCGGAGCTTTGGCGAAATACTACCTCGGCACCACCACCGAGCAGAACCCCTTCACGGGCCGCGTGCAGAAGCTCGCCGCCGAGATGGACACCCCGGAGGAAGAAATGGCCATGGGCCTCGCCTCCGCTCCCCGCATGATCCAGGAATTCGGCGGCGAGCACACCGATGCCCAAGCCCGTGCCATGGTGCAACGCGTTGGCCAGCGCCTTGTTGATAGCACCAAGGTCCGCGACACCCCCTACAAGTTCCGCTTCACCCTCCTGCGCGACCCCCAGACCATCAACGCCTTTGCTCTGCCCGGCGGCCAGATCTTCATCACCGCCGCCCTGTTCAAAGCCCTCGAAAGCGAAGACCAACTCGCCGGTGTGCTCGGCCACGAGATCGGCCACGTCGTCGGTCGCCACTCCACCCAGCAGATGGCCAAGTCAGGCCTCATCCAGGGCCTCGCCCAAGGAGCCGCCGTCGCCATGAGCGATGGCCACAGCAACAGCGGAGCCCAGATCGCCCAGATGGTGGGCAACATGATCACCATGAAGTATGGCCGCGAGGACGAATACGAGTCCGATGCCCTCGGAGTCGAGTTCATGATCCAGTCCGGCTACAACCCCGAAGCCATGATCGGCGTCATGGACATCCTCAAGAAAGCCAGCGGCGGCGGCTCCCGCCCCGAGATCACCAGCACCCACCCCGACCCCGGCAACCGCGCCGAACACATCCGCGAACAAATCGCCCGGTATCGGCAAGGCAAGTAGGCGTGGCATGCAAACGAGCGCGGGCACTCTTGCCCGCACGTCGAAAAGATGGCGGCGTGCCGACATAAATGAAGGAGGCGGACACGACACTCCGCGCTCCTTCTGGGATAGCCGACCGCTACTTCACCATCTCAGCTACTGCGTCATCCGTCGCTTGGGCCAGCACAGTGATGCCTTCTTCGAGGGCTTCGCGGGGGATGCTGAGCGGCGGGCTGATCTTGACGGTCTGGCCCCAGGCTCCGACGGGTGCGAAGAGCAGGAGGCCGCGTTGGACGCAGAGTTCGATGATGCGATGCGCGAGATCGTGGTCGGGATCTTTGGTGCCGGGCTTGACGGTCTGCATACCGCCGACAAGGCCGGTGGCGCTGACGTTGCCGATGACGGTCGGATGCTTGGCCTGAATCTTCTTCAATCCTTCGAGCAGGACCGGGCCGAGCGCCGCAGCGTTCTCGGTCATCTTCTCGCGCAGCAGTTTCTGAATCGCAGCCACAGCCGCCGCGCAGCAAACGGGATTGCCGGTGTGCGTGCTGGTCATGGCTCCGGGGCCGTATTGATCCATCAAAGCTTCGCGTCCGATGACGGCGCTCAGTGGCAGCGATGATGAGATGCCTTTGCCACAGCAGATGATGTCTGGCGTGACTCCGTAGTGTTCGAAGGCCCAGAACTTGCCGGTGCGTCCGAAGCCTGCCTGCACTTCGTCAAAGACGAGCACGACATCGTTTTCATCACACCAGGCGCGGAGCTTCTTCACGTAGTCGGTGGGTGCGAAGTCGGGGCCCACGCCTTGATACGTTTCCATCATCACGCCTGCGATGTCGGCACCTGTGAGTCCTTTGTCGGCGAGCAACTTCAGGAAGGTGTCGAAGCTCGTGTCTTCGGTCCAGTAACCGTCTGGGAAGGGCGCATTCAGGATGCGCGGGTCTTCGTTGACGATCCAGTTCTTCTGGCCCGCCATGCCGCCAGCTTGCTGAGAGCCGAGCGTGCGTCCGTGGAAGCCGCGGGTGTAACCGATGATGCCGATCTTGCGATTGCCGCCGATCTTGATGCCGTGCGTTCTCGCGAGCTTGATCGCACACTCGGTGGCTTCGCTTCCGGTGGTGAGAAGGAAGACTTTCTCCAGTCCTTCCGGCGCGACGCTGATGAGCAGCTCGGCGAGTTCCGCGCGCTCTTCGCTGGGGAAGACGTAGTTGTGCAGCAAACCGCTGTTGACCTGATCGATGATCGCCTGGCGCACTTCTTTGACGCCGTGGCCAGCGTTGGTGACGAGCACGCCGCTGCTCCAGTCGAGCCACATGTTGCCGTGCTTGTCATAGATCTGGATGTCCTCAGCGCGATCCCAGACAATCTGCGGCATCCCACGCATGGAGGTGGGCTCCAGCTTGCGCAGCTTCTCCAGCGTCGGCACGGAATCGGGATGCGGGATCGGGGTGACGATCTTCCGATACTTGGTTTCGACGTGCGGGACGGTGACGGGAGTGATGCTGTATTCTTTGCCCATGGTGATTGGTTCTCAGTTCGCGGTTTTCTGTTCTCGGTTTCTCACCCCTGCTGGCAGGCTCGAATGGAGACGTGAGGACATTGAATGCCCCAGCGAAAACCGGCTACGGGGATTCTGCCGTGAATCGGTATTTTTGTGCAAACGCAGTTTTACTTCAGCTTCGCATCGAGTTCAGCGAGGGTGAATCGCACGCTCACCACGTAGGCGGGTTCGCCTTCGGTCCAGTGACCGTAAGTGGTGGCGACGATGGTGCCATCGGGCAGCACTTCGACGCCCGGATAGGTGCAATCAGCGCCCTTGGTGTTGTCCATGATGCGCACTCGATACTGACCTTCGGTGCCGTTGACGATGTCCTCATACTTGCCCACCCATGCCACCCAATCGCCCTTCGTGGGGCTCACATGCGTGGTGTCGCGGAAGCTGATGAACAAGCGTCCATCGGGCGTGTATTTGGCCACATGGCGATCGCCAGTCAAAGCGGCGGGCAACTCATTCGGATCAGTCCAGGTGAGCCCTTCATCGTTGGAGAAGATGACGAAGGAATTGTATTTCCGTGAGTTCTCACGCAGCAGCACGGCAATCTGTTTACCATCCGGCGAACGCAGCACTCCAGGCTCGCAGAGATTGGCATCCGGCAGCATCGCGATCGGTGTGGGTGCGCTCCAGGTGAGGCCGCCGTCCTTGCTCAGGGTGGTGTAAACCCAGAAGCGCCACGGCTTGGCTGCGGGCGACGTGTGATCACTCGATGGTCCTTTGATGCGATACTTCTCCAGATCGCCGCCACGAATGAAGCGACCATCGTCATGGAAGAAAGCCAGGTATTCGCCGGGCGTCTTCAAGCTGATCACGGTCGCCATCGCCACGATGCCACCGAAGTTGCCGATGGGCTTGAGTTCACTCCACGAAGCACCATCGTCCTCAGTGACCGCCATGCGAATGGGATACAAACCACTGAACATGATGATGCGCTTCTTCCCTTGAGCATCCACCACACGATGCAGGGTGGGCACTTCCAGCGAGGTCTCCCAGGACTTGGGCGTGGGCAGGCGATCCGTCCAGGTGAGACCTGCGTCGTTGCTGCGCTTATAAACAATCGCACCACGTCCGTGACCCTTCGGATATACGGTGAGCATCGTCTTGTTGTCCTCCAGCAGCACCGTAGTGGGGTGGCCCAAATACTGGCCAGGCTCGCGATCAACGATGACCTGACGAGTTTTGTCGCCGCTGATATCGACGATCGGAATGGTGTAACCCGGAGCCAGCTTGGTCTTGAGATTCTTGGGCGGCGTAAGGGTGGTGTCCTGCTTTTGCAGCTTGGTCTGCTGGGCAAAGCTGAGACAAGGAATGAACGCGAGGGCGAGGATGAAAGTGCGGCTCATGGCCGGGACTGAACGCCAGTGCCAAGCGATGCATTGCAGCGTTCTACACTCTCGCCATCAAGCGCTTCACGGCGTCGATGTGCGTCTGAAATGCGAGGTCCTCCACAGCGATCTCGTTCAGCGGCTGGGCAACGACTTCGCTGGCTTCACCATCGACTGCCATCGCAGCATCGAAGTGATCGACCTTCGCCATGAACACGATGTCGAGCGTGGGCCAGATGTAGCCCTGGAACTGGTAGCGATTGTTGAAGGTGCCGAGATAGCTCCACGCATCCTCGGGCACAGTGATGCCCGTTTCTTCGAGCACTTCGCGGGAGCAAGCGGCCTCAGCAGTCTGCCACGCCTCGATGATGCCGCCGGGCAGGCCGAGCTTGCCTTTGGCAGGCTCATGGGCACGACGCATGAGCAGCAATCGACCCTGCGCATCCTGCACCAGTGCCACCGCAGCCGACGTGACGAAGAGATACTGGCTGTAGCTGCAAGCCGAACATTTCAATTCACGCCACGAGCGCTGCACGAGCTGATCGGAGCCGCAATGGTAGCAAAAATGGAATGGCAGGCTCACGGTGCTCGGGTCGCCGTTCGGAGTTCACCCTGCTACTTCACAATCGCCTTCACAGACGAGGCCAGGTCATGGAAGGCTTTGCTCGAAGCGCTCTTCGCGGGGTCGAGCAGTGCCACGGGATGACCTTCATCTCCTCCTTCACGAACGCTCATCTCGATGGGGATCTGCGCGAGCAATGGCACGCCGAGACGCTGAGCTTCGCGCTCGCCACCGCCCTTGCCGAAGATCGCATACGACTTGCCGTTATCGGGGCAAAGGAAGTAGCTCATGTTCTCGATGAGGCCGAGGATCGGAACGTTGACCTTGGCGAACATGCTGGCCGCCTTGCGAGCATCGATGAGCGCCACCTCCTGCGGCGTGGTGACGATCACAGCGCCGTCGAGAGCGACCGTTTGCACGATGGTGAGCTGGATGTCGCCGGTGCCGGGCGGAAGGTCCAGCACGAGGTAATCAAGATTGTCCCAGGCGCACTGGCGGAGGAACTGCTGCGTGTAGCGGGTGGCGATCGGGCCGCGCACGATGACAGGTGAATTGTCTTCCAGCAGGAAGCCCATGCTCATGAGCTGCAATCCATGGCGATGAATCGGAATGATCTGCTGCTCCTCATTGGCCAGCGGACGTTCATCGGTGCCGAACATCAAGGCGATGCTCGGACCGTAGAGATCGCAGTCGCACAACCCCACGCGAGCGCCGGTCTTCGACAGCGCGACGGCGAGGTTCGACGCGACCGTGCTCTTGCCCACGCCGCCCTTGCCACTAGCCACCGCGATGATGTGCTTCACACCGGGGATGCTGGACTTGCCCAGACCATCAGCGCTACTCGCGGCTTGTGGTGGTTCTTTGATGTCGAACTCCAGTCGGACGCGCCCGATGCCCGGCAGGGCCTCAAGCGCCTTCATCGCTGCCTCATGAATCTGGCGCGGCACATTGGCATCTCGCGTGGCCAAACTGATCTGCACCTCAACATCCACCCCGGCCACGTGGATGGCTTTGACAAGGCCGAACTTCACGATGTCGCGGCTGAAGCCGGGATAAGGAACGGTGCTGAGGGTGTCGCGGACGAGCGTCTCGGTGATCATGGGAAATGGGGCGCGCACTGTGGCGGGGAATGGCGGCTTGCCAAGCACTACGCACTCACTTGAGGCGGGGATCACTCAAATCAACCCGATACATCATCGCATTGCCATCGTAGCGCGGCGTCTTCAGCCCGCCCGCGCTGATCGTGGTCTGGAAATAAATGACCTTCCCCTGCTCCTGATCAAAGACATCGAACTGCACCACCGCATCCGCCTTGTGCCCCTCGTGGGTGGCGAGCTGCACAGCCTTGTGCCAAGGTCCATCCACTGCTGGCGAGCGGGCCAGCCAGATGGCGCTGTCCTCCGTGCTGAAGATCATGATCCACTGCTTTAAAAACGCGTTCCATCGGATGCTGCCGGAGCAGGGAGTCAACTCGGCACCTGCCGAACTAAGCTGCATGCGCTCCTCTTTCTCGGTGATCATCTTTTTGGTGATGTAGCGATCCTCATCCGCCTTGGTCATCGGCGGCTGCAATTGCTGCCAGACCACCGCCCCTTTGGAGTCGTCCCAGGCCAATGCTTCGTAGCTGCCAGGGCTGGTCATGGCCTCGTAAGTCGCTGGCACACGAACGTGAGCAAAGGGTGTCGCAAAGTAGAAGCGTTCGACCTTGTCCTTCTCATCCGTCACCCGCACCGCATGGCCTTGAGGGAACTGCCAGGTATAGTCTTCGCCGAGCACCGTGATGCGCTCGAACTGATGCTCTGCACCGATCTCCGCGATGCCATGCTCCACGCGCTTGCCTTGATCTTCACGCTGATAGTGAACGATGAGGTGCTCGACTCCGGCGGAGTCCTTGACGCTCACGAGACCATCCAGCCTGACGCTGCCCGGCTCCTTGCCTGCGAGCATCGGCATCGTATCGCCACGATCATCGACGAAGTAATTGAAGTGAATTCCCTGGGTGGGATCGAGTCCGCCCGTGGCCGTTAGGTCCGAGGTAGCCCCTGCGCCACGAAGATTGCCTATCGGATGCGCCGCCCGTTGCGTGCTGCCCCACAGCCAGAAGCACTTGCCCTGGAACACCGCCATCTGCACATCGCTCTGAGCGAGCACGCCGCCTGCGAGGTTCGGCAGCGGAAGGGGCGACTCCTTTCTCAGCAAGGTGGAATCGCGATAAATCCCCTGCCCCGTGATGCGATACATCCGCTCAGCGAGATTGGTCCGCACCAACCGCAGGTCCACCGTGCCCCCGGCTTTGGCCTCAACCATCAAGCCCGCGACGCCGAAGCTATCCTTGGGGAAGGTGTAGCCGGGCGTGCTCACCGTGAAATGCACCCGCTGCTTCATCAGCCCAGGCTCGTCAAAGGCCGCCCAACCGCCACTGTCCGTCACTAGGCGAATTCCATTGACCGTCTCCAGCGTGACCATCGGCACGCCGCGGCTGGTGTTCTCATCCACCACCTGAATGCCAAACGGCTCGCCAGCAAAGGCGGCAGAGGCCAGAAGAAGCATTGGGAGAAGGCGCATAGCTGGAAACGTTAAACGAGTGATTCGCCGCGCGCCAGTCTCTTGACATTGTTTGCCAGCCACCCCACCTCACCACCATGAACACGACCGCTGCTCAAACGCGCATCGCTGCCATCTTCGGAGCCTTGGCCGTCACCCTGGGTGCCTTTGGAGCCCATGGACTGAAGGCCACGCTGGCTGCACACGACACGGCTGCGATCTGGCAGACCGCCAGCCACTACCATCTCATTCACGCCGCCGTGCTGCTCGCGCTGGGCCTCGCTGGCATCAGCCGCTGGGGCTGGAAGTCGATGTTCATCGGCACCACGATCTTCAGCGGCACGCTCTACGTTCTCGCCGTCACCGGCATCAAATGGCTTGGTGCCATCACACCGATCGGTGGCCTGCTCATGATCATTGGCTGGCTCCTGGTGGCGGCACGAAAGTGATCGCATCGGTGGCCTGCATCCGGTCTTGAGGGCTGAGGTATCGTCGCTAGTCTCGCGCGCTCTTCTCATGGCCACCAAGAAAACGAAGCCCCTTTCATCGCCCACGCTCGAAGTCCGCGGCATCGAGTTCCGCCGCGGACGCAGCATTCTCAAAGGCATCGACTGGCGTGTGGAACGGGGTCAGCACTGGTGCGTGCTCGGTCCCAATGGCTGCGGCAAGACCTCGCTGATCAACATCATCACCGGCTACGATTCGGCGACGGATGGCTCCATCGAAATCGATGGCTCGCACTACGGTGATGACGACTGGCGCGAGGTGCGCAAGCGCGTGGGCATCGTGGCCAGCACCTTGACGGTGATGCTGGAATCGAGCGAGCCTGTGATCGACGTGATCGCCAGCGGCCGCGATGCCAAGCTGAACCTCTGGGAACCGCCACCCGAGTCCCTGCGCAAGGAAGCGCGCACGCTGCTGAAGAAGTTTGGTTGTGCCTATCTCGCCGGTGCCCTGTGGGGTCCGCTCTCACAAGGCGAGAAGCAGAAGGTGCTGATCTGCCGCGCTCTCATGGCGAAGTTTCGTGTGCTCATTCTCGACGAGCCATGCGCCGGACTCGATCCCGTGGCCCGGGAGCATTTCCTGAACTGGCTGCAGGAGATCAGCGCGCGCAAGGGCTCGCCCTCGCTTGTGATGGTCACTCACCACGTCGAAGAAATCCTGCCCTGCATGACCCATGTGCTCGTGCTCAAGAGCGGCGGCGTGCTCGCCGCAGGTCCGAAGAGCGAAGTGCTGACAAGCAAGTGCCTGAGTGAAGCGTATGGAGCGAAGGTGACGCTTCAGCATCGCGGCCCTCGCTATCAACTCTTCGTGAACTCCTGATCCCATGAATCGCAACGGCATCCTCGCAGGCGGCAATTTCATCATCGACCACGTGAAGATGATCGATGCCTACCCCGCGCAGGACATGCTGGCGACGATCACAAGCGAAACGTCTTCGAATGGCGGTGGACCCTATAACGTGCTCAAGGATCTGGCGGCCATGCAGGCGGGCTTTCCCCTGGCTGCCGCAGGCCTCGTGGGACGCGATCCGAACGGCGACTGGATTCTGCGCGACTGCACAAATGCAGGCATTGACACCCGCCAGCTTCAGCAGACCAGCGAAGCACCCACGTCCTACACCGATGCGATGACCGTGGCGAGCACAGGCCGCCGGACCTTTTTTCATCAACGCGGGGCTAACGCCCTGCTTGGCGAAGCTCACTTCGACTTTCGCACCTCTTCGGCGCGCATGTTCCACCTCGGCTACCTCATGCTCCTCGATGAGATGGACCGCCTGCCGCCCGATGGACGCACGATTGCATCACGCGTGCTGGAGGCCGCACAGCGCAGCGGGCTCACGACGAGCGTCGATATCGTGAGCACCGAGAACCCGCACTTCCGCGAGATCGCCACCGCAGCGCTGCCCTTCACTGACTGCCTCATCATCAACGAGATCGAAGCAGGCAAATCCACAGGCATGAACCTCCGGGAGGGCAACTGGGTGAACGTGGAAGCCTGCGTCGAATCCGCCCGGTTGCTCTTGGATCGCGGGGTGAAGAGCGAGGTCGTCATTCACTTTGTCGAGGGTGCCATCGTCGCATCGGACGATGGCAAGGTAACGACGCAAGGCTCCTTGGAACTGCCACACGGATTCATCGCTGGTGCCACAGGTGCCGGGGATGCCTTTGCCGCAGGTTATTTGTTAGGCTTGCACGAGGGCTGGGCGGTGGCCGACCGCTTGCGACTGGCCGTGTGCTCTGCCGCCCAATGCATGACGCACGCCACACCTTCGCTTGGACTTCGTCCGGTGGCGGACTGCCTTGCGCTTGGGAAGCTGTTTCCTTTCCGGCTTCTGGCCTGAACTGAACGCAGGCTACTTCTTCTTGTTTCGATCCATCGCCGTGCCGGAGTAGCTTGATCCAATCGGCTTGTAGCCATCAGGCAATGGGGAGGTGGCCCCTTTCACCTTTGTTCCCGTCGTTCCGCCGCCGCCCATGCCTGCGCCGTAGGCTTTCCAACGGGCGAGCACTTCGACCGATGAATTCCCGCATGACTTCGATGAACTGCCCTTCGAAGGGGGAGGTGGCGCATAGGATCCCGTGCTCGTTCTGGGGGCCGGTGCTGGCGCGCTTCCACCCTCTTCTTCTGGAGTTTCAGCCGGGGCTGGGGCTTCGATCTGCGAGATCACCACAGGGGGGGGCGGCTTTTCACCTGCGTTGGGATCGTATCCAAATCTGGTCTTGAGTTCGTCAGGGAGATCACGCAGCAGCAGCCGCGCAACACCTGCCGTGTGCTCGATCCCGAGTTCCCATGCATCCAAACTCTTCACCTTCGCCGAAACATAGGTCTTTGCACCGACTGTAAGAGTGCCAAGGTCGGCACCAATCGCACGTCGGCTGATCGTGGAGCGATACTCTTCTTGATAAGCTACCATCGCCTTGGCTAGCGCACCACACTCCGCAGCCACTTTCTGGACCTGCACTCTTGCCTCGTCAAATGAGTCACTCGCTTGCTTCTGTTGCTTCTGGGCCTCTTCCAATTCGATCCGAAGCTTCGCCGCGACTCTCTTGGTAGCCACGAGTTCTGGCTCAACCTTGTCACGCTCGTCCCTCAGGGTCTGAAGGGTGGACGTCATGTCTTGTTTGCAACTGATCCCCAAGAGTGTCCAAGCAAGAGCGACTAGAGTGGAAGTGACTATTTTCATACCGCGCATGACTTAACCCGCCTAGGCGTCAGCCGCAAGCTTGAGATCAAGCCCCTAACGACGCGAACCGTAGAGTCGATCAAGATTGCTGCCGACATAATTCCACCCAATCGGCCTGTAGCCTGATGAGGTTCTCCCAGAACTCATGGGTCTGGAGGAACTGTAACGGGACGAAGCACCGTCAGCATATCCTCCACGCCAAGGCCCAGGGCTGCTGATCTTTGAATTCGTCAGACTGGGAGGAACAGGTTTGAAACGACTGCCAAATGAATCGGTCAATGCCATGCGGTAGGGATTGCCCGGCCCCCACCACGCCAGCACTTCCACGGTCTTTGGTCGAGATGCTTTCTTCGAATGAACATGGCTAAACCGGGAAACCGAGGTCGGGCGCGCAGGAAGCGATGCTGTTCGAAAAGGAGCGGCGCTCGATACCGGCTTGGCTTGAGCGGGAGGAGACAGCGAAACCTTCAATGCCATACTGGCCGGTGTCGGCCGAACGTAGCTGGCAAGGTCGAGAGGCTTCGGTTTAAAAGGCGAATCCTCAATGTTCATCAGCCGACTCTTCTTCAGCCGCGCAATGCCATCGGTATGGGAAATGAGAACGTCGTGCTCCGTGACCTGCCTTATCAAAACATCTCGATAAACGGTGACCCCAATGCCGAGAGAGGGCAGACGAGTGCCCGCTACGAAGCTATCTTTTTCTACGCCCAACTTAACCACATTCGATAATTCCATCCGCAGGTCACGAATCTTCGCTTGAGTCGAATGAACCTCAATCTCGAGTTCCAACCCTGCGGATTTAAGATTGTAAATGGCCGCGTCCAGTCGATTAGCCTCAGCTCTGAGCCGCGACAATTGTGCCCGAGTCGACGCATCGATCTCGGTCAGTCTGCAAACTTCGTCTTCAAGCACCGCCACCGCATCACACTGATCCCGGCTGCACGATGAAAGCCCGGCCATCATCGTGAACATCGCCAGACAGCCGAGATGTCGGATAGCGTTCATGCTGTGATCATAACGGCTGCTAAGCGGATTCGGCAATCCCAAATCCTCAGCCTCATGAGAGTTTTCACGCCCAGCAGGCGACCTCAACCAAACAGCGAGGTCAAGGGTTGACCCTTGTCCGCAACAGTGAATGGACGCTTGCTGGGGCTGAAGATCACCTGATCAAGAGGCAGTCCCAGGGCATAGGCGATGGTCGCATTGAAATCAGGAACCATGACCTTGTTCTCGACTGCCTCATGACCGCCCTTGTCGGTCTTGCCGTAAATCTGTCCACCCCGAATTCCACCGCCAGCGAGGATGCTGCTGAAGACTTTCGGATAGTGATCGCGACCTTCGTTTTGATTGATCTTCGGGGTCCGGCCAAACTCGGTCGTGACGACCACGAGCGTGTCCTCAAGCATGCCACGCTTGTCCAGGTCGCCAAGCAGTGCGGAGAGCCCCTGGTCGAGCTTGGCACAGTTCTCTGGCACACGGACGAAGTTATCGTTATGCGTGTCCCAGCCACCCAGTGTCACCTCAACGAAGCGAACACCATGCTCCACGAGACGACGTGCAAGCAAGCATCCCTGGTTGAAAGCATCCTTGCCATAGAGCTCGTGCATCTCAGCAGGTTCTTGATTGAGATCGAAGGCCTTCAGGTCCTCGCTCTTCATGATCTTCACGGCGTCCTTGTAGATGTCGCCAAAGGCCCTCAGATCAGCGTAGTCATACTGGCTGCGGAACTCAGCATCCAGCTTCTGCGACAGGCTCACACGGTAATCGAGGTCAGCCTCGGTCAAATGGCCAAGGCGTTTGCTGTTTTGCAATCCAGACGCCGGATTGCTGATCGACAATGGGGAAACGGCAGCCTCGAAAAATCCAGCGCCTGGGTGCTTGCTGTCATTCGTGATGACCACGCTCGACGGCAGGGATGGGTTGTTGCGACCTTGGAACTTCGTCATCCACGCCCCCATGGATGGGTGCTTAATCGTGCTGCGCAGCGTGTAGCTGGTGTGCATGAAATAATTGCCCTGAGCATGGGCTCCCTGGGTGGATGCCAGAGAATTGATGATCGCCACGTGATGCATGTGCTTTGCCGTCAGTGGCAGATACTCGCTGAGCAGCACACCATCGGCGGAGGTCTTGATGTGATTCACCGGCCCGGCTTCATCGGTGCCTGGCTGGGCATTGAACGTGTCCAGATGGCTCATGCCGCCGGACATGTAGAGGTAGATGACATTTTTGGCCGTCGCCACTTGCTTGGCCTTGGAAGCGCCTTCAAAGGCAGCGTTCGCACGGCCCATCAGTAGCGGAGCCGCAGTGACACCAAGGCAGGTCTTGGCCATCCGTGAGACAAACTCACGACGAGAAACGTCATCCGATTTGGCGAGGAGAGCATTCATAGTAAGGCGGGCAGGTCTGGGGTTTACTTCACAAAGAGGAACTCACCGGTGTTGAGCAAGGCATGAACCACATCGGCCTTGGCGGTCTCGGCACGATCTCTCATCACCGAGGAGAGGATCTTGCTCTCGTTGGCGGTGGGGTAACGAGACAGCAGCCCGAGGAAGATGGTTTCCATCTTCGCGTCGTTTGTCGTGGCTGCGTTCACATGCTGGGAGAAATCAGACACATCGTTCAGCAGCGCATCGGCCACCGGACCATTGAGCAATGCGAGAGCCTGGGGCACTGCGGCTTCCCGGCTGGCATTCTCGATCGTCTCGCGATCACTTTGACCGAAGATGCGCAGCATGTGCCCGCGTGGTGACGGACTGGGCAAGTCAGCCGCGCGAGTAGCTCCAGCGATCACGGCCCCCGATCCCTTGCGTAAATTGTTCTGCGCCGTGTTGATCAACTCCTTGGCCTTCTTCTTGTCGCCACCAGCCTGGGCTTTGATTTTGGCCATCTCCTCACGAGTGAGGCTGACTTTGGTCGCTTCTTGCTTGCCCTTACCACCCTTGGCTTTCACACCGCCCTCGCGATATTCACGCTGGAATTCGCGGGCACCTTCCGCCCCTAGCACTGCGCTAAAAGCGTCACGCTTCGTGCCACCGCGCAGGGCCAGCACCTGCTTCTGCAAGGCTGCGGCTTCGTCCTTCTTGCCATCGCGGCGGAGTTTCGCAGCCTGTTCTGTGAGTTCCTTGATCTTCGCCAGTTTTTCGGGCGACTCTGCGCCGCCACTCGCCTTGATGTCGGCGATCAACTGCTTCGGATCCTTGCTGTTCAGAGTGTCGTAGAGCTTGCCCAGCGCATCCAGCTTCCGTTCGGCAGCAAGATTGGGCTCCACCGCCTGCTGGTCGATGTTGCCTTTGATCAGCGTCGCCACGCTGTCCCAAATCTGCTCGGCACTCATGCGACGCATCAGGGGGCCAGTGAAATGATAGGTCTCACCCAAGGCTACGTCCTTGGTGCTGGGCATCCGCTGGTAGAGGTCACTGTTGTAGATGACCCGGAGGTAGGCCTTCATGTCATACTTCTTCTCGGCCATCAGCTTCTCCAGGTAGTTCATCAGCTCCGTGTTGGATGGAGTGGTCGAATCCGTCATCTCGTCCACAGGCTCGATCAAGCCCATGCCCATCGCACGCTTCCAGAGACGGTTGGCAATGACGAGCGTGAACCGTGGATTCTCTGGCGAGGTCATCCAGCGGGCGAATGAATCAATTCGAGTTTCTCCAGGGAGCTGGCTTGCATCGTGACCGAACATGGTCTTCGGCTGCACTTCTTCGTTCGGCTTCGCATCCGTGTATTTGTAGTCGTGCGGCAGTTTGGGCAGACGATCCGTCTCTGCGACTGAGGTGTAGCGCAGCACCTTGCTCACTTCCTTGATCGACTCCTGAACGGACTTCAGATCGCGGCGCAGCGCCTGAGCCTCGGGCGACTTTCTCGCCTTCTTGTCCGGGGCCATCTTGCTCTCCAGGTTCAAGCCGTAGCCCTTCTTGGAGTCCATGCCATACGTGAAAGCTGCCATGTGGTAGTAGTCCATCTGGCTCCACTTATCGAAGGGATGGTTGTGGCACTGAGCACACACGATCTGAGTGCCCAGAAAGACCTGCACCGTTGCCGCCAAGTGGTCCAGTTGCATGCCTTGATCACGCATGTAGAATCCTATGGCTCCGCTGTCCCAGGAGGCACCATCGGTCGTGAGCAACTCGCGCACCATGCTGTCCCAAGGCTGATTTTTCTTCAGCGCCGACTTCAGCCAGTCCGCATAGGCATAGCCGGTGAGCTGTCCTTTGGTATCGGTCTGCAAGCGGAGGATGTCAGCGAAGTAATTGAAGTAATTGGCTGCGTAACCGTCGCTGGCCAGGAGCTGATCGATCAGCTTTGTTCGCTTGTCTTTATCCGTGCTGATCAGGAAGGCCTTCGCCTCCTCGATCGTCGGAATTCGTCCCACCACATCCACATAGATGCGGCGGAGGAAGACCTCGTCGGACGCCGGGGCATTGGGTTGCAGATTGTTCTTCTGCCATTCTTTGGCGATGATCTCATCAATGCGTGCCGACTCCGGCAACGCGGCACCGAAGGCTGAGATCGCAGTCAGGATGATGAAGGCGCAGGTCAATTTCATGGGAAGGAACACAGAGGGGTTTCAGCGGCGTTAGCCACAACGAGTCCCGCCAGGAACCCGCCGGGCGCTGAAACGCAGCATTGACAACAACCTTGCCAAATTCTGCAAAATCCCGTGTTCGCCTACACATCTGCCGGACAACAAGCGTCCAACAGCGTGAAAACCAACTCCCTCAGGCCCCGGCAGTCCCCACACCATTCGCCTGCCGGATCGCGATCAGCACACGCAAAGACGATCCCGCGTTCACCGCCTCGCGGGAAGGCCTCACGCTCGATTTCAAATGCTCCCCCACCTCCACTTCGCCGAAGCTAGCATTCAACTTTTTAATGGTCTCCACCACAGCCCGGGAGGACAAGGACCCATTGGAATCAAGAGCACCAACAACATGAATAGGCATGGCGAGTGAAGGCGTGAGCAGTTGGATTCAAGACAACGGCACGGCCTTCCTCCAGTCACAACAACGAGAGGTCGGCCGCACCGCCCAAGGTTACTATGCAAAACACCACCTCCGTGTTATGCAGGTGCCGAAGATTTTTGAAAAACTTCGCCCTGCCCCCCTCCAGCAGGCCTGTCGGACCGGCTGCTCCCCCAAAAGTCCCGAGCCAAATCCAGCTTCCAGCTAGAGCGCCGCCCGGAACAGCTCGACGAAGTCCGCCTCGTTCACCGGTCTCGGATTGAACTGCGCCGTCCACTGCTTCGCCGCCATCGTTGCCAGCTTCGGTAGATCAGCCTCCGTGATACCATAATGCCCGATGTGGCGCGGCATCTGCGCCTCCCACAGCAGTTCGCTCACACGGTCGGCCAGATCGCCATCGAAGTAGCTCTCATAAATGGCCGCGATCTCCGGCAGTTGGGAATTGAACCGGATCACATGCGGCAGCATCACGCCCACCGCCTCGCCATGCACCACATTGAAGTAAGCCGTGAGGGGATTGGCGCACGAATGCGCCGCTCCCAGCATCGAGTTCTCGATTGCAATCCCCGCATACGCCGCCCCCAGCAACATCTGCCCGCGAGCATCAACATTCGTCGGCTCACGCAGCACCCTACTGAATCCACCATGACAAAGCCGAAACGCCTCACGCGAATAAACAGCGGATAACGCACTGTGCTTCGTAGTCACCGCTGACTCCAGCGCGTGGGACAGGGCATCGATCCCCGTGCAAACCGTGACACGATGCGGTTGAGAGACCGTAAGCTCAGGATCGAGCAAGGCAATCCGGGCCGCCGCCTTCGGATCACCACAGGCCATCTTCACATGTGTCTCCGCATCCGAGATCAAAGCGAAGCTCTGGCACTCACTCCCCGTGCCCGCAGTGGTCGGGATCGCCATCAGCGGCAGCATCGGCTTCGTCGCCTTGCCCACGCCCCAGTAGTCCTTCATCTGGCCGCCATTCGTGAGGATGAAATTGCAACCCTTCGCCGTGTCCATGCTGCTGCCCCCACCGAGACCAATGAGCAAATCAGCCCCGAACTCCCGAGCCACGGCCACACATTCATCCACATCCGTAGTCGAGGGGTTCTCATGCACCTGGGCAAAGACCCGCGCCGCCAGCCCCGCCGCCTCGATGAGCGCCTGGGCCTTGGCTGGGTAGCCAGCCTTTACGATGCCCGGATCACTCACGATCAAAGCGCGCGTCGCCCCGAGTTCGCGAGCGAGTTCACCCAGTCGGTTCAGGCAGCCCGATCCGAAGACAAGGCGAGTGCGCGGCGTGTGGTCGAAAGCCTTCAAGTCCATGCGCCTAGAGAGATCCACCGTTGCACTGCCTGGTGAGCGTGACGCGAGCCGTGTGCCCGGATCGGAGCAGACGGAGGGTGGAGCAGACAGAATTCATGGAGGGCAAGGAAAAGGGATTGGGGGAAGAACCGACCAGACCGGAACGTCGAGCACTAGACACACCTTGCGCCCAGGCTCAACGGCTTTGCAGACTCTCCCAGTGAGAGCCCACAATGCCGAGCAATCTACGAACGAGCAGCGGGAGTTGATACATCCCCAGTCATCCATCCTCACTATCCTCGCAGTGCTGCCCAAATGGAGACCTAACCGATGGCGTCGTCTCGATGGCCCCGATCCGCGACCACTCAGTTCCCATCGGATGCACGTTTGCCACTGAATCGCGAGACCACGAGCAGGACGAGCGACACGAAACACCCCATACACTACTACCAGTCGCGAGTCTTCGTGTTGTTCTCCATCAAAGACCAAGGACTCTCGCAGGTCACCGTCAGCGTGGTCCCCTGCCCTGGCGTGCTGTGCCAGTTGACTCGGGCACCGATCTTTCGGCAGCGTTCGCGAATGCCCATGCAGCCGAAGTGGCCGGGCTTGCCTTCGGTGTGGCCGTCGGGGGCGAAGCCAGTGCCGTCGTCGATCACGGATAGTTCGAGCTGATGTCCCTCATGACGCAACCGCAGTAGGATGGACGATGCATGGGCGTGCTTGAGCGCATTGGTCAAGGCTTCCTGGGCGATCATACGAAGGTGATGGACCACAGGGGAAGGCAGCACGGGCAGTGTGCCACTGACTTCCACGCGAATCAGCGGCGCATTCGCCGGCTGGCGTTCGGCCAGGTCCTGAAGCGCATGGACGAGTTCAACCTGGTTCACTGGATCGTCTCGGAGGTCGGCCACGAGATTCCGTGCCTCGGCCTGGATGCGCGAGACGAGGCTGCGCGAGGTCTCCAAGAGCACACGCGCCTTGTCTTCCATGGGGCGAGTCACGGCGGCATCCATTCGAAGCGACAGGCCTGCGAGTTCCTGTTCCAGCGTGTCGTGAAATTCGCGCGCGATGCGTTGCCGTTCCTCCAGAGCTGCCTCGTGACGAATGCGGAGACGCAGGGAACTGACCTGCCGCCGCAGTAGCATGATCCACACTCCGCCCGCTAGCAGCACACAGGCCAGCACTGCCATGGCGGAGACAAGTCTGGCAACCGTCCAGAAAGGAGGTGCTTGCGTCACGTGGAGGTCTGCGAGTGAACGAAGCCAGAGACGAAACGATTGAGGCTTGGCATTGAAACCGACGCCACTCACCGACTCGACTCTGCAGATCCCTGTGAGTCCGACTTCGCTCTGAAGCTCAACCGTCATCTCCTCGGCACCTTCCAGCCGCACAGGCACACGCGAGCGCCCATCGCTGATGACGACGACTTGCCCCTCATCACTTCGGAATCTCTCCACCACGGAACCCTGAACGGACACAAGGTCGCCATCGCGAGCTTTGCGCGGCATGTCTTTCAAAGTCATCGATACCGGACTTGCGGGCTCTCCATTGCTGATCTCCAGAAGACTAGCATCCGCAAGGGTGGGCGTGAAACGATCCATCTCGGGGAAGCCAGCCACGATCACGACATCGCCGATTCTGACGGAAGGCACGTCGATCAACTGCACCGCCACCGAGGCCTCGCCATCGCGAATGAAAACCAAGGACCGGTCGAACACGCCGGTAACGCTGCCACGCACACGCACTCTTCGCCCACTCTCGCCAGTGGCGCTGAAGCTAAGCACACCCGCCGTGGTAGTTAAGGCCAGCTCATCAACCTGCCGCGCAGGTTCCTCCACCACGATGTCAGCACTGCTGCTCACGCGCAGGTAGGGCTGCACGAGCTGCCGCAAATCATTGATCGTTCCAGCGGCCAGCCCTTCGATCCTCACCCGTGCATCCACCCAGTCACCAGCCGCCACGTCGCCATCGATTCGCACCTCGAGGACACGCGACCCCATGGCCAGCCGCAGCACGCTGCGATTCTCTTCCAGCGAGGTCACGGACCGCACGATGCCGCTGACTTGCACTCGCTGATAATGGAAGCGAGCGAGCATCAGGTCATCGTAGTTCGCCGGCAGCGCCCGAGGACGCTCGCCATGCCCGACCACCCGAAGTGTTTCGATTTCGATGCCCGGCAAGAAAAGCCCTGGGAAAGTCTGGCCCTGGACTTCGACTTCGTCACCTTCACGCAACTCGCCAATGGGTAGCTTTGTGCGCAGGAAGGTTCCCGCCGTCGCATCCTGAACAAAGATCGTGCCTGGGGACTCGATGAACCCCACAGTCGCTCGCAACTTCACCGCCCGTCCTTCTTTCGCCTGCTCCACGGTCAGCGACCGGACACTGATGGCATCGCTGATCTGCGCCCGACCCAAAGGGGCCATCAGCAGGGCAAAGGCGATCAATATCTGGCAACGAATCACGCCTTACGGTAGGTTGTGCGGCGCTCTCGTAAACCAATTCAAACAGCATCCTATCGAGCGAGCCACGACTTCATCCACGAGTAAAAACTAGCCCCGATCTGAGCGTAGCCCACCGCATTGGGATGCACGCCATTGTTCTCTGGATAGCCGGCTACGGGATCGAGATTGAGTTCAGTGGGAACAAGGATGATACCCTCCTTTTCGCGACCACTGAGCCGCTCCAGCATCCGCTGCACCAGACGATGCTGGATGCGCTTCCAGCCCCAGCGGTGATACTTGCCTTTGTAGTTCGCGACAAAGCCAGACTCCCGGGCATTCGGCGGCGTGGTGAGCCCGACGGCAAGCACTGCTTTGGGTGCTGCCGCATGGAAGGCAGCGAGCAGTTTGTCTGCGTTGTCGAGCACTCCATCAATGTGCTTGAGCATCGCCTTCTCATCATCAGGGCTGGCTCCGAAGCAGTCGTTGATGCCGAGCAGAAAGGTTACCACATCGGGCACCTGGCCACCGCACGACTCGCGGAAGTAGCGCTGGAGATCGAACTGCGCCTTGCCTGCCGCATCGGCAAAGATGAAGGGGCTGGTGCTCTTGCGAGCGAGCGGCCCTGCCGTGGTGCCTGCGGGCTTGGGATCGAACTTGCTCAAGAAGTCCACCCACTTCCAGCCACCGTAGCCCTCGTGCGCCACCCTAGTCGCGACTGCCGCAGGCTTGTGGGTGCCAAGCATCTTCCACTGGGGATTGCCCGGCTCGCTCAGCAATCGCGCGATCTCGTTCGGATACAAAGACGCATGGGTAAGGCTGTCGCCAACCACGAGCACGCTCAGCTCGCGACCCGCACCAGCGTTTCGTGGTGCGATGCGAAGGATCGCCGAGGACTGTTCGAGCACTTTACCAGCCTTGTCCTTCACGATCACACTCAAGGCATGATCGCCCACATCGCGGTCGGCAGCCGTCAATGTCCACCGGTTCGCCTCCGTCGCTCCCACGTCACAACTCACCTCAAAGCGATAGCTCTCGGGCTGCTCGGTGAGCACGGCGTTGTCGAAATACAAACTCATCGGCACGCCCGGAACTGCATAACAGACCGGTGGAAGAGTCAGGCGAAGAGACTCCGCCAGCAGTGGACTGCCTAACAAAAAGAGAAGGGCAATAAGTCGGGGAAGCACTCGAATCATAACGAGGCAAACCAACGCCAACCGTGGTCACTCTTCTTGCCGGAATCATGTCTCGCCTTGATCAGACTCGTTTTCCGGGTCAATCGAGCCGAGCGCCCAGCTACAATCCCAGACGGAAGCCGGCCTTGCTGAACTTGGTGCCGATCTCCTGCTGAAGCTGCTCGTCGTTGCGACCGTCCAGGAGGACTTTGAGGTTCTTCAGCGGTGTGTCTTCATCGTAGGCCTTGCCATCGGGAGCGGCAGGGGGCTGCGGTGCTTTCAGATTGCTTGGATACGTGAAGCGACCGCCTTCGAGCTTCTTGACGCCGGGAAGTTTGAAGAACTCATCCATGGCAGCACGGTAGGCCTTGAACTCCTTTTCATACGCCACCCACAGGTCAGCTTCAGCCTTGGTCGCGTCCATGTATTTGATCCAACGGGCACCGGAGCCGTCGCCATCCAGGTGGTTGAAGTAGTAAACCAAGAGCGCGGACTGCTGGTAAAGCGCGTGCTGCCGATCGGGCGTCATGGCTTGCTCATCCCACTCCTTGCGCTTGAGTCGAAAGAGTTCACTCACATTGGGCAGCTTCGGTGTGCGACCGCGATTGCGCCAGACTTCGAGGTAGTCTCTGAGCCCCTCCTTGTGGCGGGCCACGCCGAACGTTCCCGCCTTGTAAGGGAGCAGTTCGGCATACTCGGCACTGCCCTCGATGGCCCACTTGGGCATGTAGGGCAGGTAGTCATGCATCATCTGATGCGTAATCTCGTGAACGAGAGTGTCACTGCTGTAGTTCTCGTCCTTGGTGTAGCTCTTGCCGAGTCGCTTGATGCCGAGGCTCTCGAAAGGGATCTTGAAGATCTTCTCGCCGCTCATGTAAACGCCACCGGAGTTTGAGGGTCCACCGGCCTGCATGTAGTCGTTCCTCGTCTCGTAGAGGGCGGCCTGATAAAGTTCCAAACCTTCGGGCGGACGACAGACGATGCCCCAGGGCAGATCGCCCACGAGTTTCTTGGTGGCCTCGAAGGTGCGCGCCACTTCCTTCATCAAACTGGGCAGCAACTTGCCCTGTGAGGTGTATTCGAAGCCTTCGCTCCGATAGACAAACTTGCGCGGCTCCTCAGTGACGAGCTTCACCTCAATGGCTGAACTCTGAATCTCGACGGTGGTCGGCCACTTTCGGGGTGCGACTTTTGCACCCAGTGCGATCACGCCCGGAGGCTGCGCCTTGAGAAAGGCCTGGTCAGCGGGACTGAGTTTCTCAAATGGAACCTTGGCATCCGATCCGTCTGCGAGCCGAAGAGTGACGTGGGCTGCATCAAAAGAGACCAAGACCGCCTTGACCTGGCGACCATCTTTGCTCGTCCACAAACGGCTTTCATTTCCCTGACCCAGGACAGATGTGACGAGGGCCAGACTGGCCAGAAGGAGGGGGGATTTCATGAAAACGCTGGTGCGTTCTTATCATAAAGATCGCCCACGGGTCAAGCATCCTGAGACATTGTATCGCGCTGGAACCCTTATGCCGCCTTGGCCATCGCCTTTAAGGCTTCGGCACGACGACCTGCGGCTGCGCCGGGTTCATCGCGATCGACGTGGCCATCACGCAAACGAATCACCCGGGTGCAACGCTCCACCATGCGCTCGTCGTGCGTCACAAAGACGAGGGTCTTGCCCTGACGATTCAGGTCGTCGAACACGCCGAGAATCTCCTGCCCCGACTTGCTGTCGAGATTGCCAGTGGCTTCGTCCGCGAGGATGACGAGCGGATTGTTAGACAGAGCGCGAGCAATCGCCACGCGCTGCTGTTGGCCGCCCGAGAGCTCATTCGGCTTGTGGTGCAGTCGATGTGAGAGCCCCACTTGGGCGGCCAGACGCTCGGAGATCACGCGCATCTCGGTGTCATGCATGCCCGAGTAGTAAAGGGGCACCTCGATGTTCTCGAGCACGGTAAGTTGCTGGATGAGGTTGTAGCTCTGGAAGATGAAACCCAGGTTCTTGCAGCGTGCTTGGGATAGCGAGTCATCATCAAGCGTGGCTACATTCTGGCCACCGAGCAGGTAATCGCCGCTGGTGGGCTGATCGAGGCAGCCGAGCACGTTGAGGAGGGTGGACTTGCCACAGCCTGACGGCCCCATGATGCAGACATACTCGCCGGGGAAAATATCCACGCTGATGCCCTGCAACACATGGCTCACCATGTCGCCGATCTGATAGGTCTTTCGGATGTCTCGCAGACTGATGATGGGCTGATCGGGAGCCATGACAGATTACCGGGCGGCGACGTCCTTCTTGGCCGGCTTTTTGTCGGCGTCTCCCTTGGCGGGAGCACCTGGCGGGCTTGCCGGCTCATCCTGCATGTCGGCGTCAAGCGAGCTTCGCTTCGGCACGGTCAAGGCAACGTTCTCTCCGAGGTCGAGGCCCTTTTGCACCTCGATGAACTCATCGTTGAAGGCTCCAGTGGACACTTCACGCCGCTCAAGCTCGCTGCCCGTATTGACGTAGCAGAAATGGTGATCGTTCTCGACCTCAATGGACTGGACGGGCACGTAGATCACATCGGCCAGATCATTCACGATGATGTCCACCTTGGCATTCATGCCGGGCTTCAGCCAATCGTTCAGGCCGTCAATGTGAACGGTGCAGGGATAGACTTTGAGGTTCGGTGTGTATCGGCTGCTGCTGGAGTCTGGCAGCACGGCGACTTCAGCCACCTGACCGAACAACTCCTTGCCCGGCTCAGCATCGACACGGACCCGCACGCGTTGACCGATCCGCACCTTCTTCACTTGGGACTCGTGAACGGACACGTGAACGCCCATCGCTTCCATGTTGGGAATGGTGAGAATCGTCTGGCGCAAGCGAACGGCCGCACCTTCTTCGATCGGCTCGCTGTAGCGATACGCGCTGCCCGAGCTGATAGGGCCATAGGCCACGAGACCTGTCTGAGTGGCACGGATCACGCAGGCCTTGAGCTGGCGCTCAAGATCTTCCTTCTTGGCGAGTTCCATCTCATAGCGGCGCTTGGCCGTCTCAAACTTGCTCTCGGCTTGCGCCATGCGGCTGCGGTTCTCACGAATGGTCCGTTGCAGTTTGTGAAGGGAGTCCTGGTAAGCTCCGAGAAACTGCTCACACTGCTTGGGGAACTCGTATCGGCGGAACAGATCGAGCGCGACTTCAGCAGTTCTCACGGACAGCTCAACCTTGGCGTGGGTCACTTGATCATTCTCGAAAGCAGACTTGGTGATGAACTTCTTCTCGGCGAGCTTGGCGGACGCATCCAAGGTTTGTTGAGCAAGCGACAGTTCACCCTGATGCAGCAGCAGGTCGCCCTTCAATTGCCCCAGCTTCTGTTCGGCTTCACCATCGTCCGTCTTGTCCTCGTCGAGGATCTTGACGAAGTCGATGCGCTGCACGGCTGCGACGGTGGTTTTCTTAACTGCTGGCGCAGGCTTGACCTCTGCAGACTTTGTCTCCTTCTCAGCCGCAGTCTCACGGGTGGCCAGGGTCACACGCGAGGGCTTGCTGGCGCTTTCCATCGTTGCCACATGCAGGTCCAGGGCCTCAATGGTCTCGGGCAGTCCGCGTTGCTTCAGCACTGCAACCGCCACCTTCTTACCGAGATACTTTTCAAAGTCCATCAAGGCGAAGGCTGCTGCCGTCTTCGCATCGCGGACCAAACTCTGGTTCTCACTGCGAACGATCTCGCGGTTCTCGTCCACGTCGATGTAGTTGGCCACGGTGGTCTGGAACTCAATGTCGTGAGTCGTGATCTTGTCCTTGATGTCGCTGGGGTCGAGTTCCACCAGGACCTTACCATCTTTCACATCCTCTTCGGTGATCAGGTAGCCTTCAGGGATGAGGCTCATGATTTTCGTCGGATACTCGATCTCGCTTTTGACTTCGAAGTTCTTGAGCGCGCGAATCTCTCCCCCTTGGAGCACATTGATTTGCAAGTTACCGCGCTGCACAGCGAAGGTCGGCACGTCTGTCACGGCCGCCGTCGAGGAGCCCAGCAACCAGTAGGCAGAGCCTACGGCTACAGCCGTCAGGCCTCCAATCCACCACCAGCGTTTGCTTCCCTTTGTCGTCATGATCCTTGTCCCTTTGGGGTTTCTCTAGCCAATACGTCGGCCCAGGAGCCATCTTTTCGAATGAACAAGATGCCCATGTTTTTCCATAACTGGAGCCGTGCAATCGTATGGTTTACGAGCGCCGCGATGCGCTGGTCGCGTGCATCATTGAGAGCCTGCTGGGCATCAATGAGGTCACGGGAGCTGCTGCGATCCACCTCGAACATCGCACGCTCGCGCTCCAGGCGCACTTCACTTAGCCTTAGCCCCTCCTGGGCGATGTCATACTGCTTGCGAGCCACGTCGAGATTGCGCCACGAGGCACGGACATCTTTGCGAACCGTCTCCTGAGCCAGCTCAAGGTCACGATCGGCCTTTTGAAGCTTGATCTGGGCCGCGCGGAGCACATTGCGGGCAGGCTTCTGATCCAGGTGAAGGTCCAGGTCGAGCCCCACGGAGAAGTCGCGGCGCTTGCCATCAATGTTGAGGTCGTCAGACTTCGGATCGCTCTTCACATTGTAAGCCCCTTTAACGTCCAGCCCAGGGAGGAGGTCATGCTCGGCCACCTTCACCTGACGGAGCGCGTCGTCACGAGCATCGCGGGCATTCCACAAATCGAGGCGCGTCACCACGGCCGTCTCGAGGGCTTCGTTGAGAGTGCCCGGCGGGTCGGACAATTCAAGCCGGTCCATCTCACCCTGATCGAGCATTAAGGGCTGAGTCACCGGGATGGCGAGTTCGAGTTTGAGGTCGTCGAGATTTTCCTCGTAGAGCTTCACGGCGGCAATCCAACGACGGTGGTAGTTGAGCTCTGCCTGCTGGAGGAGACCAAGTGCGGACTGAGTTTTGCCCGGACGAGTGGCCTCCACGAGCGCCTTCTGGGCCACCAGCGTGTCCTTGATCGTGCTGTAGGCCACATACGCGTTGCGCGCCGCATCACGAGACTGAAGCGCCTGGTAGTAGGCGGAGGCAATGTCGATCGCGAAGGTCTTGCGATACTGGGTGAAGTCACGAATCGCGTAGAGCACATCGCGCTCAGCCTGCGTCAGAGGTTCCGTCACGCTCAGTGATCCAGCGCCACGAAGGAGCGGCTGGGCAAGGGTGACGGCTAGCTTCGAATCGCCCAAGTTTCGCACGCCGCCCGTGAAGAAACGCACGAAGTCAGTGGAGAGATCCGCCGCGATGCGAGTGCCGATGCTGGTCAGTTTGGAGAAACCCACCGTGCCATTCGACGTGATGGTGTGCTCCGTGGTGAACTGATTGATCGCGCCTTCGACGTTGTTCCCCACATAAGCACCCGAGCCAATCCCACTAGCGATCGGAGCAAACTGGTGCCGGGCCAGCGTCAAATCTAGCGCCGTCAGATACACAGACTCCTTCTGCCCGAGGTAGGTGCGATTGTGCCCCACGCCCAGGCCCAGGGCATCAGGCAACGTCAACACTTTGGCGTCCTTCTCAATCAACGCACGATCGCCCAGGAACTCCTCGAGCTTCGTGTTGCGGATCATCTTTTCCAAATCCACCGCTTTGGGAGGCAGGATGCTCAGGAGATCGTTGCCGGAATTGGGCACATGGCTCGACTTCGACCGCAGAATCGAGAACACCTCACGGTCCGACCACTTCTTGTGAAAGCCTCCACCGCAAGCACTCAGCAGGCACACCAATCCCAGGGCTACAGAACAACGAGAGAGATGTGGGCGCGAGGATTCCTTCATGGCATGGGGTCAGCCAAGTTTGAGAGTCCGCCGGTGGGGGTTTTTGGCGGGCAATGACAACGTCTGGCCCCAGCCTGTTCTTTCGGCCAAGGACATCTTTTTCGAAACCTTTAGCCTGGCGACAGCTGCCGCCGCTGCCCCAGCAAGCAAGCGATCAAGAAGGGCACATTGACGAAGAACACCGCGAGCATGGTCTCGTTCTGGTGGAACTCGAGGCCCATGAAATAGTTGATGCTTCGATGCATGCAGATCGTGCCCACGCCAAAAAGGAAAGCCAGCTTTCGCGAGCCCACCGACAACACGATGAGCGCCTCCACCAGGAACCCCAGATCAAAGAGTGCCGCCGTCCAGAAGGGATGCTCCAGCATCCACACGACATTAGGCGGCTCCGTAGCGTAACGCAGATCGAGAGCACTGAAGTAGTTCTGCCGCATCGTCTTCACCATATCGAGCGCGATGTAATGACTGCGGAAGAGCCAGGTGAAGCCCGAGTTCCACAGCTTGGAGAACACCGAAATCAAGTAAGCCGATGCCATTCCCGCCTGCGCCGCCACAAGCATCCACGCCTGCAACCCCGACGATGGTTTCAGCCAGCTGCCTGCCTTGGGGCGCAGATAAAACAGAGCCGCCAGCGCCTGAGAGAAAAGCACCACCGCCAGGATGTGATGCGAGTGATTGGTGAAGCCCTGAGAATTGATCAGCGTGTAGAGCGCAATGTAGGCCACAGCGAGCACCGGCAGCACGACCGGCAAGGCAAGGCCACTCGCATACACCACCAGCAAGGCGATCAGCGCCTGCCGATAGATCTCAAAGTTCGATGCCTGCCCCAGCCATGTCAGATCAATGAAATGCGCCATGCCCACCGGCACGGGCTGCACCGTCGGTGGCGGCAAGATCGGAAGGAAATGATAGACCACACCCGCTGTGAACACACGGGCCAGCGCGCCTTCGAGACCGCTGACGATGGGCAATGGAAACAGATGCGTCCAGAAGAGGTGCAGCAGCTTTTTCATTCGGTGAAGAAGACCTCCCGCTTCTCTTCCACCTTCCCATCCGCAAACTGGATCGTGGTGAACATGATTCGCAGCTTCTCGGGCAGCACCTGCTTGTTGTGCTTCGCCTGCGTGCGCAGGTAAGCGAGCGTGTCGCGAGCCACGCCCTCGACAGCCTCGCGAGGCAGCGACTTGACGCCCACATCAAGCTTCTTCGCCTGATCGCTCAGCCGCTTGCGCAGGATCTTGCCGAGGTTCGGACCCCGCACACCCGTCAGCTGGGTCAAAGGCAAGGCCTTACCCGCTGCATCCTCCAAGTGGTAATAGGCACTGACCGGATCGGGATCGCTATACATTGGGTAATGCGAGAACGGAAAGTTCTCCTTCAGCACCAGCGAAAGGGCGCAGAAAACCGGGATGGCGATGAGCAGGATGACCTTGGAGGAAAGCATGAACAAGAAGCGGCACACCAACGTGCGACTGCCACCAGACTTGCGCTTCACTTTCAATCAAGAAAGCCCGGCTCAATCTTCGGCAAAAATCGCACGCTGGCGAACCGAGGCGTGAATCAAGGCTTGGCTGGATCAGCCTTGGGCACAGGTGGCGGCTGCGGTGCGGGAGATGCCTTGTCGTCAGGAATCACGATCGGCACCGCGATCGCCTGGGACGCTTGCTTCACAGCCGCGTCCGCTTTCGCACGAGCTTCCTCCGTTGCGTCTTTGATCTTATCTGCCGCGGTCTTTGCGGCGTCTTTCGCGGCATCGCCAGCAGCTTTCGCCGCATCGGTGGCAGCCTTCACAGCCTCCTCGGTTTTCTTGCCCGCCTCGGCAGCTTTGGCCTTGGCTTCGTCAGCTTTCTTCTGGTCGCACGAGGCCAGTCCGAGGACGGCGATGGATGCAAGGATCAATGGTGTTTTCATGGGTTTGATTGGATTGGAACTTCGAGTCATGGAGCCGCAGGAACATCAAAGATGAATGGAATCCCCTGCTGCTTCAGCATTTCACGATACGTCCCCAGATGCTTGTCCGCCAACTTTTCGAAGCCTCCCTGGCTTCGATACTCCTTGAGGAAGGCGTTGATCTTGCCCTTCAACTCGTCCTGCCCCTGACGCAAGGCGATGGCCCAGTGCTCCACTCGAATCGGAGCCAACAGCGCCTTCGTCGTGTCCGGATTCGCCTTGGCGTAATTCATCACGCTGATCTGATCATAGACCCACGCATCCGCGCTGCCCTTGGACACCTCCATCACGCAAGCGGGATCAGCATCAAGCGCCACGATCTCCGCGTTCGGTAGATTGGCCAGGCACCACTGTTCCCCCGTCGTCGCGATCTTCACCACCACCCGGCGCTTGCCCTGTTTCAGATCGTCTGCCGACGCCAGCGCTGAACCCTTCGGCACTAGGAGGCAGATAGACGTCGTCGCATACGGATCGCTGAAATCGAACTTCTGCCGCCGCTCGTCCGTCGCCGTCATCGACGAGATGGCAATGTCCACACTGCCCGTCGGAATCGCCGCGAGCAGACCATCGAAGGCAATGTTTTCAAACTTCACCGGCCGCCCTAGATGCTCCGCTAGCGCCTTCCCAAGGTCGATACTCACACCCGCGAACTCACCCTGCTCGTTCTTGTATTCAAACGGCGGATACGTCGCGTCCGTGCCAATGATGAGCGCGTCACTGCGCGAACAAGACGTGACCACCCCGAGTGCGATGAGAGCCAGAAAACAGCGGATCATGCCCGCTGCTATGCCGTCGAAATCACGGAGCGCCAAGTTCGAATCATCGGTGCCCTTACGTTCTCCAGCGAGATTGCCTCACACGAAGACACCAAGGCTCAAGGATCTTCGCGCGACGACTCGGAGTCTCGGGATTGCTAGCCGAAATTGTCGCGAGGCAGGTCGGAGTCTTGGGAACGTCAGCCGACATTGTCGCGCAGCAGGTCGGAGTCTTGGGAACGTCAGCCGACATTGTCGCGCAGCAGGTCGGAGTCCTGGGAACGTCAGCCGAAATTGTCGCGCAGCAGGTCGGAGTCTCGGGAACCTCAGCCGACATTGTCGCACGGCAGGTCGGAGTCCTGGGAACGTCAGCCGACATTGTTGCGCAGCAGGTCGGAGTCTCGGGATTGCTAGCCGACATTGTCGCGTGGCAGGTCGGAGTCTTGGGAACGTCAGCCGACATTGTCGCGCGGCAGGTCGGAGTCTCGGGAACGCCAGCCGACATTGTCGCACGATGGGCGGGCGCATGGAGTCGGTCACCAAAACTCAGCAGGCCGCTCGCAGGCGAGGCTTGACCCTCCCGCTAGGTCGTGGGGGCTGGTGGCGGAACCTCAGGCAGGAGGGGCGACGTTTATGACGGGGACGCGCAGCGACGATGGTCACTGTCATGAAACATCCCTCGGCACGGTGCACAAAAAACCGCGCGTCCTGCTTCTGCAGAACGCGCGGTTGATGGAACTGGCCGCAGCCGTCAGACGCCCGACAAGTCCGCCAGGCATCTTGGGGTGCATGGGATCAATGGTTGTAGGCCTCTTCGCCGTGTTCGGCGAGGTCGAGGCCGGTGTTCTCCTGCTCGGGGGTGACACGCAGGCCGATGGTCTTATCGAGGACCTTGAGCAGGACCACGCTCACGATGCCGGAAAGGATGATGGTGTAGAGGGAAGCGAGGAGTTGGGTGACGAGCTGCTGGCCAATGGCGAAGTCGCCGAGGCCGCCCGCGAAGGACTTCGATCCGAAGACGGCGACCAGGACGGTGCCGATGAAGCCGCCGACGCCGTGGACACCGAAGACGTCGAGGGCGTCATCGTAGTTGAACTTGCGCTTGAGCTTGGCGCAGGCCAGCCAGCAGACGAAGGCGGAGATGCTGCCGATGCAGATGGCACCGATGGGTCCCACCTTGCCCGAGGCGGGGGTGATGGCGGCAAGACCGGCGATGGAACCAGTTGCAATGCCCAGGGCACTGGACTTGCCAAGCTTCACCTTTTCGATCACGGCCCAGACGACGCAAGCGGCGCAGGCGGAGAGGTGGGTGACGACGAGTGTCATCGCGGCGCTGCCATTGGCGGCGAGCTGGCTGCCGGCATTGAATCCGAACCAGCCGACCCAAAGCATGCCCGCGCCTGCGATGGTGGTAGGCAGGTTGTGCGGTGGCATCTGGGTATTGGGGAAGCCCTTGCGCGGACCGACCATGACGCAAGCGATCAAGGCGGCGACGCCAGCGGTGATGTGGACGACGATGCCGCCCGCGAGGTCGATCACCCCCGTGAGACCGAGGAATTCACCCGCCTTGTGCCAGACGCCGTAGCAGCAAGGCACATAGACGAGGAGGCTCCAGAGCACGGAGAAGATCATGACGGCCTTGAATTTCATGCGCTCGGCGAAGGCACCGATGAAGAGGCCGGGTGTGATGAGGAAGAACATCATCTGGTAGGCGAAGTGCAGGAGCTGGGGGATCGTTTTGCAGTCGCTGCGCACGGTGTCCGGCGTGATGCCATTGAGGAACGATGCGCCGAGGCCGCCGATGAAGGCATTGCCATCAGAGAAGCTCAGCGAGTAGCCGCAGGCCAGCCAGACAAGGCTAAGCACGGCGGTGAGCGCGAAGCACTGCATGAAGATCGAGAGCACGTTCTTCGACCGCACGAGGCCGGCATAAAACATCGCCAGACCTGGTATCATCATGAACAGCACGAGGGCTGTTGAAACCAACAGCCAGGCGGTGTCGCCGCTGTTGATTGTGGAGGTGTCTGCTGCATGGGCAGGAGACGTGGACAACAAAAACAGACCGGCAGCCCCTGCAAATGCAGCGGCAGTCCGGCCCCCGGAGCGCGAGAGCGAGTTGAGCATGTTTGGTTGGATTCGCCAGTTGGTTGGAGCTGACGATGTTAGAATCAGAAGCAGGCATCGTGCCAGGCCCCCAAGCCCATTTCACCTTTGCCGAGGAACGTCCGAGTTCGGCACACAGAGTCAACCTGGGCAAGGGATGGCGGCTTCCGTGCAGGCGGTTCAGGGTCGAAGCAATCGAGCGACGCGGTGTCGGGGCTGATCCCGTGCGGGATAGGTTGGAAATCTGGACAACCAGAGGGAGATGTGAGGCAGCTTGTCTGGTGGAATGCGCTCTGATAGAACCTTGCGCCCGCCATGCACATCTCAGCAAAGAAATACCCCGCCGTGATCTGGTGCTCATGCGCCTTGATTCTGTCCGGCAGCGCGTGGGCAGACTGGCGGGACCGCGCTGGCTACACGACCCTCCAGGGCGAACTCGGCAGTGCCTTGCCGGACGGCTCCGGGATTCCGGTGATGATTTCGGAGGCGACGGTTTCGGCCACCGAGTTCATCTACCTTCCGCAGGGGACCACAGGCACAGCCCCTTACGCAGGAACGGGTGTCTTCGCGGGCAAGACGATCACGCCTTACTCAGGTGCCAGCTCCACTTCCAGCCATGCGGCTACCGTGCTGGGAAACTTCTGCGGCACAGGGCAAAGTCTGGCTTCAGGTGTCACGGAGGTTCACGCCTGGCTGGCAGATGATTTCGCACTGACGCTTCTCGGCAATGATCCCCCACCCTCTTTTTCCGGCAGCGTGCAAAACCACAGCTGGGCCGGCACGGTGGGGAATGCGGCTCTCGATATCGAGATCATGCGCAAGCTGGACTTGCTCGTGGATCGCGACGGAGCCACGGTCACCACGCCGCTTAACAATGGTGGTAGCATGGCTTCGCTCCTCGCCAATGCCTACCACAGCATCGCGGTCGGCGTGTTCAGCGGCAACCATCCCACCACACATTCGAACCTGGACGGCTTGGGTCGCATGAAGCCCGACATCGTTGTTGACCAGATCTACACCAGCTTCGCCGCCCCGGCAGTGGCGAGCGCGGCCACGCTCCTCCTGGATACGATCCGCCCAGCTTTCCCTGAAGCGGACGATCCTCGGGTGGTGAAGGCGATCCTCATTGCCGGAGCCACCAAACAAAACCTTCCGGGATGGCACCGCACCGGGCCGACTCGGCCCTACGATGAGACGTTCGGCGCGGGCGAACTCAACGTGCTCAACGCCTACCACATCCTGGCCGAGGGGCGTCAAGCGACCAGCGATGCGACCACACGAAGCCATCGTGGCTGGGACATGACGACCACGAGCGGAGCCACTCGCCGATACTTCTTCGAGGTGCCGCAGGGGCGCTGGGCGAACACATTCAGCGCTGCCATCACCTGGCATCGACACTTCAGCGACGGGGTGTCCACCATGAGCTTGGCCGACGTCAATCTGCGTCTCGTCCAAGCCTCCGGCTTCGTTCCAGGCAGTTCGGTGGACGAAAGCACGAGCAGTGTGGACAATGTGGAGCACATTTTCCGGCGCAATCTGCCTCCAGGACGGTATGCGCTTGAGGTGACTTCGACGACTGCCGACGAGACTTTTGCCATCGCCTGGGAGGCGCAGTTGGGTTCGGGGCCCGCAGTGACCGTTTCCAAGGCAGGCGGCACCTGCACGCTCAGCATGAACCAACTTGATCCCTTCAAGACCTACACCATTGAGGCCAGCCCAGACCTCGTCTCCTGGAACCCGATCGCCACGATTCGAACGGCTGACACAACAGCCTCAACCTCGGCGCAATGGTCAGAGCCTGCGGGAGGCGAGTCGCGCTTCTACCGTCTCGCCTGGGCACTCTGAATAACGATGAGGTCAGTCACTTGGCGACGGTTGCTTCCAGTTCAGTGGGCCTCGGCTTAATCGACGAATGCAACGCCTGTGCCGCTCGCTCGATTTGCGCCAGAATCTCCGGATGCTGGGCTCCAACCTCGAATCGCTCACTGGGATCTTCGACCACATTGTAGAGCAACGGTGGCTGATGAGTCTCCGGTTTGTCAGGACCATAGGCTGATTGCGTGATGAAGTGGATTTTCCACGTCCCAGACCTTGCTGCGAAGAGCTGCGTCCCCCGGTAATACAAGAAAGGGCGCTCCCGTGTGAGCTTGCCACTGCCAAGCAACAATGGAGCGATGCTAGTGCCATCATACTCACGATCCGCCGGGAGATGTCCTCCGACCAAGTCCGCCACCGTAGGAAGCAGGTCGAGACTTGTCGCCAGCTCATGCTGCACGGTCCCCGCTTTGATCTTGCCAGGCCACCAAGCGATGCAGGGAACGCGCATCCCACCCTCCCAAGTGGAGCCTTTGCCCTCCCTCAAAAGACCTGCCGATCCGCCTGCCAGGCCCTGAATCAGCCAGGGACCATTGTCGCTGGTGAAGATGACCAAAGTGTTTTTGTCCAGCCCCGTGGCCCGCAAGGTGTCCATCACGCGCCCCACGGCAGCGTCGATTTCCTCCACCACATCGCCATAAAGCCCTCGCGCACTCCTGCCAAAATGATCCGAAGACGCAAACAGAGGCACATGCGGAAAGGAGTGCGGAAAGTAGAGGAAGAATGGCTTTTCCTGGTGCTCCTTGATGAATCGCACGGCCTCTTCGGCATAACGACGGGTCAGCGTGGTCTGGTCAGCCGGTTGCTCGATCTTTTCCTGGTCACGGTAGAGGGGCGCGTTCCACCACTTTGGGTCCTGGTCCAATCGGCCGGCAGCCCCCTTGGGTGCCACGCTTGCCACCACATTCATGTCATTCGAATGCGGAAGTCCGAAGTAATGGTCAAAACCGTGCCTTGAGGGATGCCCAGCAAGATTGTTGGCCCAATTGCCCAAATGCCATTTGCCGATGCAGGCCGTCGCATAGCCTCTGCTCTTGAGGCATTCCGCCATGGTGAATTCATCCTCCGGCAGGTGGCCCGTGGATTGATCCCGGAGCACCCTGAAACGGTCATGGCACATGCCACTACGCAAGGGATAACGTCCCGTCAGTATTGCCGCGCGGCTGGGGGTGCATACCTCGGCGGCCACATAGAAGTCGGTAAGGCGCATCCCCTCCCTGGCCATCCGATCCAGGTTGGGAGTGTGAATGCTGGGATGGCCGTAGCAACCCAGATCGCCATAACCAAGATCATCAGCCAAGAACAGCACGATGTTCGGCGCGGAATGGCAATGCAGGCCTAAAAAGCCGAGGAGCCAGACCACCAAAGCCCCTGTGGCTAGCCAGCGACGTGAGACAACGGAACTCATAGGCCCCCAGCCGTAGCGATAGACACCGGGAATAGCAACACAAGCCCCCCTCCCACAAACATCCGGTAGATTGAATTATGGAAATTCTCAGAAACTATCGAAACTGGATTGACAATAGTTATGGAATTTATAAAATTGCGATTGTCAGCGAAGGATGTCGCCCAACGCCTCAGCACTCACTGACATGCTAACAGCCCAAACAACAAAACAATGAAGAACACTAAGCTCCAAATCCGTAAGCTGGCCAAGGCTGGCTTCTCCCTCGTTGAAATGCTCGTCGTGATCGCCGTCATCGGCGTTATCGCAGCCATCGCGATTCCTAACATCGGCAACGTCAACGACAGTGCCAAGGAAGCCACCGCTCGCCGCAACGCCCAG
>JAEUHN010000035.1 GCA_016795365.1 Verrucomicrobiaceae bacterium
CAGTAGTCGTAGGCGGCGATGATGGAGTTGGTGGCTTCGACAAACACGTCGCACTCGATCTTCTCATCGCGCAGGGCGGCGAGGCCGTCGGTGAGCACTCGAGTGGGCTTGCCATAGACGTCGGCGCCTTTCTGGGCGGCCTGCTGGTTCCAGTCGGCGACGAACGAAAGTCGCATCCCGGGCGTCTTGCCAATCTGATAGGCGATCCCCAGGCCCATCGCACCACAGCCGATGAGTCCCACGTTGATCGGGCGTCCTTCTTTTTCGCGTTGCTTGAGTTCCTGGAGCATAAGTCTGAACTTTTCCCCGTAGCTGCCACCGTTAGTGAAGTCAAACTCTCCACACTCAGGATAACCCTTATTGTGAGCCTGACGGCTTCTTTTCTGGCGAGCTCCCTGCTGACGAAAGAACAGTTGCCCACCACCCGTCTCTGAGTTCCCCTCTCGCCCGCATCTTCGTCCCCTTTCTCCATGTCTGATCAAGCCGCCGCCACCGCCCTCGTCGCAGGGTTTAACCGCCTCAAAACTGCCCTCGCCAAACGCATCGTCGGACAGGAAGCCGTTATCGAGCAGGTCTTCATTGCGATGGCCGCGGGTGGCCACAGCCTGCTGGAAGGCGTGCCCGGCCTGGCCAAGACGCTGCTCGTCAAGTCACTCGCCGACGCCATGCACCTGAGCTTCCGCCGCGTGCAGTTCACGCCTGACCTGATGCCTGCCGACATCACTGGCACCGAGATCATCCAGGAGAACGCCGAGACTGGCCGCCGCAGTTTCGTGTTCCAGCAGGGGCCGATCTTCACGCAGATCCTGCTGGCCGATGAAATCAACCGCACGCCGCCCAAGACGCAGGCCGCGCTGCTGGAGGCGATGCAGGAGAAGCACGTCACCGTGGGCCAGCAGACGTATGAGTTGCCCAAGCCGTTCTTCGTGCTCGCCACGCAGAACCCGATCGAACAAGAAGGCACCTACCCGCTGCCCGAAGCACAGAAGGATCGCTTTCTCTTCCTCATCAAGATCGACTACCCAACGCGCGATGCCGAGCGCGACATCGTGAGCCGCACCACCGGCAGTGAATCACAGACGATCGAGCCCGTGCTCACCGCCGAGGAACTCGCCGCTGCGCAGACGCTCTCGCGCAAGGTGCCCGTGCCGGACCATGTGCTCGACTACGTGCTCGATCTTGTCCGCGCCACGCGTCCGAACGAAGAGGGTGCGCTCGACTTCGTGAAGCAGAACATCGGCTGGGGCGCGGGCCCGCGTGCCAGCCAGCAGATCGTGCTCGCTGGCAAGGTGCGCGCGCTGCTGCACGGTCGCACGCACGTCACCACCGACGACATCGAAGCGCTCGCGCTCCCGGTGCTACGCCACCGCATCGTGCCCACTTTCCATGCCGAAGCCGAGGGACTCACCGTGGACAAGATCATCGCCGAGCTGCTGAAGCTGGTGAAGAAGAGCGCGTGACCGTCATGCCATGACCGTCATGCCATGATCGTCTTGGCCATCGCGTTATAGAGCGGGATGCCGATGACGATGTTGAAAGGGAACGTAATCGCGAGTGCCGTCGTGAAGTAGAGTGCCGGGCTCGCCTGTGGCAGGGCGATGCGCACTGCAGCTGGCGCAGCAATGTAGGATGCACTTGCCCCTAGAGTGGCCAGCACGGTGGCTCCGCCAAGGCTCATGCCAGCGGCTTTCGCGAGCACAATCGCGATCGCCGCATGAATCGGTGGCATGATCAAGGCGAAGGCTCCCAGCCTGAATCCGACCGACTTCAGGTCCGCCAGCCGCTTGCCTGTGAGCAAACCGACAGCGAGAAGGAATAACGTCAGCACACCTTTGAATGGAGCGTCGAAGAGCGGCGCGACTTGCTCATAGCCAGCGTGTCCGCACAGGAGGCCGATGCCGAGACCGCCGAGCAGCAAGAGGATGCCTTTGCTGGTGAGCAACTCGTGCAAGACCTTCTGGATGCCACCCGCCGCCGCCATGGTGCCGCCATTGAACTGCTTCACCATGAACAGCGCGACGACAATTGCGGGCACTTCCATGATCGCAAGCAGCGCCGGCAGGTAGCCTTCACCTTGGAGCTGATACTTCTCCAGAAAGGCCAGCGCGGCGCTGAAGGTGACTGCTGAGACCGAGCCGTAGTGCGCAGCCACCGCACCGGCGTCCACACTGCTCAGTGCGCACCCTTTCTTGAGGATGAAGTAGCTCCACACTGGGATCGCCATGCTGAGCGAGAGCGCCGCGAGGATCGGTTTCCAAACCTGCGCAGGGCTCATGCCCTCCAGCTTCATGCCGCCTTTCAAGCCGATCGCGAAGAGCAGGTAAATCGTCAGCGCGCCGTAGAACTCTTCGGAGATCTTGAGATCGCTCTTGATCAGGGAAGCGAGGATGCCGAGCGCGAAGGCGAGGACCATGGGTGACAGCAGGCTGGAGGCGAGGTTGTGAAGGATTTCCATCGGAGGTGGGGGAGGCAGGGTTTGGGAGTTGCACGTGCATCTGAGCCGTCTTTATTTTCACGAAACAAAATACACGAATAATAATTCGTGTATTAACATTCGTATTTTTATGCGCAAGTCCCAAAGTGGAAAATCTGTGCCCGCGCCTGCGGAGGAAGCCTCCTGGACCTTCTTCACCAACCACGGCCATGTCTTGCTGTGCCTGTCCCAGCAGCCCGGAATGCTGCTCCGCGAAGTCGCTCAGACGGTGGGCATCACGGAGCGCATGGTGCAGAAGATCATCGCCGATCTTGAGTCCGGTGGTGTGCTGACCCGTGAGAAGCAAGGGCGCCAAAACACCTACACGATCAACTCCAAACTGCCCCTCCGCCACGCCGTGGAAGCGCATTGCACGATCGAAGGCCTCATCGACTTCGTGCTGTCGTCGCGACCTGGAAGCAGGAAAAAGTAAACCCCCGCTTAGTGCCCAGAAACGCCTCGAATCCATTCTGGCATTCACCGCGTCGAAACCGCACGAGACGAACCTCCTCCATGCACCACCGGGTTATCAAACTCAGCTGCAAGTCTTCGCAAAAACAAAGCTAGCTTGCAGGCCGCCACCGCGTAATGACGCAGCCCCATACGAATGGCTCAAATCTCAGACATCCTACACGCCGAAGACATCACACCCCTGCAGCATCTGCAGCTCTTCGCGCGCACCGTGATGGAAGGGTTCACGACAGGGCAGCACGCCTCGCCGCACAAGGGTTTCAGCGTCGAGTTCCGCCAGCATCGTCCGTATGTGCAGGGCGATGAAATCCGTCGGCTAGACTGGAAGATTTTTGGCCGCAGCGACCGGTTCTACATCCGCGAGTATGACGAGGAAACCAACCTTCGTGCCACCATCGTGCTCGATGCCAGCGGCAGCATGGGCTACACCGGCCAGGGCGGCATCAACAAGTTCGACTACGCGCGCAAGCTCGCCGCCTCACTGGCTTACCTCTTGATGAGCCAGCAAGATGCCGTGGGCCTGGTTACCTTCGACACCAAGATTCGCGACATCGTGCCCAACCGCACCCGCATCACCCATCTGCACCACTTGCTCGAATGCATGGTGAAGACCGAGCCTGGGCAGGAGACGAGCTTGTCAGGTGTGCTCGAGTCCCTGGCCGGACGACTGAAGCGACGCGGGCTGATCATCTTGATCTCGGACTTCTTCGATGACGCGAACGCTTTGATGCGTGCCGTCGGCATCCTGCGGCGCAAGGGGCACGAACTGCTCGTCTTCCAGCTGTGGGACCGCGATGAGCTGGAGTTCCCGTTTTCGCGCTGGTCGCGGTTTGAGAATCTGGAACAAGACGAAGACCACTTGATGCTGGATCCCGTGGTGATTCGCCAGAGCTACCTCAAGGTGCTCGCTGAATTCCGGCAGACGCTCAAGACCAACATGCTCAAAAGCGAAGTCGATGTGGTCGAGATGACCACCGATCAGCCCCACGCGATTGCATTGAAGGAGTATCTGGCTTTGAGGATGAGGAGATAGCAGCGCGTGACCTTCCTCAATTCCATTCTCCTGGCCGGAGCCGCGGCATTCCTTATTCCGTTGATCATCCATCTGCTCAATCGGCGTCGCATTGCCGTGGTGCGCTGGGGAGCCATGCATCTGCTCCAAGAAGTGATCAAACAGAAGAAACGCCGCGTGCGCGTGGAGCAGTGGCTGCTCCTGCTCATGAGAATTCTCCTGCCGATCATCCTGGCCATGTGTCTGGCGCGCCCGGTGCTTACCGCGTTGCGATCCCTGCCGGGTTTTGGCAAGACCTCGCTTGTTGTGATTCTCGACGACTCCTTCTCCATGCGAGCCCCCAGTTCGGGCGGGTCGCCGATGGATCAGGCCAAGGCCGCGATCCAACGCATGACGGAGGAACTCCCACGCGGATCGGACGTGCAGATCGTGCTCGCTGGGGGTTCACCGCGCACCTTGATGGAGCAGTCTAGCATCGCGCTCGACTTGGTCCCCAAAGCCCTCGGTGACACGCAGGCCCTCGCCGGTCCGATGTCGGCGAACGATGCCTTTCAGGCTGCCGCAGCCGCGCTTAGCAAGGCGACCAACGGAGCCCGCGAGATCGTGGTGATGAGTGACTTCCAGCAAGCCGACTGGAAAGCCTTTGCCGAGGGCGCTTCGCTGCCTGCCCTGGAATCCGTGCTCAAGCAGGAGCCCAAGCCAGCCATCACCTTCTACCGTCTCGACAACGACATCACTGAGAACCTCAGCATTGCCTCGCTCGAACTATCTGCCCTCGTCGCCGCAGAAGGCCAGCCCGTTGGCGCCCGCGTGCGAGTGAAAAATCACGGCAAGCGCCTCTGGCAGGATGTGGCGCTCTACCTCGAAGCTGATGGCACCCGTCTCCGCACCACGCGTATCACCGTGCCAGCGGAGGGCGAGGTGACGCTCTCGCTCACCCATGCTTTCGACAAGGTGGGTGACCACGCCCTGGGCGTCCGGCTTGAAGGCGACAGCCTCACCGAGGACAATGCTGCCCAGGCCATCGTGCATGTGCGCCATCAGATCAATGCCCTGATCATCGACGGACATCCGGGCAACGAGCCCCTCTCAGGTGCCGCTGATTTCATCGAACTAGCTCTCTCACCCAACATGGCGACGGCGGCGGATTCGAAGGATCTCGTCATCACAACGAAGGTGGACGAGCGACGTTTCCGCGATGAGGACCTGCGAGGCAAGGAAGTCGTCATCCTCGCTGACGTCGAGCGGCTGCAAGGCAAGCGCTTCACCGACATCGAAAAGTTTGTGAAGGAAGGTGGCGGCCTCCTCGTGATCGCGGGCCCTGACATTGATCAGTCCTGGTATAACCGCGACTTCTACCGCAACGGCCAGGGCGTTTATCCCGCTGCGATCAAAGGGCTGGGAAGTGTGGGGCCAGCTGACAACCCGGCTCGCATCCTGATGCAGCGCTTCACTCATCCCGCGATGACGTATTTCAATGATGCACGCGGTGGACGGCTACAGGACGCAGAGTTCCGCACCTGGATCACCTGGGAGATGAAAGGCGATGAGGTCAAAACGCTGTTCAGTCTTGATCGTGGAGCACCCGTGTTCATCGAGAAGCCCTTCGGTCGCGGACGAGTCATCGCAGGTGCCACGAGCGCGAACTCCGAGTGGACCAATCTGCCTCTTCAAATGGTCTTCGTGCCTCTGATTCAGCGCCTCGTCAGCCACTTAGCAACCCAAGGTGCTGGCGAAGCCGCCTTGCTCGTCGGTCAGCCCGTGCGCGTGGGATTGAAGGATGGCAAGGGCGATGAGGTATTCGAACTCACGGATCCCACGGGCAAAACAACGGAGGTCAAAGCCCGGAAGGAGAACAATGGAGTGGTGGTGGAATCCGCTCCCACTCGCGAGCCGGGCCTTTACGAGATGAAGGCGAAGGACAGCAGCGAAGCCCAGCGCTTCGCCATCAATCTGAATCCAGCGGAGTCCGATCTGAAGCCTCTCGCCGAGAGCGAAGTGGAGAAGATCGCCACCCGCCACGAAGGGATGCTAGTCAGAAGCTTCGATGCCTACCAGCGCCTCGACCGCTCCCGTCGCCACGGCACCGAAATGTGGCAGGCCTTCCTGATCGCCCTGCTCGTGCTGTTGTTCGGCGAGGTGCTGCTGGCCCAGCGAATTGCAAGAGCCTGATTCCTCATGACTCCCACCACTGAAACCCTTCTCCGATTCACGGGCGACTGGCCTTTGCTGCCAGTCGTGGGAGTGGCGCTTGCCCTGGCGGTGCTGATGTATCTGCTCTATCGACGGGAGATTCGCATGCGACCTGATCCCTGGGTGCGTTTGCCTGCAGTCATGCGTTCACTGGCAGTGTTCTTGATCGTGCTGGCACTGGCAGGTCCAGTGCTGCGGCACGTCACCACCACCCGCCAGCTGGGTCGTGTGGTGATCGCCGTCGATGCTTCATCAAGCATGAAGCTCACCGATCAAGTCGATGCGAAGCCTGCGGGTGCCCAGTCCAAGACTCGCTTCCAGCGCGCGCAGGACCTGCTTTTCACCGGCACGAAGCCCCTGGTCAAAACTCTCGCCGAGACCTCGGACGTCGAACTCATCGCCCTTCGCGGTCCTGTCGCACAACGTCTGTGGTGGCGGAGGCAGGGAGGCAAGGACATGTCCGGGGAGATGCCCTCGCGCATTGACGTGCAGCCCGACGCTGCCACTTCGGACCTTGATCAAGCGCTTCGTCAGGCACTGGGTCCAGCTACCACGGGGAGCGCTCTGGTGGTGCTCACGGATGGTCAGCACAATGCCGCAGGTTCGCCCGAAGAGTTCAGCCTCTCACTCAAAGACAGCGCGGTGCCGGTCTTCAGCATCGGGCTCGGAACGGAGGTGCCACCGCCCGACCTCTCACTCGTCGATGTGACAGCCCCCGAAGCCGTCTTCACCGCCGAGCGTGTGGAAGGACTGGTTTCCATTCGCGACTCGATGCCGCCAAATCTGCCGGGCACCGTCCGCATCGAGAGTCAGGGCAAAACCTTGTGGGAGCAGGCCTTCACGACGGACGGCAAAGGCGATCGCCGCTTCCCTTACAGCTTCCTGATGAAGGAAATGCCGGAACCTGCCGCCACGCAGGCCGACAAGAACCTGCGGCTTTTCAATGTGGTCATCGGCATCGCTGGCGAGCAAACGACGCCTGAGAAAACCCGCGCCAACAACTCACGTGAAGTCGCGCTGCACCTGCTGCAAAAGAAGCGCAAGCTCTTGCTGCTCGACGGTCGCGCCCGATGGGAAACTCGCTACGCCCAGAACCACTTCGAGCGCGATGAGCGCTGGTCCGTGAACGTGGCCTTTGATGACTACAAAGCAGGCACGGCAAACGCCTTGGAGAAAGCCTTTCCGGCCACGAAGGACGACCTTTTCACCTTCGATCTGATCGTGCTCGGCGACTTCAGTCCAGCAAGGTTGAAGCCGGAGCACGTCGAGTGGCTGCGGGAGTTCGTCGAGAAGCGCGGTGGCGGTTTGATCATGGTTGATGGGGCTCGTGGCTACTTGCGAGACTGGGCAAAGTCGAAGGCCGCAGGGCTGGTGCCGGTGCAATGGACGGGCGATCCGAAAGGCATGGTGGGTCCCCTCACCTGGCAGCTCACTGCAGAAGCCGAGCGCGCTCCAGCGTTGCGCCTGAGTGATTCCCCAAGCGCCAATCAAACCCTGTGGCCAAGACTTCCACCAGCAATGTGGACGAGCACGGTGCAACCCTTGCCTGGGGCTCAAGTGCTCGCTCAACTCAGCACGGCAGCGAAACAGCTCACACCCGCGTTTGTCTTCCGCAGCGTGGGAGCAGGTGCGGTGCTTTACGTGGCCAGTGACGAGCTTTGGCGCTGGCGTTATCAAGTCGCTGATCTTCACCACCAGCGGCTCTGGGTGCAGATGGCAGCATGGATCGCTGCTCCTCCGTTTCAGGCGGAGAGCAAGACGGTGGCCATCGGCACGGATCGTCTGCGCTACGGCGCGGGCGAGCAAGGCGAGGTGCGCGTGCGCCTGCGCAATGCGGGGGGCGAGATCATTGCCGATGCACATCCGCGCGCCTTTCTCATTCACGAGGGCACCGATGCGGCCACTCTGGAACTCGAGCCCGACCCCACTCACGCCGGCGTCTATCGTGCTCTCACGCCTCCGCTGAAGCCCGGTGAGTGGCAGGTGGCCGTGGCCGAAGGTCCGCAGAGCGCTCGCAGCGATGTGCGGCTGACCTTGCGCGTGGCAGACACGGGCAATCAAGAACTCGCATCGCTCACAATGAACCGGTCGATGCTCGAATCGATGGCGCGCAACACAGGTGGTCGGTTCCTCCGCGAAGAGCAGGCGGGCGAGTTGCCAGGGTTGCTTCAGGCGCTCGACCGCAAGCAGTCATCCACTCGCGAGACCCTTTTGTGGTCGAGTTGGTGGTGGCTGGGCACCATCATCCTGCTCCTGACCATCGAGTGGCTGATGCGCAAGAAGCTCCGCCTCGTTTGATCGCGGATGAATCCCGCACTTGGCAATCGCGGGTCCCGCGTGTCTCTTCGGACCTAGTCACGAAATGATCCCAGCCATGCGCTTCACCCTTATCCTTCTCGCCTTGTCCGTCGCTGCGCTCGCCGACGACAAGCCCAAGCCCCAGGTGGGAGGCGGCGATTTGAGCCAAACCGGATCACTCCCTCCTGCGACGACTTCGCTCGCCAACAAGGCGGCCAACGCGTTCTCGAAGCGTGACTGGAAGACCGCCCGGAAAGCCTATCGGGAAATGCTAGAGCTGGACCCCGAGAACGCGCTCACCTGGGCCAATCTCGGCGCGGTGGAGCAGCAATCGAAGAACCCCGATGCGGCCATCGCCTGCTTCGAAGCAAGCGTGCGGTTCAATGACAAGCTGGTCCAATCATGGACGGCCCTCGGACTGCTGTATTCCAACAAAGGCGATCGCTACAAGGCGGTGAGCGCCTTCGCGCGCGCCATCCATGAGGAACCTAACGATGCGCGTGCACACAACTACCTCGCTATCGAAATGCAAAATCTCGGATGGAAGGATGCTGCCATCACCGAACTGCAACGTGCTATCGAGATCAACCCGGACTACGGCCTTGCCCACTTCAACCTAGCCGCGATGTATCTGGATCAAAAGCCGCCCGCCAAGGCTTTGGCCCGCAAGCACTACGATCAAGCGCTGACCCTCGGGGTCGAGAAGGACGAAGTGATCGAGAGCAAACTGGGCAAGGACTAGCGCTCCGCTACTTCACCTCCGCCTCGATCATCGAGCCGCCCAACAACAACACGAGTCGCCCTTCACTTGCTCAGATCTGTCCGAACCTCAGCGCCTTGATGGCCCATCATTGCCCCACGCCTCATGATCGAACGCTGGAATCTTGTGTTGGAACTTGCTGCCCTTGAGGAGAACCATCTGCGGCGTTCACTGCGACAGCTGGACTCTCCGCAAGGCACGAAGGTCCAGGTAGATGGGCGGGATCTGATCAACTTCTCCTCCAATGACTACCTGGGACTGTCTGGCCACGAGCGGGTCAAAAATGCGATGATCGACGGCATCACGCGCTATGGCGCAGGCAGTGGTGCCTCACGCTTGGTCTGTGGCACTCTGCGCCCGCACCATGTGCTGGAGGAACATCTTGCCGACTTCAAAGGCACGGAAGCAGCACTCACCTTCAGCAGCGGCTACGCGGTGGCCTTGGGAACCATTCCAGCGCTCGTGGGGAGCAACGATGTGATCATCCTCGACAAGCTGTGCCATGCCTCACTGGTCGATGCCGCGCGTTTGAGTGGAGCTACGATCCGCGTGTTCCCGCACAATCACTTGGAGAAGCTGGCCAAGTTGCTCGCGACTTCGCAAGGGCGGCGCACACTGGTGGTCACCGAGTCGATCTTCAGCATGGACGGTGATGCGGCGCTGCTGAGGGAAATTGTGGATCTCAAAGATCAGCATGGAGCCTGGCTCTTGCTCGATGAGGCCCACGCCGTTGGTGTGCTCGGCCCACAAGGTCGGGGGCTTGCAGCTTCGCTGGGGCTCGATGGACGAATCGATTTGCACATGGGCACCCTGAGCAAGGCCTTCGGGCTGAGCGGTGGCTATCTCGCGGCGTCGCGTGCCACCATTGACTTGCTGATCAACCGAGCACGAAGCTTCATCTACTCGACAGCTCCATCACCTGCGATCGCTCATGCTGCGAGCACCGCGCTCGAAGTCATTCGCAGCATCGAAGGCGACACTTTACGGGCTCAGTTGCTGGAGCTCATTGGCAGGCTCCTGGACCACGATCTTCCCGGATTGGTCCAACGTGACATCCCATCGGCGATCTTGCCTGTCATCGTTGGGGACGAGGACAGGGCGATGCAATTGAGCACCCGGCTTCGCGAGCTAGGCTTCCTCATTCCCGCCATTCGCTACCCCACGGTCGCTCGAGGTTCCGCGCGACTTCGCATCACCTTGTCGGCATCTCACACTCGCGAACAGGTCGATGCCCTGGCGGCCTGCTTGACAAGTCGTGGCAACAAAAAAGAGGAGCCTTGAGGGCTCCCCTTTCGCAGATTTCGATGTTCTGCTGAAGGATGGATTACCAGCGGAAGCGCACGCCCAGGTCGTAGGTGTTCGTGGCGTCGCCGAGGCCGGCATTGAGGCCAATGTCCATCTGCGAGAACAGCTTGTAGTAGGCACCAAGGTTCACGATGCGGCTGTCGTAATCGTCGGCACTGGTCGCCGTGATGCCTGCGCGAATCTCAAAGTCGGGCGACGGTGCGAAGCGGAGGTAGGGGTTGATGTAAACCGCACCATCGCTGAAGCTGAGCTTCGATTTGCTGGCGCTCAGGCTCGAATACATGCCGCCGACTTCGCCCACGATGTGAAAGCGTTCGCTGATGGGGAGATAGGCACCACCGCCGATAGAGACCGTCGAGAAGTCGAACTTGGTGCTGCCCTTCGAGCTGCTGGCTCCCCAGGCGAACGAAGCATTGACGAAGAAGGGCTTGAACAACTCAGCCATGAGGCCAACGCCAATACCATTGGTCGGATCAATGTTCTTGTCATCAAACGTGGTTCGTGAGTAGGCCACCTCAAGCTGACCATAGGTGAGGATGCTGGAGGAAGGTGGAGCCATCGCGCCGAACATCTGGGTGCCCATGCCATAGTTGGCGGGCTGTCCACCTTGGACGACGTATGGGGTGTTGGTTGCCATCCCCATTCCCATGTTGGGGTCCATCATCCCAGGTGCAGGAGCCACTCCGGCCCCAGCGCCAGGAATGCTCTGTGGCACGTAGCCATACTGCGCCGCCGCGTTGCCCGCGATGAGGAGCGCAAGGCTGGATGCCAGTTTGAAAAGGAGGTCTTTCATCATACCCATAGGGATGGTTAATTATTCAGATAAGTTAATATTTCACATAATCCTAGAATTTTAGCAAATTCTTTTTCCAGCCAGACTCACAGGAGCCGCTGAAGCCACTTCGAAGGCCGGACTCACCAGCCCTCAGAGGAAAGCATCTCGGCAAAGGCCTCCAGCTTCCCATAGTCCGCGTGCCAGGTGGTGAACATCACGCCCACCACCCCAGGCACGGGCTTGGCTTTGCGCAGCCAGTCACGAGTGCGCTCGATCGGCCCATCGTAGTATCCGGCGATCAGCTGTTGATGACCCCGATCCGAGAAGAACTTCAAGCTCTCGGCGGCTTTGTCCGAGTTCCAATTCACGATGAAAGCGTCTCTTGAAAGCCCCTCCCACGAGCCGGTCAAATCGCTCTTCACCAGGTAGTAGCTGGGCTTCGCATTGTGGAAGGGATCGAACATGTCGCTCCAAACAAACACACGAGCGTCAGGCGCTTGCGTCCTCAGCATCGACGTGCAGGAACCCACATTGTCCGCGACGATCTGCCCTGCGGTGAGGTGCCTCGTCTGACAGGCTTGGCACCAGCCCAGCACGCGCCATTCGTCGTGGCTCATCATGTAACTGCGCGCTCCCCAGAGGCCATGAACGTCCCCTGCTTGACGCTGAAGCAGGGACATGAATCTCGGCTCACTGACGCAGGCACAGACCTGGCCTTCATAAACAATGTGGGGATGATGAAACGAGACCCGGAGCCGGGTGCCGTCAGGCAGGTCTTTGACCGTGATGTTGGGAGGCTCGTGCCAAGGCTCATACTCGCCAGCGTAAGGCACGGAGCCCAGCTTCGGATCATGGACAGGCTCATAGTCCTTGCCTTCGACCAGCAGCTTACCCTCTTCAGTCTTCACCTCCAGCGGCGCCCCCGGTCTGCGCAAGACATTGACCAGCCCGCACTCTTCAATCGATGGCTCCCTCCACCAGAGACTGCCCTCGTGCCCGCCCCAGACTCCGAAGTAGAGCGTGACCTCGGAGTGCTCCAGCGAGTTGAAGGTCACATGCTTCTCCGACCATTCCGCCGTCGGCTTCTCGTGCAGGTAGGTGTAGTTCAACTGCTGCCCCTTCGCTCCGATGACCTTGATCTCAGCCCGCCCACCCCTGAAGTCCTGCGTCTTCAGACTTACCGAGACATGGTATTGCCGGAAAGGTTGCAGCTTGAGCCGCTGACTGAAGCGAGCATTCGCATGGGTCGCATCGGACCTCAGCGCGCCTGCTTCGCTGATGAGGTTGTCATCAATGAAGCCCCAGGCTTTTCGATTCTGGAGCGCTCCATCTTTGAGCAGCACCATTGGATCGGGCACATGGCTGGCGATGTAGTCCTTCACCACGAAAAGAGCTTCCTTCACCGGCAACCCTTCAGCGAGGTTGGGATCGTTGGAGAGAAGGTCGTTCGAATAGCCTACACCGAACAACGCAGGCACCAGCTCGATGCCCAGTTCCTGCGCCGCAGTTTTCACGCGCTTCACGTTGTCGAAGTAGCGCTTCGGCAGAGTCGGCACACGAGCGAACTTCGAGTCCGTGATCAGGAAGTGCGTGTAGCCACAGGCTTTCGCCCGCTTCATCAAAGCGATGATTCGGTCGGCCTGGGCATCGACCTGGTAGTTCGAAGGCGCATAGACCCAGCGCTCCTTCGACTCCGCCGAGGCACTGCTTGCCAACAACAGGCAAGCGACGAGACTACGCGACCAGTTCATCGCTTGCCGATGCGATAGACCGCTTTCTCCGTGCGGATGAGCAGGTCGTTGTCGCACACCGCCATCGAAGCGAGTGTCTTCTCCTTCAGCTCGCTGCGGGCGATGACTTCCAGGGTTTTGCCGGGTCTCACGACAGCGGAAGCTCCGAGTTCGTCGATCGCGTAGATGTGTCCATCGGCAAACAGCAGCGAGGCAGAGGACGGACCGAGGAGACGCTCCTCGTAATGCACCACGCCCGTGCGCGCATCGCGGGAGCTGAGCAGGCCCTTGTCGTCGAGCATGTAGAGTTCATCACCCACCACGAGCATGGATGGATTGTGCGGCACACGTTTGTCCGCCGTCCAGGCCACGTGAGTCTTGGTAACGTCGCCCTTGCCATCGGCCTTGATCGCATAGCCCACAGGCTTGTCGTAGCCGCTGCTGAGAAACACCATGCCATGAGCGAAGACAGGACGAGGAACCACCGAGTAGCCCGTGCCATAATACACGCGCCAGATCTCGCTGCCGTCCTTCGGATTGAGCGCCTGCACCACACCACTGCCCGGCGTGATGAGCTGCTTTTGCCCGGCGACCTCAATCACCAGCGGCGTGCAGAAGGAGAACTTGCTCTTCGCCTCCGTATCCGGCCGATCCACGCGCCAGACCGTCTTGCCCGTGTTCTTGTCCAGGGCCACCACGGCCGGTTTCACCACAGGTGCAGGGGCTGCTGCGGGTGCGCCTTTCTCAGGAGCCGGGACCGAAGAATCCATGTTGGCATCATGATTGAAGATGAGCAGGTCATCGACAATCACAGGGCAACCGCCCGTCCCGTGAACAGGCTTGAAGCTGTGCTCGCGATTCGTCCACAAGACCTTGCCCGACTCATCAAGGCATGCCGTGCCATGATGACCGAAGTGCGCCCACAGGCGGCCCTGCTCATAGATGACGCTCGGGCTCGCCTGGCTGTTCTTCTTGTGCATCTTCAGCGCGTTCGCATTGGTCTGCTGGAAGACCTCCGTGTCCCACACCACCTTGCCCGTCGTTGCATCCAGGGCCAGCACTCGCAGCGAAGCACCCACGGCGGGATCGCCTCCATTGATACCGATGGCATTGGTGATGAAAATCTTGCCATTCGCCACGATCGGAGACGACCAAGCAAGGCCGGGCAACTCCGAGCGCCAGAGCACATTCTTGTCCGCCGCCCACTCGACGGGCAGACCCTTGGCCACAGAGTGGCCTTGCGCCGTGGGTCCTCGGAACTCAGGCCAAAGCGGCTCAGCCTTCACGCCAGCAACAGCTGCGAACGACAGAGAGAGATGGAGCAAGCGCGAAGCCAGGAAGTGAGAGGAGCGATGAGATGACGTCATGGGAAGGAAAAGATCACTCCCCATACGCAGCAAGAGCTCCGCACTTCTCAAGCGTTCGCTGCTCAAATCGATGGCTTCGCCTTGTGCCAGTCCGTGCTCTGCTCGTAAGCGTAAGCGGCACGTAGGATCGTTGCCTCGTCCAGATGCGGACCGACCAACTGCAAGCCCACGGGCAACTTTTTGCCACCTTCGTCAGCGAAGCCACAGGGCACACTGATCGCGGGAAGGCCAGCGAGGTTGGCAGCAATGGTGAAGACGTCTTCCAGATACATTTTCAGCGGATCATTGCTGATCTCACCGAGCTTATGCGCAGGCGATGGAGCCGTGGGTGAGAGGATAACGTCCACCTGCTCAAACGCCTTTTCAAAGTCCTGGCGGATGAGCGTGCGCGCACGTTGCGCCTTGAGGTAATACGCATCGTAGTAGCCGCTGCTCAGCACGTAGGTGCCGAGCAAGATACGCCGCTTCACCTCAGGGCCGAAACCTTCAGCACGCGTGTTCATGTAGTGCTCCAGCAGGTCGCCTTGAATGGCCGTGCGGTGGCCGTAACGAACGCCATCGAAGCGCGCGAGATTCGCCGATGCTTCGGCCGGTGCGAGCACATAGTAAGTGGCCACTCCGCAATCCGTGTGCGGCAGCGAGACCCCGACGATCTCAGCACCCAGCGATTCGAAATGCTTGGTCGCAGCCGCCACCGCAGCACTCACGGCGGGATGCACGCCTTCGATGAAGTATTCCTTCGGCAAACCAATGCGCAGGCCTTTGATGCCGCTCTTGAGTCCTGACGTGAAGTCCGGCACCGATTCGTCCAAGGTGGTGGAGTCGCGCGAGTCCTTGCCACAGAGGTGATTGAGCAGCAGGGCCGAATCCTCGACCGTCTTGGTGAGAGGTCCGATCTGATCCAACGATGAAGCGAAGGCCACGAGACCATAGCGCGACACGCGGCCATACGTGGGCTTGAGGCCGACGCAGCCACAAAGCGAAGCCGGCTGACGAATCGATCCGCCGGTGTCCGATCCCAGCGCCGCGATGGCGATGTGACCACCCACGCTCGATGCCGAGCCACCGCTCGATCCACCGGGCACGCGTTCCAGATCCCAGGGATTGCGAGTCACCCCGAGAGCGGAGTTCTCGGTGGTCGATCCCATCGCAAACTCATCCATGTTCAGCCGACCCATGGGCACCGCGCCTGCCGCACGAAGCTGCACGATCGACGTCGCATCGTAAGGGGCAGTGTAAGTGCCTTGCAGGAATTTGGACCCACAAGTGCAGGGCTGGCCCGTCACATTGATGTTGTCTTTGATCGCGATCGGAATGCCACCCAGCGGCTGCGACACATCGGCGGTGGACGCCTCCTTCAGCGCAGCTTCCACATCAATGGACAAGTAGGATCCCAGAGCGGGATTGCGAGCCTCAATGGCCTTGGCGAGATCGGTCACGATGTCGGTGGGCGTGATCTCCTTGGCGACGAGCCGCTGGCGGAGGGAGGTGATGGATTCGTTGGCGAGATTCACAGTGCTTGAGATCGGGGATTGCGGATTGTCATCCTTCAAACTTCATCATTCGTCCGTTCAGTTACTCCACGACCTTGCCGATCATGAACTGATCACCCGACTTGCGCGGCGCATTGGCCAGAGCTTCCTCACAGCTAAAGCTGGGCATCGCCACATCCTCGCGCCACACATCGAACACCGGCCGTGCATGTGCGCTGGGCTCCACACCACTGAGGTCATGCTTCTCGAGCACATTGACGTAGTCGAGGATCTTGCCGAGCTGCGAAGCGTATTGATCAGCCTCGGCGTCGGTCAGTTTAAGGCGTGACAGCGTCGCGATGCGATGGATGTCGATGGTGGGGGTGGACATGGCCGCGCAATGGAGAAGCAGCGGGCGAAAAGTCAAACACCTTACCGATACAGCACGCCCAGGAAGCGCAGCCAGGTGGTGGCTCCGCCCACATAGATCGCAGTCATCAAATCCAGACCAGCGAAGAACGGCGGCCAGCCCAACAGCACCCCGAGGAAAAACGCCACCGCAGCCGTGCCCGCGACCACGCCAAGACCGGTGTAAACCCATCGGCCCCAGTGATGATCATTCGCAAACGCCGACGCCACGGGCACCGCCGCCAGGAAGCAGGCCAGCGCACTGAGCACCCAGTCCATCCGATGCCACCACAGGCCCCAGACCAATGAAAACAAAGCCATGCTCACGAGCGCCCCCACGCACACGCCTTCCCATCGTTCGCACTTGGTGATCGCCATGCGGACAAAGCGATCCGTCAGCATCAAAGCCGAGCCCACACCACGAGCAAGGAAGCTCCACAGCGCGAAGACCATCCACAGTCCAGCCAGCGTGTAGGCCCAGCCAGGATGATTCTTCTTCAGCATCCCAAACACCAACCGATACAACACGAAGCCCGCGAGCAAGATGCCGCCCGCACCCTTCTGGCCGAACTGCGCCATGAAGTAACTGAAGCGCAAGTGCAGTCGATAAAACCAAGAGCGGGCACGAAAGCTCTCGATCAAGCCAGACCTCGCACCTTCATGCGAGGGATCAATGCGCAGCGCCTCGCGGAAGTGCTCGCACGCCTCGCGATGTCGGCCACGCATGAGATCGCGATACCCGGCGGAGACATGGGCCGTATCGTCTTCCGGGTTCTCCATCAGCTGCCAGTCCACTAGGCTGTCGAGGTCCGCGTCTTTCTTCTGATTCAGCAGGGACATCGAAAGCACCTGCGTCGCCAGCGTGTCACTCGTGTCGAGCGAGAGGGCATGACGCGCGGACTTCTCAGCATCTGCATACTTCCCCAGTCTCAGTAGTGCCATGCCGTTCAGGCTATGGGCAAGGGAACTGTCAGGATCGAGTTCGATCGCCTTCTCGGCACTCGCCAGACCTTCACGCACCTGCGCATCCTGCCCCACCTTCGCCGTGTCCAGCAACGTGAGCGCCAGCACCGAGTGATGGAAGCTCTCATCAGGTTCCAGCCGAATGGCCTGGCGCGCCGCTGTCAGCGCCTGCTCTTTTTTGTCTGGCAGCTGCGACCAGCAAATGGCGAGCTGCGAAAGTGCATGCGCATCCTCAGGCTCGACGGCGAGCAGCCTCTGAAACCATTCCGCCGCATCCGCATGACGACCCTGGTCCAGCAACAAACGCGCCCTCTGGCGGATCGCCGTGGGATTGTCCGGACCTGGAGCGTCGTTCATGCGGGCTCAGCAGATCAATGACATCCACACCCGCTGCCGCAGCTGCCCCCACCACCCGAGGGCATCGAGGGCATCGACTTGCCACCGCCCATCACACCTGTGCCGCCCACGATCACGCGACGCACCGGGACGCCCGTGTCGGGATGATGGGTGAAGGCCTTGTCGCTCATGCTCTGGCGCACTTCGAAGCGCTTGGGTTGTTCGACTTCGTTTTGCGGGATCGTTTCGTAAATGTAGGTGGGCATAGAAGGGACCGTGTTTCGCCGCAAACAAAGACGGGATCACCATTGTTCAAGTCGGCTTTTCGCAACCTCCGGCCTCGCGATCAATGCGATTGTGATCCACCGCTCGATGGGCTACACACCGGACAGTCATGTCCGCCACGCATTCGCACACCCACAGCCGCGCTCATCGCGATCCCGAGTGCCTGCTCTGCCAGGCCCTGGAGCGCGCTCGAGATCGAGGCCTGCGACAGACTGCGGCGCTGGAGGATGTGTTGCGAATGCTAATCGAGGCACCCACGCCGCTGACGCTGGCCGATGTCGCTTCATCTCCGAAGCTCGCCAGCAAGGCGGATCGTGCCACCGTGTATCGCCTGCTGACCAAGCTGGAAAAGCTCGGCATCATTCGTCGTTTGGGACTGCATGATCGCGCGGCCTACTACACGATGATCTTCCCCGGCGAGCACAACGACTACCTCGTCTGCACCGAGTGCGGTCGGATCGACCGCCTCGCCATCGAATGCCCGGTGGAAGAACTCGAAGCCCAGATCGCCAAGCAATCCAAGTTCACACGCCTCTACCATGAACTGATGTTCTTCGGTGTGTGCCCGAAGTGTGCGTGAGACTCACTTCACCGCCGCTGGTGGCGATGCCTTGTCCGCCGTCGGAAAGTCCGCAGGCAACGCCGCCGTGCGCTCCACCTTGCCCGTGGCCGCCCATTCGGTGCCGCGTTCCAGCGTTTCCTGAAAGCCCCTGCACGCCATCGAGTAATCCGCATGGCCCATCGGCGTGTGGAAGACACGACCTTTGCCATAGCTGAGCACCAGCATCATCGGCTCGGAGTTGTTCGTGGTCTCAGACACCGCGGAAGCCAGCACCTCCAGGTTCTCAGCGGGTCCGCGCAGACTGTTGTAAAGCTCATCCTGCGAATGCATCCACACGGGCGGCATGCCCTTGGTGATTGGATGCTCGGCGTTGTGCAGCGTGATCTGAAACTCGTGCTGCTTGCCATGATTGCCACCAGGCCCGGGCGAGGTGTCGCGCATCAGCTTGCCATTGACCACATAGAGCTTTGGTCCGCTCTTCTCATTGCGTCCGCCCCAGCCGCCCACACCGATCACCTGATTGTATTCGGGCCAGTCGGGAAAGCTGTTGTTCGCCGCATGAACGCAGACAAATCCTCCACCATTCGACACGTAGTCGAGGAAGGCCTTGTCCACCTCGGCAGGCCAGCGCTCGCCATTATAGTTGCTGATCACGACGGCGCAGTCGCTGAACTTCGGCCGCCACGACTTCCACCTTTCGGCGAGTGTCGCCACCTCTTCGGGCTTGGCCTTTTTCGCTGCCGGTGGTGAGGTGCTCACATCCACGGCAAACACGCCGCTGGCTTCCAGCGAAGCCTTCATCACTGGCGTGGTGGACTCCCACTTGTGATTGTTTTGTCCGTCGATGATCAGGACTTTGATTTTGTCAGCGGCCTGAGAAGCCAAAGCGATGCCGAGAGAAAGGACGGTGACGAGGAGACGCATGATGAGAGATGAGATGGAGCGGTGGTTGGTTTACTTCGAAAAGCCTGCGAGATAGCCAGCGACGAATGCATCGCGATGCGCAGGAGCAATCTTTCCTGCATGGCCATCGGGATCGGACAAGCGCCCGCGCTGATGATCCACAAAACCAGCGGCATAGCCCTCCTCAAAAGCCGCCTGCAGGGCGGAATCGGAGTATCGAGGTCCCTCGTCTGACTCCCGCTCCTGGCGCAAAGCGTCGCGGAGTTCCGCTCGCTCGTCGATGTCCGCACGCACCGGGTCGCCGGGCTTCGGCAGATGAGACGTTTTGCACTGTGCCAGGAGCAGGAGCATCGAGAGGGAAAAGACAATTCTCATGCGCTCATGATGATGCGGTGCCCTCGGCGATCAACTGCAAGTCTGCGGCTAACGATCTGCCGCAATCTTCCCCGTGATCTTGCCCGCATCACTCCAGATAAACACCGTGCCATCATGACCGCCGGCAAAGATAGCTTTGGCGTCCTTCGAGATCGCGCAGCAGTAGATCATCTGCCCTGCGGACTCCAGCTTGCTCTGCTTGCCCGTGTCGCTGCGTTGAGAGCCATCGTGCTTCACGAGGTCGCGATAGATCGAGCCACTGCCCTTGTCCGTGATCGCCACCAAGCCTGAACCGTCCTGTGACCATGCGAGCGTGGTGAAGGCGATCTTTTTGTCGCCCAGCATAACATCCTGCTCACGACTCTTCACATCCCAGACCTTGACCTCCTTGTCCGCACTCGCCGTGGCGAGCTGCGTGGCGTCCTTGTTGAAGGCGACGGCCAGCACATGATTCGTGTGTCCTTCATAGAACGCGATGAGCTTGCCATCGGCCACGCTCCAGAGTTTCGCCAGCTTGTCCGCCGAAGCGCTCGCAAGCGACTTGCCATCGGGCGACAACTTCAACCCGTAGATCGCATCCTCGTGCGCCTTCCACGAGCCCAGCAGCTTGCCCTCCACGAAGGCGACACGGTGAATGAATCCACTGACTCCAGGCTCACCGTCCGCCGCGAAGAGCGTCGTGTTGTCAGGCGCAAACGCGAGGGCCGTAATGTTGCCCACGAGCGATGAACTGAGCGATTTCACCTCACGCCAGGTCTCCGCATCCCAAATCTTCAGACTGCGGAATCCACCCGTGGCGATCCATTTGCCATCTGGACTCCAGGCGACGCTCTGCACCGACTCTGTGTGCCCCGTGAGCTTCTGATCGAGCGGACGTTCCGGCTTGCTCAAGTCGTAGATGTCCAGCGCGTTCGCCCGCGCCACAGCCAGTCGTTTTTCATCGAGGGACAAGGTGATGGCCAGCACGGGCTTGTAGCTCACAGGCATCGCATTCAGCGCCACCGGCTTCACGGCAGGCAACTCATCGAAGACCTGGGGCTCCCACTTGGCACCCTGATCGATCCAGGTTTTCACCGCCGTGATCTGCGCCACATCGAGCTGCTTCTTCGGCGGCATGTGAGGATCACCATCTTTCTCAAGCACCTGATAAAGCAGGCTCTCACTCCCCTTCCCCTCGACGATGGCATCGCCACTGTTGCCACCCTTCATCATCTTCTCGCGCGTGTTGAGGATGAGCCCGCCTTTGGCCTTGCCAGGCTTGTGACAGCCGATGCATTCATCTCGCATCACACGCATGGCCGTCAGCGATGGTGAATCGGCTGCCGTCAAAACGGTGGCAGAGGTCAGGCAGAGTGCGAGGAACAGGCGTCTTTGAAACATGGATGGAGCCAGCCATCTACGAGCCCCAGGCTCTGCGACTTCCATCGGACCGGACGAATAAAAAAAGGGAGCCGGATCACGACTCCCCTTCTCTTTGATCGAACGAAAGCGGTCAACTACCAGCCCGTGCCCAAACCGTAGCGAACGGCAAGAGCAAGCAGGTCATCGCGCATCGGCCATTCATCTGGGCGAGGCTCCTGACCTTCGTGGCGCTGGCTGGCTCCCTTCAGCAACATGCAGCCCGTGTTGTCACCGATGGCACGAATGGTTTCGACTTCCTCGGCGCTCAGGCATTGCTCAGGCAAGGTGGCGAGTTCCTCCAGCTTGCTCTCGATGCTCTTGGCGTTGTCGCCAGCTTCTTGAATCAAGGTGGGCACCACGCTCTTGACCGGCTCGTTCGCCATGGTCCACAAGCTCGCGAGCTGCAACATGGTGAGACCGTGCTTCTGCGCGATGGGACGAATCTTCTCCAGCTTCTCACAAGCATGCTCGATCCAGCCTGCGGGACGGAAGGTGCGGTGGTCGCCATCCTTGAAGTGATGACCAGGCTTCACGTCGTCGTGGAAGATGCCGCCGTAATCGACCACGCGGGCGAGGATATCGACGTTGTTCTTCTTCGCTGCGGCGAGCACATGCTGACCGGGCCAGGGCTCGAAAGGATTAAGGATGATCATCGCCCAGTCCATGCGATCACCGAAGCGCTCGAAGCAATCGATCATGTCCAGCGTGAAGCCATTGGCTGGTCCAGGCGCAATGCCGAGCCGGTCGGTGAGACCCTTGTCCTTGAGTGAGGTGAAGGCATTCCACACCTTCTCGCTGGTGTAGGCGATGCTGTCGGGGTTGTGCAGCATGAGCAGGTCAAACTTCGAAACCTGGCAACGCTCCAGCGACTTCTCTGCGGCCATGGTGAGATAGCTCTCGTAGCCCTCCGCCTGACGCAGCGAAGGCTCCGTGAATCGTGGGTAGCCTTTCGATCCGGCGCGCAGGCCTTCGTAGAAGTCGTGACCGACGATGCCTGCGAGGCAATACTCGTCACGAGGAATGCCCTTGAGCGCCTCACCCAGCAACGCATCCGCGCGTCCCGCACCATACACGTCTGCCGTGACGAAGGTCCGAACACCTTTCTCGAACGAAAGGCGGATCATGTTCATGTATTGCTCGTCGGAGAGCGCTTCGCCGAAGTGCATGAAGCGTCCGCCGCTCCAGGTGCCGTATGCAGTGCGTGTGAGGTTCATTGGATGAGAGTCGAGTAAGAGAGAGGGCGCATCTCTACGATGATGTGCCTCCGTTTCAATCTCGGATGCACCGGCGACAAGGATGGCACAAGGGACCCCAAGCACGGGCGTATGATTCTCACGGAGCCCCGACCCACATGAACAGATCATCGCTGATCTTAGGCCCCAGAATGACAGGTGCCACGCGATCACGCAGCGCTTGAGACGTTGGTGCGAGGAAGAAGCCCAAACCCCGGTCTCCCGGCGGATCAATGATGCCATGGACCTCAATCAGCTCACTGGTGCCATCGAGGTGCTTGAGTCGAAGGCTGCCACTGAACAATCCGTTGCTGGCAGTCACATTGAACGACACTGGAACAAGACGGGGAGTGCTGCCCACCACGATGGTCTGGGCTCTCGTGAAAGTGAGAGGACTGGCTTCCATGTCGGATGGCTCAACATTGACGAAGCGATACTCAAGGCCAAGCAATCCACTTGTGGGAGTCCGATCTGCATAGGTGAAAACGGGCTGCCCTGCCGCAGGTGCGTTGTAACGCGAGAAGGTGAAGTTCCCTGGAAGCGATGGGAAGCCGCGAGCAAAGGGCTCATTGGCCACACGCGCACCCTCGGGTTGCTCAAGGTGCAGCCACGTCATGGGTTGACTGGCGATGCCGTGCTCGAATGGCTCGAACGACCAGCCGCTGAGGGCACCCTCGCGGGCACGAGTCCACAGATGGACGGGCAGATAGCCGTAGGCACCCGAAGTGATTGGCTTGGACATGCTAACAGCGCTCCCGTCACTGGCGAAGCCGACCATGGTCGCCATGCCTTTGGCATCGATGAACAAGCTCGCAACGCTGGTGCCGTGGGGGATGGCGGGGTCATCAATGTGATCGCCCACGTCTGGCGTGAACCAGCACGAGTAACGACCTGCCTGGCGCAGAATGACACCCAGGTCAGTGATCCGCCGCGTGGTCATGAAAGGCGTGTAGTTGGACTCACTCGATCCAATGAGGGTGAGCCCTTGCGGATCGTAAATCAGCGGATCGCGAATCGAGGTGCCGTCGAGAGTTCGGTAAGACAACCACACGGCAGCGTTGTTGGTGCCATCGTTCTCGACACTGACCACGCCCTGGAAGGTGCGGCTGGAGGTGGTCCACACGGCGGTGCCGGTGCCAGCAGCCGTCATTTGAATGTCGATGGAGCCGCCGAGGTTGTTGTTGGCCACCGAGGGCACGAGCAACCCATGGTAGCTCGCCGCACCGCCAAAATTTAGCGGCGTGATTTGAATCGGAATCGTGACGGCAGCACCAAATCCCGCATCACCGTAGGCTCGGAGTCTGACGTTATGGACTCCCGGCAGCCTGACCATACCACTCAGGACTCCAGTCTGCGGATTGAGCGTCAAGCCCGGTGGCAACCCATCTGCATAGATGCCAAAGCAGGGCACGTTGGTTTCGATGACCGCCTGAATGGAAGTCAAAGCGAGCCAAGGCCCCAAGGTGGTCGTCTTGATCTGTGGCCGGAGCACGACCGTTAAATCTGTCGTGGAGATCGGAACCTGATTGTCACCCACTCCCGCGTAAAGAATGAAGCCGGTGGAGTCCCGGGATTCCGCAGGATTGATCAACAACCGTTGAGTCCGAGTGCCTGAGTAGTGCGGTCCCTCCACGAGTGGACCTGTGAAATTCGCATCGTCTCTCGCCCACCAGAATCGCGTTCCTGGCGGACCTTGAATCGGAGAGGTGAGGGCCACGCTCCGGCCCTCAAGAACCTGGACACCCTGCCTCGATTTGGCTGCCACCACGATCGGCTGCCCGGCCGACGAGTAAGTCTGGCCAGCACTCAACACCTTCAACTGATACAGGCCAGCATCCGAAAGCTGGCTTACGGTCTTGCGAAAGACCGGGTGATTCTCTCCTCTCAAGGCAACGCCGTTTTTATACCACTGGAGTTGCAGCGGGGCTGGAGCAGTCACGTCAGCCTGAAGTTCCAGGGTTCTGCCCCAGTAATCATCCAGGTAAATGGCGAGCAGTTCCGAGGACTGAGACACCGACACAGCCACGGGTGCATCGGAGACCGTGCCCTGAACGGAGAAAGTTAACAGACTCGACGTATCAGGATCATCGTCGTCCAAGGTCACACTTGGGTAAAACACGCCCTCCACTTTCCCGGTGATCTTGAGTTCAAAGGAGGTAGAGCCACCGGGCTCCAGCAGAGTCACCGGTTGCGTGAGCACTTCGACATCCACATTGGCCGGACTGGGGACCCGCAAAGTCAGCCCTCTGGCGGCGACCAAGCCATCATTGCGCACCAAGAATTTCTTGGTGATCGACTGGCCCACACGAAGGGTGCCGACCAGCAGAGCCTGAGCATTCAGAAGTTTCGAAGAATCAGAGACCTGATCGACGAAAACCGAGGGCTCGGCGGCCAGTCTCCTGATCGTGAGACTGGATGGGGACGCGCCCGCAAACCATGGCTGCTCACCATCGCTTACGGCTGAGGCCATAACTGACATGACAGCCCCGGCGCTGGATCGTTTGCTGCCATCCACCCAGCGGCCATCGGCACCGCGCTTGAAGAGCCCAGGCAAGTAAGCCGTGGGGGAAGGCAACGGGCCAGCGATGATGTTGGCGGTGATCGTGGAGAAGGGATACAAGAATCCAGCGAGACTGCCTTTGAGACAGACGGAGGAGAACAGCGACGTCGCACGATCAATCTCCGTTGGGAAGGGCGCTGTGAACAGGCTCTTGAGAATCCATCCGGTGCTGGTCTGGGTGTAGAAGACCACGCTGTCAAATCCGCCAACGATGGCATTCGGGCCATCCATGGCGACATCCTGGCCAAACCCATCACCCGCCTGCGGGGCCGGATTGCCAATATTGCCAGTGCTGATCCAGCGACCGTTCACCCGCCGGAAGGTGCGAACCACGCCCGCAGGCTTGGCATTGATGAAGCCCACCGATGCTGGTGAGGCAAGCATCAGTGAATCACCATTGGTCGCGAGGCTGCACGCATCCTCGCAGGGGAGTTCGTGCTCGAGGTCCCAGGTGCCGGTTTTGCCAAGCTGATAGATGCGCACCTTCTCATACCTCAGGCTCACCGCGAGGGTGGAGCCGGAAAGTGCGACCTTGGCCACGGTCATGGAATTGGCACGGTCGATGGCGGAGATCGAGCCGGGAGACTTGCGCGGAACGGTGATGACCTGGGCACGGGTCCAGGCACCACCATCTCGACGATGCAGAAACACCTTGTTGCCCGAGGAAGCGGCGAGCCAATCGCCGGACACGGCCACGCGATCCGTCCGGTTCGCTCGCCGCTCTGTTGGGTCAATGCCCGGAGGCTCCCAGGGATCAATACGCGAGAGTTGCCGGTCGGGCTCACTGAACAGGTTGATGCGCCGTTCGAACGCCCATTTTCCCACCACGGTCCGACCATACACATTCACCGCGCCTGGGAACACGTCCGCACCCGCGATGTGCAAGACGCCCGCACCCACGGGTTCGACCACGGCGAGCACATTGCCATCGGTGGCCGGCTGGGATCCAAAGCCTGGCTGAAACCGCGCCAGCCACGCACGCTCGGCTCTCGCCCAGCCATCCGGTTGCTGGAGCATGCAGTAGGTCTCTCCATTCGCCGCAGGTGCCACCACCATGCCCTGCCCCAGCGCCAGCCCGCCGAAAGCGCCAGAGACCGATTCACCAATCCTGCTGGTAGGACTGCTCGGTGCCGTCACCCACGCGGTGCCGCTCCATCTGCGCAAGGTGAACCCCACCGTCGAACCGCTCTCCACTGCCAACGTGTCGTCGTTAATCGCGACCTGTGCCGCCCGCCCCAAGAGGCGGGTGGTGACGACTTCAGCCGCTGTCCAGACCGAGCCGCTTAGGCGATACACATGGCCACCGGAATACGATCCCACCACGATCTGTGAAGATGAAACACCCACCGTGTCACCAAAGCCCGAGACGCCTTGGGGCGCTGTCAACGTCGCAGTCTTTGACCATGCGCCTGAGGACGCTTCATAGACTGCCACCTTGTTGGCAAGACCTACCACCAGGCGGCTGCCGTTGAGCGCGAGGTTTTTGATGGAGCCATCACTCAGATCCATGGCCACCGTCGTCTTGAGGGTCCAGTGGTTGTTCGCCTTTTCAAAGATTTGCACGGCCAGGCCTGACGAGGCGGCAAGGAGGCTGTCCGACATCGCGAGCTTGGTCGGAGCCGATGAACCTGAGCCAGCGACCACCAGCTTATCGACGAAGGCTGGCGTCCCGGTCTCCAAGTCGAAGCAATAGACATTCCGAGTCCCAGCATCATCTGCGAGTGCAACCCCCTCTTCGCTGATGGCCACTGAGCGACAAGCGTTCCCCGACATGCCCGATGCCGTGAGCGAGCTGAAGAATCCCCAGCCGTCCTCGCCCGCCCGATAGCGAAGGACATAGGCACTGCGCGTTCCGGCGAAGCCAAACACAGCAAAGCCCTCGTGGGCCGCCACTCCCCCGCCTGACTGGCTGCGCGCGGGGAATCCCTGCATGGGCGACATGATCGTGCTCGTGAACTCGCCTTTGACGATGGAAGTCAGACTGATCAGGCCGAGAGCTACACCGGCACGAATGATCGGGTGAAGGGAGGAGTTCATGAAACGCAGGCTATCATTGGCGCGAGGTTTTCCGATAATTACAAATCATTCATTACTACTTTCGTTTCTCAGATCCGCTGCAAAGCACTCCTCATAGAAGCCAAGATAGGCACACCAGCTTGTGCGTTAATTTGGCATGTCTGAGCTCTCACCCTATGCCTTCGACTTCAACGACCGCCCGTTTGTCGTCATCTGGGAAACCACTCGCGCCTGCGCTCTCGCCTGCCGCCACTGCCGGGCTGAAGCCGATCCCCACGCCCACCCGCTTCAGCTCAGCACGGAGGAAGGTTTTGCCCTCATCGACCAGATTGCTGAGATCAAACCGCCTGTCTTCGTGCTCACGGGAGGCGACCCCGCGATGCGTCCAGACTTGCTGGACCTGATCAACTACTCTCGCGAGAAAGGCCTCTTCCCCGCTCTCAGCCCGAGCGCCACGCCACGGCTGGTGAAGATGAATTTCCACGAACTCAAGCGTGCCGGCGTGCACCGCATCTCGCTCAGCATCGACGGTCCCGACCGCGCCAGCCACGATGCCTTCCGCGGCGTGAAAGGCACCTGGGACTGGACGCTCCAAGCCTATGAAAAGTGCTTCGATGCTGGCATTCCTGTGCAGATCAATACCACGATCACCAAAGACAACGCCGACCGCCTGGATGACTTCATCGACATGCTGGAAGACATCGAGCCCGTGCTCTGGTCCGTCTTCGTCCTCGTGCCCACCGGTCGCGGGAAGTTCGATGACCTCCCCTCACCGGCCCAGCTCGAACGCCTCTTGATTCGACTCCACGAGCACAGCCTCACCGCGCCTTACGAGATCAAGACCACCGAGGCTCCGATGTATCGACGCGTGCAACGCCAGCATCCTGAGATCGGCGAGTTCAGACCAACCAAGCGAGCACCTCTGGGCATCAATGACGGCAAGGGATTCGTCTTTGTCTCCCACACGGGCGAGGTCAATCCCAGTGGGTTCCTGCCACTCAACGCTGGCAATGTGCGCACTCAGCACCTGCTCGACATCTATCGGAACAATCCGACCTTCCAACACTTGCGCGATCCCAATGCGTTGATGGGCAAGTGCGGCCAATGCGAGTATCGCAGCCTTTGCGGTGGCTCGCGAGCCCGTGCCTATGCCATGAGTGGCAATCCCTTCGATGGCGATCCACTCTGCGAATATCAGCCACCGATGCTGATGGCCCAGCGTGCATGGGCTTGAACGTAGGGTCAGGCAGTGCTCGTATGCGGCCCCATGACCGACTGGAATCAATGCTACACCGAGGGCAACACACCCTGGAACAAAGGCAAACCCTCACCGCCACTCGCGCAGTATCTGGAGCGAAATCCGGTGAAGGGCCGCGTGTTCGCCCCTGGCTGCGGCGCGGGGCATGATGTGGCTCTGGTCGCTTCGCTCGGCGCTGAAGTGATCGGCCTGGACATCTCGCCGCTGGCTATCGACCTCGCCAAGCAATCTCACCCGCATTTGCCAGAATCGACCTGGCTCCTGGGCGATCTCTTCGCACTGCCCACCGAGTTCACAGGCACCTTCGATGCCGTGGTAGAGCACACCTGCTTCTGCGCGATTCCGCCTTTGATGCGCACGGCCTATCGCGATGCCGTGCACAGCCTCCTCAAGCCTGGCGGCCTGCTGATCGGTGTGTGGTTCATCGATCCCGAGCACGATGAAGGCTACGAAGGCCCGCCCCACGCGCTGCCTGTGCCGGAACTGGACGCCTTGTTCGGCGAGCACTTCGATGTTGTGGAGGACTACGTGCCCGACGTCGCCTTCGATGGTCGCCTGAACCGCGAGCGGGTGCGTGTGTTGAGAAAACGCTGAGCGTGTCTCACTGCGGAGCGGTAAGCAGCTTGCGAATCATAGCCGCCATCTTCTCGCTCTCACCCGGCGAGTAGCCGGTGTTGGTCCAGACCACCTTGCCCGTGGCATCAATCACCACGCAATGGGGGATGCCTTCCACACCATACTTAGCACCGATGGCCTGCTGGCTGTCGAACGCCACGGACATCTGCCAGCCACGTGCCTGCAGGAACTTCTGCACCACCGGTTCAGGCTCGCCTTGATTCACAGCGATGAACCTCACCTTGGCTGGGTCAAACTCGGCCATCGCCTTGAGTTGCTCCGGCATGGAAGAGACACAAGGACCACACCACGTGGCCCAGAAGTCGAGCACGATGACCTTGCCCTTCTCCGCGCTCAGCTGGAATTGCCCACCGCCGAGGAGTGGCAAGGCAAAGTCGGGCGCTGGTTTGTTGAGCAAGGGAGACGACTGACCGCCAGTCTCGGGCAGCACAGGCTCGGGAGCGAACTCCGGCTGCCAGTCGCGATACGCAAGCATGGCACTCGTAGGCGAAGGCGCGGCCAGCTTCACCATGGCCAGCTGATCATTCGGCACATCCACAGTTCCCAGCGATGGCGACCACGCGATGATGCGATCCGCCATGAACTTGTCCACTTTCACTCCCAATCGCGATCCGTCCTGAAGCACGAGCCAGTGCGTCGCGATGGACTTGGCAAACTCGTCATCCTTCGAAGGCTCTTTGACAGGCGCCGGCTCTTCTTTGCCTAACGTCTTCGGCTCTTCCAACCACACGGCCGCTGCCACACGCTCGACGGGCACGTTCATGCTCTCCACTCCCGATGCAAACTTGATACTCGTGGCCGTGGCGCTCTCGATGCGCCCCCGGAGCATGTCGCCATTCGGTGCCAGAAGCACATGTGTGGGCGGGTCCTGCCGCTTGAAGCGAGGGATGGTCATGGCCATTTTCTTGGACTCGTCACCGATCGCCGGAGTCTGGATGAAGTCGGGCCGCGCCTGCACCCCGAAGTTGGACACCTCCACATCGCGCGAAGGATTTCCCCACATCGCCGAGGGTGCAAAGATCAGTCCCGCGCCCTTGCGCAGCGAGGCATCGAGCTGGGCATTCATGAGCGGGATGCCATTGGCCGAGACCTGCACCGCATCCTCGGTGAAGCTGAGCTTCACTTGAATGCTCTTGGCAGTGAGATTGCGAAGTTGCTCGCTGCTGCGGCTGTTGTTCTCGCCCGTCTCGAGCACGGCCCAGAAGTCGCTGCCCGAAAAGATGAGGTGGAGTTGAGCCGACTTCGTGCGCGACTCCAGATCACCACAGAACAAGCCCACCTCCAGCGCTCCCCAGAAGCTGGGCGCCGACATCGTGAACTGCACTTCATCGCCAAACATGATGGTGCCATGCCCCATCGCACCATTGCCTTTGATCACGATCGCATCGTCACCCTTGCGCTCCACATCGGCCTCGGTGCCTTTCACGATCTGCCAGCCGGGATCAGCAAAGCCTCGCGCTGCCTTTTGACGACTGTTGAAATGGATCGCGTGCAATTGGTCGGGTGCGAGCATCCCCATTTCCACCACGTCGGACTTCAGTTTCACGTCCGTCGCCGTCACACTCTGGAGCGTGGCACCGAGCACATTGCCATCGCGAAGGAAGAAAAGCGCAGGAGCGGCTTTCAAATCATCACGAGATGGTCGGCGAATCTCGAGATCCGGGCGCTTCGCCAGCGGCACCGGAGTCAGGGCTCCAGGCAAGCGCCAGCGCATCTGGGCATCACCTGTGCCTTCCAACCGGCCATGCAAAGTGGCACTGCCCGTATGCATGGTATCGAGCGTCTCCATCGCAGGCTCTGGCGCTGCACCTGGAGCTTTGGTCTGCTGAATGCTCAGCCGTTCCATTCCTTCGATTCGTGCCAGGACGGGCTGCGCGGAGAGTTCATGCGTGAGGCTAACCGTTCCATCAGTCACCTTGCTCAAGCGACCCGAAAGAGAGGTGCCATCGCTGTAACGAACGGAGGTCAGTTCGTCGGCACCTTTTCGCGAAGGAATCAACATCTGCGCCAGCGGCACCTGCCGTGCAGCCATCGCCTTTTCATCGAGAGGTCCGGCATCAAACACCATCACCTGCTCCAAAGGCACCACTTGCCCTGCCACCATGAAGCTCCGCCCATCGGCACCTGCGGTTACCGCCCCAGCAAGCGCAGTGCCATCCAGCTTCTCGATAAAGCTCGTCGCCACACTCGCGCCCGGCATCGTTACTCCATCCCAGACACGCACCAGCAGGTGCTCCAGACGAATCTGAGCGCCTTTGTTGCGCAGCAGCACACACGGTTTTTCACTTCCCACGGGCTGGCCTTGAAACTCACCCAACACCTTACCATTCCAATCGCACACGATAGTCTTTCGCGTGGTGAGATCACAGAAAACTCGCAGCGCCAGCACCCGATCATCCGCCCCTAACTTCTGTAAAGGCGTGAACTTGTTCTGCTGCGCAATCACCAGCTCATCATCCCACGTCTCGATGGCCATCTGCTGCAAAGAGTTGGATGCTTGGTTGAAGCTCAAAGCAAATCTCAGCGGCCCGTCGGAGGAGAGCACCACCTTCGTTTCAAACTTCGGCGGCAGATACATCTCCAACATCGCCGAGCGATTCCAGACTCGCGTCATCATCACACCACGCTCGGCTGCAGCCCACGGGAACCCCTGAGCATCGCGCAGACCATAGTGTTTCCATCCAGCCGCTCCATGTGGACCACTGTAGAGCACGAGGTCCGACTTCAGCCTCCGCAAGGCCTGCACGGAAGACAGCGGCAGCTTCAACTCTCCATGGCGCTGGCTGTTCAAGGTGATGCCCTCGGCGTTGACCGAAGTCACATCGGCAAACAGGCTGTCACCATTGCGCAGGAGCACCGAGAACGCGGCTCCTGGCACAGCTGACGCGGAGGGTGGAAAGTCAACGCGGGAAAGTGATTCCAGACCGATCACCGCGGGCTCGGTGAACAACTCGGATGTGAAAGACACGCTGCGCTCGTCGGCCGAGGTCAGCTGCCCATCCATGAACTCGCCGCTCTTCCAGAACAGACGAGGCTGGCGGAGTTGCGAATCATCAACGATCGACGTGCCTCCCGGTGCCGTCAGCACCCGCCGCCCGAAGGCTTGACCGAACGACTGCTCTGCACCCAAACCAAGCAACGCCACCGCCGCGAACAAGCACCGCGTCAGAAGCCAATCACAATGCATATGACGATCACCTCTCATAGATGGGCAGGAAGCGATAGTTCAGCGCCAGGGCGAGCAGTGACATCGCGGTCTGATACGACCCGTTGCCAAAGCTGCCATCCGCCTGCTGGCTTTCTTTGAAGAGACGGATGGTGTTCTTGTTCCACTTCTGCCAGGCATCGTAGTCGCCCTGAAAAAGCGCCTGCGCAGCATAGTAGCGATAGTATTCGGGATGCCCGCCCTCACGATGTTCCAGGTCGGCGCTGATGTGCTTTAGCGTCGCGGCAAATTCTTCCCAGTCCTTGTGCTTGCTGATCGCATACACCAGCGTCGCCACTGAGGAGCGAGCCTGGCTCTCACCGCCACCACCGAAGCCGCCGCTGTAAGCCACGAAACCGTTCTTCGCGGTGCTCTTGCGGATGTATTCAACGGCCTTGTTGATCGTGTCATCGGGCACGCTGAGTCCCGCATTGCGACAGGCGAGTAGTCCCATCAGCATCGCGCCCGCCACACTCGTATCGGCATCGGTTGCGTCCGGTGAGTAACGCCATGCGCCAAACGGGTTCTTTTGCGCTGAGGTCACTGAGCAGCGGATCGCCAAGTCCAATGCCTGCGAGATAGAGCGAGGCTTCTGCGCTGCCCCTTCCCACAGCAAGGACTCGTCCACAGCACCGTAGGCCTCCGCCAGCGCCAGCATCGCAAAGCCGTGATGATACATGCTGTTGGGTAGGTATCCTGTGGTCGCATCTTGAGTGGTGATGATGGCACGAATCGCACGCCTGATGTTGGGCGCATACTTGCCGAAATTCGGATCTTCACCGCTGGCCAGGAAGGCCATCAGGCAAAGACCATTTTGACCCGCGCCATTGTGTCCATCCTGCCACTGACCATCCGGTGCCTGTCGCTGAGCCAACCAGGAAAGTCCGCGTTCATAGATCGTATCCACCTCTGGCGGGATCTCTCCGCCATAGCGAAGGGACGGAGCCTGAGCATGAAGGTTCCCGACCAGCGCGAAAGCACAGAGCGCCAGCAGCATTGCAGTATCGAAGACCCTGATGAAACAAACTCCGGTTCTCATTGCCTGATGATGACGCCTCCGCCGCCGTTAATGAAGACTCGCCCGCCTTGCTGCACGGGCTGACCACCGTTGTTCATGCGCGCCCGATGGTTCTGCTCAATGCTCTGCCACCAGCCGCGATAGTCAGCCGTGAGTTGCTGCCACTTGCCGAACTGCTCCGGCGTGATGACGCCCGCGATGTCGTTCTCAGGGACGCCCGAAAGCATCAGCAGCAACATGCGAAAATCCATTCCGGTGTTGCGATCGACGTAGTTCGACATGTCGGGCAGGTAATCCGTCAGCGCCTTGTGCGCGAGCGGTTCCAGCTTCTCACACTGCGTCAGCGTCAGGCCCACCTGACGATCCATCTCAGCGACCAGCATCTGTGCCAGCGCGCGGAGCCGGTAGCTCTTCCGCTGCTCTTCGGCAGACGTCCATTTGGTTCGTTCCTCCGGCGTAAGCACCTGCTCCAGCGAAGCCGACCACAGGGCATTCTTTTCCGCCGTTTCTCCTCCAACATGCACCGAGCCCAACGATGCCAGCCGTTGCTCCACCACCTCCGCCGTCAAGCCGATGGCCTGCTGGCGCACCTGGTTTTCCTGGGCGCTGCGCCAGCCTTCCAGCGCGCGATCCACCGCGCCTTTGGCTGCGATCTCGAGCAAGCGCTGCCGCTCTTTCGGCAGGCCGACCTCGCGACGGACATCACCGATGACGATCGCCATTTGCTGCATCGAATCTTTGGTTTGTTCGCTCTCGGCTTCGACCAAATAGTTGGAGATCAGCTGCTGCACCAGTTCGGACTCCGTCAGCTGTTCCTCCGGCACCACCACAGGCTTGGGCTTCTCCGCCTTGATCACCTGCTGGGCCAAAAGCGACGTGCCATGCCCGCTGATCAAAATCAATAGAAGTGCGAGCCTGCCGAGCCATCGGAGGGCCTTCGCTTGCAGTTGAGGATGGAGTTGGCTCTTCATTTTAGAATTGGTTCCACCAGCTGCTGTATCGTGCAGCCACATCACGCCAGACCACCAACTGCTCCTCTTCGAGCAATGCCTTTACCTCGGCGTCTGGTATTCCATTGAGCACCATCAGCATGATCTCCGAGTTCGCATAGTTCTGGGAAAAGAGGGCATCCATCTTCGATCTTCCTTCGCTGATCACCTTCACAAACCTTTCTTCCAAGGTGCTGCGCTGCGACATGGTCAGACGGAGTTTCCGGTCCAGCTCCGCCACCGTCATCATCGCCATCGCACGCAACCGCCGGTCCAGACGCTGCTGCTCGCGAGCCTCCCACTGCCCGAACTGTTCAACGGACAAGGACTGCTTCAACAACCCACGCCAGCCAGCCTCTTCGGCGGCAACAGCATCTGGTTCGCCAGCCGAACCAAAGTTGATCTGTCCACCCTCCAGCGCCTGCACCCGATCATCAGCTCCGCCGAGGAAAGCGCTCTTCACATACTCGCGAATACTCTTCTCCAAGCCCTTGCCCCAGTCCGGCAAGGCCGCGGACACAGCCCCATCAATCCCGTTTCGAATCTTCGTCGTGGAAGCGGCATCAAGCTTGTTGATCGTCACCAACTCCTCCACCTGCGCCTTGCGCGTTTCCACTCGCTGATCCTTCCACTGCTTGCGTCCACGATCCAAGTAGTCAGCGATGGCTTTCTCGATCCGTGCTCGGCGTTTGGTCGCTTCCGCATCCCACTTCGCAAGTTCGTCAGGTTTGAGCAAGCGCTTCAATCCTTCCCCCCAAATCGGCGAACGATCCGGCGTCAAGATAGCCTCCGGCAGCTTGCGATACGAGTTCCAAAACTGGATCTGGTCCACCTCGCCATCCTTCTGCATGGCATGCCAGGTCTTCCACAGACCCACCTTGGACTTGTCCATCTTGTCCTTCACCGCCGCAGTCGCGACCTTCTGCAACTCCTGCACCACATCCCCCGCTACCCCCGTGACCTTCACCACATCACCGACCAGCGACTTCATGCCGCTGGAGTAGAAATCGTCCGAGCGCTGGAGCGTTTGTTCGATGAAAGGCACCTTCGCTTCTTCTTGAGCGAAAGCGGTGAGGCATCCGAGCACGGCCAAGATCATTGAGAGCCAGACGCGCGAAGGAATGACGAAAGAGGAATGACGAATGACGAACTCGCCGCTGGTGGCAGCGCGAGCTGTATCGCATCGGGTCATGAGATTCCCCTTCGTCATTCGCCATTCTGGTTTCGTCATTTCTTCTCTCCTGCCTCCAACGCATTGAAATACGCATCCAGCCCCGCCTTGAACTCCTCGGGGAACTCGCGGCCCGCCTTGCCGGTGGACTGGCCGGTCTCGCGTTCTTGCACGTTGGCCGTGGGATCCATGCCGGGTCCGAGTTCAGCCAGCGCTGCACTCGTGGCGCTGCCGGAGCCACCGCCGCCAGGGTTGTTGCCACCGCCACCACCGCCACCGGGCGGAGGACGGCGTGCTTCGAGCAGCATCTCGATCACTTCGGTTTCAGCCGCCACGACGGCAGCGCCCGTGTCCGGCTTGTCGAGCATTTGATAGGCTTCCTTCATCACCTCGGTCGCCTTCATGAGCAGCTTCATCTCCTTCTGGAAGGACTGCGCTTTGGGTAGCTTCGAGATCTCAGCGGCGGCTTGATACGTGCGACGACCGATGTCGTCCTGACGCTCGGCCAGATTGATCGCACGACGCAGGTAGTCCTTCTTCTCGAGCACAGGTTTCGCGTTCTCAGCTTCGCGCGTTTCGTCGCGCAGCTTCATCTCATCAAAGAGCACCTGCATCACCTTGAGCACGATCTCAGGCGGCAGACTTTCCTGCGGCTTGCTCTCGCCCTTGCCATCGCCGGCTTTGGCGGCTGCGACCATCTCTTCGGCCCAACGATCCAACGTGTCGGCCCAATATTCGCTCGCTGAAATGCTGCGACCGCTCCAGTTCGACTTCGCCTCGTCACCCACACGCACGAGTGCGGCAGCGATCTCGGTCTTCTTCATCTGATCGAGGATGTTCTTGAAGCGCATGTCCTGCTTGCGCTGGTAGTAAGCCTCCAGGTCGGTCTGAATCACACGCACCACGCTGCTCTCCTCGGCCTGCTGCGTGGCGACATCGGTGGCCTTCTTGGCGATCATCTCGGCCACCTTTTTCTTGTCCAAACCGAAGGCACTCAGCGTCTCGGAGTTCAGTGAATTCGCGATGGCCATCTGGCGACGCGAGGCTGCCTTCAAGCGCTTCACAAAGGTGCTGCCTTCCAGGCTGGCAAGCAGGTCCTTGAGTTGATCGGTGACCTTCGCAAAGGCCGCGAGCAATTCCTTCTGCTCGTCGATCGCCTTGTCGAGTTGCTGCTTCGCAGGCGAGTCAGCCTTCGCTTCTTCCTGCTTCTTCTCGTCCGGCTTGGCCGGTGCTGCACCGAGTTGTGTGCCGGGCAAGCCGAGCTTGCTGGAGCCGGGCTTGCCGGGCTCATCCTTCTTCGCGTCATCTTCCTTTGGTTTGTCGAAGAAGCTCTTCTCACGATCCGCCACGCTCGGAGCCTGCGGTTTCGTTGGCGCGTTCGGGTCCTGTGGCTTGGCTTTGCCAGAGGCTTGATCCTTCTCGCCGCTTTCCACCTTCGGCGCGTTAGGCTGCGACTTGCTCGGCGTGGCATTGGCTTGCTGTTGATCTTGTTTCTCGCTCGGCGAGGAAGGCGAACCTTTGGATGCCTCAGCTCCCGCGCTCTTCTTCAAGAGGTCGGCCACGCTCGGCATCTTCTTGCCCGCGATGTCCTTCAACGCCTTCACCATGCTGGCCCACTGCTCCAGCTTCTGCGCTTCAAAGGAATCATTGCGCGCCGCTTGTTCGATCATCTTGCGACCCGCGTTGTTGAGTCGATCCAGGCGATCTGCGTTCGCGCTCTCCGCAGCGGCTTGCTGCGCGATCTTGCGACGGTTCTCAGGGCGGTCCAGTTCCTCGGCCTTCATGTCGCGCAGCTCGCGATTGGTCTCGTGCAGACGCTGCTCGTGCTCGTAGGTTTCGCGCGCGGCTTGCAACCACTTGCTCATGTTCTCGGTCATCCACAGCGCGTGGTCGTCCTTGGTCATGATGTGCAGGACAAAGGCAGGCGAACGCGCACGGTCGCGACCCGGCTTGTAATCCTCGGCCCAGCCACGCAGTTCGATGGTCTGTGGTGCAACGCCATCGCGCTGAGCGTTAAACGTTGCCTTCACCGTGATGTCCTTTTTCTCCGGCTCACCAGCAGTCGCGATGCTCTCGCCTTGCGCTGGCTTCGGCCCCGACTCGCCTGGCACGCCTTTCCATTCGAGGCCCGCACGCTTGATGCCGAAGTCATCACTCGCTTCCAGATCAATGGTGACCGTCTCACCTTCCAGCACGACCTGCTCTTGCTCATCGCGACGAGCCAGGACGCGCGGCGCTGTGTCCTCCACGACATTCACCTTCAGCAGCAAAGGCTCGCGCGCTTGCAAGCCATGCTCATCGGCCCACTCGAAACGGTGCTCGGCGCTCTTCTCGACCACGGTCGGTGTCGTCTGCACCACGCCGCTAACCAGCGGTTGCACAGTCCCGTCCATCGTTGCCTTGGCGAGCGCACGACTCGCCGTGAGCACGAACGAAGTCTTCGCTCCCGTGAGCACGCTGACCATGCCGCTGCGGGCTTCGATCACTGGCTCGGTCTTGTATTGAAGATAGTCGGGCAGCGTGAGCTTCGCTTGCAACGTCTTCAACTCCGGGCGCTGCGTGGGAATGAGTTCGATGCTCTTGCGCACGTCGCCGATGCTGACGCTCATCGGCGCGTCCTTCTTCTGCGGCGGCAGCTTGAAGTCGTAGTTGCCGCTGTCGAGCTTCGACTTGAGCGCGGGCTGATCCTTCACCTGCACACGACCGCTCTCCGGCGACCACTCGGTGTTCTTCGCCAGCGTGGCCTTCACATCGACCGGCTCCGCATACGGCACCACGAGTTTCTTCGGCAGCGGCTCCACTTTGGCAAAGGTGTAGCGCTCAACCTCGCGCCACGGCGTGATCCATCGAGCCAACGCATTCCACGCCGCCGAGGGCACCACCACGAATGCCGCCAGCGCCACCGCGCCCACGCTTCCTGCGATCCACGCCCAGCGACGATGCTTGTCCTCAGGCACCGCGTCATCGAACGACACATCCTTCACCTGCTCCGCCGCCTGGTTCATCGCCGCCTGCACCAAGCGTTCGCTATGGCCGAGCGCTTCCATCTTGGTAAGCTCCACGATGCCGAGCAACTGGTCGCCCAGTCGCGGAAAGGTGCGTCGCAGCAATCGCGCCGCGTCTTCCAACCGACGCTGCTGCCACACCCAGCGATGCCATTTCAGCGGCAGTCCCAGTCCCAGCACCGCAGCACCCGCCAGCATCAATGCGCCACGCAACCACGCGGGCGTCTCCATGAACCGATCAAGCACGAACACGATCACGTAGCTCAGCGCCAGCCCGAACACCGCCGCGAGCACACCCTCGGCCAGCTTGATCACCCACACGCGACGACGAAACGCCGCGAGCTTCGCTTCAAGCACGGGGGGCAGAGTGAGTTCAGTGCGACCAGACATCAGGGGGATTTAGCGGCGCAAATCTAGCGGCCTCGTTCTGATGTGGCGAAGGGAAAAGTGCTCGAAGTTCGATGCAAGAATCAGTCTCTGGACTGCTCCTCATCCAGCCGCCCGACCATCTCGCGGATGTCGAGCGCGCCTTTGATCGCGACCCAGAGCGTGATCGTGGAATACCAGACCACGACGGCGATGACGAGAGCGAACCAGAACCAATGAGCAGTCATGATACAGAGCGGGTGGAGGGTTTCAGGAGTGAGCCGATGATCATGCCCAAGGCCGAGGCGGTGAACGCGGCGATGCCCGCATGATCCTTGGTGATGTCTTTCACCAGCGGCATCAGCGACGGCACCTTCTCGCAGGTCAGATGCGCCACGGGCACCAGCGCACCGAGCAAGATGGAACTGAGCGCGCCCCAGTTGTTGGCTTTGCTCCAGTAGCAGCAGGCGATCAGCAGCACGCTCATGCTAGAAAGATAGATCGAGCCAGTGAGCGCGAGGTAGGACCACACGTTGCCTTGCAGTTCATACCACAGACCGAACACGAAGAGATACACACCGATGAGCGCGATGATGCAGCGGTTCCACAGGATCGCCTTCGTGTCCGACCACGGCTGCCGTCGGAAGGGCGCGAGGATGTCATTGTAGATAACGCTGCCCCAGCTCAGCATGTAGCTCGCATCGGTGGACATGTCGGCGGCCAGCATCGCGGCGATGAGCAAGCCCATGAGTCCGATGGGCAGGAAACTACTGAGCCACTTCGGCATCGCGTTGAGGGACGCATCGTTGAGCGTCGATTGCACGCTCGCGGGCATGGCGGCGAGTTCAGTCTCGCTCAGTGTGGCCAAGGGTTTGCCGATGGGCGAGGTCTCGATCTTCTGCACCACGGCAGCTGGCAGCGCCGCGCGGTCGTCCTTGGTCAGGAAGTCGAGCGGCTTCCACCCGATCATCGCCAGCGCCGCGATGCCCCACAGACCCGGAATCATCCAGCGACACACGAAGAAGAAGCTCGTGTGCGTGAAGACCTTGCGCCCGGTTTGCGAGTCCTTGGCCGCGAGCAGGCGCGAGATCACGGTTTGCCACGTCAGCGTCGCCGCGAAGCCCATCAGGACTTGCATGATGACAAAGCTCCAGCCCATGCCCGGATTCGACAGCGGCAGGAAGCCGCCTGCGCCGTGATGCGTCTGCACCGTGGCGACCAGCTTGTCCCAACCCACCTGTGTCAAAATCATGATCGTGACCACCAGCAGGCCCGCGCTCATCACGACGAATTGAAGGAAGTCCGTGACCAGCACGGAGAGCATCCCGCCGAGCATCGTGTAGATCGCTACGAGCACCAGCAGCGCGGTCATGATCATCGTGAGGTGCGCGAGATTCATGCCCGTCACGAGGCAGAGGAACTGGCCGCCGATCTTGAGGAACACGCCCATGTTGAGCAGTCCGCCCATCACAATCACCACGCCGGAGAGCCACCGCACCAGCTTGCCAAAACGCTGCTCAAACAACTCCGGCAACGTCATCGCCCCCGAATCACGCAACCGCTTCACGCAGAACCCCGTCATGCCAATGACCAGCATCGCCACCGCCTGACACAACCCAGGGAACGCCCCCGCAAAGCCCTGCGTGTAACCACCCTGTGCCGCATACATGCAAGTGATGACCCCGAACTCCGTCGCCGCCAACGATGCGATGCCGAGGTGCAAATTCATCTCCCGCCCCGCCACCAAGAAGTCTTCGATGCGCCGCACCCGCTTCCGCAACCACACCCCCGCCGCCATCGTGACGAGCAGGTAAAGGCCAATGATCGAGCCGTCGATGGTCCAGGAAAAGTGGGGCATGGAGAGTTTCTAACAAAATCCGCCCGCGAAAAGCTAGCGGAAATCGTTGGACCAAACCTGATCCGATCAATCCGACACGAGTCGCTGCAACGCCCGAAGACCGTAGAACAATGCGACCAACAGCAATATCGCCAAGGCAACCGGAACTACGCCACTGCTGAGCCAGTCGATCCACTCTGCTCGCCGAATCTCAGCGAGCGCAGGCGCGAGTCTCTTCGCTTGTTCTGTGAGCAACGCTTGCGGCAGACCATAGTCCTTGGCCATTTCTAACTCGCCTTCAGCATCTTTCAGGTTGCCAGCCTCCATTTCAATCAACGCAAGTTCATACAGCAGATGCGCGACGATGATATCTGTCGGCTTCACCAAAGACATCCTCTCATTGAGTTGCCAGCCGATTGCATTGTGAACACTCGGCTTCGAAGGATGAAATAGAACCATCGGTCCTTGCGGCGTTTCTATCTCAAAGGCTTTCGTCATGTTATCTCTATTGATTCCGCTGATGGTGTTTGTCTCCAGCCACCGAGGATCTCTTTTCAGAGCCACCTTGGCCTCAAGGATTCGAACATGAATCCATTCAGATTGATCGTGGGATTGTCGGTTTCTCCGAATTCCCTCGGTTATCCATTTCAAAGCACCCTCATCGTCCCCCGAAAGTTCCAGTGCCGTCCCCAAATTCGCAGCGGTCTCGTAACGAGATGGAGTGGCGGCTTCAATTTGCCTCAGCATCCTCACGGATTTCTCGATGCTACCATCAAGAAGGACCTCGACTGCCTCGGCATTTGCATGCATCACAGGATCGTCTTTGAATTGACCAGGAAACCGAGGCCCTCGATGTCGATGAGAGACTGCATGGTGTCGGGCTTCAGTGAGGCGGGATAACCATCCTTTTGCTCGATCCGAAACCACCTCGCCGCGAATATTGGTCGTGCTAACGTCTTCGCCGTAACCATTGAAGCACGACAGACACGGCCAAGGCTGCCACCAGACTATGGTGCCAACACTGATTGCGAAAAGAAAACGCATAGCTGGGATAGTGCCACGACCAGACGATCATTGGCAATCACCGATGCTAACACGTCAAAGCACTCAGGCTAAAACCTCAAATCCTCGCCAAAGACCATGCGAGCAGCCTGGGCTACATCCTTGTCACCGCGACCCGAGAGATTCACGATGATGATGCCGTCCTTGCTCATCTGTGGGGCGACCTTGATCGCCTCGGCGAGAGCGTGGCTGCTTTCCAGGGCTGGGATGATACCCTCGATGCGGGCTAGCTGCTGGAAGGCATCGAGCGCCTCGGTGTCGGTGGCGTAAGTGTAGTGCGCGCGGCCTTGGTCATGCAGCCAGGCGTGCTCCGGCCCCACCGCTGCGTAGTCGAGACCCGCGCTGACGGAATGCGTGAGCTGGATCTGCCCGTCCTCGTTCGCTAGCAGCCAGGTCTTCGCGCCTTGCAACACACCGAGGCGACCGCCTTGGAAACGTGCGGCGTGGCGCTCAGGAATGATGCCGTCGCCACCGGCTTCGACGCCGGTCATGCGGACGTCTTTGTCTTCGAGGAACGGATGGAACAAACCAATCGCATTGCTGCCGCCACCCACACAGGCGATCAGCAGGTTGGGCAGACGGCCTTCGTGCTCGAGGATTTGGCGGCGAGCCTCCAGGCCGATCACGCGATGGAAGTCGCGCACCATCATCGGATACGGATGAGCGCCGTAGGCGGTGCCCAGGATGTAATGCGTGGTGCGCACGTTGGTGACCCAGTCGCGCATCGCTTCATTCACCGCTTCCTTGAGCGTCGCCTGACCAGCGGTCACACCACGAACCTCAGCGCCGAGGAATCTCATGCGCGCGACATTGAGCGCCTGGCGCTCCATGTCCACCTTGCCCATGTAGATCACGCATTCCAAGCCTGCGCGCGCTGCAACGGTCGCTGTGGCCACGCCGTGCTGGCCGGCTCCGGTTTCAGCGATAATACGAGTCTTGCCCAGGCGCTTGGCCAGCAGGATCTGGCCGATGGCGTTGTTGATCTTGTGCGCGCCGGTGTGCAGCAGATCCTCGCGCTTGAGGTAGATTTTGGCTCCGCCCAGCTTCTGCGTCCAACGCTCGGCAAAGTAGAGCGGCGTGGGTCGGCCCACATAGTTGGAGAGCAGGAAGTCCAGTTCCTTTTGGAAGGCCGGATCATTCCTGGCCGACTCGTATTCAGCCGTCAGATCATTGAGCGCCGCCATCAACGTCTCAGGCACAAACATGCCTCCGTAGGGTCCGAAGTGACCGTGGGCGTCAGGGTAGGCAGAGGGGGGCTTGCTCATGGGGGCGGCAGTGTAGCGCGTTTTGCGCGGCTGCAAACGGCTTACGCCTCCAGTTGGAAGTCGGCGGCACGCATCACCGCGTGCAATGCCTTGCGATAAGGCGCAGGCATCGGCAGGTCGCCGAGTTCGCCGAGTGGAATCCAGCGATGCGAGTCAGCCATCGAATGGGTCTTCGGCGCGTCGTGAACCCAGAGCGTGACCTTGTAGCGCGTGATGCCGTAGCTCGCCTTGTGCAGCACCGTCGGCGGCGCATCGCTCTCGGGGAGCGCGGGCAGCTTCCACATCCCGGTGCGACGATTGCCGGTTTCTTGCTCAAGCAGGATGCTATCGGCGGAGCGATGGAAGAACACGCGCTCGGTCACCTCCGTGATCACCGTGCGCTTCGACTTGATCGGCAGTTCTGTCGGAGTCGTCGCACGGCAGAACGCCTTCACCGGGCAGCGAATGCACTCCGCGTCGGAGACTCGGCAGATCGTCTGGCCAAGTTCCATCAGACCTGAGTTGAAGTCGCCTGGCTTCGTCGAAGCACGCACCAAGGTCTTCGCGCGTTCCCACAAACGCTTCGTGCCTTCGGTCGTATCGATCGGCGTGCGATCATCAAAGACCCGCATCAGCACGCGCGCGACGTTGCCATCGACGATCGGTTCCTTGAGTCCGAAAGCAAAACTCGCCACGGCACCCGTCGTGTAGGGACCGATGCCCGGCAGCGCCAGAATCTCCGACGGCTCGCGCGGCATCACGCCGCCATGCAACTCCACGATATGCTTCGCCAGCTTGTGCAGGTTGCGCGCGCGACGGTAGTAGCCCAGCCCTTCCCACGCGCGCAGCACCTCGTCTTCCTCTGCGGCCGCCAGTGCCTCAAACGTCGGGAACTGCTCCAGCCAGCGCGCGTAGTAGCCGCGATCCAGCACCGTCGTGATCTGCGTCTGCTGCAGCATCACCTCCGCCACCAGGATAGCATACGGGTCCGTCGTCTGCCGCCACGGGTAGTCCTTGCGATGCTCCGCAAACCATCGCTCCAGCGCGCTGGCGAAGGCTTCGGGAGGATGAGCGGGAGAAGGCATCTGAAATGACGAATGACGGAATGACCAATGACGAACCGGTGCTGTGATAACCAATACGACTGCGAACGTCGAGCTTCGTCATTCGTCCTTCGACATTCCATTACCCTTCTGCCTTCATCTTTCATACTTCATACTTCATCCTTTCCCCCCATGCCCGCCGTCACCTCCTACACCAAGCCACTCACCGCTGAACAAGCCGCCAAGCTCAAGCCGCTGCTCGATCAGCAGGGCTTTCGATTCGAGCCCAAGCCGTATTGCCTCTACGCAGCGACGAAGACGGGATGCAACGTGCTGGTGTATGAGAAGGGGCCGAAGGTGCTGGTGCAGGGCAAGGGCACCGAGGACTTCGTCACGATGGTGCTGGAGCCGATGATCTTGCAGAAAGCGGAACTCGGTTATGAAGAGGTGCTGCACCCCGAGATGTTCGCGCCGCACATCGGCGTGGATGAAAGCGGCAAAGGCGACTTCTTCGGCCCGCTTGTGATCGCGGGTGTCTATGTCGATGGTCGTGTGGCGAAGCATCTGCAAGCCGAGGGCGTGATGGACAGCAAGCGCATCGGCACCGACAAGAAGATCTTCGCGCTCGCCAAGGTGATCCGCGAAACGCCCGGCCTGCTGCACGAGGTGATCGTCGTGGGTCCCAAGCGCTACAACGAGATGTATGCGAGCTTCGGCAACCTCAACCGCCTGCTCGCGTGGGGCCATGCGCGAGTGATCGAGAACCTGCTCGAACGCAAGCCCGACTGCCCGCAGGCGATCAGTGATCAGTTCGCCAATCCTGCCGTGCTGCAACGCGCGCTGAAGGAACGCGGCAAGCAGATCGACCTCGTGCAGCGCACCAAGGCGGAAAGCGATCCCGCTGTCGCCGCCGCGTCGATCCTCGCACGCGAAGCCTTCGTGCGCTGGCTCGATGAGAACAGCGCCAAGCTCGACGTGCATCTCCAGAAAGGCGCGTCAGCAGAAGTGAAAGCGCGAGCCAAGGAACTGATCGCCAAGCATGGAGCCGATGCGCTCGCCAGCGCCGCGAAGATGCACTTCAAGACGGCGAGCGAAGTTCTGGGGTTGCCGTTGACCGATGAATAACAAGCGTGACATGGCCCCGCTTTTTCCGCACCATCAACCTCATCACGCGATGGGAATACAAGGTTCTGAAGCTGGAAACGGAATCCAGTTTCTTCTCCGGCACTGAGTTTGACGAGTCCGCACTGGAAGCCGAATTGAACCACCTCGGAGCTGAGGGTTGGGAACTCGTCTCGATCTTCTCGGTCGAGAAGGTCAAAGGCGGCTCGAAGTATGTGAGCGCCGCCTTGAAAAGACCTATCTGATAAGTGCTGACCGAGCCTTGCCCATTGAAGACAACGTTCAGCGACCAATTCACCTCGCCTCCCTGAACGTGGCACAGATCGACCGCCATTCGGGTAGCGGAATACGGGGTGCCCAGAAGAGTTCAGGGTGGATGATTGGACGCTGATCGCTGCCGTCAGGAGGCATGAACCAGCAAGCTGGCCAGCCACGCAAACACTCCGGCAATCAAGATGACGAGCGCGAAGCGCGTGGCCATCGAGCGTCCGGTGAGCTTGGGTGTGGTTGGCATGGGCGCGATCATCCGCCGGGGGACATGGCTGTCGCTTAGACAAATGAATAATCGCAGCCGGCCATGACAGATGCACCTGTGTGCGAGAGAAGAGGATGGCACTGATGGGGTTCGCGTTTTTGCTGTTCATCAGCACGCCATCACCGATAAGCTGCCATGATGTCCCGCTGGATAGGTTTCTTTGTTTTGCTCTTCGGGGCGATATTTGCCGAAGCGGCCATGCCTTTGACGAGCATCGCTCAGATCAGAAAGCTCACGGCCGAGCAGCGTGAACAAAACCTGCCGGTGAAACTCGACGCCGTCGTCACCTACTTCCACATCAGCTGGGGCGTGCTGTTCGTTCACGATGGGAAGGACGGCATCTGCGTGGGCGTGCCAGCAGAGCGTCGAAACAAGGACTTCGCGCCCGGCACAAAGCTGCATGTGGAGGGCGTGGCCGGACCAGGTGAATTCCTGCCCGTGGTGCTGCCTTCGATTCTGGAGGAGCTCGGCACGGGCGAACTCCCCCTGCCGGAACAAGTCACCGCCGAGCAACTCTTTGAACCCGCGCTCGACTGCCACCCGGTCGAGGTCCAGGCCATCGTGAAAGGGACGTGGTTCAGCGATGAGAGCCTGGTCGTGGATTTGCAGATCGATGGCTGGAGCGTGAAGGCCATCGTGCCTCAGCAGCAGGCGCGCACGCAGTTGCCCTGGCAGTTGCTGGAGCGACGGATGCGGGTGCGTGGCGTGGCGGGAACCCACTTCAATGACCAGCGCCAGATGTCGGGCAGGCTGTTGTTTGTGCCGGGGTTGGAATCCTTCGTCATGGACGAGGAGGCGCGTCCGGTGGCCGAGGTGCCGATGCTCCCCGTCGATGGATTGCTGCGGGTAGATTCCGCCCTGCGCCAGCGCGTCCGAGTGCAGGGAGTGGCAACGCATGTGATGCCGGGGCGCGGGCTGTATTTGAGAGGCGAGGGCGGCAGCATGTTTGTGCAGACGGCACAACCGATCAGCGTCCAGCGCGGCGATCAGGTGGTGGCTGAGGGTTATCCTTTGGTAACGCCATTCCGGCCTAGCCTCAGTGCGATGGATGTGAAAAAGACGGGCACCGCGCCTATGCCGAAGCCGGTAAAGTTTGTTGCCGACGCCACCCGCAACAGCCGCGAGCAATGCGAACTGGTGACGCTCGATGCGGACTTCATCGAGGCCATGCCGAGTCGCGAAGGACTAGCGCTCGTCTGCCGCGCGGAGAGTCAGATTTTTGAAGCGATTCTCCCGAGCAACGAACCCCATGAGGATCTTCAGCCGGGCATGAAACTCCGCCTCACGGGCGTGTGCGAGTTCACCACCACGAGGCCGCTGGTGATTCCGCGTAATGCCACGGGCTTCCGTATTCAACTGCGTGGAGCTGACGATATCGAGGTGCTGGCACGAGGCCCTTGGTGGACGGAATCGCGAGTTCGCTGGATTCTTGGCGGGTTGCTGGCCCTGGCGCTGGCTGCAGGCGTGTGGGCGGTGACGTTGCAGTTCATGGTGCGCTCGCAGTCCTCGGTGATCCGCCAGCAGGCTCAGCAGCAGGCGACTCTTGAAGAGCGTCAACGCATCGCCCGCGACCTGCACGACACCTTGGAACAAGAACTCGTGGGCGTGACCATGCTGCTGGACAACACGGCCATGAAGCTCAACGGCGGCAACCCGCAAGCGAGCGAACCGCTGACGCTGGCAAGGCGCCTGCTGCGCCGTGCTCGTGAGGAGTCCCGCAGCACGATTCGCGAACTGCGCAGCGTCACTCTCGAACAGCGCGGGCTGGCGGCAGCGATGGAGGAATTGCTCCGTCCGCTGGCAACGGTGAGTGGCGCGTCCTTTGAATCCAAAGTCACGGGCACTCCGGTTCGCCTGCCCGGCACCACGGAAACGCATCTGCTCCGCATTGCTCAGGAAGCGGTGGCCAATGCTGCCCATCACTCGGGCGCGAAGACGATCAGCCTTCACCTTGCCTACGGAACCGACTTCGTAACACTGGAGGTCTGCGATGATGGACGGGGCTTTGACCCAGCCTCCAAGCAAGCGGAAGTCGGCCACTTCGGCCTCAGCGGCATGAAGGAACGCGCGGACAAGATTGCTGCCCACCTCCACATCGAAAGCCGTCCCGGCCAGGGCACCCGCATCCGAGTGCAGGTGCCCGCCTCCCCTCTCCAACCTGTATGAGCACGCCCAACCCCATTCGAGTCCTCGTCGTTGACGACCACTTCGCCACTCGTCTCGGCCTTGCCCTGCCGATCAACAGCGAGCCCGATATGAAAGTCGTGGCCGAGGCCGGCACTTCGGCCGCTGCTCTGGAGCAATACCGCCAGCACAAGCCCGATGTGGTCCTCATGGACTTTCATCTTCCAGACAAAAGCGGCGTGGAGACCATCGAGGCGATTCGCGTCGAGTTCCCTCAGGCACGCGTGCTGATGCTGACTATCTTCGACGGCGAGGAGGACATCTACCGGGCCGTGAGCGCCGGAGCGAAAGGCTACCTGACGAAGTCGTCCGAATGCGAGGAGGTGCTGAAAGCCATCCGTCGCATCGCTGGTGGCGCGATGTATTTCCCACCCGACATCGCCGCAAAACTCAAGGCCCGCGAGCAACGCAAGCCGCTGACCTCCCGCGAACTCGAAATCCTTCGCCTGCTGGTGAAGGGGCATTCCACCAAGGAGATCGTGAGCCTGCTCAACCTCAGCATGGGCACCATCCGCCTCCACATCAGCCTGATCCTTGAGAAACTCGGGGCCTTCGATCGCACCAACGCCGTCGCCATTGCCATTGAGCGTGGCATCGTGCGCGTGGGCGAATGAAGAAATGCTCCCCTGCTCCGTCTGAGGCTGCCCATCTTATGATCAAGCACCTCTTTCTCTTCCTCGTCCTCGCCTTGCCCGCCATCGCTGGGGACCTCCGTTTGCATGGGTCCATTGCCGCCAGGGTTGAATCAAATGGCGACGTGCGCCTGCATGGCAGCGTGATCGGTCGTTTTGAATCCAATGGCGACATCCGGGTCAAGGGCAGCATCGTGGGGCGAATCGAGTCAGGAGGCTCCATTCGCAAAAAAGGCAGCATCGTGGGCGAAGTGGAATCGAACGGAGACGTGCGGAAGGGTGGCAGCACCATTGGCCGCATCGAGAGCAATGGCGACATCCGGGAGCGGGGATCGCTGATCGGGCGTGCCGAGGGGCTGAGCAAGGAGCAGGCGGCAGCGCTTTGCTTCTTCGACTTCTTCGATGTGCGATGAGTGCTCCCGCGCCGGAACAATTTCGCCAGCGCCACAAAATAGGAGACTTTTTGCATTTCCCACCCCCTCCATGTATGCTCGATTCCGCGCCACAGGCGTAACCCCTGCATATCATGTCCGAAGAAAACAATGGCCCGCGCGACGGGAACAATCGTCGCAATCAAGACCCGCAATTCAATTGGAGGGGTTTCCTGCTGTTCGCCGTCGCTGGCGCACTCTTCCTGTCGGCGATCGTTTACAACTCCATGTCCGCCGTCGGCCGCAAGCTGAGCTTCCCTGAATTCAAGGAGCTCGTGGCCAAGAAGGTCGTGCTGGGCACCTCGAAATTCCCGCTGGTGATCAATACCTCAGACACCACGCGCAAGGAAACGATCTCTGGCTTCTACTTCGATTCGCCCGAAGCCCTGGAGACGGCCAAAGCCCTGATCGAGAAGCTGCCGAGCCAGAGCGACATGAAGACCGTTCTCTCACGCCCCACCACCAAAGCCACGTGGTTCGATGTGCCAGTGAGCGCCGACTGGCAGGGCGACCAGGTGAAAAAGCTGCTCGCCGACAACAGTCTCGAAGCCAATGCCTCCTATGAGAATGGCATGCTGGGCAGCGCCATCATCACATTCCTCCCCGTGATCCTCGTGCTCACCGTGATCTACCTTCTGGTCCGCCAGCAAATCAAGAGCGCTGGCCGCGGTGCCTTGAGCTTCGGCAAGAGCCGCGCCCGTCTGCTCTCGCTCGACCGCAACCGCATCACGTTCAAAGACGTGGCCGGTGTCGAGGAAGCCAAAGAGGAAGTGCAGGAGCTGGTCGAGTTCCTCAAAGACCCGAAGAAGTTCCAGCGCCTGGGCGGCAAGATTCCCAAGGGCGTGCTCATGGTCGGCTCCCCCGGCACGGGCAAGACCCTGCTGGCCAAGGCCATCGCTGGCGAGGCCGATGTTCCTTTCTTCAGCATCAGCGGCTCTGACTTCGTCGAGATGTTCGTCGGCGTCGGTGCCAGCCGCGTGCGCGACATGTTCGAGCAGGGCAAGAAGAACGCCCCATGCTTGATCTTCATCGACGAAATCGACGCGGTGGGTCGTCATCGCGGCCATGGTCTGGGTGGTGGACACGATGAACGCGAGCAGACGCTCAATGCGCTCCTCGTGGAGATGGATGGCTTCGATACGCAGGAAGGCATCATCATCATCGCCGCCACCAACCGCCCGGATGTGCTGGACCCTGCTCTGCTCCGCCCTGGCCGTTTCGACCGTCAGGTGACCGTGAGCCTGCCCGATGTGAAGGGCCGCGAGGAGATCCTCAAGGTCCACGCCAAGAAGGTGAAGCTCAGCGAGGACGCCGACGTGTCCAAGATCGCTCGCGGAACTCCCGGCTTCAGCGGCGCTGAACTCGCCAACCTTATCAACGAAGCCGCCCTGCTGGCTGCTCGCCGAAATCTCAAGTCTGTGGGCACTCCCGAACTCGAAGAAGCCCGTGACAAGGTGCGCTGGGGCCGTGAGCGCCGCAGCCTTGCGCTGAGCGAGAAGGAAAAGGAAAACACCGCCTATCACGAAGCTGGCCACGCCATCCTGATTGAGATCCTGGAGAACACCGAGCCTCTCCACAAGGTGACGATCATCCCCCGCGGTCCGTCCCTTGGTTCCACGATGTGGCTGCCGCTGGAGGACAAGTTCACGCACCGGAAGTTCGAACTGCTCGACGATCTGGTGGTCGCTATGGGCGGTCGCGTCGCTGAAGAGATCAAGTTTGGCAACGTGACCAATGGAGCCATGGGCGACATTCGTCAGGCCACCAGCATCGCGCGGAAAATGGTCTGTGCCTGGGGCATGAGCGAGAAGATGGGCATGGTGGAATACGGCGAGGAAGAAGGTGCTGTGTTCCTGGCCCGCGACATCTCGCGCAGCCGCAACTACTCCGAGAACACCGCGCAGATGATCGACGAGGAAGTGAAGCGCCTCATTGATGAAGCCTACGCCAAGGCCACCCGCCTGCTCACCGAGAACCGCGCCAGCCTCGATGCCATCGCCCATGCCTTGCTGGAATACGAGACGCTCGACGGTGAGCACATCAAGGAGATCATGGAGACCGGCACGCTGAAGAATCCTCCTCGCAGCAACTCGAAACCCCCGCCCCCGCCGCCGCTGCCCAAGGTGGTCGAGAGCCGCCCGGCTCAGCAAGAAGACGAAGATCCCGGTGGTCTCGCTCCAGGTCTGGCAGGTGCCACCGCCTAGACTTTCACAATTCGAAGAAGCCCAGGATGCACTCCTGGGCTTTTTTGTGCCCCATCGTTACTTGGCTCCGAGCAGCATGGCGATGAGCATCAGCCCATTGAACAACGCGTGCATCACGATGGGCACGAGCAGGCTGCCGGTGATCTCGTAAACGGCGACCAGGATCAACGCGAGGGCAAAGAGCGGGATAAAACTGCCGACGTGAAGATGAACACTGGCGAACAGCAGGCTGGTCACGAGCGCTGCGAACCATGAGTCCGTGAAGCGCTTGCAGACCCCGTAGAGCAAGCCTCGGAACAAAAGCTCTTCTGTCAGCGGTGCCGCAATGACGGCGGCGAACCCCATCAACAATCGCAAGGGCACGCTGCCGCTGGTTTCAAAAGCCTTCACCACCTGCTGGGGTGAAATGTCAGGCCACACACTTCGGAGCAATTCCACGGCACCCAGATTGACGACGACAACGATCAGAAAGGTGGGTGCGATCGCACCCAGCGCAAAGCCAATGACCTTCCCTATCGGCAACACCCGGATGCCGAACAGGTCGCCCACATCCAATCCCCGCAGTGGCCTCAGCCACACCAGCAGGGCCGCAGTTGATCCCAAGGAAAATACGATCTGTGAAAGCACGGCCCCGACCTGCGCCGAGCCGCCAGCGGCAGCCGATGCGCCACTCGAGGCCGGACCAGCAGTCTCTGCTGGCGAATACAGCAGCAGGCCGCCGATGTAGGGACTGAGCAGCAGCATCGCCATGACCGCATCGTGCGGACCGTAGAGACGCGCAAGCACGTTGCCCTGGTAGTTCCAGTTCACTTCAGGCAAGGCGCGGCGGATGCCTCGATAGACGAAGAGTCCGATGCCCAGCGCCAAAAGGACCAGGGTTACTACATCACGAAGGACGCCAATGGTGGCTGCATCCAGCATGAATCAATGCGCAAAGGTGGGCGCGAGATAGTAGAGTTGCCCCGGCTGGAGCTTGGAGGCTGCGAGTGGCCCTGGAAGCTGGACTTGCAGGCTGGTCTTGGACCGCGACTCGACCTCGACGCCGAAGATGTCCATGAGACTGGGTTCGTGGCCATACTTCACCACCATGGCATCGGGGGCTTTGGCCAACTCACGAGCGGAGGCATAAGCGTCTTCAATGTAGCCCACCTTGTCCACGAGCTTGGCAGCCAAGGCATCTCGACCGCTGACGACGCGACCATCCGCCACTCCATTGCGCAGCGTCTCCTTGGGGATCTTCCGACCTTCAGACACCACGGTCAGGAATCGATCATACATGCTGTTCACCAGTCCCTGAATGTAGGCCTTCTCGTCATCGCGCATGGGGCGCGCTCCGCTCAGCGTATCCTTGAGTGGACCGCTGGTGAAGGTGTTCATGCCCATGCCCACCTTGTCGAACAAACCGTGGTAGCTCAAGGATTCCATGATCACGCCGATGCTGCCTGTGAGCGTGGTCTCACTTGCAACGATCTGTGAGGCAGCGCACGACAAGTAGTAGCCGCCGCTAGCTGCCACGCTGTCCATGTAGATCACGACGGGCTTGACCTTCGTCGCTTCCTTCACAGCGGCATACATGATGTCCGAAGCAGTGACTTCACCACCCGGCGAATTCACGCGGATGACGATGGCCTTCACGTTTTTGTCCTTCACCGCCTGCTCGAGCGAGCGCTTGAGCATGTCCACCATTGGGAGGCCAGGAGTGAACAATCCCTCGCCCATGCTGCCGGAGGTGATGACGCCCTCCACGTCGATGCGCACGATGCGATCACGGGACTTGTTCTTGCCCTCTTCAAGCATCGCCTCATGGAACTTGCGCTTGGGACGCACGGTGTTCGGCACCTCCATGGCAGCGATGTCCGCCACGGCAGACATGCCTTTGCCAGCAGCGAGGATGAAGTTAATGAACAAACTGCCCAGCAAGGCCAGCACCAGGAGGACGACGAACGTCCACAGACAACCATTCGACTTCGGAGGCGGTGGTGGTGCAGAAACGTAAACCGGGGGGGGCGGGGGCGGAATCACAGGTGGCTCCGTGAGCGTCGTTGGCTGCACGTTGCGAATGGGTTCTTGAGGGCTGGCAATGGTCGGCGCTGGGGGAAAGGGCGAATCCATAAGACTGAAACGCTAACGACTCCCGATCGGATGCGCAAACGGTCTAGTGCCTGAATGGACCCACGTCAGAACTCCACTCACCATGCAGCCGTCACACAGAGCGTTGCTTGCTGTAAAACGTGATCATCCACGCCACCATGCAAGCCATGCCGATCGTGGGCACCGTGATCGCCAATGCCATCGGTGCCCTCGCCACATCGAGCGATGGGTGGGGGCTTTGGTTTGCCTGAATCACGCCGAACATCAACCCGCCCAGGCTCAAGAGCATCAGCACCGCAAACCACAGCGACCAGGCCATGAGAAAATCAAACGCCAGCGGGAAGCGCTCGGGCGAGGTCCAGTATTCTTTGTTGGGAATGTTGAGCCGAGTCGGAAACCACCGGCATGTATAGCAAACACCCGCCACAAACAATCCGATCAGAACCGGCCCCAAGCATGCCCACCGCAAGAACTGATCGCGGGTCTGCCAGCCATTGGGCCTTCCGGCCCCATCGAAGTGAGTCGCCATTCGAGACGGCCACTCGCCCGCGTGCGAGATGAGCCAGGCACAGTAAATGCCGACCAAGACAACCCACACAGCGGCAGCAAAACGAGTTCGATTCATGGCTAAGGCAGTCAATGGAGTGAAACACCGATGGCCTCGAAGGTAACGGTATTCTCGATTTGGTAAAGACAACAGGATCGCAGTCCAGCATCCAATCCATCGCCCCTTGAACGTGCCGCATGCATTATTCTGCCATCAGCGCTGGGCTAGCCCCCAATCACCAGCCAAAGCAGCGCGAAGGGCAGGACTCACCTCAGATGTGTATGGAAATTGCAAAAGAAGGCCCCCTGTGACCCTGGTTTTCTGGTGCCAGGAACAAAAAATGTCTCCCTCCGAAGGCACTGACTCAGTTTCTCAAGAAGGCCTCAAACGCATCGACCTCGTTTGACTCCCAAGCGCCTGAATCCATTGATTTGGCAGTGAACCAGATGACAGCGCCGAACCGCGCCGGATGTGTGGTGGAACTGAACCAGACCGTCGCAACGTCCCGTCAAGCAGGGCTCTCAGAACCCCGCACAGGAGAATCGCGGGTTGATTTCTACCCCTGAGTGAGTCACCATGCTTCCCGCTCCCCATATAATATCAAGATCACTTAACGAAAAGCCATGCGCTCCCTCCAACTCATTCTGGTCGCGACCATGCTCCTCGCTGGAGTGTCCTGCTCGTCCGTCGGCACCAACCGCCCTCAGCCGGGTGCCACCCGCATTACCTCGGTAAAGACGACCGCCTACACCCACACAGAGAGTGACCACATCAAGCTGGGAGCCAAGACTGCCGTCGGCACCCCCCTCAAGTATGGCCGCGTGCGCAGCGCTGCCGCCGACTGGTCCGTGTATCCTGTGGGCACTGTGTTCCAGATCGAAGGCCAGCCTTACGTTTACGAGGTGGATGACTACGGCTCCGCGCTCGTCGGCACCAACACCATCGACCTCTATCAGCCCACCAAAGGAGCGATGAACAACTGGGGTGCCCGCAAAGTGAACATCAGGGTGCTCAAGTGGGGCTCTTTCCAGCGCAGCCTCACGATCATGAAACCCCGCGCCAAGGCATCCAACACCTACATCAAGAAGATGGTGGAGCGCATTCAACGAGCGGTGGGAATTCGTCGCACGACGTGACCAAGACGGAACGAGCAGCATTCGTGATGCGTCGGCTGGGGCAGCTCTACCCCACCACGCCTGTCCCGCTCGATCACCAGGACGCCTACACCTTGCTCGTCGCCGTTCTTTTGTCGGCCCAATGCACTGACGTGAGGGTCAATCAGATCACGCCTCGCTTGTTTGCCCTCGCTCGGACTCCCGCAGCGATGGCGGATCAACCAATCGAAGCCATCGAATCCATCGTCCGCCCCTGTGGCCTGGGACCGCAGAAGGCCAAGGCCATCAAGGAACTGTCCCGGATCATCACCGAGCAACACCAGGGGCAGGTGCCTGCCACCCTTGAGGAACTGGAGAAGCTCCCCGGAGTGGGTCACAAAACCGCCCAGGTCGTCATGGCCCAGGCCTTCGGCGTGCCCTCGTTCCCCGTGGACACTCACATTCACCGGCTGGCCCAGCGCTGGAAGTTGACTGACGGACGTTCGGTGACGCAGACCGAACGCGACCTCAAGCGGCTCTTCCCAGAGTCAGCCTGGAACAAGCTCCACCTGCAGATCATCTTCTACGGACGTGAGCACTGCACGGCACGCGGCTGCGATGGCACCAAGTGCGAGATATGTCGCACCTGCTTCCCCGACCGGGCCAAACCTGTCGCCACCAAGAAAGCCTGAGCCTAGGAGCGCAGGCGCGCCATCGCCGCCTCGGCCGCCCGCGCGCCCATGCGCATCGCGCTGTGCATGTTCGGGTAGGTGAAGGCACCCTGACGACCTGCCGTTTGCAGATTGGGGATCGACTTCACCCAGGACTTGATCTTCTCCAGCTGAGGCTCGAACCCGAGCGCAAAGATCGGATATCCATTCTCGCTGTGAAGGATGTTGACCTGGACCACGTCGTCTCGTGTGCAGATGTTCTCGGCCTCCAGGTCGCTAAAGATGCGCTCCTTGATCTCATCGGTGCCCTGCCACTTCTCGTCACCGATCTCACAAGTCGTCTCGACGATCAGGATCGAGTGATCTGGCGGCTCCACCTTCAGACCAGCGTTCTTGGGTTCACCCACCCGGTGGAAGGCGCGATCACGATAGTAAATGTAGAGCGCGTCGATGCACTTCGGCTTGTTCACGAGCAGCCCGTAGATGGCGATCGGCTTGTAGCGAATTTCACGGGCAGCTACGAGCACCTCTTCCGGCGGCAGCGGATCAGCCCGCTGAGCCAAATGAGGGATCGGAATCGTCGAAATGCATTCATCGCAGGCCAGCTCGAGGTCTTCGCCATTCTGACGATAGCGCACGGCTTTCACACGATGCGTCACCTCGTCGATCACAATCCTCGTCACCTCGGCATTCTGAATCACATTCCCACCCTTGGCCTCAACGGCTTTGGCGATGCACCGCGGCATCGACTCGGCTCCGGTCCGTGAATAGTGAAGCGTTTCTTCGAGCAAGGCACTGTCCACAGCGCGCACATTGCGATCCTTGATGCCCACCTTGGCCAGCCACTTTTTGATCATGTCCACCGCACTCAGACGCGGCATCTTCTGCGTCACAAAGGTAGCGCTCAACTCACTCGGATGGATGCCCCAGTAGCGATGCGTGAAGTCCTTGAAGAAGAACTCATACAATGGATGGCCGTAGAGCATGATGAGCGCTTCTTCGGAGTTCTTGGGCACCCAGGGGACAAGGTTGGAGCGCAACTGCGCAGCGAATAATCCCAGGACGTAGTAGCAGAGCGTGAAAAAGTCGATGCCGCGAAGCATGTCCTTTGGCTGCAGAGGGTAACGGTAGAAGGAGCCTGCCCAGCGAATTTTGGCATCCAACTGCACCGGGATGCTCTCCTCCCCCATCATCTCCATGATGTCCTCATAGATCTCCTTGTCGAACTCATGAAGCATGTGGCAGCCCATGTCATACCAGTTGCCATTGCGGAGGTGACTCGTCGCCAGTCCGCCCGGACGATCACCTTTGTCGAGCACGGTCACGGCGTAGCCGGCACGGGTCAAAACGCGGGCAGCATACAAGCCGCATGGACCGCCGCCAAGGACGGCAATGTGTTTGGAAGAATCAGACATGTCGGAAGGCAAATCGTCAGACGAGAGGGGCAAACTAAACCCCTTCCAAGCCTCAGTCCAAGGCTCTCGTCAAGTTTCAGGCTTCCTTAGGCTGCCACATTGCATTTCCGGATGGCGCCATGCATGACCACAGAGTCACTTCAATCCGATGACGGACTTCTGTTGTTCCCAGAGTTCGGTCATGCGGTTGGAGGGGATTTCGATGTCGTCCCAGGTAATCGGTTCGTCCTTCTTCACCGCGCGCTTGAACACGGGGCGGTCTTTGATGCCTTCGATGT
>JAEUHN010000047.1 GCA_016795365.1 Verrucomicrobiaceae bacterium
AGGTGCATGTCCTGAAGCCCCAAATTAATGTAGGCCCTGCTGGCATCAGGCTCTGCGTAAGTGGGATTCGACGGAGGGATCAAGGCGAAGCCAAGCTGTCCCAACGTCGCGGCGATCTGAACGGCATCGGGGGCCGCATTGTTGACCGTCCCGATCTTGTGGTAGTCTCTATTGCCGATGACGACGGCCACTCGTCGCTCCGGCAATTGCGCGTGCAGCACGAGGCCGCCCATCGCGAACAACAAGCAGACGCGCCAGAGGTTCATCGGTAGATCGGTTGCTGCTGTTGCGGGTAAACGGGCTGCTGGATCGGGTAGCCCGGTTGTGGCTGGGGATATGAAGGCTGCGGCGGGTAGGTGGGCTGAGGTTGGCCCCATCCGCTCGTCTGCGGGTAGAGTGGCTGAATTTGATCCCAGTCAGGCAGAACAAACTCCTGCTGAACGGCCATGGCGATGCGCTGGCGCTCTACAGTGTCCATGACGCTCCGGGCCTGTCCCAGCAAGCGATCTGCAAGCTGGATGGTCAACAACAAGCCAGCCACCATACTTCGCTCGCGCTTCATGCGGGCATACTGCTCGCCAAATTGGGTCTGGCTTTGCTGCGCCTGTGCAAGGGCGCTGTTGGTGTAGGTGGTGAACACGGGCTGTGCCATCGCGATGTCGCGGGCCATGTATTGTCCGGCTGTTGCCCAATGGAGCCTGGCGGTGCGATAAAGGGCGACGGCTTGCTGCACTTCGATGACCTCATAGGGAGGCTGACCTCCGGCACGGATCTCTCCGGCCATGCGAATCAGATTGCGGTGGGATTCGCGCACTCTTTGCAGATGCTGATCCAGAGTGATGCCTCCGGGCAGCTGCACCTGAGACTGAGGTGGATACGGCTGTGGCTGCAGTGTAGCCGGCCCGTTGTAAGGAGGACAAGCCGTTAGCAAAACGCTGAGAGTCGCCAGAAGGCAGAAGGTGAGGCGCTGTTTCATGGGAGGGAGGAAAGCGCAGGCTAAGTCTTTTGCTGCTTCAAACGCAATCACGAAGTCGGGTTTGTTCGGTCTAACGTCACTCCCGCGAACCCGGCGTGATCTTCATCTGCACGTCCTTGCCCTCGCGCTGCACGGTGATGTCGGTCTCTTTGCCGATCTTCAAGTCGCCGAGAATGGAGGTGTAGTCGTAGATGTTGAGCACGTCTTTGCCGCCGAGCTTGATGATGATGTCGCCGCCTTTGACACCGGCCTTCGCTGCGGGGCCAATCGGTGACACGCCGCTGAGCTTCACGCCTTTGATGTCGCCCTGCGCGTAGTCGGGGATGGTGCCGAGGTAGGCTCTCATGCCGCCGCGTGAGCCCTGGTTCTTCGGCGCTTCCATCACCACGTAGTCGGGCGCAGCGACGTTGGTGGCGATGCCGCGCGCGATGAGGCCCATGAGCTTGGCGATCTTGGCGGCTTGGTCGTAGTTGATCTTGTCGGCGGTGTCGGTGGGCAGGTGATAATCCTCATGGCTGCCGGTGAAGGCGTTCAGCGTGGGGATGCCGCGCAGATAAAACGTGGTGCTGTCGGTGGGCAGATGCGCGTCGTTTTGCGTGGTGATGGGCAGGCCGATGGGCGCGTTGCGCTTCTCGATTTCCTTGGGCCACAGCGTGCTGCTGCCCACACCTTGGAGCACGAGCGTTTTGTTGAAGCGTCCGATCATGTCCATGTTCAGGCATGCGGCGATCATGCCTTTCAGCGACGACTCCGGCTTGCCAGTGATCATCTTGGCGAGGTCTTCGACGAAGTGATTGCTGCCGAGCAAACCGAGTTCCTCACCACTCCAGGCGATGAACATCACATCGCGTTTCATGTCGAGCTTGCCTTGCTTCTTCAGGTCCGCGAGCCACTGCGCGATCTCGATCACCCCCGCAGTGCCGCTGGCGTTGTCGTCAGCGCCATGATGAATCTTGTGAACGTCATCGCCCTTCGCGCGTGAGTTACTGCCGCCGTTGCGGCCCAGGTGATCGACATGCGCGCAGACGATGAGCGGCGGCGTGTGGAAGTCGGGCTCCGCCTTCGCGGGCAAGGTGCCGAGCACGTTGCGGCCCGTCTTCTTCTCCTGCTTGATCGCGATGCTCGCGGCGAGCTTCAATCCTTTGCATTCGATGCCGCCCATGAGGTCGCCGTTGTCGAGCTTGTCTTGCAGTTCCTTCAAGGTCTTGCCCGCAGGCTTGAGCAACTCATCGCCCACGGCGTCGGTGAGGCTGATCGCAGGAATGCCGGACGTGGCGAGCGACGCATCGAACTGCATCGGCACGAGTTGCTCCACAACCTTGCTGTTCGGCCCGCTGACGACGAGCAACCCACGCGCGCCCTTCTGCCGTGCGATCATCGCCTTCTGCCGCAGGCTGGTGTAGCGGATCAATTCGTTGCGGCGCTTGCTATCGATGCCCTCTGGCAAGTAGCGCAGCACGAGCACCCACTTGTCCTTCACGTCGAGGTGCGCGTAGCTGCTGTAAGGCTCGATCTTTTTGCCGTCCTCGCCAGTTGCTTCGTCGGGCGTCTCGATGCCGTAGCCAGCGAAGACGATGTCGCTCGCGGGCACGCTGCCGGTTTGCGAAAAGGTGAGCGGACGCCAGTCTTTGTCGGCAGCGAAGGACTTGTCGTTGATCGTCAATGCGTTGCCTTCGCCGAGTGCGACACCTGCCGTGAACTCGAAGTTGTCGAACCAGTCCTTGTCGCCCGCAGGCACGAGACCGATGTCTTTGAAGCAATCGGCGACATACTGCGTCGCGAGCTTCTCGCCTTCGGTGCCGGTGAGACGGCCATCGAGTTCATCGCTGGCAAGGTAGGTGACGTGGCTGCGCATGTCAGCGGACGTGATGTCGGCCGTGGTATCCTTCGGCGCATGGGACGTGTGCGTCTCATTGGACTCGTGGGTCATTGTCGCAGTCACCGGCTTCGACTTCGCCAACGCCGCGAGTGCGTGATCGTGGGCCCAGTCCGCGATGTAAATCTGCGAGGCACCACCCGAACCGCGACCACTTGTCCACGCGAGCTTTTTGCCATCGGGCGTAAACACCGGCAGGCCATCGAAACCATCGGTGGTGGTCACGCGCACGGGCTCGTGTTTGCCTTCCACATCGACGATGTAGAGTTCGAAGTTCGCGAAGCCCTGCAGGTTCGTGGTGAAGATGAGATACTCGCCGTTCGGATGGAAATACGGTGCCCAGCTCATCGCGCCGAGCTTCGTGATCTGGCGTTGATCGCTGCCGTCGGCATTCATCGTCCACACCTCGGCTTGATCGCCTTTCGGCGTGAATCGACGCCAGCAAATCTTCGTGCCGTCCTTGTTGAAGAACGGGCCGCCATCGTAGCCGGGCACATCGGTGAGACGCTTCACGTTCGAGCCATCCGCATCGGCCGTGTAGATGTCCATGAAGTATTGCTTGTCGATCTTCAGGCGCTCGGCGTCTTCCTTGCTCAGCTCGTGATCATAAGCCGCGCGATTCGAGGCGAAGACGATGTGCTTGCCATCAGGCGAGTAGTCGCCCTCGGCATCGTAGCCGCGCGTGTTGGTCAGGTTCTTCAGTGACTTGTCGGCCAGCGTGTATTCCCAGATGTCGTAGTGCTCGTCGTAGTCCCACGAGTAGCGACGCACCTTGCTCTCCGCGCGCTCCTTGTATTCCTGCGCTTGCAGTTCCTTCGACTTCGGATCGGTGTGCGTGCTGGCGAAGAGCACGCGCTTGCCATCGGGATGAATCCACGCGCAGGTCGTCTTGCCCATGCCCGGCGAGAGCCGTTCCTGGTCGCCGGTTTCCAGGTCCATGAGGTAGATCTGGTAGAAGGGATTGCCCTCCTCGCGCTCGGACTGGAAAACCATCTTCGAGCCATCCGCATTGAAGTAGCCTTCGCCACTGCGCTTCCCTTCGAACGTCAGCTGACGAATGTTCGATAGGAACGTGGCTTCGGTTTGAGCCAGAGCGAGCGTGGGCAGTAGCAGAGCGGCGAGGAGTTTCATGGGCGTGCGAAGATACGAACGTGGCGAGCAGGCGACGCTTCTCAAACGGTGTGCGCGATGCCTCTTACACCAGTGCGTTCGGCTTGCTCCATTTCACGCGTGCCATCGCGAGCTCGCCACGAGTCGTCTTCGGGCACCAGGAGCCGTCGGTGATCCAGGACTCATCGGGCGTGGCGTTGGCAATGCCGAAGTTACCGTTGAAGGCGACCAGTTCGGGATGGTTGGTCGAGTCACCGACGATTGGTAGTGCGATGCGCTCGGTCGCCTTGATCAAGCGCAGTCTCTTCACATCGACCTGAGCGACCCACAGCGGGGCGCGCCAGCGGGCGATCTTCTCGTTGGATGGATCCCGCCGGGTGTAAACGAGGAACAAACCGTCCGAGTGTGTGAGCCAGTGCTGCTGCGTGGTGGACATGTCGATGGGCGTGCCATCATCCCAGGCCCAGGCTTGCTTGGGCTCGTAGTGCAGGCCGTCGTCGCTGACGGCGACGTAGCCACGACTGTCTTCCGCGCGGATAGTGAGGTAGAACTTGTTTTGAAAACGTGTGAGCGAGGGCTCCAGCAGGCCACGACCCTTCTCGTTGGTCAGCGCATTGCCGGTTTCTTTGATCGTGAGTGCCTTGCCATCGAAGGCGCAGCGAACGCCGCACACGCTGCGTGCCTTGCCTTTAACGCCAAAGGTGAAACTCATCATCACATCGCCGTCGGGCATTACCACGCGCTGGCCGCAGTTGTTCGAGTAGATCTCGCTGCCGCGCGGATCATCCCACACGAGCTTTTGTCGCGGACCCCACGCGCCGTCCTTCCACACGGCATAGATGGGCCAGCGCGGTGGCTGGTTGCGATCGAAGCCCTTGCCTGTGTAGAAGACGTTGTGCCCGAGCGCGAGCACGCTGCCGGTCGGCGCATGATACTCCGGCGTGATGTCGCACACGCCTTCGTTCCAGCCGTCCTGCGCAAGCACATGACCGAGCGGCGGCGCGGGCTCGAACTTGCTCCACGTCTTGCCGTTGTCCGATGACAAAGTGAAATGCACATGCCCGAAGTAGTCCGAGCCCATGATCGGCTGAAGCGTCATGAACATCTGCGAGCCGATGCGGCAAGCGCGCGGATGAAACCACAGCGGTCCCTCTGCGCCCTCGGGCACCACGACTTGCTTCTCGATGGATTGCAGCAAGGGCTTGTCTTCGGCGCGAACGACGGTGGTAGCGGCAAGCGCAAGGCTTTGAGTCAAGAAGGAGCGACGGGTGTAAGGCATGGTGCTGCATACGCACGAAGTCCCGCGCCTTCATCAGTGGACGACGTGAGTTTCATCTTCACTCTGCGCGATGATTCAATCGCTGCTCTGGCTCTGCCTTTCCACGCTGCTGACGGTCGCTGGCTTTGCCGGTGCGCTGCCGGCGGCGGCGACGGTGATGGAGAAGCAAGGCATGAGCGCGGGTGTCATCGGCGTCATCACGTCGTTCGTGTATGCAGGCGTGCTGTGCATGGCTCCGTTTCAGCTGCGGCTAGCGAAGCGCTTCGGTGCGGTAGTAACATATCAGATGGGCAAGGTGTCCAGCGCGTGCGGCTTCACAGGGCTTGCGTTCGCGCATCATGAAGCGATGTGGTCGCTCGCGACGCTGTGCATCGGATTGGGCGCAGGCTTAACGTGGCCGGTGACGGATAGCCTCGTCGCGGCCTTTGCGCCGGAGGACAAGAAGGGCTCGTGGATGGGCTTGTTTCAAACGGGCATGGGCGCGGCGTTTGCACTGGGGCCGTTCATTGCCTCGGTGGTGAAGCCGGATGCGATGTTCATCACGGCAGCGATCACGGGCTTGGTGACGAGCTTGCCGTTGCTCGGTCGTCGTGTGGAGATGCAACGCGATGCCTCAGCACCGAAGGAAGGTTTGTGGGAGGTGCTGCGCATGGCACCTGAGTTGCCGGTGCTCGGCTTCATCGGCGGCTTCTTCGAGAACGGCACCCACACCGCGATCACGCTGTCGGCGCTCGCCTTGAGCTGGAAGGAATCCGCGGCCATCGCGCTCGCGGGCGTGATCGGTGCGGGGGCGTTTGTGATTCAGTATCCCGTGGGCAAGCTCGCTGACACACGCGGCGCGCATCGCATCATCGTCATCACGTTGCTCGTGATGATCGCGAGCTGTCTGCCGCTGCCGATGGGCCACACGGTGCCTTGGCTGCTGTGGGTGATCGCGTTTGTCTGGGGCGCAGCGGGCGGCTGTCTCTACACGCTCGCGATGACGGGCATGGCACAGCGTTTCTCTGGCGCACGAGTGATGACCGCGACGACGATCATGGTGATGAGCTACACCGTTGGCGGCATCTCGGGTCCTGCGGTGGCGGGCTATGCGGTGGAGTGGTCGCCGCTGATCGGACCGATGGTGTTGTTCATCGTGGCGTCGCTGCTGGGCTTGATGCGGCGGCGACCAGGGTCGCAGGTCAGTTGTCCTTCATCGGACTGCGGATGAGTTCCATCAGCGTGCTGCGCGTGATCAGGAACACGTCCGGGCCTTCATTGACGCGACCGTAGTAAAGGGCGGTGTCAGTTCCGGCCACCGTGGGTGCGAAGTTCAACTGCAAGGTCTTCGTTGGACTCGCAAGATTGCCGGGTTCGGTCAGCAAGGTGACTTGAAACGTGATGGCCGGAAGCTGGAGGGCCTTGGTGCCGTCGGTGCGATCCTGGGCCCAGTCTTCCACGGTCAATCCGCCCAACTTGTCGGCGAGTTGGTCAGCTTTGACGCGGTCGAGGGCGGCGGAAATGTCAGTGCCTGCACGGTTGCCGGACCACTGGGCGGTCACCGGATTGTAGTCGAGCACGACGGTGGGATTGGTGCCGAGAGTGATGGCAATCTGGCGGAGGGCGAACTGGCTGAAGCGCACGGGATTCGTGGCCTTCCAGCGGACGTTGTCACGGGGCACCGCATTGAGGATCGAAGCACCCACTCGGTAGATGAAGGGCTCGTGTTCATACTTGGCGAAGATGTTCCCCTGAGTGTCCTGGCCAAAAATGAGCACCATGTTCGTCGTGATAACTGGCGAGACGGCGAAGGACTTGCCCGGTGTCTTGAGGCCTCCAACGTCGTTCGCTGGCCGGTCGCCGGTTTCGTTCCAGGACAAAACGATGAACGGCTTGTCCAGACCATAGGGCTCGACGTTGGCCGCTGAGTCGGCGACGAACTCTTTCACGCGATGCTCATTGAGGGCTTCGAACAGTTTGGCAATGCGGTCGCCGTTCGCGGGTTCCCAGGCACCGTGACGCTGGAGCTGCCAGCGGTCGCCTTCCTTGCGCAGGGCGACCTCGCCAGCGATGGCGCTGCGAACTCCCACGGCATCGACTTTCTCCGCATCCACGCGACCGAGGTGATCATCGCGCAAATCGTTAAGCTGCACCCAGAGCTGGGCGAGACGGTCGCTGGTAACGGTGTAGCCGTGCTGGCGATGCTGGATGACAGCCTGCGTTTGGCCGCCTTTCACGTCGGGCGGAGTCAGGAGCGTCATCTCGACGGGCTTCTCGAAAGCGGGGGTGGTCAGCGTGATTTTGAGCGCATCGGAGGGTGAGGCGGTCTTGAGTTCGTTCGAGGTGGCCACTGCGCTGATCTTGAGGCCCAGGATGGTGGCGAGCAGTTCGTTGATGCGTTCGTTGTGGCCACGCGTTTGGAGCGGCTTTACGAGGTCCCAGGGGGCTTTCGGCTTGGGCCGCGAGACTTCGATTTGGCCATGGCCGTTGCTGAGGGCGATGCGGGACACGCTTTCGGCGGGAACGCGAATGAGGCGATCGTCGCGCCAGGATTCCACGGACTTCTTCAACAAGGCGGGCAGGGTGGTGCGCACGACGTGGATTTCGTGTTCACCAGCGGCTTTGCCTGGGACTGACAGGTAACAAGCCCCATCAATGGCCGAGCCGTTGCCCACCCAGCATTCGGCGGTGGTCTTCCCTGCGGATCGAATCTGGATGTGGGCCATGGGCTTTTCGAGCCCGGTCATCTGCCAGGTTTCGAGGCTGAGGTCGGCACGACGGAGATGGTCCAGCCACTCGGCGGATTCCATGGCAGCGAGCAATTCATCGACCCGCTCGGGATTGGCCACGTCATCGACGGGCTTTCCAACGGTCCAAAAGTGATTGGCCACGGTGAGGTGCACTGTGCTGTCAGGCGACTCGACGATGATCTCATCCACCTTCGCCTTGTCGAAGGGCAGGGGATTGCTCATCGCCTGGGTGCCGGAGCCGGTCAGTTTCCAGCGATCCGAAAAAACTGCAGTGCCAAGGGCGGCGGCGATGAGGATCAAAAACAGCGTGGTGCGGGTGCGCATGAGAAAGGTTGAAGCTGGAAAGATGAAGTATGAAGAAGGAGCAGGTGACAGACAGGACGAGCGTCACTTCATCCGTCATGCTTCATCGTTCAGACTTTAGGTGGCGCGGCGCTTGGCCCAGACGCTGAAGCCGATGCCCAGGATCACGGCGGGAGCACAGAGGGCGGTGATCCAGAAGAGCAGGTCGCGCTGCCGGTCGGTGAGCTGGACGCGATACTGGTGCTTGCGTTTCGGAGTGATGCCGATGAGGCGCTCGCGGTTGAGCATCCAGTTCAGGCTGGCGGCGAGGAAGTCCTGGTTCTCGGCCACGCGGGTTTGAGGGTCGAGCAGGGTGGCATTGCCCACGACAACGAGGCGGGCGCTGTCCACGCGCAGACGTTCGTCCTGAACGGCTCCGCGTTCGACGGACGCTGCCAGATGGAGCGGCGGCTTGGCATCGCCTTCACCAGCCACGGGCAGATCGTCCAGGTAGCTCTGCTCGCCCCAGTAGCGCGGCGAGGCGATCATGAGCGGCTTCACTTCCAGGCCGAGTTCACGGAGACCGCCCTCGCTGGCGGAGATTTCCAGGGACTGCGTTTGCCCTGCGAGTGTGGTGGTGGCGTCCTGCACAGGGCGGGTGATGGGCGATTCACGAGTGAAGCCAGTCTCCACGCTGAGCACTTTCTTGGGTCCGGCGCTGGTGCTCTCGGCATACAGCACGCGATCACCGCGCGGGGAGACGCCATTGGCGCGGAGGAAGCCATCGAGACGCGGGGTCTCGGCGGCGGGGTCGAGCAAGAAGAGGGCGGCGGCGCGCTTCTGCGACCAGTAAGCCTGGAGCAGTGCCAGCTCGCGTTCGGACAAGTCATACTTCGGTCCGACAAAGAGCAGTCCATTGGCATCGGCGGGAATGGTGGTGACTTCGCTGAGGTTGAGCCCGAGGACTTCGAAGTTCTGCTGACGGCCGAGTTCCTTGAGCAGGTTCAGGGTTTCGTTGTTGCCGCCTGCCTCGGCACGGGAGCCCTTGCCGCTGATGAAGTAAAAGGTGCGATGCGTGCCCTCGATCAGGCCCACGATGGCCGAGGTGACGGCATCCTCGCCGCGGAAGTCGAGCGTGGGGTGGTCGGCATCCATGCCGGGCGACTGCACCACGAGATCGTTTTCGGGCAGGAAGCGCAGGCCTTTGTTCGCCTTCACGAGGATGCCGCTGGTCTGGAGAGTGATTTTGTTTTCCAACTTAATCTGTTCGGCGCGCTCGAGGTCGCGCGAGGGATCGACGAACTCCACCTTGATGAGGTTCTTGCCATTGCGGCGGTATTCGTCGGTCAGTGCCTGAACTTCGCTGTAGAGGTTTGATCCGCGTGAGATGAGCACCGTGATCTCGACGTCCTTCGAGAGCTTGCGCAGGAAGTTCTCCGTCGATGAACTCAAGGTGAAGCCGCCGCTGGGGCTGAGGTCCCACCGGCTGTAGTTGCGGAAGCTGAGGAAATTGATCCCCAGACAGATGGCGACGCCGAGCACGACCTGGAGCACCACGTTGAACCCGATGCCAAGGCGGGAGGGCATGGGCTTGAGGGCGGGGCTGGGGGGATCGTCAGGCATGGGCTTCGGGGAAATTCCTTCGTCGCAGGCTCCTGCTCACAGCCGCCAGCGGCGGAAGTCCAGCACCTGATGGGTGAAGGCAATGAAGAGCAGGGCCAGGCTGGTGTAGTAAACCATGGGCCGGGTGTCGAGCAGGCCATTGGTGAACACGCGGATGTGGTCGGAGGAGGAGATGTATTGCACCAGGTCGATGAACTTCTCCGGCACATTGCGCCCCACCTGGATGAACACGCCGATGAGGAAGTGCATCAGGCTGAGGGTGAAGGAGAGCACGGCAGCGACGATTTGATTCGAGGTGAGGGACGAGGCGAAGCAGCCGATGGCCAGATTGAACAAGCCCATGAAAAACAGGATGAGGTAGCTGCCTTCGAGCGCGCCCATCGGCACCTCCACCACCCCGCCTGTGATCCTTTTCAGCAGCCAGAAATTCAGCGCACTGGGCACCCAGATCAGGCAGTAGAAAAGGACAGACGCGAGATACTTCGACCACACCACTTGCCAGGTGCTGACGGGCGCGGTGAGCAGCGTCTCCATGGTGCCCAGCTTCTTCTCCTCAGCAAAAAGGCGCATGGTGAGCAGCGGGAAGATGAAGAAGTAGCTCAGCCAGAACCAGCGCGAGTAGAACGACCACGTGACGATGGATCCCTCGCTCGGCGCAGCCTCCAGGATGTTCAGCGCAGCGCGGAAGGAGAAGCCATTGAGCACCATCACCAGCGCCAGCACCACGTAGGCCACAGGCGAGACAAAGAAGCCCCGGAGTTCCTTCTTGAGCAGGATGAAGAAACAACGCATGGGCCTGGGGTCGGAAGTGGTCGGTTGGAGGGCAAGGCGGCACCAGGGGCGGCGACGCGAGCGGCCTGTTCTAGCGCAACTCGTCGCGCGTGACAATCTCCGAAAGCAAATCGCCGGTTCAGCCCTCCTCGGGTGGCGCGGCAGCACCTTTCACGTGGGCCTCGCCACGGGCGCGGCGGGCACGGGCTTCGGCGAAGAAGGACTTCAGGATGCTGACGGACTCCTCAGCCAGCACGCCGCTGGTGATCTCGGAGCGGTGGTTGAGGTTGGTCGTCTGCAGCAGGTTCCAGAAGCCGCCAGCCGCACCGCCCTTCGGATCGGGGCAGCCGAAGATCACGCGCCGGATGCGGCAGTGCACGATGGCACCGGCGCACATGGGGCAAGGTTCCTTCGTCACGTAGAGGTCGCACTCGCTCAGCCGCCAGTCCTCCATGGCGGATTCGGCCTGCGTCAGGGCCAGCATTTCCGCGTGAGCGGTCGCATCCTTCAGGGTCTCCACCTGGTTCCAGGCCCGGGCGATGATGCGGCCTTCATGCACAATCACGGCCCCGATGGGCACCTCGTCCTGGCCCGCCGCTTTCCGGGCGAGGCGCAGGGCTTCGCGCATGAAGTGGTCGTCGGACTGGAGGATCAGGGACTCGGATGACATGGGCGTCTGGTGGCTCGGCTCCCACGGACTCGCAACTGGCTTCTGCCTGTGCGCGCAGTTGCAGAAGGCCGCACGCTGGGACATAGACGCGCCAACCTCTTCTCTCGCCATGCACGACCTTTCCCCCAAGATCCTCCCCTCGCTTCTCGCTGCCGATTGGTCCCGTGTGGGCGATGAAGTGAAGCGCGCCGAGGCCGCCGGAGCCCCGTGGCTTCACCTGGATGTGATGGACGGCGCCTTCGTGGACAACATCAGCTTCGGCCCGCAGATGGTGCAGACCGTCCGCAAGTGCACTGACATGTATCTTGACGTTCACCTCATGATTCACCGCGCCGACCACTACCTGGAGCGATTCATCAAGGCGGGCGCGAACAACATCACGATCCACGTGGAGGCGAACTACGACACCTCGGTCGCCGAGACTCTCAAACGCATCCGCGCCGCCGGATTGCATGCCGGGATCGCCTTGCACCCCAGCACGCCGTTCAGCGCTGCGCTGCCGTATGTGAAGGACATCGATCTGCTCCTGGTGATGACCGTGGTGCCTGGATTCGGCGGTCAGCCTTTCATGGAAAAGGAAACCATGCCCAAGCTCGCGGAGGCCCGTGATTATCGCGACGCCCACGGCCTGGGGTTCCATCTGGAAGTGGATGGCGGGATCTACACGACTACGGCCCCGATCGCCAAGAAGCACGGGGCCAATCTCTTCGTCTGTGGCACCTCGTCCTTCGGTCCGGCGGACATGAAGCAAGCCGTGGCCGACCTCGCTGCCTCGGTCCGGTAGGAGGCGATTCGGGCGTCTGAACAGCTTGGCGGAGGACCGCTTGTGAAATTTTTCACAAATAGGGGTTGCCGCACTGCGAGACGCTCGGATAATCGAGCCATCCTTCCGGCCAGCCCCGCACCGAATGACCGTCCTCCTTGGCAGTATCGACCTTACCTTCCTCGCCATCTCACTGGCGAAGATCATCGTGCTGACCTTCATGGTCATCCTGCCCATGGTCGCCTACTCAGTCATGGCAGAGCGCCGTGGAGCCGCCATCATGCAGGACCGCGTGGGCCCGAACCGCACGAACCTGCCGCTCACCCTCCTGGGCTTCAAAAAGGACCTCTCGATCTTTGGCATGGGTGGCCTGCTTCAGCCGATGGCTGACGGCTTGAAGTTCATCCTCAAAGAGGACTTCACCCCCAAGCATGTCCGCACCTTCTACTTCTGGCTGGCCCCGGCGCTGACGATGGTCCCGGCGCTGCTGACCTGTGCGGTGCTGCCCTTTGGGAGCGAGTTGAATTTGGGTTTCCTCGGGCTCGCCCATCCGGTCAAGGCGGTGATCGCCGATCTCAATGTGGGTCCGCTCTACACCTTCGCTATCGCCTCGCTGGGCGTTTACGGCATCGTGCTCGCAGGCTGGTCGTCGAACTCGAAGTATCCCTTCCTCGGTGCCGTGCGTTCGTCCTCGCAGATGATCAGCTATGAGCTGTCGCTGGGCCTCGCAATCGTGCCCGTGCTGATGGTTTTCGGTGAGCTTAACCTTGGCAAAATCGCCGCCGCTCAGGATGCCGATGGCTGGCTGGTTCTGCCATTGTGGGGTGATGGCCTCTCGCCCGGTCGGTTGCTGCTCTGGATACCGATGCTCATTTCGTTCGTGATCTTCACGATTGCGATGTTCGCAGAAACCAACCGCATGCCTTTCGACCTGCCCGAGTGCGAAACGGAACTCGTGGCTGGCTACCACACGGAATACTCGTCGATGAAATTCGCCCTGTTCTTCCTGGGTGAATACGCCGCGATGATCATCGGCTCGGGCTTGGCGGTGACGCTCTTCCTCGGCGGATGGAGCATTCCGTTTGGTCCTTTGCTTGGGCTTGGTTACACCCCAGGCGCGACGCCGCTCTGGCTGGGTCTGCTGCACATCGCGACCTTCTTCGCCAAGGTGATCGTGTTCATCCTTTTCTTCATCGGCGTGCGCTGGACGGTGCCTCGTTTCCGCTACGACCAGCTCATGAAGCTCGGCTGGCTGTGGATGTTCGAAATCGCCCTGGCCAATGTCCTGCTCACCGCCGTCATCATGTGGCTGGTGCCGCTCAAATAACTCTCGCTATGGCCACCGTCGTCGTCCAACGCCCCAAGCTGAAATGGCATGAGAAAGCCTTCGTGCTCTCCACGCTGTGGAAGGGCCTCAAAATTACCCTTGGCCATGCCGTGCGCATGCTTCAGGGCAAGACGAAGGTGACCATGCAATACCCCGAGCAGAAGTGGGATGACCAGCTGCCCGAGTGGTATCGTGGTGCGCCCACGCTTGTCACCGATGAGCAGGGGCGCGAGCGCTGCGTGAGCTGCCAGCTTTGCGAGTTCATCTGCCCGCCGAAAGCGATCAAGATCATTCCCAGCGAGATTCCTTCCGATGATCCTTGGGCCAAGGTGGAAAAGCGCCCCAAGGAATTCGATATCGACATGATCCGCTGCATCTATTGCGGCATGTGCGAAGAGGTCTGCCCTGAGCAGGCCATCTTCCTGCGCAAAGATTACGCCATCACCGGTGAGAGCCGCGCCGAGATGGTTCACAACAAAGCCAAGCTCTATGAGATCGGCGGCGTGCGCGAAGGCTTGGTCAACAAGTGGAACGAGTTGAAGTAATGCCCAGCGTCCTCTTCTACCTTTTTGCGGCGATCACCCTGCTCTTCGGAGTGGGCGTGGTGGTAGCGCGCAATCCCGTGGCCAGCGCCTTGTCGCTGGTGTGTTCCTTCACCGGGCTGGCTGCCTTGTTCATCAGCCTGGACGCCTACTTCATCGGCACCCTTCAGATCCTGGTGTATGCAGGTGCGGTGATGGTGCTCTTCCTCTTCATCATCATGCTGCTGGACATCAAGGCTGCCGAGGGGCGTCAGACCAACTATGCCACGGCTGTCGGCGGACTGCTTCTGGCGGTGCTTTTCACGGTCCAGATCGCCATGGTGCTCGGCGATTTCAAAGAGGGCAACAAGACGCTGGCGGATCAGACCCTGAACCTAGGGGCGGCGGCCAGCAAGACCTCACTCAATACCATCAAGGACGAGCTGGCGGAAGGCACGCTGCCAGACGCCAAGCTCATGGGCTTCACCTTGTTCGACAAGTATCCCTTCCAACTCCAGGTCGTCGGCTTGCTGCTTCTGGCAGGCACCGTCGGCGTGGTGGTTCTCAGCAAACGTGACCGCGGCGGCAAGGAGGAAGTGTCATGATCACTCTGAATGATTACCTCTTGGTGGCAGGCATCTTGTTTGCCATTGGCCTCGCGGGCGTGGTGGTTCGCCGCAACATTATCGTCATCTACATGTGCCTGGAGATGATGCTCAGCGCCGCGAATCTGACACTGGTGGCGTTCTCACGCTTTCATCTCGTCGATGGAGCGCCCGACTACGCTGCCCAGTCGCTCGTTTTCTTCACCATCACCGTGGCGGCGGCCGAAGTGGCGGTGGGCCTCGCTATCATCGTGGCGCTCTTCCGTGCGAAGCAAAGCGTGGACGTGGAATCCGTGACCAAATTGAAAGGCTGATCGAGCATGACTTCCTACAACGCAGCCTCTGTCGTCCTCCTCTTGCCGCTGTTGTCAGCGTTCTTCATTCTCGTGCTGGGCCGGACCGTGGGCACCACGGTGTCCAAAATGATCTCGGTGGGCTCTGCCGCGCTGTGCTTTGTGGTGAGTGTCGCGACATTGGGTGTGACGAATGACTCTGGCGTGCTGGTGAGCTTCCTCAACGTCGGCAAGCTGCACGCGGACATCGGTTTCATCATTGATCAGCAAAGTCGCGGCATGCTTTTCATCGTCACCTTCATCGGCCTGCTCGTGCATGTGTATTCGCTGGGCTACATGAAGGAAGACAAGGCGCAGAGCCGCTACTTCGGCAGCCTGAGCATGTTCATGTTCTCGATGACGGGCATCGTGCTGGCGGATAACTTCGCGATGATGTTCATGTTCTGGGAACTGGTGGGCCTGAGTTCCTACCTGCTCATCGGGCACTGGTTTGAGAAGCCGGAAGCCTGCGAGGCATCGAAGAAGGCCTTCCTCACCAATCGCATCGGCGACTTCGGTTTCATGATCGGCATTCTCACGCTCTGGGCGGCGAGCAATGGCGAGCTTGGGTTTGCCCAGCTTCGCGAAAGCCTCAGCGGCGGGTCCGTGAGCGGCCCTTTGCACTCGGCTCCGGCCTGGGTGCTCACGGTGGCTGCGATTGGGATTTTCATGGGCGCGGTGGGCAAGTCGGCGCAGGCTCCGCTGCACGTCTGGCTGCCCGATGCAATGGAAGGCCCGACGCCAGTGTCGGCTCTGATCCACGCGGCGACCATGGTAGCGGCCGGGGTTTACATGCTGGTGCGTGTGAGCTTTGTGATTGCAGCCTCCGAGACAGCCATGCACCTCATCGCGGGCGTTGGCGGATTCACCGCTCTTTTTGCCGCGCTGATGGCGGTGCAGCAGAACGACATCAAGCGCATCCTCGCTTACTCCACCTTGTCCCAGCTCGGCTACATGGTCATGGCCGTCGGCCTGCAGGCAGGTGAGGCGGGCATGTTCCATCTCTACACGCACGCCTTCTTCAAGGCGCTGCTCTTCCTCGGTTCCGGTGCCGTCATTTATGCGTGCCACCATGAGCAGGACATCTGGAAGATGGGCGGGCTGAGCAAGAAAACGCCGATCACCTTCCTGACTTTTGTGATCGGCACTGCCGCTCTCATGGGGATTCCGGGATTGAGTGGTTTCTTCTCGAAGGAAGAGATCCTTGGTGCTGCTTACCATGATTGCGGCTGGCTTTTCACTGCGGCCGCTTTTACCGCCTTGCTCACCAGCTTCTACATGAGCCGTTGCGTCATCGTCGCCTTCTTCGGCAAGGCTCGCAGTGAGAACGCGGACCACGCTCACGAAGCGCCGCTGATCATGACTGCGCCGCTGATGCTTCTTTCAATCTTCGCTATCGCGTCTGGCTACGGCTTCTTCAGTGACCGACTCCAGGCGATGGTTCCCCACGCGGAGCACGGCGAGGGACACTACTTGGTGATGGGCGTGTCTATCGCCGCCGTGGTGATCGGTGCTGGTCTCGCGTTCTTCCTCTACAACGGCAAGGACAAGGACCCGCTCAACATCAAGCTCTTCGCCAACCGTTTCTACATTGATGAGATTTACGCCGTGATCGTGAAGGTGTTCCAGGATCGTCTGGCCTGGATCGTCTCTGGTCTGGAAAGCATTTTTGCTGATGGTCTGGTTGCACGTCTGCCTGCTGCCATCGCCTGCCGCGTGGGCAAAACAGCGCGCGCCATTCAGTCTGGTCACCTTCAGGGCTACACCTTCGCGCTCGGCGCAGGATTGATCCTGGCCATCTACCTTGTGGTGCAGGTGCTGCCGAAACATTAGGCCTTCAATATGGGACTGCTCGAACTCCTCATCTTCATCCCTCTCCTGGCCGCCGCCCTCATCGGTGCGGGCCTGCCGGGCAAGGTGATTGCACGCAGTGCTGCGGCCTTGAACCTCCTTCTGGTGCTCGCCGCGATTTCGCAGTTCAACGCTGGCAACACGCTGGCCCACAGCTATCCGATTCTCGACAATCCGGCGATTGCCTTCGCGGTGAAGGCTGACGGCCTCAGCCTTACGATGGCACTGCTCACCAGCCTCGTGCTGATCGCGGCCAACTGCCAGATCGGCGAAGGCAAGCCTGCAATCTACTACGTGTCCTCGCTGCTCATCGCCGGTGGCGCGATGGGTGCCTTTCTCTGCACGGACATTTTCTTCCTCTACGGCTTCCACGAACTCGCCTTGATCCCGACGCTCCTCATGATCGCCATTCATGGTCACGGCGATGCGACCAATCGTCGCGCGATTGCCTGGAAGATCACGGTGTATCTGGGAGTCGGCAGCCTCATCCTCCTCGCTGGACTGGCAGCCCTGGTCGTGGCGCTGAAGCCCGCCTCGGGACTCACGTTTGATCTGGCCGCCCTGATGCAGTCAGCCAAGGACCATCCGCTTCCAGCAGCGACGCAGGCATGGATTTTCACGGCCTTGCTCGTCGGCTTCGGCACCCTGGTCTCGCTCTTCCCCTTCCATAGCTGGGCCGCACCTGCGTATGCCACGGCTCCCACGCCAGTGGCCATGCTGCACAGCGGTGTGCTCAAAAAGTTCGGCCTCTACGGCCTGATCCGTATCGCTCTCCCGCTGTTGCCATTGGGCGCGAAACACGAATGCGTGCAGCAAGCGCTGCTGTGGATGCTGATTGGAAACATCATCGTCATCGGTCTGGTGACGATCCACCAGCAGAAGCTCGACACCCTCCTGGGCAATTCGAGCGTGATGCACATGGGCTACATCTTCCTCGGCATCGCGGCGGGGACTCAGGTGGCCATTAATGGGGCCATCATCCTCATGTTTGCTCACGGCATCAGCATCGCATTGCTCTTCGCCTTGTGCGGAAGGATGCGCAATCAGCTGGGCACCTTGGAATTCTCGAAGCTCGGCGGCCTCGCCGCCAATGCGCCCTTCCTCACGGTGATGTTTGCCTTTGGCACCTTCGCCTCGATCGGTCTGCCCGGCCTAGCCAACTTCGCTGGTGAAGTGATGGTTTTCTTGGGAGCCTTCGACAGCAATATCAATGACGGCTTCAAGCTCATCCACTGGGCCACGATCCTTGGCCTCTGGGGTGTGGTCATGTCGGCTGTTTACATGCTTCGTGCCTACCGGAACCTCTTCTTCGGCAAGGCTGCCTCCGGCCATTTTATGAGTGATCCTGTCATCACCCAACGCGTATCGCTCGTGCTTCTGGCGGGCGTCTTGCTGGTGGTGGGCTGCTGCCCCGGATTGATCACCGGCCTGCTCAAAGACCTCACGATCGCCGCCCCATGATGTCTTCCTTCTCCATTGAGATTTTCCTCGCGGTCGTTGGCGTCTTGCTCATCGCGCTGGATGCCTTCGCCACTGAACTGAATCGCAAAGTGGTGCCGTGGGCAGCCATCGGGGCGACCGGACTCGCCTTGATCCTGATGCTCACTCGCAGCGCGGACATCCCTGCCTGGATCACGCCGTTTTACGCGACGGATTCGCTGGCGGTGTTCTACAAAGTCTTCGCTCTCGTGACCACGCTGATCGTTCTGATCATCGCTCTCGAAGGCGATTTCATCACGGCCTACTTCTCCAGCTCCGAGGGCGTGAAGACCCGCATCGGTGAATTCTATGCCCTGCCCCTGATCGTGTGTGCGGGCATGATGTGGATGGCGTCGGCCAAGGACTTGGTGGCGCTCTTCGTTCCGCTCGAGTTGGTGACCGTGAGTTTCTATGTCCTCGTGGCCTTCACTCGCCGCAGTGCGATGTCTCTTGAGGCAGGCGTGAAGTATCTCATTCTCGGCGCGCTGAGCACGGGGGTCTTGGTGTTCGGCATCGCCTGGGTTTACGGAGCGACGGGCTCTTTGAGTTTCGAAGGCATTGCGGCCGCTGCTTCCAAGCCAACGACGAATGCGATGGCTCTGATGCTCGGTGCCGCGCTGTTGCTGGCGGGCCTTGGTTTCAAGGTGGGCGCTGCGCCGTTCCAGATCTGGATTCCCGATGTGTATCAAGGCGCACCCACCCCGGTGACGGCCTTCCTGTCCGTGGGATCGAAGGCCGCTGGTTTTGTGGTTTTGACACGAGCCGTTCAGGCCTTTACGGGCGACGGCTCGCAGATCGCGACGCAGGTGGGCAATGCTCTCCTCTCGGCGGCGGCACTCACCATCTTGCTCGGCAGCCTGCCGGCGATTTTCCAGACCAACGTCAAGCGCCTGATGGCCTACTCCTCGATCAGCCACGCTGGCTTCATGGTGCTGGCCCTGGCGTGTGGGGCTACGGGCACCGTGGCGTTTTACATGGGCACGTATCTGCCCGCCACCTTGCTTGGTTTCCTCCTTCTCGTGGTGCTCCGCACGCAAGGTGTGGGTGATGAACTCAAGGACCTCGCCGGACTCTCGAAGCGCTCCCCGCTGCTAGCCTTTGCGCTCGCAGTCGCCTTTGCATCGATGGCAGGTCTTCCGCTCACGGCCGGATTCATGGGCAAGCTGCTCGTCTTCATGGCAGCGATCTCGAAGGCCCACTACGGCGTGGTCGCCCTCGCGGTGGTCGGCGCGGCTGCGGGTTTCTACTATTACTTCCGGCCGATTCTGACCGCCTACTCGCCGGTCGAAGGCGAGTCCACCAAGCTCCAGGTCTCGCCTGTGGCACGGGTGACGATTGCCGTGCTGATTGTCGGTGTCGTTGCCGTCGGTGTGTATCCAAAGCTGCTCCAGAGCGTCCTGAAGTAGGTTGGCAAATCAGGCCATTAGGCCCACGCGACTCAAGCTGGCTCCAGGGAAAATCTTGCTAGGGTCAATCGCACCCATGGCTCCCGCGAGCACTTCGGCGAACACGTCCCTGTAGTCGAGCGTGATCCCGACTCCGCCAGGGCCGAGGGGATTGGTCTCATCCATCGCCCCGATCGGCCAGTTCCCAAGGATGCGTCCGCCTCTGACCTTGTCCCCGAGGGCCACGAAGCAGAAGCCGCGACCGTGGTCGGTGCCGAGCGAGGCGTTTTCATAGATGCGTCGGCCAAACTCCGTGGTGACCATGATCGTGTAGTGCGAGCGATGCTTCTGGAGATCGGTCTCGAAGGCGGCGAGCCCCTCAGCCAACTTTTGAGCATTGCTGGCAAAGCCGCCCGCAGTGGAGTTCTGGAAGAAGTGCGTGTCCCACCCGGGCAGGTCAATGCAAGCAACCTCGAGCCCCACGCGAGTCTTGATCAGGCGAGCCAGTTCACGCAAACCGTCGGCGAAGCTGTTGTTGGTAGGATACTCGGCCCCATTCTCGGGTGCGTAACGGGAGCTGTGCATGGCGGTGATGCGCTGGAACAAGTCCAGCGTCTGCTGCCCGCGCTGGCCCAGCAGCGTGACGTCGGCCCCATACATCGCACGCAAGGCTCCGACGACCGCCTTGGGATCGCCAGAGGGCGCTTTAATCGATATGTCGTCGATGTGCTCCAGCACGCTCACCGAGGGTGCGCCCCGCAGGCTTTCGGGGAGCTTGGTCCCGATTGCGACTGCGCTCAGTGCCGACGCGCTCTGATCGGCGCGAGAGCGAAGGAAGCGCCCGAGCCAGCCACCGCCCGCCGGTCTGCCCTTCTCGGAGTCGCCGTGCTCCATCTGATCCTGACATTCAAAGTGCGACCCACTCGTGCTGTCCGTTCCCACCCCTTGCACCATGCCCAGCCGCCCCTCTTTGAAGGCCGCCTCCAAGGGCTTCAGCGTGGGATGGAGCGCGTAGCGATCATCGAGTTTGAGGGAGCTGTCAGTCGAATTTCCCGGGCGCTTCACGGCGAGCGTGGGACGCGCGTTGTAGTAGTGATCGTCCGCATACGGCACCACCAGATTCATCGTATCCGCACCGCCGCGCAGGAACACGCAGATCAAGGTGTGAGTGCTCCTGGCCTCAGCAGCCGCAGGAGCATTGACGAGTAGTTGGGTGAGGGCAGGCATGGGATGTATCGTCTTCATCACTCAGCATCTCATGAAGGCCGGGCTTGCCAGCATCAGGCCCAGGAGTTCCGCTTTGGCGATGGATGGGGTCTTCTTTTGAGTCTGCGCATCGGCCGCTGACGCCAAGGTTTTCAGTTCGTCCGGGCTCGGCACTCGACCCATCAAATGGGACCACCATCGCGAGATGACCTCCTCACGGTTACCCGAGGTGTCGATCGCTTTCTCTAGCTCGGTCAGGGGCACCCGCACATCATTGCCAAGCTTCCCCGAGGCCAGAGCGAGGGAGAAATTCCAACGCCAGAGCAAGGTGCCCATCCACGGCGCTTCCTCGTCGGGATAGCCATCGGGGGTTGGATACTGGAAGAGTCCATGACCCAGCCGCGCAAGGTATTCGAGCAGCGGGCCCTGGCGGTTGCGACTGGCCTCCACATGCGTGTCGGCGGCGAGCGCTCGCAGGGAGCTGACCATGTAACGGAAGGGGCGTTTTAGCAGCGTGCCCCTCGCCGCCATGAACTCCTCGCTGTTCAACAGCAGCCGGAGCATCGACTTGATGTCGCCATCGGTGCGGGTGAACTCGCCAGCCACGCGGTCCACGATGCTGGCGGGTGGATTGTAGCCGACGAAGCGCACGCAAAGCTTGTGCGCGATGAACTTCGCGGTGCTCGGGTGTCGCACGGCGATGCGCACGAGATGATCCAGATCGCTCTCGCCGCCGCCCGCTGGAATCGTCTGTCCTAGCACTCGCTTCTCGCCGTCGTCGTGGAAGTCGGCATTGAAGAACGACTTGCCGCGGGCTGGCGCCTGGAAGCGCTCGACCACGCCACGCGGGCCTCGGCGTGCGCCGCCTTGCTTGTCCTTGAGCAGGTTCACCGTCCAGCCGCTCAGGCATCGCGCTGCCTCACGCACATCCGCCTGGGTGTAGCCGCCGTGCACGCCTAACGTGTGTAACTCGAGCAACTCCCGGGCATAGTTTTCGTTGGGAACCGGCTTGTCCTTCGTCACTCGATTGCTCCGCCCATCCAGGTAAACCAGCATCGCGGGCGAGGTGGAGGAGGCGCGAATGAGATCGTAAAAATTGCCCAGCGCGTGCTTGCGGATCACGTCGCGGTCATCGCTGGGCTTGAAGTAAAGGCAGTCCCCTTTCTCGAGATCGATGTTGAGGTGGTCGGTCCAGAATTCCACCATCACCTCGAAGAGCTGTCGTTTCGAATAGATCGCCCGCAGCATCGAATGGCGCGTGAGCTCATTCCGCAGCACAGGCTTCTTGAACTCATAGGCATCGCCTTCGGAGTAGAACAGGCTTTCAAATCTCCTTGCCCGCAGATCGCACAGAGAATCGTCGATGCGCTCCGGGTGCAGTTGCTCCTCGATCCACGCATTTCTTCCGACTTGCTTCACACGCTCCAGGTCGCCAGGCCACGCGCCGAAGGCTGCACGCGAGAGAAGGTGAAACTCCGGGTCGATCTCGGAGCCGGTTGGCAGCTCCAGTTTGTTCGGCACGGAACCGCCAAGGACATCCGTCAGGGTGCTGATGGTGCGCTCGCAACTCGTCAGAGCCGCTGCTCCCGAGGAGAGCGCGACAGCTTGCAGAACGTGACGACGGGAAGCCATGGCCAATGGGAAGCGAAGTCAGGAGTTCACCGGCATCGGGGGCGGTTGGACCTCGATCACGGGTGCAGGAGTCGCTTTGGACCCAAACCAACTCCGGACGTTCACGCCCATGCCGATGACACCGATCAGCGGCAAAATGACGAACCAACCGATCACCGGCACCAGCGCGCAACAGATCAGCACCAGACCACCGTTGCGCGTCTGTTGCCAGGCCTCGCCCTTCGGCCAGAGGCGCTCGCCAATCAGACTCGCCAGACCTGCGCTTCCCATGAAGCCCCATACGATGAGCGTGCCGGACACGAGGATTCCAGGCACAGGCCCGAGGCGCTTGCCAATGATCGCGATGATCAGACTGGCAATGATCACGGGGAGGAGTCCGACCAGCAGGGACTTGCCTACGCCGGTCTGAGACACGGCAAGCCGCCGTGAAAAACCTTCCGGCCAAAGCCCCCGGCTGAGCATCCACAGGGCCGGCATGCCCACGACGAAGCCGCTCGCGATGGCGACCCAAATCATGACGTCTGACATTAACATATTCTCTTTGATCCTCGGGTTGGGTTCAGTGTTGGGTGAAGTTGATCGAGCGGTCTAACGCATCGCACGGGTCCTGGTAACGGGTTTTCTATTTCTCCTTCGGATCATCCTTGGGACGATCCTTGTCCTTGGGTTTGATCTTCTCGAAGGCGATTCGTTGCTCGGGGGTCAGTTCCTTGTCGATGGCCGCCACTGCCGTGTCCACGATCTGCCAGATGTCTTTGATCGCCGCCCTGCGCAGCTCCGTGAGGTGCTTCACCGCGACATCGACATGCCGCTCCAAGACTTTCTGCTGGGATTCGGTGGGGTGAATCTTGGACAAGTGCTTGAGCGCTGCCTCTCGCCAAAACTTCGGGTCTTCCTTCTTCTTGACCACTGCACTGTGAACGATCACACCGAGGAAAAACCCGACTCCGACGCTGACGACAACCAGGAGCGAGATCAAAACGATAGCAGAGGTGCGACTGCGAAAGATCATGGCCAGGTGAGGTCGGTGGTGAGGGGATTCTCCAGTTCGGGCACTTCGAGGCGCGGCTGATACCACTGGCTGAAGGCATAGCCGCCGCTGACTAGGCATAGCACCGTGGTGACGATCAGAGCGCGAAGGCTCAGAGCGGCGACTAGCTCCGGCCATGCAGGCTCTTGCAGGTCACGGCTGCGAGCCAGCACTCGCGCAGCAAATCCCAGGGGCAGGTGAGGAACGGGCTCCGAGGCCGCACGGCGGGCCTCTTTGGCTGCGGTCAGCCAGCGTTGGTCAAAGTTCTTCATGGCGATTCAAAGTCAGATTTCATGAGTGCGCGGGCAAACTGGCGAAGCTTCATCCTGGCGCGCATGGCCCGCATCTTGACCATGGGGCGCGTCCATCCTGTCTGAGCACTGATCTCCTGGGTGGAGCGCTGCTCCAGATCCAGCAAGGTCAGCACCAGCCGGTCGGGTGGCGAAAGATGCGCCAGCAATCGGGTGACAATGGCCTTGGCGTCGAAGGCATGGTCGGGAGGCGGCTCGCTCTGGCGCTCGAGCAGGAAGTGCAGCCATTCCGTTTCTCCCGCACTCAGATCCGCCATCCTCCACTCCGGCCGCGAGCGCTCGGCCCGCAATGCATCCAGGCAAGTCCGCACCGCCAGCCGCGACACCCAGTGCTCGAAGGGCACCCCCTCGCGCGGCTCGTAGGCATCGAGCTTTTGGAACACTTTGATCAACACCTGCTGCACCAAGTCCTCCTCGCTCTCGCGTCGTGGCAAATGATTGCGCACCCATCGCCGCACCAGGGGATACAAATGCTCCACCAGCGACTCCGCCGCCACAGAATCGCCCGCCTGAGCCAACTGGATGCAGGTCTGCACGTCGGGGGCGTCTTGCATCGCAGGGCTGGTCATGCTGAAAAAGTGCAAAGCACACGCCTGCTAAACGCGATCAGCGGGGATTGGTAACGGGGAAATTGGGGGAATCAAACCTGGTCAGATTAGCACCAGCGATCCCCACGAATTAAATGGCATCCGCAACGTAAGAACATTGATCGAGAATTAGAATTACACATTTTTATTCTCGACAGGCTTGGCTTGGGTATAGTAAAGTCATTTCATAAAAACAAAATTGAAAACAATGAGTCAATCAAGCCATACCGGATGGTAATAGTGACTAACAAATCAAAATATCGGCACAAAATCCTATGAACCTGTCTTGTTACAATCGGGCTTTGGCATTGTTTGGAATTCTAATCGCTTCTTCGGCTCAGGCCGTGTGGGTCCCCAGCCATGGGCCCGACGGGCAGGTGGCGCCCGATGGCACTGCAGGTGATGGCAGTGCTTCATATGTTCCTCAATACTGGATCGCCGTCGGTCAGGAGTCTCAGGCGGACCCTGTAGAGGCAAACACAAGTCGTCCGATGGTGACTGCTGATAATCCTGAGACGCCAGAAGATGAAACAACATATGGGGAGCCTCTCTGGTTGCAGCAGTTCCGTGCCGCAGTTGATAACAACCAGCTTAGCATATGGACCCATCCAACTTACTCATTCTGGTGCAATGGAGAGCTGACTTATCTGCATGTGCAAGGGCACTTCTACCATTCTACAACTGACACGGACGGAGACGGAATTCCTGATGATGTTGACCCCTACCGTGCGGACATCAATAACAACAACGTCTATTGGGATGGCACAGTCGCAACAATGATCGACGGGCAGATGATGATCTTGCTCGCCGATGGGACTTGGTGCTCCAGTTCGCCTGATGGAGCGAGCTACTTTTCGGCCAATATCAGTGCGTCCAATAGTGATGGAGACTCACTTCCCGACGCCATTGACCCATACCCGACGGACGGCACGAACAACAGCTTCAATTTTCCTGGTGGCAGGACCGTCATCAACGGAGTCACTCACCTGTTCCGTGCGCAATGGGTGTCAGGGAATGGGGCATCCACACACAATCTCACATGCACGGTAAGTGCTACGGGGGCGGTCATTGATCTGCCAGACCCCCTTTACGATGCTTTCTTGATTGAGACCGCTGGCAAGACGGTTCTTCACTGGGATGGTGGAACGCTTTGGATGGATGGCGCGCAATCCACCTTTCCGGCGGTGAGTTTCTACAGCAGCACAATCGCCGAACTCATCGATTCCGCAGAAGATTCTGACGAATTGCCAGACCAGTATCTCGGCACGGATGGTGCCATCCATTTGCCGCGAGGTGTGCTCGCCGATGGAACGCCTGACTTTTCCGTTGATAGTGATGGGGATACCTTGCCCGACGAAATCGATCCGTATCAGTGGGATCCATGGAACAACTCGTATTTCACTTGGAATGGCGGCTCGGGATTTTGGATTGACGGTCAGCCACAGTCATTTGGTTTCATGTCAGTTCCGGGCAACGGTGATTTCAATGGTGATGGCACCGTCGGAGATGATTCCGACGGAGATTCCATCCCCGACGTGTTCGATCCCTACCCCTCCGATTCCACCAACAACTCATTTTTTTGGACTGGAGGAACTTTCAGTATCAATAACGTCTCAGAGACGCTGGCTGGTCGCTGGATCAGGGCGGACACGGCACAGATGGACGGCGATGGCGATGGGATTCCCGACTCCGTGGATCCGTATCCTAACAATTCGTCGAATAGTCCGCCACCACCAGATCCGGTCTATCAGCCCACATTCCAATGGATGGGAGGTCAGTTCACGATCGACGGCGTGAGCTACAGTTGGAACTCAGGTGACTATCCAGGCACCTGGACGGACAGCGATTGGGACAACATCCCTGACTCATTCGATCCCTATCCTTACGATAGCATGAATGGCAATGCTTGGTGGAGTGGCGGCTCCTTCATGATTGACGGAGCCAGTTCCTATTTCGAGCCTCGCTACATTTCATCCAATTCTGCTGACTTTGATAACGATGGACTCCCCGATTCGATCGACCCGTATCCTTCTGATGCAGGGAATGCAGCTCCAGTGCCGCCACCACCTCCTGTCTTTTCGGAGTGGTGGGCCGGTGCGTGGTTCTTTATCAACGGAGTGGAAACGGAGATCCCCTCCACGGGGTTGTATTCCTTGTATGATTCGGATGACGACACGATCCCGAACGAAATCGACCCCTACCCCTGGGATTCCTCCAACAACACAGCGACCTGGACTGATGGTAATACGTTACGGTGGATAGCAAATGCCGAAGTGGACCTTCCCGATTTTCATTGCCGCTCTGACTTGTGGGATGGGGGCGATACGGACAGCGACGGATTGCCCAACAGTGTGGATCCATTCCCAAATGATGCATGGAATGACAATCACTACATCTATCCCGAGGTTAGCACGGTCGTTACCATTGATAACGAGCCCAAACCGTTTGTGCCCATTCGATATAATGGTTTTTGGAGCGATAGTGATCAGGATGGCATTCCTGATCCCGCCGATCCATACCCCCTGGAGCGGTATAATATGAACGACACGGATGCTGACGGTATTCCAGATCGGGTGGAGGTGCTTTATCCTCTCCTTCTCAGCCGAACCAATCCACTGGATGCAGACTACATCCGGACGGATGGAATGACCTACATTCAGGCTTACCAGAACCAAATTGACATCTGCGGATTCTTCCCTCTGGATCTTGATACGGACCAAGATGGGATGAAGGATGTTTATGAGATGTCCAACTGGCTTGACAGGTTCTCGAACCGGGATGCTGCTGATGCACCATATGGCGATTACGTGATGAACGTGGAGAAGGCTCTTCACGGATTGCGTGCTGAAACCTTTGTTTCGGGGACCGACTACTCTGCGATCACCGGGCATCCACTAGATCCGGTGCTGCAAGCAGACAATCCTTTGATGAGCGTCCAAGAGAACGACTGGGACGGCGATGGGGTCAGCAACCTTGACGAGGTGGTTCTCTTTCACACGGATCCTCGCACATCCGCAAGCAAGCCCAAGGACGACGTGATTGCCAATGGCATAGTAGCAGGCCTCTGCTCGGCGACCACTTTGATGCACTGGGGCCATCTCATCGCTCCCGTGGCTGGCACTTCGTCCTCTTCGAATCCTCCCGCACCCACGAATGCAGTGGTTCCCTATGTTCACAGTGCGTCCGATGTGCCCTGGCGGATCATCTTCACCACTCCGGGGGATGGCGCGAGTGATGTGTCCGTGAATCAAGAGCTGTATGTGTATTTTGACCGCGCTCTACCTGCTGAGTGGTTCCACGTCATGCCAGCGCTTTACGCGGATACGAGTATTTTGACGACGGACAAGCCAACGCTCGCAAAGCGGGTAGGCGACAACGTTCTCGCTATCTACCCTGCTCGAAACATGAGCCACAACCGGAGCTACCGGTATGATTTGTCCTCGGCTACAATTCAGCTGCCGATCGCCAACCCAATGAGTATCACCATCACAACCAAAGTCCCAAGCCTCTGGCAATGGATACCTGCGGAGCCGTATTATCTCTATGGAACGAGCCCGGAAGAGCAGGGCCTCTTCTATACGGATGCCTATGGTCGGGTTTTATCGTGGTCCCCTGGTGCTGGCACCACTTATCGGGAGCCCGATTTGGCGGCGGTTACATACAACTCTTCCAACCTCCCACCGCCAGCCCCGAGCGAGGAGACTGCCCCAGTTTGGATTCAGTCAAATGACACACGGGTGCAGTCTCGTGAATCGGTGACCATGTATCCACATCCGGCGGTCACTGGAGAGATTCATACGTTTGCTCGTGTTCCCGGGCCGTCGGGAGAGCGCTTTACAAAGATATATTCAGCCATCGTTGATACTGTTAACAATGATTACTCAGGGGTCGCCGGGCGCTCTCCTCCCTCAAACTATGTTGGCTTTTGGTCTTTCAATGATGTTGGCCCGAGAGTGTTTGCGCCTCCGCCGCCAGCTCCCTCCGTGGACAGCGGCAACTGGAGCGGATTCCGAGATTTGTGCATCGTGCCGATCACGCACGAAAAATACAAGGCTGAGGGCATTCCTGCCGGATTTCTCATTGGGCATCATTACTTTCCATTTTTTCCGAATGAACTGTTTTATATTGATAAACGAGCCCACCGCGTTCGCCTCCGGAGCGAGGGAATTTCGAAAGCTGATCGGAGCTTTACTTTTCTCAAGGTCAAGTATGCATGGGATTGGGGGCAATGGAGTGATCTGGCAGACGACAACAAGGACCACTGGGGCTACAACTTAATTAATCAGGATGGTGCGGCCATCAATATGCGATTGATTGATGAGCCCAAGGTGGTCACGCTGACCATTCCTGCGGGTAAGCAAATGGGGCCTGAAGTTCTTTTTGACCCGGATACCACCCAAACCACTGGTGCACCAGTCCACCGCTACAACTTTATTATTGGGCAGGCCCTCCTCCCGGTGGAGTTTAAGACCTATCCAGACACGGAAGCGGGGCCGGACAAGGCTCACAAGAAGAACCTGAAAACTCGCCAAGACGAGACGGCTAAACACGGCACTGGCTGGGAAAAAGTCGTCTGCAAAATCTGGGACTCATCACCCGGAAAGGTGAATTTGATCGACTATCTGGACGGCGGTCCGGGCAACCACTCGACGTATGAGAACGTGGTCAAATGGCGGGTGAACGGAACGGAGCAGTCGAGCCACGAAATCTCATTGGGGGACAAGCCCGATCCAGAAGAGCACACGCATTTTTATGTTCAGGTGATGCCAAAAAATGGAGGGGACACGCTGGATAGGCTCATCATCACCGTGGTTCCGCCCGAAACCAAAACGAAGTTCGACAATTGGTATGCCACGGAATCCACAGCCGCAGGAAAGGCGTGGTTTGCAGAATGTCCGAGGATGCCATCGTCGCTGGAGATTTCGCCATTGCAGTCGCCTGATCGTATGTTCAGTCCGCGAATTTGGCGTGATCCGAGTGATTGGAGTGCTGCTGGAGGGGGAACCTACTTCCATCCAGATGCCTATTATGAAATCAGAGCGGAGAAAACTCCTGGTGGACACGGGCATCAGACAACCTTCAGCGCTACAGGCGGCTTGATTTTGTCCGGCGTCAGCGCTGGGACGGCTGACAAAGCTGCTGCTTATTACTTCCCAGGCAACTTGGACATCATGTCCCATGTTCATGCGGATGTTGAGCCCTTTATGTGGGCGCTCCAACTGGATGGCAACCCTTGCGATCAGTCCACCACAACACTGACCATGCCGATGCTTCACGAAGGGGCATTCATCAAAAAATATGTGGAGTGCCGTCCGGTTGAGCCGAACGCCAAGCCACGATTTGCACCGGGAGGACCGCCATGAACAAGCGGCTGATTTTCATCATCGTTCTGGTTGTGTTGCTGGTCCTGCTGTGCGCGAAGTTCATGTTTGAGGACGGGACGCAGCAATCTACGGGCAAACAGAATCAGACGAGTAACGCAGGAAAGACGACCCCAACGACAATGCCGGCTTCAAATGGTGGATCAACGACGCGACCCGAAGCAAATCCCAGCACTGAGCCGCCGATGAAGCTGACAAAGCAGCTTGTTGCCGGAGGCCGTCAATGGAAGCTCAATTTTGCCGACCAGTCCTTGCCTGAAGAAGTCCGGCAAAGAATCGGATATGACTTGAATCTGATGTTTGGCCATCTTCCGACGTTTGAAGTTGATGTGTTGCCGTTCCCTCTCGAAGTCGATGGGAGACAGCTCGACAGAAGAGTTCGTTTTGAGGGAGGAACAAATCGCCGTCCGAAAGTCTTAATGAACAGTGGATTTGGCCACTTGGAGCGTGGTGCCGATGAGTCCAACTTGTTTGTTCCAAAGTCAGTCATCGCGGCCTACAACGAAGCCATCGAACTGGAGAAGCGAAATGAAGCTGCCTACAAGCAACTTGATCAGATGCTTGTGCGAATGAATGAACTCCGTGAGAAACCAATCGAGGACGTTCGCAGTCTCTTTGTGTTCGCCGATGACAACAAAAGCGCTGAAGGCGGATCAGCCAAAGTCGATCCCCAAGAGTTCGCAGCGAGTTGGGGCGGCAAGCTCTACCGTGCTCCCAGTATCTTGGATGTGACTGGCACCGCTGGCACGCCGCTTGAAAAATACGGTTCATTGGTGGCAACGACCTACACCATGTCATCGGGAAAGCTGGATGATCTGCCGCCACTCGTGTTTACCAACGGGCAGTGGCGGTTCCTGCTTCAACGACCTCCTACATAGCAACGTCTCTCCGGCCTGCAACACCTCTCCCCGCCGCGCCTTGTGCCTGAGCTTGGCATTATGCGGCTGGCGTTGCGGCCTTCGTGAGTCAGTCGCTTCGATGAAGCGTTGAGGACTGCGAGAGTCGTTCTTGATCAGGCCGCATAATGGGGCGCTGCAGGCAACACGGCCCCCGTGAGGCTCTGTCACGTCACTCGTGCTGGCGATGTCTGGGGTTCGCCTCACAAGCCAGGCTCGTCCCTCGCGCTCCGCACCACCTGCGCCCCGTGGCTGCGGGTGCTCCTTCGTCGCAGGCCGCCTCCCCGGCCCTCGCTCCGCTCGCCCTGCGCCACCAGGCGCAGGCCCACCCTTCGTTTTTTGAAGCTCCGCACCCCAGCGGCCCCGGCTAACGCCCAGGCCGCTTCTCCCACCGCCTCCGCACCACCCAACCCCGCCGCGCATGAGTCACGCCAGGCCCCGCCACGCTTCGCCACCCACCCCGCCTGTCATGCCTCATGCTATGCGGCCCACCGTGCCCACCGACGGCCTCGATTGCTGCGCACCGTTCTCTTGGTCGTGCCTCCCGCGTTCACTATCTCGGCCTTTGCAGTGCCGCTCCTTCGTCGCGGTCGCGGCGGCTGCGCTGCCGTCAAGGCATCCTCCCCGTAAAAACTTTGGGCGATGAAGTCTTGATGTGATGCGGTGTTTGTTCATCGCCCAAACTTTTGACGGGTGCCCCTCCTTGACTGCTGCTCGCTCGCCGCGTGTCGTTTTGATGTTGGTTCGGCTTCGCCGAAACAAACGTTGTTTGTTTGAGTGATGAGGATGCAGCGGGCGAGGGAATGAGCATTGAGGGCAAGCGCTTCACTTCTCCAGCCGTCATCATGCGGCGACGATGGGCGAGACGGTGCGGGTGGTCGGGGTGGTAGTCGTGCCGGGCAAGCCTCAATAAAACAATAAAATGCCAGGCATATAGTGTGTTGACACTCAAATTCTCCACGCCACCCTACACCCCGCCATGAGCCGCCGAAGACCATCCCCGCTTGCTTCCAAGCCCAAAGTCCCATCTGATCCCTTCGTTGGGATCGAGGCGAAGACTGCTGCTTATCCAGGCGCGAAATCGTGGTCGGGTGGGCGGTTTCGGATCAAGGGTCCCGAGGTGTTCGATGCTCACGCCTACCATGTCATGTCCCGCACCTGCGGAGGGGATATTCACTTTGACGACGTGGAGAAAGAAGCGCTCCGACGCCTGATCTGGAAGATGAGCGAGTTCCTCGGTATCCAGGTCCTCACCTATTGCGTGATGAGCAATCACTTCCACATCCTCGCCTCCGTGCCGCGACAGGCCTTGTGGCTGGAGCGTTTCGAAGGACCCGGCGGAGAGGAGGCGCTGCTCAAGCATCTGGCGACCTTCTACAGCCGCCTCTTCATGACCCAACTGCGCAACGACCTATCCGAGTTCCGCCGCCTCGGCATGGAAGATCAAGCGCAAGCGAGACTCAACGCCTTCAAGCGTCGCTTCTGTGATCTGTCCATCTGGTGCAAAGAGATTAAAGAACGTTTCGGACGCTGGTATAACAAGCGGCACACCCGCAAAGGCACGCTGTGGATGGACCGGTTCAAATCGGTGCTCGTCGAGGATGGCCAAGCGCTCCGCACGATGGCCGCCTACATCGACCTCAATCCCGTGCGAGCCAAGCTGGTTAACGATCCCAAGGACTACCGTTGGTGCGGCTACGCCGAAGCGCTCAGCGGCGGTCGCCGGGCGCGACGGGGGCTGTGCCGCGTGCTGGGAGTCAGTGGCGAGAGCTGGGACCAAGCAAGCCCGAAGCAGGAGCAAAGTGGTAGCGCTATGTATCGACGTTGGCTCTTCCATAGCGGCAAAGAGAAGACCGCCGTGGAGGACAGGCAGCGAGTGGTGCGGTCAGGCATTCGCCATGAGGTGGTGCATCGAGTCGTCGAAGAAGAGCGAGGTGAACTTCCAGCGCACACTTTGCTCCATCAGCGTGTGCGACACTTCACTCAAGGGGTAGTGCTGGGTAGTCGCGCGTGGGTGGAGCAGGTCTTCGAACTCAACCGCCAGCGCTTCGGTCCTCGACGGAAATCCGGCGCCCGACGATTGCGAGGAGCGGAGTTGTTTGTCCTGCGGGACCTTTCGTGAAAGCTTGATCATGAACCGCGCCTGAAAGGCAGCGACTGGCGAGGCGCAACCTGATGAGGTGCGCCGTGATCCAGTCCAATGACTTCCCGAAACACGTGCCGACAAGGCCTCAACCCTTAAACTGGCGAGGGCGAGAGGTGCATAACGACCCAGCAGGAGCGCGTTTCTTGGCAGACGGTGCAAAAATTTTGAAATCGATGGTTGCAATCTCGGCTCGATTTTCTACTTTCGAACCCGCTTGTGAAAAATTTCACAAGCACTCTCCTGAACTCTACCGACCATGGGTAACTTCTTTCCGCGCTGGACCAATTGGCTGCCGCTCAAGCTAGCCATCGGAGTGGTCTTTATTGTGCTCGGTGTTGCGGTGGCATTGCCCTATTACGCGACGCCGAAATATACGCGTGTGGGCTATCAGCCGACGCAGCCTGTGCCATTTTCTCACAAAATTCACGTGGAACAGAACGGCATGGACTGCCGGTTTTGCCACAGCTTCGGCGAGCGCTCGAGCCACTCGAATGTGCCGACGAACCAAGTTTGCTTCAACTGTCACGGCGCAGGCAAGGGCCAGATCAAGCTGGCAAGCCCGAAGCTTGAGCCAGTCCGCAAGGCGGCTGAGACGGGTGATCCGATCAAGTGGGTGAAGATTCACAAGGCTCCGGACTATGTCTATTTCAACCACAGCGCGCACCTCAATCGCGGCATCTCGTGTGTCTCCTGCCACGGCAAGGTGAATGAGATGGAAGTGGTTTACCACGATCAGCCGCAATCCATGGGTTGGTGCTTGGACTGCCACCGCAATCCTGAGAAGAATCTGCGTCCGCTGACTGAGTTGACGAACCTCAATTACAAGCCCGAGAGTCTGGACCGCACGGCGTTTTACAAGTCTCTGCTGGCAAAGAATTCGGCGGCTGACATTGCGGCCGAGATTCCTGGCGGCAAAGGCGCAACGGTCACGGATGCAGCTTCTCTCGCGACTCTGGCTCAGAAGGCCTACGGAGAAAAGGTTACTCAGACGGAAGTGGGCACTCAGCTCAAGAAACACTGGAACATTCTGCCGCCGCAGGACTGCACGGCGTGCCATCGCTAAACCCATTTTCGGACGCTACCCATCATGAAGAGAGTTTGGCAACATCCCGAGGAAGCAAAGACCGGCCGCCGCTACTGGCGCAGCATTGGTGAGCTCGAGCAGCGCGAGGACTTCCTGAAGAATCTGGGTCGCGAATTCCCCAATGGCGACGAATTGAGTGAAGAGGAGCGTGAGAACTCTCGCCGCACCTTCCTCAAGATCATGGGTGCCAGCGTTGGCATGATGGGGCTCGCGTCTTGCCGTCGCCCCACGATCAACATCCTCCCCTACACCAAGAGCGTGGAGTGGATGGTTCCCGGCAAGCCGCTGCTTTACGCGACGGCCATGCCACGTGCTTTTGGCGTGACGCCAATGGTGGTCACCACCCATGAGGGACGTCCAACGCATCTGTCCGGCAATCCTTTGCACCCCTCGGTGAGCGGCGGCCTGGATGCTTTTGCTCAGGCTTCAATTCTTGATCTCTACGATCCTGATCGCTCGCAAAAAATCTTGATCGACGGCAAGAAGGCAGATGCTGCCGCGCTCGATAAGGCCTTCGATAATCTCAAGAAGTCGGCTTCTGCTGATGGGCTCGCTATTCTTGTGGGTGCGGAGCGTTCTCCGACGGCTGACCGCCTCCGTGGGGAAGTCCTCAAGAAGTTCCCCAAAGCCAAGCTTTACAGCTACGAGGCCATCAACCGCGACGTGCAGACAGCGGTGAACAAGAGCCTTCTGGGTGCCGGAGTGCAGCCCGTAGTGAACCTCGAGAAAGCATCGCGCATCTTCTCGCTCGACTGCGATTTTCTTGGTCTGGATCCTGTCTCTGAAGATGGGGTCGCCCAGTTCTCGAAGGGGCGCGCAGCGGACAAGCCTGATGAGGCGGACAAGATGAACCGCCTCTACGTAGTGGAGAATCGCTACACCTTGACGGGCGCCATGGCTGACCACCGCAAGGCGGTAGCAGCCAGCCAGCTCGCCACTGCGGCAGCGCTCCTCGCTGCCAAGATTGATCCGTCGCTTGCGGGAAGTGTTTCCAATCTGGCAAGCGCAGCCTCCCCTGAGCTGAAGATCTGGGTTGAGACCGCTGCGGATGACCTCCTCGCCAACAAGGGCAAGGCGGTTGTGCTCGCGGGTTCGCGCACCGACGCAGCCGTTCAGGCTCTCGCCGTTGCGATGAACAACGCCCTGGGCGCCTTCGGTTCGGTCATCGAGACCTATAAGGCGACCGGGAATGAAGCCGGCTCGATCAAGGATCTTGCTGACGCCATCGCGGCAGGCGGTGTGAAGACCATCGTTTCCCTGACCGCCGCAGATCCAATGTTTGACGCCCCTTCTTCGTTGGAGCTGGCCAGGAACATCAAGGAGAAGAAGGTGGTGCTCGTGCATCTTGGCCTTCGGTTGAACGCGACGGCTCGTGCCGCCAACATCCACATTCCGGCTGCCCATTATTTGGAAGCCTGGGGCGATGCGGTCAGCCTGAACGGCGTGTATTCAATTGTGCAGCCGATGATTCAGCCGTTGTTCGGTGGAATCTCTGAGATCGAAGTTCTGCTCGCCTTGCTCGACAAAAAGAAGTTTGCCGTCGAGGTGCCCAAAGCTGGAGCCGCTCCAACTGCAGCCACCGATGATCCTGCCTACGCCGCCGTTCGCGAGTCGTTCGCAGCTGCTGCTGGTGGCGCTAACGAGGAGAAGTGGAACTTCACACTCCGGGATGGTTTCTTGAAGGGCAGTCAGGCGATATCTTCGACGGCAACAGTAAACTCTACTGGCATCGCCAGCTTTGTAGCGGCTGCCAAGTCCGCCGCGACACTATCCGCGACTTCGCCAGAGATAGTGCTGGTTCCTGACAGCAGCGTTTACGACGGTCGCTACATCAACAACGCTTGGCTCCAGGAAGCGCCCGATCCAGTCACCAAATTGACCTGGGACAACGCAGCTCTGATTGGCTCGGCAACCTACAAGGCCCTGGGCTTGGTTGAGGGTCAACAAGCAGCCGAAGGCTTGGTGCAGAAGATCAAGATCACCGTCGGCGGCAAGGAACTCGTTATTCCCGCTATCGAGGCTCCTGGTCACGTTTCGAATTCAATCACCATTCCTCTTGGCTACGGTCAGGAGGCGACTGGCAATGTCGGCAAGGGCGCTGGTTTTAACGCCTTCGCTATGCTGACCAACCCTGGCGAGTTTGTTCTCACCGGAGCCAAGGTCGAGGTGCTGAAAGACACGTATCAGCTGGCCATCACCCAGGAGCACAACTCGATGGAAGGACGCAGTGTCTTCCGTGAAGGCACGGCTGAACTGCTGAAGAAGGAGCCCGCCTTTGCACAGACCACGGGCATCGACAGCCATATCCCGCCGTCGATGAGCTTCTACAACGGTCAGTTCGGCAAGAAGGGCGTCGATAGTCCAGACGGATTCGACTTCGATCAGAAGCATCAGTGGGGCATGACGATCGACCTGAGCAAGTGCATCGGTTGCACGGCCTGCTTGATCGCCTGCCAGTCGGAAAACAACATCCCTGTCGTTGGCAAAGACCAGGTGCAGAAGGGCCGCGTGATGCACTGGATCCGTATGGATCGTTACTTCGCCACCTCCGAAGTAGGCGCTGAAAAGCGTGGCCGTGATGACGTCGATATTGCCCCGACGCCTGAGCAGCTGGAGAACGCAGAGATGGTCCATCAGCCGGTCGCCTGCCAGCAGTGCGAGTCCGCTCCTTGCGAAACCGTTTGTCCGGTCAATGCCACGGTTCACACCGAGGAGGGCCTCAATGCCATGGTTTACAACCGTTGCATCGGAACCCGTTACTGCGCCAACAACTGCCCTTACACGGCCCGGCGTTTCAACTGGTTCGATTACAACAAGCGCCCGCTCGACGAACTCTACTGGGGCCCGCTGAGCACTCCTGAGAAGACGGGTATGCGCGAGATCACCAAGCTTCAGAAGAACCCGAACGTCACCGTTCGTATGCGCGGGGTCATCGAGAAGTGCACCTACTGCGTGCAGCGCCTCGAAACCGCCAAGATCACGCAGATCCAGAAACAGCGTGACTCGAAGGATTTCCGCATTCCAACGGACAGTGTTAAGAGCGCGTGCCAGCAGGCCTGCCCAGCTGGAGCCATTGAGTTTGGTGACCTTGGCAACAAGGACAGCAAAGTGCTCAAGCTCAAAGCATCGAATCGCAACTACGAGGTCCTCAAGTATCTCAACACCCGCCCGCGCACCAGCTATCTGGCTCGCATTCGCAACGTGAACCCCAAGATGCCGGGCGCAGCTGGCATCGCAGCCTGGAGCGGCAAGAATTTCTAAGCCATGGCAGCCACCGAATCAGCCTCCCATCAGGACTCCGGCGCTTACACAGCTCTGGACCGCGAGCCACTGGTGCTGAACAATCGTTCGTTCAGCTGGATCACCAATCGCATCTGCGGAATCGTTGAGAACAAGCAGCCTTTTGGCTGGTGGGTGCTCTTCATTCCCTCGGTGATCCTCACTGGCATCATGGCCTTCTGTTTTGTTTATCTCATCGCCACAGGTGTTGGTGTGTGGGGGCAGAAACAGCCGGTGGATTGGGCGTGGGACATCACGAACTTCGTGTTCTGGATCGGTATCGGTCACGCGGGAACCCTGATTTCCGCCATTCTCTTCCTGACCCGCCAAAGGTGGCGCACGTCTGTGAATCGCGCCGCCGAAGCGATGACGATCTTCGCCGTGATGTGCGCGGGTCTTTTCCCCGCCTTCCATGTGGGTCGTGTTTGGATGGTGTGGTTCCTCGCACCGATTCCAAATGCGAATGCGATCTGGCAGAATTTCAAATCACCTCTTCTGTGGGATGTGTTCGCCGTCTCGACGTATTTCACCGTGTCTGCGATCTTCTGGTATCTGGGTCTTGTCCCAGACCTCGCCACCTTGCGTGATCGTTGCAAACCCGGCATCCGCAAGATGATGTATGGCATCTTCTCGCTCGGCTGGCGTGGCGCGAATCGTCACTGGAGCCACTACGAGACAGCCTACATGCTGCTCGCGGCGCTCTCGACTCCGCTCGTGCTTTCCGTGCACTCGGTGGTGTCCTTCGACTTCGCCACGTCGGTCGTCCCAGGCTGGCACGCCACGATCTTCCCGCCTTACTTCGTAGCGGGCGCCATCTTCGGTGGCTTCGCCATGGTGCTCACGCTCATGATTCCGGTGCGCTCGATCTACGGTCTCCATGACCTGATCACGCCAAAGCACATCGACAACATGGCCAAGATCATCCTGCTCACAGGCACGATCGTTGGCTATGCCTACAGCATGGAGTTCTTCATGGCTTACTACGGTGCGAATCCGTTCGAGCTTCAGACTTTCAAGCTTCGCGGTCTCTACGGCCCGAGCACTTGGTATTACTATGCGATGTTCGGCTGCAACGTGTTTGCCCCGCAGATCTTCTGGATCAAGAAGATGCGCACGAACCTCATCGCCGTGATGATCGTCTGCATGTTCGTCAATGCAGGTATGTGGTATGAACGTTATGTGATCATCGTGACCACCCTGGAACGTCACCTGACGCCAGGCTCCTGGCGTGTGTTCCATGCGACCTGGGTCGATATCACGACCTTCATCGGGACCTTTGGGTTCTTCATGATGAACTTCCTTTTGTTCCTTCGCTTCCTTCCAGTCATTGCGATCGGTGAAGTGAAGGGCGTGACTCCTGCCGCTGATCCTCACGCAGGCGAGTCCCACGAGCATGGCGTGCAGGAGGACGACGCCATGGGCTACGAAACACCTGCCAGCACCTATCCGGGTGGCGTGAAACCTGCGGCGACGGCTGCCTAATCCTTTCCGAAGATCATCGTGAGCACCACACTGAAAAGAGTTCATGGTTACCTGGCTGAGTTTGACTCGGCCAAGGACCTGTATCACGCCGCCGAACATGTTCGTGATCAGGGTTTCCAGCGCTGGGATTGTCATTCGCCCTTCCCGATTCATGGACTTGATGGGGCCATGGGAGTGAAGAGGTCGAAGTTGCCTTGGTTCGTATTCTTTGGCGGCATGGCTGGCACCTGCACGGCTTTCATCATGGAAACGCTCACACAGACCACGTTCTGGAGCGACAGAGGTTTGGGTTTCCTTGAGAAGATTGCAGAAACCTATCCAACGGTGGTGCAGGCCAAGCCAACTGGCTTCGTGACCTTGCCTGCGTTCTTCCCCGTGATGTTCGAACTCACGATTTTGTTCAGCGCGTTCACCGTGTTGTTCGGATTGCTGGCATTCATCGGTTTACCACGCTGGAACCATCCCCTTTTCACCTCCAAGCGATTCGAGAAGTTCTCGGACGATGGATTCTTTGTGAGCATTGAAGCTCGCGATCCCAAGTTCTCCCAGGAGGCGACCAAGGCCTTCCTTGAGAAGATTGGCGCCAAGAACATCGAGCTTGTGGAGGACGACATCTAGTCTGCGGTCATGAAATATTTCTTCCTCAGCTACTTCTTCATCGCGCTCATGGTGGTTGGCCTTGCGGGCACCCGCGGCAGCAAGAGCACACAGCCCCCTCTCGAGATCTTCCCTGACATGGACCAGCAGGCCAAGGTGAAGTATCAGGCGGCGAGCGGATTCTTTGCCGATGGCATTGGTTCACGTCTGCCGGTCGCTAACACGGTCCCGATGGGCTTTGAAGTTCCTGGCAAACCGGCTGCTGATGGCGCAAAGCCTGCGGTATTTGGCTTCAGCAACGGCCTCGATTTCTATAGCACGGGACGTTCCAAAGAGGATCACGACTTCTATGGTGACGGATTCCCTGCCGAGTTGGAACTGGATGCGGCACTTCTTGAGCGCGGCCAGCAGCGGTTTGGAATTTACTGCGCGGTGTGCCACGGCGCATCTGGCAATGGCAAGGGCATCACCTCGAAATACGGAATCCTAACTGCTTTCAATTTTCAGCAACCCGGAGCCACCGATCCCGCGAACGCAACCGCGTATCGCCCGACTGGCGCGATCTTCGACACCATCACGAACGGCAAGGGTTTGATGGGACCCTACGGCGGCGTCATTCCCGTGCGCGACCGCTGGGCCATCATCGCCTACATCCGCACGCTGCAAGCGGCGGGCAAGGAGGCAGGAGTTCAGTAACGGCAAGCGTTTCCCGGCATGAGCGATCATCACGTCAGTTTCAAAGATCTGCCAGCAGGCGGTGAAAAATTCGAGCCAGCCAAGGCATCGAAGCTCATCGGTTTGTTTGGTGCGCTTGGCGGCCTTGGTATCCTTGGCTCCCTCTACTTCTTCCTCAATTCAGCTACGAGGCCCGCGTTCTCCTACAGCTGGCTTTTCGCCATCTTCTTCTGCTTCACATTTGTGTGCGGTGGCTGCTTCTGGATTCTGCTTCACAATGCATCGAACTCCTCCTGGGGCGTTGTGATTCGTCGCTTGTTTGAAAACCTGGGGGTGCTGGCCATTCCTCTTGGTCTCCTCGCGGCTCCGCTGTTGTTCAAGCCAGTCAACGAACACCTTTACGAGTGGATGAACCACCACCGCACGGCTGCTGCCCATGCTGCCGAGCACCACACGACCGTCGCTGAGGCCCTCCACCACATGTCGTTGGAGAACCCCCATCTTCACCCGCTGGTCGAGAAGTTCGGCTATTTGAATAACAGCACTTGGTTCAGCTGGACCACGCGGTTCGTGGCCTACTTTGGCATCCTTGGCTTTATTGCCTTCACACTGCGGAACAAGTTTCTTTGCCAGGAGAAAGACGGTGCCATCAAGCACACGATTCGTGCGCGCCAGTTCGCTTGCATCACCTTGTTCCCCTTCGCTCTAACCGTCACCTTCGCGGCAGTCGATTGGCTGATGGGCCTCGATTATCTGTGGTTCTCCACGATGTGGGGTGTTTACATCTTTGCAGGCTGCGCTTGGTCTTCGATGGCGCTGATGCTGTTGCTGGTGAGCTATCTTCGTGGGCTTGGTTACCTCCAGAAGGTCGTGACCATGGAGCATTACCATCTCATGGGTAAGTTGCTCTTCGCCTTCACGGTGTTCTGGGCTTACATCGCCTTCAGCCAATACTTCCTGATCTGGTATGCGAACATCCCGGAGGAAACTCGGTTCTATTTCATTCGAAACACCGAAGGCTGGCGTTGGGTGAGTATCTTCATCGTGATCGGCCACTTCATTGCTCCGTTTGTCGTCCTCCTTTCCCAGCCAAGGAAGAAGAATCCGAAGGTCATTTGTGCGATCGCGTTGTGGGTGATCCTGATGCACCTCGTGGACATTTACTGGAATGTTGTCCCTGAGCGCGCTCCATCGCTTGGCGTCGATTCGGTGTTGGTTCCGAACGCCTGGGTGGGAGACATCGTTGCCCTCTGCGCTGTGGCGGGAACCCTTGGTTACCTTTATCTCCGCAGTCTCGGAGCCAACAGCCTCTACGCTTGGCGTGATCCTCGCCTCATCGAGTCCATCAACGTGAAGAACTAATCGCGATCCATGTCCGACTCTCCTTCCAACAAACGCGCTCCAGGTTTCGTCTGGCTCCTCGGAGTCTTCGCTGGTTTTGCAGTGCTTGGCTCCGTCCTCAGCAAGGTGTTTACCAACGAGCGTCCGGACCCCCGCGCTGCTGAACGATCCGCTAATCTCGCTGAGATCAGCAAGGCACAGAACGACAACTTAGCCAAGATGGGCCTTGAGAAAGGCAAGAGTGCAGCACGTCTTGCCAGCAGTCTTGAGGTTCTGAAGAAACAAGCACCCACCAAGAGCAACATGGTGGTCCCAGGGTCCCCGACTCAACTCAAGCAGGCCGCCACACCCGCGCCAGCGGCAGCCCCTGCTGCTCCAGCACCAGCGAAGTAACTTCCTTTTATGCAGAACGAGGCTTCCACTGCCGATCAAAATGCTGACAACCTTCGTCGCGCGGCTATCGACCGCTCGGTAAAGGGGCCGGTATTGTTCCTCTTCACCAATGCGGCCTTTTGGCTCATGGCTTCCACGCTCATGGGCTTTATCGCCGCCGTGAAACTGGTGTCTCCGGGCTTCATGGACTGGGGTTCATGGCTGACCTACGGCAGACTTCAGCCTGCTCATATTGATGCGCTGGTCTATGGATGGGGCATTCAGGCAGGTCTGGGCGTCGCCTTGTGGCTCATGGCCAGGCGCACTGCCGTCGTGCTCAAAGGTGGCCAGGGCACGCTCATCACTCTCGGGGTTCTTTGGAATATCGCCGTGACGGTTGGGATCTTTGGAATTCTGGGTGGCGGCAATCGCTCGATCGAATGGCTTGAGTTTCCACAGGGCGTGTGGCCGGTGATGCTGGGCATCTTTGTGGTGTATGCATTCAAGATCGTCAGCATGGCCGCCAAGCCCGATCGCACCGAGGGCTTCATGGTCAGCACGTGGTATATCCTTGCCGCCTGCTTGTTCTTCCCGTGGATTTTCATTACGGCAAACAGCCTTTTGAACAATATGGAGTTGGGTGCCCTGGGTGCGGCGATCAACTCGTGGTATGTGCATGGTGTCATCCTCCTCTTCTTTGTTCCAATTGGGGTTGGCTCGGCCTACTACTTCATTCCGAAGATTACCGGGCAGCCCATTCACAGTGCCCAGCTAGCCCAGATGGGCTTCTGGATGTTGGTGATCCTCGGCGGCTGGACAGGGATGCAGCGCTACATTGGCGGTCCACTGCCGGCATGGATGCCTTCGATCGGCGCGATGGCTGGTGTTTTGCTTTTGATTCCCGTGGGCGTTGTCGGCCTCAACCATCATCTCACGACGCTGGGCCAGCATAGTCAGGTCGGCAGCAGCCCGACTCTGCGGTTCACGTTCTTCGGGGCGTTGTTCTATCCTGTGTCAGGACTCGTGCTTGCGCTTCTCTCGGCCTCTTGGTCTGGCATGGCTCTTCAATTTACCCACGCATGGTATGGCTACCAGATCGTGGCCGTGTATGGATTTTTCAGCATGTGCGTGTTCGGGGCGATCTATTACATCGTGCCTCGTCTCGCTGGCTGTGAGTGGCTCTCCGTGCGTCTGATCCGCAATCACTTCTGGTTCTCCGTCTATGGCATTGGGACCATCGTTGTCACCAGCGTGGTTGGTGGCATTCAGCACGGTGGTGGCTTGAATGACGTTGCTAACTGGAATAGTTCGTTCTGGGGCGTCGTGATGAATTCCCGTCCTTATATCTCAGCCAGAGCGGTCGCTTGGGCGTTGATTCTTTGGTCGAACTTTTGGTTCTTGATTCACTTGATGTTGATGGTGGCGGGTCTTGGACGTCGGAGCTCGGCTCCTACCCTCCTTTCCCACGACCATGAAGATCTGCCCGTCACTGAAGGAGCTAAGGCATGACTGACTTCCGCACATTCGTTCTTAAACTTGTCGCCGCATTCGGAGCACCCTGGTTGCTTCTGATTGTTTGGCCATCGATCTCATACCAATCTCTCGCTCCCATCGCCTATAACAAGGACAAGGGTGATGAGCTCGACGGCGCTTATATGTTCCCGATGAGCAGCGTGAACCACTCTGGTGCCACCATCTATGCTCAGGAAGGATGTGCCCAGTGCCACTCGCAAATGATTCGTCCTCCGCAGATGGGTCTTGATGCTTGGCGCAAGGGGTGGGGGCAAGATCAATCTGATCGTCCAGCCGAACCAACACGTGCGACGGTGTTGCGCGACTATGTGGGAGAGAAATACGCCTACCTGGGAGTGAGTCGGATTGGACCTGATTTGGCAAATGCAGGCTATCGCTTCGAGAACGCCACCCAGGTTCATTTGCATCTCTACGAACCAAAAGCCGTGAACCCATGGTCAACGATGCCGAGCTACAAGCACCTCTACATCGTCCGCAAACAGCAGGGTCCTGATTCGACCAAAGCTCTGCCATTGGTCGGCACCGCGTATGCTCCGAGAGATGGTTTCGAAGTGGTTCCGACCCCAGAAGCTGAGCAACTCGCCGCCTACATCCTTTCGTTGAAGCGTGATTACCCAATTCCTGGCAGCAAGGCACTCGCAGCCGCACCTGCTAAAAAGTAGTTCCTGATCCGCGATTGCCCCATGAGCGACAAAAACTTGAACAATCCCGACACTAACGATCTTGATCGCATCCACGCTGCCGTGGTTCGCGAGAAAGCTGATCTTCCTGCGGCCGGCCGTCCTGCTCCCATGTGGGCGATTTTCGTCGGTTTGCTTGTGGCCGTCATCGGCGGAGGTGAGTTGGGCAACGCGCTCGGCTACTTCAATATCGAAAGCTCACCCAAGCTTGGGATGATTTCTGATCCGCGCGCATCTGCGGGCGGAGCCGGTGCCACTCTTGATCCGTTTGCTCTAGCAATGAAAAAGGGCGCGACCAGTTACGCAGTTTGCGGCGGTTGCCATCAGGCGAGCGGCGCAGGTGTTCCTGGCCAGTTCCCTCCCCTTGCGGGTTCAGAGATTGTATTGGGTGGGACCGAGCAACTGGCTCGAATTGCCCTCCATGGCCTCACAGGCCCTGTCACCGTCAAGGGACAGAATTACAACATGCCAGGCGGGATGCCTCCTCAAGGCATAGCGATGAGCGATGGGGATATCGCCAATGTTCTGACTTTCATTCGTAACAATTGGGGCAATGAAGGCAGTATGGTGACGAAAGAGATGGTCGCCAAAGTTCGCGACACGGAGAAATCCCGGACCACTCAGTGGACCATGGCTGAGCTTGAGAAATTCGCCAAGGCCAACATCCCCGGCGATGTTCCAGCTGGCCCAGGTGTGCCCGACCCTGCTGCCAAAAAGTGATTTCGTCTGATGCCGAGTGACAGCCCCATGCCACTCAGCCCCGTATTCCTGATTCTAAACCAACACTTCCTGCATGAGCGCTACCACAACGACCCACGATCACGCGCATGATGATCCCGCGCACGATCACGCTCACCACGAGCCCGGCTGGCTTTACAAATACATCTTCTCCACGGACCATAAGGTCATCGGGGTTCAGTATGGCCTCAGCGGTTTGTTGTTCCTGCTATTTGGTTTTTTCCTGATGATGGTGATGCGTTGGACCATCGCCTATCCTGGCGTTCCGCTTCCTGGTATTGAGTTTCTCAGCGGCCTTCCCGTGATTGGAGATGTCGTAGTTCACTGGACCGAACGCTGGGCACCGGGTGGGATCGTCAGCCCCGACCTCTACAACATGTTTGGGGCCATGCATGGCACCATCATGGTGTTCATGGGCATCGTTCCACTGGGATTCGCTGCATTTGGTAACTATGTGATGCCGCTCCAGATTGGTGCAATCGACATGGCATTCCCCAAATTGAATGCTTGGTCGTTCTGGCTCTTCTTTATTGGCGGCATGCTGATGATGGCCAGCTTCTTCTTGCCCACGGGCGCAGCCCAGACCGGCTGGACCAACTACAGCCCCCTGGCAACAACGACCCATTACATCGTGAAGAACACTTGGCTCACAGGCCAGACATGGTGGCTCGCAGCGATGGTGTTTGTCATTTCGTCGTCCCTCTTGGGCTCCGTCAACTTCATCACGACGCTGCTCAATTTGAGAGCGCGTGGCATGACGTTCTTCCGCCTGCCCTTCTTCTGCTGGGCGATGTTGGTCACGAGCTTCCTTCTTTTGTTAGCCTTCCCACCTCTAGAGGTGGCGGCGATTCTGCAGCTGTTTGACCGTGTATTCGGATCGAGCTTCTTCCTTCCGAGCGGGCTTATCCAGGGCGGCAAACTTCTGGATATTTCTGGTGGTGGTAGCCCCCTGCTCTACCAGCATCTTTTCTGGTTCCTCGCGCACCCCGAGGTTTACGTCCTCATTCTTCCTGCCTTCGCGATCATCTCGGATGTCATTCCCTGCAATGCTCGCCGCCCTCTGTGGGGCTACAAAATGATGGTTTATTCGGCACTGACACTGGGCTTCCTCAGCTTCCTTGTCTGGGCGCACCACATGTATCTCACCGGTATGGGGACCACGATGGCCACCTACTTCCAGATCACCACGGTGTTGATTTCTGTGCCTTCGGTGATCCTCCTTACCTGCCTTATGATCTCGCTGTGGGGCGGTTCGATCCGTTTCAACACGCAGATGCTTTTCGCTACGGCATTCCTTCCCATGTTTGGTATCGGTGGTCTCACTGGTCTGCCGCTTGCCTTCAGTTTCATTGACCTCCATCTCCACGATACTTATTACGTGATTGGACACTTCCACTACGTGGTTGCTCCCGGAACGATCTTCGCGCTTTTTGCCGGCGTTTATCATTGGTTCCCCAAGGTCACCGGCCGTTTTATGAACGACACTCTGGGTAAGTTCCATTTCTGGCCCTCGCTGTTGTTCATGAACGTGATTTTCGGGCCTATGTTCGTGCAGGGCTTCTCGGGCTTCCATCGTCGGTGGTATGATGGCGGTAAGGCATTTGAAGCAACGACCAAAGACCTGTTGTGGACGAATGAATTGATTTCGTTTGGCGCGTGGGGATTGGCCCTCGCACAGGTCTTCTTCATTGTGAACCTGTGGTTGAGCATCAAGGGCGGCAAGAAGGTCACCAATGACAATCCATGGGACGCAACCACGCTCGAGTGGTGCACGCCTACGCCACCCGGGCATGGCAACTTCATCACTGAGCCAGTGACTTACCGTGGACCCTACGAATACAGCGTTCCCGGTCACGCTACAGACTTTACTCCGCAGTTTGACGGACAGGCTTCGGGAGCCAGCGCGCCCGCTACTGCACCAGCCGTCGCCTCTCATCATTAAACCGAGTTCTCAGAGCACATGGAGATTCCTTACACAGTGACCGCGAGACCCGATACGGGTCTTTGGAACGCAAAGATCGGCGTTTGGTTGTTCCTCGCTTCCGAAGTCATGCTCTTCGGTGGTTTGTTTTCGTCTTACATTTTCCTTCGGTTGGGGGCTGACTATTTCTGGCCGATCCACGAGTTGAATGTGAAGATGGGCTGCTTCAATACGGCAGTGCTGATCGGTTCCTCCGTGACGATCGTCATGGCTTGGGCGGGTGTGAAGATGCGGAACTACAAAATGTATTTCTGGAATCTTCTGATCACCATCTTGTGCGCCTTTCTGTTCCTGACCGTAAAGTTCTTTGAGTATAAGTCGAAGATCGAACACTATGGCGTGGTGCTCAAAGACGGAACGATCCTTCTCGGTCATCAGCCCGAAGAGGGCTACCGATACAAGTTCAACGCCGACAGCGTGACTCTGAATTTCAAGGAAGCTGACCCTCCCTATTTCATGAGATTCGCCACCAAGCCTGCTGGCGAACATGGCGGTGCCCACGACGAGCATGGATCAGCCCCGGCGGAGATCCTTCCAATCGAGACGGTGAAATTCAAGACTGAAAGCGGCAAGGAAACCACCCTGGCTCCTGCTGACTTCCAGGCACTGAAGAGCGAAGCGAAAGCAGCGAAGAAAGACAGCTTGAAACTCACGCCTGTTCAACCGTTGGCTTTCCACGCAAAACCTAGCAAGCTCGCCAGTCACTCGGAGAAGAGCCTGGCCTTCCTGGATGGCACGCTCATCGAAGGAAAGCTGGTGTCCGACAAGATGGAGCTTCACGTTGATGTCATCGACACCCGTGCAGCGCCGGATGCCGACAAGTCGATGGCTTGGGCGATTTTCAAGGACGCAGGCTGGAAGAAGGCCTTCGACGAGAGCCGCGAAGAGCACCTGAAGAAGTTCAATGAAACTCACCCAGGTCAGGACCCCATGAAGAGTGATCACTACCTTCGTGAGGCTTTGCGCTTCGAAGTTCATGGTGAGACGCCTGCTGCTCACGAGGCCAAGCACAAGGAAGGTGTCGGCTTCTTCGATGACATGCCTTGGGCCGAACATCATTATCCAACGGTTGAGATTGAAGGCAAGGACATCCAGCGCTGGTCGAACTTCCTGCCAAAGTGGAACACCTACTACGCCATCTACTTCACGATCACCGGCCTTCACGGTGCACACGTGCTCGCGGGCGCTCTGGTGATGCTTTATTTCCTCGTCTTCAACAGCCGCTGGTTCAAGACTGACCCTGAGCACTTGGCGAACCGTGTGGAAACCGGAGGTCTTTTCTGGCACTTCGTGGACCTCGTGTGGATCTTCTTGTTCCCGCTTCTCTATCTCCTTTAATCTTTGTCAATTATGGCCAACTCACCTGAAGAAGTCGCCAAACACGTCAAGACCTACCTCAAGGTGGGTGCCGCGTTGTTGTTCCTTACAGCTGTAACGGTCTGGTTGTCCTATGTGGACTTCGGGACGCACAGTCGAAACATGGCCATCGGCCTCACCGTGGCTACATTCAAAACCAGCCTTGTTGTTCTCATTTTCATGCACATGAACCATGAGCGTCCGCTCATTTACAAGTTCATGCTGTTTTCAATGCTGCTGCTCGGCGTGATGTTCACCCTGTTCGTGTTTGTTCACGATGATGGTCTGATCATGCGCGGATATCAGGCTGTTTTCGGCAAGCACTAATTACACGCCTGGAATTCGAGCCCATGTCCCTCAAAGGTTTCCATATCATCTTCATCATTCTGGCTGTGCTGTGTGCCTTCGGCTTCTACGCATGGACCCAGATGGAGCATGATGCGGCTGCCTCCATGGGGGTGACGGGCTTGGGGCAAGGTAGTGGTGTAGTGGGCATCCTGCTCTTCTTGTATGGCGTTTGGTTTGTCGTCAGAAAGTCGAGGTCCATTATTGTCTGATCAGTCATGCATCTCCTGAGCACCATCGCCTGTTCTACTTGCCGCCTCGACCCTGGGCAGCCGACCTTCATTGCTGAACAGAACATGCTCGCCTTTCTCCTTACGTTGACCATGACCATGCTGGGCGTGATCGGTCTGATTGCTTTCAATTTTGCCCGCAAGGCACGTCGGGCCGCCAGCCAGAACGTGACTGTTTCTTGATCCCCTTTACCTCATGAGCGTCTCCTCTATTCTCAAGATCTTCGGTCTTCCCGAGCTAGCCTCCGAGCACGGAGAGCTGGTCGATCACATGAACGGTTTCGTTCATTGGTTCATGCTCGTCCTTTTCGTCGGCTGGAGCATTTTCCTCATCTACGTATTCTATCGGTTCAACCAGAAGCGCAATCCGCGCGCTGACTATCATGGTGTTCGCGGTCATGCGACGACTCACATTGAGATTGGTGTTTGTATTGTGGAAGCCATCCTCCTGATTGGCTTCGCATTCCCGCTGTGGGCACGTCAGGCTGATGAGTTCCCCACAGGACCAGATGTGGTCAAGCTTCGTGCTGTAGGTGAACAGTTCCTTTGGACCTTCCACTATGCTGGCAATGACGGCGTCCTGGGTGGTATCAATCCGAAGCTCACAACTTCGACCAACACCATTGGCCGTGATGCTAGCGACCCCAATGGCAAAGATGACTTCCTCAGCGGCGGCGTGATGCGCATCCCCGTTGGTCGGCCTTGTATCGTCGATGTTCGTTCCAAAGACGTGATTCACAATCTTGCTCTCGTTCCGATGCGTGCCGCTCAGGATGCAACACCGGGGGTAAAGGCTCACATGTGGTTCAAGCCGACGAAGGCCGGCACATGGGACATCATTTGTGGTCAGTTGTGCGGTTCAGGCCACAGTCAAATGAAGGCGACTCTCGAAGTCATGGAGCAGAAAGAATTTGATGCGTGGGTAAAGGAGCAGTCCGATACAGCTATCAAGAACGCCGCTCCAGCGCCAGCCGCGAAATAAAACTGGCAGCCACTTTTCCAGCGAACCCCGTCCGTGCGAGAGAAGCCGACGGGGTTTTCTTTTGTCCTACTTGATTGACGCGCCCGTGGCACCTCTGTCACCATCGTGATGAATGATTTCCTTTCTCAAGCCCGCGCCTGCGACCGAACTGCTCCCATCGGAGCGTGTGGAGGCTGAGTATCGTCGTCTCCGGCTGCAGGTTTTCCTCGGCATCTTCCTTGGCTACGCAGGCTACTACCTTGTGAGGAAGAACTTCTCCCTCGCGATGCCTGACATCCTCAAGGAGTATCCGCAGCACTCGAAGGCTGAACTGGGCACCGCCTTGAGCGGACTAGCTATAGCGTATGGCTTCTCCAAGTTCCTGATGGGCAGCGTCTCAGATCGCAGTAATCCGCGCTACTTCCTGCCGCTGGGGCTGATCTTGTCGAGTGCCCTCATGATCATGTTTGGGTGGATGAAAGGCATCTATGCCTCGCTCACGTTGATGATCGTGCTGCAGACGCTGAATGGCTGGCTCAACGGCATGGGTTGGGCACCGTGTGGGAAGACCATGGTGCATTGGTTCAGCACCAAAGAACGTGGACGCACGGTATCGATCTGGAACCTCGCTCACAACGTGGGTGCGTCGATGATGGCCGTAGTTGCCGGGTGGGGAGTGCTCCTCTTTCACGATTGGGGTGCCAAGTTCTACTTCAATGGCCTTGTAGGCATCGGCGTCGCCTTGGTCGCCTTCGTTTTGCTTCGCGACACGCCGCAAAGTTGTGGTCTTCCTAGCATCGAAGCGCATAAGAACGACTACCCGCCCAACTACAACGATCGCTTTGAGGCCACACTGAGCTTCAAGCAGATCTTCTTCGAGAACGTCTTTAACAACCGAATGCTCTGGGCCATCGCCATCGCGAATGCCTTCGTCTATTTTATGCGTTACGGCGTCTCTGACTGGATTCCCACCTATCTGCAGACTGCCAAGGGCTTTAGCGCTGAGGCCTCGAAAAACGCCATCGTCGCCTTCGAGTGGGCTGGTGTGCCCGGCACGATCCTCGCTGGCTGGATGTCGGACAAATTCTTCAGGAGTCGCCGTGCTCCGGCCACGATCCTCTTCATGATCCCCACGCTGCTAGGGCTCGCTGTGTATGGTTTAAATCGAAACGGTCCACTCTGGATCGACATCGCAGCGCTCATCACCATCGGCTTCTTCATCTATGGCCCCATCATGCTCATTGGTCTGCAGGCGCTCGACATGGTTCCCAAGAAGGCAGCAGGCACCGCTGCGGGCTTCACGGGGTTCTTTGGCTATGTCTTTGGCACCGCCGTTTCGGGCACCGGTGTTGGGTGGCTGGCCGACCACTGGGGCTGGAATGGAGTCATCATCTCTATGCTCTGCTGCGCTGTCTTGACGATGGTCTTCAGTGCATTGACGCTGGGTCATCGTGCCGAAAGCTCTTCCGCCTCATGATCAAGAACCTTCCTTTTGTTTTTGCCATTGTTTCGGTGTTCGCCCACGCGCAGCCGATCGTGATCGCCCATCGCGGTGCAAGCGGCTATCTGCCGGAACACACGTTGGAAGCCAAGGCGATGGCCCACGCTCAGGGTGCCGACTTTATCGAGCAAGACCTTGTGCTTACCAAGGACGACGTGCCAGTGGTGATGCACGACATCTACCTCGACACGATCAGCGACGTCGCCACCAAGTTTCCGGACCGAAAACGTGCCAATGGCCGCTACTACGCCCTCGACTTCACTCTGGCAGAGATCAAGCAACTCAATGCCTGCGAGCGCTTCAGCGAAAAGACAGGGAACCAGGTGTATCCGAAGCGCTTTCCAAAGGGTGTGTCTGCATTCCAGATTCCGACGTTCGAAGAAGAACTGCAACTCATCCAAGGCCTCAACCGCAGCACTGGACGTGTCGCGGGCATCTATCCCGAGATCAAGCAACCCAAGTGGCACCGAAGCGAGGGCCACGACATCAGTGCCATCGTGCTGCCCATCTTGAAACGCTACGGCTACGCGACCAAGAACGACCTGTGCTTTGTGCAGTGCTTTGAGTTTGAGGAAGTGAAGCGCTTGCGCACGGAACTCTGCTGGCAGGGGCAGCTCATTTACCTCATGGGTGCGTTCAAGAAGGGTGAAAAGGTCACCACAGAAAAGCCATCGTTTGAGCAGATCGCCCAAGTCGCCGACGGCATTGGTCCCGCGATCAGCCAGGAGATTGCCGCGCAAAGCAAGCAGGCTCATGCGGCGGGATTGAAGGTGCATCCTTACACACTGCGCATCGACGACCTACCCAAGTGGGCTAATTCCACGGAAGAGGTCCTGCATCTCCTCTTCGATGAAGGCAAGGTCGATGGCTTGTTCTCCGACTTCCCTGATGTCGCTGTGAAGTGGCTGCTTAAGAAGTAGCAAAGACGTGCGCGCAAGGGCTCCGGACGCTCCAGGTCACGCGTAGCCAAGTTCTATGCTCCCCGCCCTTTGCTCTTAGCCCTTGATCGGACCCAAGCCCGATGGCAAGCGATTCCCATGGCAGCACCGTTCGAACTCACCTTTCTCGGCACCGGCACTTCCGTCGGTATTCCGATGATCGGCTGCCGCTGTGAGACGTGTCTGAGCACCGACCCCCGTGACAAACGCCTGCGCTGCTCGGCATGGATCCGAACACCCGAATGCGAGTTCATCGTGGACACGGGGCCCGACTTTCGTCAGCAGTGTCTGAGGGAGAGCATTCGCAGAGTGGATGCCGTCATCTACACGCATCCTCACATGGATCACCTCACGGGTTTCGATGAGTTGAGGCGGTTTACCGTCGATGAAGAAGCGACGATGCCCATTTACGCGCGGCCTTCGTGTCTCCACGTGTTGGAGCGAATGTTTGTGTATGCGTTCAATGGAGAGAATCGCTATCGTGGATACCTGAAGCCCGAGCCGCGACCGATCGAGGGGGAGTTTCGTCTCGGCGAGACCACGGTGACGCCATTGCCCCTGGAGCACGGCAAGGTCGAGACCATCGGACTTCTCTTCTCGCGAGAAGGACGAAGACTGTGCGCCTACATGAGCGACTGCAAGGTGATCACGGCCGAGGCGATGGAGTTGCTGCGCGGTGTGGACACCCTCATCATTGATGGACTGCGACACACAGCCCATCCCACTCACATGAACTGGGATGAAGCCCTGGCTGCGATTGATGAGGTGCATCCGCGAGCGGCCTGGCTCACTCACTTTCAATGCGAAGTCATGCACGGGCGTGATGAATCCCGGCTGCCCTCAGGGGTTCGCATGGCCTATGATGGACTCACACTTCGATGGGCATGATCAGATGGATCATTTTCAGCTGGCTGCCTTTCGCGGTGCCCATTAGCGCGCAGACTGCGGTGGATTGGCAGCCAGCACGCGTGACTTCGGTGGTGTTCAATGCCGACTATCCCGAGTCCGAGTCTCTTGCGAAGTATTATGCCGAGCGTCGGGGCATTCCGATGGAGAAGTTGATCGGCCTCCATTGCAGTCAGGAGGAAGCCATCACTCGAGAGTCCTATGACGAAACCATTCGCGAGCCTCTCACCTCAAAACTCCCTGCTGACACATCGTTGCTCGTTCTGATGCGAGGCGTGCCGGCGATGATCATCCGGCAAAAGGAAAACCCGAAACCCTCGAAGGAAGACGAGGCCAGTGTGGACTCCGAGCTGGCTTGCTTGCGCATGGGGGTGAGCGCTCTCGATGGGCCGGTGACGAACCCTTACTTCAACCAGCCCAAGAGATTCGCGGATACACCGTCGGCAGCCGGAATGCTGCTCGTCGGCCGCCTTGATGCAGCATCGTCGGACACCGTGCGCAGGATGATTGATGACGCGCTGGCCGTGGAGAAGACAGGGCTTCGTGGACGCGCAGTGATTGATCTCGCCTTGAAGCAAGGTGCGTATCAAGAGGGCGAGGAGTGGCTGCGTCGCAGCGTGGAGACTTATCGGAGAAAAGGCATTCCGACGTATGCAGATCGTTACGAGCCAGTGATTCGTGATGGCTGGCCGTTGCCAGACACCGTCCTCTACTTCGGTTGGTATGTCGATACCATCGCCGGTGCGCTGAAGAACTCTTCATTCCGGTTCAAGTGCGGAGCCGTGGCCTGCCACCTTCACTCCTACAGTGCGGGTGTGATTCGGACCACCACCAAGAACTGGGTGGGCCCTCTTCTTGATCGCGGAGCAGCTGCAACGATGGGCAATGTGTGGGAGCCCTATCTTTCGCTCACGGTTCACTTTGATGTCTTCAACGAGCGCTTGCTGCGCGGCGACACGTTGATTGAGGCTGCGTGGTGCGCCACGCCAGGCCTCTCCTGGATGAGTGTAGTGATTGGAGATCCGCTTTACCGGCCGTTTGCGGCATTGGCCCTCGGAGTTGATCGGGACTATGCGATCTACAAGGCCATTGTTGAAAGGCACGCCAGTGATCCAGATTCGGCCAAGCTGAAGCGAGAAGTGCTCGAGGCAGCGCAGACTCGGGAGAGTCCACAGTTGATCGAGTTTCTCTCGCTGTTGTCGTCGCAAGAGAGCAAATCTACCGAAGCGATCAATCTTCTCATTCATGCGCGAAGCCTTTATCAGAAGCCTGAAGACCGTCTGCGCACCATCATCTACGAGGTTGAGTTGCTGCGACGTGACCATGATCGCAGCAAGGACCAGGAAGCGTTGAAGTTGCTCAAAAGCGCCGCAGCTGACGAGAGCTTCAAGACACTGCCAGGCATTCAACTGGTGAATCAACTCATCGCCGAATTGGGAGGTTGAACTTCACGCAGACCCAGGTGGTGTTTCAGCTCTGGGAAGAACATGTTGAAGTCTTGATCAAAAGCTTCGAGTTCTTGTTCGATGACGTCCATGGCGCCGGTCGAATCAAAAGGTCGCTTCATCCGCCTGCTGATCCGCTCAAGGGCCCTCGCGATACCCGACAGTTCGCGATATGAGCCCAGCCAGTCTTCGAGACGCATGTGAGCCAGTCCTGGCCGGGCCTGCACCGGAATGTCTGCCCAGATGCTGTCGAGTGATGCATATACGCGAGCCGTGAACTCGGTAAGAGCCAGCTCGCTGTGGGCTGACCACCGGCGTGCGAGGCAGTGGTCATAAATCACATCAGCCAAGATCCCGCCGAACCGCCGGAGAGGGGGTGAGAAACGGCCCACACTTCGCTTGAAGGCCGGGTGCGAGTCGGTGAACAAATCAATCTGGCGATGCCGCTTGACGCCGCCTTGAAACGGCGCAGGCAACGCCTTGAGCACATTCATCGACACCATATCGGGAAGAATGCTGCCAGCGTAGAACGCGGGTTCGTGGTCCGAGAGATAAAGATGAGCCAGCCAGTTCATGCAGGAGCCGATTTCCACGAGAGCGTAAGTTGCGTGCTCCCGATTCATCCCTTTGATGCGGGCCTGCATGTCCGCAACCTCAGATCACGTCAACCGCCAGGGAGTCGCTGGCATCGTGAATCGTGATGTGCTCGAGAGAGCCAGGCAATCCCAGCCAGTGGATGAACTCGAGGACCGGAAGCAGGCACCATTGTCCTTCCGGCTCATCCGGCGTCTGCTCGGATACCTGCGTGCGTATCCCACACGCACCACTTGGTTGCTGGTGTGCGTGCTCGCGCGGGGCATTCAGCTGCCCGTGCTGGCCTGGGCCATCGGGGCCATCATCAATGGACCCATTGCCCATCGTGACACGTCCGGTCTGATGCGTTCGGCCCTGGGCTTCCTGGCGTTCGCCTTCTTCACGGAGTTCACCTTCCACTTCCGAGTGAAACTGGCGCAGCAGCTTGGCGAGCAGGTGGTGCATGACATCCGCCGTGATCTATTCAAGCACTGGCTTCGGCTAACAATGAGCTACTTCCAAAGCCGTCCCGTGGGACGGTTGATCAGCCGACTGACTGGTGACGCGGAGAATGTGCGCGTAGGCGTGCAGAACGTGCTGTTTGTCTCCCTGGTTCAGTGCGGGCAGATGCTCGGCTGTGCGGTGCTCATGGCGGTTACCGATCTTACCTTGTTCTTCTGTGCCCTGGGCATTGCCCCGCTGGTGTGGCTGATCAACGTGATGTTCCGTCGCAAGCTGAGTGCGGCTTATCGTGCGCAAAGCGACAGCTTCAGCCGCATCTCGGCGACGATGGCCGAGAGCGTGAGTGGTGTGCGGGTGACGCAGAGCTTCAGTCGGCAAGGGATCAATGATGAGCTTTTTCACGACCTTGTCGCCGATCATGCTCGCTACAACTTTCAGGCGGCCAAGGCGGGCGGGCAGTTCGTGCCTTTGCTTGAGTTATGCAGCCAGGCGTTCCTTGCGGCGTTGTTGCTCTTTGGTGGCTGGCGTGCGTTGCGGCCGGAGGTTGCGATGCCGATTGGCACGGTGATTCAGTTCTTCTTCCTGGCGGGGCTGTTCTTCCAGCCGATCACCGTGCTGGGGCAGCTTTTCAACGAAGCGCTCACCGCGATGGCGGGTGCGGAGAAGCTCTTCCATGTGCTCGACACTCAGCCTGCATGGCAAGACCATGCGAATGCCATGCGACCCGAGCGACTGCGTGGGGCCGTGGAGTTTCGCGATGTGGTCTTCGAGTATCAGCCGGGACGCGCAGCACTGCGAGGCGTGTCGTTCAAGGTGGAGCCTGGGACTTGTGTCGCACTCGTCGGGCACACGGGCAGCGGCAAGACCACGCTCGCTGGATTGATTGCCAAGTTCCATCTACCAACGACTGGCCTAGTCTTGCTGGATGGCGCTGACATTACCACCGTCCACAGCGATGCCATTCATCACAGCCTCGGGCTCGTGCCGCAGCAGAACTTCCTCTTCCTCGGCACCGTGCTGGACAACATTCGCGTTGTGCGTCCTGAATCGACCCGTGAAGAGGTCATCGAAGCCCTGCGTCAACTGAACTGCCTGGATGTGATTGCCGCCATTCCGAATGGCCTGGAAGCTCAAGTCGGTGAGCACGGCGCAGGCTTGTCACTGGGCCAGCGGCAGATGATTTGCTTCGCCCGTGCTTTGCTCGCCAAGCCGGCACTGCTGATTCTCGATGAAGCGACGAGTGCCGTCGATCCCCTCACGGAACAGCGCACACAGCAGGCGCTCGAAGTGCTGCTGCAGGGGCGAACGAGTTTCATCGTCGCTCATCGGTTAAGCACGATTCGCCGTGCTGACCTTGTGCTGGTGCTTGATCAGGGGCAGATCATTGAACGAGGATCACCGGAGGAACTGATTGCCCGAGGTGGTGTGTTCGCCAGTCTTTGGAGCAAAAGCGTGTGACTACGGCTCAGGGCCTTTGCGCCTGCTCTTTGCGTTGCTTGATCTTGCTGTTGCCAGGATCGAGCCGCAGAGCTTGGTCGAAGTAGTTGAGGGCCTTGGCGCGGTCGCCGAGCATGAGGTAGGTCTGGGCGATGTGATCGAAGATCTCGGCATCACCCTCGCCAGGTTTTGCGATCAGTTTTTCCACTTCCAGGAAGACCTTGAGCGCGGTCGGGTAATCGCCTTTGACGAAGTGCCACCAGCCCAGGCTGTCCATGTAAACCGGATTCTGGGGATCCAGCTCGTTGGCCTTGGCGATGAACGTGCCGCACGCATCGAGGTTCTTCTTTTGCTCCAGCCACATGTAGCCCAGGTTGTTGAGCACCACGGCGGCTCGTTTCGGATCGCCTTCAGGTGTGAGGTCGATCGAGCGCTGATACTTCTTGGCCGCTTCGTCAAAGCGTTCGGCCGACTGCAGGGTGTCGCCCCATGACTGGTAAAAGCCATCGTTGAGTATCTCAGGTGCGGTGCCCTGGGCGAGGGACTCGGTCTTTTCGTAGAGCTTGAGCGCCTCGTCGAAGCGCTTGAGGCTGCGTTGGGCAAGGGCTGCCTGGAAGGTGAATCGCGGGTTGCTCGGGAACAGGGCGAGCGTGCGCTGGGAGAGTTGCTGGGCCTTCTCGGATTGTCCGCTGCGGAGGAGGAGAATGCCGAGGGACATGTAATCCTCGGCGCTTCCACCCGCAGCCTGGATGAGTGCCTCGGCATGGGGGACGGCATGGTCGTAGTCCTCGTTCTTCTCGTAGAGATTGACCAGCAAGCGACGGTTCTCCACGTCGGTCGGGGTTTCCTGGAGCAGCTGTTCCAGGAGCTTGATGGCATCGGGCTCGCGATCGAGTGTTTGGTAGAGGCGGACGAGCAGCTTGCGGGCTTCGATGCTGCGGTTCAGTCGCGCGGCTTCTTCGGTGACCTCTGTGGCGCGTTCGATTTGGTTGCTGAGCAGGTAGTATTGGGCCACGGCTAGCCGCACGTCCTCGCGCGGGACAGGCGCCAGCTTGAGCGCCTTTTCAAAGAAGGGATTCACCTTCTCGCGGTGCTCCACCTTCTTCTCCGGATGAGAAAGGGGCCATACCTGCTGCGCTACCCGACCGGTCTCCAGCCAGTAGTCAGGATCAGTGACGGCTTGTTTGGCCGCCTGGGCCATCACGTTCGCAGCCTCATCCCGGAGGTTGCGGGTGAGATGCATCATGACGGCCTCGCGATACAAATCCGCAGTCGTGGGAAACTTGCTCAGCGCCTCCGCGAGGACCTTGCTCGCCTCATTTGGAGCAAAAGCATCATTCGCCGTGTAGGTGGAGTGGAACCGGGCGAGGTTGATATAGGCACCGCTGTCATTGGGCGCTGCCTTGATACATGACTGAAGCAAAGCGACGGCAGCATCGCGGGAAACATAGCTTACGAGCAGATCGGCGGTGTGAGCTGCCAGCTGAGGATTGGCGGGGTCGTGTTTGACCGCTTCCCGATAGTGATGAAGAGCCACCCGCATCCGGCCTTCGGCTTCGAGCTGTTGAGCGGCGGCATAATGTGCCAGAGCCTCGCCTTGTGCCGCAGTCGCCGCGGGAGCTGGCACTACTGGCCCGAGGGAAAGGTCTGCACGCTCTTCGCTGTGCACAATCCAGGTCACAGACAACAAACAAGCCCCGCAGGTAAACCTGCGGAGCTGGTGAGTGAAAAGTAACCCGCTGCGCAGGCGAAAGAAACGGCTCGCAACGCTGGGCAAGATCATGCGGGAAGCTAGACGCGCTAGCTCTTGTAACGCAAACGCTTCTTGTGGCGGTTGGCGCGCATGCGCTTCTTCCGCTTGTGCTTGTTGATCTTGGTCTTTCTGCGCTTCTTGAGCGATCCCATGTGTCTGGTCTCCGTTGTTTAGATGTCAGTGGACAATTTTATTGAGGGGGTATTCCACGATGCCCTCGGCGCCTAGCGACTTGAGCTTCGGGATGATTTCCCGAACCACCGCCTCGCCTATCACCGTCTCCACGGCCACCCATTCCTGGCTGGCTAGGGAAGCGATCGTTGGCGAGCGTGCCGAGGGTAGGCAGTCCACTACTGCCTGCAACTGCTTTTGAGGAACGTTCATCTTCAGGCCCACTTTATCGCGGGCCTCCAGCGCGCCTCTTAGCAGAAGGGTCAACCGCTCCATCTTCTCCCTCTTCCAGGGATCGGCGGCGGCAGCGGGGCTGGCCACGAACTGCGGGTAGGACTCCATCAGAGTGTCCACGATCCGCAGCTTGTTTGCTCGCAGTGACGACCCAGTCTCCGTGATGTCCACAATGGCATCCACGAGTTCGGGCACCTTCACTTCGGTGGCTCCCCAGCTAAATTCAACTTCGGCCTGCACCCCGTGCTTGGCCAGATACTTACGCGTCATTTCCACGGCTTCGGTGGCGATGCGCTTGCCCTGCAAATCTTTGACCGTCTTGATGTCGGAATCGTCGGGCACCACGAGCACCCAGCGTGTGGGCTTCGAGGTGGCCTTCGAGTAACGCAAATCCGTGATGACTTCCACGGTTGCTCCGTTTTCCACCACCCAGTCGCGTCCTGTGATGCCGCAGTCCAGGAAACCATGGTCCACGTAGCGGCCAATCTCCTGGGCGCGCAGCAGGCGCAGTTCCAGCTCATCGTCATCCACCGTGGGGCGATAGGACCGCGATGACACCACGATGTTGTAACCAGCCCGCTTAAACAACTCCAGCGTCGGCTCTTGCAGGCTACCCTTGGGCAGTCCGAGGCGAAGAGTTTTGTGGGAGGTTGACATGAGGTTTAAGGGAGGCTGAAAAGGGGCCGCGATGTTACGCGGACATTCGGAGTTGGCGAGGGCTTTTTTCTTCTCTCGAATGTGAGCCTTCCAGGGGGATGTTCCTCACAGTCGGCAACCCCTCCCCACCAGCATCGCTGAAGCCTCGTCTCGGGCGGCCTCGGCGAGGTGGCATCACGCAATGAGCTTCTCGATCACCTTGCCGCCGAACTGCGAGAGCTGCTTGAAGCGGCCGCCGTGGTAGAAGGTCAGCTTGTTGTCATCGAGTCCGAGCATGCGCAGCAGCGTGATGTGGAAGTCGCGGACGTGATGAACTTCTTCGACAGCCTCCATGCCGACGTCATCGGTCAAACCAATGGTGTGGCCCGCGTTGCAGCCGCCACCGGCCATCCAGATGGTCATCGCCTTCGGATTGTGATCGCGACCGTATTGCGTGCCGCCGCGCACACCATTGTCAGGCGTGCGACCAAACTCGCCACACCAGACGATGAGCGTGCTGTCGAGCAGGCCGCGTTGCTTCAAGTCCTTGATGAGCGCCGCGATCGGTTGGTCCACGCCACGCACGAGGTTGCCATGCGCGCGCTCGATGAAGTCGTGGCTGTCCCAGGTGCCGTTGTAGAGTTGCACGAAGCGCACGCCTTTCTCTACGAGCTTGCGTGCGAGCAGGCACTTGCGACCAAAGGCATCCGTCGCATCGCTGCCGATGCCATACATCGCCTTGGTCTTCTCATCTTCCTTCGAGAGATCGAGCACCTCGGGCACCTGCACCTGCATGCGGAAGGCCAGCTCGTAGCTGTCCATGCGCGCCTGCAATTCATCGTGCCACGGATGATCCGCGGCGTGCTTTTGATTCAGCTTCGCGATCAAGTCGAGATTCGCCCGCTGATGATCGCGCGTGATGCCTTCGGGCGGATTGATGTCGAGAATGGGAGAGCCCTTCGCGCGCAGTGGCGTGCCTTGGTAATGCGCGGGCAGGTAGCCGTTGCTCCAGTTCGCCGCGCCGCCTTGCGGATAGCTGATCTCCGGCAGCACGATGAAGCCGGGCAGGTCTTGGTTCAGCGTGCCGAGCCCGTAGTTCACCCAGGCTCCGATGCCAGGATCGCCGCCGAAGCGATTGCCGCAGTTCATCTGATACATCGCGGTCGGATGATTTACGCTATCGACCTGACAGCCGCGAAAGAAGCACAAGTCATCGGCCACACCCGCAAGGTGCGACCAGTTCTCTGCCATGTCTGCACCGGAGTTGCCTGCCTTGATGAACTTGAACGGACTGCGCACGTAGTAGCGCTTGCCGCTCGACATCGCGGACTGCTGCTTGCCCTCGCGCACGAATTCCTTGAGATGCAGCTTATCGAGCATCGGCTTCGGATCGAAGGTGTCCACATGCGAGGGGCCGCCTTCCATCATGAGAAAAATGACATTCTTCGCCTTCGCGTTGGGGAAGTGTCCTTGCTTGGGCGCGAGTGGATTCTTCTTCGCCTCGTCCGCCATCAACGCGCTGAACGCTACGCTGCCGATGCTGGCACCGAGGCCATAGACAAAGTCACGCCGCGTCGGCGCATGGAGCGCACGCGAGCCAGCGCAGGGGAAGAGGGGTGACTTCATGAGATTTGACATCCGAGGGTGTAATACATAGTTTAACGCATGATCAAGACCATCACCAAAATCGGCAACTCACGCGGCATCATCTTTGACTCCGCACTGCTCCAGCTCGCCCACTTGAAGGAAGGCGATGAGGTGAATCTGGAAGTCCACGCTGGTGGGACGATTACGCTAACGCCCATCAAACCCAGACCTGAACCCGCTGAGGTGACAGCCTTGATCAAGGATACGATGAAGCGGTATGCCACGACCATGAAGCGGCTTGCATGAACACGAATCCCAACCGCTGCATCCACCTCACCGTCGAAATCGCCCTGGAGATTCACACTGAAGCCATTGCCCAATTCGGTGGTTCGATGGGATTGCGTGACATGGCTCTCTTGGAGTCTGCGATAGCCGCACCACAGGCTTCCTTTGGCGGAGTGTCGCCCTTCACCGACTCCGTGGACGTGGCGGCAGCTTATCTCTACTATCTGTGCAGCAATCATCCGTTTGTAGATGGCAACAAACGTGTGGCGCTGGGCTCGTGTCTGGTCTTTTTGCAGCTCAATGGTTATAGCCCTGCACCCGATAGCGAGGACTGGGAAAATCTCACCCTGGCCGTAGCGGCAGGCGTGCTGTCCCGTGAAGAGGTCACGGCAACACTGCGCAAGCTGCTGAGCTGAAGGCTCAATACACATAAGCGAACTCGTTGGAGTTGAGCAAAGCGAGGCACACATCGGCCAGCGCGCGTGAGCGAGCATCGACATCGCCGGGTTGCAGATCGGGGACGAAGTTCGCATTCGCGTGCAGCTTCTCGTGGAAGGAAAATTTCTCGCCCGTGTTCTCCTCCACGGCATCGCGACGCACCTCCAGCGGCGGGCGCTGGGCTTTGAACGTGAGCTTCGATTGCTCATTCGTCATCGCTTTCCAGTGTGCGAGGCAGGCTTTGGTTTCATCGGCACTCGGATCACGGCCATAGACGAGGGCAAAGCAACGCTGAAGAGCCTTCGCGTCGTCGCTGGTCTCTTTGGTAACACGCACGGCGAGCGCCAGTGCGCGCCCAGCGCTCGCCTTGCTGTTGAAGAGGCTGAAGACCTGCGGCGTGACGGTCGAGGCATCGCGGCGCTCGCAGGAGAAGTCGGGTGCCGGGGCGTTGAAGACCTCCTGCATCGGATCGACGAGACCGCGCAGCTTCAGCGCGTAGATGGAGCGCCGGTTGCGCTGCGCGGACAGGGGATTCGGCGTCCAGGCGGAAGCAAAGGTGCCCATGACCTGACGTGGTTGCAGCGCAGCTTCGAGATTGATCTCAGGCCGGTTCGGAATGCCGCCGAGCGTGGGATTCAATTCACCGCTCGCCGCGAGCATCGAGTCGCGCAGTTCCTCCGCCGTGAGACGACGCGGCTTGAAGACCGCGTAGCACTTCTCGAGCTCTTCGCGGGACATAGGAGCGCGAGCACTCTTGCCCGCTTGAGCGTCTCCTGACTCCGTTGACGCACTCGAACGCTCGTTGCGGACAGGAGTGTCCGCGCTCCCGTCAATGCTTGCGCTGCGACGATACGCCTCGCTCATCATGATCACGCGGTGCAGCTCTTTGAAGCTCCAGCCGTTCTCCACGAACGTCGCCGCGAGCCAGTCGAGCAACTCAGGATGCGTCGGCCTCTTGCCGGTGCTGCCGAAGTTGTTCGGGTTGCCCGCGATCGGTTGACCGAAGTGCCACATCCAGATGCGGTTCACGATCGCGCGAGTGGTGAGTGGATTGTTCTTGTCGGCCACCCAGCTGGCGAAGGTTTTGCGACGGCCTTCGATCTCCAATGGATACTCAATGCTTGCCGTTTTATTGAAGGCCGCGAGCACGCTGAGCGCACCGGGCGAAACCTTCGCGCCTTCCGCAAAAGGATCGCCACCGGGATGGATGCAGGTCTCTTCCAGTTCACCATTCGTCATGCGATCGGGAGCCATGCGCAAGGGTGCGAGCACAGCTTTCATCTCCACGGTGCGACCACTGTAAACGGACAGCGCATAAGGCTCGTAGCGATCCATCTCCCATTTCAATCGCTCCAAGCCTTTGCGTGCGACACGTTCGTTGCCGAACTGTTCAGGCGTGAAGCCAACGAGTTTGGGCGGATATTGATCTTCTCCGAGCCCTTGCTTTTCCATCGCTGAGCGTGCGATCTCGAAGACACCCACGAAGTTTCGATTCTTCTTCCCGCTCTTGCCGCCTGACTCGATGAACTTGCGAGCATTCACGACGGCTTTGTTCCATGCGGTGCGGTCCAGCTTCTTCTCGGCGAACCAAGTGTCCGCGTTCTTCAGCATCGCGGCGTCGAGCTGCTTCAGCATCACCATGTGCTCATTCCAGCGCATCTCGAGATACTTCTTCTCTTCAAAACCCTGCGTGTTCTCCTGCTTTAGGAACGGCGCGGCACGCTCACAGAGCTGCGTGGTGCCGAACACGGCCTGGATCGAATAGTAGTCGTGCGTGGGCACGGGATCGAACTTGTGATCGTGGCAGCGAGCGCATTGCAGCGAATGCGCGAGGAAGGTCTCGCCAACGCTGTTGGTCACATCGTCCAGGAAACGCTGACGCGCGATCTTTGCGACTTCCATGCCGGTGAGTTCCCACGGCCCCATGCGCAGGAAGCCGGTGGCGACGAGCATCTCGGGATCATTCGCGTCGATCTCATCGCCAGCGATCTGCTCCTTGATGAACTGGTCATAGGGCTTGTCGCTGTTGAAGGCACGGATCACGTAGTCTCGGTAGCGCCAGGCATTGCCGCGCTCGTAGTCATTGGCGAAGCCGCTGCTGTCAGCGTAGCGCGTCACGTCCAGCCAGTGCTGTGCCATGCGCTCGCCGTATTGCGGAGAGTCGAGCAGCTTGTTGATGAGAGTCTGGATGCTAGCCGCTGAATCCTTGATGCTGGATTGCACAAAGGCTTCCACATCTTCTGGCGTTGGTGGCAAGCCGGTCAGATCGAACGTCGCACGACGGATGAAGGTCTGAGCATCCGCTGGGGGCGCAGGTTTCACGCCTTCGGGCAAGTGCATCGCAATGAGTTCATCAATACCCTTCGCTGTCGGCTTCTTCACCGGCTGATAGGCCCACAGTCCTTCTGGTTTGTATTTGCGAGTCGCCCACGCTTCCGAAAGCGCGCCGATGGTCTTCACCACGATGCCGTCTTCCGCTGACCACTTCTCGGCATTGGTCTTCGTGATCGCATCGAACTTGGCCTTTTCCGGCCAAGGCGCACCACCAGCGATCCATTGCTTGATCCACTCGATCTGGTCTGCGTAAAGCTTGTCCGCTTCCTTGGGCGGCATCGGCTCCCAGTCATCTTCATGCTGGCGCGTGACGGCGAGATACAAGGGCGACTCCTCCGGCTTGCCAGCAACGATGCCGGGCTTCTCGCTTTCACCTCCTTTGAGCACAGCCTCCCGCGAGCGCATGTCGAAGTCGCCTTTGATCTTCTTTGCGTCGTTGCCATGGCACGACAGGCACTTCTCCGAGAACAAAGGCGCGATGCGGCGCACGAACAACAGCTCTGCATCCTCAGCTTGGAGCGAGGTCGCGAGGGCAAGAGCGATCAGCGGGGCTTTTCCGATCATGCCTGGGTAACGCGCTAAACGCCCCCGCATTTCGCCGAGCTACTTGGCGCGCGTCTGAAATTCGCGACGATGCTTTTGCGATGGCACCTCGATCACGTAGGTCTTTGCATCGGCAGCAACGGCGCAGTGGATGTGATGCGCGGCGCATTGCTCGGCGAGGTCGCCGTGGTTGGCGATCAAGTCAGGTGACGTGTTGTTCTCGCGGTCATCGCGCACGTTTTCGTGCACCTGATACATCGCCTGGATTGTCGGCGTGGATTTGAGCGCTTCGATCGCGACTCCGCTTGTGCCTTTGCGCGGACCGTTGTTCATCACGGAGACGGTGGGCTTCAGCGAATGGATGAGCATGGGATTGTTACTCACATCGAGACCGTGGTGATTGACTTGGTAGAGATCAATCTCCCCCGCGAGGTTCACCGGTGTGGCGAGCTTCTCCTCGGCATTCCACGTCAAGTCACCGCCATCGAAGAAGCGGAAGTCGCCGAATTGTAGCAGCATCACGACGCTGTTCGCGTTGTCGGAAGGATCGGCCGCCTTGGCGGGCACGGTGCCGGTGAGCGGATTGCGCGCCGCGTTCGCAGGTGCGGCGATGAACTTCTGGTTCGCACCCAGGCAGTGCAGCGAGAGCATCGGGCCGCTGCCGGACTTGAGAGCAATGCTGTCGCCCGCCGCGATGACGTGACGCTTCTCCACCTTCGCATCGCGATACGGACGACTCAGCAAGGTCCAGCTGATGTCCTTGCCTTTGCCGTCAGGACTTTCATCGGGAATGCCTTTGTCATGCAGTGTGCCGATCGGCATCAACTCAGCGAGTTCGGCCAAACCACCGAAGTGATCGACGTGAAAGTGCGTGATGACGACGTGATCGATGCGCTTCAGGCCTGAGGTCTCCGTCGCCAGCTTGTGGATGCGCTTCGCGTCGCGACCGCCGGGATTGCCCGTGTCGATGAGCACCGATTCACCAGCGGGCGTGACGATCAGCGTCGCACCACCGCCTTCGACGTCGATCCAGAAGATGTCGAGCTTGCCATCGCGTTCGCTGGCTGTGGCGATGGTAGTGACGAGTGTAAGAAGGGCGAAGCAAAGGATACGCATGGATGAGGATATGGTGATTCGTGATTCAACCACGAAGGAGCACGCATGGTCACGAATTGATTTTCGTTTAGGCTTCGATTGTTTCCTGCAACGCACCATAGCCGTCGCCCGTCGGACGAACCGCGAAGCGGTTTTCCACGATTAGCCGTAGGTGATCCGAGCGAAGCGGTTGTCTGATGGACAGCGCACATACCATAGCCACGAGATGGGCCTACCGCTTCGCGGTAGAACGCATCTGACCGCCGACCGTAGGTTTGCCCCGTGAGACTCGGCTTCACCTACGGCTACCCATGGATCACCGCTTCGCGGTGCAGACTTGGACGCTAATGATTGAACAGAAACGCCGGCGAATTGATCAGCGCCCAGGCGAGGTCCTGAGCGGCAGTGAGACGCTGGCTGCCGAGCTGGGACTGGCTGAGCTGCGCATCGCGGCGGAGTTGCAGGAGCTTGGGATCAATCGAGATCGGCTTCTCGGCATTGGCGAGTTTCTGTTCGAGATCGACGAGCTGCGGATCGACCGGCAGTGGTTTCTTCGCGGCGGCGAGGATGCGCTTCTGGCCTTGATAGTCTTTGTATTGAGCAAGGAAGTGCTCACGCAGCGCGGCGGCCTGTTCCTTGCTGCGCTTCATCGCGGGAGACTTCAAAGCATCGGCGATGACCTTGCTGGTGCCGAAGCGAACTGCGGGGCTCGTGGTCGCGTAGAGGCGGAACTTGCCGAGGTTGTATTTCCCGTTCTGGAAGGTCTGGCTGAGCGTGAAGGTGAGAGTCGTGCCACCATCGAAACCGACGGCGTCCTTCGCTTCGAAGATCGCCTCGTGACGATAGCCGGTGTCAGGTGCAAGCGCCCAGCCGCGGTCGCGGTTGCCGACCTTGAGAGCTTCAGCGACGTCGAAGTTTTTCTGCGAGAAGTCGGCGCGCGGATTCACGAGTGCGACCTGTCCCTCCTTCTTCTTGCCCTTGGCGCGTTTCGCATCGGCGGGATTGGCCTGCACGGTGAACTGCGTGAGCACGAAGTTGCCATCGGGCGCGAGGCCGGGGCCGTTGCTCGGCAGACGGTCATCGGGCAGCGCTTCGATCTTGAAGGCGGTGATGCCCGTGAGGTTGGTCTTCACGTTGATGACGTAGTTGCCAGGGACCTGACGGCCATCGGCATACGGTGTGGCAAGGAGCGAGCCATCGGGCTGCTGCTCCAGCTTCTCGATGCCGTTGACCTTGTTGTTCACCATGCCCAGAGGCACCCACTCGGTGCTGAGATCCACGCGATCCTCCCACGCAGCCTGGAAGGGCGCTGCGGCATCGGCCACGCTCTTGACGGTGGCTTCAGCTTTCTTGATCGCGGCATCGCGCGCGGCGTTGGCCTTGGCGACTTCGGGGGCTTTGGCTGCCTTGTGGTCGTTGAGCGATTTCTTAGCGGTGGCGATGGCGGTCAGGCGATCGGCTTCGGCCTTGGTGATGAGCGGCTTCTGCTCGGTCTCCTTCGCGGTGAGTTCAGCGGCGATGGTTTTGTTCTCGCCGTCCATGCTCTTCATCGACTCCAGTGCGGCGGTGATTTCCTTCTCCGTGGCGGGACGATTGAGGATGCGCATGAAGATCTCATCGACCAGCTTGCGGTCGTCTTTGATGTCGGTCGCCAGCTTGGCGATGGCGTTCTGAGGATTGCTGATCGCATCGCCCACGGTGGGGCCGGACATCAGTGCCATGACGGGGCCAAGGTTCACATCGTTGCTGCGCTCGCACTCGCACACACTCTCGCGCACGGGGCGACCGAAATTGCCGAGGAAGCCATCAGCGAGCTTCACCTGCGCATCGGCGATCTGTGCAGCACGAGTGCCAGCGGGCAGACCTGGGATGTTTAGTGTGGAGCCGGTGACGGCATGAACGGAATCAAAGAGCACCTCGGCAGGCAGACGACGCGCCTTGGCGTGCGAGTAGTTGGTCTTGTCGTCTTCGTTCCATTTGTTCGTGCTCAGTGCGAGCTGGTAGGTGCGGCTCTGGCAGATCATGCGCATGAGGCTGCGCACGTTGAAGCCGCTCTGCACGAATTCGCTCGTGAGGTAGTTGAGCAGCTCAGGATTCGATGGCGGATTGCCCGCGCGGATGTCGTCGAGCGGTTCGATGACGCCGGTGCCGGTGAGGTAGCCCCAGACGCGGTTCGCATAGCTTAGCGCGAAGTAGTCGTTCTGCGGCGAGGTCAGCCAGGTGGCGAATTGCTCGCGGCGTGTTTTGGCGACAGGTGAGGCGATGTCTTTGTGGAAGGGCAGTGTGGCGGGCGCGACCTTGTTGGTGCGAAGGTGAATCATCTCGCCGTCCTTCTTGTCACCGATGATCTCAAACAGCGGCTTCGCGCCTTCGACCGCCGTGCCACCGATGGTCTTGCCAGCGCTGGCCGGATCGTTCTTCAATTCGGTCTGCGAGAAGAAGGCAGCGGTCTGGTAGTATTGATCCTGTGTCCAGCGCTCGAAGGGATGGTCGTGGCACTTGTTGCAGTTGAAGCGCGTGGCCAGCCACAGGTGCGTGGTGTTCTCCATGATTGCATCGGGATCGCGCAGCACCTTGAAGTAGCTCGCGGCGGGATTGTCCTTGTTCGATCCGCTGGCGGTCATGATGCGGTAGGCGAAGCGATCGTAAGGCGTGTTGTTCTTCACCTGATCGCGAATCCACGCACGCAGTGCGGTCGCGCCTTCGGTGCCGAGGAACTTGGAGTTCACCTGGAGCATGTCGGCCCACTTGTTGGTCCAGTGATCGACGAAAGCATCGCTGCCGATCAGCTTGTCGATCAACTCGTTGCGCTTCACCCGCAGGTCGCGCTTGTCGGCCATGAAGGCGCGCACATCGTCCGCGCTCGGAGGCAGACCGGTGAGGTCGATGGTGAGGCGGCGGATGAAGGTGGCGTCATCGCACACGCCGCTCGGTTCGATCTTCATGCGCTGCCACTTCGCGGCCACGAACTCGTCGATCTTGTTCCACTTCTCCGGCTCCTTCCAGGCAAAGCCGGTGCGGTCGCCCATCACGGTCACCGTCGTTGCGGCGTAGTTGCCTTCGAAGCGCGCGAGCACGGGTGCTTCACCACGACGCACCGTGGTGCCGAGGCCCTTCTTGTCGGCCTCCAGGACTTCGGTGTTGCCGCTTTCCAGGAAAGCCTCGGCAGTCACATCGCGCGTATAGCCATCGGCGTAGTAGGCGATCACGCGCATCTGCTGACGGGCACCGACTTTTTCGATGACGGGGTTCTTCGGGAAGACCTCGATGCGAGTCACTCTCGGGGTCGCCATGTCCAGCGTTGCCCCATTGCGAATCCATGCCTTCAGCGTCTCGTAGTAAAGCTCGCCGGGCACGGTTAGCTGGCCGCCTTCGTGGGGCACGGCTCCGCTAGCCTTGAGCAACATCAGCGAGTGCTCGGGTGATGCGACGTTCGCGCGACGGCTGCTGAGTTCATCGGTGAAAGCGAGCACATCATAGATCGGATCGTAGCCGCGCAGGCTGAGCTTGAAGCCGTTCTTGCCTTCCTTCGAGCCGTGGCAGGTGCCTTGGTTGCAGCCGAGCTTGGACAAGATGGGCATCACGTCGCGCACGTAGTTCGGGTGGAAGGCGGCGTTCATGCCGCTGACCTCCACAGGCACGTTCGCGGTCTTGCCGTTGAAGGCGATCTGCACGCTGGCCTTGCCGTCCTTCTCTGGGCGGACCATGCCGCGCTTGTCGAGGTTCGCGATGTCGCCTTTGAGTTCGAGCTTCGCCATGCGCGTGACGTCGGCGTGTGTGCCGTCGGTCATCGTCGCAGTGATGAGCAACTGCGCATACTCGGTCGCCTTGGTGATCTTCACGCTGGAAGGCTGAACGTCGAGCGAGGCGACGACTGCGCCCTTCGGCAGCTCTTCGATGAAGTCGTCCTTCTTCGCTTCGATGCGCACCGTGTCGTCCACGATCACATCGCTGGCGGCGAGTTCTTCTTTCTTCGCCAGCGGCACGCTGAGGAACTCCTTGGTGATCTTGCCCGTGGCGGCGTCGATGAGGCGGAGCTTTCCATCCGCTCCGGCGCTGGCGATGGACTTGCCATCGGGGCTGAAGCTGACGGCATAAACGCCACTGCCAGGGATCTCGGTGCTCGTGAGCAGCTTCACGTCCTTGGTCACCCAGTCATCGAGTTCCTTGCCCTTGCCGTTCACGGTCTCGACGATCTTCTTCACCTCAGCTGGCATGGTGCTGTCGTAGTCGGACGCGAAGACGTTCACGGTGCCATTGAAGTCGTGGCTCGCGCCGCAGACGATGCGTTTGCCATCGGGCGAGAAATCGACGCTGAAGATGCGGCCCTGCATCGCGGGGAACTTGCGGATGAGGTTCGCGTTGTCGCCGATCACGCGCTTCGTCTGGCGCTCCATGCGATAGATCTGCGGCAGGCCGTCTGCACCGCCGATGAGCACTTCATTGCGCTGCGGATGACGAGCGAGCGCATGAACGCCGCCCTTGAGCGCGCCGGGCGTGATGGAGGTGATGTTATCGATGAAGCGCTGCGTGCTGACTTCGGTGAGCTTCACCGCCATGTCGCGACCGCACGACACAACGTGCTTGCCTTCCAGGCCCCACACCGTGTCGAGCACCCAGTCGCTGTGCGCGCCAAGAAAGAGCACTTGCTTGCCGGTCGAAGCATCGACCGCGCGCATCGTGTTGTCCGCGCAGCCGAAGGCGATGAACTTGCCATCGGGCGACCAGCTCGCGCCGTAGAGCGTATCGAACGTGGCGGGCACAGACAGTTCGAGCTTCTTCTTTTCCAGGTCCCAAACCTGCAGCTCGCCCATGCGTGCGGGGCTGCCACCAGCGATCGCGAGCTTCTTGCCATCGGGTGAGAAGGCCACCTTGTTCACGCGCTCGGACAAGCCGACGAGGCGCGCCGCGATGCCGCTGCCATCGGCCTTGTGAATGATCGCTTCATGATAACCGGCGACCGCGATGAGCTTGCCATCGGGCGAGTAATCAACGGAGGTGATCAGCGGTGCGGTGACATAAACCGGCGGCTTCTCCATGCTGTATTCCTGCTTCGCACTCGCAGGCGTGTCGTCTTTCGCGCCTTCGGCGATCCAGCGTTTCACCAGCGCGATCTGGGACTCGTGCAAAGGATCGGCCTTCTGTGGCATCTCAGCTTTGCCCTTCGCATCGGGCGTGATGAGCTTCAGCAGGTTGGAAGCCTCCGGCTTGCCCGCGACGATCGCGCTGCCTTCCTCGCCGCCCTTCAGCATCGCGGTGAAGTCGGTCATGATGTAGTCGCCCTTCGCTTTCGCGGGCTGATGGCAGCCGTGGCACTGGGCCTGGAAGATCGGGCGAATCTGCTTGTAGAAACTGACCGGCGCGTTCGGATCGATGACTTCGGCTTTCTTCGGCGGCGCAGCGACGACGAGTCCGGTCATCGCGAGGGACGCAACGAGAGCATGCTGGAGGCTTGATTTCATAAGGCTTCGGCGGGTTTTGAGAGCCTCGTCTCAGGCGCGCAGATCGAGCGTCCTGGCGGGGGCAGGATGCCTATACGAGAAGGCGAGGGGGAACTTTCCCCCAGCCAAGCGTGATGGTCAGCGGCCAGGCAGGCTAGCTGAAGAACTTCTTCGCCTTCGCAAAGAAGCTCTCGTGCAGCGGCGAGTTGTTTTCGCCGAGGGCCTTAGCGAACTCCTGGAGCTTCTCGCGTTGCTCGGTGGTTAGCTTGTTGGGCACGGCGATCTGGACGTGGACGTAGAGGTCGCCGAACTGATCGCGGCCGAGCACTTTCATGCCTTTACCACGCAGGCGGAAGGTGGTGCCGTTCTGCGTGCCAGCGGGGATTTTCACCGTGGCCTTGCCTACGAGGGTGGGGACTTCGAGTTCGCCGCCGAGCGCTGCGGTGGCGAAGGAGATCGGCATATCGCAGTGCAGGTCATGGCCGTCGCGCTCGAAGACATCGTGCGGACGCAGGTGAATGAGCACGTAGAGGTCGCCTGCGGGGCCGCCTTTCATGCCAAGGTCACCGTTCCCGGTGCTGCGCAGCTGCGTGCCTTCCTCGATGCCCGCAGGCACCTTGAGACGGATGCGATGGCGCTCCTTCTGACGACCGGAGCCACGGCAGGACTTGCACGGATCGGCCACGGTTTCGCCCGCGCCGTCGCAGTCCGGGCAGGTCTGCTGAATCTGGAAGAAGCCCCGCGAGCTGATCACCTGGCCCACGCCGCCGCAGGTGCGGCATTGCTTCTTGCCCGCGCCGCTGGCGGAGCCGCTGCCGGAGCAGGTCTTGCAAGGCGCGAGGCGCTCGATTTCGATGTCTTTCTCGACGCCGGCGGCTGCTTCTTCGAGCGTGATTTCCAAAGGATAGCGCAGGTCGCTGCCGCGCTGGGGGCCGCTCGCGGACTTGCGACGACCGCCGCCACCGCCACCGCCGAAGAACTGCTCAAAGATGCCACCGCCGCCGCCACCACCACCGCCGAAGACTTCGCGGAAGATGTCGAACGGATCATGGAAGCCGCCACCACCGCCTCCTCCGCTGCCGGGCATACCGCCCTGGAAGGCGGCGTGACCGTAGCGGTCGTAGGCAGCGCGTTTGTCGGCGTCGTTGAGAATGTCGTAGGCTTCGCCGACTTCCTTGAACTTGTCCTCCGCCGTCTTGTCGCCCGGGTTCTTGTCCGGATGATACTGCACCGCAAGCTTGCGGTAGGCTTTCTTGAGTTCGTCAGCAGTCGCAGTCTTGCTGACGCCGAGGACCTCGTAGTAATCGCGTTTGGCAGCCATGGTGGGGGTGAGTGGAGAGTCTTGAGTTGAGGATTGTGAGCCGGGAGGAAGAAGGAATAACGACCGACCCGGGAGCGAGGGCTATTTTCTATCGCTCAACGCTTAGCCTTCGGTCTTCGCGGCACCGCTGGAGACCACGACGTTCGCGGCACGCAGCAGGCGGTCCTTCAGTTTGTAGCCACGGCGCATTACGCGCAGGATCGTGCCCTCGGCCACGGAGTCGCTGGCTTCCTGGGAGACGGCTTCGTGGACATTCGGGTCAAAGGCTTTGCCCTGGGACTCGACTTCCTGCACACCCATCTCGCGGAGGAAATCTTCCATCTGCTTCTGCACCATGCTCATGCCCATGAAGACGATGGACTTCTCTGACTCGGCGCGGGCGGCATCCATGCCCATCGCGAAGGTGTCGAGGATCGGAATCAGGCTGCGCAACAGGTCAGCGTTCGCATAAGCGCGGGTCTCTTGCTGCTCGCGGGCGACGCGCTTGCGGAAGTTGTCCAGCTCCGCCTGACTGCGGTAGGCCAGGTCGCGCCAGCGTTCCATCTCGGCCTGCAGGGCGGTCAGGGGATCGACGGGAGCTTCGGGTTGAGCGGTTTCTTCGGCGACGGAAGCGGCAGCAGGCTGAGCTTCCGGCGGAAGCGTGGTGTCGTCTTGAGGGGGTGGGTTTTCCATGTCGTGAAGAATAGATTCGGGAAGGGGGCGCGGAATATGCACGGGGTGTCCAGGGTTTCAAACGCTGCCACGAGTTTTGCGGGAAGCGGCGGACCACCTTTTCAAATCGTAACGATTCGAGGCGAGACGGCTGGTTCACTTCGTGCTAAAACTTTCGCTAAATACCGCACAGGAGGGCGGCTTCTCTGAATCATGAAAAAAACCGGAGCTAGCAAATCAACCAACGCCACCGACACGCACCTCGCTCAAGGGCACCTCCTGATGGGATGGGAGCATGAGCCCGCTTCGAAGCAGATCGGCTTCGTCTCTGACAAAGCCGGTCCCGCACGTGGCAAGACGCCGCCGGTGTGGCTGGAGAACGGCGAAGCCCATGGCCTCACCATTGCTCCCACCGGAGCGGGCAAGGGGCGAGCGAACCTGATCCCGATGCTGCTCACGCATCGCGGCTCGTGTGTGGTCGTCGATCCCAAAGGCGAGGCCGCGCTGGTGACCGCGCAGAGGCGCCGCGAAATGGGCCAGCGCGTCGTGATGCTCGACCCCTTCCACCTTGCCTCGGAGAAAACGGACGCGCTCAATCCGATGGAGGCGATCCAGTTCACCGGCGACAGCGTGGAGGAGTTCGCGCTCACGGTGCCGTCGCTGTTGCACCCGGAAAACAGTGGCTCACTCAAGGAACCGTTCTGGGACATCCAGGGCGACTCGTTGCTCAGCGGCGTCGCCTGCCACCTGCTCTCCACCGGCGAGCCCGAGGAGCGCAACTTCATGGGCCTGCGCAAGGTCTTGATGAGCGATGATGTGGTCTATAACCTCGCCGTGCTGCTCGACACCGTGGGCAAGACGATGCCGAAGATGGCCAAGCAGCAGATCGGCTCCTTCCTGCAAACCACTGACGTCACGCGCTCCGGTATCCTGAGCACCGCACAGCAGCACCTGCGCATCCTCGCCGATCCGGCCGTGGAGGCCGCACTGGGGCCCACGAGCTTTTCGTTGGCCGACTTCAAAAGCGGCGAGCCGATGACCATCTACCTCATCCTGCCCAGCACGAAGCTGCCCTCGCACGGCCTGCTGCTGCGCAACTGGCTCAGCACGCTTTTCGCCGTCGCAATGTCGCGCAAAGAACTGCCGCTCACGCAGACCATGTTCGCCGTCGATGAGGTCGCGGCGCTCGGCACCATGAGCCAGCTCCGCGTCGCCATGACGCTGATGCGCGGCTACGGCGTGCGCTGCTGGCTTTACATCCAGGACCTCAGCCAGCTCAAGCACCTCTACCCGCTCGACTGGGAGACGCTGACGAACAACGCCGGCGTCGTGCAGACCTTCGGCCTCACCAATCACCTCATGGCCAAGCAGGTCGCCGAGATCTTCGACGTGCGTCCTAGCGAACTCCTCGCGCTCAAGCCCGACGAGCAGATGCTGCTCTTCGCCGGCGGTATCGTGAAGCGCGCCCGCAAGCTCGACTACCTCCAGGACAAAATCTTCGACGGCCTGTTCTCGCCTAACCCGCGGTATGCAGTGCGGGGACTGGGGAGGTAAACAGAGCACTGGCAAACTTCGCAGCCTGCTCTAGCATCCGCGCTCCTCAGCCCGCGCCATGCCCAAATACATCGTCACCATCGGCCTCGAAGTTCACGCTCAGCTCAACACGAAGAGCAAAATGTTCTGCACCTGCGCGGTGGGTTACGGTGGCGAGCCGAACACGCAGACCTGCCCTGTTTGCCTCGGCCTTCCGGGTGCCCTGCCGGTGCTAAATCTCGGTGCGATCGAGAAGACCGTCCTCACTGGCTTGATGCTGAATTGCCGCACACCGGAGATATCGAAGTGGGATCGCAAAAACTACTTCTACCCCGACATGCCGAAGAACTACCAGACCACGCAGATGGACCTGCCGTTGTGCCTCGGTGGCGGCGTGCCGCTCTATGATTTCGCGTATCCGAAGGACGCGCAGAAGAGCATCGCGAATCCCGGCAAGGTCGTGAACCTCACGCGCATCCACCTTGAGGAAGACGTGGGCAAGAGCACGCACCACGACAAGTTCACCACGCTCGACTTCAACCGCGCGGGCACACCGCTGATGGAAATCGTCAGCGAGCCGGAACTCGATTCCGCCGAGGAAGTCGTGGCCTATCTCAACAGCCTCCGCCAGATCCTCATCTACGGCGGCGTGGGCGATGCGGACATGGAGAAAGGCCAGATGCGCGCCGACGTGAACATCTCCGTGCGTCCCGAAGGCCAGAAGGAACTCGGCACCAAGATCGAGCTGAAGAACATCAACTCGATGAGCGCCATCCGCCGCGCGATCAAAGCCGAGACCGAGCGCCAGATCGACGTCCTCGAAGGTCGCCATCCGACCGATCGAGTGCTGATCCAAAGCACGCGCCGCTGGGACGATGATCTGGGCGAAACCACCCTCATGCGCAGCAAGGAAGACGCGCACGATTATCGCTACTTCCCGTGCCCCGACCTCATCCCGGTGCAGACTGCGCCGATCATCGAGCGCATGAAGCCGCTGCGTCCCGAACTGCCGCACGAGAAGTGCGCGCGCTTCGAGGCTGACTTCGGTCTTACCCCTTACGACGCCAACGTGCTCGCCAGCGAACAAGCCCTGGCCTCCTACTTCGAGCAAGCCGTCAGCGCTGCGCCCCATGTCACAGGCAAGAAGCTGGCGAACTGGATCATCAACGAGTTGCTTGGTCGCTTGAACGAAGCCGGTCACGGCATCGCCGATTGCACCCTGCCCGCAGGCTCTCTGGGTGAACTGGTGGAGCTGGTGGAAACCGGAAAGATCAGCAACAACCAGGGCAAGGAAGTCTTTGCCGAGATGTATACGAACGGTGGCAAGGCAGCCGACATCGTGAAGGCGAAGGGCTTTGAGCAAGTCAGCGACACGGGTGCGCTCGAAGCCATCGTGGACCAGATCATCGCCGGAGCCGCCGAGAAGGTGGCCGAGGTGAAAGGCGGCAACGAGAAGGCGCTCAACTGGTTCACCGGCCAGGCCATGAAGCTGAGCGGTGGCAAGGCGAACCCCAAGCTCGTCACCGAGATCGTGCGCAAGAAGGTGCTTGGATAGCGAGCGTTGGGTCGTTCGTGGTGAGTGCACGTGCGGGTGATTCTGAGCACTCCCGCTGTCTCCCATACTAGCCAAAGAGAATTGTCACCTCATGATCCACGAGTCGGAGCACGGCCTTCATCACATTCTGCTGGATGCGGCAGAAGCGTGTGATTTGCGCTACCTGTTGCTCCCGGATGCCGATTACGTCTGGATCCATTCCCATCTCCCCGATCCGGCCATTCGATGGTGGACCGCCGATGTGCCCATCTCGCCGGGCGTAGTCTGGCCTTCGGCCAAGGTTCGTTTGATGGAGTATGATCTCATGATGACACGGCATGAGTTTCTTGATCGGATCGAGTTGTTCAATCCCCATGGCCTCCGTCTCACACAGCTCACCAGGGCGGTTCCTGACTCCTTGTGGCTCCACTCGCTTCCCGAGGAGCAGGCCACGCGCATCCTTGTGCAGAATGGGATGAAGGCGCGGTTCTTTTTGCCTCATCGAGTCGAGACGGCAGAGTTTGTCTGCACGGATCGTGCCCATCTTGAGCACGTCATCACACTGCCTCAGATTAAAGCCAAACTTCGCTCCTAACCTCGAATCAACCAGCGGTGGCAGGAATGAAGCTAACGCAACCTCACGCCATGAATGAACCTTGCCCGCTGCTTCCTTCGATTGATCGACCCATCGTGGCGTCTGAAGTCAATGCGTTGGGCAAGGATCGGGGGCCGGCGTTTTATGAGCTGTCGTTGAAGTATGCGCAGTCGCAGTGGTGTGCGGGGGTGCCGGCGCAGGCCATGTTGCAGGTGAACCGCGCGTTGGCTTGTGCCTTGCCAGGGAGCGAGCCGGTTCTGGAACGTCTGCCATTGCCTTACCGGGTGATGGCCTGGCTGATGATGCATCGGCAGGAGGGGCAGTTCATCGGCAATCCCCGACGGCACTTCCAGCATCTGGCGACACGCATGGTCGAGCCTAACAAGGAGCTGCGAACCTGGCGTGCCTGGGCCTGTTGGTATTTGGCGAAGGGTTTGCTGCCCGAGGATGAGTTTCCTCCCGACATGAAGCAGATCCGCGAAGAGGGTGTCGTCGAGCCGACGTTTGCGATGATCGCGACGAAGCTCCTCGAACTCTCGCCCGCCGACGATGAACTGCGGTGGCGTGAAGCGATCCAGGAAGCGGGGATCAAGATTCCTGTGAGCCCGGAGGTGAGGATCGAAGTCGCTGCTGACGATGATTTGCTTATTGTGCGCGACCTTGCACATGCGATCTGGCCGCGTGTCTATCCCGCCATCATCAGCGTGGCGCAGATCGATTACATGCTGCGCCAGCGCTACGAGCTGCCGGTGCTGCGCGAGGATGTGGCACGAGGCGTGGTCTATGCCTTGATCCGACGCGGTGAGGATGCCGTGGGCTACATCGGCATCGAGCCGCGTGCTGAGGATGTCTTCCTCCACAAGCTCTACCTGGTGCCCGAGGTGGCAGGGCAGGGACTGGGGGCTTCAGCACTGCAATGGGTGGAGGGGCAAGCGCTGAGCCGTGGGCTTGGAGCGATCCGCCTCGTGGTGAACAAGCGCAATGTCCAGGCGATCCGTGCCTATCGACGCGCAAGGTTCGAGTTCGAGCGCGATGTGGTGACAGACATCGGCGAAGGCTTCGTGATGGATGACTTTGCGATGGTGCGGCGGCTGGACCGTGAGTGAGGTCGGAGAGTTGTTCTCACCGGCCAAACTTGTCCTGCCACTTGCCCAAGCCTTCGATCACATGGGCGCGGCGCTGGCTGGGGCTGAGTTCCCAGACGAGGGGGATGCCTTGGGGGACGAGCGGTAGGAGTTGATCAAAATTCACGCCGCCGGTGCTGAGGGGCACGCGGTGGTCGCGGGCAGGCCATTCGACGTCGTGGACGTGGCAGCCGAGCAACTTGGGGGCGATGGCGGCAAGGAGCTGGGCGTGGTCGAGGAGGCCGAGGTTGGCCTTGCGCTGGATGTGGCCGAAGTCGTGCCAGGCACCGATCCAGGGGCAGTCCTTGAACTCGGTGAGCAGGGTGAGCATCTCGCGTTCGTTGGGCACCTGCTCGAAGTGGCTGCGCGTCTCGATGGCGAGGGCAACTCTGGCTTTCTCGGCGACGGGCAGGAGCGCATTCAAGGCAGCGCGGGCGCGATCGAGGTAGAAGGCGCTGAGTTTTTCGCGGGCGGTGACGAACTTCAATTTCAGGTCGATGTAGGCCCGGCTGTAGATTTCGCCGGCCTGGGCCATGGCTTCCAGCTTGGTCGTGAAGCTCTTCATTGGGACGCTGCCCATGTGCATGACCACGCGGTTCACGCCGAAGCGTAGGGCAGTCTGGAGGGTCTGGTGGGTGAGCTTGATGGCTCGCTCGCGGTCAAAGAGGCGGTGGGAGGTGAACTCGTAGGCGTCTGGGGCGTCGATGAGCACCTCGACAGGCGAGGGGCAGAAGTTGTGGACGCTGGACACGCGAATGACGCCGGCATCGAAGGCCTGCATCAAGCCGGGAATCAGCGAGACCTTGGTGCCGTGGCTGATCTCGATGAACTCAAAGCCGAGAGCCCGGGCTTCGTCCGCAAGTTCGCGGCCGTCGTGGTAGCGGTGGCTGTTCCAGCAGGTGGAGAGCGAAAGCATGGCGGCCTAGATGCCTTTGAGGGTGCCGTTGGTGATGTTGATGGTGAGGTCCACCACGGGCGGGACGGGCAGGGTCTTGGGCACCCAGTCGAAGACCCGCACGGAGGGCCGCTTGTCCTCGCCAGTGAGGTGAACGGCCTCCACTTCAAGGTAGCGGTCCTCGCCCTGGGGCACGGGGATCTCTTTGACCTGAAGCCTGAGCGTGTTCTCGCCTCGGTTCAGCCCGCCAATGATGAGCTGCTGTTCAGCCGTATCGACGATGGGCACGCCTTCGTAGCCATTGACCGTGGCGACCACCTCGTAGCCGATCGCCTGGACGCGCAGGGCGGCAACTTTCTCGGGCTGCTTGCAGATCTTGGGCACGGCAGGGGCGGTGCCGGGTGGGTTGAAGGGCGGATGCTTCACGAACTCCGGGTTCCCGTTTTTGCACGCCTCGCGCATATCGGGGTTGTCGGCGAGGTTGATGAACTTGGTGGAGTCGAACTTCCAGCCGGACTTCTCTTTGAAGAACTTCAGCACGATGAGGTTCTCGGGAATGTCCTTCACATCGCCTTCCGCGAGGCCGAGGTCGATCTTGCCGAAGTAGATGAGGTGGGCCGTGTCGCCAACGGCTTCGACTTCGATCAACTTCAGCCGCAGGGTCTCTGGCGGAGTCACAGGCAGGACGAAGATGGCGTCCGGGTAGCGCAGGCGCTGGCTGACGATGGTGTTGTGGGTGACGATCTGGCGATAGGTGGTGGTGCAGGTCTGCCAGGCTTGCAGGTTCTGAGCCAGCAGGGCGCTGCGCCACTCGGAGTAGATCTTGTCGAGGGTGACACGCAGTTCGGAGAAATCCTCCGCCTTCGAGACGGCGGGGCAAAGGAGCAGGCTGGCAGCGCAGCAGAGGAAAAGGGGAAGTCGGTGCATGGCAACAGGGTGCCCATCATGCCGAAGGGACCCGCCTTGTGCATCCCAAACCTTTAGAGATACTGGAAAAGTATTTGCCGCTCCCCCCATTCTGCGGAACGTCTGCCCACTTTTGACCTACCCGCACCCTGCCCACACCTGATCAATGTCGCTGCCGACGGACAGTTCCCCCAGATCCTTGCCCATCGACCGCAATCGCGAGTTGCTCAAAACTGCGCGCGAGGAGGTTTACAAGACTTCCAACGGTGCGGACCTAAACGTTTACATCTGGGGTCCAGATGAACAGCGTGCTCCCGTGGCACCAAAGTCGGTGGCTGCGTTCTTCTTCAGCAGCGGCTGGGACAACGGCCAGATCAGCCAGTTTGCGCCGCACTGTGTTTACTTCGCCTCGCGTGGCATGCTCACGCTGGCCTTTGATTATCGTGTGAGCGTCCGCCACGGCACCGGCCCGATCGAAGCGATGGCCGATGCGCGCAGCGCGATGCGCTGGATCCGCATGAACGCCGTGGAGCTGGGCATCAATCCTGGCAAGATCGTCGGCATCGGTGGCTCCGGTGGTGCGCACGCGATTGCTTCCGCCGCTATCCTGCCCGGCTTTGACGAGCCAGGCGAAGACACCAGCATCAGTGCCGCGCCGAACGCACTCATCCTTTTCAATCCGGTGCTCGACACCTCGAAGAGCGGCTTCGGTCTTGATCGCTTCCCGAATCCCAACTTGGCCAAGGACGCGCACCTCATCCGTGCGATCCAGCCCGGCTTCCCACCGATGCTGATCCTGCATGGCACCGGCGACCGCGTGGTGCCTTTCGATGGCTCTTACGAGTTCTCGAAGAAGTCGTCGAAGAAGAAAAACTTCTGCCGCCTGCTCGCCTTCGAGGGCCAGGGCCACGGCTTCTTCAACTTCAACCTGTCCTTCGAAATGTATGAGCAGACGCTCATGGCGATGGACGACTTCCTGGTGGAACTCGGATTCATCGAGCCTGATCCGAACGCTGGTCTCGGCGAAGAAGGCGTCATTGTTTGATCGCGGCGAGGTCCTCGCTAGCCTGCGCCGATGGAATTGAACCACGGCATCCACCTCGGCTACTGCACCAACATTCATCGCGGAGAAAGCTGGGAGCAAACCTGGCGCGGACTGCGTGATCACACGCTCGAGGTGCGGCGTCGCGTCGCTCACGGCAAGCCGTATGGCATTGGGCTCCGCCTCAGCGCCCAGGCCGCGCAGGAACTGAACACGCCGTGCATGATCGCCGAGTTCCAGGAATGGCTGGAAGCGAACAACTGCTACGTCTTCACCATCAACGGCTTCCCGTATGGCGCCTTCCACGGCACGCGTGTGAAAGAGCAAGTTTTCAAGCCCGACTGGACCACGCAGGCGCGCGTCGATTACACGAACCTGCTCTTCGACATCCTGGCCAAGCTGCTGCCCAAAGGCATGGCCGGCTCCATCAGCACGCTGCCTGGCTCGCACAAGACCTTCGGCATCGACGCCGACGGCATTGAGCAAATCTTCAAGAACCTGCGCGCTACGCGCCAGCACATCGAGAAGGTCAGCGAGGCGACCGGCCACGACCTTCACCTCGGCCTGGAACCTGAGCCGCTCGGCCTGTTCGAGACCAGCGGCGAGACACTGAAGTTCTTCGGCCTCTACCTCGACGCCTTTCCTGGTGACCGCGACTTCTTCAAGTTCGTCGGCATGAACTACGACACGTGCCACCTCGCGATCGAGTTCGAGGAGGCGAAGGAAGCGCTCGACCGCATCACCGGTGCTGGCATTCGCCTGAGCAAGCTGCACTTCAGCAACGCCCTGCGCCTCCAGCCCACGCCGGAGAACCTCGAGCGCCTCGCGAACTTCGTGGAGCCCGTCTATTTCCACCAAGTCATCGCCCGCGATGGTGAGATGCCGTTGCGTCGGTTCAAAGACCTCGACGTCGCTCTGCAAGCCGCCCGCGAGAACCCGCGCGCCGTCGGCGACGAATGGCGTGTGCACTTCCACATCCCTCTGCACGCACGTCCCACCGGCACCTTCCTCGACACCAGCGATCACGTCCTCGGTGCTATCGACTGGCTGTCCGCGAACCCCACCAAGTGCAGCCACATCGAGATGGAAACCTACACCTGGGAAGTCCTCCCCGAGAACCTCCGCACCGACAGCGTGGAAGACCAGCTCGTGAAGGAATACGACTGGACTCTCGCCGAGATGGCGAAGCGTGGGCTGACGGTGGTCTGATCGAGCGCTCTGGGGAGAAGGCAGGCGGACAAGAGTGTCCGCGCTTCGTTTTTGATTACTGACACCCCAGCATCAACGCATCAGGACTTCTCATCTAGGCCACGGCGAATGCGATAGAGCAGGTGGTCGCGGTGAGCGGGCGTGAGATTGAAGGCGGGCCAGTCTTTCTGGATGGCCTTCTGGATTCGATGCAGTTCGTGCAGGGCCACACCCTGGATCGTGGGCAGGTAAGTGCTGTTGTTGAGCATGTTCAGCAAGCGGAAGACATACTCCGTCTGGAGGTTGCTGCGCACGGCGGGAATCGTGGCTCCCGCAGGCTCTCCGGTCATGATGGCGAGCGTGAGGCTCTCCATCATGTTGTGCAGAGAGTAGGTATTGCCATAGAGCGAGGAATCGAGCAGCCGCTGCTGCACGGAGGCGTGTAGCAGGTGATTGAGCAGGGATTGCTGGATGCCAAACACTCGGCTGTGCATCTTGGGGTCCTCCGTTTCCTTGCCGAGTTCAAAGCCGCGCCGTTGTTGCTGGAGGTGGGCGATGAGGGTGGGTGATGTCTTCCAGGCTTCCGGGCCGAAGGCATAGCGGGCGAGGACCGACATGGCTTTGGCCTGCTGAGCTGCCGGCACTGGGGTCAGCGGATCACGTTTGGCACCCTGGCCCTTGAGCGCACGCTCGACGTGCACGCCGCCGATGTAGCGTGAGGTGGCGGTCAGGGCGTCCGTCATGTCGCGTGTGAGCACAGCATAAGCCTGGACGAGTTCCTGGTAGCTCTCGCCATTGGCGGGGAAGGTTTCGAGCAGCTTGGAGAGTTCCTTCTCGTCGAGAGCAAGGCGTTGTTCGCTGTAGGTCACCGGGTCGCTGCTCAAATCGTAGATCATCGCATCGGGATCGATGCCGCTGCCGACGGAGCGCATGTCGTCCGCATCGTTACCGAAGGCGAGCTGCGGCTCGTGCGAGCGGGAGGCGATGGCGTTGAGGCGCTTGGCTTCTTCATCAGGATCGGCAAGCCCTTCGCTGTAACCGAACTCGATGGCCCAGGCATCATACGGGCCCGTGCAGGACATGAAGTATTCGCCCTGTGCTTTGCCTTCGGGAGCGATGTTGATCGTGGGGTAGTCCATCACGCTGCCGTAGAGGCCGACCTTCGAGGTGAGGTCGCGGTTGTGAATGGCGACGGGGTCGTGCAGGTGGCTGGCCTTGAAGTTGTGATTGAGCCCGAGCGTGTGACCGATCTCATGGAGCACGAGCTTGGTGAGGGACTCCTTGATCATGCGATCCATGTCCATCTTGTCTGCCGCACGAAGGCGCAGGGCGGTGTTGCCGCGAAGGATGCCAAGCTGGGAGGCCATGCCCATGTCGCAACGCTTTGGATCAAAGGTGGTGGATGTCGGTGCAACGATGTCCTCAATACCCATCTCGGCGAAGACACGACGATAGATGAGGCGCTTCGAGAGATAGCTGAACTCGAGCATGATGTCCGCTCCCAGAATCTCGCCAGTGCGAGGATTGACAAAGCTGGGTCCGTAGCCGCCGAACGGAGGCTTGGGCGAGGAGGTCCAGCGCAGGACGTTGTAATTGATGTCGCCTGCGTTCCACTTGGCATCATCGGGCTGCTGCTGAATGACGAGCGCGTCTTTGAACCCGGCTTTTTCAAAGGCCACGTTCCACTTGAGGGCCGCCTGCTTGATGGTGTCGCGGAACTCGATGGGTGTGGTGTTCTCGATCCAGAAAGTGATGGGCTTGACCGGCTCGCTGAGGGCGGTGCCGGGCTTTTGTTTCACCAATCTCCAGCGGTGGATGAAGTCGCGCCAGGGAGTGGTCTCCGTGCTGGTCAAGTCGGTCACCTGAGTGGTGAAGTAGCCGATGCGTGGATCTTCGAAACGCGGCTGGTAGTCCGTGTCCGGCATGCGGATGAGGTTGTGCTGCACCTGGACTGTCACGTAGCGGACGTCGGCGATGTCATCGAAGTCGTTGTGCTTGTCGCTGGCGGGCAGCGAGCCGCCTTCGAACACGTAGCGCACGCCGAACATGGTGTTGTCCGGGTAGCCCAGAGCGTCGGTGAAGACAGTCTTGCCCTCGTTGAGCTTGCCCAGCACAGCGGTGCCGTTGGGCTTCACCTGGAGCATGGACTCTTTGAGGAACAAAGGCTCTGCGGCGATGAGATAGCCTCCGGCATCCTCGGCCAGGATGGTTTCGCGGGCCATGACCGCATCAGTGATATTGGCCTTCGATGCACGGGCGAGGGGATGCTGCGGATCGAAGTAAAAGGCGGTGTTCTGCTTGATGAACTCGAGCTTGTCGAAGGACTTGGCGACCTTGATGATGCTCTCGTCGCCAAATCGACCAACGTTGTGGCCCGCAGCGGCCACGCCATTCATGGTGTGGGTGAAGTAGATGAACTCAGGGCCCAGCTGCTCCTTGCGGATGTAGAGGAAGATGTTGCCCTTCTGCTGATTGAGATGGATGCGGAACAAGCCGTCGCGGAGCTGGCAGTCCTTGGTGAACTCCTCGACGCTTTTCTTGGTGTCCTTCGGTGTTTCCGCTTTGGGTGCAGCAGCAGGTGCAGCAACGGGCGCAGGCACCGCAGGCGGTTGTGAGTTGGGTTGTTGGGCAGGTGTTGGCCCCGGGGACGGTGGCGTGGGTTTGGGCTCAGGCTTGGCGGGAGCAGGCTGGGGCTTGGGTTCAGGCCTGGCAGGAGCCGGTTGCGGCTTGGGCCCTGGTTTGGCGGGCGCGGGAGTGGGTTGTGGCTTCGATGGAGCATCGGCCGCGTGAATGGAGCCCAGCATCAGGGTGGCGAGAGACAGGCGCAGGAAGTGCATCCCGCTAATGAACTCGCGAATGGGGACCTGCGACAAGCCGAAAGTGATCCTGGCTGCTTTCGGTGCGAAACACCTTTCACCTTGTCGCCTTCTGCCAATGACCTTAGCTTTTCGGACCCCGCCGTCGTGGGTTCATGAATCTACTCCCGCCATGAAAACCATCGCTCGCTCCATCGCCCTCAGCCTTGCCGTTGTCTCCGCTTCCATGTCTGCCGAACATTCCGTCACCTCCGCCCCCTGGGGCACTGCCAAAGATGGCTCCGCCGTGGAGCTGTGGACTCTGAAGAACAAAGCCGGGATGGAAGCCCGGATTGCCACCTATGGCGGCATCATCGTCTCGCTCACGGCTCCCGATCGTGCAGGAAAGTTCGCCGATGTTGTGCTGGGCAAATCCTCGCTGGCCGAGTATGAGGCCGGGCATCCGTTCTTCGGCTGCATCACGGGGCGTTATGCGAACCGCATTGGAGGCGCGAAGTTCACCCTTGATGGCCAGGAGGTGAAAGTGACTCCTACCGGCGGGGCGAAGCACTCCCTCCATGGTGGCAAGGTAGGCTTTGATAAGAAGGTGTGGAGCGCCCAGAAGATCGAGAAGCCCGATGCGGTCGGTGTGGCGATGTATTATGTGAGCGCCGATGGCGAGGAGGGGTATCCGGGCGAGCTGGCCTGTGTGGTGACTTATCTGCTCAGCGATTCCAATGAGTTGAGCATCGACTACGCCGCGACGACGACCAAGCCGACAGTGGTAAACCTCACGAATCACAGTTACTTCAACCTCGCAGGTGAAGGCAGCGGCACAGCACTCGATCATGAGCTGACGCTTTATGCTGACGGCTTCACGGCTACGGACGCTGATCTTATTCCGACGGGTGCAATCACACCGGTCAAGGGAACCCCACTCGACTTCACGACCGCCCACCAGATTGGCGAACGCATCAATGCGGACTACGAGCCGCTGAAGCAAGGCATGGGCTATGACCACAACTTTGTCATCAATGGCTCCGGCCTGAAGAAGGCGGCGCTGGTGCATGAACCGAAGAGCGGACGCGTCATGGAGGTGCTGACCACGGAGGTGGGTGTGCAGCTTTACACGGCCAATCATCTCAAGGGTGTCGCAGGCAAGAATGGCCACAAATATGAAGCGCGTGATGCCTTCTGCCTGGAGACGCAGCGCTTCCCCGACAGTCCCAACAAGCCAGCCTTCTCTTCGGCCACCCTGCGCCCGGGAGAGACCTATCATCACCAAACCCTCTTCCGCTTCAGTGCCCGATAAGACCCGCATGGCTTCCAAACCCAAATCCCAGCCCGTGACTCTCCCGGTCACCAAGCCCGTCCCCTTGGCCTTCGTTCAGGAGCAGGACTTCGCGGCGCGCCAGTATCGGGGCCGTCGCGAGAACCAGGAGGACTACTATGCCTTTGCTGATGCCACGGCACCTGAGGAGGAGCCATTGAGCCGCATTCTGCTGGTGCTGGGCGATGGTCTGGGGGCACACGCTGGTGGCAATGTGGCGAGCTACTTGGCGGTGGGATCGTTCATCAAGACTTTCCACGAGCAGGACATCGCTCCCGCGTGGCGTCTGCGAGTCGCTCTCGAAGCGGCGAATGAAACGTTGGGCATCATGTTGCATCGCCTGCCGATGGTGGGGAATACGATGGGCACCACGCTGCTGGCGGTGCTCGCGACTCCCACATCGCTGCAATGGATCAGCGTGGGTGATTCACCGCTGTTTTTATATCGTGAAGGCAAGGTGCAGCGAATTAATGCAGACCATTCGCTGGCCCCTATCCTGGAGGAACGCGTGAAGAATGGTGAGCTGACCGAGGAAGAGGCAGCCCACCACCCTGATCGTCACACGCTGCAATCCGCGCTGCTTGGTTACCCCCTCACCATGGTGGATGCACTGATGGAGCCGATGACGTTGCAGAAAGGCGACATCGTGGTCGGTGCGTCGGACGGGATCAATACACTCAGCGATCGTCAGTTGGAGGATTTGCTCAGCTTTGGTAGGCACACCACGGCGGACAAGATCGCTGATGCCATCATCTTCGCGATTCGTCGGGCCAATCTCGAGCGCCAAGACAATGCTACCGTTGGCGTCGTGAAGATTTCTTGAAGCAGGGCGCGGTGACTGCCTTTGAATTTGCCTCGTCTTCAAGCGGAGCCTAGGTTTCCCGTTTCTCCGTCTTTCCCAACCTCCTCCGATCCATGCTTATCACACAGAAAGCCTACGCACGTGCCGGACTCGTCGGCAACCCTTCGGACGGCTACTTCGGTAAAACGATCTCCTTCATTATTCGCGACTTTCACGCCCAGGTGGTGCTGTTTGAATCGCCAGAACTGCATTTGGAAATGAACGAGCGCGATGAGGCGACGTTCGAGAGCATCGACGAGCTGGCGCGCAAGGTGCGGCAGTTCGGTTACTATGGCGGCATCCGTCTGCTCAAGGCATGCTGCAAGCGCTTCTTCGAATACTGCACGAAACACAGCATTGAGCTGCACGGGCGCAATTTCACTCTTCGTTACTCCAGCAATGTGCCACCCCAGGTGGGCATGGCTGGGTCGAGTGCGATCATCACAGCTTGTTGGCGTGCTTTGACCCAGTTCTACGGTGTCGAGATTCCCAAGCATCTCGTGCCCAGCCTTGTGCTCAGCGTTGAAAACGATGAACTCGGCATTCCGGCTGGGCTGCAAGATCGCGTGATTCAGACCTACGAGGGTGTGGTCTTCATGGATTTCAATCGCGGCCACGTCGAGAAGATGGGCTACGGCATTTACGAGGAGCTTGATCCGGCTTTGCTGCCGCCAGTGTATGTGGCCTACACGACCAATCTCAGCGAGGGCACCGAGGTGTTTCACAATGACATCCGTGGCAGGTGGAACCGGGGCGAGCGGGATGTCGTCAGTGCCATGTATCACTGGGCCGGCCTGGCTCAGCGCGTGCGCGATATGATCGTGGCTGGTGACGGTGCGAAGATTGGTCCCTTGCTGAACGAGAACTTCGATCTCCGTCGCCGTCTCTACAAAATCAGTGCCGGCAATATCGACATGGTGGAGACTGCCCGCAGCGTGGGCGCGAGCGCGAAGTTCACCGGCAGCGGCGGAGCGATTGTGGGCACCTATGAGGGCGAGGACATGTTCCAGGCGCTCAAGGCTGCACTGGAACCCAAGGGCTACGCTGTGCTCAAGCCGCAGATCCTCCCGGTCGAGTAGTCGAAGTGGTGGTGATGAAACTTCCCGCTTCGCACGCGGGACGGGGCGTGCTATAAACCTAAAATGAAAATCCCTTTCCTGTGCCTCGCCCTTGTTTTGGTGCCGCTCTTCGCAGCCCAGGCGCAATATGAAGTCGCCCTCCAGCTGGATCGAACCGTGCCCTACATGTCTCAGGAGCCGATGACAGCCATCGTTACCGTCACGAATCGCTCAGGGTCGGACGTGGTGCTTGGAGGTCCCAAGGGCAAAGCGTGGATGATTTTCAACGTAAAGGATTCCCTGGACCGCTCCATTTCGCCGCTTCAGGCCACCTCAGACGAGGCCATTCCATTTCCCGCTGGGGAACGCATTTCGCGCAAAATCCGAATCACCGACACCCATTCGATCACTGAACTGGGAACCTATTCGATCACGGTCTCGATTTATCATCCACCTTCAGGGGAGTATTACGGCTCGAACCGTGTCAGGTTCGTGGTGACCGATGAGAAGCCGCATCCGCCCACTCCGATCACGTTCGGTGTGCCCGAGGGATTCGATGGGGCGGGAAGGAAGCGTCAGTATGTTCTCATGGTCCACCGCGACCTTGAGCGCAGCTACCTTTACTTCCGACTGGTGGATGAGCGGTCCAAGCAAAAGCTGGTCACTTTCTCACTGGGTCCCGTGACCGTTGTGAGGCAACCTCAGGCCACCCTTGATCGGGCGAACAATTTTCACGTTCTCTTCCAGGCTCGTCCAGACCAATCCACCTACTGCGTGATCAGTCCCGACGGCAAACTGAAGAGCGTCGAATATTTTCGGGACCTCGAAGGGAGCAGACCTCAGCTTTTCCTGACCCGTGAAAATCATGTGGTGGCGAGTGGAGGTCTCAAGTTTGATCCTGACCAGGAGCGAGCTGCCGCCGAAGCCGCAGGTAGTCGTGTGCGCTCCGTCAGCGAACGCCCCCCCGGACTCTGATCAGGAGGGGTGTTTTCTTGAATACGTCCAAGGTCTCTCATTAATGAGAGCTTGTGGTCGTGTGGTGACAGCCTCTCATGCATCCAGGGCCGACGAGTTCGAACGTTCCTGACAACGCGTGGTCTGAGATTCCACTATGACTGCCTCTGCTCTGCACTCTCGCCATCGGGGAACATTCCCCAGGATGGCTCGATACCCTTCTGAAGTCTTGGTGGGACAAGGCGGAGCGTCTTCATTGCCTCGCTGTAACGTTTTTTGGATTGCCTCGCTGACATGCAATGTGTTTACATCGGCAATCAAATTCCAAAATCCGGGATTGGCTTCCTGCTAGCGCCTTCAGAACCCCCTTCACAGAAGCGATCCTGCCAGTTTTCCCGCTCCTTTTAAGTCAAAAAGTCTGCGTCTCAGCCCTCCTCCTCAAACCGCTATGACTACTCTTCGTCCATTCCATCAAGCCCGGCAGAAAGTCGTGCCGCTCATGATTGTGGCTCTGGCATTCTCCCAGATGCGGTCATCGGGTATTGATGTCTATCTCAACGGACGCAGTGATGGCTTCACTGGCCCCGGCAGCTTCTCCAACTGGAGCTATCCAACCGCCCAGGACCGCATTATGTGGGGTGGTGGACTCGCGGCTGGGGCCATGACCGCGAATGCGACTACACCTCTCGGTTCGAACCTCTTGTCAGTGAAGGGCATCAAGGTGCTGGACGATGCCACAGGTGCCCTGACCATTCAGGCCCACGGAAGTGGCAATACCACGCAGACGCTCCTTCTCGGTGATCAAGGCATTGACCTTGGGTTCGCCAGCCAAAACCTCACCATCAACAAGTCCAATGCCGGACGCACCCTGGGAGTGACCCTCGGCACGGCACAGACGTGGATCGCTGGTAATGGGCGCACGCTGGCTGTTAACGCCGATGTCACGGCCAACAACAACCAGCTCACGCTCGCCACCCGTGGCTCGGGGGCCATCACTCTTGGTGGTGCGACGAACATGGGGACTGGAGTGCTCACGATCGACAAGCAAGGGACCGGTGCGATCAACGTTACGGGAGCGCTCACGGCTGGCACCATCAGTGCGGTCAATGCTAACAGTGGCACTGTGACATTCGGGACGACGGGCACCGCTGCGGTCAATGTCCCCGTCCTCAATCTGACAGCTTCGAGCACGGGTGGTTACACCTTCGCTGGGGCGACAACGGCGAACGGAGGCATTACCTTCAATGGTCTCGGCTCCAACACGCTGCAGTTTAGCAGCACGCTGTCCACCTCTGGTGGCAATGGCAACCTTACCGCTACGACGACCAACGCTGGCGCGCTGACGTTTGTGGGCGCCGTGAATCTTGGGACTGGAACCTCGACTCTCAATCTCCACACGAGTGGTGCTACTCAATTCCAGTCCAGCCTCAACGCAGGCTCGCTTATCGTGAACTCCACCAAGGGCGGTGCCATGACCTTCACTGGGGCGCTCACAGCCCCGACGGTGACGATCAACACCAAGGGGACAGGGGCTTTGACATTTGGCAATGCCAACAGTGTCGGCACGACTGGCTTGAGCGCCTCCTCAGCCTTCACGATGAACAACATTGGTGCGGCCAACGCCACCTTCAACAGCACCGTCACATCGCCAACCATCAACATTAACACGGCTGGTGCCCTGACGATGTCGAGAGCCGTCTCGGGCACCACGTTGAACTTTACCACCTGGGGCGGTGGCGCGGCGAGCTTCGGTGAGACCGTGAGCGCAACGTCCGTGCTGAACTTCACTGCCAATAACAACAGTGCCACGACTTTCACAGGCACGGTCACAGCACCCACATTCAACCTCATCAACCGTGGCACGTCCGCTGTTACGACCAACGGGATTAGCGCCACAACAGCGATCAATATTACCAATGACAGCACTGGTGCCATCAACCTGAACGGACCCATCTCGGGTGCCGGAGCGCTTACGATCGTCAACAACAGCACCTCTAGCGGCACGGTGGTGAAGCTGGCTGGCAATAACACCTTCACCGGAGCTACTTCAGTCACAGGGGGCACTCTTCAACTTGACCTTGCCACTGCGAACAACAACAAGCTCGCCGACGCGGCTGCGCTGAAGCTCAATCGCGCCATCGTGAACATTACGGGTCCGACCAGTGGCGGCGTCCAGGAGTTGATCGGAAGTCTTGCTCTCGATGGCGGTTTCAATCGAATCACCCGCAGTGCTGGAACTGGGACGATGAGGGTCAATCAGATTACTCGTAGCGCTGGTGCCGTGCTCGACATGGGGGCGGCAGGTCTTGCCGACACAGACCGCCTCAATACTTTTGGAATTTTGGGCGGTTGGGCCACCATCAACGGCACAGACTGGGCGATCAATGCGACGGGTGCAGGCGATGGCTTGATCAACGCACTGGCGACTTATACCACGCAGAACACTGTGACCTCGTGGACCACACCATCCCAGAATATTCTTGTAAACCTCACCTCTGGAAACACGACGGGCACGCTTTCAGGAACCACAACGATCAACTCGCTGAAGATCGACAATGGCGCTGGCACCACTAACATCAACGTAGCAGCCCAGGCGTCTGGCTCCACATTGGTCATTGATAGCGGCGGTATCATTGTCCGCGGCACGGGCACGGGTGGAACGAAGACCATTGGCTCTGCTGGTGGCAATATCACTGCTGGAACCCTTGCCAACGCGACCGCTTATCGTGCAGGCGCAGCCACGAGCGATCTCTTCTTCCACGTTGGATCGACTCCCGACACCATCCTTAACTCCAACATCATCGACAATGCGGCGTTAACGGGATCCACCTCCGTCGGCTTGGTCAAAACGCAAGCGGGCAAGCTCATTCTCCTTGGCAACAATACCTACACCGGAAAGACGACCATTGGTGGCGGCACCCTTCAGGTGGGCAACAATACGGCCACAGGGACGCTGGGAAGCGGCCCGATCGAGATTGGCCCTGGAGCCACCCTCGCTTACACCCGCACTGATGCGGTGACTCTCGGTAGCAGCATTTCAGGCGGTGGTGGGCTTACCCAGAACAATGCGACCGGTGCGCTGACTCTCTCCGGCAACAACACTTACTTCGGCAGCACAACCATCTCGCTCGGTGCCATCAAAGCGGGTTCTGCCAATGGGTTGTCCCTGAACTCGCTGTTTAGCCTGGCGAATGTTGCCAGCGCGTCACTTCAATTGAATGGATTTGATTCTTCAATCGGAAACCTGGCTGGGGGCGGCACCACTGGTGGGAATATCGCTCTGGGCGGCAACAAGCTGACGATCGCTGCTGGCAATGCTTCTCAAACTTATGCGGGCATCATTTCGGGAACGGATGCCAGTTCTCTCGTCAAACTGGGAACGGCAGTCCTCACGTTGTCTGGTGCCAATACCTTCACGGGCACCGTCACCGTTGGGGCCGTGGATGGAGCCAATGTGGGAGGCCTTACCATATCGGGTGCCACGGCCATCAAGGGTGCTACAGTGAATGCGGGAACACTGACCGTGACTCATGCGACTGCAACGACGAACATGACGATCGGTGGGGCCGTGAATGTCACAGGTGGGTCGTTTGTCATGGGCGGAACGGGCACCAACACGATTTCCGGGGCTCTGAATGTGAGCAACGCGGGAGCTGCGAGCTTCTCGGGTGCAAGCCCCTCGATAAACACCATCACGGGCGCAGTGACCGTTGGAAACGCGGGGTCGGTGTCGTTCACGAATGTGGCGAACATCACCGGCAAGGTATCGGTTAACGATCAGGCCAGCTTTGCGCTCAATGGTGCCGCCGCGAATAACACGTTGACGGGCGGACTTGAGGTGGCCCCTGGTGCTTCGGTTGCATTGAGCGGCAATACCACGTTCAACGGAGCGGGATTGCTGCTGAACAACGGGGGTGCTCTCACAATGGCTGGTGCCAATGTATTTAATGGTCCGTTGGTGATTGGAGGCCCATTGGCGCTCACACTTTCCAACACGACCACTGCCAACGTCTTCAATGGCCAGGTGACGGTGAACGCCGGGAGTTTGGCAGTCAGCCATGCGACTAACACTTTCAATGGACTGGTTACGATGGCCAGTCCTAACACCCTCAACGTGACAGGCACTGGCGTGACGACTTTTGGGGCTGGGGCCAGTGTTACCAACGGAACACTATCCGTGGCTGGCAGCGCTAACGTCTCAGCCGGGGGCATCTCGACGAGCAACGTGGGATCGGTGTCCGTCACGGGTCTCACCACCGTTGCCGCGGGTGGACTTAACCTCGCTGGCTCAGGGAACATGACTTTCACTGGTGGGGTGAATGTCACCGGGACGAGCAGCTTCAATAACACAGGCCTGCTCACGATTGGTGGGAGCAACACCTTCAACGGCAATGTGATTTTTAGCAATCCGCGCCCGGTGACTCTCACAGCTCCGGTGGTAAACGGTGCTATCACGGTGAATAGCGGTTCCATCACGGTCTTGGGACCCACCTCGGGACTTACCGGCTTGACAGCCAATAACGGTGGCGGCTTGATCGTCACCGCAGCTCCATCGGTGACGGCCCTTCCTATCAACCTGTCCGGCGGGCCTTCGAACGCTGCATCGAGCCTGACGATCAACGGCACACTGACGGCCCAGGTGGGGACTCTTCCCCTCAACACCAGTGCTTTTCTTGGTTCAGGAGTCACGGCCGAACTCGCCCCCTCCAGTGCCACCACTTACGCGGGTGTGATCGCTGGCTCGGGCGGCGTAGCCAAGAATGGATCGGGTGATGCAACCATTTCCGGCGGCAACAGCTTCACTGGCACCTTGGCCGTGAACTCGGGAACACTTTTTGCAGCTCCCTCCACCAGCAATCCTGGGATCTCGGGCGTTATTGGTGACCGTGCTTCGGTCGTGGTAGCCTCCGGTGCCACACTCGACATCTCGGGGCGCTCGGAAACTGTTGGCTCCCTTGCTGGTGCAGGATCGGTGCAGCTTGGGCAGAATGGAGAACTAGTGGCCGGGCGCAACAACAGCAGCACCGTGTTCTCTGGCTCCTTGCTCGGCTCTGGCTCATCGTCATTGACCAAGCAAGGCAATGGCACGCTCACGCTCTCTGGGTCAAGCACGGGTGCCAATTCGAAAGTAACCGTGGAAGGCGGTTCCCTTGTTCTTGCCAGCCCTGGCAATTCGGCGTTGCCAGATACGACAGATGTGGACCTCGCCCGATTGGGAACCAGCTTGGTCGTCAATACATCGGAAAGCGTTCGTATCCTCTCAGGGGCACCGGGCACGTCCGTTCAGATCAATGGCGGTGCCACGCTTACCGCGTCATATTTTGATACTGCGTTTACAAGTATTGGAGGGACGCTCACTGGCGGATCGCGCGTGGTCACTGGCATGGATTCTCCAGGCACGCGTTTCTTGACCGCTGGTATGTATATTAGCGAGTCCAATTTCATCGACAATGGGACGTGGGTCACCCAAGTGGTTGGCACGGGTCTCACGGGCTCGCAGGGGCTCTTGCTGGGGAGTAATATCCTTTCACCTGGCGGCGTGGGGACCATCAACTTCTACAAAGTGGGAGTCTTGAACAGTGCGCTTACAGGTGCAGGCAACTTCGTGAAGACTGGTCCGGGAACCCTGATGATGGCGGGACGCAATACAAACACCGGTGATACGGTGGTGAACCAGGGCACCGTGGTCTTGGGGGGCATCGAATCGGGTGGGCGATACATTTTCCAAAACATCCTCAGTGATCAGTCGGCAGTCGTGTTGGGCACCTCGGCACGAGTCGAGATGCCGTTGAATGCAAGCAATCTGCTTCCATTTGAGCGCGTCGGGAGTGTGTCCGGCGGAGGTGGATCGGCTGCCTTCAGCCTTGTGAGTGCCTTCTCATCGTCGGAGAAAAGTGTGGGAGCTCTTGCCTTTGGCGGTGACAACTCTGATCGGACCTTCGTCGGAGTCATTGAGGGACAGGATACCGCTGCAAGAGTCTTCGTGATGAAAGAAGGATCGGGCACTTTTGTCTATCGCGCGAACAATCTCGGCTATGACGGTATTACCCGCGTGGATGGTGGCACGTGGGTGATCCCTGCTCCGACTGCCTTTAATTCCTTCTCCAGCGGACTGAATGGATCTGCTGCCCAGTCGAGACTTGAATTGTCAAACCGTGCAGGGGTGGTTTTTCGCACCGAGATCACTCAGCCGATGCCGTTCTTGGTGGGTGGTGTGGGTGTGACAAAGACGTTCCGCACGGGCACTCTGGGCGCGCTGGCAGGTAACTACATCAATCAAACTGGTGGTGAGCTACAGGTGGGAGTCGGTGCGGCCTTTGCGGTTAATGGCACAGGTGGTGAAACATGGTTCAGCGGTGCTGTTACAGGTGCTGGCGGCTTCTCCAAGTCTGGAACTGTTGCGATGGTCCTGGCAGGAGCGAACACTTACACTGGCGACACGGTTGTTGCTGGAGGCGATCTGCACCTTGGCTACTTGAGTGCCGGTGCTGGTGTTGGTGATCTACGTCCCGGAGGGCAGTCCGGTAGTTTCTCCGCTTCCACCTTGGTGAACCTGAGTGGAGGAGGAAGCGTTCACCTCAATGGCCTCAACACCAGTGTCCGCACATTGGCATCGTCAAATGGCAGCGCGGTGGTGACCCTTGGCAATGGAACAATCACGCTGGAAGATGGGTCTGGAGAAACGTTTCAGGGTGCCATTCGGTCAGGAGGCGGATTTAGTTCGTCCGGGAATGGATTGGTGAACATCGGGCAGGTCGTGCTCAAAACTGGAAGCTGGACCGTCAAAGGTGATCAGACGATCGATGGCCCGTCCGTGGCCGTGCAGTCTGGCGGTGTCCTGAATATCAACAGCTCGACCAACAATGCATTGAGGGATAGCACCAGAGTGTTCGTGGGGACTGGTGGTAGCGTGGTCGTAGGCGGCGATTCGGGCAACTCCGCAGAGACGATTGGTTCGCTGCATGGCACTGGAACTGTCAACCTGGGGACAGGTCGGACGTTGGTTCTCACGCAAGCCGGAGGTTCATCTCATGGCATCTTTGGGGGGCAGATTACCGGATCAGGTAGTTCGCTGGTTCTTGATGGTATCGGGAGACTCGACCTTCAGGGCACAAACACATACTCAGGAGAAACGGCAGTCAAAGGAGCTGCCACGTTGTCCTTCAGTGTGGGGACGGGCACTTCCTCCACTCGCTTGAGTGATTCCAGTGTTCTGAGGTTGGGGCAGGGTAACATTCTGTTGAGAGACGGGCGGGATACGAATGGATCGACACTCGCTAACCCAATTGCACCGACGATTGAAACGGTCGCCGGACTGACTCTCGACAGAGGTGCAAATACAATTCGCCAAGAGCCAGGTTCGCTGGGTGCGATGAATGTGGGCAATATTACAGTTAACCAGGGAGCAGCCCTGAATGTGAGCAAGAATGCAGTGCTGACGACAGCCTCCAACCTTGAGACACATCCGGGAGGAGCCCTGGCTGCGCCCTATCTGGGAGGCTGGGCAACCTTCGATGGGCGGTCTTGGGCCAAGGTGTCAGAACTGGATGGCGGTGAAACGGTGATTTCAGGTCTCGAAGAGGGTGCGTATGTGTCCGGGTGGTTTCCGGGCTCTCACACGCTACTGACGGGCAGCTTTTCTGTGACCCCCAGCGGATCAAACACATCGATCACCACAGAGACATTGGCTATCGGGGCAATTACGGGTCTCGCCGCTGATCTGGTTATCAATCGCACGGGAGTCATCAATTCAGGGGGCATCCTGGTTACACCTGAATTGGGTGGTGCAGAGTTTAACATTCTGCCTGGTGCCAACAGTCCGGCCCTCAGGCCCGGGGGCAATCAGTTCTTCGTCCATCAATACAATGCACAGGGAGTTACGAAAATTGCAGTGCCGTTGGAAGATGGCACCAGTGCTACGTCACTCACCAAGACTGGCCAAGGCACCCTTGTCCTTACGGCCCGAAACACCTTCAGTGGACCGGTGACGATTGGGGGTGGAACACTACAGTTGGGAGATGGCACCTCCACCGAGACCCAGCTTCTGTCGTTCTCGACCGGCGACATGATCAACCACGGTATCCTCTCGGGAAATGCAAGTTCGGGCGATGTGATCGATGTGAGCAACAACGTGGTAGGGTCAGGGGGAGTGCGCCAGATCGGGGAGGGGGGACTTTCTCTGAGTGGGGCGCAGAACACCTACACGGGAAGAACCTCCGTAGTGAGAGGTCAGCTAGATGCTACGACCCCGACTGCACTGGGCTCAACTGACAACCTCACAGCTGTAGAACTAGGCGCTACACTCTCGGTGCTCGACAACATTCTGGAGCCAGTCGCTCTCAAGGGAGGCACGATCAACACGATCGCCAACCTTGGCGGCACCTTGATCGTCGCGGGCGACAGCAACGTCAATGTAACCTCCGGGCAGGTAAGTTTGAATGCTCCCGTTTTGGCTCCGCTCAATCACGTGCCAACTTTTTCGGTCAGTGGGGATGTGTTGAATCTGACGCAGCCCATGGCTGTCCGAAGTGTTGTGTTCGCTGGGGGCAACGTTAACGTTCAGGCGGGAGCCACACTAGGTGCAGGGACGATCGTCAACGACGGAGCGCTCTCCTTTGTAACTGGCAACACTCATCGTGCTATTGCGCAACAGATCTCCGGAACTGGCGGGCTTACGTTCAACAGCGGAGAATGGTTCATCGGAGAAAACAACACATATACAGGGAGAACTGAGATCGGATTTGCACCAGAGGTCGGCGGCGCGACCCCTTCCACAGTGCGCACGGTAGTGCATGTGGGTTTGGATGGTTTTTCCGGCAGCTTGGGAACCGGGGACATTGAAGTCACTTCCCCCACTGACAACAACAGTGCTATCAGGTTCCACCGAATGGATACTTTGACCGTTCCGAATCAGATACTCCTGAATCCTAACACTAACGGTTCAACCGCCGCAAGAAATGTGGATTTCGTCAAGGAAGGCCTTGGCAACTTGGTCTTCACAGGCACGCTGATCTCTGGCCGAACCGATCTTGCCCCGGCGACTCAACGTGCGCTGGTGACCGTCAATGGAGGCGGTCGTATGATCTTCCAAGGCGGTGGTGCCACTCATCACAATTTTGACAACAGCAATTCAAGGCTCATAGCCATCAACAACAATGGACATATCGAGTTTCGGAGTAACGATCCGTCGCACACCGATACTATTTACGGAGCACTGGGAGGCGGAGGAACCTGGGTTTTCAATGGAGGAACGATTCAGCTCGCCAACCAGGGATTGAATTCGGGTGGTTGGAACGGAAATGCTTTTGTCAACAAGGGTGTGCTTGAGACGTCTATCGACGATCAGCTCGGAGCTGACCTGGATATCATTGTGACCAACGGCGGCACTCTCCGTGTTGGTGGCATCGATTCGTCGGGCAATTTGTTCTCTCAGAAAGGTGGTGTCGTGGAGATCAATAGCAGCCGTCTCACTTTCGATGACGGTGATGAGAAGAGCGTGAATGGCCGCATTATTGGCAGCGGCGATCTGAATATTCAGGGCGGGACCATGAACCTCTATGCCACGGATAATTCGTTTACTGGCACTCTGATGGTGACCAATGGAACTGCGCGGGTTCGCACCTTGGCAAACAACAACGTCCCCAGTTCGGCTGGATCAGGTGCTGACATCCAGTTGGGATGGCATGACGCGAGCGTTACTCCAGTGTCGCTCGGGACGGGAACGCTAGAATACATCGGACTTGGCTCGACCACCAACCGGAACATCATTCTCGGCTCTCCATCGGCGGAAGCTTTGGATGTGGCCAGAACATCCTTCACGGTTTCGTCGAATGGTCTTGGTGCACTCGTTCTTAACGGCAATGTTGTGACAACAAGTGTCTCCGGTGTTGATGTGGTGGGACGCAAAGCATTCGTGCTCACAGGTGAGAATAGAGGTGACAACATCTTCTCAGGAAACATCACTCCGACATCCATTGCTGCCTCCGATGAAATCGACTTGGTGAAAAATGGGAATGGGACTTGGCACCTGACGGGAGGGAACCGCAGTTCCTTCCGGGGCGATGTGGATATCAATGGTGGCATTTTGGTGGTCGATAGCCTTTCCGAGCTTGGAAATCTTGCGGTGGCTAGAGATTTTAATATCGGTGCAGGCACTCTTCAGGTGCAGACTGCGGCGGCGATCACCGAGACCCTGGCCGCAAACATTCGGATCGGCAGCACAGCCACAGGAGGCATCTCGAATATCGGAAACAGCACGCTCGTTATTAACTCAACGATCTACTCAGCAACGATCAATGACGACCCTGCAAATCCACTTAGCGGGGCTGGATCGCACAACCTTGTCCTTGATGGCACAAACACGACCGCCAATACCATTAACGGCGTCATCGGAGGCGTTGGCAATAACATGGGCATCACCAAGAACGGTTCGGGCCGTTGGGTGATCGCCAATTCGGCCAACTTGCTGACAGGTGGAACAACCATCAATGCTGGCACGCTCGAGATCACAGGGGGCAACGCTCTGGCTGACGCAGGAACGGTGAACCTCTCGAATGCGGCTGTGAATGGCTTTGCTACGGGCAACTCACGTTTGAACATCGGGCAAAGCGAAACCATCGGCGCACTGCAGGGAGCGATTGGCACAACGGTGGCTTTGGCTGCTGGCCAGACCCTGAGCCTTGTCGGTGGCTCAGCTACCTTCCAGGGCGTGATTCAGGAAGACGGACCAGGTGCTGGGCTAACCGTCACCAGCAACACCAACGATTCCGCACGCATTGCAACTTTCTCAAACATCAACACCTTCAGCGGACCCGTTTCAATCTTGGGCGGAACTCTCCCAGATCGAAGCGCGGCAAATCGAATCGATGTTTACTATCTCGCCAATGGGGGCACGGGCTCGGGTATTGGCAGCTCGTCAAATGCGGCCTCCAATTTGACCATCAACACCAATGGCAAAGGCGGCGGTCTTCGTTACATCGGTTTCAATACTGTAAACACAGATCGCTTGTTAACGCTGGGCGTGGGCAATGGTGCGACAATCGGAGAGAGTGCGGCTTCCATCTGGGCTGACGGTCAGATCTCTGGCAACAAGGTTCCGGTGCTCAATTTCACCAACACGGGCGCTCTGGCTTACACAGGATCGGGGAATCGAAAGCTGACATTCCGCGGCGGCAATCGTGGTGATGGCGTGAACTTGAATACCTTCAGCCCGGCCATTGCCGATGGGCCTGGGGGAGTAACTTCGATTGGCAAGACTGATGACTCGGTCTGGCTGATCAATGGCAACAACACCTTCACTGGTTCAGTAGCGGTTGAGCGCGGCACGATTGCGTTTGCCGGTTCTGGATTGGGCACGGGAACAGGCACAGTGACTGTGACCCAGCCCTCCAATGACATACGGTCATTCTTCGATCTCAAAGGAGGCGTGGTGAGTAACCGCAATGTGGTGCTGGTTGGTGGTGCCAATAACACAGGCAATGGTTGGGGAGCCAGTGCCGGAGTGAACGTGTGGAATGGTTCAGTCGCAAATGATGGCGGTAACGGCATCTGGGGAGTGCTGGGTGCCTCCACAGTGCTGACCATTAACGGTGTCGTTACAGGGGGTAACACCATCAACAAAGTGGGTAACGGAAGGCTGGAATTGGCCGGGGCTAACACCGCGTCGGGCGCGATCAATGTGATGGGCGGAACTCTGAAGCTCAACTACGCCACCCAGAACAACAGCAAGCTAGCAGACTTTGCTGGTCTTACATTGGGTGGCACTGGCGCGACTGCAGTGCAGGGTGGCGGCAATCGAGGCGGCACAAGCACCGCTTTTCAGCGGGGCAGCATCATTGAGATTGGTGGCGGCAGTCACACGGAAGTCGTTTCTGGAACCAATCTCAATGCGGGCGCGTCTTCCATCACAAGGTCCATCGGTGACACGGGCAACTCGAAGCTGAACCTTGCAGGTATCACTTCTAATGTGGGAGGCACTCTCGATGTGGTTCTTCCTGACTTCTTGGTCACGAATGCAACGACGACGGCCAGTTCAACGACAGTAACCTGCGACAGCACTGGTTTGATTGCGCCGGGCATGATCATCAGTGGCCCGAACATTCCAATGGGCACTACGGTTTTGAGTATCACAGGCCCCCAGACTTTTGTTCTGAGCCGTCCTGCGAATGGAGCGGGTTCTGGACAAACCCTTCGCGGACTGGCTTCCAGCACCGTGACGTTGACCCGCGTCTTCACCAACAATGGCAATACCACCATTACCTGCGCCAGCACGGCCGGTCTCTCCCCTGGCATGGTAGTGCTGGGTGCAAGTATTCCAGCCGGCTCGAACGTTAGCGCAGTGGATAGTGCCACCACATTCAGAGTAACCACAGCACCAACGCAGACTTCGGTGAACATCACTGTCAACAGTGTGTCCTTCCCGGCCAATTATGTCAGCGGCAGTAAGGTGGTTACTTGCGCGAGCACGTCTGGCATTGCAGTCGGTCAAGCCGTGAGTGGAACGAATGTGCCCGCGTCAACGACGGTCGCCGCTGTGACGGGGCCGACTACTTTTGTATTGAGCAATGCTGTGACGGCAACGGTGGCTGTTCCTCTGATTCTCTTTACAGTGCCCGGTGGAGCTACGCTGGCCAACGGCTCGACCAATGGAACCAACACAATCACTGTGACATCCACTGCGGGTCTTGTTCCAGGAATGATCGTCTCTGGAACGAATATTCCCGTCGGAGCGAAGGTCGCTTCGGTGAATACTAATGGAACAGAGTTTACGATTGATGTTCCAACCACAGGCAATGGAAGTGGAATTGCCATCGCGGCTGCAACACAGTCAGTTGCCCTCACCAGCACTCTCAACAACACAACGGTTACGGGTGTTTTGGGTGGTTATGTGACCGTCAATAAGACGTTCTGGGCACAAAGTGGAACAACTGGCACCGGGTTGGCGATCGTTCCGGCAACCAACTATTTCTCATCACTTCAGAACTCCACGCTCCCAGGTTTGTGGAGCAACCAACCCGCGTTCGTCAATGCGAACTTGGATATTGCTGCCAGCATGAATGCGAGTGGGACGATCGGTCTGGTGACATTCAACACTCCCACCAGCGTGAACGTCACAGTCCAAGGAAAAGCCAACGTTTCTACCGGTGGGGTCCTCATCACACCCAACGTGGGTGCCAACACGATTTCGTTCAATGTTGCATCGACCAACACCTACAACCTGACTAACTGCGTCACGACAGCAGCAAACGTCAAAGTCGTGTGCGATTCGACGGCAGGTCTCGTGGCTGGCATGGCGGTTACGGGCCCAAACATCCCGGCGAATTCGACAATCGCTGCCATCAATGATGCGACGAGCTTCAATCTCGGCAGCGCCACGGGCGTCACCGCAGGCACCGGACTGTCGCTTACGGCTTCCTACCTCACCTCGGTGACCAATTGCTCGTTTACGACCGCAAGCAGGAACGTGACGTGTGATTCGACGGTGGGCCTGTTAACGAACTCGTTGATCAGCGGTCCTGGCTTCCCTTCTGGGGCCTCGGTGGAGTCGATCACGAACGCCACAACATTCGTTGTCAATGTGACGCCGTCCGCAGCCAGCACCCCTGGCACCACTCTGACGGTTAAGCCCGCCATCACGGGTGGTAATACCGGTGGTGCAGCCCAGCTTGCTATCCACCAGCACAACACCGCTGCACCTGTGATCCTCAATACTCCGATCGTCAACAGCGGCACTACTGCGATCGCCCTGACCAAGTCCGGTCTTGGTGAGTTGGTCTTGATGGGTAACAACACGCAAACCGGCGGCACCTTCATCAACGAAGGAACGGTTCGAGTCGGCCAGGGTGGGACCGCTGAAGCCACGCTGGGCGGCAATGCCGCCACCCAGGTGAACGGAACCCTTATCCTTGATGCAGCGGGCGCTGAAACTCGTCTTGCCAGCAACGGCAACTTCCGCGGTGACGGCACGGTGACGCTGGCTGCTACCAATACCCGTGCCTGGGTAGTGGGAGGTAGCAGTGGTGCGTTTAACGGGACCATTAACGTGCTCGGCGGCAAACTCGTGATGGCTCCGAGCCTCGATAACGACGATGTGGGTTTTGGCTCCAGCAATTCGACCATGATTGTGGGCCCGCTCGGCACGATCGAATTCCGTGGCAACACCCGCACAGACGAGCAGTATGGCATGGCTAACAATCTTACCCTTTACGGCACGGTTCGCGCAGATTTCCAGGATGTGGTGACAGGCGTTGTTCCTCGTATTCAAAGTGCGATCACGATACCGACGATGGTGCCCGCTGAGCTGGCTCCAGGGGGAATCAGCGTCGCCAATAACCCGGTATTCGACATCGTCACGGCAGCACAACTCAACCTCAACAATCTGATCTACTCCAGCATTGGGATCACCAAGATGGGCCAGGGGCGTTTGGTTCTGAATGCGCAACAGACCTCAGATGCTCTACTGGGTGACACCGGTCGCTCAGCTAGCTACACGTTGTCTGGACAGATTCGCGTAAATCAAGGTGAGTTGTGGCTGTCGGGCGGCAATCGTGCTAGCGGCGCGCCTGGCGTGGGCAATGAAATTGTCGTGGCCAGCGGAGCCACTCTCGACCTGCGTGGTCAGTCGATGAACTATGCGGACGATGCCTCCCCGCTTCGCAAGATCATACAAATCCAGGGCGCTGGATTCAGCCAACCCTTCGGTGCTGGAACGATTTCTACCGGAGCCCTTCGCAATACGACAGGCACTGCAACCATTTCCCACCTTGAGCTTCTTGGTAATGCCACGGTAGGCAGTGGCGGCGTGGCCAACAACGGACGTATTGACCTCCAGCCCTATGACATCAATCCGAACACGGGTGCTGCAGTGGGCTCTTTGGTGAACTTCCAGCCTGCAACCCTCACATCCGTGGGTGGTAACTATAACCTGACCAAGATAGGCACCGTGGACTTCGTGATCCATGACGCACTAGTGACCGGCCTGAACCAGTTCAAAGTGGCCGAGGGTGAGCTTCGCTGGGAAATCAACAACGCGCCCAACGCCGGAAACGGCAACATCACGGCTGCTGGCATCCAGAACTTGTTGATCGCCTACAGCAATCAGTCACCGCTGGATGCCACGCTGGGAACCCCCTCGGGTGGACCGTTGGTGCAGGGGCCTGTGGTCGGATCACGTGTCGAGTTCTACCGCAACTACAACCAGCACCACACCATGCCGATCAGTATGGATGGCGCGACCGCCGCGGCGAACAAAGGCACCAACTACCTTGAGGCCAACAGTGACGGAGCCTCTGGTTCCTCAGTCCCCGCATCACGTGTGTATCTGGATGGAGGAATCTCGGTCTCCGGTCCGGCTACGAGCAATATGTTCAACATTGATGGTGGTCTGGGTAACAACGTCCTTGCAAGTCAAGGCAACCAATCCCAGGACGTGCTGCTCAAGATGATCGTCGGCGCTCCGATCTCAGGTTTGGGCGGCATCTCTAAAATTGGCTTCCGTGAACTGCGCCTGACAGCCAACAACACCTACACGGGAGACACAATCATCGCCCGGTCAGGCAATATGGCTTTGCCGGGGCGCTCCGACACTGTTTCACTGAACGGCGTCGATTACACCACGCTCGGTGCTGCCGAGTCATGGGGTGAGTTTGGTCTCACGTTGAATGGTGGCGGTCGTATCTCCGGCACTGCCAACGTGATCATGGAGCGCACGGGAATGCTCACGCTCGACAATTCTACCCGTCTCGATGCTTCGTCGGCAGCGGTGACGACCAACCTTTCCGATCGTGTGAACAACGCAGCGAATGTCATCATGCGTCAGGGCTGGTTGAGACTGATCGGAGCCGACACTGGCAATACCTCAGAGGCGATCGCCACGGTGGGCGGCGCAAAGCTTCAGGCTCAGTCGGGCACTAACCTGATCGATCTCTGGCCGAAGGAAGGCAGCAATCAGACGCTGACGCTCACGATCGGTGAAATCACCCGCTCGCCTGGTGCAGTTCTTCGTTTCCGCAATCTGGATGCCACCTCTGGCTTCAGTTCGACTGCAGTGGGAAGCCATGAGAATGTCCAAGTAGCGCTTACTTCGCTGGGTTCATTGCCAGAAGTGGGCAGTGGAGCATCAGCCACGTCACGCAAGATTATTCCTGGCTTGCTCGGAGGTTCTGCGCCGAACGGCATCTATGAGGACACGCGTTTGACCTCGGATCTTTTCAGCCAAGGACGCAACCTTCAGAATGCTACCGGCAGCCATTTCATGACTTGGGACGGCGGGTTCCTGCGCCCCTTGGATGATTCGGAGTATGCGTCCACCTCCAATGGTGTGATCAGCAGCGCTCTCAATGGCCAGAATGTCAACGTGACGGACTTCAACCACTTTGTTCGTGAGAGTGTGTCTCTGAACTCCCTGCGTTTTGGTCCTACCATGGACAGCAATGCCTCCGGTTCCGCACTCCATGACGGTTCGCAGATCACTAGCTATACCGACAACTGGCAACCAACGATTTATATCGATAGCAGCGCTGTGCTTTCAGTAGCCTCGGGGATGATCTCCTCCGCCGCCTTCGGTGTGGTAGGAACGGGAATCGATGAAACCACGCGCATTCGTGGAGGTGCCATCGACTTTGGCAGTCGCGAAGGCATCATCAATAACCAGAACTACTGGCTGCGCCTCACGGACGGCACTTACCAGACCAACAACTTCGAGCTTCAGACCGCAATTCGGGGTTCAGGGGGTCTCACTAAGGTGGGCAATGCCTCCGTCGTTCTCGATGGCCTCAACACCTACACAGGCACAACGACGATCAATGATGGTGTCTTGTTCGCTCGCAATGGGCGCAGCGCTTTGGGTGCTAATGGAAGAGCAAATGGAGTTATCAACACAGGGAATAACATAGTCGTCCAGGGTTCAGGTGACTTCCGTCTGACCAATGGGGTGATGATTGGCGCTCCTGGCGCACCCAAAGATTTGCTGGTCAAGATTCTGTCGGGTGAGAGTCAGATTCTGCGTTCGGAGAACGGAAACAATGCCTTCTACGGCAACATCACGCTCGACAACGTTGATGCCAATGGCCATACCTCTCAACTCGGTCGTCCGCGCATGAGCGCCAACACCAACCAGTCGCTTGTGATCAACGGCGATATTGCAGGAGGCAACACCGCCCTCACGGACGACATCTACTATACCGACTCACGGATGCTCTCCCTCAATGGAGCTGGTTATATCTGGCTTCGCGGCCAAGTGGGTGACAAATTTGATTCTAATGGCTTGCCGGTGCCTGTTTCAGGTGTGGTTACCAGCCTGCCATCCAGTGCCACGGTCACCAATGAAAACCAAGTCTTCCGTCTTCAGATCACGGCTAACGATGATTTGAACGTGGCCTTCGACAAGCAATACAACGCGGCAGGTCGTCTCTCAATGGATCGTGGTGTTATGCTGGTCAATTATGACCCAGCTGCCTTGGGCCTTGGAGAAACTGGCTTCTGGACTCAGGCGGCACTTTCCCGACTGACCGGTGATCCAGCCCTCGGAGGTAGCACTACCACGATCACGTCCAACAGCACTAATGCCAATGGACTGACTTCACAGCATGGTTTCCTTCTCGCCAACAACCTGGGTGACGGTGGTGGAACGGCTGCGGTGTTCCTCACCAAGGCTAACCAAGTCTTCAACATGCCTGAGTGGCGTGTGAGCAACAACCACGGTGGTGCGGCCTGGATTGGTGGCACGAACGAGACCGGCACCGTAACGTTTGGTGGTTTGTCTGGTGTTTACACCAGTGGTCTTGGCACCCTTAGCCTGGACAAGACGGCGCGTTTCTATGCGATGTCCGGTGGCAATGTGGTGATCAATCATCGTCTCAATGGCGGCAGCTTCATCAAAGTTGGTCGAGGGAAAGTCACTCTCCAGAACTCGGTCGTTAAGACCGGCAGCGATACGCAGTCATTCGAGTTGAGCGGCGGCGAACTAGTGCTCGACATGAATGGACAGTTTACCACCAGTGGCACGACCAACACGCCTGTGGCGTTGGTGGGCAATGTGGGGACGTTCACCAGCACAGGTGGCATCCTTCGAGTTCAGGGCGTTTCCAAAGACTGGGGAGGTTTGCTCGGTGGTGCCGATCCTGCCAGCGGCAACAACGTAACGGTCTCTATCTCCACCAACAACGATGCAGCTGGTCGCCTTGTTCGCTTCAACAGCGGTTTGACGCAAATCATCGCGGATGCGCGTGATGGCAAGAACGTCACCCTGTCCATGGGAAGCACGGTCACACAGAACAACGGCGTGGGGTCGGTCCAGCGCACCCTTGGTGCCACGGCCTCCTTTGTGGCCTACAACAGCACGGGTCCGACCGCTTACAGTCAGACAGCTAACATGGCTGCGAGTATCACAACCGCTCAAAACACTACCATCAGCGGAGTAACAGTGGTGAATGGTTCCGTGTCTGTCACGGACGGCACCTTCACCTGGAGCCAGGCAAGCGGGTCGTCCTCCAGCCTCTGGACCGTGAGCTATAATGCGAGCACGCAGGTTGTCAGCGTGACATATAACCCTGCGCTCGGCGCAGCACGCACTCTGACAATCAACTGCTTGGTCCAAGGAACCAGCCGCATCAACCTGAACATCAGTGCGGATAACACTGCTGCCCTCGCCAATGGTATCATTCCTTGGGCAGTAACGGGCACGGGGCCGAATCTTGCTCACGAATTTGCGTTGATCGACGCTACGGATGGCAACCGGGTGAAGGGTTTTGGACGTTCGCCTGACGAGTTCAAGAACGACATCACTTTGTGGTCTCGTGGCGAGGATGTTTCGGAAGATACCGCCGACTCCCGCACGGGCGGTGCAGGCTTCTATGGCACGCTGGCTGCGGGAGGAACGGTGAACACGCTGCGCTTCGATGCTGCTGCCGATAGCGCGATCAACGTAGCTTCCGGACAGTCTTTGTTCGTTGCCAATTCGGGCCTGCTGGTGACCTCGAACACCGGAGTTGCCAACAAGACGATCAATGGAGGTCGTTTGGTGGCATCACTCATCATGTCCGGGCGAGTTACGAAAGACCAGAACATCGTCACGGGTCTGGATAGCACCTCGGAACTCTACATCGGCATGCCTGTCAGTGGCACAGGCATTCCTGCAGGCACGTTTGTGCAGGAGATTGTCTCGGCTACTTCGGTCAAGCTCACGACTCTGGCCACGATCACCACGGTGAGGCCCACCCAGGGAATTCAGTTCGGCACAGCCGAGTTGATCGTCCATCAGTATGGCCAGGGAGATCTGACCATCAATTCGGGCATGGGCAATGGCACAACCTCGCTGGCCAATGGAGTGACCACCTTGGGATCGAATGTGGTGACTGTTCCATCGACGGTTGGGATTGTCCCTGGCATAATCCTCATCGGCAATAATATCCGTGCTGGTGCCACGGTGGTTTCGGTTACCAGTGCCACTACCTTCACCATGAGTCTGCCAGCGTTTGCCGGGGGCAATACTGGAAGCATCCTGCTGGTGGCACCGAGGACCATGCCCGCAACTGTGGCAGGGGCAAATGCCAGCTCTGGCAGTGCCGTTGTCACTGTGGCAACGACTGAGCCAGTGGTGGAAGGTATGGTCGTCACAGGCCCTGGCATCCCCAATGGAACCTTGGTCCTGACTAAAGACTCGGCGACGCAGATCACTCTGACGAACAAAGTCACGTCGGCACTGAACAATGACGTGCTCTATGTGACGATGCCCAATGACGTTCCCTCGGCAGCGGTGGTATTCACGGGTGGTGTGACGCGTTTGGATTCTACCCTGGCATCGGTGTCCAGCACCGCACCAATGTTTGAAGGCATGGGAATCGTTGGCACCAACATCCCCGCTAACACTGTGGTGCGCACGCTGGCATCAAGTGCAGATCCAAACAACCTGACGGACTTCCAGCTCAGCCAGAATGCAACCGCAGCGGCCAGTGGACTGACGTTCACCGCCATCAAAGGAGCAGTCGTGCTGAACAATGCTTCTGTAACTGCCAACTCGAATGTGGTGAATGTCACTTCGACGACCGGCCTGTTCCCCGGAATGCCTGTGCTTCTTCCTCATGTTCCTGCCGGTGCAGTCGTCCAGACGGTGCCCAGCTCGACATCCTTCACCATCAGCATCCCGGTCCCAGCGGTGATCAGCGGGGCCACCACAGGGCTGACTGGGTTTGTCCAGTATCCAGGTTCAATGCCTTCACTCCTTACCGGCGGCCAGACCTTCAGCACCCCAGGCAACGAGCGCAAGTTGGTGGTGAGCACCACAGCAGGCATCACGGTGGGTCTCCCCATCATCGGGCCCAATCTTCCGAGCGGGACGGTGGTTGAGCAGGTGTTCAATGCGACGACGCTCATTGTGAGCAAGAACGTTACAGGCGCTGGCACAGGCAATTATCTGATCGGCACCAAGAGCTACCTGCCGCTGACATTGTTGAATGCCATCATTACGAACGGCTCGAATGTCATTCATGTAGCCAGCACGGCTGGACTTGGAGAAGGGCTGGTCGTCATTGCCCCAGGCATCCCAGGCGGTGCAACTGTGGTGGAAGTGAACAGCTCGAATGCGTTCACTGTGAGCAGCAACGCCAATGCCAGCTCGAGTGGCAACACGATAACCGTGGTGTCACCGATGAGTCTTGTGGTAAGCGGTCCTACCACGACCACCGGGGGAACGGTGAATACCGGAGCGGTTGTGTTGACCAACACAGATAACAACTACGGAGGCAAAACCTACATCAATGGCGGCATCCTCAGCATTGACGATGAAGCGGTCCTCGGGCCCGAACCTGCGAACGAAATCACCGATCAGATCACGATCAACGGTGGCACCTTGCGCTGGACCGGTCCGAATGGACTGCTCTCACAAACCCGTGGTATCACGCTGGCAGCCTCAGGTGGTGTCATCGATGTGGTGAATCCATCGACGAACCTCATGATTCAGAAGGGTATCGTCAGCCAGGAATTGTATCGTGGAGATCTTATCAAGACGGGTGCCGGGACCCTCACCTTTGAGGGCGATAACGGCAATATGGGCAGCTTCCAGGGTTTGATTGATGTCAAACAGGGCACCTTGCGTGTCGCAGGCGACAATCCAGGTGCTGGTGCTGGCACTTCGTCCATCTTTGGTTCGAACATCAGCTGGGCCGACGGAACGGTCATGCGTTCGGGCACCAACCTGATGCTGCAGATGGGTAACGCGAACGGCGGTGGCGATTGGAACTTCGAGGAGTTCATCACCTTTGAAGGCAATAACTTCGTCACAGTCGGCACTTTGGGTGCTGCGGTGCGACCGATGAACTGGAATGGTCCGATCGCCATGAATGGCACCACCACCTTCGAGATCGTGCCCGGCCAGATATTCCGCTTCAATACCGGTGGCGGCTTCATTCAGGGCAACGGAGACATCGTCAAAGATGGCCAGGGCACTCTGGAGTTCCGCGAGAACATCCCTGATTGGAAGGGGGGGCTGTCCATTCTCCAGGGACGCACGCTGTTGGTGAACCAGGGCGACGCGATGGGAAGCGGAAATAGGATTGCCTTTACCCCGACGCTCCAGAATCCTGCGCCTGCCGCTGGCACTGGTTCGTTCATCGACGGAAACGTCTTTACCAACACGAAGTTCATCACGCTCGGCAGCAATCAGAGCCAGGGTGTTGCAGAGTTGCTCATCCAGCCTGATTTGGGCACGGCCGGAAGTGTGTGGGAAGTTAATCACCCGATCAATGTGGTCTATGGCCCAGCCCAGACGAAGCGGCTTGGGGCAGCATTCATCCCCAATGTCAATGGGTCCATCCAGCGCTTTAACGGTGACATCACACTCAATGACAACCTCATTCTCTACTATGAGGACAACAACGCCAGCACCGCAGCTGGTGGTGAGTTTGTGAATGTGGAATACAACGGGCGGTTCTTCGACGGCTCGCTGACCAGCGGCAATCTGGTGATCGACACGAACGAGGGGGCCAACGGCGGCACTCGTGTGGACAACACGAATGGACGCACCTTTGTGACGCATTCGTTCAATGCAGACAATTCAGGCTGGACGGGCGACCTCGTCATCAGCAACAACACCACCTACGGTCCAGACCAGACTTCCATCGCTCGCCTCGGCCACAGTTTGGCTCTGACAGCCAAGAACGACGTCACGATGAACTACAACTCCATCCTGCAAGCGGGTGGTAATTCGGTGACGATTGGCTCGTTACAGACGAAGGGGGGCACTGGAGCGTTCCTTGGCAATGTTGGAACCGTTAGTGCCAACGTGAACGCCAGCACCGAGATCATCGAGAACGCTGCCCTCACTCCGGGCACGCTGCGCATTGCTCAAGCAACTCCTTCAAACGTTGAGGTGAAATGGGATGCTCACTTCCGTGATGGCACACCTGCCAGCACAGTTACTGCCCCTGGCTCTTCGATAGGTGGAGCAAGCCTGAGCATCGTCAAAGCGGGAGAAGGATGGGCGTCGCTCACGTTGCAGAATCAATACACGGGAACGACTGTCGTTGAGCAGGGAATCTTGCAGGTGGGTGTCAATGGTATTGGCGACACTGGCGCGGTTCGAAATGCCAACATCGCGGGCCTCACTTTGAACGCAGGCGCTACACTCGCGGGCTCTGGCACTGTGCAGGGGGCTGCGCTTCTCAATGGCTTGATCAAGCCTGGTGATGTGGGTGGCGCTGCGATGGGGACTCTCTCCATCACCGGCAACGTCGTTTTTGGAGCTGGATCTGAGACGTTCTTCCAGATTTCGCGTCCTAGCTTCACAATGCCTGAGCTGCTCAATGCTACGGCTGCCGTCGTTGCCGATCCTGTTTATCAGAGTCAGCGAGACAATCTATTGCTCTATGACACCACCAAATACGTGAACGAGCTGAACACACCGGTTCTGAGTTCGCAGCACGACAGCTTGACCATTGGTGGCACAGTGCAGGTGACACCGGGGGCTAAGTTTACTGTGTTGCTCAATGGCTATTCACCCACTGCGGGAGACGTGTTCCGTCTGCTCAACCTTGATAGCAATAATACGCTTGATGCCACCGGAGCGCCCGGCCTCTTGGCGATCTCGACTGGCAACGCTCTGCAAAGCGTGTCATCAGGTATCGAAGACTTGATCCTGCCTTCACTTGGAGACGCCTTCCTCTGGGACACGAGCATGTTCACTTCCCATGGCTTGCTGCTTGTCGTTGGCTCTGGCCCCGTGCCAGACAACCTAACGCCAACCACTTGGCCGCTGAACCGCCTGGTCCCGCTTAATTCTTCGTGGACGATGAACGTCGCGGCCGCAGGTCAACAACCCATCTCCTATATATGGAAAAAGAATGGTGCGCCAATCGTTGGTGCAACTGGAGGAAGCTACACAATTCCATCGGTGAACGCTTCCACTGTCGGCAAATATTCGGCATCGGCGACGAACTCAAGCGGCTCGGTCGAACGGCCCGCTGCCGTGATCGCCGCGGTTGATACGACGACGACTTCGACCACGCTTCTGAAGACAAATGGGACGACGACGCTAAAGGTGGTGACGGCTATTCCGACCGCCGTGCCGGCTGGTTACTTTGGTTATCAGTGGATGCGGAATGGAGTGCCGATCAATGACACAGACACAGCTGCTTCGTCTGCCTCGATCAAACCCTATGTAGGCACAACGACCGCGACTCTGACGATCAAGTCTTTTGCCGCTGAATTCGAAGGTGTTTATACATGCCGGGTGACGATGTCGAAATCGATTCCCAATACGAGCAATCCAACCACTGCTCCATCGCTGGTCACTGGTGCAAACACAGTATTGCTGGCGTCCATTCCGGAGATTGGTCCAGTGGCACTGCCTTCTGGCAAGGTCGGTAGCACCTATGGTCCGCCTTCGGGTTATCAGGTGCCTCATACCACCACGCCGGCGAACAAGAAACCCACGAGTTGGAGTGCAACCGGCCTGCCGACTGGCTTGACTATCAATCCTTTGACAGGGGTGATCAGCGGAACGCCGACGCAGTCCACGACCTCCACCATTAAGTTCGAGAACATTCGTATTACGGCAACGAATGCCGCTGGCAGCGTCACCGCAGGGCCCTTTGCCATTGTGGTGGCACCGCTGAGCACCAACGTGGTTGGCACTTTTGTTGCCCTGGCTGATCGCACGGGAACTGACACCACGGGCACACTGGGACTTGGGGCTCGCCTTGATGTTACGGTCGGCGCCAACGCTCAGTGGACAGGCAAGCTCATCATTGGAGCCGTCAGTTATCCCATCTCTGGAAGCCTGAATTCATCGGGCCTCAATCCGACGGCAACCAAGGCAATCACCCGTTCGGGTGAGAAGCCTGCGAAGAGCAACTTGAACTTGTTCCTTGAGTTTGATGCATCAAACGGAGGTCTGGTTTCGGGCACCATTACTGACGCTGGGGCCAGCCCCACAACCGCAACGCTGAGCGGCTGGAGGGGTGCGTTCAGTGCAACGATCCCAGCTACAGCTCGTGCTGGCATCCACAACTTCAAGGCATCGATTCCGGCGCTCCTACAGGGCGACGAAGCGAACTATCCGCAGGGTGACAGTTACGCCACGGCGAATGTTTCGACAGCTGGTTCTGTCGCCGTTGCTGGCAAGGCCGCTGATGGCTCTGCTGTGACCACCACCGCACCATTGGGTGCGTCAGGCCAGTTCTTGATTTACCAGTTCCTTTACACGGCTGCCAAGCCTGGTTCGTTGGTCGGAACAGCGACCATTGACGACGTTCCCAATGTGCATGCAGTGACTGGCGCTCTCACTTGGAGCCGCACGGGCGGACAGCTGGCCACGACTCCATATCCTAATGGCTGGGCAGCTCCGATCCCGCTCACTGTTATGGGTGGTCTTTATGTGCCGCCGGTGACTCCGTATGTGGTCATGGCTGCCAATCCTTCGGCCGCTACTAACGCGAAGATCACCTTCTTCGACAGCACAGGCATTGATACTTCAGAGTCGGCGCAGGCGGTTGACGCCAATCTCGCGGCCTTTAAGATCAAGAGTCCAGCCGTTTACACTGCGCCCGCATCAAATCCGGCGTCTGTGACGATGAGCATTACCGCTGCAACGGGAGCAATGACTGGAACCTTCAAACTGAACGACGCTGGAAAGACTCGCAGCGTAAGCTACTTCGCTTTGATTGTGCCTGATACCACTACGGCAAGCACTATCGACCAAGTCGGCGCAGGCTACTTCACCTTGCCTGGACAGCTTGCTGCCACGGGAATCAGGTCGGGACGCGTGAATATGGTTGCCGACCCGGCACCTGCTCCAGCTTACGCGCCAGTATTGTTGCCTCCGACGTTCCCAACGGTGGCGGTTTCCGCAGCATTCAATTATGCCTTCCCATACGACCTCGATCCCGCGAAGGCTCCCACAGTGTGGACAGCCACAGGTCTTCCAAAGGGCCTGAGCATCAACTCTTCAACGGGTGTGATCAGTGGAACGCCTGTTGCGACCAGCACCGGACCAGTCACGTATAACGCCATTTATGTGACCGCCAAGGGACGTGGCGGTGTGACGGTTCTCGGACCGTTCACGATGGTTGTTGCTCCGATCCATCCCAATGCCATCGGCACCTTTGTGGCCTTGGCTGAGAGAAGTGGCGGCACGGCTACTGGAAAGGGTGCGACCAATGGCACATTGGGCATTGGAGCTCGCGTGGACATCACTACCACCTACACAGGAACTTACACCGGCAAGCTTGTTGTTGGTGCCACATCCTACGCTTTGACTGGCAATCTCGACAATTCGGGAGCTAACCCAAGAATTGTGAAGATAGTGACCAGAGCGGCTCCGCTCACACCGCTGACCGTCACATTCGACATCCTGACAACCGGCTCACGCCTGGTGACAGGCACGATAACAGACACCGCAGCAACTACTGCGAATATCAGCGGTTGGGGCTTGGTATGGAACACAAACAAAGTGGGTGGTAATCCTGCTACGGCGCGTGCGGGACTCCATAACTCGATGATCTCAATTCCGGCACTGCTGGAAGGTGACACCGCGAACCCGGATGTTCCTCAGGGTGATGGCTACATGTCCGCCAATGCAAGTTTGGCGGGTTCCGTTGTGGTGGCCGGCAAGACGGCCGAAGGCGCGGCCATCACTTCCACTGCTCCAATGGGGCCCAACGGCGAATTCCTCGTTTACCAATTCCTCTACACCGCGACCAACCCCGGATCCATTTCCGGCGCACCCGTCATCAGTAGTGCCAACCATGGTGTCTCAGGCACCTTGGCTTGGGTTAAAGCGCAGCAAGATACTGGCACGCTTTACAAGGCGGGATGGCCGGCCGCAGCCCTCAATCTTGAAGTTTCAGGTGGGCTCTATGTAGTGCCCGTGAAACCAAACAACATTTTGGGTGCCCGCAGCGCTGATTCTCCGGTGGGAGTGGCTGTGAACTTCAACGATTACATCAACGCGACCGTCACTTTCTTTGGTGACAACGGATTGTCCGCCAGCTATTCAGCCACGAATCCCAATCACGACCTGAACAACGACGGTGCGACGAAGCAGCAAGGAGTGCGAATTCTTAGCCCGGCGACGCTGGGAACCACAACTACGCGGGAGAACCCTGGTGCAATGACGATGACATTTACCGCAGCGACGGGGCTGTTTACCGGCTCCATCACGCTTAAAGATGGGGCGACCACGCGAGTTGTCCCATATTTGGGGATGATTGTTCCAGACGCGACAACCGCAACGGCGAACGATGCGATCGGCGCAGGCTATTTTGTTCTGCCGCCGCTGAGTCCCGCCACTGCGTCCAAGTCGGGGCGGGTTTCATTGCTCCCGATCTTCTGATCGATAGGAACACTCAAAGGGCGCTTCGAATTCGGATTTGGGGCACCTAAACAATCATTACCTCATTTTAAGCCGCCATTGCACCCTCGCTCATGTAATTGCATTGTAATTCCATTGACTTGGCGCAGTCATTCTGGTCAAATCTCGAATAAGATCAAAAATCAAACAGGTCTCGGTTATGAAAAAACAACTTTTTGGCTTCTTGAAGACCAACCGAAAGGGGTTGGCTCTGATCTCAGTTTTGGGCGTCGTTACCTTGGCAACGATTCTCATTCTGGCTCTTTTTTCTGTTAGTGATGCAGAGTTCAAGGCGGCCAAAAACTACTCGGATGGAGCCACGGCTCGGCATTTGGCTGACACCGCCACGAATTTGGTGATTTCGCAGATACAAGCCGGTGCGACTGGGGCTGCGATTGCGGGCTCACAGTCTGTGGCTGGTAGAACAACATGGGCATCCCAACCCGGCGCAATTAGAGTATATCGAACAGATGGTGAGTTCATTGAAGGGCGTCGCTTGTATTCCTCGGACTCAATGGTCATTACCCAATCGGGACCGGGCGGAGAACTCAAGATGGCAACAGACGCCCCAGGCTCCGAATGGGATACCAACAAGGCTGAGTGGGTAGACCTTAACGAGCCGGTGATACGCGCTTCGGCAGTGGGAGGCAACACAAGAACCATTTTCCCAATCGTGGATCCTCGTGCAGCGAAAGTTTATAATGGCTTGCAGCCGGTGGAGGGCTTTTCGTTTTCCAGGAAGCTTCTTTCTGGTGACCTCCCTGGAGTCGTCGATAACGGCGAACCTGACGACCTGAGGGTCCCCATGCCAGTAAGGTGGCTGTATGTCCTCAAGGATGGATCCATGGGGACAGTTAACTCGACCTCCAGCACTACGGCCACTTGGGTCAATACCAATGGAGCGGGCCAGCCGTCAGCCGCCAATCCCATCATCGGTCGCGTCGCTTTCTGGACAGACGATGAGTCGTGCCGAATAAACATCAACACTGCCGGTGAACCCGGGCAATTTGCAACACCCACGGTCTTTCATAATCGTGATGCGGCCTGGGCCAATTACCAGCCCGTTTGGGGCGAGTATCAGCGTTATCCAGGGCACCCGGCCACTGTAGCACTTAGCAGCGTTTTGTCCCCCAATCCAACCCATAACCCGTCACAGTATGACGGTGATGGATATCTTGGCGGGACGTCGATTCATCCAAAGCAAGTAATCAACCTCAAGAGCTCGATTTCACTCCTCGTGCCAAAACTGGGCCACGGCGCTTCTGCTGACGGCACCATCCCCTACGCCCCCGACGATTTCAACAACACCAACTCGCCTGAAATTAGTGCGTTGATAAGAGAGCACGAGCAAGTTTCTCAGAAGCACCTCTTTGCCTCTGTGGACGAGTGGATCTTTGCTAACAGGCAGACGAGCAACAAGGACAGAGAGATTGTAGTGGCAACTGGGCCTACAGGTTCACAACTAGTCAGCCCGGATATTCTCGAGCGAGGGAGGTTCTTTTTGACAGCCAGTGCGCGGTCTTCAGAGCTTAATATGTTCGGATTGCCACGAGTGGCTATTTGGCCGGTTCCCGATGCTGATTTGGGTCCGAAGTTCAGAACTGGCTATGATGCGACCATAGCATATGCGTCTTCCCTTGGCAGCACTCGGCGTGATGTCTCTGGCATTTCCACCAACAGCTATTACTTCAGCCGGCGAGACGCCAACAGTGCAATCGAGGATATGGGTGGCGGCACTCAGTCCCCTGGCCTCACCAGAAATGGCAAACTAATGACCTACCTGGATGCGTTGATCAGTGGAGCCAAGATGCCTGGCGGAGACACTTTCCGAGGTAAATACGGAATGGACGATTCTCGTCAGATTTTGGTGCAGATATTCGATTACATTCGAATCACCAACTTGTATGACGCGTTCCTTGATGACCTTTATGTAAAATCCCGAGGAAAAAGGGATTTTTGGGATGATGCGACACCTCCCGCTGCTGGTGCTACGAAATTGAACCGGCAGCAAGACTTGTGGAATCAACGGCCTGAGGAATTTTCCTACTATACTTATACCGCACCTCGGTTTGACACCATCAGACGTGTGGGGGACCTTGGTGGCATTGTTCCCACTGAGTTCCGCGACCAGTATCAAGACAAAAGGATGACGACAGGGTCCTATCCTGGACATGGACAAGTTCGCCCCATCCACTGGACTATCGGCGAAAAGACATACAAGGGTTTTGGGAGATTCCCCACAATATCAGAGGTGGCCCTCCAGTTTATATGCACTGGCGATGGAAAGAATGGTCCCGGAAGCTATGCTATGCAGGGCACCAATGGGGAGCAGGTATTGAGCGGAGGAAAGACAGCGCAGCGAATCAACCCAGACGTGGAAGCTCCTGAGTTTGATCGGACGGGCCTCTCAAGAGGCAATGATGGCAATGGAAATCCAATCCCATTGTTCTGGTATTCCAACTTCCCGCCCTTCCCTTCAAAGCAGCTCTTTGAGAAGTGGGGTTGTGACTTTGCTCAGTGGGGCCAGGGAGGTCCTCGAGACCCACTTCGTCATCCCGCTATGGATCCCATGAATTGGAACTGCACGCTCGAACACAATCAAGCTGATGGTGGTATCGAATTGAAGGAGACCGAGAAGCGCATTCAAGTGGTGATGCAGATGGAGCTTTTTGTGCCAGCTGTCGGATACACCAAATACGCTCCTGACTTCACCATTGTTTTGAATGGGAAGGAGCTCGGCAACTTCCAAATTGAACGAACCCTTCCATCGGGAGCGACAAGATTTGATTCGATTTTTAACACCACTACAGACCAGGTGGTCCAATCGACAACTGCCTACATGGGCAGTGCCCTTGGGGAGGCAGTAACGTCTGTCAATGTTACGCCCCTGGGAGGTAGCTACGGCACAACTCCGCTTATGAGCGGTCGCCAAGCAAAATCAATCGGCCTTATGCCGCAAGATCCCAACTATAACACTTCGGCAACGGGCGATCCTCATAGTGCGATGTTGAACTTCCCGCTGGTGAGCAGTTACTTCACTGTTGATCGGACCAAGAATATTAAGTTCAAGGCTCCCAAGAGCCCGCTCCGCATTGATATTTATGCGTCGCATGACTGGCTGGGCAAGAACTCCAAGAAGAACACGACACCTGCCCAGACTGTGATGCTCCAGTTTGACGATGGCGAAGTTCCACCGCCATGGCTCGTTGTGTATTCAACTGAGAAATGGAAGGAGATCGATGGCAGCGGTAACTTGTATGAACGAAGGGCGATTCATGCTCCTCGCTGGTGGTCATTTAACGTCGGAGGTGCTCTTCAGCGGTATGAAGGGTCAGCCATCTATTCGGGGTCCAATCTCAGATGGAACACCAAAGAGCATGTTTTCAACGAACAGCGAGATCTTGATACAAGAGGGCGGTTTGCAGGAACTGGCAACACCCTCACGAAGACGATGCTGCCAACTGGAGGAACGACCGATGTGCCGTCGCAACTGCAGATTTATGGCTACTCGCCAATTGGAAACTTCAGAGGGGTGAAGTCAAACCCTGAGAAGGACTTGATCAATGAGAGCGTGTATCAGCCTGTGGTTCGCAACAGGGATGGCAAACCCGGGATGGGCCAGTATGGCTTTTGGGGCACTGACTCCATACGTAGTATGGTTCCGGCACATGGGGATTATCGGATATTAGCTGCCCGCCCGGTTGTTCCCGCGACGGTGTGGAAGAAACATCGAGTATGGCAAGAGCGTCCGAATGATTTGTTTGCTCACAGCTTAATGGGTGCGAGGTCTGATTTGGAAGTTGGTGTCGATATCGGCAGCGGCAAAAATGACCCTCTCACTGTCGTTTCTACCAACCGTCTGGTATCTGCATGGTATCCTGTCACTCAGGTTCCCGATACGCCCTTGACGCCCACTGCAAGAGCCGCCTCTACACTCAGGAGAGACTTTGATAACGGTATTGGGGACATTCGAGACGGGGCTTACATCAACAAACCAGATGATGGAAATTTGAGTGTGGATCAGGAGTGGTATGGGACTTCCAAGCGCTTTTACACGACGAGAAACTCTTATTTCAAGAGCAGCTTTCTTCAGATTCCATCTACGGGGTCGTATTTCACGCCCAATCGTATGCTTTCTTCGCCTGTCATGTTTGGATCGCTACCCACTGGTGTGTATGGCTATGCTGGCTCCACGCCAGACGAGCAGACAAACGGTGTGCCATGGCGCACCCTCTTGTTCCGGTCTGACCCTGCGCTCACCCACTATGGTAATGGCATCAAATCACCAGCTGATCACAACATCCTTGATCTGTTTTGGATGCCGATTGTCGAGCCCTACGCGATTAGCGACAGCTTCTCTTCGGCAGGCAAAGTGAACATGAACTACCAGATGGTTCCGTTCACACACATCAAACGCAAAACCGGAATGCACGCCGTGCTTAAGGGCGAACTTATGACTGCTTTCTCACAAAACGATGTGCGGACAGGAGTTCCCGGTGCGAACAGCACACTGATATATAAAACATTCAAGAATGGCAATGCTGCTCCACCAGAATTCTGGGGTGAGGGTGACAAAATGCAGTGGCACAGAAAGGTGGAGATTGATTCAACACTCGCACAGTTCGATGATCGGTTTGAGATGAAGACACCACGTTCAGGAACGAAAGCAGGATTGTTCAGGACGGCTTCGCAAATTTGTGAAATTGACCTGATACCCAAAACAGGGCGTCCAGGTGAGCCTACTGTCGGAAAACCAGCTAATGATGCTCAACGGCGAGCTGTTATGAACCTGTTCTGGAACTATAACCAGATCACAGGTGACAACACCCGTGAGAGACCCTACTCAAACATTTATCAGAAAGTTACCACGCGATCCAATACCTTCCGGGTATATTTTATGGCTCAGGCCATCAGAAAGGCTAAATCAGTCTCACCTGATCAAATTGACTTGAGCAAGGACACAGTGACTGGCGAGTATCGTGGGTCGGCATTGATCGAGCGTTTCCTAGATTTTTCGGCTGCGGAGCGAGGTTCAGCTCCTGTGGCATTCCCTGACTATGCAGATGCTTCTCCGCTCTCCAAGGCATCGCTTGAGACTTTCTATCACTTCAGAATTCTGGAGACTAAACAATTTACTCCTTAAAGTATGAGTCGAACAAATACTGGATCTGTCGCTCCTGTTTCTCGCTCAAATGGGACCTGTGGTTTTTCGCTTATCGAGACGGTTTTGGCTCTTGGAATCATGGGCTTGGCGATCACCGCTTTGCTCGGACTGCTTCCTCATGGAATTGAGATGTCCAGGAAGGCTGCCAATGTGAGTGCTATGAGTCGAATTGTTGATTCGATTCAGAGTCGTCTACTGATGAATAGTTTTGTGGCACTGAAGAATCTTGGTTCCACGACGCTTCATTTTGATGATCAAGGCGCTATCCTTGAAGATGGGGGGGACTTGACCATGAGCTCTTACGTCGTGCGTGTTCGACCTGCTAGAGGAACTGCCCTCGCGACTCTCCCTGGAGCTGCTCAGAACGAGGAAACACTACTTTGTTTCGCGGTGGATATTGCTGCGACAGCCAATCCAAATTTCAACTTTGAGAACGCAGTGAAAAACTCGTTTGACTCGATTCCGCTGCACATCGCTCCGCTAGTTCCCTGATTCGCTGTTCCAGCATTAATTTCACAACCTATTATGACAACAACATTGGCAATGCTGAGGCCTTGCACTCATGAACGTCCAGGAGTGAAGGTGCGGGCTTTTACTCTTGTTGAGGTGCTTGTTTCCATGGTCATTTTGGCCATGATGATGCTGATCATCACGACGGTGATCAGTCAGGCACAGCGGAGTTGGAAGGCTGCTTCCTCAAAGGTCAGTCAGTTTCGAGAGGCGCGTCTGGCGTTCGACACAATCACAAGAAATCTGCGGCAAGCTTCGATAGATACTCATCGAACTTTCTTGTGGGGAACGGCCACCTATTCGAGTGATCCACTAGCACCTCCAAGTGGGAGTGGACGAACGGCTCACTTGGGAATCAAGTTTGATGCGGCCAGCCGCTTGGTATCGGGTGGGGGGGGGGCGGCAGAGTTGCCTGGTCATGCAGTGATCTTTCAGGCCCCTCTTGGGAAGACAGCGATGGGTGAGGGCTCAAGTCTGGACATCTCAGGCCTCAAAAATTTGCTCTGCACGCGAGGCTACTTTGTCCAGTTTGGAACTGATGCGAGTTTCCTCCCTATTGGGCTAGCCTCCCGACTTCAGGCTAAATACAGGTATCGCTTGTATGAATACCAGCCCAACACCGAGAACAACACGGTTTACAATGTTGCGGGTAATCAAGAGTGGGCAACGATAGAACTGAGTGACGCGCGAAACACGGTGCGTCCGTTGGCAGACAATATCTTGATGCTCGGATTCGCAGTATCATTTGCTTCTCCTGCTGCCGATTCTGTGCCCAGACTTGCGGGTAACTCAGACGAGATGAGTCTGGAGTATGGGTTTAACTCTTATGAGGCACCCGAGGCGGCCAAAAGGTTTCGCCTTCCGCGGTATGCGCATATTTTCATGATAGCGATGGACGAAGAGTCTGCTGCTCGCCTTGCTCAAATCCACAACACAAGTCCTCCCGATAGCGTGCGCTCATCTGGAGCGACTTTCACGAGTCCTAACCAGCTCTTTGGACAAACGGGTGACTTGGCAAAAGTGAGGGCTTACATGGACAGTCAGCGACTGAATTACAGGATCTTTAACTCGGCAGTTCTGATCGTGGGCTCCGAGTCTTGATTCGGGGGAGATTTTGTGAAGCAACTATTTACTGTTATGACTAAAGAATCATGGAGGTCTAAAGGTTTCACTCTGATTGAGATGATGGTCGTTGTGGCAATGATCGCTTTGATTGTTGCGGCTGTCGCTCCAATGGTTTTCGGCACGCTGATCTCGACTAGACTGTCGTCGGCTGGAGAGACCTTGGCCGGACAGATTTCGCTTGCCCACCAGATCGCAGTTTCCAGGAACATGACCGTTGAAGTTCGCTTCTACGAGTATGACGATCCTGAGGCACCTGGGTCAGGTTCTGCTTTCCGGGCGGTCGCTATCATGCAGGCTTCAGAGACGGGCCAGACCAGTCAAATGGGCAAACAGTTAACTGATACCTACTATCTGCCCTCAGGCATAGCGGTTGGGAGTTCAACTAGCATGTCTCCATTGCTTGCGACTTCAGCAGTTCGGTCTGAAGCAGATCGAGAAAAGATCATCAAACGCTCCCCCAATGCGAGATACAAGGCTTTTCAGATCAGAGGAGATGGGTCAACGAATATTGAGCAGATCATGCGCAATGAATATATGCCCAACAAAAGCTACATCACTCTGGCTGAGGACCGAGCTATTGGAGACGGTCAAAACGTGCCCAAGAATTTCTATGCGGTGCAGATAGACCCTGTCACTGGCAGGACTACATCCTATCGCCCTTGACGATGGCTTCGTCGGTTTAGTCTTCCTGAACCACAGGGCGCCGAGCATCAATGCCAAATGCGAGCACGATGGACAGCATCAGCGATCCGGCGCAGAACAGCATCGCCTCCTGGTAGTCGTGGTTGGTGTCGTAACGGGCTAAGATCCAGCCGACGAGCACGGGTTGAAGGGCGGCACCGAAGTTGCCCCACATGTTGCCCCAGCCGAACAGTTGCGCTTGGTGCTTGCCGCTGATGTCTTGAATAACGGCCCACATGGCGGGCATACCCATATCGACGAACATCGCGAGGGCACCAAAGGCGAGTGCCATCTCCAGTGGCGTGTCTGCCGCCATGACGGCGAAGTAGGCAGCCACGGCGACGATGCGAGTGACCACCAAGGGCAGCATGCGGCCCATGCGGAGGCCGTATTTTTTTGACCAGTGGTCGGTGAGGAAGCCGCCAATCGGCAGACCAATAATGCCAAGTATGAGTGCCGTGCTAGAGACCATGCCATTGACGTGATCCGGCATGTGTTTAACATCCTTCAGATAGGTTGAAAGTGAGTTCAAAAGGAAGGCCCAGCCGATGTTAGTCGTCGTTTGGTAGAGGCTAGCGAACCAGAGGCTCTTGCTCGTAAGCACGGCTTTCCAAGGAAAGTTTTTCGGCACTACTTTGACGGCTGCGCCCTCACGCCCCTCTGCGAGCAATGCGCGCTCAGCGTCGTTAGTTCTGGGGTGAAGGGTCGGGTGATCGCGAAATACACTCCAGAAACCGAGGGCGACTAGAATCCCTGCCAAGCCATAGATCCAGCCTACCCAGCGCCAACTACTGAAAAGGGCGATGACCACAGACGCGGTGAGCACTGGAGCTAACCCAAGGCCGAGGCGACCACCCATCGAAATGATGCTGCTCCCGAGACCACGCCATTTGGTGTGAGCCCAGCAGGTTAGAATACCACTGCTGGCCGGATAGGCACCGGCTTCTGTGAGCCCGCAACCGATGCGTGCGATAGCGAGCGTGGTGAAGCCCTGGGACAGGCTCGTGGCTATGGTGAACAATGACCACAGCACGATGTAAATCGTCATCAAAATCCGCGCGCCGTAGCGATCACTCAACCAACCAGCAGGCACTTGAGCGAGAGCATAGGCCCAGAAGAATGCCCCCTTGATCCAAGCAAGCTGAGGCGGTGTCAGGTGAATGTCGCCCTTGAATGAGTCTGAATCGACGATCCATCCCAGGCAGGCACGATCCAGATACATCATGAAGGCCACCATCGTGGCCATGCCGAGCACAGAGAATCGAACCTGGGTGGGAGCAGCGGTGGTGGTCATGCAGCGGAGTTAAAGTCGTCCGCCGTCGCACTGATGTTTCGTCGATTGCGAGCCAGACTACATCAGCTTGAGCAGCAGCTCGCGCACCTGAGCCTGCCATTTGGCGAGGTAGGCAAAGCGAGCCTGCGCCGCGGCCAGGCCTTGCCAGTTACCTTCGATAGCAGCTAGCGACGACTCCAGCTCGCTGCGCTTGGCATCGAGCGCGGTCCCGATTTCCTCCAGCGTTTCGCGCGTGGCGAACGTCTGGCCTTCGAGCAACGCCTTGCTCAGAGCGGTCTGCGCCTTGCTTCGCCTCTCGATCAAAGCCTCCGCTTCAGGCCTCGCCTTGCCGAGATTCATGAACAGCGACATGAGATCATCGCTCATCGTCACGGTGCGCCATTGCTTGGCGTCCTCGGGTGCCGCGAGATCAATGAGGTGCCGCAGTCGCTTGTCGGGCGCGAGCAGCAGTTCGAAGGCCGCGTTCAGCGCCGCGCGATCCGCGTCTGCCGACTTCGACTTCTCGAAGTAAGCCACGCGCACAGCTTCCTCGCTGAGTGCTGCTTGCTGAGGCAATCCGAGGACGTCGAACGCATTCATCGTCATCAGGCCGCGAAGCTCTCACCGCATGAACAGGTCACGACCGCGTTCGGGTTCTTCACCTTGAAGCCGCCCTGCTGGAGATCGTCGCTGAAGTCGAGTTCCGATCCGGTCACAAACAACGCGCTCTTCGGGTCGATGACCACACGCACTTCGTTGCTCAGCACCATGATGTCGCGGTTCGCCGGGCCATCCACGAGGTCCATCTTGTATTGCAGTCCCGAGCAGCCGCCGCCCACCACGGCCACACGCAGCGCACCGTGCTCGGCGCGACCCTGCTTCTTGAGCAGGCTCGTGAGCTTGTTCGCGGCATTGGGAAGCACCTTGATGAGCTTCTCATTGCCGAGCTTGTAGTTGATCGCGGGGGCTTCGGTCATGGGTGTCAGGTAAACACAATACGTCGCGGCGCAAGGACAGCGCACAAGCTGGCACGATTGCTGCAACTTCAGGAAGCCGAATGTCCATCCACGTCGCCCTGCATCACCGCACCAGCTACCGTTATGACCGAGAAGTGAATCTCGGTCCGCAAGTCGTCCGTCTGCGCCCCGCGCCACACGCACGCACGCGCATCCTGGGCTACTCGATGAAGGTGCATCCGCAGCCGCACTTCCTGAACTGGCAGCAGGACCCGCAGTCGAACTACCTCGGCCGCCTCGTCTTCCCGGAGAAGACTCGCGAGCTGACCATCACGGTCGATCTCGTGGCGGAGATGGCGGTGTTCAATCCCTTCGATTTCTTCCTCGAGCCCGCCGCTGAAAAGTTCCCCTTCGCCTACGATCCTGCGCTGGATCACGAGCTGGAGCCCTTCCAGTTGAAGCAGCCAATGCAGCCCTACTTCCTGGCGTATCTGTCGGATGTGCGGACGCAGATCCTCGGCGATGCCTATTTGTGGAAACATCAGCCCGGCACGCATTCGGAGACCGGTGGTGACACGCATCATGGCGGTGGCGTGCTGCCTGCTGAGAACCAGCTCAAAGCCGAGGCGGACGCTGATCCGCGCCCGCGCACCATCGACTTCCTCGTCGCGATCAATCAGAAGGTCTGGAAGGACATCAGCTACACCGTGCGCATGGAGCCCGGTGTGCAGACGCCGGAGGAGACGCTCACCAAGAAGAGCGGCTCGTGCCGCGATTCCGCGTGGCTGCTGTGCCAACTCATGAGGCACTGCGGTCTGGCGTCGCGCTTCGTCAGTGGCTACCTCATTCAGCTCGCACCCGATGTGAAGTCCCTCGATGGCCCGAGCGGCCCCGAGAAGGACTTCACCGACCTGCACGCTTGGTGCGAAGTCTATCTACCAGGAGCTGGTTGGATCGGGCTCGATCCCACGAGTGGACTGCTCGCTGGCGAAGGACACATCCCACTGGCTTGCGCGCCTGATCCGTCCAGCGCAGCGCCGATCACCGGAGCCGTCGATGAAGCCGAAGTCGAATTCGACTTCGCGATGCACATCTCGCGTGTGCATGAATCGGCGCGCGTCACACGACCTTACAGCGATGAGCAGTGGGCCGAGATCGAAGCGCTCGGCCATCGCGTCGATGCCGACCTGAAACACAATGACGTCCGTCTCACGATGGGCGGCGAGCCGACGTTCGTTTCCATCGATGACTACGACGGACCCGAGTGGAACACCGTCGCGCTCGGACCGATGAAGCGTCGTCTAGCCGATCAACTGCTGCGGCGCTTGCAGGATCGTTTTGCACCTGGGGCCTTCCTTCACCATGGCCAAGGCAAGTGGTATCCCGGCGAGCAGTTGCCGCGTTGGTCGTTTGGTTGCTACTGGCGCAAGGATGGTCAGCCCGCATGGGAAGACATCTCACTCATCGCGGACGATAGCCGCAACTACGGCTACACCGAGCACGATGCCGAGCGCTTCATGCAAGCGCTGAGCGCTGCGCTCGACATTGATCCGAAGTGGATCATTCCCGGCTACGAGGACGCGCTCTACTACCTGTGGCGCGAGCGTCGCCTGCCGCCTAACGTGACGCCTGCCAACAACAAGCTCGAAGACCCCATCGAGCGCGCACGCATGGCCAAGGTCTTCTCACAGGGCCTCAACAAGATCATCGGCTACGCGCTGCCGATTCAACGCAGCTGGGCCAATGGCTGGCCGTATTGGGCCAGCGGTCCGTGGTTCCTGCGACCCGAGACCTTGTATCTAATCCCGGGCGATTCGCCCATGGGCTTCCGCTTGCCGCTCGATGGTCAGCCTTGGGTCTCGAAGTCCGACTATCCGTATCTCAACGAACTCGATCCACTCGCGCCGAGAGATGCCTTGCCACCGAAGCCGAAGTTCGCGCCGCAGCGGTTCATCGCCTCCGGGATTGGTTCTGCCGGCACCGAGAAGGAACCCACCCAGCTCACGCCGATCGTGTCAGGTCGAGCGATTGGCGGCTGGAGTTCGAGCGGCCAGGCGATTCCGTTCAGCAAGCCCGAGTTCCGCGATCAGTCTGATACTTCACGCGAGCCGAACCAATTCGAATCAGCTTCGTGGATCGTGCGCACCGCCATGTGTGTGGAGGCACGCGAGGGCAAGCTGCATGTCTTCATGCCGCCCGTGGCCACGCTGGAGGACTACCTCGAGATCGTCTCCGCTGTGGAAGCCACGGCCAAGCACCTGAGCATGCCCGTCTTGTTGGAGGGTTACACGCCGCCGTATGATCCGCGCATGAACGTGCTCAAGGTCACGCCTGACCCTGGCGTGATCGAGGTGAACATCCAGCCTGCGGAATCGTGGGACGAGATGGTGAAGATCACCACGACGCTCTACGACGAAGCTCGCCAAGTGCGACTCGGCACCGAGAAGTTCATGGTCGATGGCAAGCACACCGGCACTGGTGGCGGCAATCACATCGTCGTGGGCGGCAGCGTGCCGTCGGACAGTCCGTTCCTGCGCCGACCCGATCTCTTGCGCAGCTTGCTGACCTACTGGCAGCATCATCCGGCGCTGTCGTTCTTGTTCAGCGGTCTCTTCATCGGCCCCACCAGTCAGGCGCCGCGCATCGACGAGGCGCGCAATGACTCGCTCTACGAGCTGGAGATCGCCTTCAATCAAATCGAGCCCTTCAAGAAGGTGCCCGCGTGGCTGGTCGATCGCATCTTCCGCCACTTGCTCGTCGATTCGACGGGCAACACCCATCGCGCCGAGTTCTGCATCGACAAGCTCTACTCGCCCGACAGCTCGACCGGTCGTCTCGGCCTCGTTGAGTTGCGCGCCTTTGAAATGCCGCCACACGCGCGCATGAGCCTCACGCAGCAGCTCGTGCTGCGCGCTTTGATCGCACGCTTCTGGGCCGAGCCCTACACCAAGCCGCTCGTTCGCTGGGGCACGGAGATTCATGACAAGTGGTTGCTGCCGCACTTCATCTGGCAGGACATGCAGGAGGTCACCGAAGACCTCACCGCGTCCGGCTATCCGATGGACATCAGCTGGTTCGAGCCACACTTCGAGTTCCGTTTCCCGTTCGTGGGTGATCATCAGGTGCGCGACCTTCGCATCGAACTGCGCCATGCCTTGGAGCCGTGGCATGTGCTTGGTGAAGAAGGCACGCCCGGTGGCACCGCGCGCTTCGTCGATTCATCGGTCGAGCGCATTCAGGTCAAGGTCAACAGCGCCACGGACTCGCGTCATCAGCTCATGTGCAATGGCCAGCCCATCCCGCTGCAACCGACTGGCACCAACGGCGAATACGTGGCTGCGGTGCGATACCGTGCATGGCAGCCATCGTCGTGCTTGCACCCGACCATCGGCGTTCATGGACCGCTCGTGTTTGATGTCGCTGACAAGTGGAACGACCGCAGCATCGGCGGATGCACCTATCACGTCATGCATCCCGGTGGCCGCAGCTACGACACCTTCCCCGTGAATGGTTATGAAGCCGAGAGCCGTCGCCTCGCGCGCTTTTTCCGCCATGGCCACACCGGTGGTCGCATCAACATCGTGCCACCCACGATCAACCCCGAGTGCCCGCTGACGTTGGATTTGAGACTGAGCTGAAAAAGAGAGTGATCACGGTAGTGATTGTTCACTCCCGGACTTGAGCACCCCCGGCAGGCTCGGCACTCTAGCTGCTGCCCCACATTGCTCCAACCACCAGTGCCCGACTTGAACCCTCCCCCCCCTGTTTCCCAGTCTCAATCCCAGTCGATGGTCCCGGCCCGGTCCCGTTTGTTGCGGGATTACCGGACTGCGGCTGGAGCTTTCGACGAGGTGCAGGACAGCACGGGCCAGGTGCGTCCGCACTATCGCACGCTGATGGCGGAACTTGAGGACCTGGGCTCCGAGGAGCTTCAGCGCCGGTGGGAGACAGGTCGTCGGTTCATTCACGAGCAAGGTGTCACTTACAACGTGTATGGCGACCCCATGGGCATGGAGCGTCCGTGGGAACTCGATCCCGTGCCGATGGTGATCGCAGCGGATGAGTGGAAACAACTCGAAACCGCCTTGATCCAGCGGGCCACGTTGATCAATGCCGTGCTCGCCGACTGTTACGGGGATCAGAAGTTGATCCATCAAGGTGGGCTGCCTCCGGCACTCGTGCTTTCGCAGCTCGATTTCTTGCGTCCTTGCCATGGCATCAAGCCGGCCAATGGTGTGTTCCTCGATTGTTATGCGGTTGATCTCGCTCGTTCGCCCGATGGCAAGTGGTGGGCGATCTCGGATCGCACCCAGATTCCCACCGGCGCTGGCTACACGCTGGCCAATCGTCTGGTCACATCTCGCGTGCTGCCTGAGGTGTTTCGCGATTGCAATGTCCAGCGTCTGGCGGGCTTCTATGGTCACATGCGTGACTCGCTCGCGCGCCTGGCGAACCGTCGCACGGACGATCCGCGCATCGTGGTGCTCACCCCTGGGCCGCACAATGAGACTTACTTCGAGCAATCCTACCTCGCGCGCTATCTCGGATACTCGCTCGTCGAGGGACAAGATCTCACCGTGCGCGATGGGCGTGTGTTTTTGAAGACATTGAGCGGACTGGAGCCGGTCGATGTGATTCTGCGTCGAGTGGACGATGACTTTTGCGATCCGCTCGAGCTGCGCAATCACTCCATGCTCGGCGTTCCAGGGCTGGTCGAGGCCTTGCGAAGTGGTTCCGTGGCGGTGGCGAACAGTCTCGGCAGCGGCTTGCTTCAGAGCCCAGCTTTCATGGCCTTCCTGCCGGGCTTGTGTAAGCAATTGCTGGGCGAAGAACTCAAGCTCTCGTCCGTGGCCACCTGGTGGTGCGGGCAGAAGTCAGCTGAGCAGCATGTCCTGACGAATCTGCACAAGCTTTTCGTGAAGCCTGCCCTGCGATCACAAGCCAAGGGCATGCCACCGGGCGGTGCAGCGGCGATGTCTGAAAGCGAACTCGCCGAACTGAAGAAACGCATTCAGTTCCAGCCGCATCTTTATGTCGCTCAGGAGCGGGTGGAACTCTCCACGGCACCCACCTGGATCGATGGCAAGCTGATGCCACGCCCGGTGGCGATGCGCGTGTATCTCGTCGCGGGCGAGAATGGCTACCATGTGATGCCCGGCGGTCTCGCACGCATCGCACCGCTCGATGGTGCACGAATGATCTCGATGCAGAAAGGCGGATCGAGCAAGGACGTGTGGGTGCTCAATGATGGACCCGTGCCAGATGTCACGCTGCTGCCGCGATCTGCGGATGCGATCCAGCTTCGCCGGACAGGCAACAATCTGCCGAGCCGTGTGGCGGACAATCTCTACTGGCTGGGCCGCTATGCGGAACGCGCCGAATGCACCGCACGCCTGCTGCGCAGTTCGTTGATCCGTTTGAATTCGGAGAGCGCGAGCAGCGCCATCGCTCTGCTGGAGCCCTTCCTGCGAACACTCGAAGCTCAGGATCAGCTGCCTGTCGGTCGAGCTCAGGCAATGCTGACGGCCAACACAGAAGCGCTCGAAGCCGAGCTGCTCACAATTATTCTCGATGACCAGCGCGCGGGCAGCTTGTCGAGCATTGCGGAGAATCTTCAGCGGCTCGGGATGCTGGTGCGCGATCGCACGTCGAACGACTTCTGGCGTGCGCTGAGCAAGCTGAGCGACACCATTCAGCAGAGTGCTCATGCCAGCGAGTTCCTCATTGGCGATGCCATCGTGCTGCTCAATCAGATGCTGCTGGATCTCGCCGCACTGCACGGCCTCGCGTATGAAAACATGACCCGGGCCCAGGGCTGGCGGTTCCTGGACATTGGCCGCCGTATCGAGCGGACGATCTACATGAGCAGCTTCCTCAGCCATGCCCTCAGCTCGTCGATTGCCGATACGCCGAGCGCTCTGGAGGCCGTGCTCGAGATGGCGGACAGTGCGATTACTTACCGGTCACGTTACAACCTCATGCCGCACATCGCGGCGGTCTATGATCTGGTGATGCTGGACGAGACCAATCCGCGGTCACTGCTTTTCCAGTTCCGACAGCTCACGAAGCACCTGGAACGTCTGCCATCTGATTCGTCAGCGTTGCCCAGTCCCGCGCACCGCACCTTGATCGAGGCCGTGACCAAGCTGCGCCTCACCGATCCGATGGTGCTCTCGACCGGCGGATCGGGCGTGGCGGAGACGCTGGAGCATCTGGAGAAGGCGATGCCGCGCCTCTCCGATGAACTCGCGGTGAACTACTTCGCGCACTCGGCGATCTCGCGGGCTGGCAGTGCTGATGTGGGGGAATGAGGTCATGATATTTCGCATCACTCATCGCACCACCTATCGCTACAGTGAGCCCGTGACGGTCTCACAGCATGCATCGCGCATGGCCCCACGATGCACGCCGCATCAGCAGGCTCGCGACTTCAAGCTGCAGATCAAACCGGTGCCTTCTTTGCAGAGCACGCGTCGGGATTACTTCGGGAACAGTGTGTGCGTCTTCAGTGTCCAGGGCTTGCACAAGGAGCTGGACGTGACCGCGACAAGCACCGTGGAGACCAAGGCGCAGCCGAAGCATGATCTCGCCAAGTCGCCCACGTTTGGCGATGTGCGCAGCATGTTCCTCGACCCCGTGTCGCCTGATTTGTGCGAGGCTTATCAGTTCGTGTTCGATTCACCTCAGGTGCGTTGCCATCCTGACTACGCGGCCTACGCGCAAGCGAGCTTCGCGGCGGACAAACCTTTGCTCGAAGGCGTGCGTGATCTCACGCATCGCATTCATGAGGACTTTAAGTTCGATCCCACGGCCACCACGGTGGCCACGCCGCTGGATGAGGTCTGGGCTAAGCGCCATGGCGTGTGTCAGGACTTTGCCCACATGGCGATCGCCTGCCTGCGCAGCATTGGGTTGCCTGCCAGTTATGTGAGCGGTTACCTGCGCACTGTGCCGCCTCCTGGGAAGCCGAGGCTTGTGGGTGCGGATCAGAGCCACGCATGGTTCTCGGTGTATTGCCCCACGGTGGGCTGGGTGGACTTTGATCCCACCAATGACTGCCTCGTGGGAGAAGATCATCCGGTGGTGGCGATTGGTCGCGATTATAGCGACGTCAGCCCTCTCGTGGGCATCCTCACCGGCGGGGGCGAGCATCAGGTTTTCGTCGGCGTGGACGTGGAGCCGATTTGATTCGTGTCGTGCTCAAGCATTTGCTTGTGAACGCGCGGCGACTTTGGAAATCTAACGCCGCTTCGTTTTTCAATCCCCATCCCTCAAGCCATGACCATTACTCCCGACCAATACGAGAAGCTCGGCACCTTTTACCTCGGACGCGGCTACGACACTGACGCGAAGAAGCTCCAGGACGATCTGGTGCTCTACGATTCGAAGGATCTGGTCACTCACGGCGTGGTGCTCGGGATGACGGGCTCAGGCAAAACGGGTCTGTGCCTCGCCTTGCTCGAAGAGGCGGCGATGGATGGGATTCCGGTCATCGCGATCGACCCCAAAGGCGACATCGGGAACGTGATGTTCACCTTTCCCAAACTCGATGGCCCTACCTTGAAGCCTTGGGTGAATGAGGACGATGCACGTCGCAAAGGAGTTTCGATTGATGACTATGCCCAGGGACAGGCAGACCTTTGGAAGAAGGGCCTGGGCGATTGGGGACAGAGCGAGGACCGGATCAAGTCGCTGCGCGAGAAGGTGGACATGACGATCTACACGCCGGGCAGCAATGCAGGCATCCCGGTTTCCATTTTGAGTTCCCTCGGCGCGCCGAGCGAGGAGGTCATGGAGGATCGCGAGATGCTGGCGGATCGGATCGAGAGCACTGTGAGCAGCATCCTTGCGCTGTGCGGCATCGAGGCTGATCCAGTCCAATCGCGCGAGCACATCCTGATGTCCAACATCGTCAGTCATTGCTGGGCAAAGAAGCAGAACCTCAGCCTCGAAAACCTCGTCCGCCTCATCCAGCAGCCACCGGTCAGGAAGATCGGAGTCGAGAGCGTGGACAATTTCTTCCCTGAGGAGAAGCGCAACGAACTGGCGATGAAGATCAACAATCTGATCGCCTCGCCTGGCTTTGCCGTGTGGATGGAGGGCGAGCCGCTGGACATTCAGCGCATGTTCTACACCGCCGATGGCAAGCCGCGCATCAGCATCTTCAGCATCTCGCACCTGAGCGACACAGAACGCATGTTCTTCGTCTCCTTGCTGATGAACCAGTTGCTCGGATGGATGCGCCAGCAATCGGGCACCACATCGCTGCGTGCGCTGTTCTACATGGACGAGATCTTTGGCTACCTGCCACCGACCGCCAATCCGCCATCGAAGAAGCCGATGATGATCCTGCTCAAGCAGGCGCGTGCCTTTGGTCTGGGACTGCTGCTCGCTACGCAGAACCCTGTGGACCTCGATTACAAGGCGCTGTCCAACATCGGCACCTGGTGGATCGGACGTTTGCAAACCGAGCGCGACAAGATGCGCTTGCTCGATGGGCTGGAAGGAGCCGTCAGCGGCCAAGGGGCCAACTTTGATCGCAGTGACATCGAGAAGCTCATGAGCGGTCTCGGCAATCGCATCTTCCTCATGAACAATGTCCACGAGGATGGGCCTGTGACCTTCAACGTCCGCTGGTGCATGACTTACCTGCGCGGCCCCGTGTCGAGGACCGAAATCAAAAAGCTGATGGACCCGGTGCGCGATCGGTTCGTCACGAAGAAAACCAAAGCCGCTGCCGAGGATGATGGCTTCGCGCCACCGGGAGCATCGGGCGATGAGGAGATTCGAAACACGACCAAGCCCAAGCTGCCCGATGGCGTCGCTGAATTCTTCCTCCCGAGTGCGGCTGGCACCGACACCAAGAGCCTCAGCTACAAGCCGGCCCTGATCCGCAGTGCGGTGGTGAACTTCGACGATGCCAAGCGCAAGATCTCCGGGCGCAGCAGCATCACATTGGTCAATGAGATCGACGCCGAGGGCCAAAAGGTGAACTGGCAGAAGTTCTTTGAACTTCCCAAGGACATGGACCTAGCCAAGCTCGGCCATGAAGCTGAAGGGGATGAATGCGACTATGGCGACCTGCCCAGCGCTGCCATGAAGGCGAAGACCTACGACAGCATTGCCAAGGACTACACCGACTGGGTCTATGCCAATCATTCGCTGGAGGTGAGCTATTGCCCGCTGTTGGAATCTTATTCGAATCCCGGCGAGACCCAGGGCGACTTCAGAGCGCGCATGGGGCAGATCGCCCGCGAGAAGCGCGATGTCGCGGTGGAGGAACTCAAAACCAAGCTGGCGAAGAAAACCAAGTCGCTCGAGGACTCCATGACCAAGGCCATGGCCAAGGTGGATGCTCAAAAGGCCCAGGCCAGCAGTGCCAAGCTCAGCACGGCGATCCAGATCGGGTCATCGCTGCTCGGTGCCTTGCTCGGCCGCAAGACCGGTGGATTGCTCGGCGCTGCCAGCGTCGTGAAGGGCTCGACGGTTACCAGTGCCTCCAGAGCCTGGAAAGAGAGCCAGGACGTGGCTGCCGCAGAGACCGAGCTGGAGCGGATGAAGGTGGAATACGAGGCGCTCAACAAGCAGTGCGAGGAGGAGGTTCAGAAGATCAAAGATCAGTATGATCCCGCCGCCCTTGCTCTGGAGACCTTCAAGCTCACGCCTGTGAAGAAGAACATCTCCATCGCAGCAACGGGCATTCTCTGGATGCCCTACGAGCGTGCAGGTGGAAGTCTTCGCCCAGCCTGGAGTTGAGTTGCCATTTTTCCGGGTGCTGACACAACTTAGGGGTGCTCGTGGGAACATTTCAGCATTGTCATGTTGGGTGTTTCCAGAATGTCGGGCCGTCGGCCTGGGTTGATAAACCAAGGCTTCCAGCCTGATGAAGTTCAAAGAACCGCATTTTGCAGTGTTGACTCTCGAAGCCGAATTTCGCTACACTTCGAAACAAGTGGTGATCGCTCATGTCAAAACCACTATTCCCCAAGGTGAACCACAACGTAACTACCATGCATATGAATAGCCAACCTGCCCCCTTCTCTCGCCGCAGCTCCATGCTGCCGGTATTTGCTCTGGCGGCTACGCTTCTAGCAGCTTCGTCCCTTTCGGCTGTGGCTCAGATTGGTCGTGTGTGGACCAAGCGTAATCCGCTTCCTGCAGGCGACAGTATTCGCTCCGTCATCGCCGGCACTCCGGCCACCAATCCTCCCGTGGGTGGCACACGCCTCGTAGCCGTTGGCGGACGTGGTCTGATCTTGTCGAGTGACGATGGGATCACCTGGACTCAACGCAGCGCGACGAGACTCAAGAACTCGGCACCGGCACCTGTGATTGAAGACCTCAATGGCGTGATTTATGCCAATGGCCGTTACCTCGCTGTGGGTGACAAGGCAACCTGGGTCGAGGGCGCAATCACCAAGAACAAGGCTACGATCTTGACCTCTCTGGACGGCATCTCATGGACCGATGTGTCTCCTGACGGAGCGTTTGATCTCAACTCCGCAGCTTACACCAACCAGTTTGTGGCGGTGGGCGGCGCTGGCACCCAAGGCGTGACCTTCTTCTCCTCAAACGCCACCACGTGGTCCAGCGCTACGTCGGCGGTCCCAACGGGCGAACTCTTCGATGTGCTCGGGCTTTCGGGATCGCTCTACGCGATCTCTACTGGGGTCAAAGGAGCCATGCTCAAGGGCACCTTCAATGGAACGACTTGGGTATGGGCGAAGGTGGCAGTGACCTTGGGCCTGACCGCGACAGATGTCCCTCAGGCACTGGTTTACAATGGTTCTCGCTATGTGATGGCGACCAAAAATGCCCTCGGCTGCGATTTGTGGTCTTCGCTCACAGGGGACAAATGGTTCAAATGCACGCTCGGTTCAGCAAGCCCCGCTTTGGCTGTCACGCGACTTTCGATGGCTGGAACCGAGATCGTCGGCGTCGGCACCGCTGGGGAGGTCTGGAAGTCCGCCGATGGAACCACTTTCACCGCCATCAACCGTATCCCCACAGGCCAGCCGCAGAACCTTCTCAGCGCTGCGAAGATCGCCAGCACGTATGTGGTGACCGGTGAAGGTGGACGCATTTACACCATCACGCCTCCCGGTGAGACCGTGTGGACCAGTCGTTATTCCACTGGCAGCACCTTCGACATCAATGGTGTGGCATCCAATGGGACGAACTTCGTTGGCGTTGGTTCCAATTTCTCACTGACCTCGAGCGACGGCACGACGTGGACCGAGCACTCGCAAACGGCTCTCAACATGCTGAGCGCCGCTCACACAGGCAGCCAGTATGTGGCGGTAGGTGGCGGAGCGTGGAAGTCACCAGATGGCATTACCTGGACCGAGGTGCTTGCGCCATTCCCTGCGGGCACGCTGAATCGTGTGGTGTGGACAGGACAGTATCTCGTCGCCGTCGGATCCGAAGGTGCGGCTGGCAATTCGCACATTCAGATTTCGGACTCTGGCAATGCGTGGACGAAGATGACGCTTCAGGCCGGCAGCAACAAGCCCCTGAGAGGAGTAGCATTCGTCGGCGGACTCTTTGTTGCCGTGGGTGACGGAGGAGCGGTGCAGACTTCACCTGACTTTGGTAACAACTGGACCAAGCGTCAGGTCGCCCTGCTTGCGGGCGAGAATTTCACGGACGTTGTTTTTGGAGCGAACCTCTTCATTGCTGTCACTAACAAAGGCGGTGTTTGGACGAGTCCGAATGGCACCGCCTGGACCAAGCGCAAGGCATCCTCGCCCAAGGGTCTCAATCGTATCATCACGGTGGGCCCTCAAATCATCGCTTTGGGTGAGGGCGGCCTTGAAGCCTATTCGTTCGGCGGTCTGGGCTGGTCCGAAACCGAGATTGGCAGCTCTCAGAACGTCAAGGATGCCGTCTTTGCGGCAAGCCAGATCGTGGCCGTGGGAAGCACCGGATTGATCGCGACGAGTTCAGGCAGCGCTCCTGCCCGTCCGACTCTGAATTTTGCGTTGGCGACCGACACCGTCGCCGAGTCAGCGGGAACTAAGCTAGTGACTCTGAATCTGTCTCCGGCAGCGAGTATTCCCGTGACCGTTTTGTTCACCACTTCAGGGACTGCTGCTCGCGGTGTGGCGGCGACGAGCGATTACAACGTTCCCGTTACTCCAGTGCTCTTCAACCCGGGCGAAATCAGCAAGCAAATCGCTGTGGCAGTGAAATCGGACACTGTTGATGAAGTGGATGAGACGGCGGTGTTCTCGCTCGGTGCCGCCACGGGCGACGCTGCGCTGGGAACGACATCGGTGCATACCTTGACGATCCAAGATGACGACCAGGTGCCGACCTTCACCGTTCAGCCCTTGTCAGGCATCCTCAACGTGGGGGCCAATGCCGAATTGATCGCTACCGTTGCAGCTTCAGGCACGATCACTGCCCCTGCCAATTTGACTGCCGTGTGGAAGAAGGGCGCAGCCATTGCTCCGCTGCCTCAGACGGTGACGGCGGTCGTCTCTCCCGCAGGGGCGACGTTCAAGGGAGCCATCGCACCTGTGAAGCTCACCGACGCAGGAGATTATTCGGTCGCAGTCAAGAACGCCGCTGGCACGACGACCAGCGGTGTTGCTCGGATCGCGGTCGTGGATCCAACTCCCGTGAGCCTTGCTGCAGGTGCAGACACAACCGTCACGATTCAAGCTAAGTTCGGCGGCACTGGGTTGGTCTTCCAGTGGATGAAAGATGGCAACGACATCCACAACAGCACTGATGGAAGGATTGTCGGCACGGACACGTCAAAGCTAACGATTAAGAATTGTGACCTCGGTGATATCGGCACCTACACCTGCAAGGTCTATCTTATCACGAACTCGGGCACTCTCATGGCCCCCACTACGCCTACCACACTGAATGTGCTGACAACGGTGCCTGGGATTACATCAACCTCTTTGGGGACGACAAGCGTGGGCCTGCCATACACATTCACTCCCACGGCCACTGGCAGCCCAAGTCTCTGGACGATCACGGGACTCCCAACCGGACTCACCTACAATGCCTCCACGGGAACGATCAATGGCAAGGTGGCGGTGGCGATCACCAATCCTGGCGGAACAGACTTTACCGTTGCCGTTAAAGCCAAGAATATTCTCGGAGAGGGACCTGCGAGGAATCTGATCTTGCATGTGAATCCTCTGCCTGCGAACGCCATCAACTCCTGGAAAGGTCTGCTTGAACGCAATGCGGACGTGAATGGAAGTCTGGGCGGTCGATTCGAACTGACGATTGCTGCCAATGGCAGTTACACGGGCAAGCTGCAGCGTGGCACCCATACTTCGAATTTCACCGGTTTGATCACCCTCAATCTGACGGGCCCAGTCGTGACGTTGTCACAAGCCATACCCACCATTGGTGGATTGCCTCCTGTGACACTGAACGCTACCATCGACCCTGTAGCGCAGACGCTCACGGCTTCGACCACTGATGGAGTCTCCACCGCCAACATCACTGGATGGAGAGACAACTTGTGGGATGGAGCTCCACCCACCAACAGCACAGGACGTTACAACTTCGTGATCAATCCCACAGTCTCTCCAACGGTGGGTAATCCACGCGGCTACGGCTACGGCTCATTCGTGCTTGCTTCGGATGGCTCATACACAGTCTCAGGCAAGACGGCCGACGGGAATGGTTATTCTATGGCTGGTGTCATGGGCAAAACGGTTGTGAGCGGAGTTAATCAGATTCAGGTCTATGCGGGCATGTTTACGGGAGCGGCAGGATCGCTGCATGGCACCCTCACGCTGACCGAAGTGCTGGATTCCGGGAACTATCGGAAGAATAAGATCAGCGGGGACCTCACCTGGATGAAACCTGATCAAGGAACTGTGATTGCTGCCAGCGCTACCGACAGACGCACCTATGGTGCCGGATTTGGCAGCTCGTCGCCCCTGGTTCACGTGACCGATGGTGGACGCTACTACGATCCGGCGGACACGGTGAACATGCCTCCGAACACCGGAGCCAGCGCCAATCAGGCGCATGTTTTTGCGGGACTGAAACCAACGGCTTCCAACGCCTCTCTGCGATTCAATCTGGGAACGTCTTCACCCTACCCACACCTGACCACCTACAATCCAGACATTGTTCTGGGCATCACGGCTCCTTCGACCATCGCAGTGATGCCAACTGGGGCGTCCGCCAATCCTGGCACGGTGACTTTGACGATCAGCGGTGCGACAGGCGTCTTCTCTGGAGGCATGACACTCACGGAGCTGGATACGTTTGGTAAGTCATGCACACGGAAGCCCACATTCTTCGGGATTGTCATTAGGCCTCTCGGTGACAGCCCTGTCGTTCAAAACTATCCGTTCCTTGAAGCCAAGGGCTCTACACTGATCGAAAGACTCCCCGAATCCGGGTTTAGCGGGCCGACAACCGTTGGTCCGACCGGAAACGGGGCGATCGAGTCGATACCAGTGACCATGGTGCGTAACACGTAGCCACCAAGTTCTCAAAGACTTGAGCAAGCCCACGAACTCGATGAAGGTCGTGGGCTTGTTGTTTAGACTTCTAACAACTCGTGGAACTCTATCGCAGACTCGGCTTGTTCCGCCGAGGGCGATTGAATGCTTCACAATCATCTTTGGAGCTGTCACAATCGGATGAGGCTCCGGTCAATCTGGACAATCATGAGACTAACCTGCCTGCTTATGAAAACTTCATCGCCCCTTGTTCTCCTCGTTGCCGGCTTTTCTTTGCTAATCTCCGTGAGCTTTGCAGCTCCCGTGTATCAGGTGTCGGCGACCTTCGAGAGTGCGCCCGGAAACGCATTGGCAGGGTTGGTGAAACTTCCCGATGGAATCTTTTATGGGGTGGCACCGCTTGGCGGAGAGGGTGGGGGAGGATGTGTGTTCAAGGTGCAGGGCACTGGCACGGTGGTGGCGAGTTTCTCGAGCATCGGGGTTACCTTGAGTGATTCGTCGGCTGAGCTTTCGAGGCTCGTTGTCATGGGTTCCGCGATCTATGGGATTCACAATGGCGGTGCGGGAGCGTCAGTGATCTGGAAGTGGAATGCGAACGATGGACTGAGCAAACTAGCGGATATTGATGCGGTGATGGTCGGCACGGGAGTGCTGGAGTCTTTTGTGGTCGCGAGTGACGGGACGATCTATGGTGCCTGTAGCGATGGTCCGATCTCGGATGGTGGAAGTTTTTGGAAGTGGACAGCGGCTGGGGGATTCGAGTTGATCTTGGAGTTCGATGGCGTGGGGGCACCATATCAATTGCCAGTTGCCGGGCTTTCGAGCGCCCCGGATGGCACGGTCTATGGACTTACTGATCAAGCAGAGATTCGCGATCCAGACACGGGCGCGCTCACGGGTTACTCACCTGCCAAGCTCTGGAAATGGACTGAGGCAAACGGCCTGACGACGCTGGCGGATGTGCAGCTAACGGGCGCGCAGGTGACGGGCAATTTTTCTGTCAGCCCCACGGGTGCTGTGTTTGGAGTAGCGGTGGATCGGAACGCGACGAACTATGACACACGGGTTCCAAAGCTATGGAAGTGGGCGAGCCCAGACTCGTCGGCGACTTTGGTCCACTCGTTTGCAGCGTCGGCAAATATCTCGGCACAAATCGTGTTCGATGCTGCGGGCAATGCTTTTGGTGCCACAGAGTTGGGAGGAACAGGTGCCAGCGGGCAAGTTTGGAGAGTCGCGGCCACAGGCGGTGCGGCAGTTGTTCAGGCCTCCCTGCCTGCCACGGCGGGCAAATATACCTCGGGTAATCTCTTTCGTGATCCGGGCACGGGCCAGGTCTTTGGGTTGTCGTATTTTAAAGGCGTGGCTCCCACCCACGAAGGTGCCGTGTGGAGATGGACTCCCACGCCATTAGCCGTTTCGGTGGAGGCGACGCTGACGGGTTGGGGGACGGCGGGAGGCAAGCCCCAGGGGGTGCTGGTGGACTCCGCAACGGGCTTTGTGTATGGCGTCTCAGTCGGTAACAACGGGGACACGCAGTTGTGGCGCGCGAATGGGGCGACTATTACCGTGCTCGCGACGCTGCCATTCGCGACCTATGGGACGATCGGAGAATCGGTCACGCTGGTGAAGGATGGCTCGGGTAACATCTATGGAATCACCTCCTCCGGTCCCGCTGCGGGCAAGGGGGCGCTCTGGAAGTGGACGGCTGCGACGAGTGTGGTCAGCAAGCTGGCAGCGATGGGAACAGCCGCCGTTCCAGGAAATCCCACAGGCACTTTGATCCGTGACGCGAGCGGTAACTTCTATGGCCTAAGCCAGGTGTCATCAGGGGTGGGCTACTACGGGAGCACTTCGTATGTGGTGTTGTGGCGAGCCAGCCCGACGGGTGTCTTGACCAACCTCGGGGTGATTGATCCCAAAGTGATCGGGCATCAGGTGTCCAATACCTTGATCCTTGATGGCAGCACCATCTACGGAGTGTGCGAGTCCACGGGAGACAGCGAGTCAGCGCTTGGTGTGACCGGCGGCATGGTGTGGAAGTGGACGGCCGCAGGCGGCATTCAGACGGCGCTCAATGAGCCGGGTTCCCTGCAGTTCATGCCGCAGACGCTGATGAAGCACAGCAATGGCAGCCTGTATTTCGTCTGCCCAAACTACGACGATGCGCGAATGGCTCTGTGGTCGTGGAGCATGAACCCTGCGGAGCCTCCGATGCTTGTTTCGGAAGATGATGTCGCCAACGTGGGGGCGAATTCTTATATCCTCGCGACGCCGCTAATCGAGGGCCTGGGAGGCTTGATCTATGGCACCTTTCCTTCCAATGGTGCGGGCAATGCCGGTGTGCTTTGGAGTTTGGACCCTGCGGCTCCCGTGCCTGCGTTCACAGTGCTGCATAGTTTCTCAGGTGTGACTGGGAGATTTCCCTCGGCGCAGCAGCTGACTTTCGATGCCAGAGGTTCATTGTTCGGTGTGGCAAGAGACGTGGTCTGGCGTTTTGGCGAGGCACCTCCAGGCGGATCGGCTCTGCCCGTGGTGAGCAATGTGAGCACGACCGGCCTTGCGGCGACGACTGTCACCATCAATGCGACGGTGAACCCCTCTGGCGCGGACGCCCAGATGTGGGTCGAGCTGGGAACCGCAGCGATCTACCTGCCAACTCGTGTGGCCACTAGCCCATCCACCTTGGTAGCTGCTGATCCAGCAACTGCGATCACGGCCTCCGTGCCCGGGCTTCTCGCGAACACCACTTACTTCTATCGAGTGGCTGCGCAGAATGCACACGGCGTCAGTTACTCACCCACGCAGAGCTTCAAGACCTTGGTGGCAATTGCGCCTGCGGTGGTCACCTCGCCCGTCGTTGTGACAACGATCAGCGCCACGGGAGCAACGCTCGCGGGCACCGTGAATCCACGCGGAGCATCCGTGACGGTCGTTTGCGACTACGGGCTCAGTGCTACAGCTCTCAATTCGACGCTAACATTTCCCACCACACTCACCGGCACCACAGCGCAGCCTGTGAGTTTTCCGCTGACCACCCTGGCACCTCACACGCGCTACTATTTCCGCATTCGTGCCAGTGGCAGCATGGGGACCACGAGTGGTGCGACGCTCAGTTTCCTCACGGGCAATCGTGCTCCCACGGGTTTCGCTGACACGGCTGTCGCCTTGCCTGGAGCCCCTGTCACCATTGATGTGTGTGGCAATGATGTGGATGTCGATGGGGATGCCTTGACCGTGTTTTCCTTCACGGCTCCCCTGGCTGCACAGGGAACAGTTTCGAAGACGGGCGGAAAGCTGATCTTCAATCCTGCGGCGACCTTCACGGGGCCGGTCAATATCACCTACATCGCTAGTGATCCATTGGGGCAAAAGAGCGCCGCGACGAGTGTTGCGATCACGATGGGCACGTGCACACCGAGCCAGACGGTGGTCAATGTGTCAGCTGGCAGTGCCATTGATTCGATTGCTCTGCCGTTCATTGCCGATGCGGCGCTGCCGACAACGAACTTCCGCATCACCCAGGCGATCGACGTGGTGGCGTCCGCACCTTTCACTGTGGTCGAGAGTGTGCCGTGGTTGTCGGGGTCCGTCGTGGTGGATCCTGCGGTGCCCATTTCGCAGGCCGTGCTTTACATTGATCCGAATCCTTCCGTGGCCCTTCGTTCGGGTTTCATCAAAATCGGCGGAGTGTCCGTCGAGGTGCGGCAGGCTGGTGTGCAAGCTCCGGCACTGGACACGATGAATCTGGACTCCCAGGCAAAGGTGGGTGCGCCCTATCGCAGTGTGATCGGTCTGACGAATGCACCAGCGACGATGTCCGTCATTGGCACCTTGCCGCCAGGGCTCAAGTTCTATCCGAGCAGTGGCATTGTAGCTGGCGTTCCGACCAAGGATGGAATGTATCCAGTGACCTTCAAAGCGGTCAATGCAGCCCTGCCTGCGGGTGTGACCACGCCATTCACGTTCACCGTCGCGCAACTGCCCAACGGCGTGGCGGGTTCGTATGCAGCGCTGGTGAATCGTGAGCCCAACGTCAATGCCGACCTGGGCGGACGAGTGACGTGCTCCATCACTTCGGCTGCTGCCTTGACCGGCGCACTGACGGTGGATGGGGCGGCGCATTCGTTTACTGGCGTGATCAATCCTGACTTCGATCCCGGCTACACCGCGGGTGCCCGCATCGAAGTGAAGCGCACGGGCAAACCCAGCTACTTCCTTACTCTGCTGATCGGTGGCATCAGCAACAGCATCTCAGGCAGGTTGGAACTGGCAGGTTTGGCGGTGCCGGCCACGGCACCTTTGCTCGGACATCGAACGCCTTATTCGACCTCCACTCCGGCTACGGACTTCGCCGCTCGTTACGTGAGCACCGTCAAGATCGACACCGTGTTCCAATCGCCGTCCGTTCCCGCTGGCGATGGTTACCTGACGATGGTGGCTGCCGCCAATGGCAGTGCCACGCTTGGTGGCAAGCTCGCAGATGGCACGGCGATCACAGGTTCAGCGATTCTTGGCGAGAGCCCCGCGCTTCCCGATCACTCTCAGGTTTTCATCCACGTGCCCTTGTATGCAGGCACGGGTTCATACCAGGCGGCAATTGAGTTGTCGCCAGGTGGTGATGAGCCCAATGGCGTGCTCAGTTCGTCCACCTCCTGGCTGAAGAAACCGCAAGCTGCGACCACCGTGCGCGCTTATCGCTCCGGGTTCTCCGTCTCCACCACGGTGGAAGGCTGGGAATGGAAAACGCCTGCCGTGGGAACCAACGTCCTTGGTCTGACGGTCGAGCCGGACAACGCTGAACTGACGGTCTCTGGCGGAGAGGTTGAGCTGGCGGATCAATTCAAGACGCTGAACCGGACCTTTGCCATCTCAGCCACGAATGTGTGCTCCTTCGGTGTGGCGACTCTCAACCCCACCAGCATTGCGATTGCCATTGTGCCGAGCACAGGCCAGTTCACCGGCAGCTTCAAGCTCACCGATGTGGATGGCTACGTGCCGACCAAGTCCGTGGTGCGCACGGTGCCTTTCGAAGGTGTCATCGTGCCGGGACCAATGGGCAATTTCGGATCGGGCTTCTTCCTACTTTCGAAGTTGCAGGCCGATGCGGATCATCCGCTGCTTCCTGCCAATCCGGCATCCACCACCAGCCAGTTGTCAGGTCTAATCCAATTTGGTCAGCCAACGGCGGGCGGGCTCTGACGAGGTCTTCGCGCATGACCCGCCTTGTTCTCAACCATGACACTTATGAAGCCGTGCTTCGTGAAGTGGTGCCAGGCGCGCGGCGGTTCGTGTGGATTCTCACGGCCGACATCAAAGACCTTTTCGTCGAGAGCGAGGGCGGTCGGTTCATCCCCTTCCTAGAAGTGCTCGCGGGCAAGCTCCGCGATGGCGTCGAAGTCCGGCTCATTCACGCGAAGGAGCCGGGGCCAAGGTTCCGCGAGGAGTTCGATCGCTTTCCTGAGTTTCTCCAAAGCGACGCCTTTGATCGGCTTTTGTGTCCGCGCATGCACATGAAGTGCGTGATCGCTGACGGTCGGCTGGCTTACGTGGGTTCGGCGAATTTGACGGGAGCGGGACTCGGAGCAAAGAGCGAGCACCGGCGCAATTTCGAGGCCGGCATGGTCACCGATGATCCCGTCATGATTCGTGACCTGATGGCCTTTCTGGATGATTTTTACACCGGGTCTCTGTGCGCCACCTGCCAGCGCAAGGAGCTGTGCCCCAACCCACTGGCCTGACGCTTGCGACTCTACTGAGCGATGTAGATCTTCACCGTGTCCTCGCTGCTCAGGCCGGGCTGATCGTGACCGTAGCCTGTGCTGTGCAGATGGGCTGCGTCGATGCCTTGCTCGATGAACACTTGGCGGACACTCTCAGCGCGTCTCTGCGACAGAGAGCGTGCATAGCCTGAGGGCGTTCCGCGACGTGCGAATCCTGCGATGAGCAGTTGCGGAGCGGCCTCCTTCCACTGCTCGCCCAGCGTCTGAAGCTGAGCGCGCTGGCGGGAGGTGAGGAGGAATCGATTGGGCGGGAAGGTGATCATGGGACCCCCTGGCGTGAGCTTCTCAGGGTTGCTCAGCAACGATGGCAGCTTCTCCTGCGGCGGCAGGGCGTAGATCACGGCGGACGAGTTCACCACGCGATTCAGCAGGCTGCACTGGCACAGCGTGAGCATGGCTGCGAAGGCGATGATCAGGCAGGTCAGGTGTGGGAATCGTGCATTCATCAGCGCATCCATCTGGGCTCGGAGATTTCACCACGACCGTTGACAATGCTGCGTCGCTTGCTGGTGACGATGTCTTGAATCCAGAGCTGGCCATTCTGAGCATAGGCGATGCTGCGGCCATCGGGGCTCCAGGTGGGATGCTGGGCTCCGCCTTTCTGAAGCACGCGCGAGCTCCCGCTTGGATAGGGTTTCACCACCACTCCGAAATCCAGACCCAGCCGGGCAGTGAAGGCCACCTGCTTGCCATCAGGCGACCACTCGGGATCGGTGGCGAAGGAGTAGCCGCAGGCCCATTTGGTAGCCGCGGCTTCAGTGTCGGACTCGACCACAAACAACTGCGGGCCATCGCCTTCGTTGGAGCTAAAAATGATGCGGCGACCATCGGGATGCCAGGCAGGATCGGCGGGGGTGCCCATGGATTCCGTGACGCAGACCGCGTGGCTTGTGGGAAGGTCGATCACGAAGATTTCGGGATTGCCCACGAAGCTCATCGTCAGGGCGACACGGCGTCCCTCGGGAGCAAATGCAACGCCGGAGTTCAGCCCTGGAGTGCCTGCGATGCGGCGCTCGGCACCGGCTCCCATGTCCACGAGCATTACATTGGGAAAGCCTGAGGAATAGCCCGTGAATGCCAGGAAGTCAGGGCTGATCGCCGGGGCCACGGCTCCGCCCGGATGGCGTGTCACCTGCTCCACATTGCTGCCATCGGCGTCGCACACATAAATTTGCTTCGTGCCGGACACATCGCTGACAAAGGCAAGCTGGCTGCTGGCCATCCCTGCGCGTCCAGTCACAGCGAAAAGCACGTCATCGGCGAGGGCCTTCACATTGTCCTCCAGTCCCGGTGCGGCGTAGGTGCGCTCAAAGATCGCGGTGCCTTCACGGTCCGTGAGCTTGGCATCGATGCGGCCACCCACGGACTTGCCCGTGAGGAGGAATCGAGCGGCCTTGGCGTCCAGGACGCGAAGCTCCTCGTGCGAGGCCAGGCGCTCGCTCATCTTGCGGGCTGCCGTCATGCCAGTCGCACCAGTGAACTCACCGACGGAGAGCGTGCGTGCTGTTTCCAGATCCTGGCGCGTGCGGCTCTTGGCGGGCTTGCGCTTCCAGAGCGATGACCAGTCCACCGCAGACGCGCGCTCTGGCATCACCAGCGTCAACGCGGTGGCACAGAACAGCAGAAGCCGACAGGGGTTACTCAACATGAAAATTGACTTGGAACTCGTAAACGTCCCGCGGGTAAGAAGCGGGCAATTTGATGTCGATCTTGCCAAGACGATCCGCAGCTTCAAGCACGGAGAGATCGAGATCATCGCTGCCGGAGTGCCGAGGCAGGCTGAAGTTCAACACGCGACCTTCACGATCGAGGCTCACATCCAGGCTGACGGTGCGCTGGTCGAGGTTGAGCTTGCTGGCATCGGGGGCCACCCATTCACGAAGAAATCCCTGAATGATGGCGCGGTCCACTTCATCCAGGCGAATGCCTTTGGCCGCCCCAGTGGTCGCGGCATCGAGCGCGGCAATGTCGAGCAGGCTCGCCACCTTTGGCAGGTCCTTGTTCACCTTTCTGGGGACCGGATGAGACACCGTGACGAAGCGTGAGGCGTCTGACGTTTGCGGCGCTGGCGTCGGGGGCGAGGGAGTGGCGGCCACTGCCGGTGCAGCAGGCTCTGGTTTGACCACCGGAGCTGGCTTGGGTGGCTCGGGAACGGGTTTGGGCGCTGGCGGAGGATCTTTCTTCGCCGTGGTCTGAGCGGGAGGAGGTGGTGGCAGAATCGGAGGTGCAGTGGGCTTCGGCTCGGGAACAGGAGCTGGTGCCGGGGCAGATTTGTCGGCGGCCATCGCACGCGCCATGAGCGCTGCGGCCTGGGCCGGGTCAATGGCGATCGCCTTGGGTGGGTTGTCCTCCATGGGTTCCTCGGCGGGCGCTGGTGCGGATGCCTTGGATTCCGACTGCGCGACAGCTGTGCTAGGGGCGTTGAGCTCTGGTGGGATCGCGGTGGCAGCGAGTTTGGCGGGCTCGGTAATCAAGGGCTCGACGGCCTTGGTTGGCGGTGCAGGCTCGGGCTTTGACTCTGGAGGCGAGGTTGGTGGCACGTTGCCTGCCGGACTGATCTCGACCGCGTTGGTGAAGTCGCCTGGTGCCACCCAGACGAGGTTTTGATTCGCTGATCCCTGCACCTCTTGATTGGCATGGCTCAGCCACCACCAGAGCCCGGCTCCGATCACCGCATGAACGCCGAGCACCAAAAAGGCGAAGCGTCCGACTGGTTCTAGATTGACTCGCGGCATGTGATCAGGTGCCAGGCTGGGATTTGTCCGCCGTGGCGACGGAGGTTTTTTGCACGCCCGCCTTCTTGAGCGTGCCCATCACGTCCACGAGCAACTGCACAGGCAGATCGCGATGAATCTGCACCAGCACGCCGAGCTTGGGGCGCTCGCGCAGGAGGGTCTGCAGTTCATCGCCGAGTGCCGAGAAGGGAATCTTCCGGCCGCTGAGGCTGAGGTTTTGCGAGGCATCGATCGTGAGGGTTACTACGTCCTTCGGTGCCGCACCTGCGGCTCCTTCACCCGCGAACGGGAGCTGCAATGAACGCGCATCCTGAAGCAGGGGAGCGGCCAGCATGAAAACAAACAGCAGCACCAGCACCACATCCAGCAGAGGGGTGATGCTGATCTCGTGGATCAGGCGCAACTGATGTCGATGCTGGGACCAGCGCTGCATACAAATCGAAATGAAATCAACTGCCTACAACCGACGCTGGCTGTCGCGAAGGTGGCGGCATCTGGCGAGGTGTATTCGCAGCGGCGGGTGCAGATGGAGCCGAAAACGCCACGACCTTGGGCGCGCCAAGTGCGCCCACGCTCGGCAGCTCATCGCTGGAGCGCGTTTGATGATCCACGTAGCGGCGATCAAAGGTGGAGGAGAGTTCCGAGGCGAAGTTGTCCATCCGCACCACCATCTCGCGAATGCGGGTGATCAGCACATTGTAGCCAAACATGCTGGGGATCGCGACGAGCAGACCTACTACCGTGGTGAGCAGTGCTGCGCACACGCCTGGAGCCATGGCTTGAATGCTGGACTCGCCCTGCTGGCTGGTGGCCAGAGCGGCAAAGCTGCCCATGATGCCCCACACGGTGCCGAGCAGACCGATGAAAGGCGCGCCGCTCAAGGCGATCGAAACGGTGCTCAGGCCGTGCTCGAACTTCAGCGCGGCCTCGCCCACGGCACGTTCGAGGGCAACCTGCACTGCTGACATCTGCGATGGTGAGATGCGGCCTGCACCTTGAAGCCGTGCCCCGAAGGTGCGGTCAGGCTGATCGCTGCCCACGAGGTGGAAGGCCAGTTCGCGCGCCGCCTCGTGGTAGATGTGGTAGTAAGGAGCAAAATCAAAATGCTCGCCGTTCTGATACATCGACAACGGATGAGGCGAACTGCGGAAGACGGAAACGAACTCCGCATTCGCCCGTCGAGCGCGGCGCAGGAGCACTACCTTGGCGATCATTGCGGTCCAGCTTCCGACCGACATGATGGCCAGGATCACGCAGATCACGATGCCCTCCGTGGTGGATTGGCGCCAGCCAAACTCCAGGCCGTTGGCCAGCAATGGGGAAGGAAGAAGCAGGTTCATGACAGCTCAGCGTGCGAGTGAAATTCGCTCGCCATGCTATCGCAAAAAGTTCGGCTGTCTTGAATAAATCGCCGAGCGTTCAGCAGGCTTCATTTGGTGGCCGCGCTTGCAGCTTTCTCAGCCGCAGCTGCGCGCCACGCGATGAACATGGGAACCACCACAAGCACTATGATCCATGCGACGAAGAGAGGCTGTTGTGCCCTCGATGGCAGCAGCCAGATGCCAACAAGGAAGACAAGGCTGCTCGCGGTGTAGAGCCAGCCAGAGATGCGATGCGTGATGCGCCACACGTTCTCGGAATTCATCGTCCACGGCACACGAATGCCCACGTAGCGATTGGGCTTCAGTTTGCCGAAGAAGTTGCCCAGGAACGCGATCAAAACCGCGACCAGCGTGGGCACGAGGCGCGACACATCGGGATGGCGTCCGAGGGCCGCAGCGATCTGGATCAAGGTGACAGCGCCGAGCATTGCTGAGATGCCGAGGCGGATCGAGCGCGTGGCTTTGCCATGAGATGTGAGGCTGCCGTCAGGGTCGCGATGACGTGCCGGGTCGCGGCTCTCCAACCAGAACACGAGGCCGAAGATCAAGAACGTCGTGATCGGCATGATCGTGAGCCCCCATTCCTTCGGGGCCGTCCAGTTCACACGGCCATCAATGCCCCACTGCATGGGCACGCGGTCGGTGGCGAAAGGCATGGCCGCGAAGGCGGCGAGGGCCGGGAGAACGAGGAGCAGCAGTTGCAGCCACTCATCGCGCAGAAATTGGGCGAACTTGGTTTTCATGAACTGGTTCTTGGCTTGAGCCGCGCGACCTTGCGGGCGACGGGCTTGGTTTCGGTGACGAGCTTGCTCAACCACACCATCACATCCTCCACCACGCTGGTGTTCAGGTGGTAGCGGCGGAACTGCCCCTCGCGCTCCTGCTCGATCAGCTCGGCACGCATCAGCAGCTCGAGGTGATGGGAGATCGTGGGCTTGGCCACATCGCAGCGCTCGGCGATCTCGCCCGCGGTCAGGGACTGCTTGCGCAGCAGCTCCAGAATGCGTCGGCGGGTGGCGTCGTTGAGGGCTTTGAAGAGGTCGTTCATGCGGGTCGAGCGATTCTATATTTCGACAACTATCGAAATAATTCAAGCCCGATTTCACGACGGCGCGTTCGTGGCAATTCAATGGCGACAGGGCGGGAATGCGCTTTACTCGCGCGCCATGCCTTCTCCTGAGATGAACCGAATCACGCTAGCCTGTGCTGCCGGCGCGGTGATCGCGTTGTTCAATGCCTGCTCGCCCGAGGCGAAGCGTGCAGACCTGGTCTTCGTGCAGAGCGCGGAGCCCGAGACCGTTGATCCCGCGCTGGTGACCGATCAGGTGAGCATGAGAATCAGTGAGGCGCTCTTCGAGGGCCTGTGCCGCGTGAACGAAAAAGGGGAGCCACAACCTGGCGTCGCCGAGCGCTGGGACATCTCGCCGGACAAGAAACGCTACACCTTCCACCTCCGCGCGAACGCGGTGTGGAGCGATGGCCGGCCCGTGGTGACGAATGACTTTGTGCAATCATGGCGGCGTGCGCTCGATCCCTTGCTGGCCTCGGAATACGCCAGCCAGCTCTACCTCATCAAGGGCGCGAAAGAGTTTAACGAAGGCAAGACCACCGATGCCAGCACCATCGCTGCACGCGCTGTCGATGATCGCACACTGGAGGTCGATCTGGTCAATCCCACGCCCTACTTCATCGACATGGCGGCCTTCCTCACGCTCGCCCCTGTGCCGCTCGATGTGGTGAAGCAGCACGGCACGGCCTGGATCAAGCCGGGTAATCTCGTGGGCAATGGTGCCTACTTGCTCGAAGAGTGGAAGCTCGACGACCACATCCTGCTGCGCAAAAATCCACGATACTGGGACGCGGCAAATGTGAAGATGGCCACGGTCGAAGTGAAGCCGATGCAGGAGGCGAACACCGCGCTGACTTACTTCGTCACCAGTGCTGCCGACTTGATGATGGACAAGGGCATGGTGCCGCCATCGCTCACGGACAAACTCAAGCAGGAGCCTTGGTTCCATACCGGACCCTTCCTCGGCACCTGGTTCATTCGGCTCAATGTCACACGTCCACCGTTCAATGATGCGCGCGTTCGCCGTGCTTTTGCGATGGCCATCGACAAGAAGCGCATCACCGAGAAGATCACACGCCTGGGCGAGCGCTCGGCTTTCAGTCTTACACCTCCCGGCGCAGGGCAGAACTATCAGCCGCCCCCTGGGCTCGACTACGATGTGGCGAAGGCGCGCGCCTTGCTCGCGGAGGCTGGCTTTCCCAAGGGCAAGGGTCTGCCTCGCGTCGAGTATCTGCACATGCCGCTCAATGTGGAGCGCAACATCGCGATCGAGCTGCAAGCGATGTGGAAGGAGAATCTCGGTGTCGAGGTAGGCCTCATCAAACAGGAGCAGAAGATCTGGCTCGCCTCCATGCGATCGCTCGATTACGCGATGTGCCGGTCGAGCTGGGTAGGGGACTACAACGACCCGAACACCTTCCTGGAAATGTTCACCACCGGCAATGGCAACAACCGCACCGGCTTCGCCAGCAAGGACTACGACGCGCTGATCACGGCTGCCGCCGCGGAGGCGGATGTGCAGAAGCGCAACGGCATCTTCCAGCAGGCCGAGCAGATGCTCATCTCCGATGCCTGCGCGATCATCCCCGTCTATTTCTATGTGGGGGTGCAGTTCTATCACGCGGACAAGCTGAAGGGCGTGCAGGCCAACCTGATCGACACCCATCCCTTTCGCTGCATGAGTTGGCAGCCGTGAGGCCCCATGGTTCCGCTTTTCACCACAAGCATCCACCCTTGCCATCTGGCGTGGGATGCGGCATTCTTGCCACCCCTCCAAAACCTTAACCGAATCCAACAAACCTATGCCGACCTACGACTACGAATGCCAGGACTGCGGCCATCAGTTTGAGGCCAGACAGTCCATGAAGGACCCCCATCTCACCGAGTGCCCAAAGCAGGAGTGCAAAGGCCACGTGAAGCGGAAGATTGGGCTGGGCAGCGGACTCATCTTCAAGGGCTCCGGGTTCTACATCACCGATTACCGCAGCGACTCCTACAAGGCGGCTGCCAAGGCCGACTCAGCTGGAGGTTCAGGTGGCGGATCGTCATCTTCATCGGGAGGTTCTGCATCGTCAGGAACCTCATCGGCCAGTCCGGCGGCCTCGGCCTAGCCGTCTCATCCTTCACCCGCAGCACGCGCTTCTCCTCCCGTGGCCTCTCCCTGGCTCAACTCCGCGCTGCTGCTCGCTCTGAGCGCCCTCTCCGCCGGGGCTGTGCTCTGCCATCAGACGCCGGACCTCAGCGGAGTGGCGCTGGTGCCCGCCCCCAAGACTCGACCGCTCAATGATCTAGCCAATCAATTGGAGCAGACCGCGCTGAAGCAGGAGTCGGTCTTCGTGATCAGCGAGGGGCAGATCAATGACTACTTGGTGCGTCGCCTGCGCGGCCAGCCTTCAGGAGTCACGGCGAAGGTGGCAACCTTCGACCGCGTGCTCGTGGAGATGAATGAAGGCGTGGTGCGGCTGCACCTGTGCTGGAATGTGCTGGGCCACATGCAGGTCGCGCGCGTGGACCTGGCGATTCGGCGCACGAAAGAGGATTTCACGGTCGAGATTTTACAGGGCGCTTACGGACGGCTGGAAGTGCCGCGTGCGATGCTCACGCCCTTGATTCCAGCCCTCCGGGAACTGGCCCGCGCCTGCAAGCCGGAGATCCAGGCCTTGTTCAAGCTGCCTCAAATCCGCCTCTCGAAGGACAAGGTGGTGCTCAACTCGCGATTCTGATTCACGTTTCCTCTGTCATGCTGCTGCGCCTCCCCTCCACGCTCTCCACTGCCTTGGCGACCTTTGCATTTGTTGCAGCCGCTGGTGCCCAGTCAGCTCCGCCTTTTCGCGTGCCGATCGAGGACAAGCCCCCCGCGCTCTCGCTGCCCAACACCAAGCCCGCCAGTCCTCCAGCCAACGCGGGCGGATCTCCCGGAGTGCTGGCCCCGGCGCAGGATACCAAAGGTGGAGCGCCAGCCGAACCGGCGGCTCCGCAGCAGCCTGTTTTCAAGCCCTCCAGCACCAGTGGTCAGTTCGTGATCCATGGAGCCGATCTCGAGACGCGCACTTGGTTTGGCCGGATGTTCGAGGAGACGGCGGATGAAATGCGTCGTCTGCTTCGTGATCCCTCGGCCTGGGGCATTCCCATCGTGGTCTCCCTCAAGGCCGGCACCGAGGTGAATCTCAGCGAGCCCTCGGTGCGGTCCAGCTTCGCCCACCTGGCCGAGGGGGGCTTTCACCTTCAGCTCACGCTGCAGATCAAGCCGGGATTCAATACCAATGAGATGCGTGCTGAGCTGATCCGCATGCTGCTGGCCGAGCGCATCCTGCGCGATCACAAAGACATCAGCACCAAGCGCTCGCGCATCCTCCCGGACTGGCTCCTCGTGGGCGTGACCGAGGGCCTCGAGTATCGTCGGCGCTCGCGTCCGAGTGCGGCGTTTGCCTCCGTGTTTGGCTCGGGGAAGGCGTATGGCATTGAAGAGATTCTCGATGCCAGCCCCGGGCAGCTCGACTCCTTCAGCCGCACCGTTTACAACACCTCGTGCTGCGCCCTGGTGCTCGCCTTGATCGATCAGCCCGAGGGCGGGCTGCGCATGAGCAAATTCCTCAGTGCCCTGGCTGCGGACAGCCGCAATGATCGGGAGTTGATCAATCAATGGTTCCCCGGCATCGCGCAGTCAAAGACCAGCCTGGAGAAATGGTGGAGCCTCCAGATGGCCAACCTCTCGCGTCCCACGGTCTTCGAGAACATGGGACCTACTGAAACCGCGAAGGCACTCGCCGAAGCACTGACGCTCAAGTTTACGGTCGAGGCCGGAAGTGCCCCCGTGGTCGCCAGCCGGAAGACCGCGGCGGAAGACGAACCCGAACCCGAAGAGAACAAGCCTCGTGGCATTCTCTCGCGCTGGTTTGGTCGTGGGTCCGATGACGCAGGCAAGGACGAAGAAAAGCCCAAGCCTGAAAAGGCTGAGAAGAAGCCCGAGCCCAAGCCCCTGAGCGATGAAGAGCTGGCCAAGGGCAAGCAGCAGGGCTTCCGGCTTCGCAATCTCTTCGGTGGCGGCGACGAAGATAAGAAGGACGAAGCCAAGAAGGATGAGGCCAAGCCTGAGCCGAAGAAATCCGAGAAGCCTGCCGAAAAACCTGAGAGCAAGGAAGAGCCCAAGAAGGAGCCTGAGAAGAAAAAGGAGCCCGAGAAAAAGAAGGAGGAAGCGCCCAAGCCCAAGCCTGACAAGGCCGACGAAGAGCCCAAACGGCCAGGGCTTTTCAAGCGCCTGTTCAGTGGTGGTGACAACGAGACGGACTCCAAGGAAGAGCCCAAGAAGGAAAAACCCGCCAAGGCTGAAACGCCCAAGCCTGCACCGGCCAAGGCGGAGGCTCCGAAGCAAGACGAGGTGAAGAAAGACGAACCGAAGAAGGAAACGCCCAAGGAATCCGCCGCAATCATTTCCCCGCTGGGTCGCTTGTTGGCGGCCGCGATGTTCCCGCAAGTGGTGACGCTGGCTGATGCAGGTGCTTGGCTGAGTCCGCGCTCAGCGCATTACACCTTCCTTGGCTTTGGCAAAAAGAAGGACAAGGATGCCGAAGAAGAGAAGGGCAAAGGCGAGGCCAAGGAAGAAGACAAGAAGTCCAAAAAGAAGGAAGAGAAGCCCGAGCCTCCGAAGAAGGAGGAGAAAGAGCCCGAGAAGGAAAAGAAGGAAGAGAAACCTGCTGCGCCCAAGCCTGATGCTCCGAAACCTGAGCCTGCGCCCAAGCCAAAGGCAACGGCTCCCAAACTGGTCCCTGCATCGCTTCCGATCGAGGACTATGCTCGCGTGCTGAAACGCAGCGACGCCCGGCAGATTTTTGCCGGAGTGCTCGCCGACCTGAATGTGCTCAATCAGCATGCGCACGTGCTCTTCCGTCCTGTGATCGCAGGTTACATGGAGGTGGTGGTCGATCTTTCCAGTGGCAAGACCAAGGATGTCGATGCGCGTCTGAAACAGCTGAAGGCTGCCAGCGCCGCCGCTTTGGAAAAAGCCAAGGCCGTGCAGAGCTTTGTCGATACCTACGAGGCCAACCATCCCCAAGGTCAGACCGGCATGTTCGATGACTTCCTGAACATCGAGAAGAACATCGAAAAACGTCTGCCGCAGCCCACGGACCAGATTGGCATCTGGTTCGAGGAACAGTTCAAGAAGTTCGAAAAGAAGTAAGCCTCCAGGGCCCGCCGTCACCCGAGGTAGCGCTGCTTCAGCTCTGCCCGAGTGACCTCAAACTTCCACATCTCCCGGCACAGCACGCTGGATTTCGCTCCCTCTCGGTGTGAGATGAGATGAAAGGCAAACCGTCCGTCCGCCCGCGCTCGTTCAGACGCGATCTTCTTCGCGAAGGCGAACGGCAGGTCGAAGATCACATACGGCGAACGTTTGTCGCGATAGGTCGCCTTGCGGCTGGGATCGGCCTCCGCCACCAGGATCAAGCGGTGGTAAGTTTTCTTGCTGCCCACGCCGAGGAAGTTGTGCCACGTCCAGCGGCTGTAGCTGTAAGTCTGGTCCGGGCCCGAATAGAAGAGATTGCACCTGGAGCCCTTGATTTCAAAACGCCGACGACCAATGACGAAGTCGTGGTCCGCATTGCGCTCCGTGGCCTTCGCTCCCAGCAAGCGACACACGTAGTCCTCGGCTTCTTTACCCGTGGAGTTGGCAGCATGTCGGCTGGCGCGCCGACGCTGCTCGCGATGGCGGACAATCTCCGCTTCCAGCTTCTCAATGCGTTTCCGCAACCGCACATTCTCAGCCCGGAGAGTGCGCAGTTCGGAGGACATGTCTGATGCAAACGGGGAAGTCCGATCAGGCCTTGAGGCCAGCCACGGCGAGTTTCGTCTCTTCGTTGACGATCTTGCCACTGAGGTCGGTCTTGGTCACCGACTTGATTTCATCACGGAACTTGCGCACGAAGCTCTGTGTGGGCCACGAAGCAGCTTCGCCGAAGGCGCAGATGGTCTTGCCTTCGATCTGATTCGCCACTTGTTCGAGCATGTCCACATCGTCCGGGCTAGCGTTGCCGGCCACGATGCGATCGCTGATCTTCGCCATCCACGGGCTGCCTTCGCGGCATGGCGTGCATTGGCCGCAGGACTCGTGCTGGTAGAACTTGTTCAGGTTGTTGATCACCCAGGCCATGGAGCGCGAGTCGTCCATGATCATCACGCCACCGGAGCCGGCCATCGAGCCGCACGCGGCCATGGTGTCGAAGTCCATCGGGATGTCCCAAATCGTCAGCTCGCGACCGTCCTTGAGCTTGTATTTCTCGTCTGCCTTCAGGACCTTCGCGGACGAACCGCCAGGGATGATGGCCTTCAGCGAGCGGCCAGGCTTCAAGCCACCGCACAGGTCGTTGATGACCTCGCCCATCGTGACCTTGCCGACTTCGACTTCGTAGTAGCCGGGCTTCTGCACGTCACCGCTCACGCACAGGATGCGCGTGCCGGTGTTGTTCGGCGTGCCGAGCTTCGCGTATTCGGCACCGCCCATCTGGAGGATGTGCTTCACATGGCACAGGGACTCGACGTTGTTCACGATCGTGGGGCTCATGTAGAGGCCCAGCGCGGCGGGGAAATACGGCGGCTTGATGCGCGGATACGGGCGCTTGCCTTCGAGGGACTCGATCAAGCCGGTCTCTTCACCGCAGATGTAGGCACCGGCACCGCGATGCACATAGATCTCGCAGTCGAAGCCGGAGCCGAGGATGTTCTTGCCCAGGAAGCCCTTGGCACGCGCTTCAGCGATGGCCTTCTCCATGATCTTGGCGGCGTGCGGAAACTCCTCGCGGATGTAGAGGTAGCAAAGGCTCGCCTTCACCGCGAAGGCGGAGATCGCCATGCCCTCGACCAGCTGATGCGGGTCCTGGTGCATGATGTAGCGGTCCTTGAACGTGCCGGGCTCGGATTCGTCCGCGTTGCAGATCAGGTAAACAGGCTTCGTGTTCGTCGGAGGAATGAAGCCCCACTTCACGCCGGTCGGGAAACCCGCACCACCACGACCGCGCAAGCCGCTGGCCTTCACCTCGTTGATGATCGCCTGCCGTTCCATCGTGACCGCTTTCTTCAGCATCTCATAAGCACCGTCCGCGATCGCGGTTTCAATGCTCTGATCCCAGCCCACGCGGTCCACGTTGCGGAAGATCATGCGGTGCTCGCGGGCGTGCGGCTGCTTGCCAGGAAGGTATTCGACGGAGGCCATGCGCGATTATCCGGCCCGAGCGCAGAGCGGCAAGGGGGTTTTGTGAAATTTTTCACAAGGGGGTGAGATCAACACGGGACACGGCGGCACTCGGCATTCAATGCGGCTTTGCAAATCGCGAAAAAGGTCCCTTCAAATTGCGAATGTGGTGTTCGGAGATTGGAAGCGCAACCTCCGCGAATTGGAAGCACAACCTCCGCGAATTGGAAGCACAACCTCCGCGAATTGGAAATCAAACTTGCCCAAAGCTCGATTTCATGGACATTCCAGCCCCATGCAAACACGGCAGTCCGAGGCAATGATCTGGAGGCATCTCAAGCGCTTCCCAGCGGCTTGCATCGTGGGGCCGCGTCAGTGTGGGAAGACCACGCTGGCGAAGGCGATGGGCGCTCACTACTTCGACCTGGAGCACACGCCTGACCGGTTGCGACTGGAGACGCGGTGGACTGAGATGATGGAAGGCAAGGACTTGGTGGTCTTTGATGAGGCCCAGTGCTGGCCGGAGCTTTTCACCCGGCTGCGCAGCGAGATTGATGCGGATCGACAACGCAAAGGGCGCTTCCTGCTGCTTGGCTCGGTGTCGCTCGAACTCATGAAACAGGTCAGCGAGTCGCTCGCTGGCAGGCTGGCCGTAGTCGAACTGACGCCGCTTCATGCTGCCGAGTTGCCCGAGATCAACCTCAACAAGCTCTGGAAACTCGGCGGCTTCCCCGAGGGCGGCGTATTGGACGGTGAGGAGTCGTTCGACTGGCACAGCAGCTACCTCAAGCTCATGGCCCGGCGCGACCTGCCTCAATGGGGACTGCCTGCCGAACCCGCTGTGACCGAGCGCCTGTTCAAGCTCATTGCCGCCAAGCACGGCAGCATCCAGAACGCTTCGGAGTTCGGCGCTGCGCTGGGACTTTCCCACCACACGGTGCAGAGCTACCTGCACTACCTCGAAGGCGTGTTCCTTATCCGTCGCCTTCAGCCCTACCACGCCAAGCTGAAGAACCGCCTCATCCGCACGCCCAAGCTCTACTGGCGCGACAGTGGACTGCTGCACCGTCTGCTGGGCTGCAACGTGAAGACCGAACTCGCTGCCATGCCCTGGGTCGGCGAGAGCTGGGAGGGCTGGATCATCGAGCAAGTGCTCGCCTGCTACTCCTCTCTGGGCATTGAGGTGGAGGCGACGTTCTTCCGCGACCGCGACGGGCTCGAATGCGATCTCGTGCTCGACATCGAAGACAAACGCGAACTCATTGAGATCAAGCTGACCAGCCATCCCGCACCCGAAGACCTCACGAAGCTGCGCAAGATTCAGTCGCTCATCGGTGCCGACCGCCTTGTCTTGCTCACTCGCTGCGCAGACGTGGTGACCACGGGTTCCACCTGGATGACGGACCTGCGCGGCTACATCGCCGCAGTGAACGCATCGAGATAAGGGCCATCCTCCGCAAGCTCACCTCGCCTCGCTCGTTTAGGCTCCCCCTCATGATCCTCCGAATCTCTGCGTTGCTCCTCCTTGCCGGTGTGCCGGTCTTTGCCGACGGCCCAAAAGACAACATCCCCACCGACGTGCGTCCCGTCCCGCCTCCGGGAATCGAAGTGCCTGCCGAGACACGCGCGAAGATCGCCGACCAGATCAAGAAGCTGCGCGCCGCCATCGACGACGCGGCCAAGGCGCAGGCAAAGAACACGACGCTACCGATCGCCGACTTGCTGGCGGACATCGAGATCTACCACAAGGCGCTCGACTGGGCGCTGCGGCACAACGAGTTCTTCAAGGCCGACGACTTCAAGGCAGCCGATGAGCAGTTCGCCGAAGCGATGGAACGCGCCGCACAGCTCAAGGCAGGCAACGCGCCGTGGACCCGCCAGACGGGCCTCGTGGTGCGCGGCTACAAGTCGAAGATCGACGGCTCCTACCAGCCCTACGGCATGGTCGTTCCCGCGACCGGATTCGACAGCGCCAAGCGCCTCGACATCTGGTGCCACGGCCGCGTGGAGAATGTCGGTGAGCTGCAATTCAACCAGCAGAACCGCAAGACCACCGGCAGCATCCAACCCGCCGACACACTGGTGCTCAAACCGTATGGCCGCTTCTCCTGCGCGAACAAATTCGCCGGTGAGATCGACGCCTTCGAGGCGCTGGAGCACGCGAAGAAATTCTACCCCGTCGATGCGCAGCGCGTTTTCATTAGAGGCTTCAGCATGGGCGGTGCCGCTGCGTGGCAGTTCGCCGTTCACTACGCCGATCAATGGTGCGGCGCGAACCCGGGCTCAGGCTTCAGCGAGACGCCGGAGTTCCTGCGCGTGTTCCAGAAGGAGGAAGTCGATAACGCCCCGTGGTATCAGAAGAAGCTCTGGCACTGGTATAACGCGACCGACAACGCACTCAACCTCTGGCATTGCCCCACCGTCGCCTACAGCCCCGAGCTGGATCGTCAGAAGCAAGCCGCCGACGAGATGGAGAAGGCGCTGCTCGGCGAGCAAATCGACCTCAAGCACATCATCGGTGAGCAGAAGTCCAAAGGCATCACCGTCGATAAAGCTCACCGCATCATGCCCGACGCCCTCGTGGAGATCGAGCGCCACCTCGCTCAGATCGCCGCCGTGGGCCGCGAGCAAGCTCCCTCGGTCGTCCACTTCACCACCTGGACGCTGATGTATAATCGCATGCACTGGATCGTAGTCGATGCACTCGATGAGCAATGGGCGCGCTGCCGCATTCATGCCGACGCCAGCGATGGCAAGTCGGTCACCGTGAAGACCCAGAACTGCGCCGCGCTGTCGTTCGAGATGCCTTCCGGCACCTGCAAGTTCCCGCTCGTTAACAAGGTGCCTGTCACCATCGACGGCCAGAAGCTGGAAGTCTCCCGCCCGCGCACCGATCGCTCATGGACCGTGCATCTGCGCAAGCAAGGCGGCCAGTGGCAGCAGGTGCTCGGCAACGAGAACGACGGCAAGCTGGTGAAGTCCCACACCGTCTGCGGCCCCATCGACCACGCCTTCATGACCAGCTTCCTGTATGTGAAGCCGACCGGCCAGGCCTGGAATGAAAAGACCGGCCAGTGGGCCAAGGCCGAGATGGATCGCGCCGTGTTTGAGTGGCGCCGCCAGATGCGCGGCGATGCACCGACGAAGGAAGACAAGGCCATCACGGACGAAGACATCGCCAACAACAACCTCGTCCTCTGGGGCGATCCCGGCAGCAACAGCGTGCTCGCCAAGGTCCTCGCCAAGCTCCCGATCACGTGGACCAAGGACGCGCTGGAGATGAATAAGCAGAAGCACAGCGGCGCGACCACCATGCCCGTGCTCGTGTATCCGAACCCGCTCAACCCGAAGCACTACATCGTGATCAACAGCGGCCTCACCTACCGCGAATACGACTACCTCAACAACGCTCGCCAAGTCGCCAAGCTCCCCGACTGGGCCGCCATCGACATCTCCAAAGCTCCCAACGCCATCACCCCCGGCGGTATCGCCGACGCTGGTTTCTTCGACGAAGCCTGGCAGTGGAAGCCAGCGGCGAAGTAGTCGTCGCAGCGGCGGCACGTCGATGGCTTGTCGATTGAGGAGCCATCGGCAAGGAGCAATTGCGTGGGTATCACGTCCGGCGCAGTGGCAATGCATTTTGGCATGCGATCAACGGAGGCAACGGTCGCCAGGGGTAGAAGTCGGCAGCCTCGCCTGCATCACAGTTCACGAGTCCGCTGACCAGCGTCTCTGCCCAAAGCATGGTGCCGTCGTGGTCGATCACGTCGAGTGCACAGCCGCTGCTGCCTTTGCAGGAGGTCTGTCCGCCGTGACCCGGGCCTTCCTCGGGCAAGCAAGCATGGGAACACCAGGCCCACCAACGATGACGAAATAGTTGACTAAACATCTAGTCGAGGCGATGACCCGTATCTCTTGGAACTATGGGACGCACCTCTGATGCCGAACAACGATTGATGGACGCCGTGCTCGAACTCGTCTGGACGGGTTCGTATGGGGCGACCACGATCGATTTGATCTGTGAAAAGGCGGGAGTGAAGAAGGGCAGCTTCTACTACTACTTCGATTCCAAAACCGATCTCACTGCTGCGGCGCTCGAGTCGTGCTGGCTGAAGACCTACCGACCACAAATGGATGCAATCTACTCATCCAGCGTTGACCCCTTGGCTCGACTCAAGGCTCACGCAGAGCATGCCTACCAGGAACAAGCCCAAGCGCTCAAGGAGTTTGGCCATGTGCTCGGCTGTCCTTTGTTTACCTTGGGAAACGAGATCAGCACGCAGGAACAAAAGCTTCGCGATGTGATCGAGAAGATCCTCAACACACAGCATCGCTACGTGGAGTCAGCCCTGCGCGAGGCATCGGCCAAAGGGGACATCGTTTGCCCAGATCCTGGCTTCATGGCCAAGGCCTTGTTTCTCTACTGGGAAGGCGCGCTGGCTGAGGCTCGCATCAAGAATGATCTCTCGCTCCTCAAGAATCTCTGGCCTTCCATGCAGAAGCTCCTTGGCCTGACTCCTGCGCCGCCTGCCAAGGCACGCCGCAAGGCAGCATAATTCGCATTGCCGGGCGTTCCAGGAACGCGGGCGCCGCTATCCTAGATGAACAGTCAACTATTCTCCACATTTCACTCCATCATGAAGTCATTTCGCCTGGTTGGTCTATCTGTTTGCTGCTTTGGCGTTGCCCATGCCGAACTGCCCGCGACACCGGCGAACTGGAAAAGCGGTCAACCCATGAGCCCTGCTGCTGCTGTGGCTGGCGACAATTGGTGGAAGGTGTTCAACGACGCGCAGCTCACCAAACTCATTGAAGAGGCGAGAGCGACGTATCCGGGATTGAAGACGACCATGGCGCGTGTGGATCAGGCCCGTGCGGCCGTTCGCATGGCACGGTCGGGCTTGCTGCCGAGAGTGAACGCCACGGGCGACCTCGGACGCAGCCGCGCATCGGACACGATCTATGACTTCTCCTTTGGCACACTGAGCAATTTTGGAGCTGCGGCTGAACTCAGCTACGAAATTGACATCTGGGGCAGGCTGCGGGGACAGGTGAATGCGGCCCGCGCAGACGAAGTCAGCGCTATCGCTGATGCCTATGCTCTCGGCCTTGTGCTTGCGGGTGAGGTGGCCCGAATTCACTTTGCGTTGAGGTCGATGGATGAGGAACAAGTGGTGCTTCAAGACACCTTGAAACTTCGGCACGAAGCGCTCGACATGGCTACAGCGAGGGTGAACGCGGGTGCAACCAATGAGCTCGATCGCGTGCGCGCCGAAGCAGAACTGGCAACGACGGAAGCCGAGATCGCGGCGCTCGTCGGACCTCGTGCCGAACTCGAAAACACTCTCGCTCTCGCCCTTGGGAAGATGGCCTCGAACTTCAAGATGGCTCCTGGCAAGTTGCCTTCGACGCTGCCTGCCATTCCCAAGGTGTTGCCTTCGGAACTCGTGCAACGCCGGCCCGATGTGGCCTCAGCCATGCGTCGCGTGGAAGCTGCGCAGACCCGAGTGGGCGTCGCTCGCAGCGCTTACTTCCCGAAGGTCACGCTAGGCGCAGGACTTGGCACGCAGACCAGCCAGACGGGCAAGTTCTTTGACCATGAGAGCGAAACATGGTCGATTGGCCTTCGCGTTTCGGTGCCGCTCTTTGTGGGTGGCCAGCGGAAAGCGACGGTCGATGCGGCCAAGGGAGTGCTCAAAGAGGTGACGGGTCAGTATGAGGAGAAGGTGCTCACTGCTTTCAAGGAAGTCGAATCGCTGATGGCGAGGCTCGAAGCGCATCAGAAGCAGAGCAAGGCACAAGAGAATTTGCAAACCGCCGCCGATGCAGCCGCGAAGCTCGCACGCCAGCGCTACAGCGAAGGGATCACGACCTATCTCGAAGTGATCGAAGCCGAGCGCACCTCCTTGTCCGCGCGTCGTGCTCTCGTCCAACTGCGCGGCCAGCGCCTCACCACCACCGTGCAACTCATCCAGGCCCTCGGCGGCGGATGGAACCAATCCCCTACCCCAAAACCATGAAGTCAGTCCTCACTCTCACCGGCCTCGCGGCATTGATGATCGCGAGCTGCCACAAGTCAGATCAAGCCGCCGGTGGCGGTTTCCAAATGCCGCCTCCTGGCGTCACCGTCTCGCCGCCGATCCAACAAGAAGTCCAGGAATGGGATGAGTTCACTGGTCGCATCGACGCGGCTGAGTCAGTCGAAATTCGTCCGCGTGTCAGCGGCTACATCGACAAGATTCACTTCAAGTCCGGCCAGATGGTGAAAAAGGGCGACCTGCTCGTCACGATCGATCCACGTCCGTTCCAGGCCTTGCTCGATCGCGCTGAGGCCGAAGTGCAGCGTGCGAAGACGAAGGTCGAGCTATCGAAGAAAGAACTGGATCGCGCGGACAAGCTCATCGCCGCCAAAGCGATCAGCGCCGAGGAAGCTGACACAAAGTCGATGACCTTCCGCGAGGCCAACGACGCGCTCCGCTCCGCTGAAGCCGCCGTGAAAGCCGCCGCGCTTGATGTGGAGTTCGCCTCTGTGCGCAGCCCGCTCGATGGCCGCGTGAGCCGCGAGATGGTCACCGCTGGCAACTACGTCAGCGGTGTCGCAGGCTTCACCACACTGCTCACCACCGTCGTCAAAGCCGACCCGGTCTATGTTTATGCGGATGTCGATGAATCGACGTTCCTGCGCTATCAACGCTTGGGCCTGCTCGACAAGCCCACGGTCGCCGAGATGCAGCTCGAAGGTGAGAAAGACTACCCGCACAAAGGACACATCGAGTCCTTCGACAACCGCATCTCCGGCACTACTGGCAGCATCTTGGTGCGCGCCGAGTTTGAGAACAAAGACGGCACGCTACGCCCTGGCACCTTCGTGCGGATGCGTTTGCCCGCTGGGCCGAAATACAACGCCTTGCTCGTGACGGAAGAAGCCATCGGCACCGATCAAGGCCGCAAGTTCGTGCTCACCGTGAACAAGGAGAACATGACCGAATACAAGGCGGTCGAGATCGGCCCGCTCATGGGCGACAAGCGCGTCATCCGCAGCGGTGTCACCAAGGACGAGAACGTGGTCATCAACGGCCTTGCCAAGGTGCGCCCAGGGATGCCCGTCGCACCGATGCCGCCGGAGAAGAAGGTCGCGGAAACGCCAGCGAAGTAACCGACTCCGCTCATGAACTTCTCTCAATTCTTTATCACTCGCCCGATCTTCGCGGGTGTGCTCTCGATCATCCTCGTGCTGGTCGGTGGCATCTCGCTGAACTACTTGCCCGTCAGTGAGTATCCCGAAGTGGCGCCGCCGAACATCGTCGTGCGCGCGATGTATCCGGGCGCGAATCCGCAGGTCATCGCGGAGACCGTTTCCACCGTGCTGGAAAAGGAAATCAATGGCGTCTCGAACAGCATCTACATGTATTCGCAGGCCACCGGCGACGGCGTGATGACGCTGACCGTGACCTTCAAGATCGGCACTGATTTGGACAAGGCGCAGGTCGCTGTGCAGAACCGTGTGAACCAGGCGCTACCGCGCTTGCCCGAGGAAGTGCGACGCATCGGCATCGTGACCATGAAGTCGTCACCCGACCTCACGATGGTCGTGCATCTGTTCTCGCCCGATGGCCGCTACGACGACATCTACGTGCGTAACTACGCCGCGATGAACGTGAAGGACCAGCTCGCGCGCATCCCTGGTGCGGGCAATGTGACGCTCTTCGGCTCAGGCGACTACTCGATGCGCATCTGGTTGAACCCGGACAAGGTCGCGTCGCTCGGCATGACGCCTGCCGACATCATCCGCGCGATTCAATCGCAGAACTCCCAGGTCGCCGCAGGTTCGATCGGCAATCAGCCCATCAGCAGCGATGTGCCGGTGCAGTTACAAATCACCACCAAGGGGCGTCTTGTCACCGAGGAAGAGTTCGCGAAGATCATCATCAAGACCGGCCCCAACGGCGAGACCGTGGAACTCAAGGACGTGGGTCGGATCGAACTCGGCGCGAGCGAATACGCACTGCGCTCGACGATGAACAACAAGAGCGCCGTCGCCGTGCCCATCTTCCAGCAGCCCGGCTCGAACTCGCTTCAGCTCTCGGCCGCCGTGCGTGCGGAGATGAAGAAGCTCAAAGAGAACTTCCCCGCCGGCATCGACTACGCCATCGCGTATGACCCCACCGTCTTCGTGCAGCAGTCCATCGACGCGGTGATTCACACCTTGCTCGAAGCCATCCTGCTCGTGGTGATCGTCGTCATCGTCTTCCTCCAGACTTGGCGCGCCTCCATCATTCCGCTCGCCGCTGTGCCGGTGTCGTTGATTGGCACGTTCGCCGTGATGCATGCGCTCGGCTTTTCCATCAATGCGCTTTCGCTGTTCGGTCTCGTGCTGGCGATTGGTATCGTGGTCGATGACGCCATCGTCGTCGTTGAGAACGTCGAACGAAACATCCGCGAAGGCTTGTCACCACTCGAAGCGACGAGAGTCGCGATGAAGGAAGTGACTGGCCCCATCGTCGCCACGGCGCTGGTGCTGTGCGCCGTGTTCGTGCCCACCGCCTTCATCAGCGGTTTGACCGGCCAGTTCTACAAGCAGTTCGCGCTCACCATCGCCATCAGCACGGTCATCTCCGCGTTCAACTCGCTCACGCTTTCACCCGCTCTGAGCGCATTGCTTTTGAAGGGACATCACGACAAGCCCGACCTGCTCACACGTCTCATGAACTTTGGTCTGGGATGGTTCTTCAAACCCTTCAATTGGTTCTTCGAGAAGCTCGGTGGCACGTATCAATGGATCGTCGGACGCGCGCTTCGTCTCGCTGTTGTCTCGCTCCTACTCTACGGAGGCCTCGTTTATCTCGGCTACGATGTGTTCAACAAGGTGCCGGGTGGCTTCGTGCCCACGCAGGACAAGAAGTATCTCGTCGCCTTCGCGCAGTTGCCTGATGGTGCCTCGCTGGAGCGCACCGACGCCGTGATGCGCCGCATGAGCGACATCATCATGAAGACGCCTGGTGTCGAGAATGCGATCGGCTTCCCAGGTTTGTCGATCAACGGCTTCAGCAATGCCTCGAACTCCGGTATCGTCTTCGTCGGCCTGAAACCCTTCGAGGAACGAACGACTCCCGACCTCAGTGGCGAAGCGATTTCAATGATGCTGAACGGCCAGTTCATGCAGATTCAGGAAGCCTTCGTGCTCGCCGTGATGCCGCCCGCCGTGAACGGCATGGGCGCCATTGGCGGCTTCAAGCTCCAGGTCGAAGACCGTGCCGACCTTGGAGTCGAAGCGCTCGCGAACGCCACGAACGAGATCATCGCCAAGGCTTATCAAAGCGGCGTCTTCGCTCCGATGAGCGTCTTCACTGGCTTCCGCCCCAACACACCGCAGCTTGCTGCTGAGGTCGATTGGGTGAAAGCGGAGAGCCTTGGCATCAGCAAGCAGGAGATCTCGCTCGCGCTGCAAGTCTATCTCGGCTCGCTCTACGTGAACGATTTCAATCGCTTCGGCAGAACGTGGCAGGTCGTGGTGCAAGCCGACCAGCAATACCGCTCGAAAGCCGAAGACATCACCAAGCTCAAGGTGCGTAACACACGCGGCGAAATGGTCCCGCTCGCCACCGTGCTGAAGGTCAGCCCCAGCAGCGGCCCCGACCGCGTGATGCACTACAACTCGTATCTCAGCGCCGAGATCAACGGCAACCCCGCCCCCGGCCACACCAGCGGCGAGGCCGAAGCGATGATCACGAAGATCGCCAAGGAGACGCTGCCCAAGGGCATGGATGTCGAGTGGACCGAACTGAAGTTCCAACAGGAACTCGCCGGCAACACCGCCGTGTATGTCTTCCCGCTCTGCGTCATGCTCGTCTTCCTCGTGCTCGCCGCCCAGTATGAAAGCCTGCGCATGCCGCTCGCCATCGTGCTCGTCATTCCGCTCACGCTGCTAAGCGCGCTCGTCGGCGTGATGATCACCACCAACGAGAACAACATTTTCACGCAGATCGGCCTCATTGTGCTGGTCGGTCTCGCCTGCAAAAACGCCATCCTCATCGTCGAGTTCGCCAAGGTGAAACAAGACGAAGGCATGACACCCTTCGATGCCGCCGTGACCGCTGCCCGCCTGCGTTTGCGCCCGATCTTGATGACCTCCATCGCCTTCATCGCCGGTGTGTGGCCGCTCGTCGCCAGCCATGGAGCCGGTGCCGAAATGCGCAAAGCCATGGGCATCGCCGTTTTCAGTGGCATGATCGGCGTGACCATCTTCGGCCTGCTGCTGACGCCCGTGTTTTACTACGTGCTGATGAAGTGGGGAGCGAAGAAGTAGAGGCCCACCTCACCTTCCTCAAACGCGGCGTGAGCAGTTCGAAGAGAACGAACTCCTCATCAGCGGACCCATGATCGCAGTTCCGTGTGATAGTCGTCGTGTCGTCTAGCACGCGAGTTCGCACGGCGATCAGTTCACACCCGCTTCCGTGAATCTTGCTGTTGACGTGCCGTGCAGCGTCTCATCGGCAGGGCGGACCAGTTGCTACTGCAGCAGGTGAACGAGCTGGCTTGCGTCGCCGAGGCCTTCTGGCGCATACGCATTTCTACGCATAGCCAGCTCCGCCTGAAACCGCCAGCATCGGCCTGCCTGGAGGAACGTCTCCCCTGCGGCATGAACCCAAACCAGACCCGATCATGAAAATTCGCCTCCCCGGAATCCATGTTCTGCTTGCCGGCCTTCTCGCCTGCATCGCGACGGCCACCCACGCCCAGGTGCCCGGTATCCTCAACTACCAGGGCCGCATCGCCGTCGGCACCACGAACTTTGACGGCACCGGCCAGTTCAAGTTCGCACTGGTCGATGCTGCTGGCACTGCCACTTATTGGAGTAACGACGGCACCAGCACCGCCGGCAGCCAGCCAACGTCCGCCGTCTTGCTCACGGTGACGAAGGGCCTCTACTCCGTGCTGCTGGGTGACACGACACTGGCGAATATGACCGCCATTTCGGCCAGCCAGCTCAACAACAAGGCGGATGTTAGGCTGCGGGTGTGGTTCAATGACGGCATGAACGGGTTTCAACTTCTCACGCCCGACCAGCGGCTAGGTGCATCGGGTTATGCCATCGTGGCCGGCGGGGTCAACTTGCCCGCCCCTGGTCGGATCAATCAGGGAGCGGACTTTGCTCTGAACTCAGATCCCAGCCGCTCGCACATCGCAGTGGGCAGCAATGCTGGGGGCACGGGTTCGGGCAATGAGAATACGGCGGTGGGTTATCAGTCCATGTTGAGCGCAAGCTCGGGCGGGGGAAACACGGCGGTGGGCGCGCTTTCTCTGCAGCAAACCACGACCGGTGCTTCGAACACAGCCATCGGTGACTATGCGCTCAACAACAACATCAGCGGCAATGACAACACAGGAGTGGGCGTCTCCGCTTTGGAATGGAGCACGGGCAGCAACAACATCGCTGTGGGAGCCTACGCCGGAACCGCCTTCACCGCAGGCAGCAACAACATTGACATCGGCCATCTCGGTTTGGCGGGTGACTCAGGCATCATCCGCATCGGCACCAGTGGAACCCATGCTCACACCTACCTCGCCGGCGTGATTCACGGTGATGGCTCGGGTTTGAGCGTTCCGGTCTCCAGTTTGGTCGGATCCATTGCCAGCGTGCAGATCGCCCCCGGGGCTGTGGACTCACCTCAATTGGCTTCCTATCTCACTCTGGGCGGTGTTACGACAGGCACCTTCAGCGGAAACTTGACCGGCAATGTGACCGGCAACGTCACAGGCAGCGCGGCGAGCTTCACGGGTTCTCTCGCAGGCGATGTGACAGGCACTCAGAGCGCCACATCAATCCCTGCCGCAGTCGTGACAGGCAAGGCGCTGACGGGCTTCAGTTCCACTACGGGCACGATCACCGCAGCGGACTCCATCCTCTCTGCGATCAACAAGCTCAATGGCAATGTCGGACTCAAAGCCAACCTCGCGTCCCCCACCTTCACCGGCACCGTTACCGCGCCCACGTTCAGTGGCAATGTGACGGGCAATGTCTCCGGCAGTGCGGGGAGCTTCACCGGCTCGCTGGCAGGTGATGTCACGGGGACGCAGGGAGCGACGGTGGTGGCGGCCGTGGGGAGCAGCACAGCGGCAGCTGTGTCGGCAGGCACGGTGCTTGCCAATGCGGCCACCAGCAACAACACGGCAGGCACCATCGTGAGGCGCGGTGGCCTGGGCGAGTTCTCCGCAGGGGAGGTCATCGCAGATAGGCTTAGCCTGCCCTCCACAGCCTCATCCAACGCTGGTGTCATCACACAGGGTGGCAACCGGCTGATCCACTCCTATGGTTTTGCGAATTTCTTTGCTGGAAAAGACGCCGGGAACTTTACGATGACTGGCGGGACCAATACTGCCGTGGGTAACTCCGCACTGACTGCAAATATCACCGGCTACCAAAACGTCACTCTCGGAGGCAGTGCTTTGGCTTCAAACACATATGGAGACCAGAACACCGCTTGCGGTTACAATGCGCTCCCCAATAACACAGAAGGAGATCGCAATACCGCATTGGGTTGCAACAGCTTGCTAGCCAACACATCAGGATCCGACAACACATCAGTTGGATTTGAGTCTATGTATTACAGTCTTGCTGGGACAAATAATACCGGGTTGGGTTATCATGCTCTATTCTCTAGTTCCGACAGCAGCTTTAATACGGCGATTGGATCTGACGCTTTGGAGTCAAATTACAAAGGTGATTTTAATAGTGCGCTCGGTTTTGAAGCATTGAACCAATCCACTACTGCCAGCCGCAACGTGGCCATCGGCACACAAGCGCTTTTCACACAGTCTTTTACGAATGGCAGCTCCGGTGGCATAACATGGGACAGCAACAATGTGGCGGTTGGTTATCGTGCGCTTTACTCCAATCAACCCACCGCGACCTCCAACGGCATCCAAAACACTGCGTTAGGAACCTCCGCGCTTTACAGCAATACGACAGGTTTTAACAACACCGCCGTCGGCCATCAGGCGCTGTTCACCAACACTGTCGGAAACCGCAATACTGCCACTGGCGTGCTTTCGATGGGCGCGGCCACGGCGGACGACAACACTGCTGTCGGCTATACGGCCCTGCGGTTCAGCACGGGCGGGGCCAACACCGCAGTGGGATCAGGGGCCCTCAATAGCAACACCACGGCCGACAATTGCGTAGCTGTTGGCTATCTGGCCCTATACAGCAACACGAGCGGCCAAGATAATGTGGGGGTCGGAGGGCAAACACTCAAATTCAACCAGACAGGTCGCAACAACACGGCCGTAGGTCGCGATACGATGCAGACCAACACGGTAGGCAATTACAATACCGTTCTGGGGTCAAATGCAGATGTGGCTGCCAACAACCTGACCAACGCCACAGCCATCGGCAACGGCGCGGTCGTTCCTACAAGCAACACGATCCAGCTTGGCAACAGCAGCATCACTTCCCTCCGGTGCCAAGTGGGCCTTACCATCGTATCCGACCGCGCCAAGAAGGAGAACTTCCTGCCGGTGGATGGTGCGGAGGTGCTACGGAAGATTCGCGCATGCGAAGTAACGAGCTGGAACTACATCGGCCATGATCCGAAGCAATTCCGCCACTACGGACCGATGGCGCAGGATTTTTATGCCGCCTTCGGTCAGGATGGCATCGGCAAGATCGGCACCGACACAACGATCAACAGCGGCGACATGGCCGGGGTGATGTTCATTGCCATCAAGCAGCTCGCCAACGACAGCCTCGACCACGAGCAGCAGATCAAGCAGCGCGACGAAACGATAGCCGCGCTGAAGAAGCAGGTCGCCGAGCTAGAGGCACGGGAAGAAGCCCGAGTGGCGAACGAGCGCGTGCGCGAGGAGCGCCTTTCCCGCCTGGAGACTCTGATGGCGGCCCTGCCAAAGCCGAGAGCGAAGACCGTGGCCCAGACAAAGGACAACCCGCCCAGAAACTGAGGAGACACCGCCATGAAGACATTTCTCCTTTTTGTCCTCTCCCTGACAGCTTTGAACATGGCCCATGCCGGGCCGCGTGGTAGCGCCAGCTACTCCGTCGCGACAGACTCCGTTGATGCGGCGGGCAGACGCACGGCAAGCGCTGCCTATTCCAACGACGCAAGCCTCGGTGGAATCGCCGGCGTCTCCACCGTCGCCGCTCCTGCGGCGACTGCGAAGCAGGGCTACATCGCGCAGATCTATGAGGTGATCGCGCTCCAACTCGCCGCGTCACCGACGACGGTAAACGAGAGCGGAACACGGCAGATCACGGGCGCACAGTTGCTCGATGACCTGACTTTGATCACTGTGCCTCCAGCCAGCATCACCTGGAGCATCCAGAGCGGGCCGCTCAGCAGCATCAGCGCAGGTGGTCTGGCCACGGCGGACACCGTTTATCAAAACACAGCCGCCGTGGTGCATGGCAGCTACCTGGGCAACAGTGGCACGCTCGGTCTTACTGTGCTTGACACCATCCCGGACAACTTCAGCACCTACGCTGGCGATGGCATCGGCGATGACTGGCAGGTGTTCTACTTCGGCCAAAATGATTCCAATGCTGGGCCGCTGATCGATCTCGACCATGATGGCTTGCCCAACTTGCTCGAGTTCGCCTGCAATCTGAACCCAAACACCAGCAGCGTGTTGCCGACGACCGCTGTGCGCAACGGCGCGAACTTTGAATATGTCTATCAACGCAGCGTGGCCGCGCTGGGTGCCGGACTTCAGTTTGCCGTGCAGTGGAGCGACAGCCTCAACGCGACCGACTGGCATGTCACCGGTGTGAGCCAAACGGTTCTCAGCGACAACGGCACCGTGCAGCAGGTGAAGGCGCTCATCCCTGCGGGTAGTGCCACACGCAAGTTCGCCCGCTTGTCCGTATCCGCTCCATGACGGAGCATCCGTCATTCCTCCCAATTCCAGGAGCGTCGTTACCTCCCAAGCGGCGCTTCTGGACGGGGAAGGCGAAGAAGTGGTGAGTCGAGCACGGCACCAACGAGATGCCTCGTTTGGCGGTGGCCTGGGCGACGATCGGCGTTGAGGCTTGCTTGTGATTGGTGACGATCATGGCATGTCTTCGCCTCCATGAGTTCATCTCCTGCCTTTACGATTTCTGGATACTCGACAGCGCGCTACGCGACGTGGTTCTTCATTGATGAACTGGGTTTGTTACTGGATGCGGGCGATGGGTTGATCGCCGGACTGATGAGCAAGGCGGCCAAGATCAAGCACATTGCTGTCTCTCATCCTGATCGTGATCATCTCTCGGGCTTGCTGCACTTCCTGAAGCTCTTCGGCGGGCAGGGTGTGCCCACGATCTACTACCCTGAGAGCAGCGGATCGTTTCCTGCGCTTGCTGAGTTTTCCCAGCGATTCGATCCCGATCAACCTGGACGACCGGACTGGAAACCCATCGCCTCGGGCGCGGAGGTCGTTTTGGGGTCGGGCTTAGTTTTGCGGGCGCAGGCCAATCGCCATGTGCCCTGCGAGTCTGGCCAGACGAAGAGCGTGAGCTTCAGCCTGCTGCGGAAGATTCGAAAGCTGAAACCTGAGCACAGGCATCTCACGGGGCCGGAGATCGGGGCCTTGAAGAAGTCGCTCGGTGAGGCCGCGATCACGGACGAGGTGGAGCACACCGAACTCATCTACACAGCCGACACGCCAATCGAACCGGCGAGTCGCTGGGGTCCGACCAAGATCCTCATTCACGAGTGCACCTTCCTGGATGCTGCAACCGCCGAGTCCAAGCACCAGATCGCCCGGCATTCTTACTTGGATGCAGTGCTCGACATCGCTGCGGAATTGCAGCCCCAGCATCTGATCCTCACGCATTTCTCCGCACGCTATGGCGCGGATGAAATTCGCGAGGCCATCCGTGCGGGGGCCACAAAGAGGCAATTGGGATTGCCGACTTATGCCGTGCTGCCTGGAGAGACGGTGCACAACATCCTTGGACATGTCCCGGTCTATGCGCCGGCGTGAAGCGAGTGGCTGCTAGGCCGAGGCTTCGTCGTCGCCTCCGTCCATGAAGACCACCTCGTCCTCAGGGGCAATGAAGGCGGGTTCAGGCTCGGGCGCTGGCACTGTTACCGTCGCTGGGGGAACTGGAGCGATGAGCGCGGGTTCATCGTCTAGCGGTCCATCTTCTTCGACGGCGTCGATCGGCTGAATGACTGGCTCGACCACAGCCGGAGTGGGCTTGGTGACGACGCGAGGAGGCAATGCCTGATCCAGGGTGAGGGCGGCAGCGAAAGCCCCATCGACGCCATCGCGATGCGGGAGTGTTTGCTTGGTTTCGATGAGGCGCAGGCTGGGTATGGCCTCCATGGCCTTGGCGATCACGCCTTCGTTCTCTTCCTTGTCGATGCTGCAGGTGCTGTAAACGAGCACGCCGCCAGCGGCCAGGGAATGAAGGGAGCTAAGCAAGAGTTGCAGCTGGACCTCGGCCTGAACGGTGATGTCCTCGGGTTTCAAGCGCCACCGAACGTCAATGCGTCGGCGCATGACGCCACTGTTGGAGCAGGGCACATCGAGCAGGATGCGGTCATACTTCTTGTTCTCCTTGGGACCGCGTGAGTCCTTCAGCCAGTCATAGACCATCGTGGTCACGTTGTTGACGCGGAGCCGCTGCATGTTGCGGTTCATGCGTTCAAGTCGCTTGCCCGAGGTGTCCGTGGCGATGATGCGGCCATCGTTGCGCATGAGCTGGGCGAGGAGGGCGGTCTTGCCACCTGGAGCGGCACAGGCATCCAGCACGGAGTGGCTGGGGGAAGGGGACAGAAGCTCGGCGGCCATGGCTGTGCTGGGGTCCTGCACATAGCATTCACCCGCCTCGATCGCGGCGTGGGGCACGCGTTCCACGCTGTAAAAATCGTCGCCGTGATCATCGAGAAACTCGAACGTCGGCTTCTTCGCGACCAGGCGGTTCAGACGCACGTAGATCGGCGCGGGCTGCTGATTCCAGGCGCAGAGGTCCACGGTGCCCGATTCCCCGAACTGCTCCACCCAGCGCTGCACCAGCCACTTGGGATGGGAGTAGCGGATGTAGGTGGCCGCATTGTCGCGAGCTTCCAGGAGGGTGCCTTTCTCACGAATCGCTCGGCGAAGCACCGCATTGACCAAGCCGCCGGAGCGTCCCACGTAGGCGACGGTTTCATTGACGGCAGCGTGAGGAGCCATGTCCAAGATCAGCAGCTGGGCGAGGCCAAGACGCAGAGCATCCTGGGTTTCGCGATCAAGGAGCTTGTCGCCGGTCAGCTTGGCGGCCCACCAGTCGAGCAGGGTCTGGTGACGGATCACGGCATAGACCAGCGTCTGCAGCAGAGCGGTGTCGCGGGGCTCGTAGCCGCAGTCCTCGGCGGCTTCGTCGATGAGATTCACTGCGTATTCATCGCCACGGTGCCACTCGAAAAGCACACCGAGGGCCACCTTGCGCGGGGGGCGAGGTTTGCGGATGCGATTGGGGAACTGTCTGCGTGGGGGAAAGGGCATCTTTTGTCCATTCCACGGATTTCCGAGATGCCCAAGTGCAAATTGAGTGTGACGGCTTTCGGGTCTGCTAGAGGAGGTTGATAACGAGGTCCTGCTAACGTCGTTCACAGCGCCCATGCGTTTCCTTGCTTTTGCCGTCCTGCTGCTCTGTTCGTCTGCCCTCGCCGCTGAAAAGAAGCCCAACATCCTCTGGCTGATCGCGGAGGACTTCGGTCCGCACCTCAGCTGCACCGGCACCAAGGAAGTCTGGACGCCCAACATCGACAAGCTCGCCGCCGAGGGGGTGCGCTACACGCACTTCTACAACGGCATGGTGTGCAGCGTCAGCCGCTCGTCCTTCATGACCGGGATGCATGCCGTCTCCATCGGCGCGCACAACCATCGCACGCCGAACAAGAAGCCGCTGCCCGAAGGCGTGCGCACGCTGTCCGATTGGATGCGCAGCGCGGGCTACTTCGCCGCCAACCTCACGAAGCTGCCCGAGTCCTGCGGCTTCAAAGGCGCGGGCAAGACGGACTGGAACTTCCTCGTCGATGGACCGCTCTTTGACTCGAATGACTGGGCGGATCTCAAGTCGCACGGCCCGTTCTACGCGCAGATCAACTTCCAGGAAACGCATCGCACCTACCACGCACCGAAGCACGCCGATCCGGCCAAGGTCGAGATCCCGCCCTACTACCCCGATCATCCCGTGACCCGCCAGGACTGGGCCGAGTATCTCGACGCCGCGAGCGAACTCGATGTGAAGATCGGCAAGGTCATCGACGCGCTGAAAGCCGATGGCTTGTTCGACGACACAATCCTCGTCTTCTTCGGCGACAACGGTCAGTCCCATGTGCGTGCGAAGCAGTTCTGCTATGAGGAAGGCCACCTCGTGCCGCTCGTCATTCGCTGGCCCAAGAACTTCCCCGCACCCGAGAACTTCAAGCCCGGCACGCTCGACGAACGCTTCCTCCACGGCGTCGATCTCGCGCCCACGATGATCGACATCGCTGGCGCACCGAAGCCCGCCAATATTCAGGGCCACATCTTCCTCGGCCCGCGCTCCGAGCCGCCGCAGCCCTACATCTTCGGCTACCGCGACCGCTGCGACATGACCGTCATGCGCCTGCGCACCGTGCGCGACGAGCGCTACCGCTACATCCACAACTTCCACCCTGAGATCCCCTTCATGGCACGGAATGTTTACAAGGAGACGCAATACCCCGTGTGGAACCTGCTCAAGCAACTGCACGCCGAAGGTAAACTCACGCCGCAGCAAGACGCGATGTGCCAGCCCACCATGCCCGCCGAGGAACTCTATGACATGCAAGAAGACCCCTTCCAGCTCAACAACCTCGCGACTTCCACCAAGCCTGAGCACCAGGCCGCTCTGAAGCGTCTGCGCGCTGTGCTCGATCAATGGATCATCGACATTGATGACCAAGGCCGCACGCCCGAGCCGCCTGAAGTCCTCAAGATGGTCGAGGATGACAAGCAAAAGCCCAAGGGCAAAGGCAAAGGGAAGAACAAGAAGGCGTAGCTCGACAGTCGCGCGCGAACGCTTCATCATGCGCGCCGCATGAGCAACACGCCCAACTTCTGTCCCGAACTCGTCGGCTCCATGTCTCAGGGAGCCGCTGGCAATCCGACCGTTGCGATGGTGGAGGCTGCGTTTCAGCACCACGGTCTGTGCTGGCGCTACATCAACATGGAAGTCGCGCCCGCTGATCTCGCGGATGCGGTGAAGGGCGCGTTCGCGATGGGCTTCCGCGGCTTCAACTTGTCCATGCCTCACAAAGTCACCGTGATCCCCATGCTCAGCGGTCTTGGTGAGAGCGCTGCACTCATCGGCGCGGTGAATTGCGTGGTGCGTCGCGGCGATCAGTTCATCGGCGAAAACACGGATGGCAAAGGCTTCCTCACCTCGCTGCAAACCGAGATCGACCCACGCGGGAAGAACGTCGTGCTCTTCGGCGCCGGCGGTGCCGCGCGTGCGGTGGCGGTCGAACTCGCACTCGCAGGAACGGCGAAGATCATCGTCGTGAACCGCGACGAAGCACGCGGCCGAGAACTCGTGGACACGCTGCGCAGCAAGACGCAAACGAGCGCTGAGTTCGTCGCGTGGCTAGGCGATTACGTGGTGCCGAGTGACACCCACGTCGTCATCAACGGCACCTCCATTGGCCTCTACGATGCGGACGCCAAACTCGCGCTCGACTTCGATTCGCTGAAGCCCGGCATGATCGTCGCCGATGTGGTCTTCAATCCGGTGCGCACCCGCCTGCTCGAAGACGCGAAGGCGCGCGGTTGCGTCACGATTGATGGCCTTGGCATGTTGGTGAACCAGGGCGTCATCGGCGTGAAGCACTGGACCGGCATTGATCCCGATGCTGCGGCGATGCGTGTCGCCCTGGAAAGGGCCATGGGCCTGTAGCCGAGTCTCCTCGACTACTTCTTCGGCAGTTTCGCTTCGATCTCAGCGGCGACTTTCTCGGCGAGGTATTTTGATCCCTCGGGCGAGAAGTGAACGTTGGCTGGCAACTGAACCTCCGCGAGCTTCGCACGCGCATGGGCACAGAGGTCGTCCGTGGGAATGCCAGCGGCCATCGTCACGCGGGCAGCAGCTTTGTTGTATTTGATCTCATCGCCTTCGACGCGGCCATCGGAGCCTGCGGGCACGGGGGTGGTATTGCACCAGATGAGCTGAGCGCCGGTGGCTTTGAGTTGGCTGACCAACGTGGTGAGATTCTTTTCATAGTCAGCGGGCGGCACTTGCTGGTGGCTCCCTGGGGCCTTGGGGTCGGCGCGGAGCTTGGGATCGGTGCCGATGTATTTCAGATCGTGGAGACCCCAGTTGAAGTGGATCACATCCCACTTCGAGTCGCCAAGCCAGGATTTGAGATTGGCCAGGCCATTGGTGGTGGGACCGCCATTGGTCAGGATGCGATGGACGTTGGCCTTGCCTTTGAGCAGTTCGCGAACGGCGAGGGTGTAGCCGATGGAAATGGAGTCGCCGATCAAGAGCACGCGTGGTAATCCAGGCACGTCTTCGATCTTCGCCATGGCGGGATTGGGCGCGCGTTTGGCCTTTGCTTTGGCCTTGGGTTCAGCGCTGAGGAGTCCGTGAGTGGCGAGCACGACGGTGAAGCAGAGGAGCAGGATGGTTCTCATGAGGTGATGGTGCGCGAAGACGAGGCCGGTCCTGAAGAACTTTCGTCGAAGATCAAGGCCTCAGCCTTTGATGATCGCCTGATCAATCACTGTGCCTTCCACCTTGAGCATCGCCCAGCACAGGGCGCCTGCCACATAGAGTCCGCCAAAGCCAAGCAACACCGCGTCCCAGCTACCGGTGGCGGATTGCAGCCATGGCACGGCGAGGGGGAACAGCGCTGCGCCCAGGTTGCCGCTCATATTCATCATGCTCATCACCGGAGCGACGTGATGCCCGCCCATGTTCATCGTGATCGCGCAGGAGCAAGGATTGCCGACCGCTGCACAGAAGGTGCCCGCGCTGATGATGAGGACAATCAAGGAAACACTGGAGCAGAAGTAGGCCGTGAAGGTGAGGGCTGCGCAACAAGTCAACGCTGTGATGGCGAGCCCCTGTCGTGCGAGTCGCACACTGCTGGTCCGGCGCAGCACCAGATCGGAAACGGCTCCACCGGCGAGGCTGCCAAGCACATCGGCGAGCAATGGCAGGGCGGTGAGCAGGCCCGAACTGATGATCTTCACACCGCGGGCTTCCTGCAGATAGGTGGCGAACCAAGTGCTGAAAAAGATGTAGCCCGCAGCGCGGAAGAACTGCTGCGCGCAAATCCATCCCATCGCCGGACTCGTCAGGATTTGAGCCCACGGCACTGTCGCGGTCTCTGCATCATTCGCCTTGGGTGCATCCACCTCGATCAACGCTCGCTCGGCCTCATTGCACGAAGGATGCTCAGCGGGTCGATTCCGAAACCAGGCGTGGAACCACACAGCCCATACGAGCCCCGGCAAGGCATACAAGCCAAACGCCCAGCGCCATCCGCAACTGACCACCAGCCACGCTGTGAGCGGAGCAGCAATAACGCCGCCCACCGACATGAATCCCGCGAAGGCACCAGAGGCCGAGGCTTGCCCCGTCCGTGGAATCCATCGCGACATCACGCCTGTGCAGACCGGAACGAGACCCGCCTGAGCCACGCCCATGAACATTCTCATGCCTGCCATGACGAAGAGTTGTCCCGCCGCCATGCCTGCGGATGCCAACGACCACAGAATGCCGAACAATGGCAGGGCGCGTCGAGGTCCGATCTTCTGACCCAGCCACGCACCTGGAATCTGGCACAACGCATACGGCCAGAAAAACAAACTCATGAGCCAGCCCGACTGCTCCTTGGTCAGGCCCAAGTCCGCGCGCACGGTGCTCTCGGCTGCACCGATGGCATTGCGCGTCACATAGGCCATGACCGCCGCCATGCACAACCCGGCAAGGACGATGAAACGTGACCTGGAGGCAGGCATGGTGATGTGGCTCAGGATTGGCGGCGAAGGCCGCTTTCGTCGCAGGCTAGGAGCGAACGGCTTCCAGATTCTTCAGGAAGCCATCGCGCATCAGCGACAGATCCGAGCCTACGGCTAGCATCGAGAAGCCCAGTGCCTTCATCTTGGGCACGTCGTCCAGACTGCGCACGAGGATGCCGCTCACCTTCTTGTGATCCGCTGCGGCCTTGGCCACACGCTGCAAGCACTCGTCATACGTGCGCGCCGAGTGGTGCGCCTTCAGATCAAAATTCAGATCCGCTGGCCCAACGAAAAGGGCGTCGATGCCCGCAACCGCCGCGATCTCCTGAGCGTGCTCCACGCCTTCCAATGTCTCGATCTGCGCTATGACCAGTGGTGCAGGCGGATGATCGCCTGGCGGCCGCAAGCCGTAGCCATACGCACGCACCGTGCGCGAGTAGCCACGACGCCCATGCGGCGGATACTGAGCTGCCTTCAGCACCTGGAACGCATCATGCACCGTGTTCACATGCGGCACCATGATGCCACACGCGCCCCAGTCGAGCACGCGACCGATGAGATCGGGATTGGGACCACCCACGCGCACGATGGCTTGTGTATTGAAGCCGCGCAGTGCTCGGAGTTGCGACGGTAGCGCGGACTCCGATTCACAGCCGTGCTCGAGATCCAGGAGCACCCAGTCAAAGCCGCACTCGGCGGCCAATTCAGCGATCACAGGTGAACCAACGGAAAGCCAGGTGCCGATGCGGAGCGGTGAGTCATTCATAGAGCGTCGATGTCAGCATTTTCGCGCAAGCATTGCAAGGCTTTGAACAGCCGAGCGCAAGTAAAGGTGCGCAAATCGCTGCCGCTGCTCCCCGAGCCGATCAGGAAGAACCCGCTGTCACGCTCGAAGTAGCCTGCACCGACTCGAATGACCGCCTTCACGATCATGTTACGCAGCAGGTGCAGCCAAAAGCGACGTCGATGCTCCCCCGGCAGGGGGCGCACGCTTTGATAACCCGCCAACGCACGCTGCAAGAACGCGGCATCGTGAAAGCACGCGAGCAATGACAAGTCATCCATCGCATCGCCGCCAATCGCATCATCGAAGTCAATGAAGGCCGCGATCTCACCGCGAGTGCCGAGGATGTTCCAGAGCGCCAAGTCCTTGTGCACCAACACGCTGCGCTCCACTTGAAGCAACGCCTGATGCTCATCGATCGCGCGCTCGATGTCGGTGCGCTGCTCGCTCGTGAGGAACTGTCGCTCCACGAGGAAGTTCAAGTGCTGATCGAGCCGCAGTCGGAAGTAGTCCTCGTAGCGCGAGTGGAAACAGCGCAACGACACATCCGCTAGCGGCCCGAAACCCTCCGGCTCAATCGACTGCCATCGCGCCACCGCCGCACCAATCTCAAACGCCACGCGCGGCTGATCGAGTTCACCCAGCTTGAACCAGTGATTCAAATCCGGTGCCGCGATCCGCTCCAATGCCTGCCAAGCAAACGGCACCCGACTCCGCGATGCATCACACGCAAACACTCGCGGCGTCGGCACACCTTCCTCACGCACACGATCCAGCACTGCCGACTCAATCGCGAGCTGCCCATCCTTTTCCGGCCCGTTCTCCACGCGAATAAACATGGTCATGCCATCCACCTCAGCCTTCCAAGTGAGGTGATTGCCTTGGCTGCCGGTGGAGTGAAGCAATACTGGTTCCGATTTGAACCGCACTTGAAGCTGCAGCGCGAGTTCCTCTGCAATACCCGCATCCGCCTTGCCTCTCGTCTGCGTTCCATGGAACGCGGCCGGGCGATCGCACTTCCAGTAGTAGATGTCGCGACGGCTCATGTTCAAGCATCCGGCGTTCGGCGTTTCCACCACGAGGCGAGCAGGCCGCCGATGATATTTTGCATCACGCCGCTGAAGACACCCGCCGCAGCGGCGAGCGGCATCGCGGCGAAGTGCTCACGCGCGAGCGAAGCAGCCATGCCGCCGTTTTGCATGCCGACTTCGATGCTGACGGTGCGCGCTACAGACTCGGGATAACGCAGCACCTTGGACACGCTGTAGCCCACGCCAAAGCCCAGCACATGCAGCACGAAGGCGGCAAGCGCGAGCTTGCCGAAGTTCGCTGCGATCGCCTCAGCGCTGGCCGCGACGATGCCGCCGCTGACCATCACGAAAGCCAGCACCGCCACGGTCGGACCGCAGGCACCGATCGTGTTCGCTGTGCGTGGCAGCTTCCATCGGATCAGCACGCCGAGCACCACGGGCGCGATGGTGAGTTTGCACGCATCGATGGACATCTTCACCGCGTCCACCGGCACATACTTGCCCGCCAGCACACTGGTCCACATCGGCGTAAAAAAGAACGCAAGCAGCGTGGACGCGAGCGTGAGCACAACGGACAGCGCCACGTTCGCCTTCGCCAAGTAGCTGATCATGTTCGATGCCATGCCGCCGGGGCAGCTCGCCACGAGGATGATGCCCACGGCGAGGCCGGGATCGAGTTTGAGAGCCATCGCAACGCACCAGCCGGAGAGCGGCATGATCGTGTATTGCGCGACAAAACCCAGCGCGACACTGCCCGGCATGCGAGCGATGGCTTTGAAGTCCGCAAGACTCAGCGTGAGTCCCATGCCGAGCATCGACGCCGCTAGCGACCAGAAGATCCACGGCTTGTCGAACCACAGCATCACTTGCGGCTTGAAGAACGAGATGATCGCCAGCGTGACTAGCCACACGGGGTAGAGATTGTTGAACCAATCGAGGAAGCGTTTCATGGGAGGTTAATGAGCTGTGTCACGCACGCCGCTGAAGGCAGGACCACCCGCCCCGACGTAGCCGTGGCTTGCGCCGTTTTCGTCGTCGGTGATCCAGAAGGAATACAGCGAGCCGTTCGTGAGCGTGAAGCGCAGTTTGACGTTCTTGTTTGCGAGCGAGGAGAGATCAGTGCGCTTCTGCCATTCGATACGTTGCTTCGTGTGATCGCCGCTAAGCAGCTTCGAGGTGTCGGTGACCTTGCCGTTGAGATCGAGTGTCTCGACTTTCAATTCGCCAGTGAAGTTCACGAACGCGTGCTTGCCGCTGAACTTGATCGCCTGCGTCGTGAGCTCTCCAGGGCCATCCATGCTCGCAAAACCATCGCGACGCAGCGTGGCGAGGCCGATGCTGCCGCCGGTATACATGCCGCGATGTCCGCTCGGCGCGATGCCGCTGGTGCCCATGTAGGGGAAGACGAGTTGGTCATCGAGCACGACAAACACGCCCGCGGTGCTGTGCAGATAGGCGCGATCCCAGGTGCCTTCCGTGCGCGTGCTGGCGATGAAGGGCGTGCGATCCGGGCGATCCCAGTGAAAGCCATCGCGGCTGAAGCCGAGTTCGAGATCGATGAGCTTCGGGAACTTGCCTTTGTCGCAGATTTCATTCTTCGGGCCGCGGTGGATGTAGTGCATGCCAACCATGAGGCTCTCATACGCCACCGCATTGAGGCTGTAGAGCTGCGGCGTCTCGCCCGCGCCGGGATAGCTGCCCGCTGCGTCAGGCGCGTCGAGTTTGTCTGTGCAGGTCCAAAACACGCTCTTCTTCCAGTCGGCACTGGCGAGGAAATCATCGCTCTCGAAGTAAAAACGGCTGCGACCGCGTGACGTGCCCTGCTTGATGCTGAAGACCCACTTCTCGCGGAACGGATTGAAGAAGAACGAGCAGTAATCATCCGCCGCGATGCTCGTCGGCACCGCATCGGAGAACGTTTTGCCATCGCTGACATGCAGCGAGTGCATGAAGCCCTGCGGCCGCTGCTCCTTCGGCACATGCAGCCAGCAAGTGAGGTATTTGATGCGCTCGGCGGCATTCTTCGCGTTCAAATCGAGCCACACGCAGTTGTCGGAGCCGCCCGTGGCGAGCTTTGGTCCCGTCCAGCGCAGCCCTTCGGGCAAAAGTTGGCCTTTGCGCGTCCACGTCTTCATGTCCGGACTCGTCGCAAGCGACAGTGGCCCGCGCCATCCCGCGACGTAGAACATCTTGAAGAGCTTTTCCGACGGATCGTAAAACACGCCGCCCTGGCCGGTGAAGGTGGTCGCTTCCTCGCCGCGCTCGCCTTCCACCGAGGGACCGAGTTCGCGCTCCGTCTCCGCTTTGAAGACCGGATTGCCCTCGAACTTCTTCGCCTGATGGAAGGTGCGCTTGAGCGTGGTCTTCTCGATGAGGAAGTCATCGACGAAGAGCTGCCGACCGAGGTCGATGGGGATCACCTTCGGCTTCTTCTTCAAATACGGCACTTCCATCACCGCATCGCTCGGCTCGCGATAGGGCGGCGGCCATTGATCGGGCAGTTCGATGCCGTTGTAGAGCTTCTCGGGCTTCGGGCCGGTGGCCTTGTTCGCGAGCATGAGCAGCTTCGCGTCCTTCGACACGATTTTGCCCGCGAGCACATCCTCCTCGCGAAACCTCGCCATCAGGATCTCCGCGTCGGTGTGGCGATTCCAATCATAGAGAATGTGGATGAGCCCATCGGGCGATTCGAAGCCATCGGGATAGGACACCGCGTTGCGTTCATCGAGAATGAGGCCGCCTTTCCACGTCTGGCCTTCGTCCTCGGAAAGCCACGCGCTCATGTGCGTGCGCTTCTGGAGTCGCTCCGCTGGCGAGCCGTTCTTCACCAGCAAAATGCGGCCTGATTTGAGCCGACGGAGGAAAAAGCGCGCATTCACATTTTGCACCGTCGCGGCTTGTTTCGGCGTGCTCCACGTTTTGCCGCCATCGCTGGAGAAACTCTCATGCGGCTGGCCTTTCGTCCGGGCGAGCATCCACAAGCGGCCGTCCTTCAACTCGACCATCATGTGCTCGTCGAACTCCCAATCTGGGAACTGCAAGTTGCCGCGCTCCTTCCACGACGCGCCTTCATTGGTCGATTCAAACACGCGACACGTTTTCTTGTGCCAATCGGAGACCGGTAGCAGCCACGAGCCATCTTTGAGCACCGTCGGCTTGTTCAGCGTGCAACCTTCCGCAAACATCACCGGCGTGCTCCACACCGGCTCCGCTGCATCGGGATCATCGCAGCGCATGAACCAGTTCGTGATGCGCTTTAGCGGATCGCCGAGCTGCTGATCAAAAAACAGCCACAAGCGGCCTTTCGGATCGCTCCACAGATTCCCCACAAGCGCTCCGCTGACCTTCTGCGCCGCCTCCATGCGTGCTCCGACCGCCACACGCGGCTTCGACCACGTCGCGCCGTCATCATCGCTCGTCGCGAGCAGGAAGTAGCCATCCGCCTTGTCCCCCGTGCCCGTCCAGCAGCCCCAGATGCGTCCCTTCGGCGTGCGGTCCATGCCGATGACCATTGCGCCAGGGCGTGCGTTGTCCTGGAACTCGGTGCCAGGATTCGTGATGACCGAAGGCATCAAGCCATCCTCATCTCGAACCTGCGCCCCATCCGCGAGCACTAGCAGCACCATCTTCTTGAATTGAAGATGCTCGCCTTGCTGCACGGCTTTGCGATAGAGGCTCACGCGATTGATTTCGCCTGGGAAGAGCTGCACTTCTGGCGCATTCACCTTCGTGAAGCCTGCTCTTTGCAGCGCTTCCTCCTGACTGGCGGCTTTGGGGCGGATTGTTGGCGTGAGTGTGTAGAGCGTGCCCGCCTTGCTGACTCGCACATCGGTCTTTTCGATGCTCGTGCGGTGAAATGGCAGGTCTTTGACCGCGTCGGGCATTTCGTCGATGACATACTCGCGATCGGTGAAGAGCTTCACGCCGGGCTTCATCACCGCAGGAGCCGGCGGCGGTGGAGGAGGCCAGTCGATGCGATTTTGGCCCTTCTGTGACTCGAACTCGCCAATGGCCTCCAGTTTGCCGAACATGATGCGCTCCTTGCGGCTGTCGGAGGTGTCGCCTTGCGTCACGCAGAGCCAGATGGTGCCTTCGTGCTCGTGGAAGGTCGGGTATTGGAAGGACTTCGGCGTCTCGAAGCGGTATTTGCGCTCCCATGTTTTGCCATCGCGGGAGATGTCCACGTTGAACACGCTGCGATTTACGTTCTGAATGCGCGTGGACTCTTGCCATCCGAGGTAATACACGCCGCCGAAGCGGTCGAAGGTCGGTTTCGAGTTCGCGCCGTTCGGGACATGCGGCAGCGGCTTGCCGACGCTCCATATTTTGCCATCGACGCTGGTGGTGAAGTGGTAGTTGCCCTTGTCGTTGCGCACGATGGCCATCCAGGTTCCATCCGGCAGCTTGTTGATGGCGGATTCGCTGAGCTGCTCGCTCTGTGGCTCGTTGAAGTGGCCGAGCACTTCAAACGTCGCCAGATCGTCGTGCACGAGCGCGAGGGCGTTTTGCTTCCCGCCGAAGTTGTTCAGCGCGACGTGCAGTTTGCCATCGAAGCGCTTGAAGGAGTCAAAGATGAAGAAAGAGGAATCCTCCGGCTTCTTCGTGAAGCCCTGCGCAGCAGCGTCCGCATGAAAATGCTGCGGCTGGAAGTCAAAAGTGCCCGCAGCGGTTTTGAGCCTGGCTTTGTGAATGGTCGGCAAGAACTCGCCCCGCTTCAGATCGAAGTCGCGATACCACATCTGCGACTGCCGCTTGCCCGGATCTTCACTGGTGAAGTAGCAGCGCAGCGAGCTGGCATCTTTTTGGATGATGCGCGGCACAAAGCAGGCCCCGACGGGCAGCGTCTCGTTTTCAAACACCTGCTCGCTCTTCGCGAAGTCGATCACGCGCTCCGGTTTCAGCGTCCTCAGGTTCACGATCGACATCGTGGCATAAATGAACGGCCAGCCCGCACTCTCGCCCGCCTTCAAATCATTCGCCTCGGCGACAATATAGGCCTTTTCGCCGACACAGACGAACTCCGCATCGTGCGCGCCCTTCACCTGTGGCGCAGAGGTGTTTACGAGGCGCTGCATCACGATGTCACCCGCGAGCGCGGGGTCCCAGTTGGCGGGCAGCAGAGATGGCTTGTCGAGTTTGTTCACCACCTGCTTCATGGTCACCGTGCCAGACACGTTCTTGCCAGCGAGCACGTCTTCCTCTTTGAACTTGGCGAGCAGGATCTCCCCCGCGCCACCGCGATCACGATCATAGGCGATCCAGATGACGCCGTCCTTGTCCTGCACGCCATCGGGATACGAGATGCCTTTGCGTTCATCGAGCAGCAGGCCGTCAATCCACGTCGCGCCATCGTCGGTGGATATCTGTGCCGTGAGATGGCTGCGGCCCGTGAACTTGTAATGGTTCACCAGCAGCAGATTACCCGACGCGAGCCGACGAATGAAGAAGCGTGAGCCCGGATTCGCGATGGTGCTGGCTTTGGCCTCGCTCCAAGTGCGGCCTTTGTCGCTGGAATGGCTTTCCCATAGAAAACCGCCGCCGGTGCGTGTGAGCAGCCAGAGGCGACCGTCCTTCAATTCGGTGATCATGCACTCCAGCGCCCACTTCGGAGCTTTGAGCGCCCCATGCAGCTTCCATGTATTGCCTTCGTCGGTGGAGATGCCCACGCCTTGCAATTGCTTCTCCTGCGCGAACCAGTCTTTCATCGGCTCCGTCGCATGCGTGACTGGCATCATCCACTCGCCGGTGGAGAGCACGGTGGGCTTGTTCATGCGGAAGGCGTAGGCACCATAGCCAACTCGGAAGGCCTCGCCAAAGAACGGCGTCGTCGCATCGGGATCGTCGCAGATGCGCGCCCACACATCATGCTGCGCGGTGTCTTTGTTGCCGCGATTGAAGACATACCAAAGCCGTCCCTTCGGATCGATCCACACCGTCGGATCAAAGCAGCGCGTGCCATCCTTGGGCTCACCCATCACCTTCGGTGTCGTGAAGGACTTCGCGCCATCATCGCTCCAGCACAGAAGCACCTCGTTATCAGGTGCCGGCTCCTTTGGCCCACCGGTGAACCAAGACATGAACACGCGTCCCTTCGCCGTGCGCTCCAAACCTGGAATGCCCTGCCAGATGCGTTTGGGGTCCACGGGACGCTCAGCGAGAAGCTGGGAACAAAGAAGTGCGATTAGACAGAGAACAGATCGTGAGAGCATAAATCGAAGGAGAAGATGGTTGATGTGTGAGCGCAACTTCGACGAGCCGTCGAAGCTACTTCAATTGGTCGATGGGAATCACCGACAGTTCGTTCGCGGCGTGAGACTTGTGCGTGTAGCCGATATAGAGCTTGCCGTCGTGCTCGATGGCGTAGGGATAGCTGAAGTCGGCTCTCGCATCGGACACGCCAGACGTGCCTTGAAACACAGAAGTGCGGATGACGAAGACTTTGCTGAAGGTCTTCTCGCCCGGCTTGCTGACCGCGATGGTCAATGGCGAGCGCTTGCCGCCAGTGTCCGCTGTCGTGGTGCACACGAGGTAACGCTGTCCGGTGCTCAACGTGCCTGCGTAGGGTTTGCTCGTGGCCATCGGGAGATTTGATGGCACGGACGACGTCCACGTGCGGCCATAGTCTTCGCTCACGGAGGCGAGTGCGAGCGGACGCTTGCCGTAGCGCGAGATGTTGAGGATGCGTTTGCTATCCACGATCACGGTGGACTCGCCCCAGACATTGCCAAGCCCACGCACGACCGGAATGACGATAAGATCCCACTTCGTGAAATCATCACCGTGACTGATCGCCACAGCGGGCGGATCGCTGGTGAAGTCGTAGCCCTTTGCGATGCGCGCACCCGCCATGATCCAATTCCCATCCGCCATGCGCTGAGGTTCTTGCATGGGCCAGAAGCCGTTCTCGATCACGATGCCGCGTGCTTCCCATTCGCCTGTCGTTTCATTCAGCGTGTAAGCTCGCGTGTGCGTGCGCTGAAACTTGTCGTAGAACGCGCCCATGAATGCCCACAGCTTGTCGTTGTGCGAAAGGAAGACGCCGTGGCTCACGCCGAGATTGCCTTCGCCGTGGTCCATGACCACAGGCTGCCCCCATGACTTGCCACCGTCGTCGCTGACTCGGACATGCGCTTCTTCAGTGGGCGTGTTTTCGTCGCCAAGATTGAAGCCATACGAGACGAAGAGCTTCCCTTTGTGCCACGCTAGACCGACGCCGAGCGTCCACTTTGCGCCATCGGTATCGGGACGCTGCCTCTTGATCACATGAAACTCCGCGCCATTCACGAAAGGCAAGGCATTCGCGCCAGCGAGCTTTTGTGAGTCATCCCACAGCGTGTAGCGAGCACCCATGGCCGCAGGCACTTCATGCGTCGCCTTGATGGAATGATAACTCGCCGCAATCTCCTCCGCGCTCAACGCTCGCGATTCGATGCGCACCTCATCCAGCGCACCGATGAACTGCTGCCGTGGTTTGTCTGGATCGAGAATGCCGCCAAGCGTGATCGTTGCCTTCGTCGCGGGAATCGACTGCGTTAGTTTCACCTCGCCAACAGACTTGCCATTCAAATACAGCGTCGCTCGCTCGGGCGTCACGACCAGTGTCGTGAGATGCCAGTGCCCAGCCTTCAAGGGTTCCGCACAGGTGATCTCGCTCCAGCGCTTCTGCTGCAAGTGCGCGCGCAGCTTACCATCAGGCTCGATCGTGATGCCCCACTGGCGTTCGTTCAGCGAGTAGCGATTCTTCCCCGCGATCATCTGCTGCGAGCCACTGAGCAGATATGGGTTGAGCCACATGGAGACTGTGAAGCTCGCGCCACTCGCAAGCGCGCTGCTGTTCTTTAACTCGATCACTGAATCGCCGTCGAGCACGAGACTTTGCGCCACTGCTCCCGTCGCCGATTTACTCTGGCCATACACCTGGATCGAAGCATCTACGGCATCAAGCGACCACACCTCAGCCATGGCGGAAGTGGTGAGCAGCGATAAGGCACAGAGAGTCCAGCGCAGTGTTTTCATGAGCGGCTAAACGCGCGTCAAACCTTCGACTGATCGTCAGATGCGCATTTGGAGAGTTATGATAACACTCTGCTCATGAGTTCCTCCGCCACTCTGAAAGACGTCGCACAAGCGTCGGGCGTTTCGTTGATGACCGTGTCGCGCGTGCTGCGCGGTGCGCCGAAGGTTTCGGCAGAGACACGTGCGCGCGTCCAAACCGAAGCCAAGCGTCTCAATTATCAGCCGGATCCGCATTTCGCGCGGCTGATGCAGGTGGTGCGTGGGAAAAAGCAGACACGGGTGCGGGCAGTGATCGCGGTGATTCGCGAGCATGTGCCGCAAGACGGTTTGCTCAGCGCGTCATATCAATACGTGCCCATCGAGCCGATCCGCAGTCGCGCGCATGGCCACGGCTATGCGGTGGAGGAGTTTTATCTGGGCAAGGACGGGCTCACGCCGAAGCGGCTGCAAAAGATTTTGCACGCGCGCGGCATCGAAGGCGTGATCGTTTCACCGCAGAGCATGGAGCTGCCGTGCAGCAAACTCGACTACTCGCCGTTCGCTGCGGTGACGTTTGGCAATGCGATGCAACAGCCCGCATTGCACATGTGCGCGGGGAACATGACGCTCGGCATCCACACCGCAGCGGAGCAACTCACCGCACGCAGCTACAAGCGCATTGGTGTCGCTGTGACCAAATGGATCGTGAACCGCTCGCAGTTCGGCTACAGCGGCGGCTTGTTTCATTGGCAGCTCGGTGTGCCGGAGTCGGATCGCGTGCCGCTGCTGCTCTTCCCAAACAACGACATCAGCCGCGGCTTCGAGGTCTTTGCCAAATGGATGCGCGATCACGAACCCGATGCGCTGATCACCTTCGATACCCATGTGCCCGGCTGGCTGAAGCGTCTCGGCCTGCGCGTGCCGAAGGACATCGGCTTCGTCGTGCATGACTGGACGCCGAACATGAAAGAATTCGCCGGCATCTATCAGCGTCGCGATCATCTCGCAGCGGCTGCGGTAGATCTCATCGTGACGCAGCTCTCGCAGCACGAGCACGGTGTGCCCGAAGTGCCGCGTCAGATCATGATCCCGCCGCAGTGGGTGGACGGACCGAGCCTGCGAAAGCTGAAGGCACGGTGATCCGATCAGACAAACGGCAAACCTCTTGAAAAGCTGCCGCTTTGGCACAATCGAATGTGAAGCCACGCTGCGATCATGAGCGACCTGCGCATTGACGACATCTTCCTCACCCAGCACGCAACGGCGGAGCGGATGGATGAGTTGTGGGCGACTGGCTGGAGGCATCAGGGGACTTTGTTCTTTCGTTACTCGCACTGGCCGACCGCAGGCATTGAGCATCAGATCATGCCGGTCAGGCTCGACCTCGCGAGGTTCACCCCGAGCAAGAGTCAACGCCGTGTGCTCCGCAAGAACGAGGATCTTCGCTGGGAGATCGCGCCCGTGGAGTATTGCGATGAGATGCATGAGATCTTCGCGAAACACAGCTCCAGGTTTCATGAGAACATCCCGCAGTCGCTGTTCGATTTCTTGGGTCATGCACCAGCGACGATACCCTGCCAGTGTCTCATGCTGAAGGCGATGCTCGGGAGCCAGATGATTGCGGTAAGTTTCATGGATTTGGGCGAGCGGGATGTGTCGAGTTCGTATGCGATCTTCGACCCCGACTTTTCCGCACGCGGGCTTGGCACACTCACCTTGTTACGTGAGATCGAGCACGCGAGGTCCCTCGGGCGGCGTTACCTTTACCACGGCTACGCCACGCGCACCCCGAGCCACTACGACTACAAGAAGACGTTCAACGCGCTGGAGGCCTATGACTGGGCCAGAGATGAGTGGTTGCCGCAGCCGAGGCACCTAATCCCGCCTCCACCGAAGCCAACGGCTGAGATCAGTGATTGAACACGAAGTCGCGCGCGCTCATCACGCCCCAGAAGATGTCTTCGAGCGTCTGGCGTTTGTCCTCGGGCTTCGCGCTTGTGAGCAGCTTCGTGACTTCAGCTTTCTCCTTCGCCGTAGGGAAGCGTGACAGCGCGCAGAGATAGACTTCGTCAACGATCTCCGCTGGCGACTTGCCGCTGGCGAGGAGTTGATCGAGGCGGTTGTTCTTCTGCACGAGCTTCTGGTTGAGCGTGTCGCCGTTCGCGATGTGGAGCGCTTGCGCCATGCTTGGCTCGTTGGTGCGTTCGCATTCGCAGGTCTGCACGCGATCGGGGCGGCCGAAGGCGTTGAGGAAGTAGCTGCGCGTGTTGCTGTCTGGCACTTGCAGCGCACGGAAGCCCATCGGGTAGGCTTCGCCGAGCCCGCGATTCGCATTGCGGCGCTCCATGTTAAACGACGTGGGCGCAGCGGTCACTTGGCTGATCGCATCAAGCAGCACCTCGGCCATGAGACGCTTCGGGTAGTAATGCGAGTAGAAGCGCGTGTCGGCCTTGTTCTCCGCGAGCGCGACGCTGCTGCGCTGGTAGGTCTGGCTCTGGAGGATGGCGCGCATCAGCGCCTTGAGGTCGAACTTGTGGGTGATGAGATGCTGCGCGGCATCGTGCAGCAGCTTCTCATTGCTCGCGGGGTTGGTCATGCGCAGGTCGTCCACGGCATTGACCAGACCGGAGCCGAAAAAGTTGGCCCACACACGGTTGGTAATGCTGCGGGCGAAGTAGGGATTCGTGGGCGACGTGACCCACTCGGCGGCGGTGATGCGCCGATCCTGCGTGGACGTCATGCTGATGCTCTGCGCATCGAGTGGAGCCGGTGCCTGCGGCTTGCCAGTGAGCGGCTGCACGATGTCGCCTGTGGTCGCGCTGAAGACGACCTGCTCGTCCTTCAAGCCCGTCGTCTTCGCACGCACGCGGGAGAACAGATTGGCGAAGGCAAAGTATTGATCGTTGGTCCACTTCTCCATCGGGTGGTTGTGGCACTTCGCGCAGGCGATGCTCATGCCGAGGAAGGCGACGCTGGTGGTCTCGGCGAGCTTCGTGGGTTCATCGTGCAGCGTGAAGAAGTTGCTCGCGCCATTCTCCAGCGTGCTGCCGGTGGCGGTGAGCAGGTTGCGCACGAGCACATCCCACGGCGTGTTCTGCTCCACGTTGCGCCTGATCCATTGGTAGTAGCTCCACATCGGACGCACCGCGAGCTTATCGCTGTTCACCAGCAGGAGGTCGCTCCATTTGTAGCTCCAGTAGTCGGTGAACTCGGGGCGCTTCAGCAGGCTGTCGATCAAGGCATCCCGCTTGGTGCTGCTCGTGTCGGCGAGGAAGGCGCGGACTTCCTCAGCACTCGGAAGCACGCCGAGCGTGTCGAGGAAGGCGCGGCGGATGAACTCGTCATCAGTGCAAGCGGCGGAGGGCGGGATGTTGAGTTCGCGCAGTTTCTCGATGACGCGCTCGTCGATGAAGTTGCGCGGCTTGAACGCAGCGAAGATGTCGGCTTTGACCTGCTGCTCGAACGGCACCGTGATCGTCGCGATGCTCAGACGGCTGAGATACCACGCTGTGATCGTGCCCTCGCCCTGGCCGCTGACCTTCACATTGCCCACGTCGTCCACGGTCGCGACCGCGTTATTGCCAGCGGTGTATTTGACCCAGCGTGTCACGTCTTCGGACGCACCATTGTCGAAGAACGCGGTGACCTTCAGCGGCAGCGCGGCACCGGGTTTTAGCGTGGCATGAGACGGCGTGATCTCGATGCGCTGGATGTTCGGATCGCTGGTCTGCGGACCCGGCGCGCCGCCTGCGATCCAGTCGGCCAGGATCTGATACTCGCGGGAGCCGGTCTTGATCTTCTCACCGCCTTTGTGCGGCACGGTCTTCGTGGCTTTCAGCAGGAGAAGACTGCGCGCGGGATCTTCGACGACAATGCGACGGCCATTGGCCGCGCGTGCGATCGCGAGCTGATCACCGATGTGGTCGTAGCCGAGCAGTGACAACTTGAAGCCGCCCTGACCCGCCGCTGCGCCGTGGCATGCGCCGGTGGAGCAGCCGAACTTCGCGAGGATGGGTTGCACTTGATTGCGGAAGCTGGGCGCTGGCGCGGCGATGACGGAAGTGCCGAACGCGAGGGCGATGAGGGCGGTGATCTTCATGGCGCAGTTGATCTCACGCGAACAATTCATGGATCGCTTCCACGCCGCGATCGACGACAGGGAAAGGACGATTCTGCGGACCGGGAATCTCGGTTTCCAAGTCAATGCCAAGCGCTTGGTAGATCGTGGCGACGACGTTGCCGGGATTGACCGGACGCTCTGCGGGATAGCCTCCAATGTCGTCGCTGCGACCGATGACACGACCACCCTGAACGCCACCGCCAGCGAAGCCGATGGTCCAGCATTGCGGCCAGTGATCGCGACCGCCGGCGGGGTTGACCTTCGGTGTGCGGCCAAACTCGGCGAGGTTCGCGACCATCGTCTTCTCCAACATGCCGCGCTGGTGCAGGTCCTCGATCAAGGCGCTGTAGCCCTGGTCATACATCGGAGCAACGAGGTCTCTCATGCCTTCGATGCTCGTGAAGGGTTTGCTGCCGTGGATGTCCCAGGTGATCTCGTTGAAGACGGTGATGAAGCTGTTGACCGTGACGAAGCGCACGCCGCGCTCGACCAGACGCCGCGCCAGCAGACAGCACTGGCCGAAGCGGTTCATTCCGTAACGCTCGCGCACCTTCATCGGCTCTTGCGTGAGATCGAAGGCTTCGCGTGCATTCGCGCTGGTCATGAGGCGGTAGGCGTCCGCGAAGTTCTGATCCATGAGCTTCGCTTGCTCGCTGGCTTCAAAGTTCTTCACCGCGCTGTCCACGAGCGCGCGCAGTGATTTGCGGCGTTCGAGACGCACCTCGCTGATCTCCTTGGGCGGCAGTAGATCGGGAACCTTGAAGTCCTTGGCGCTCGGGTCCGCATTGAGCACGAAGGGATCATAAGTCTTGCCCAGGAAGCCCGCGTCCTGACCGTGCGGCATGTTGCCTCCGGTGGGTCCCATCGGCTCCGGCAGGATCACATGCGCAGGCATGTCGCCACGGCGGCCTTTGAGAAACTCCAGTGTGCAGCCGACGTGGGGCGTATTGATGCCACCGGTAAAAAGGCGACCTGTTTGAAGCATCTGGTGCCCGGTGTCATGCACGGCAGCGGCGGTGTGATAGACACTGCGCACGAGCGAGAACTTGTCCGCGATCTTCGCCATTTGCGGGAAGATCTCCGTGATCTGGAAGTCACCCTTGGTGTTGATCGGTTTGAACGGCCCGCGAATCTCGCGTGGGGCATCCGGTTTCGGATCCCAGGTGTCCATCTGGCTAGGCGCGCCGAGGTTGAAGATGAGGATGCACGCCTTGCCGTCATCCGCCTTCACCGCGTTCGCGGCCTTGAGCGCATTGAACTGCTGCAAGCCAAAGCCAAGCGCGCCCAGGGTGCCGACTTGCAGGAAGTCGCGCCGGGTGACGCCATCGCAGTTGGTGACTGAGCCTTTGCCAGTGAGAGTGAACATAGTGCGAGGGGTTACGAGTGACGGCTGTGACTTTATCACAACGCTCATCCCTTGGGCATGGAGAATCCGGCCCGCTGGCACGGGAGGTCTGGCGCGGCTCGCCCGACTATTCGATGCGCTTCAGCTCACCGATGCGGTAAGCACCGCCGAGGAGAGCGAGGTTGTCGCGCTCGGCTTGGATCGCATCCAAATAGAGGCGTTTGGGTCCGTCTTCGAGTTCGATGGTGTGCAGGCCATCCTTTGGTTGCTTGAGCGCTGCTTCGAGATCCTTGAGGTCGTTGATGGCCTGGCCATTGACCTTGTCCACGATGATCCAGCTCACACGATCGTAGCCCTGCGTGCTCGGCGTTGGCAGTGCGCCGCTGAGGAAGACGAGCTTGCGGCGCCCCGCCTTTTCATAGTCCTCGGGATGATTGACCACCCATTGCAAACGGGCGAGCTGAGCACCGCCACGATCGCCGTAGGCAGCGAGGTAGGGGCGGGTGAGTTCCTGGAAGACGAGACCGCCAGCGACGAGGTAGTTGGGGCCTTTGTCGAACAGGTAAGGACGGACCAAATACTCATCGGGGGCCTTGCGCTTGAGCTTGCCCTTCAGGGTCTCCGTCTTGCCATCGCGCAGGACCTTGACCTCCATCTCGTCACCGACGTAAGCACGTCCGCGCACGATGTGGCTCATACTGAGGCGACCGTAGTCCGGGTCTTCGTAATCGCCGCGAGCATCGATGGCGAAGCCGTTCAAGGAGAGCACGATGTCGCCCTTTTTGAGGCCGAGGGCCTCAGCGCTGCCACCTTTGCTCACCGCGCTGACGAACATGCCGCCCTGCTCGCCCTTGAGTCCGAGGTAGTCGCGGAACTGTTCATCCATCGTGTTCTGGAATTCGATACCAAGGCTGGGGAAGCCATCGTTTTGTCCATCGGCGATGTCTTTGAGGAAGTGCTCAATGATGGGGGCAGGCAGCACCGTGGTGAGCTGGTTCTTCGAGTCATAGTTCAGCAGCAAGCCGGCGAGGCGGCCGCCTTTGACGATGGGGACGGTGAAGCTGTTGCCCTCGCTGCGCACGATGCCCTGGCCTTCGTAGACGAGGAAGCGTGAGCCCTCGACGACGTATTGCGAGGTGAGCACCTTGCTGAGCTTGAGATTGGTCACGATGAGATCGCCCACCCGACCGAGCTGCCAGATGTTGAGGTTGTCGCCGATGCGGGACTTGGTCTCGAGCTGCATGGGCTTGAGGCCACCGAGGAAGGCCTTGGAGCGTGTCTCGTTCACATTGGAGACGAGCACAGCGAGGTTGGCCTCGTAGTCCACGGCGGCGACCTTGGCGGGCAGTTTCTGGCCAGAGTCGGCGAGTTCCAGTTCGATGTAAGTCGCGTCAGCCACGAGCTGGCCGGTGACGAGCACTCGATTGCCATCGATGAACACGCCGAGGCCGCGACGTTGCCCAGGGCTTTCCTTTTGCCACGGGATGTGCGGCGCGTAGCCCTGGTAGGTCACGTTGACCTTGAGCAGCGAATCGTTTCGAAGCACGGCCTCGCGAGGCACGGGGCGAGCATCAGGATCAATGATGGGGGCGATGGTGCCCGTCGGGCGCGCGCCGGGACGAGTGGTCGGACGTTCGACGCGGCGTTCCTGAGCGCTGGCGCTGATCACGAAACCGAGTGCGAGGAGGGTAAGGAGAGTCTTCATGTTCGGAAGAAAAGGTTGGTGGTTACTCGCCCAGGTAGCTGTCCTCGGTGATGCGATAGTTCTTCATGATTTGCGGATGCGCCTCCTCGGCAAGCTGGCGCTTGAGGATGAGCGGGCGGCCCTTTTCGAAGAGCTTGATCTCGATGAAGTCGGGCTTCGAGCCCTTTGCCTTGAGTGCGTCCTTGAGGTCATTCATCGTCTTGATCTTCACGCCGTTCACTTCGTCCACAATGCTGGGAGCGAGTGACTGCACGTAACTGTTCACATCATCAGCGAGCACATTGGTGAGGATCACCACGTCCGGGCGTTCGACGTAAATCTTCTTCGAGAGGTAGTTGTCGAAGACGTAGCTGACGACGGGATCGCGAAGCTGGTAGGCATCAACAAGGTTGCGATCCATGGGCTGGAAGACGAGCCCGGCATACACGAGGTAGCGCGGGCGCTTGTCGTGCTGCTCGCCGAGCGTCACATAGGGAGTGAAGCGCTTGAGTGTCATCTCAGTCTTCATCGGCTTGCCATCGCGGATGAGGTCGATGGAGACCTTTTCGCCGGCGAACTTGCGCTCGATGACCTCGTTCTTGTCAATGAGCTGGCCGTCCACTTTCATGAGGCCGTTGCTCAGCACGGGATTGCCATCGAGCGCGCGGAGGACATCGCCTTCCTTCAGCACATCGGCGGCACTGCCGATCGGCTCCACATCGGCGACCATGACGCCGATGCCATCATTGGGAAGACCCAGGGCTTTGCGTTGGGCGGGGTTCTCGACGGGGAAGTCACTGATCGCGAAATCGACGTAGTGGTCGTATTTGCCGTCTTCCACATCCTTGAGGAAGCGCTTGATGATCGGCGTGGGAATCATGTAGCCAACGTTTTGGGCAACGCGTCCGCTGTAGGCCTGGAAGGCGACGCCGACAACCTTGCCATCCTGAAGGACGGGACCGCCGGAGTTGCCGGGATTGATCGCGGCATCGACCTGGATCGTGAGATGCGAGTCCACACCTGTGTGGCTGTAGGGCTGGAAGTCGATGCGCGAAACGACACCGCGCGTGACGCTGATGCGCTCGCCGCCGATCGGGTAGCCGATGACGCTGACTTCGGTGTTCAAATCTGGGATGCCACCGACTTCGAGAGGTTTGAGATGATCGAAGTCCTTCTCATCAATGGCTTCCACCAGGGCGAGGTCGCAATCGTGAGCGACGGCGACGACGCGTGCCGGATGCGGCTCCGAGTCGCTGGTGGAACGAATGATCAGACGCGTGCCATCACTGACCACATGCGCATTGGTGACGAAGCGGTTCTTTCCCACCAGCCATCCCGTGCCGGAACCGCCACCGGGCTGCCCCGCGTTCCACGGCTCGCGGTAATCTGGTGTGAGCGTGGAGACCTGGATATTGACGATGTTGTCCCATTCACCCGTGGCGAGGTTGATCGGCTGGGCGGCACTGGGCACCGATTTGGACTCGCCAAAAAGGCAGGGAGCCGTGGCGCAGGCGAGGAGCAGGAAGGGCCGGAGCAGAGTGGATTTCATGCGTGGGTGATGAGGAATCGTGAAACTAAACGACGCCGGACGCGGAGCCGTCGTGCTGACAGTGAAAGAAAAAGCTACGAAGGTTCTGCGCGGCTGTCATGCATTCCTTGCATTATTGTCAGCGCGGGCGGTTTCACCTTTGGGCCATAGCAGAGCCAGGGACGCCACGCCGAGGAGCGGGGCAAGGCCAGCCAGCGCCATGCCGAGGTCGAAGGACTTGGTCTTATCGATGACCGCACCGAAGATCTTGTGCATGGGCGAAGTCACGGCCCAGGCGAGCATGCTTAGCAGCCCGGTCAGGCGCCCCACGTGCTCGTCAGACAGCTCCTGAACGAAGCTGTAGTAGCAGGGGAACAACCCGAGCGAACCTGCGCCCACCAGCAAGATGACCGTCAGCAGCATCCAGCCTGCGGGCAGCCACATCACAAGCACCGCCAAGCAGGTGAGCAGCGCACAAAGCAGATACACACGGCGCTTCGAATCATGCGCGGACATGCCCAGCGAACGCGCCAGCCAGAGCGAGAGCGCTCCTGCGAGAATACAGCCCACATCGGTCGAGATGAAGTAGGCCGAGTTGAACCACAGCGCTTCCTTCTCCGAGTAGCCGCGACCTTCCTGGAGAAATTTCGGCAACCACACGCGGAACAAATGCCAGCAGGTCTGAATGCCGAGCAGCAAGATGGCGACGGCCCAGAAGCGACGACCGAGCAGCACCGCCATGAGCGGAGTGCTGGGCTTTGATTCGTTCGCATCGGACACGGATTGAAAATCACTGGCTCGAATCGCGATGAACCACAAAGCGACCCAGAGCACGCCCGTGAAACCCACCACCTGGAAGGCCAGCCGCCAGGTGCCAAGCTCGTCTGTCATCAGCCAGAGCATCACCTGGGGCGTGATGATGGCGCCGATGGAGGCACCGCTTTGCAGCACGCTGTTCCCCATCGTTCGTTCCTGGGGCGAGAGTAGGGCAAAGGTCGTTTTCAGCGCACAGGGCCAGTGGGCTGCTTCGAAGAGGCCGAGAGCAATGCGACACCACAGGAGTTGCTCATAGGTTCGTGTCCACGCGGAAACCACTCCGGCCATCGACCACCCGAGCAGCACCACCGGATAGAGCCAGCGCACATTCACGCGGTCCGCCACGAAGCCAAACACCAGCGATCCAGCCGCGAAAGCCCAGCCAAACCACATCTCCATGTCCCCGTATTGTTCCTGGGTCAGGGAAAACTCCTTGGTCACCCGCGTGGCCGCATTGGCCAGCGTCTGGCGGTCCATGTAATTAATGGTCGTGGCTAGCAGGAGGAGGCCGCAGATCCACCATTTGCGGTGAAGTCGATACATGGAGAGGGAGGGGTGAAAGGGTTGGCTGGAAAAGGCAGGCCAGTGAAGTCGTTCGTGGGAGGAGATTGTTTTCACGGCACTCGCGCCCGGCTCGAAGGTGATCTTTCCGCTTGAAAAATCATAGCGGCCCGCTAGTAAGCGCGTCCCCTGCGCCCTGTGGTTCAGGGAATTCTCATCCCCTGCTACGATCCACCATGAAGGCCGAACTGGTTGAACAAGCCGCCCTAGTCATTACCGACCCGCCGATTCTCATCAATCTCGTGTCGAAGCGCGTTCGTCAGCTCCAGGCGGGCCGTCCCGCTTTGGTTGAACGCCGTCCCGGCCTCCGTGATGCCGATATCGCGCTCACCGAGATCATCCAGGGCAAGATCAAGCCCGGCGTGACCGAGGAGATCGAAGCCAGCGAAGAGTAAGTCTTGGCCAGTCGCTGGGCCGCTCTGAGGACCACAGTGCCTCCGTATCATGCCGCCCATTCCCGACATTGCCGTCAATCGCAAGGCCCCCCGCGATTATCACATCCTTGAACGCTACGAAGCCGGGATGGAATTGCGTGGGACGGAGGTGAAGTCCATCCGCCAGGGACGCATCAATATCAGTGATGCCTTCGCCCGGGTAGAGAAAGGACAGGTCTGGCTTTATGGCTGCGATATCCAGCCCTACGACAAGGCCAGCCACACTCAGCACGAAGCAAGGCGCACTCGTCGGCTCCTGTTGCACAAGCGCGAGATCGACAAGCTCGCTGGCTCCAGCCAGATCAAGGGCCTCGCCCTGCCCATCCTGCGCATGTATTGGAAAGATCAGCGCGTGAAAGTGGAACTCGGCGTGGGCAAGGGCAAAGACTTCGCCGATCAACGGCAGGACCTGAAAGCCAAGGTGGAGAAACGCGAAGCTCAGCGTGTGGTGAAGAGCTTCAATGAGAAGCACGGGCGCTGAGTCTGCTTCGCTGGTTGCACACAGCCCTCGGCCAGTGTCCTTTTCAGCGCTGACCATGCGCGGATCGCCTCCAGTTCAACTCGCTCTCTTGCTCGCCGGATTCCTTCTGGTGGCGGTGCCTTTGATGCAGTTAACGAACGCGCGAAACGTGGAGCCTGGAGCGGCAGCTCCAAAGGCCGTCGAATCACAAGTGGCTACCGCAGCGACTCTGCGGGTGCGGTTTGCTCATCATCCTGCTGGTCTTTCGATCAAGCATGGTGACCGGGATTTGCTTCAGGGTGTGGATGCCTCCGAATCACCTTTGGAGACGGGCGTGGAACTGGTGATTCCGAAGGAAGGAATCGAGTTTCAAGTGACCGCGAAGTGGCCCGAAGGAACGCCTGACACGGCATTGACGGTGGAGCTGGAGCCGGATGCCATGGACGCCCAATCGCAAACACGATGGAGTGTGGGTGGTGCGATGCAGGAGACCTTCGTGTTTCAATGGAAGCCATGAGCCACCACGTCCATACCGCTGACTGCGATCACGACCATGACCACGTCTGCTGGGGTGGGGGGAAGGCGCATGATCATCATCACCGCCTGGAGGTCATGGACCTCAGCGTGAGCTATCGCGAGGTGAAGGCGATCGAGCACATCCAGTTCCAGACTGAGTGTGGGCGCAGCATCGCTTTGATCGGGCCGAACGGTGCGGGCAAAAGCACCCTGCTCAAGTCGTTGGCCGGTCTGATCAAGCCTGACGAAGGCGTCATTCGGTGGCGCGGCCATCCCTTGACGGAAAGCAGCCGCGAGATTGCCTACCTGCCGCAGCGTGGGGATGTGGACTGGAACTTCCCGATCACCGTTCGTGGCCTCGTGGAGATGGGACGGTATCCAAACCTTGGCTGGTGGAAGAGCTACAGCAAGCATGACGCCGAGATCGTGGAGCGTGCGCTCGAATCGATGCAGCTGCATGACCTGCAGCATCGGCAAATCAGCGCCTTGTCCGGCGGGCAGCAGCAGCGCGCGTTCATCGCTCGCGCCCTCGCTCAGGAGGCGCACGTGCTCCTGCTGGATGAGCCCTTCACCGGGCTGGACCGGCCCGCCCAGGAAAACCTGGAAGTGCTCTTCCGCGATCTCGCCAAGGAAGGCCGTCTCTTGATCGCCAGCCATCATGATCTGCAAACGGTCGATCGCATCTTCGACGATGTGCTCCTGATCAAGCGTCGCCAGCTGGCCTTCGGTCCCGTGGCGGAAGTATTCACCCCGGAGGCCATCACCGGGGCCTACGAGACGTGATCGCTACGCCAGCAACTCGGGATAAGAACGCATCGCGAAGTCGGCGCTGAGCTGATGGATTTGCTTCGGGCAGCAAAGCCGCAGCACTTCGTCCACCAGCTTCTCGCACTCCGTCTGGTTGAGCTTGCGGATGGCTTGTTTCACACGAGGCACCTGCCCCGTGGCCACGCTGAGTTCGTCCAGACCCAAGCCCACGAGCAGAGGTGTCAGCTCGATGTCGCCGCCCATTTCACCACAGATGCCGACGCGCACATTCGCTTTGCGACCTGCATCGACCACCATGCGAATCAGCCGCAGCACGCCTGGATGAGTGGCTTGATACAGATCGGCTACGCGGTCGTTCAGGCGGTCCACGGCCAGGCTGTATTGGATCAAGTCATTGGTGCCCAGGCTGAAGAAGTCCACCTCCGGGGCGATGAGATCAGCTGTGGCCGCAGCACTGGGGATTTCGATCATCGCGCCCACTTCGATGTGCTCTGCCATGCATACGCCTTCGGCCTGGAGTTCGGCGCGGCATTCGGCGAGCACGGCTTTGGCAGCGGTGACTTCCTCCACGCCACAAACCATCGGGAACATGATGCCGATGGGACCATGGCATGAGGCGCGAAGCAGGGCCCTGAGCTGGCGTTTGAAAAACTCGGGACGATTGAGGGAAACGCGGATCCCTCGCCAGCCAAGGAAAGGGTTGGGCTCCGGCTCGGCGGCGAGCAGAGGATCGAGTTTGTCGCCACCGAGGTCGAGCGTGCGGAAGATCACCGGTTTCGGATTCATCCGTTTCACCACGGCTTCGTAAAGTTCTGCCAGAGCGTCCTCGGATGCGTTGGGATCTTCGAGATAAACAAACTCGGTGCGGAACAAGCCCACCTCCTCAGCACCGGACTCGACGATTGAGTCGAGTTCATCGATGAACTCACCATTCGCTCCCACGCGAACGTTGCGTCCGTCCGCAGTTGTGGCGGGTCCCTGGCTGCAAGCGAGCAGCATGTCGTCCTGTGCCTCGGCCTGGGCTTCGACTTGACGATAACGGGCGAGCGTCTCTGGCGACGGACGTTGGATGAGCAGGCCCTCGTCGCCATCAAGCACCACGCGCTCACCGGAGACGACACCCTCCAGCAGGCCATGCAGTCGCACCACGGCCGGAGTGCCCAGCGAACGGGCGATGATCGCGGCATGGGAGTTCACACTGCCGGTTTCCACGGCAAACCCGAGCACCATGCTGCGATCGAGTTGAACGGTATCCGAAGGCGCAAGATCGTGGGCCACGATGATCACCGGCTCATCGAAGGTCAGATCCGCGCGATGCTCACCACGGAGATGGCGCATCACACGCTGAGTGATGTCCTTCAGATCAATGTAACGCTCGCGCAGGTAGGGGTCGTCCACGCCTCGGAGTGCCTCAATGTGCTTGCGCATCAGCTTGTGGTAAACGGAATCCACATTGCGCAGCTTGGTCCGCACCGTGCGGCGGACGTGATCCAAGATCGAGACGTCCTCCAAAATCATGAGATGCGTCTCGAAGATCTCGGCTTCGCTCGAGTCTCCACGCGTCTCGATCGTCTTCTGCAGAGCCTGAATCTCTTGCTTGGTCTTCTGCATCGCCGTGTCCAGGCGGGCGAGTTCGCTTTCGATTTCGTGCTCTTCGATGCTCTCCTCGGGCGGCTCATCAAAGCTGTCCTGAAGCACATGCACGACCGCCTCAGACACGCCCGGAGAAACGGGAAGACCGGACCAGATGCGTTCGAGGGAGTCGGAGGGAGTCGGCATGAAAAAGTGCGCGATCTTTCGCCGCACCAGCCGTCGCGTCAATCCCAGCCTGCCTGCTTATTCGACATCGCCGAACCCGCTGGTGACCAGCGCGCCGAGGGCATCCATCGCCTGGGGGGCATCGGCACCATCGGTGATGATCTTGATGCACTCGCCCTTGGCTGCGGCAAGCATCATGAGGCCCATGATGCTCTTGCCATTCACCTGCTCGTCGTCTTTCTCGACCAGCACCTCACATTTGAACTGGCTCGCCTGCTTGACGAACTGGGCCGCAGGGCGTGCGTGCATGCCGTTCTTGTTGGTGATGGTGAATTCCTTTTCCAAGGTCGTGAGGAGGGTTGGCGTTAACCTAGTTGATCATCGGCTATCTTTTTCAACAGCGTTTCTTTGAAGTCCCCGGCACTGTCGTAGCCAAAAGACTTCAGCTTGTGATTCAAGGCGGCGATCTCGATGAGTCCAGAAATGTCTCGCCCAGGAGCCACGGGAAGATCCACGCTCGGAACAGGCAGGCCGAGCACCTCTTCCATGCGGAGTTCACCACCCACGCGTTCCAGTTCGTGCAATTCAACGCCGACCTTGAGATGAACGATCAGGTCCAGGCGCTTCGACAAGCGGACCGCTCCCACGCCGAACAGCCGTGCCACGTCGAGAATGCCCAGTCCGCGGACTTCGATCTTGCTGCGAGTGAGTTCGGGTGCCGTTCCCACCACTTCGCGATCTTCGTTGAGGCGCAACCGCACGGCATCGTCCGCCACCAGGCTACCTCCGCGCTGGAGCAGGCCCAGAACGCTCTCGCTCTTGCCGCTGCCGCTGGGTCCCATGATCAGCACGCCGATGCCCTGCACGTCCACCATGCTGCCGTGCATCGTCGTTGAAGGAGAGAAGGCCCAGTCCAGGCGCATGGTCGCGAGATTGATGAACTTCATCGTCACCATGCTTGTCTGGAACACACAGATGCCGGCATCATTGGCCACGGTGATCAGGTCGTCAGGCACGCTGCGGCCACGGGCGATGATGAGGCAGGGAATGTCCCAGCCGCAGAGGGCAGCGAAGCGTTGTCGTCGGGTGGCCTTGCTCAGTTCATCCAGGTAGGACAGCTCGGAATTTCCCAGCACCTGCACACGCTTGTAGGCGAAGTAGTCGAAGAAGCCCGAGAGCGCCAGACCGGGACGATTCACCGAGGGCTCCTGGATGCGGCGCTTCATGCCTGCCTCGTTGCCCACCAGCTTCAGTCTCAGGGCGTCGCGGTCATGCTGATAAAAATCGGCCACGCTGATCGATGCGGGCTTTCTGACTTTGTGGGGCAAACTCATGCCCGACCATCCTAACGAGGAAACGAACGCCGCCAAGTGCGGTCGCGATCACTCCACGGATGGCAGCTTCACTTCCTTGGGGCCGAAAACCGAGCCAGACTCCTGTTTCGTCGCCATCTTCCACGCGGCGAAGCCATTCACATCGTGGTTCTTGTAGAGGAAGAAAGCGTCGTCAGCTCCTGCGTCGGTGTAGTAATGATTATCGCTCAAGGTGTTGCCCTCACCACCCACAGAGATCTGGGCCAGCGGGCTCTCGCTGCCATTGACGATGAAGGTATTGTTCTTCACCTCGTTATCGCTGGCCCACTGGATCCACAGCTCCCCATTGTGATCTTCTTTGTGCCGGTTGTTCTGGTAGCAAAGATTGCCGCTGAAGGTGCTGAGTTGGACTCGCCCGGTGGACTTCTCGTAACCTCCAAAGATGAGGCCCGCCTTGTCGTTGTGGAAAATCACGTTGTTTCGCACCGTGATGTTGAAAGCCACGGTGCCCTTGTTTTCAGCGCCAATCTCAATGCCCAGATCGCACTGCGTCACGATATTGTCTTCCACCACGATATCATGCCCGCCATCAACATAAATGCCGGCGGCGTAGCCGTCCTCGTAGTTGGACCGGCAGCGATAGACCTTGTTGCCCCGGCACACGCCGTTGCGCGCCACCTTGGTGCCGTCGCCCGTGGTGGACACTTCGCCGCCAATCATGTCGATGCCGATATTGTTGACATCGTGGACCACGTTGTTCGTGATCTGGAAATGGGAGACGTTGCCATTGAGCACCAGCGCCTCGCTCTTGGCCGGATCGCAATCGTAGATGTGATTGCCATCGATCACGATGTAATCGACCGGGCGGGCCTTGTCGGTTCCATAGACCGTGATGCCCATGGCATCTTTGCCACGGATCTCATGGATGCGGTTGTTGCGAAACTCAAGATGAGAGCCGTGACCTTCCACCCGGATGCCTGATCCGTCGTTCACGTGAAGATTGTCGCGCAGCTCAAGGCCTTCGATGGTCACGAAGCTCTGATCCTTGAGGTGAATCAGATCGGTGCCCTTGACTCCTTTGCCGCTAATGACGGCTCCGGGCCTGCCCTGAATGATGATTGGGCTGCCTTCCTCACCGCTGACCCGCACCTTGATCTTTTCCTCATAAACACCGGGCAGGACCGTGAGGGTGTCGCCAGGCTTCAGTTCGTCGCACCCATGCTGGATCGTTCTCCAAGGAGCTGACTCTGAGCCGACTGCCGTATCATCGCCCGACGTGGAGACGAACCTCGACTCGCCGAGCACCAAGGTGCTGGACAAGGCAAAGCTGAACCAGAGGAGTCGAGACAGGGTGGGAGCGAACATGCGAGAGATTCAGGGCGGGAGCCGTTGAACGTCTTACAGCATGTTTTTCGTTCGTGAAACTATCAATCCGTGACGCAGAAAGCGTCAGATATCAGCCGCATGATCATGGGTGAAACCTCACTCCATGCAACACGGGCAAGCTTGAACCCAATGACCTGGAGATATCTCTTTAAGTGAGAGGTCCATGCTCACGCTTTGCTCCCAGTTCGGATGTTTCATGCGATGTCCGAAGGCACACCCCGGAGGAGGATTGATCGGCGAAGGCACATCGCCTTGCAGCAAGTGGCGCTCACGGCGCCTCGCGGGATCGGGCACCGGAATCGCATCCAGCAGCGCCTTGGTGTAGGCGTGGCGAGGATTGCGATACAGCTCCTCGGCCGGCGCGAGTTCCATAATCTTGCCCAGATACATGACCGCCACGCGATCACTCATGTGCTTCACAACGCTAAGGCCGTGCGCGATGAAGAGATAGCTCAACCCCATCTCGCGCTGGAGGTCGAGCAGCAAATTCAGCACCTGACTCTGCACCGACACGTCGAGCGCCGAGACAGGCTCATCGCATACGATCAGCTTCGGCTTCAAGGCAATCGCTCTGGCGATGCCAATGCGCTGCCGCTGACCACCGCTGAACTCAAAGGGAAACTTGTCTGCCGCACTCGCACTGAGGCCGACCTTGTCGAGCAACTCAGCGACCCACTTCACACGCTCCGCGCTCGTGCCGATTTTCTGCACGATGAAAGGTTCCATCAGAATGTCCCGCACCGTATGGCGCGGGTTCAGCGACTCCGCCGGGTCCTGGAAGATCATCTGCACATGCCGCCGCATGGGACGCAACTCGCCCATGCTCGCATGCGTGATGTCCTGGCCATCGAATACGATCTTGCCATCCGTCGGCTTCAGCAAACGCACCACCGCCTTGCCCAGCGTCGTCTTGCCGCAGCCCGATTCTCCGACAAGGCCAAGTGTCTCGCCCGTGCCGAGTTCGAAGGACACGCCATCGACCGCCTTGCACGCCGCAACCGCACGCATCAACACGCCCCCTCGAACGGGGAAATGCTGCTTCAAGTTCTGGACAGTGAGCAGGGCCATCGGTCAAAGATCTCCTTCCGTGAGTCCGGCCTGTTTCATGAGGGCTTTGAGAAGGCCGATCTTCAAGGGCTGATTGGAGTGAACAGGAATCGTTAAGATTGAGGATTCTCCCTCTTTAAGGAGGATATGATGGCTGCCTTTGATTCGATCAACCACCCAGCCGTGGTCAGCCGCAATTTTGATCAAAGCCTTCCCACTTACCTGCTTCATGCGGCAAGCGAAAGCACGTTTGAGTTCGCATCCATGTGCTTGATGGCATTCTCTGTGGCTGCGTCGGTCCAACCCTGGATAGCCTCAAGCAAGTTTGCTTTCAGTTCCTCCATTGTCTCACCCTCGGTCATGCACCCAGGGAGGGCAGGAACTTCAGCCCAATAACCGCCCTCTTCAGCGGGATGAACGATGGCTTGGATAGTCATGGTGGATGGATAAGAGATGAAGTTCGGCTTTTCAAATGTTCATACGACGCACACCGGACAAGCCTCCACCCAGTGGTTGGCGGACACCTCGACGAACGGAGGCCGCGTGTTGAGGTGATCGGCGTTATGCTCCTTGCCCGAGCGGTCGGCAAAGCGGCAGCCCGGCTTGAAATCCGCAATGCCAGGGACATTGCCCGGGATAGCTTTCAGCTTTGTCTTCGGCTTGCTGTCGAGACGGGGGATCGAATCGAGCAGTCCGCGCGTGTAAGCGTGGCGCGGATTCGCGAAGAGTTCATGAACTTCGGCGCGCTCGACGATGCGGCCGCCATACATGACCACGACTTCATCGCAGGTTTCCGCGATCACGCCGAGGTCGTGCGTGATGAGGATCACGCTCATGCCGAGGTCGCGTTGCAGGTCCTTGATCAGCTCCAGAATCTGCGCCTGCACAGTCACGTCGAGCGCAGTCGTCGGTTCGTCGGCGATGAGCAGCTTCGGCGTGTTGATCAGCGCCATCGCGATCATGATTCGCTGCCGCATGCCGCCGCTGAGCTGATGCGGATACTCGTGGATGCGCTGCTCGGGCGCAGGGATGCGAACCTTGCGCATCATGTCGATGCAGCGCGCTGTGACGTCGCTGGGATCGCATTTCTCGTCGTGGAGAAGAATGGCTTCCGCGAGCTGTTTGCCCACGGTCTGCACCGGATTGAGAGCCGTCATCGGCTCCTGGAAAATCATCGAGATATCGAAGCCTCGCAGCTTGCGCATCTCATCATGCGGGAGCGTGACGAGGTCTTTGCCATCAAAGGTGATGCTGCCACTGAGAATCTTACCGTGAGGCTGCGGCAGCAGTCGGGTGATTGAAAAGGCTGTCACGCTCTTGCCGCATCCCGACTCGCCCACGATGCCCAAGGTTCTCCCACGAGGCACCTCGAAGCTCACGCCATCGACGGCCACCATGCGGCCAGCGTCGGTGTCGAAGGCCGTCACCAGATCGCGCACTTGAAGAATGGAAGACGAATCGCTCATCACTTCTGCCGGTATTGATCAAAAATCCGCGTGGTTTCTCCGAAGCTGCGTCCTTCGCGTTTAGCGGCGAGCGTCTCAGCCTTGATATCCTCGTCAATCCACCAAACGAAAGCGTCTGTAGCTTCGCGAGTGATCTTCAGATTCCCATCCTTTGGCCAGCGCATCCATCGGGCGTGGTAGTAGCGATAGAATGGCGACTCATAAGTGGGGATTTGGCAGCCAAGATTCTGGACAAACTCTTCGATCAGCCAGCACAGACGCTGCATTTCATCTTCGTTCGGAGCCTTGCGCTGCTGGTCGATCAACTTGTCCAGCTCGGGATGCGAGGTCATTGTGAAGTTGTTGGAGTCCACCTTCTTTACCTTCGTGCCGTCAGGCTTGGTTTCCCAGGCGTTCTCCGAGTGGAAATACTCATGCATGTGCGGATACGGAGGCATGGAGCCAAACCCGGCAAGGATAATCTCGTGTTCCTTTTGATCGCCCTTCTTGAAGAGCTGCGTGAAGTCCAGCGCTTCGATCCTCAGTTCGAGACCCGCTTTGAGTGCGCCTTCTTTCCAGATCAATGCCATCTGGGTGTAGAGCGGCGTGTTGCCGACGCTGAGCAGGAAGGACAAAGGCTTGCCCTCAGCATTCTCGAGCACGCCCTTTTCGTTACGCTTGGTGAAACCGGCCTTCGCGAAGTGCTCTTGCGCTTTGACAGGATCGAACGGAAGGGCGCGCAGCTTCGGATTGGTGAACCGGCCATAACCCGACCAACTGCTCTGCATGCGCACCGCGTCGCCACGCAGGACCACGTTGATCACCTTGTCCATGTCGATGGCGTAGTTAAGGCCTGTGCGAATATCCTGGTTATCGAGCAGGGGCATGGACTGATTCAGATAAAGGCAGCGCGGGATACGGGGGAACTCATTGAAGAAGGTGTAGCGCTCGATGTAGCCGTTGAGCAGCTCGGGAATGTCGCCTTTGTCATACCAGTAGTTCGGCGGCACGGTGAGCGCACTTGAACTGAAGAAATCCAGCTTGCCCTGTCGGAGTAGTTCAAAAGAGGTGTCGATGCTGGCCACCAAGCGATAAACGATGCGATCCGGGTTGTAGCGATAGCGATAGTATTTCTTGTCCTTTGCCCACCAGTCCTTCACGCGGGTAAGCGTGATGCTGCGTCCATGCTTGATGTCTTCCGGCTTGATGTCGTAGGCACCCGTGGTCGGCATCTTGCGCCACTGATAACGAGCCGGGAAATCCTCGCCAAACTCGCGGAAGAAGTGTCTTGGCAATGGCAGCACTGAAGTCGCCGTGAGGATAGGGTCCGGCTTTGTTTCTTTGAGCGTGATGCCCAATGTGCGGTCATCGTATTTGGTGATCGCCGAATACTCCTTGCTGTAGTAGTCGGGCAGAAATGGGTCCTTCGCGTGCTTGGACAGCGCCACGTAGAACATCATGAAGAAGTCCTCGACAGCCACTTTCACGCCGTCCGAATAGCAGGCGGCGGGATCGAGTTGGAAGAACACGGTCATGCGATCTTCGCTGACGGCCCACTTCTCTGCGATGCAGGGAATCCACTTGTCTTCGTTCAGGTGCTTCGCGAGCAAGGCCATCTCAATGTTGTCCCAGTGCTCGCTGCGAAAGGTATTGCCACCATCAGGGCCCATGAACCGTAGCGTGGGCGGAAAGTTCGGCATGTCGTAGTTGAACTTGCCGCCCTTCTTCGCGTCGGGATCACCCATCTCGGGGTAATCCAATCCCGTCTCCCACTTCAAGTTTGGCGGCAGATCGGCGATGGACCTGAATCGATACAAGTCGGGCTTCGACTTCCATTCGGCTTCGACTTCTGCGGTGTTGTCGTAGGGCGGGAATCGATCATCACTGCCGGGTGAGCAGGCAGACAGCAGCGCAAGCAGCGATGCGCCGAAGATCAGCTGCATCTTGCTCCACAAGCCTGAGTCCGTGCTTCTCATCATTCGTAAGTGGTAAACTTCTTCGGATCAAAAGCCTCGCGCACGGCTTCGCCCACGAAGGTCACGAGGACGAGAGTCACACCCATGGCAGCGAAGGCACTGCTGACGATCCAGGGGTAAGCGAAGTTATCCACGCCCTCGTGCAGCAGACGACCCCAGCTCGGCACATCCGGTGGCAGACCAAATCCAAGGAAGTCCAGCGAGGCGAGCGCGGTGATGACACCAGCGACTTCGAAGGGTGCAAGCGTGACGAGAATCGCGATCACGTTCGGCAGCACGTGATGGAAGATGATGCGCGGCGTGCTGGCACCGAGCAGTCGGGCGGCGGCCACGTAGTCCCGTTCCTTCTCTTTGAAGGTGGCGGTGCGGAGATACATCGTCGTGCTCATCCAGCCGAACACCGCGAGGATCATCACCAGCACTCCGAGCGTGGGACTGATCAAGGCGCTGATAATCATCACGATGAAAAGGAAAGGCAGCACCGACCAGATCTCGATCAAGCGCTGGCCCACCAAGTCCACCCAGCCACCGAAGTAGCCAAGGGTGCCGCCGATCAAGACGCCCGCGAGGAAGACCACGGCGACGAAGAGCACCGCAGCGATCAAGGCCTGTTGCAAGCCACCGAAGAGCATCGCGAGCACATCGTTGCCCGTGGTGTTGGTGCCGAGGTAATGCTTCTGCGAGACCGAAGGCGGCGCAGGCGGATACACCAGACGCTGCCACAAGCTGTTGCTTTGGGACTCGAGCGCCGCTGCTTTGCCATCGGTGAAGTCGGTGTAAGTCACGCGCTGACCTTGCTTGAAGGAACCCTGCTCCACAGGCTCGCCCTTGTCGTTCCATCCGCGGAAGTCGCCATGCTTCACGCCATCACGGAACTGAAACTCCTGACGTTTTTGCGCCGGATTACTGGCAAAGGAAACATACGCGGCTCCGCTGTAGGCGCGGCCATTGCGCAGCAGCTTCCCATCACGCATCTCCAGCGTCTCTATGATCGCGGGCGTATCCAGCGATGCAGCGAATGGCACCAGGGGCATGATCACCCAATCACCTTTGCCTGCGGTGCGGCAGTCGGCTTGCAGTTGCCGATAGTCCGTCTCGGCATCGGTGGGCTGGCCGAAGGTCTTGCCAGGAATGACCTCACTGACAAAGGGGAAGCTCCACTTGCCTCCGTAGCTCACCATCAGAGCACGCTTGCCAACGAGGAGACTGTCCAGCGATGCGATGCCTGTCAGCGCCAGCAGAATGAGGAAGGACACATAACCTCGACGGATGCGAGTGAAGCGCTGGAGCTTCTTTTGCGTCAGCGGCGAGATGTTCCAGTGCGCGCCGCCTTTGAGCAGCCACCACACACCGAGCGCCAGCAAGGCGAGGGCGAACACCCAGCCGACGCCATCGCCCGCGAGGTAGGGCAGCTTCAGCACGGGCACATGCAGCCCCGCCAGCCGCTGCGCCATGGCGAGCAGCGTGTAAGCGATGAGCGTGATGCCTGTGTTGCGTGGAGACATGGATCAGTTGAAGCGAACGCGTGGATCGGTGAGCGCGACCAGGTAGTCGGACAAGATATTGCCCAGCATGATGAGGACGACGTCCAGCGTGAGGATGCCCATCACGAGCGGGTAGTCACGATCAGTGATGCTCTGAATGGTGAGCAATCCGAAGCCATCGATGGTGAAGATGCGCTCGATGAGCAGCGAGCCCGCGACGAACACCGTGGTGATGCTGCCGAGTGTGGTGACGATGGGGATCAAGGAGTTCCGCAAGGCGTGTCCCAGCACCGCGTGCCGATAGCTGGAACCTTTCGCGATGGCCGTGCGCACGTAGTCGGCGGCGAGGTTGTCCATCAGGTTGTTCTTCATCAGCATCGTTAGGAAGGCGAAGCTGCCGACCATGTAACAGGCCAGCGGCAGGATCGCATGATGCACGACATCCCAGATCTTCCCGAACACGCTCAGCGAGGCAAAGTTCTCGCTCGTGAATCCTTCCGTGGGGAACCACTCCATGCGGGCGGCGAGGAACACGACGAGCAAGCTGCCGAGCAGGAATCCAGGAATCGAGTAGCCGATGAAGATCAGCACCGAGGTCACATTGTCGATCACTGTGCGATGCTTGATCGCCTTCAGAATGCCCAGCGGAATGCACACCACGTAAGCCATGAAGAAGGTGAGCAACCCGTAAAACAGAGACACCGGCATCTTGGACACCATCATGCCGAGCACCGGGAGATTGTAACTCGTGGACAGGCCGAAGTTGCCCTGAAGCAAGCCATTGAATTGCGGACGATACACCACCACGCGCTGCTTCTCAGGCTCGGTCCGCACTTTCCAGACCTTCAGCGCGTCGGCGTCGGGAGCTGTCAGCTTGCCATCTCGTGTGATCGTTGCCTGCGTGATCTTGTAGGCGTTGTTGGGCTTCCACTCCGCGCGCGGCAGCAGCATCTTCAGCGTCACATTGACCTCGTCCTTGCCTTCTTCGAACTTGATGAACATCGGCGTCTCCTCACGTCGCATGATGCCCAGCCAGACGGCATAGGCCGTGAGGTAAGGCTTGTCGAAGCCGTAGTAGGCAGCCATCTCATCCTTCTGCTCCTGGCTCAGCGAGCCGCCTGCATTCTTGCCGCCACCGCCGTGATCGCCCATCAGCGCGACCTGCATGGCACGCTCATAAGGTCCTCCCGGCGTGATGCGTGTGATGCCAAAGACGACCAGCGTCGCCCCGATCAAAGTCGGGATGATGAGCAGGAAGCGTCGGATGAAGTAGTCGCGCATGGAAGAGAGGGCACCAAAATTACGGCGAGTCTGTCGTGGCTCTCAACAGTTTGTGAAGCTTTTCAAAACAAATCTCGACGGGCGTTGACACAATCGACCGAGGGGTGGCTAATTTGCGAGCTATGGCAATACGATTCAGCCCCCACGGGTCGCTTATCAAAGTGACAGCCCTGTTCACGCTTGCATTAACGCCTGGGGCATGGGCTTGGTTGCCGGGCACGAGCAGCCCGACGGCGGTGGATGGATTCTCGGTAAATGCGGCGGATCGTCGGGATGTGCTAGCCTTCTACAACTGCATTTATACGGCCTCCGAAGGCTATGCCTCGAACATCGCCTGGACCGGCAATGTGGCGTCCACCATTCCAGGGACCACGTCGGCTGCCTTCAAAGATGATGTGCGCAGGCGGGTGAACTTCTTCCGCGCGTTGTGCGGCCTGCCAGCGGACATCACCTTTGATGCGACCAAGTCGTCGAAGGATCAGGAGGCGGCCTTGATGATGTCGGCCAACAACGCCCTCAGCCACACGCCGCCGCCCAGCTGGCTGGGTTACACTGCGAATGGTGCGGAAGCCGCAGGCGCCTCGAACATCGCGCTTGGCACGTTCGGCCCAGGATCGGTGAACGCCTACATGCGCGACGATGGCTCAAACAACACCGTCGTTGGTCATCGTCGCTGGATTCTTTATTCGCGCGCTCAGGAGATGGGCACGGGCGACATCCCGTTCAATGGCAGCTACAACGCCGCGAATGCACTCTGGGTCATCGGCAACTTTAAGGCCGCGCCGACGCCTGCGTTCACGACCTGGCCGAATGAGGGCTTCGTTCCGGCATCGCTGACGCCTGCCCGCTGGTCGCTCTCGTATCCAGGGGCAGACTTTGGCTCGGCGACGGTGACGATGACACAGAATGGATCGAACGTGCCTCTGACCATCATTTCCAACTCGACAACAAATGTGGGTGACAACTCGATTGTTTGGGAACCCACGGGACTTCCTTCCTCCGTGACGAGTGATGTGCCTTACGTCGTGACCGTCTCCGGCATCGGCGGCGGTGGACCCACGAGCAAGACTTACACCGTTACCTTGTTCAATCCTGACATCCTCGGCGACTCGATCACCATCGCTGGCACGAACACGCCATCGACCAGTGGTCAGGGCTACACCTTCAACAGCATTGCCCAGGCCGATTCGTATCAAGTGGAAGTCTCCACCGGCAGCACCGCCGCCTGGACGGAGGGTGCGGAGGACTCGCCTGCGCCACAGATCACCGAAGGCATTTCAGCAGGCTACACATTGCGCCAGACTGGCCTCGTGCGCACGGGCTCCAAAGCCTTCCAGCTCACTTATCCCTCTGGCGTTTTCAGCGATCAAACCTTCACCGTCACGCGCAACGTCATTCCTGGGGCCACGAGCAATCTCCAGTTCTATGATCGCGCGCGATTCAGCGTGACGACGACCACCTTGGAAGCCCAGGTCTCGACCGACAATGGCTCGACCTGGACCACCGTCTCCACGCGCAATGGCGTCGGATTGAGCAGCGCCCTCTGGGATGCCAGCTGGATCAGTCGCAACGTCAGCCTCTCGGCTTATGCGGGGCTGCCGATTCAGGTTCGGTTCACCATGAAGGCCAACGGCGGTTCAGTGACTCAAGGTGCTTCGTCCAGCTTCGGTTTCTTCATCGACGACATCACCATCACCAACGCCACCCAACTCGTGAATACCACGACCACCATGCTCGCGGGATCGGCCACCTCGTTTAACCTCAATGCCACCACCGCAGGCAGCGCTCTGGTGAATGGCACGAGCTACTACCTGCGCGCCCGACCCAACGTCGGCTGTCGCTGGTTCGGCTTTGGTGCGCTCAAGACGGTGACCGCGCAGACACCGAGCGGCTATGCTGGTTGGGTGGCAAGTCAGTATCCAGGTGTCATAGGTGGCTTCACGGCCGATCATGAGAATGACGGCATCGCCAATGGCGCTGAGTATGCCTTTGGTTTGAATCCTACGGCGGCGAACAACCTCGCCATACTGCCGCAAGCAACGCTGGCTGGCAGCACGTTGACCTTCAGCTACACCGAGCCGCCATCGATCACGGGCATCACCTATGGTGCTGAGTGGTCGGAGAATCTCACGGTATGGAATCCGATCACCGACACGGGCAGCGGCACCTCGCATCTCTTCAGCGTCAGCACCACGGGCAAGACCAAGGTCTTCATCCGTCACAAGATCACGCAAAACCCATGAGCACTCGTTTCAACTCCTGGCCTCTCATCGTGCTGAGCTGTGTGGCATTGTGCCAGTGCGGCAAGCCTGCTCCCGCACCGCCTGAGATCAAAGCGGTGGCCACGCCTCCGCCACCACCTCCTGAGGTGAAGCTCGGCGAGGCTCCACGCCTGCCGTTGGAGCCTCCAGCGAAGTAGCGCCCCTGTCACTCCACGGGCTTGCGGTCGCGAGCCTGCACATCGTCGATCCACAGCTTCTTCCCCGCTCCCGCGAGGAAGACGAGTTTCGACTTTGACACGTCAAGCACGGTGGCCTTCGCCTTGATGACTTGGCCATCATTGATCGTCACCGTGACATCGTTGCCATGGGCGATCACTTTCAGTGCGAGCCATTCTTGCGGTGGAGTCGTGAGCTTGGCTATGGCCAGCGATTCGGTGCGGTAGAAGGCTGGGTCGGCGAGCTGCTCGGGAGTCGGCTTCGGCATGGGCTGCCCGGTCTTTTTGGCAGAGGCTTTCGCCTTGGCTTGTTCCATCTTGGACGCAAGCGAGCCTCGATCTTGCGCGATCGTGAGCCGGTCGCCACTCACCGCCACACGCAGCAGATGTGCCTGTCCACCGAAAGCCGAGTCGCCATCGATCAGCATTAGCGCATACGATCCCGGCTCGCGCCTGAGCTTGAACGAAACCGACACATTCGTGGCCGGCAGCGGCGTGCTGATGCTGGGGCCATGATCATCGGTGGGATTGCAGTCGCCTTGCAACGCGCCGTCCACCACCGACCACGAACCTGGGCGTCCGCCCGGTGTCCATGACTTCGGCAGTGCCGGACCAGAGAAGTCTTCATGGACCAGATCGGATGCCGTGATGGACGATGTCAGGCTGAAGATGAGGAAGAAGATGGTGCGCATGATGGAGCGCTAAAGAACGGAATGGAGGGGAGCTTCGATCAGGCGAATTTGTTCTTGCCGGATCCGATGGGGAAACCAGATGACAGGAGGCGATCAAGTGACGAGCTTAGCACCCGCTGGCGAGTCATTGTTCCCACACCGCAAGTCTGGGTGCCTCGTCACGAATGAGCGGACAGGCTACGGTTTTTCAGCTCAGTCTCTTCATTGCCATGAAAGCCTTCGTCGCACTCAGTCTTGTTATTGCGGTCACCGCGCAGGCGATCGATGCCAATTCGAATCAGCAAAGCGACATCTGGGAGATTCGCTACGCGGCGCAGAATCTGCCAGCGCTGACGGACTCCGATCATGATGGGTTTTCCAATGCCCTGGAGAGCGTGGCGGGCACGAATCCTCTTGATGCTGCTTCGTTCCCATCGGTCGGAATGTCGGGTGGCCTCGCAGGCCAGGTGAATCTGCAATGGTCGAGCGAACGGGGGAAGAGCTATGCCATCTATGGCAGTCCGGATTTGAATCCAGCGAACTTCACCCTGATCGGCACACTCATGGGCGATGGCTCCGCCATCTCTGAAGCACTGGCGACGAACGGACAAAGCCGATGGTTCTTCCGATTGCAGGCGACTGACGTGGACAGTGATGGCGATGGCCTCAGCGATTGGGAAGAGGCGACGATTGGATTCAATCCACAGCTCGATCACAGTGACCGCGATGACACGGAAGACCTCACGCGGGTGCAAACCACGCTGAACGCCACAAGCACCATCACCGTGGGGCTGGTGGATGGCGATATGCGCGAGGACTGGCCGGACAAGGGCGTGATTGCCATTCGTCGCAGCGGCGGGCTGAAGCCTCTGACGATCAATGTAACCTTTGGCGGCAGTGCGACGCGCAATGGCGACTACACAGCGAGCATCGCTGGCACGCAGGTGACGGTGCCCTTTGGTGCGCGTGAGACGTGGATTGAACTCACACCCATCAACGATGCGAGTGTGGAAGGCGTTGAGAACATCACTGTTAGCGTCGCGGCTGGGAGTGGTTACACGCTTGGTGGTATAACGAGCGCAACAGCAACGCTTGGCGATGCCTCGTCACTTCCATCGGCAAAAGAGGCGGCGCGCTTTTTGATTCAGGCGGCCTTTGGTCCTGATCAAGATGGCAGCGATGGTGACGGCATTCCGGAGAATGTGGAGGAGGTGATGGCGACGGGAATCGAGCCATGGATTGAAGATCAGTTCACCCGGCCCATTGGCTACATCCAGCCCTACACGACTTGGGCGCTGCAATACGGCAACGGCATCCAGCTCTACGGCAACTACAAGGAGCACTCGTGGTGGCGTCGCGCGATGGGCTCGCCCAAGCTGCGGCCCGACTCCGCCACGGACCAGCTGCCCGATCCATTGCGTCAGCGAGTGGCCTTTGCGCTGAGCGAAATCCTCGTCACCAGTGACCGGCCCGAGACGCTCGCCGTGGATTACGAGGGCATGGCGAACTACTACGACATCTTCGAGGAACACGCGTTTGGCAACTACCTCGACATCCTCAAGAAGGTCGCGATGCATCCGGTGATGGGCGTTTACCTGAGCCATCTGGGCAATCAAAAAGCGAACCCCGCGCTGAAGATTCACCCCGATGAAAACTTCGCGCGTGAGATCATGCAGCTCTTCACGATCGGGCTCTGGGAACTGGAGACCAATGGAGTGCGCAAGCTCTACCAGTCTCCCCATCCCCATGCGGGCCAGCCCATTCCGACATATAGCAATGCCGATATTACGGAACTGGCGCGCGTCTTCACCGGCCTGACCTGGTATGACAGCATCGGCTTCAATCCCAGCAACCTCACCAACGGTGACCGGCTGCACCCGATGAAGATCTGGGATGCCTACCATGACTGCGATGCGAAGACGCTGCTTGGCGGCCTCGCACTCCCGGCTCGCACGCCCAGTGCTGGCAATACAGGCACCGCAGGCGCGCTCGACATTGATGCGGCGGTGACGAACCTCTTCAATCACCCGAATGTCGGCCCGTTCATCGCGCTGAGATTGATCCAGCGCTTCGTGACCTCGAATCCTAGTCACGCCTACATCGGACGTGTGGCGGCGAAGTTTAACAACAACGGCAGCAACGTGCGCGGCGACATGAAGGCCGTGATCAAGCAGATCCTCATGGACCCTGAAGCCCGTGATCCAGCGATGATGGACTCGTCCACCTTTGGCAAGCTGCGCGAGCCATTCCTGCGCGTAGTGAATCTCGCGCGTGCCTACAATGCGGCCTCTACCTCCGGGCACTATCCACTGGATCAGTTCAATCTGGATCACCTGCAGGACCCGCAGAACTCACCGAGCGTATTCAACTTCTTCCTGCCTGCGCACAGCCCGCCTGGACCCGTGACTCAGATGGGCCTTGTGGCACCCGAGTTCCAGATCCTCAACGCCAGCTCTGCCATCACCGGTGCGAACTACTTCCTGCAAGCCATTGGCGACAACAGCCTGCACCGCTGGGGCAGTGGCACCGCCGCCTACAACGTGCGGCTCAACCTTGATCCCGAACTCAGCCTCATCGTGCCCGCCGCTACCATCAACGAAGATGAGCCGAGCGTCTCTGGCTTGATGGATCTCGATGCCTTGATTCGTCGCTACGATCTCACGCTCATGAGTGGCACGATGTCGCCACAGCTTTTCCAATGCATCCGCGAGTCCGTGGATCGCATCAAGCCGCCGGACTACAACTGGCAATGGCACCGAGAACGCCTACGCCAGCTCATCACGTCCATCGTCACTTCCGCTGAGTTCAATGTGATGCGCTAACCCTTTTCTTCCATCGCCATGATCACCTTCAATCAAAGCCGCCGTCAGTTCCTTGGGCAGAGCAGTTGCGCGGCGATCAGCTCCATTCCGGTGCTGAACACCTTGCTCAACCTCTCGGTCACAGAGAAACTCTCCGCCGTCACTGCGCCAGCGAATGGCGAGTATCGCGCGCTGGTGTGCCTTTTCCTTTCGGGCGGCAATGACAGCTTCAACATGCTCGTGCCCCGCGAAGCCTCGGCCTATGCGCAGTATCAGAGCACGCGCTCGAATCTCGCACTGGCTCCTGGTTCGCTCATCGACATTCATCCCACCGGGCAGCCCACCTTTGCTGTGCATTCCGGGATGCCGGAAGTCGCGAGTTTGTTTGAAGCTGGAGACGCGGCGTTCGTTGCGAACGTTGGCACGCTGATCGAACCCGTGCAGAATCGCACACAGGTGAACACGCTCGCGAAGCAGCTCCCGCTAGGCCTTTTCTCACACTCTGATCAGATCGAGCAATGGCAGACGAGCCTGCCGCATCAGCGCTCCGGCATCGGCTGGGCGGGTCGCACAGCTGACCTGCTGCAAGAACTGAATGCCAATCAAAAGGTGCCGATGAACATCTCGCTGGATGGCAGCAACGTCTGGCAGACGGGCAACGATGTGGCCGAGTATGCCATCACCATCGGCGGCGCGGTCGCGTTGCAGAACTACAAGTTCGGCTGGCAGCAATACGACACCGGCAGCCAGGCTTTCAGCCAGGGTGTGGACAGCCAGCTCGCGTTGCAATACTCCAACGTGCTGATGCAGACCTTCAACACGCGGAAGAAGGCCGCCCTCGATGCCTACAATGCCTTCACCACCGCGACCTCAGCCGCACTGCCGGGAGGTGTCACCTTTCCATCAACTTATGTGGGATCGCGTTTGCAGATGATTGCCAAAGCCATCCAAGGCCACGCGCACGCGGCGCTTGGAGCCGTTCGGCAGACCTTCTTTGTTAACTGGGGAGGCTGGGACCATCACAGCGGTGTGCTCACGTATCAGAGCCAAATGCTGCCACAGGTCAGTGCTGCCATCGGAGCGTTCTACTCTGCGCTCACCGCGATGGGCATGGCGAACAACGTCACCCTCTTCACCGCTTCTGACTTTGGCCGCACACTGACCAGCAATGGCCAGGGCAGCGACCACGCCTGGGGCGGCAATCAGCTTGTGGTGGGCGGCAGTGTGCTCGGCAAGAAAATCTACGGCCAGTATCCCAGCCTCGCGCTCAATCCCGAAAGCGGAGCGGAAGTAAACCCGCTCGATACCGGCAGCGGACGGCTCATTCCCACGACCAGCTGCGACCAGTTCTTCGCCGAACTCGCTCTCTGGCTTGGCGTGTCACCCTCCGATCTGCCGCTCGTGTTCCCGAACATCGGCAACTTCTACTCTCCCGGCAGCAGCTCGCCGCCGGTGGGATTCATGGCATAGCTTGGCTTCACGAAGCACCATCAAACAACAGCGAGATGAATGATATGTCGGAATGTCACGCAGGGGTGAGGTGGGCTGACGCAGTCGATCGCCACGCAAACGGGCAGTTAAAACGAAGCTCACAAAATTAAGCTTCCCGAAATGACAAGGAGACCTAGGGGCTTTCATCTTGCCTGAGTTTCATAATCACCATAACATTCGAATATGAATTTCAGAATAGTTACTGTGGCCGTGATGTTGTCCACGGCTGTTTGCGGCCAAAGTGGCATGCTGCGCGAGGTCTGGACGCAGTTGGATGGCAGTTCGGTGGGCGATTTGATCACTTACCCCAACTACCCTGAAGCACCACTATTGCGAACCCTGGAAGCAGAGTTTCGCAGTCCTGCGAACTTGACCGATCGCTATGGCGTTCGAATGCGTGCTTACCTGACGCCGCCTTCGTCGGGGAGCTACACCTTTTGGATCAGCGGTGACGACAACTGCGAGCTGTATCTGAGCACGGATGACACGTCGGCCAACAAGATGCGCATCGCGCGGGTGTCTTCGTGGACCAATGTGGATGCCTGGACGACTTACGCCGAACAGAAGTCCGCACCCATCGCGCTCGTGGGCGGTCGTCGCTATTATGTGGAGGCGCTGATGAAGGAGGGTGGCGGTGGGGACTCGGTGTCGGTCGCGTGGGCGACATCGCCGGATGCGACGCCAGTGGTGATTCCGGGTGCGGTGCTGACGCCGGTGGCCGCAGCGGGTCCGGTGCTCACAGGGGTTGTCGTTCAAGCCGGTGCCGACATCACGCAGTATGCGCCGAACCTCACGGTGCAGCTCAGCGCGCAGGCCTTGCATCTGGCCAATCCGAGCCGCACGCCGACCTTCGTGTGGACGCAGGTGAGTGGTGATCCGGTGGTGATCAAGACGCCGACGTTGGGCAATACGACGGTCGAGCTGCCAGCCGTGGGCACGTATGTGTTTCGCGTGACCGCGAATGTAAACGGCGGTGCGGGCACGGATGACATCACGGTGAAGGTGCTGCCGAAGCTCGCGCCCGATGCGGGCTCGGCACTCGCGGAGTATTGGTTCGGTGCGGGTGGTTCGGCGGTGAGTTCGCTGCTGAGCTTCGTGGACTATCCTGGCTTCCCACATGGGCATCGCGTGGTGACGAGCCTCACGGCGGCGAGCACGCAGGCGGATCAATTCGGCAGTCGCACGCGGGGTTTCATCTTGGTGCCGACGACGGGCAATTATCGCTTCTTCCTCGCGGCGGATGCGACGGCGGAATTCTGGCTGAGCACGGATGACAAGCCCGCAAACATTCAGCGTCGCTGCCAGGTGACCACGGCGGTGAATGCGGAGGACTACTTCGCACGCACGGAGCAGGACTCGGGCTTCGTCGCGTTGGAAGCAGGCAAGCGTTATGCCTTTGAGCTGCGGCACAAGGACGACTGGGGCAGCGATCATTGCTCGCTCGTGTGGCAGCATCCGGGCAGTGAGTTCGTCACCGATGTGACCGCTGAGTATCTCGCGCCGCCCGCCGATGCAGCAGCGATCAAAGCCATCGCGAATGCTTTCGATCAGAACTCCGATTTCGTCCTGAACGCGGGCCGCGATCAGGTGCTCTATCTGCCTCAGATCAGCACCGCGCTGAGCGCGTATGAATCGCGTCGCTACTGGGCTAGCGATACGCCGACGCGCACGTGGTCGAAGGTGAGCGGACCGGGCACGGTGACGTTCTCGGCTGTGGGACTGGCGCAGACGAATGTCGCCTTCTCAGCGGTGGGTGTTTACGTCTTGCGTTACAGCGTCACGACGCAGCGCAACACGAGCACCGACGATGTCACGATCGAAGTCAAAGCGGCGCTGAATGCGAACACCGGCAAGCTTACGCGGCAGGTCTGGTGGAACCGCAACTACGCCGACCTCGCCGCCTTCAAGGCCGATGCCGCTTTTCCAAACCAGCCGGACATCACGGACAGCATCACTGATCTTCGCCAGGTGAATGACTGGGCCGACATGTATGGCACGCGCGTCACGGGCATTCTCAATGTGCCGCCGGGCGGCAGCGACCCGGTGAACTACACCTTTTACTGCGCGGGCAGCGAGGCGGTGGAGTTCTCGATCAGCACGGATGCGACGCCGGGCAATCTGCGTGCGGTGTGCTTCGCGACGAAGCAGAGTGGTCGCGAGGTCTATACTTCGGAAGCCTCGCAAGTGTCCGCACCGGTCTCGTTGAAACCCGGTGGTCGCTACTTTGTGCAACTCCTGCACAAGGCGCGCTGGGGTAGCGACTACTTCTCGGTCGCGTGGAGTCGTGAGGGCGACAAGCTGCCGCGGCTCATCGGCGCGAGCTACCTGGAGCCGGTGCAGAGCGCGCCGATGTTCAGCGAAGGGCTCAACACCTATGCCGCCGCTGGTCGCGATCGCACCTACTGGTGGCCGCACAACAAGGCGCGTCTCACAGGCACCGCGTTGCGTCGTCAGAACAACGCCAACCCGGTGACCTACTCATGGCGCAAGGTGAGCGGACCGACCTCGACCATCTCCACACCGAGCGAAGCCGCGACTGACGTGAGCTTCTCGGCAGTCGGCACTTATGTCTATGAACTCGCAGTTGCTGAACTCGGAGTGGTGCATCGCGACACCATGCAGATCAGCGTGCTGGCTGCGCAACCAGGAGTCACCGGTTATCTGACGCGTTCAGTGTGGTTCGATGTGAGCGGCAACAAGATCACCGATCTGACGGCGATTGATCCGACGCTGAGCAATCCACACTTTGAAGACCTGCTGCCCGGAGCCGAGACACCCACGAACTGGGCTGACTACTACGGCCAGCGTTTGAAAGGCACGGTGAAGGTGCCGATCACGGGTAGCTATGTGTTCGCGATTGGCGGCGATGATCAGGCCGACTTCAAGATCGATATGCTCGACGGCAACGGCCTCACGCGCATCGCGTATGTGGACCACGGCGAAGGCGTGCGTAGCTATGACGCGCATCCATATCAGAAGACGCCAGCGCTCACGCTCACGGCGGGCACGGCTTATCCGATCGAGATCATTCACAAGGAGCATGACTGGAACGACCATCTCTCCATCGCGCTCGATGGTCCGGCGACCAATGGCCGCGAGCAGCTCTCGCCTGGCTTCCTCACGCAATGGCGCAATGCACCGGTCTTCAATTCTGAGATCACGGTCGCGCTCGGCATTGATCGCACGGTGCTGTGGCCGACCAATGGCATCACCATTGCCGCCGTGGTCTATGATTTGAAGCAAGGTCCGAACGCGATGACCTACAAGTGGACCAGCACGGCGAGCACGGTGACGTTTGAAAGCCCGACGAGTCCAGTGACCACCGTGAAGTTCCCCGGCCCTGGCGTTTATGAGATCAAGATGACCGCCAGCGATGGCGCGAACTCTGGCAGCGATGTGATGCTGGTGACGGTGCGCAATCCGATGGTCGCAGGCGCTGGCGGCTTGCTGCGCGAGGTGTGGATGAATGTGCCAGGTTACTACCTCACGGACCTCACCAACTCCGCTGCTTATCAAAAGGCACCGACGTTCAGCGATGTGTTGAGCAGGTTCGAGTCACCGACAAACTTCGGCGACAACTATGGCCAGCGACTCACCGGTTGTCTCTCGGTCGCGACGGAAGGCGACTATGTCTTCCTCATCTCCAGCGATGATCAGAGCGAACTGTGGTTCAATGCGAACGGCGAAACCGCCGAAGGTGCACAGCGCATCGCGAGCGCGCCATGGGCCACGGGCCGTTATTATTATGGCAATGCCTCGCAGGTCTCGGCCTCGTTCCATCTCGTTCCAGGAAAGAAGTATTTCATTCGCGCCCTGCACAAAGAAGGCGGCAACGATGACTATCTCGCGGTGGCGTATCGTCGTGCGGACCAACCCAACAGCGCGGCAGTCGTCATTCCCGGCGTGATACTCAGTGCGCCCACGGGCACGGCTGCCAGTGCCTACGATGGACAGATCGCGGTCGAGGCAGGCGAGAACATCACCAGCTACTGGCCGAAGTCGCGCTACTCGCTGCGTGGCACAGCGGTGGACTACACGCCAGGACCGCAGCCGCTCGCGTATCGCTGGTCGGTGGTCGCGGGTTCAACGACAGCCGCCAAGGCACTCGCGACTGCCGTGGTCTTCAGTGCGCCGACGTCGTTGACGACGGATGTCGAGTTCCCAGCTGCTGGCACTTACCAACTCCAGCTCACGGCCACGGATGGTGTGGTGAGCAAGTCGGATACACTGACTGTCACGCTGAATGCGCAGCTCGCCGCCGGCACGGGCACGATCCTTTGCGAAGTCTTCAATGGCATCTCTGGCTCCTGGGTCACCGACTTGGTGAACAACGCGAAGTTCCCGAACTCGCCTGATCGTCGCTACCAGCTCACGAAGGCGGAGATCCCCTCGAACCAAGGCGACAACTATGGCGTGCTTGTGCGCGGCTACCTCTATGCGCCGAAGACCGGCGTGTATCGGTTCAACATCGCGAGCGATGACTGGGGCGAGGCTTGGCTGAGCACGGATCGCACGCCGGAAAACAAGTCGTTGCTGTGCTTCACACCCTCGGGCGTGGACTACTACGAGTGGCGGAAGTTCCCTGACTATCAACTCTCGCGCCCCGTAACGCTGACCGCAGGCCAGAGCTACTACATCGAGCTGCGCATGAAGGAATCCGGCTGGCGCGATCATCTGGCGCTCGCGTGGCTATGCCCAGGCAAGACCAGCTTCGAGGTGATTGATGGCCCCTTCCTCGCGCCCTTCAAACTTGCCGATGCTGCTGCGCCAACGATCACGCTCAGCGGTGGCAGCAACGTCACGCTGCAAGTCGGCCAGACCTTCACCGATCCGGGCTTCACGGCCACGGACGCGATTGATGGCGATCTCAGCGGACGCGTGACGAAGGAAGGCAATGTCGATGTGACCACGCCCGGCACGTATCAGATTCGCTACACGGTCACCGATGCCGCTGGCAATCAAAGCACGACCATCACGCGCACGGTCACGGTGGCAGTCGCACCGAATCAATCACCGACGTATCCCGCCGACACGAGCGGCAGCTATCCGACCACACCTTGGTCTTCGACCACGAAGCCCGCTGATCTCGAAGCCTCGCGCTTCCTGCGTCAGGCCACGTTTGGCCCAAGCGATGCATCGCTCGCTCGCGTGAAGGCCATCGGCATCGCGGCATGGATTGACGAACAACTCGCAATGCCTGCGAGCTTGCATCTCGATGCGATGGATCGCATTGCTCGTTATCAAGGTGCCCGCACGAACCTCGTGCAGATCGCGCGCACCGCCGACATGGCCGCACTGATGCCCGGCAGCATGATGCCGATGAGCAGCTCGAATTTGAATACGAACGACCGCCTCTATGCGTGGTGGACGCACGCGATCACCGCGCCGGATCAACTGCGCCAGCGCGTGGCCTTCGCGCTCAGCGAAATCCTTGTCGTGTCGGACCTCGATCCCACGCTGCAAAACTACCCACGCGGCATGGCGAACTACTACGACCTGCTCGTGAAGCGCGCCTTTGGCAACTATCGCGACCTGCTGCAAGACGTTAGCCTCAATCCGATGATGGGCATCTGGCTCACCTCCGTGCGCAGCTCGAAGACGAAGCCGAACGAGAACTATGGCCGCGAAGTGATGCAGCTCTTCAACATTGGGCTGGAGCATCTGAATCGCGATGGCACCTTCAAGCGCGATGCGAACGGCGACGCGATCCCGACCTACACGCAGAAGGAAATCGTCGAAGTCTCCCGCGCGCTCACCGGCTGGACCTTCGCAGGCTCGCCGAGCTTCACGTCCAGCGGCAGCAGTCTCGATCAAATCAATCCGATGATTCCTTTCGAGGATCAGCATGATCGTGGGCAGAAGGTCATCGTCAGCGGTGCCACGGTGCCTGCGGGACAGACGGCGCAAGAAGACGTGAAGCGCGTGCTCGATGTGCTCTTCAATCATCCGAACGTCGGTCCCTTCATCGCACGTCGTTTGATTCAACGCCTGGTCACCAGCAATCCGAGCCCAGCTTACATCTACCGCGTCGCGGGCAAGTTCGACAACAACGGCTCCGGTGTGCGTGGTGATCTTGCCGCCGTGGTGAAGGCGATCTTCCTCGATCCTGAAGCACGCAATGCCTTGCCCGAAGCCACGGGTGGCAAGGTGAGCGAGCCGATCCTTCGTCTCACACGTTTGCTGCGCGCCTTCCCGCAACCACCGCCGGAAAGCTCGCCGATCCTTGGCCGCTACGTGCTCGCGAATCCGCGCGACGACTTCAATCAAGCACCGCTGCAAAGCCCCACGGTCTTCAACTTTTTCCATGTGAACTTCCAGCCGCAGGGCGCGATCTCGAACGCGGGCCTCTATGCGCCGGAAATCGAGATTCATACACCGCTCTCCACCACCGACACATCGAACTACTTCTACGACGCGGTGCGCTACGGCTTCCCCACGAATGCACAGCCAAGCGTGAGCATGAACCTCACCGAGCTGAACACGCTCGCTGCCACACCGGAGGCGCTGATGACACGCATTGAGACGCTGCTGCTCAGCCGCCCGATGTCTGCGAAGCTGCGCACCGCTCTGACCACGATCCACACCACCTACGCCGGCAGCACGTCCAGCCAGGTGCAGAACATCCTCAGCGTGCTGTGCTCCTCGCCGGAGTTCGTCGTCGATCGCTAACCCTCACGCCTCGTCACCATGAATGCTCCTCAAACACCCACGCTTCTGACACGGCGCAACTTCCTCGGCACCAGCGCCTGCTCCGCGATGTCCACGGCGGGCCTGCTCAACACGTTGCTCACGCTGCGCTCGATCAATGCGCACGCACAGGATGTCTCGTCGGATACTTACAAGGCCATCGTCTGCGTGTTCTTGTATGGCGGCAATGACTCGAACAATCTCGCGCTGCCGCGTGAGTCCTCCGCGCACGCGAAGTATCTCGCGAGCCGCACCGTGGTCGGCATTCCGCAGGCGCAAATCTTGGCGCTCAACTCGCTGAACGACAACGGCATGCAGATCGGTCTGCATCCGAACATGACCGGCTGCCAGTCGCTCTACAATGCAGGCAAGCTCGCGCTGGTGACGAACCTCGGCACGCTCGTCGCGCCGGCCACGCTGCAGGATTATCGCAATGGCAGCCCCGCGATCCCGGACAATCTTTTCTCCCACAGCGACCAACAGATGGCGTGGCAAACATCGGCTTACACCATGGGCGCTGCGAACAGCCGCACCGGCTGGGGCGCACGCATGGCTGAGGCGATCATGGCCAGCCAGGGCACCACGAGCATCTCCATGCTCGTGTCACTGAGCGGCACCAATTTCTTCCAGACCGGCACCACCTTGCTGCCCTTCCGTCCGGGTCCCGGTGGCACTCCGACCTTCAAGCTCGGCCAGAGCAGCGCAGCCAAAGACGTGACGCGCTACACCACCTTCCGCAACCTGCTCAGCGAGGAGTATGCGAACGTGATGGAAGATGCCTTCGCGGATCTCTCGAATCAATCCATCGTCGAGGCCGACACGATCAACACCGCGATCAAAGGCACGAGTGCGTTCACCATGATTCCGAACTCCGGACTCGGCGACCAACTGCGCACGGTGGCCAAGCTCGTGCAAGCCTCTGGTCCGCTCGGCATGAAGCGCCAAGTCTTCTTCTGCGCCACCGGCGGCTTCGACACGCATGGGCCGCAGCTCGCTCCGCACGCGAACCTGCTCGGTGGTTTGAGCGATGCGCTGAAGGGCTTCCAGGATGCGCTCGATAGCATCGGCATGGGTGCGAACGTCACCACGTTCACGGCCTCCGACTTTAACCGCACCTTTGACTCCAATGGCCAGGGCACCGACCACGGTTGGGGCGGCCATCACATGGTCATGGGCGGCTCCGTCAACGGCCAGAAGCTCTACGGCACTTTCCCCGATCCCAACATCACCACGCCCGGCAATCCGCTCGACACCGGCCGCGGTCGCTGGGTGCCGACGACGAGCGTGGATCAATACGCCGCGACGATGGCGAAGTGGTTCGGTCTTAGCGACTCGCAGATCCGCGATGTGCTGCCCACGATCACGAACTTCGATCCGAATCTCGGCTTCATGAAGGCGTGACCATGAAGCGCCTCTGGAAGCCCGCGCTCATAATCCTCGCACTGCTGCTCGCCGTGCTCAGCGGCATCGTCATCGGCGACAAGCGCGGCCTGAGCGAACTGCTGCGCGACTGGCTCAAGCCCGCTCCGAAGTTTGGCCCCACGTCTCCCAACGATCCCGCTCTCAAAGCCGGTCTTCCCACGCCCGATCCCGAAGCGCAGTTCCCGAACTGCCCACTCAACGCGTTGCTCAAACCCGGTCTCACGCCCCAAGAACAAACCGGCATCATCGGCCAAATGCTCATCGACTACTGGACCACCACTCGCACCCTACCGAACGGAACGTGGGAGGAAGTCTGCGCCCAACTCGCCGGCAAGAACCGCGAGAAGCTCGCTATGGTCCCTGCCGGTCATCCCGCGCTCGGCAAAGACAGTTTCATTTCCAGCAAAGACCAGCCTGGCATCCGCCTGCACGTCATCGGCTCCAGCACCTGCGTCTTCCAACTCATCTACGACGGCCCCGACGACAAGCCCTACACCGATGACGATCTTATTCGGAACTTCCCACCGGAGGCAGAAGTGTCACGATGAGGAAGCACTCACCGATGCTGCCAACAAGGCAGGTGAATCTGCTTCGTTAGACGAAGGCACTGGCTCGATCCCCTGCGTGATGAACGGAATGCCGCGCTCCTTCAGTTTCTCCAGCAATGCCTCAGGCAACGACAGCGCGCCGTTGTGCCAGTCTTTAACCAACGCGTTGCCAGTGAGGCATGCCACCGCCTTGTCTTTGAGCGCTCGCGTCTTGAAGCGGATCGTGATCATGGTCAAAGCCTAGCGAACTAGGCTTTGCATGACAATCCTGATTCCCCGCCTCTTGCCAGAGTTACAATTCGACGAGGTCCACAATCCGCAACTCCATGGGAGAGCGGTCCAGCCAGTAAGTGAAGATGAAGCCATCGACTCTAACGTTGCTCAGCAAGCGGCCCGTGGAGTCTTTGGTGTGATAGTCAGGCTCACGAAAAGGCGGAGCAGCGAGGGCATAGGCGACCTTCGCGAGCTTGCGTTGTCGCGCCTTTGACAGGCTCAAGAACACCTCCAGAGCCTGCGACGAAAACACAGGCTCATAATCGAGGCTGTGGCGACGAGCCATTTTAGGCGGACTTCAGAATCGCCGAGAGCGAATGCTTCTTCCCCGAATCCATCGCCGCCATTCGCCGACTCATCTCCCTCTTCCACACAGGAGATTCCTGCTTTTGCCGATGCAGCAGCGCACTCAATTCAATGCGCTGGCGCTCGGTAAGCGCAGCAACTTGCTCTTTGAGGCTGACAAAGGCACTGGCGGTCATGGGGCGATTGTAACCATCGCGATGGCTTACTCAAGCCTTCGCTTCTTCGTCCTTCGCCTTCGGCTTGAAGGTGCTCTGGATGTAGAGTTCGCGCAGTTGCTTGAAGTCCACGTTTGTCGGCGAGTCGGTCATGAGGTCGAGCGCCTTGTTGTTCTTCGGGAAGGCAATCACCTCGCGGATGCTGTCTTCACCGGCGATGAGCATCGCGATGCGGTCGAGTCCGAGGGCAAGGCCGCCGTGCGGAGGAGCACCGAATTTGAAGGCTTCGAGGATGTGGCGGAACTTGATCTGCTGCTCTTCCGGGGTGACGCCGAGGATGCCGAACATCTTCGCCTGCAAGTCGGACTCGTGGATTCGGATGGAGCCGCCGCCGAGTTCGTAGCCGTTGAGCACCACGTCGTAGGCTTCGGCGCGAACGGTAGCATTGTCGGTGCCGAGCTTGCCCACGTCATCGGCGTTCGGGCGCGTGAAGGGATGGTGAACGGCGACCCAGCTCTGCTCTTCGGGGCTGTAGGCGAGCAGCGGGAAATCGACGACCCAGAGGAAGTTCAGCTTCGTGCTGTCCTTGTTGAGTTCCATGAAGTTCGCGACTTCGATGCGTGTGCGACCGAGGACGTTGCTGACCATGTCCTTCGGTCCGGCGACGAAGAAGATGAGGTCGCCTTCGCCCATGTCGAGCTTCGTGGTGAGCGCGGCTTTCTCTTCGTCGGAGAAGACCTTCCACAGGGGGCTCTTGTATTCGCCGCCTTCGATCTTGATGTAGGCGAGCTGCTTCACGGCTTCCGGCAGACCGGCTTCGTGAGCGAGTTCGTTGAGGCGGTTCATCTGGCCGGTGGTGATGCCAGCGAAGCCTTTGCAGTTGATCGCACGCACCACTTCACCGCGCTCGAGCACGCCTTTGAAGATCTTGAAACCCGTGTTGGCGAACACATCGGCGAGGTCGGTGATCTCCATGCCGTAGCGCGTGTCCGGCTTGTCACTGCCGTAGCGATCCATCGCGTCGGCATACGTCATGCGCGGGAAGGGAAGCGGGATGTCGATGCCCTTGCCAGCCTTGAACATGGCGGCCAGCAAGCCTTCCACGAGCTTGATGATGTCTTCCTGCTTCACGAAGCTGGCTTCGATATCAATCTGCGTGAACTCGGGCTGACGATCAGCGCGCAGGTCTTCGTCGCGGAAGCAGCGGGCGATTTGGAAGTAGCGCTCAAGACCAGCGACCATGAGCAGCTGCTTGTATTGCTGCGGAGCCTGCGGCAGCGCGAAGAACTTGCTCGGGCTGAGACGCGCAGGCACGAGGAAGTCGCGCGCGCCTTCGGGCGTGGGGTTGGAAAGGATCGGCGTCTCGACTTCGCAGAAGCCGTTCTGATCAAGATAGTTCCGCGCGGCGAAGGTGATCTTGTGCCTCATGCGGATGTTCTTGTTCATGCGCTCGCGGCGAAGATCGAGGTAGCGATACTTCATGCGCAGGTCTTCGTTGCTCAGCTCGCGGTCGAGCTGGAAGGGCAGCACATCGGCCTTGTTGATGATCTTCAACTCCGTGGCCACGACTTCGACGGAGCCCGTCGCGATCTTCGTGTTCTCGGTGCCTGCGAGACGCTTCTCCACGCGGCCCACGATCTGCACCACGTCTTCATCACGCAGCTCATGGCTGCGCTTGGCGATCTCGGCATTCTCCTCGGGACGGAACACCACCTGCGTCATGCCTTCGCGGTCGCGAAGGTCGATGAAGATGACGCCGCCATGATCGCGTGCGGAATTGACCCAGCCAGCAAGCGTGACGGTCTGGCCGATGTGGGATTCGCGCAGGGCGTTGCAGTTGAGGGAACGATAGACGTTGGGGATCATGGCAGGTGGGACTTAAAGGGCGCGCAAAGTCGGGAGATTTGGCCGGAGTGCAAGCGCGGGGAGCGTCGCGATGGGTGTCTGCGAGCAGGGGTGAAGCGGTGCGACGGCTCCTCGTTTTTCCGATGCCGGATGAAATGATCACGGAGATCATCCGAATAATGGAGATTGGCAGATGCAAAGCGTCCTGCTACTCTCGCCACTCTTTTTCCCAATCCCAATTGTCCCTCCCGGAATGGCGGAACAGCGATATACCATCCATGAACAGCTCGGTGCCGGCGGCAATGGTGCCGTCTTCCGGGCCTATGATACACAGCTCAAGCGGTGGGTGGCGATCAAGCGACTGCTCACGGCGAATGAGACGTCGAGCATGGACCCGAACATGGAGGAATTGCGGCGGGAGGCCGACATGCTGGCTTCGTTGCGCAATGCGAACATCGTCACCATCTTCGATGTGGCGAAAGATGACGAAGGGCTTTTCATGGTGATGGAATTGCTCGAAGGGCCGGACTTGGCGGACACCATTGCTCGTGGTCCGCTAATGATGGAGGACTTCAAGCAGCTGGCCGAGCAGACTCTCGAGGCATTGCTGGCCGCGCACAATCTCCGCATCCTGCATCGCGACATCAAGCCGGAGAACATCAAGGTGGAGCGTCTGCCGGGCGGACGATTCCAAGCGAAGATCATCGACTTCGGCCTTGCCCGCACGGGTCTCGCTGCGCGCAAGCAGACCGAGGACCAGGAAGGCAGTGTGATGGGCTCCATTCACTACATGGCACCCGAGCAGCTCTCTCGTGAGCCCACGGATGTCCGCACGGATCTCTACTCCCTGGGCTGTGTTTTTTATGAGGCCGTGTCCGGTCGTAAAGCTTTCGATGGCAAGACAGTGAACGAAGTCATCGACAAGCACATCGATCACGATCTGCTCCCTCTTCACCAGATCTGTCCGCATCTGCCGCAGTGGCTGACCTATTGGGTGATGCGTCTCATGGCGTGCAAGCCCGATGATCGTCCCTCCGGGGCTCAGCAGGCCATTGAGGAGTTCCGCGCCTGGGAGAAGCTGCCACCCGCCCCTGGCATGATGCCGTGGATGCCAATGAATTACGGCTACGGTTATGGTGCACCCGGAGCCTACAACACCGGCCCCGTGCCCGTGTATCAGGCACCCACCGGGCATGTGCCGGTGCAGACGGGAGCCTACTACCCGCATGTGACGAGCTCGTCCGTGCCGATCACCACTCAGGCACAAGTGCCAGTGGCTGCCCCCGTGGTGGAGCAGTCCGTGCCGATGGCTATTCCGGTTGCGCCAGCGGTAGCGGCACCTCACCGCCCGATGGGGCCGCAGACCAGACCGGCGCAGCCTTCGAAGGTTGCTATGCCTGCGAAAGCGAAGTCTGCGAGCCCGACTCCCGCCAGCAAGAAGAAGTTCATGTTCATCGGCGCAGGTGCCTTGGTGCTCGTCCTCATCGCCATTTTGGCACTCAGTGGTGGTGAGAAAAAAGACACAGGGAAAGCAGCCCCGCCTCCTTCGAGCGTGCAGATTGGCGAGGCTCGCGAGGATTTGTTTCCTCAGGAACGTCCCTTTCCGCAACCCGATGCCGCGCGCGTGTTTCACGTGATGGCAGCCGTGGCCCGGCATGGTTACCTGGCGAACGGCAGTCCCTCGCCGAACATTGACGGCGGCAACACTGTCTCGATCTTGGAGGATGTGAGCAAGGTGGGAACCAACACGCCCCTTGTGGCCGTGGGTTACTCGCCAGCGACCAGCCCCGAGCGGATTGGCTGGAATACCTCGGACAAAGCGATCAAGGACAACCGCGCAGCCCTGGACTTCAAGGCGAAGTCAGGAAAGCCAGTCGTGATGCGGGCACTCAAGAGCGATCAGAATGCGGCCAAGTTCCCTTTTGGCGGAGAGATCGCCCCCGGTCAGCCTGGCCTCACGTTGGCCGTGGTGTTTCAGGCCGATGACAAGCAGCTGCCCGCCCGTATGGTGAAGCTCGCTTCCATAGATGGTCAGACCGAGGTTACGCTAGGCATCAACGAGGGCCGCAATGTGGAGGTGAAAGTTAAACAACCCTCAGGCGAGACCAAGGTCACCTCCGGCGGTGTGGATGCCACGAAGCCGTCGATCGCCATCCTGATCTGGGATGGAAACAAAGGCGAATTGCGCCTTCGCACTCGTGACCAGCGGGGCATGACGCATTCCGCCACGGGCAACGCCACCTCGCCGACGGGGCCCCTGGCAACCCTCGAAGTCGGCAGCAGCGATCCTGATCGAACCAAACAATTCTCCGGCAAACTCGCTGAACTCATCCTTATCTCAACATCTCAGAAAGACGATCAGGCCAGCCTGCTCGACAAGGACCTGCGCGACTACTACTTCAACACCCCCAAACCTGGGGTGCTCAATCCCACCAAGAACAAGAATCTCGCCGACTTCCCCGTTGGCGAAGAGCGCGACATCTTCAATGGCCGTGACCTCTCCGGGTGGGACGGAAGCAGCAAGTTTTGGTCGGTGAAGGAAGACGCACTCACTGCCAAAGGCGACCCTAACGGCACTAGCAGCGGCAACTGCCATCTCGTCTGGAAGGATGGCACGGTGGGTGACTTCGAATTGTCTCTGAAATTCCGCTGCAAAGGCGGCTCGAACACGGGTGTCTTCTATCGGGCTTACATCACCGGGCGCAATGGCGACGGGCCGAGTGTCAATGGCTATCAGTTCGACCTGGATGCCGGGCAGAGGCAAAAGCTGGGCGGCCTTTACGAGAGTGGCACTCGCAATGATCTCGGCAAGTCAGGGCAGAAAGTGAAAGTGAAAGACCACTCGGATGTGAAGAAGGCGAACCTCGAAGCCCAGGACAATGCCTTTCCTGAGGGCCTGACGGAAGCGAAGGGCATGAAGTTCGATCAGTGGAACGATCTTCGAATCGTTGCCCGAGGGAACAAGGTCGAGCACTACATCAACAACAAGCAGGTGCTGGAGCTGATCGATGAAGGCCATGGCCGCGTGCAGGAAGGTATCATCGGCTTTGAGTGGCAGACGAAGAACGGCAGCACCGGACAGTTCAAAGACATCCGGGTGAAGCGGCTGAAGTGATTTCGTCATTCGCTAGAATCGGGGCGTTCGTAGTGTTTGGATCATGCCTATGAAAACACTCCTCGCCGCCTTGATGCTCGTGCCGTTTGGACTGGTCGCTGCCGACGCTCCTGTCCGTGTCGCTGTGGCCAATTACCCGCTGAAGTATTTCACGGAGCGCCTCGCGGGCAGTCACGTGCAGGTGGTCTATCCGGTTCCTGCTGACGAAGATCCTGCCTTCTGGAAGCCCAAGGATGATGACGTTGCCGCCTTTCAACAGGCAGACCTGATCATCATGAATGGCGCGACCTATTCGAAGTGGGCTGACAAGGTCACGCTGCCTCGGCGCAAGACCGTGGACACCGCGGCCGGATTCAAAGACAAGTTCATCGTCGTGGCTAACGCGACCAAGCACTCGCATGGCCCCGGCGGTGAGCACTCGCACAGCGGCACGGCGTTCACGACGTGGCTCGACCTCCAGCAGGCAATCGCCCAGGCTCAGGTTGTGAGCGAGGCATTGGCCAAGAAGCTGCCCGCAGCGAAGGACGAGATCGAGAAGAACTTCGCGGCCCTCCGCACCGACATCGAAGCCCTCGATACAAGGCTTGCCGCCGCAGGCAAAAAGCTGGCGGGTCAGCCGCTCGTCGCGAGTCATCCCGTGTATCAATACCTCGCGCGTCGATACAGTCTCAATCTGAAGGACGTGCTCTGGGAGCCGGAAGAAGTGCCTACCGCCGAACAAATGGGCGACCTCAAAAAACTGGTCGCCGGCCACCCCGCGAAGTGGATGATCTGGGAGGGTGAGCCAGCCAAGGAATCGGTGGCCAAGGTGCAGACGCTGGGGCTTCAGAGCATCGTTTTCGATCCCTGCGGGAATACGCCAGAAGGCGGTGACTGGCTGAGCGTGATGAAGGACAATGTGGCGGCCCTGGAGAAGATAACTGCGCCGTGACTTGCCAAAGTCCGAGTCTGGTGTAGCAGCTTTCCCCCGTCCACGCCTGACAAGCGTGGGTTGAACCTTCAACCAGGCATTTGCAAATGAGCGAGATCCTGAATCGGGCGATAGTTCTTGTGCTAAATCGACATTGGCAGGCAATCGACGTGAAAACGCCGGTTGAGACTTTTTCCATGTTAGTCAATGGCTCGGCCACCGCGCTGGACATCACCTTGGGCGAGGAAATGCGTCCGGTGACATGGGATGAGTGGCTCACGCTGCCCGTGCGAGAAACCGACTTCGCCATTGGCACCGTGCGCGGCGGCATCCGAGTCCCGACGGTGGTGGTACTGGCACGTTTTGACAAAGTTCCCAAGCGGCGGCCCAAGTTCTGTGCTCGCGCCATTTGGGAACGCGATGGAGGTGTCTGCCAATACACGGGACGCAAGCTGCGACCCAGCGAGGGCAATATCGACCACATCGTGCCGCGCTCTCGTGGCGGCAAAACCTCGTGGGAGAACTGCGTGCTCGCCGACAAGCGGGTCAACAGCAAGAAGGGCAACAAGCTCCCGGAGGAGGTGGGCCTGCGGCTTCTGCGGCAGCCCTTCGTGCCCAAGGAAATCCCCACCAGCGCGCTGATTCGCAATCACTTCAGCGTGCGCGAGTGGGACCTCTTCATCGGCGAGCCAGCCCACCGACAGGTGGCCATGGTCTGAGCCTTGCGCCGCTACTCCTTGGCTTTCTTCTTACCCTTGCCTTTTCCTTTGCCCTTCCCTTTCGTGGAATCGACCGGCTTGATGTCGGTGTTCGGAGTTGGCATCGGTGCTTTGATCTCCGTTTGCCAAGCGTGCAGTTGGTCCACCAAAGCCTTCGCTCTGTCTGCGTTGGAAGCCGCGAGATTGTTCCGCTCACCGATGTCTTCGCGCAGGTTGTAGAGTTCCAGGTGCTTGTCCTCCATGAACTCCATCAGCTTCCAGTCGCCGCTGGTGATTGTGGCCACGGGGGTCGTGCGCCAGGTGTTGTTGCCTGCGCCGAGGTAACCGGGGAAGTGCTGAAAGATGGCGGTGCGCTTGAGGTTTGCTGAGCCGTCCTTGAACAAAGGCACCAAGCTCTCGCCATCAAGCACTTGGTTCGCTGGTGGTGTGCCGCCCGCGATCTCGAGGAAGGTCGGGTAGATGTCCACGTGCGCCGTGTTCACACCGCAGCTCGTGCCTGCCTTGGTCACGCTCGGCCAGCGCACGATGAAGGGCTCGCGGGTGCCGCCTTCGTAGAGGCTGCCTTTGCCGTTTCGCAGCGGCGCATTGTCCGTAATGCTGCCGCCTTGGATGCCCTCGCGTTCATAGCCGCCCACACCGCCGTTATCTGATGTGAAGATGAGCACCGTGTTGTCAGCGAGTTTGAGTTCATCGAGCGTCTTCATCACGCGACCCACGCTTTCATCCACGCTCGCGATCATCGCAGCATACACGGGGCTGTTGTGACCGCCGACGGGAGGCTTATCTTTGAACTTGGCAATGAGGTCTTCCTTCGCCTGATGCGGCGAGTGAACGCCAAAGTGCGGCAGGTAGAGGAAGAACGGGCCGTCCTTGTGCCGCTGGATGAAATCGACCGCCATGTCGGTGAGGAAGTCGGCGAGATAAGTGCCCTTGTCGTATGGTGTCTTCGGGTTCGTGGCGAAGTCGAAGTGCTGCCCCATGCTCACGATGGCTTCATCGAAGCCGCGCTTTCCGGGATGGTAGTCGCCCTTCTCGCCGAGGTGCCACTTGCCAAACATCGCGGTCGCATAGCCTGCCGACTTCAGGGCCTGGGGCAAAATGACCCGATCCAGCGGCAATTCCGTGACATTGTCCGCTGGTCGCAGCGGACGCGACTCCCACTCGAATCGACCGATGCCGCCGACAGTGTAAACGCCTGTGCGTGCGCCATACTGACCGCTCATCAAGGCAGCGCGCGTGGGCTGGCAGTTCTGGCAGTGGTGATGGCTGGTGAGCTTCATGCCCTGCGTTGCCAGCTTGTCGATGTTCGGCGTCTCGTAATACTTGCTGCCAAAGCAGGCCACGTCCGTGTAGCCCAGATCATCCGCGAGGATGAAGATGATGTTCGGCTTCGATGCCGCAAAGCTGGCTGTGGCGCAGAGAAGGAAAGCGATCAGGAATTTCATGCGCGCCTGGAACTCAGGCACGCGCGGAATCTATCATTAGAACTTCCAGCTCAGGCCCACGGCTGCGAAGGCACCAGGATCGAGATCGCTGGCGAACTCGACGCGTTCGCCACCATCGCGCAGCTCCAGATCGCCGCCGAGATGCACACCACCACGCACGCTGACGTAGAGATTCTCCATCAGGCGGCGCTCAACCATCAGCGATGCGGTCCAGAGGCTGAGATCGATTTGCTCGACACGATCCCTCGACTCGATCTGCCAGCTTCCACCATTGGGCAGGAAGGTGAGAGCCATGCGCCAGTCGTTGTTTGGCTTCCAAGAGACCACAGCCAGGGGCGGTGTGAGCTGGATGCGCCATTGGTCGGATGGCGACCACACGATGCCGATGCTCGGATACGCCATCACATCGCCGAGCGAGTAGCTGGCATAACCCGCGATCGCCCAGCTGAACTTCGGAGTCATCTGGTAGCCCCAGAACCCAAGCACCGAGAACTGCCACGCATCACTGTTGAAGTCACCGAAGTCGGAGCCCACGCCACCTGTGACGTTTAGCATCCCGATCCAGCCGCGCTCCTTGGGGAAGTGCGCCCACTTGGCCGCGATGTCGATGCTGTGGAGATCGACTTCGCTCAAGGCGGGCACGCCCAGCAGTTCGAATCGCGTCCAGTCATAACGCAGCTCCAGGCCAACGACGCTGTCACCTGTGCGCACTTTCCAGAAGGGTGCATCCAGCCTCAAGCCCGAGAGGTCGACACCACCCGTGCCATCTTCGAAGTCCAGCGTGTCAGACCAGTTGGCCTCGGCGGAAATGGTCGGTGCGCCGAAGCTACGCATGTCAGGCACCTTGGCAGCATGAAGGATCGAACTCAGAGAGAGCCCGACGATGGAGAGGAAGAAGCAACGTGAAATCATCGGGCAATGAACGGCTGTGCGTCCAGGTGAGACGCAACTTCTTCCGTGAGATCACTCGCCCAAGGTGCCCTTTGTGACGCCGAGCTGCGATTGCGCACGCAGCTCGCGCCACAAGGCCTGGACGTCGTTCTTGCCTGCGAGCAACTGCTGATACTGTCGCAGTGTGTGCGCGGTTTCGTCACGATTCTCTTCGAGCAGTTCGATGCGGAAGCTGCGCAGTCCTGCCTCAACGAGTTGCGGGAAGAAGCTGGCTCCTGTTTGCGCACTCGCATTGAAGAGCGTGTTGCGACAGCCCACGTCGGCCTTCAGCGGATGCATCATGCCCACGCGATCACGCAGGTGGACGCGATGCTTCTCGCACGGGCGACCGCAGTTGGTGAAGTCGGTGCCTTTCGACAGGAAGGCTGCGAACGCGCAGTGCTCCATGTGAAACATCGGCATGTGCTGATGCAGCGTGATCTCGAACCACTCCGGTGGCGCGGCACGCAGAAGGTCGAGCACTTGCTCAATGTTGAGATCATAGCTGATCGTGAGCTGCTCCAGCGCCGTGTTGGTCTTCAAGAAGTGCGCCGTGAGCGGATTCGCGACATTGAGCGAGAAGTCGCCGGTCACACGCAGGCCCGTGCCTTCAAAGAACGACAACGCGCCGAGATTGCGGATCAGCACGCCATCAGGTTGCGAGCGTTCGATGAGCTTGAAGAAGCCAGCTTCGCCCGACTTCTGAATACGCGGCGTGGCGAGGAAGATCTCTGCCTTGTGTGCATGCTTGCGGATGTGCTGCACGGCCTCGCCGTATTTGCGGATGTCCTCGAAGTCGATGTAGAGCCGCGGCACCGCGTGGTTCAGTGCGACATCGATGTGGTCGAAGGTGCGGCACAGAACGGACAATTCCTGATGCTTGATTCCTGATTCCTCAATCAAGGTGCCTCGTGCGTCGGCGAGCATAGCTTCGAGCGAAGTGCTAGCCGCCTTGGCTGCGGGAGGTGAATCAGGAATCAGGATTCGCGAATCAGAAATCAGATCCCGCCTCATGCGATTCAGCTCGCTGACGGGCACGATGACGTCGCCTTCGACTTCGAACTTCACCTCGCCCAATTCAAACGTGGTGCCGCCGAGCCGACCGAACTGATCGCGAATCGTCTCCAGGCTGAGCGGACGCTTGAGCGCGGCTTGCAGTGGCATCGATGACTCAATGGTCACGCCCTGACACGACACGCGCAGTGGCTCACCCACACGACCCGTGACCGTGAGATCCAGGCGGTGCTGCTTGCGCAGCGGGATGTCGTTCTCAAACGTCTGGCGCAGCGCGCGATTGAGCGCGGGATCGCTCGTCTTGTAAACGCGCGTGCCGTTCGGGATGAAGTCCATGTTCAGCAGCCCGTGACGGAAGGACAACACGGTGCCGTCCATCTCATAGACGCTGCCGCCTTGCTCATCGTTGGTGTTGAACGTGTTCTCGAACACGACGCCGTCGCCTGGCTTCATCGCGATGTGCAGCTCATCGAGCTTCACGGTGTCATTGTCGATCACGCCAACCACCTTGCCCACATAGGGACCGCGCTTCTTGCCGTAGCGAGCACCGACGAGTTCCTGGTGATTCACACCGTGCATCCAGCCCGTGTAGAGCCCTCGCGAGAAGGTCATCTCCATCGCATACATGTCGGCGTCGTTGATCGGATCAGGACGGTTCGCTAGTGCGGCGTCGATGGCCTTGCGATAAGCTTGTGTGACCGCAGCTACGTATTCAGGTGTCTTCAGGCGGCCTTCGATCTTGAAGCTCTTGATGCCCAGCTCGATCAGCTTTGGGATTTCATGCACTGCCGCGAGGTCTTGTGGCGAGAGCAGATACGCCTTGTCGCCGAGGTCCACCTTCTGGCCATCGACAATCATCTCATAAGGCATGCGACACGCCTGCGCGCACTCGCCGCGATTGGCGCTGCGTTTGCCCAACGATTCGCTGGTGAGGCACTGGCCCGAATACGCGACGCACAGCGCGCCGTGCACGAAGGTCTCCAGCGGCACCGCGGTGTCCTTGAAGCGTTCTAGTTCGCGCAGCGACAGCTCACGCGCGAGCACAGCCTGATCAATGTCCAGCTTCTTCGCGAACTCCAGGCCCTCGGGCGACGTGATCGTCATCTGGGTGCTCGCGTGAAGGCGCAGGTTCGGCGCGAGTTCCTTCACCATGCGCGCGAGGCCGAGGTCCTGCACGATCACGGCATCCACGCCCGCGTCTTCGAGCAGCTTCAACTGCGCCGCCGCATCGTTCAGCTCGCTGGTGAAGACGAGCGTGTTGAACGCGGTGTAGCCTTTCACGCCATGCTGATGAAGGAAGGTCATCAGCGCAGGCAGGTCCTCCTCGGTGAAGTTGTCTGCACGCAGCCGTGCATTGAACCTCGGCATGCCGAAGAAGATCGCGTCCGCTCCATTCGCGACCGCAGCGCGCGCGCAGTCCCAGTTGCCAGCGGGCGAGAGGAGTTCTGGTCGTGATGGATTCATGGATGCGAATGGGGAAACGATGGCCGCACAGTGCGCCACGTTTCGCCCCAGGTCATTCGACATTCGTCGTGTCGGCCTACTCGCCGCCCGCCTCGTAGTTCACCGGTTCCTCGGTGATCGTCACATCGTGCGGATGGCTTTCTTTGAGGCCACCAGCGGTGATGCGGACGAAGCGTGCCTTCGCGCGGAGTTCAGCGAGATTCGTGGCACCGACGTAGCCCATGCCGCTGCGCAGACCGCCCATGAGCTGGAACACGACATCGGCGAGACGACCTTTGTAAGGCACGCGTGCTTCCACGCCTTCGGCCACGAGCTTGCCGCTCGCGTTCTGTCCGTAACGATCGCTCGCGCCTTTGCGCATGGCCTTGAGACTGCCCATGCCACGATATTCTTTGAATGTGCGGCCCTGCCACTTCACCATCGCACCAGGGCTCTCGCTGGTGCCTGCGAGCAGCGATCCCAGCATCACCAAGTCACCACCGCCGGCGAGCGCCTTCACCACGTCACCGGAGTAACGAATACCGCCGTCCGCGATGATCGCGATGCCAGCGGGACGTGCAATCTCCGCGACTTCCTGAATCGCGGTGAACTGCGGCATGCCCACGCCGCTGATGATTCGCGTGGTGCAGATCGAGCCGGGACCGACGCCCACCTTGATCGCGGAGACGCCAGCGCTGACGAGGTCCTTCGCGCCATCGCGTGTGACGACGTTGCCAGCGACGATTGGCACGGCTCCACCGAGCGCATCGCGCAGATCGTTCACCACCTTGATGACGCGCGTCGTGTGACCGGTCGCTGCGTCGATGAAAAGCGCGTCCGCACCGGCGGCGACGAGCGCCTTGCCACGATCCACGCAGTCCTCGCCCACACCCACAGCGGCACCGCAGCGGAGGCGGCCCTGGGTGTCTTTGCAGGAAGAGGTAAACATCGCGCGCTTCTCAATGTCGGTGCGCGTGATGAGGCCAGCGAGCTTGCCGTTGTCATCCACGAGCGGCAGCTTCTCAATACGACGACCAGCAAGCAATCCGCGTGCTTCATCGAGCGTCGTCGTCGGTGAGCCGACGGTCAGCTTCTCACGTGGCGTCATCACCTTGCTCACGGGTGTGTTCATGTCGTCCACGCCCCAGAGGTCGCGACTGGTCACCATACCAAGCAGGTTGCGCTGATCATCGACGACTGGGAAGCCCGCGATGCGATGCTGGCTCATGAGGCGATGAAGTTCGCCCACCGTGGTCTCCAGGCGCGCTGTCATGGGCTCCAGGATGACCGTGTTTTCACTGCGCTTCACGCGGGCGACAAGCTCGGTCTGGAAGTCGATCTTGTTATTACGATGGATGACACCCAGGCCGCCTTCACGAGCGAGCGCGATGGCGAGTTCCGATTCGGTCACGGTATCCATCGCGGACGAGAGCACCGGAATATTGAGCCTGATCTCAGGCGTCAGGTGGGTGGAGATGTCTGCATCGCCGGGGAGCAAGTCGCTCAACGCCGGAAGCAGCAATACGTCGTCAAAACTCAGTGCTGTGGTGATTTCGCCCATGCGCGAGAAAAGGCACGCTTCGGGTAGTTTCAAGTGCGAAGTTCAAGTCCACCACGGAATGCACGGAAAACACCGAATGGATGGGCCGCTCAGCGAGGAACGATGGAGCGGAGATGCTCGCGCAACTGCGCTCCGCGCGTGGTCCAGGTGAAGTCGTGAAGGCACCGTGCGCGGGCCGCAGCGCCGCGCGTTGCCCGCTCGGCGATGTCCGTTGCGAAGGCGTGGAGGGCGCTCGCGAGCCCGTCGATCGCTGCGTCTGGTGTGATCGCTTGAACCTTCCAGCCACAGTCGTCACCGACGATGAAGTCGGGGCCACCGTAGCGCAGGCAGAGGATCGGCAAGGCAGCGGCCATGGCTTCGAGCACCGCATTGCCCCCGGAGTCGTGCAGACTGGGGTAGAGGAAGCCATCGGCGCCGCGATACGCTGCGAGCACTTGGTCACGCGGGAGTTCGCCTTCAAAGATGACGCGATCGGCGAGGCCGAGGCGTTGGGCTTCGGCTTCGAGGTAGGGCCGAAGTGGGCCGTCACCGATGATGCGGAAGCGGAGATGCGAGGGTCTCTGTGCGAGCGCTCGAAGTGCGAGGTGAACGCCTTTCCACGCGATGAGTCGGCCGACGTAAAGGAGCGCGAGCGGCTCTTGGTTGTAGCTGGCCTCTGTGAGGCCGGAGACGTGGGGCTTCGATGGAGCTTGGGCGTCCGCCCAACCAAGTCGTCCGCTCGTGCCATCCGCATCAGGTCCGGGCTCACAGAGCCCGGCTACAGTTGCCAACTCATCCTCCGAGAGCGCTACGGCGGTGAGCACTTCGACGCGATGGGCACCCAGCTTGCGCAGTGCCTCAGCGGTGTCGTGTGTGACGCCGAGAGCGATCGTGCTGCGTCGGCAGCACAGGCGCAGGAAGGGATCGAGCAAGGCAAGCTTTTGCAACGCGACGCGCGCGGCTTCGGCGAAGCGCGTCTTGAGGCCGAACTCGCGGTAGAACTGTGCCGGTGCACGCTCGGCTCCGCCAACGGGACCAAAGATGAACGGAAGGCCAAGGAGATGGAGAAAGCTCGGCGTGTTGTATTTCACAAAGGTGACGTGCTGGCAGGCATCGAAGCGATGCTGGTCGTGCAATCGCGTGGCCGTGATCCACGCCGCGATCTGCCAGAGGTAGTAGTAGATCAGCCAGCACAGGCCGCTGTTCAGAGGGCCTTCGACCAAGCTGGTCAGCACTGGGATGCGAACGAAGTGCAGATGAATGCGAGGATGTTCCTCGGGACGGAAGACACGCTGCACCTTGGGCTCCCAGTTCGCATCGACCAGCGCGTGGAGTTCGTGCTCGCGTGCGAGTTCCTCCACGGTGTGCCATCCCACGCCCGGCTCGGAGCCTCGGCCAGGGGAGAGGGAGAAGGCGGTGACGAGGAGACGCATGGGTCAGTGGGGCGGAAGTCGGTAAAACAGTGGGACAGTGGAGCAACTCTGGTTTCGGTTCCACCGACCTACTGTCCCACTGATCTACTGACGATCTGCTCCACGGCCCACCGAGCGTGCTCGGCGATGAGTTCGTGCGGATCGTTCACTGCGAGTTCGAGGGCGGGCAGATCGTCTGGTGTGCCGGTGTTGCCGAGCGCGACGCAGACATTGCGGAGGAAGGCTGGGCGTTTGATGCGCTTGATGGGGCTCTTGCGGAAGAGGTCACGGAACTGGTCGTCGGTGAGCGCGAGGAAGTGGCGCAGCTTCATGGTGAAGACGGACTCACGAGCGGTGAAGGTGGCCTCTTGGCTGACTTGCGCGAACTTGTTCCAAGGGCAGGCCGTGAGGCAGTCGTCGCAGCCGTAGATGCGGTCGCCGATCAGTGGGCGGAATTCGAGCGGGATGCTGCCTTTGTGCTCGATGGTGAGATACGAAACGCAGCGCCGCGCATCCATGCGATGCGGTGCGGTAATAGCGTGGGTGGGGCACGCGTCGATGCAGCGGGTGCACTTGCCGCAGAGGTCCTTCGCGGGTGTGTCGGCTCCGAGATCGAGCGTGGTGATAATGGTCGCGAGGAAGAACCAGGTGCCTAGCGAGCGATGGATTTGCATCGTGCTCTTGCCATTCCAGCCGAGTCCCGACTCGCTGGCGAAGTCGCGCTCCAGCACGGGGCCGGTGTCAACGTAGTGACGCTGGGTGCCACCGTGCGACTTGAGCAGTGCGTCGAGCGACCACAGCCTCGCCTCGATCATGTCGTGGTAGTCGTCGTTCCACGCATAGCGAGCGATGCGGTAGTCGGTCGCGTGCGGCGCATTGCCTTGGAAGTAGTTCATCGCGAGCACGATGACGCTCCGGGCATCGGGCACGACGAGTCGCGGATCGGTGCGGCGCTCAACGTTGCGCGCGAGCCACTGCATGTCGCCATATTTACCCTCGGTCACCCATTGCTCGAAGACTTCGCGATGAGCTGCTGGCAGTGCCGGTGCGACGCGGCATTCGGCGAAGCCCAGTCGCTGGGCTTCGGCGACGAGCAGCGCTTTCACCTCGTGGCTCATGTCTTTTGCGTGAACCACACGCGCGCGCTTTCGGCCACGCCGTAGCTGGTCTCTTGCGGCGTGAGGTCGTCGGTCTTGATCCGCAGGTCGGCGAGGTCTTTGTAGAGGGGTTTGCGGACGTTGAGTAGGCCTTCGAGCTTGGCCTTGGGATCTTCGTCGCGCAGCAGCGGACGATCATTGCTGCTAGCGGTGCGACGGACCAGCGTGGTCACGTCGGCATCGAGCCAGACGATGAAGCCGAGTTGCTTGAGCAGCGGAATGTTGCGCGGTTGTGTGATGATGCCGCCGCCGGTGGCGATGACGTGGCCACGCTTGCCGAGCAGGGAACGCAGTGCCGCGCTCTCGCGCAGACGGAAACCGGGTTCACCTTCGCGTTCGAAGATGCGAGGAATACTCGTTTGTGCCTCGTCGCAGATGAGCTGGTCGGTATCGACGAACTTGAAGCCGGTCATGCCGGCGACGATGCGACCAACGGTGCTTTTGCCGCAGCCCATGAGGCCGATGATGATGATGTTGGGGCTGCGAGGGATCGTGCCGTGCTCGGCGAGCACTTGGTCGAGGATGGAAGACACGAGCATGGGGTCGTGCGCGACGGCGTCGAGGCAGCTCGGGAACACGGGCAGCCAGCCAGTGGCGCGCAGCTTCGCATTGCTGACGAACTTGTGCGTCCAGCCACGCTTGCGATCCGGGTTGGGCGGCGCGGTGGGAGGCAGCGGGGCGTTGAAGAGCGGGCAGAGCTGTTCGAAGCATGTGCGCTGGGTAAACTTGTCGTCGTCCGCGACATTGAAAATGCCGGAGTCGTTGCGCTCGATGAGATGCATAAGCGCGCGGGCAGCGTCTTCGCGATGAATCTGGTTGAGCGCGCGACCATTGCCTTCGTTGCCTTCGATGTTGGCAGTGCCAGCGAGCAAGTTCTTCAGCACATGCCAGCGCCCCGGGCCGTAGATGCCGGCGAGCCGCGCGACGATGCCTTCGCGGGCGATTACGAGGTCCTCAGCGGCTCGCAAGATCTTGCCGGTCTCGCGTTCGGGCACGGTGGCAGATTCTTCAGTGACGCTGCTGCCATCGGTCTGGGTGTAAACGCTGCTGCTGCTGGTGAAGACGAGCTTCGCGGTGGGGAAGCGATGCGCGAGATGAGTCAGCCCGTGCTCAAAGACAAGGCGATACATGTCGGCGCCGCCGCGACTCGAACTCGCGCAGTGCACGACGACATCGCATTCAACTTCGAGCGCGTTGACTGACTCCGCGTTGCTGATGTCGCAGGCGAGCACGCGCCATGGCTTGACTTGAGCCAAACGAGCTGCGGACTCGGGTGAGTGGGTGAGGCCGGTGACATCATGACCGGCGTCGTGCAGCAGATCGGCGAGGCGTTCGCCGACGTAGCCGCAGCCTGCGATCAGCGCCTTCATTTGCGCTTGCTCCGGTAGTAGTTCACGAGGCCGTCGATGATGCCCTGGGCATAGTCTTCGTAGATGCTGCTTCGCAGGCGGCCATTCGTCAACGTGCGCCCGGTGTAGGGTCCCTGAAGCAGGCGGTGATAGACGTCTTCATTGTTCATGACGAAGGGCTCCAGATAGATCACGGGGCATTCGTAGAGCCGGTTGGCCAGGAGGTTGCGTGCATAGACGTAGCCGGTCTCGCTCACTAGCTTGGCATTCGGGGTGACGTAAACAAAAGGTGGCAGCCCGGTGGACTGGGACATGGACTTGGCCACGGCGGTGGCGATGGGCAGTTCCTCTTCGTGCATGCGGCTGAAGAGCCGGTGGAGCATCTCGAAGCGGGTGTCCTGCATCCGGAGTTCCTCGGGGGCGTAGCAGCCATTCACGAGCAGGTGCAGGTGGTTTTCGAGTGAGAAGACTTGTTCGCCTGCTTCACCCCAGGGCGCTGCGTTGAGATGCATGCAGATGACCAGGTCGGGCTTCAGTTCCGTGTTCACTTTCTGGGCTCGTGCGCGGATTTCGCTCACGCGGTAGAAGAGCTTTTCGGACTCCCACTGGATGGTGTTCATCTTTTGGAAGGCGGGTAGGCCTACATAAGATTCAGGCGGGTTGGTGTGGCCGTTTTGGTGGAGGATATCGATCGCCGTGGACCGCATGTCTGCGGGGCGCTGCGACGTGACGGGCTCTTGCTTGTCACGGACGAGGCTGACGATGGCACCGAGGGCTTCGAGGCGTGGCTTGAGCAGTTGGGCAACGGTGAGCACGTGGTCGCCTTCGGCGATGAACTCGGTCGGGTCTTTGGGGTTCATCGTGAAGAAGCGCTCCTCCACCTTGGCGAAGCTGCCGCCGATATGTCCCGGATCGAGGGCGATGCGAAGGCCGGTGAGGACTGGCTTGCCCTGCAAGGGAGGCAACTCCGAGGCCGTGCGCCAGGTGCGCTTGGGCTGGTTCAGCGGATCACCCGCTGTGCGGAATTCCACCCGAACGGTCGAGCCGTCGGAGGTGCCGGTGGGAACGGTGATGCCCGCGGCATCGCGTTTCCATGGCGGCGGTTCGTTGCGTCCGTCGGAGAAAAAGGTGCTCCAGGCGAGGTCGAACTCCTCGGCGGTCATCGTCTTCGAGAGATCGGCGAGGCGGCTCCAGTTCGGTGCTTCAGCGAGAGGGGTGCGCTTGCTTAGTTCTGCCGGGTTGAAGACGCGGACGGGCGGCGCGGGAACGGCGGGAGGCTGGGGCACCGGGGCCGCTCCCGGAGTGGCGGCAGGTGCCGCAGGTTGCGCTGGTGAGGGCGGCGGCACGGGCATGCCAGGGGCCGGAGCTGTGGCCGAGGCGGGGCTTTGGGCCTGCAGGGTTCCAGGCAGCACTCCTCCGAGCATAACGGCGCAGGCAGCCGTGGCGACGAGGAGAATGGGCGGGCGAATCATGTAACGATCATAGACTTGTTGAACGCCACCGCAATCCTCCGCTATGTAGCGCGATGGATTCTGCACCTTCCATCCCTCCTGCGGAGGAAACTCCACCGACCAAGATTCGACTGCTTTTCCTCGGCGACGTGGTGGGCGAACCAGGACGTCGAGCCGTGATCGATGCTCTGCCGGAAATCAAAGAGGAGATGGGCATCGACTTCATGATCGTGAATGGCGAGAACTCCGCGAATGGTCGTGGAATCACCCCAAAGATCGCTATCGCCCTCATGCGTGCGGGCGCGGCGGTCGTGACCACCGGGGACCACATCTGGGATCAGAAGGAAATCATTGAATACCTGCCCACGGAGCCTCGCGTGCTGCGCCCGGCCAACTATCCCGATGGCGTGCCTGGCTATGGCTACGTGGTGCTCGAGACCAAGAAGGGCAAGGTAGCGGTGATGAATCTCCAGGGGAATGTCTTCATGCGCCAGCCGCTCGAGAATCCGTTCTTCTGCGCCAGTCGAGTGGTTGATGAGATTCGCAAGGAAACGCCGGTGATCTTTGTCGATTTCCATGCCGAGGCCACGAGTGAGAAAGTGGCGATGGGCTGGCATCTCGATGGCAAGGTGAGCGCTGTGGTAGGCACGCATACGCATGTGCCCACGTCCGATGAACGCGTGCTGCCGAAAGGCACCGCCTTTCTGTGTGACGCGGGCATGTGTGGCCCCGATGATAGCGTCATTGGCAGCGAGGTGGAAGCTGTGCTGGAGCGATACTACACCATGATGCCCACTAGGTTTGGGGTGGGGAAGGGGACCGTGCGGATCAATGGTGTCGTCGTGGATGTGGATGTGAGCACCGGGCGTGCGCTGCACATTGAGCGTGTGGTTCGCTACTGGGACCGCGAGGCAAGCGCCTGATGACAATGAAAGAGGCGCATGACTTTCGCCATGCGCCTCCAGAGATTCAGCGATCGCTTTTGGACGACTAGCTTGGATCAGGCTTCGGAGTCGCGTCCGTGCTGGCGGGCAGCGTTGGCTCCTTGATGTAGTCTTGCGGCAAGTTACCCTTGAGGGACTTGAGGAAGGTCACGATCAATGAGCACTGGTCGTCGGTGATGGTTTTGCCCAGTTGGTGCTCGGCCATCAGCTTCACCATGTCGCCCAGCTTCTCGACGGATCCGTCATGAAGGAAGGGGCCTGTCTCGGTGATGTTGCGCAGGCTAGGCACCTTGAAGAAGTGCTTCTCCTGCTCGTTCTTCGTGATGTCTGCGCGGCCATTATCCTTAAGGTTTGGCCAGGGCTTCACGAGCCCCAGCTTCTGGTAGAGGTGGCCGCCCACGCCCACACCATTGTGGCAGTTGGCGCAGCCGACGGTGGCGAACTCATTGAAGCCTTTCCGCTCCTCTTCGGTGAGGGCGTCCTTCTTGCCCTTGAGGAAGTCATCCCAGCGGCTGGGTGTGAGCAGCTTGCGCTCAAAAGCTCCGATGGCCTTGCCGAAGTTGTCGTAGTTCACCGGATTGGCATCCCCTGGGAAAGCCTTCTTGAAGGAGGCGACGTAGTCAGGGATTGAGTTGATCACCTTCAGCACGGTTTCTTTATCGGGCATCGCCATCTCGATGGGGTTCAAGACTGGACCTTTGGCCTGCTCTTCCACCGTGGGGGCGCGGCCATCCCAGAACTGCGCGATGTGCAGGGCTGCATGATACACTGTGGGAGCGCTGCGACCGCCGTGCTGGCCTTTGTGACCTGAAGAAGTCGGGGCGTTGTCGGTGCCATACTTCGCCACGTTGTGGCAGGAATTGCACGAGATGTCGTGGTTCTTGGAGAAGCGCTTGTCAAAGAACAACTGTCGGCCAAGGGCGATCTTGTCCTCGGTCAGTTCATTGTCTGGAGCACGCACTTCCGAGGGGAGAGGCTGAAACATCGGCAGGTAGGCTTCAGTCAGGTCCGCCGCGTGAGAGACTTGGGGCGCGACCGCGCTGAAGGCAGCAATGCCTGCGAGGGTGAGGATGGATTTGGTATGCATGGAGTGTGTTGTGTCGGAGGATTTGACCGCGTCGCCGTTCTCCCTCTGCCTCGTGGGGAGTGAAGGGAAGCCGCCGAATGACCGTCCTCATTACGAACGACGAAACGTTTGGTTTTTCATTTTGCTACTATGAAATGCGGAAGCTAGCGTGCCCAGGTGAACACCCGATTCATTCTTCCTCTTCTCGTAGCAGCGTTGGTCGCCAGCCTGATTCCGGCGAAGGCTCAGAGTCCTCAGCCTGACAAGGTCACCGAATTGCTCAGTGAAGCGCAATCCCTGCAGGGTCGAAAACGCTACCTGGATGCCTTTTCGAAGCTCGATGAAGCTGAGAAGCTCAATCCCAAACGTCCCGAGATTTACAATATTCGTGGGGCCATTTACCTCGCGGCTGCCGTGCGCGATGTGGACAAGGCACGCGAGCAGTTCTCCAAGGCCCATGAAATGCAGCCCGATGCCATGCCGCCCTTGTTCAATCTGGCGGAGACGGAGTTCGTCAGCGGCAAATGGGTTGAGTCCGAGAAACGTTTCGGCGACATCCTCACCAAGTTCCCCAAGCTTCCTGTCGGCGTGCGTCATCTCGTGACCTTCAAGGTGCTCCTTAGCCGCGTGAAGCAGCAGAAGTTCGAAGAAGCCGAAAAGATGATCAAAGAATCATTCAGCTTCATGGACGACACCCCTGCCTACTACTTCGCCAAAGCCGTTGTCGCGCTCGAGAAGAAAGACGAGCAGACCGGCAACGACTGGCTGGCCAAGGCGCAGATCATTTTCAAAAAAGCGGACACCAGCGCCTACATCGACTCGATGATGGAGTCCCACTACATCGACTCGCTCGGCGTCTCCTTGCCGCAGGCGGAGGAAAAGTAGGAGTTCCGATTCATGTGGCACATCTCCGCAGACACAGGCGGGACGTTCACGGACTGCTTCGCGATCCGGCCCGATGGATCGGAAGCGAGGTGCAAAGTGTTGTCCGCTGGGTGCCTGCGATCGCGGTTGGTCGAGGCGGTGGATCGTCGGCGAGTTAGGATCGCGGATGATTGGGGAGCTGCGGATGGTTTGCTTTCTGGCTTTCGGGCGGAGTGCGTTGAGGCACGAGTGATCGTGGGATGGGAGGCGGCCACGCGCACAGTCGAGCTGTCCGATGACGTGCCTGAAGGCTGGGTTGCTGGATCGGTGATCGAGTTTCACACAGGTGAAGAAGCTCCGGTGCTGGGGGCACGACTCCTCACGGGCACACCTCTCGGTGCGGCATTTCCACCGATGGAATTCCGAGTGGCGACCACGCGTGCGACGAACGCCTTGCTCGAACGCAAGGGCTCGCGGGTGGCCTTGTTTATCACGCGAGGTTTTGGTGATCTGCCCGTGATCGGCGATCAGCGGCGGGCGGACTTGTTTGCTCTGAAGCACACGCCACGAGCGAGATTCCATGAAGTGGTTTGCGAGGTGAACGGACGCCTGGATGCGAGCGGCGCTGAACTGGAGCCGCTCGATGAGACCGCCGTGCGTGAGTCGGCATGTGAATGCCTCGCACAGGGCATCACTCATGCCGCCGTCGCGTTGTTGCATAGCTATGCGAACGCGGCCCACGAACAGCGCGTGGCCAAGGTGCTGCGCGAGGCTGGATTCCAGCATGTTTCTGTTTCGAGCGAACTCGCGTCCTTTGTGAAGCTCCTGCCGCGCGCCCAGTCCGCGATTGCCAATGCTTATCTCACGGGGCCTGTGCAGAGCTTTCTCGAAGGTGTGGCGCGGCCGCTTCAGCATCCAGCCTCCATTATTCATGTGATGACGAGTGCGGGCGGCCTGGAGGCAGCGACGACGATCCAGCCGAAGGACATGCTGCTCAGCGGTCCCGCAGGTGGTGCGATTGGTGCGGCCAATGCAGCGCGCAGACTGGGGCACGATCGCATCATCACCTTCGACATGGGCGGCACGAGCACTGATGTGGCACGCATCGACGGACGGCCCGGCTACAAGTTCTCTCAGAACATCGAGGGCATGAACTTGCTCGCACCTTGTGTGGCGATTGAGACCGTCGCTGCGGGTGGCGGGTCCATCTGCACATGGACAGCCTCGGGGCTTGCGGTGGGTCCCCATAGCGCGGGATCGAGTCCCGGTCCGGCGTGCTATGGCAAGGGTGGACCGCTCACGATTACGGATGTCAATCTGCTGCTCGGCCGCTTCGATCCCGCATGTGCCCCGATCCCCCTCGACATCGCGGCCGCAGAGTCGCGTCTCGGTGAACTGCTCGTGGTGGTGAATCGCGAGAGCAGCACGGGCTTCACACGTGAAAGCCTGCTGGCAGCGTTGCACGATCTCGCCGTCGAGCACATGGCCGACGCGATCCGCCGCATCAGTGTGAGCGAGGGTTACGATCCGTGCGAGTATGCGCTGCTCGCCTTCGGTGGCGCGGGGCCTCAGCACGCCTGCGCTGTCGCAGCGAAGCTGGGCATGAAGACCATCCTGGTTCCCAAGCACGCAGGCATCCTCAGCGCCGTCGGACTGCATGAAGCCGTGCCTGAGACAGTGGTGGAAAAACAAGTCCTGCAGCCCTTGGCAGAGGTGCTTCCACAAGTCGATGCCTGGTGCGTGATGATGGCTGAGCAGTCCAGCATTGATGATGGCACAATTTCCCAACTCGCGGAGTTGCGATTGCGCGGGCAGGACACGCCATTGCAGGTGGAGTTCGAGGCGGCCAACGAATTGTCTGGAGGCTATCGCATCGCGTATCGACGCTTGTTTGGCTATGAGCCCCCGGCAGATCGCGTGGTGGAACTGGTGAGCCTGCGAGTCATCGTGAAAGCTTCGACCGACGCGATCGAATGCGCTTTGAACAACGATGCCATGCCCTCGGTGCCGAGCGACGAATGCCAGCTGCTTCAAGATGAGTTCAGCACGCTCGTTGTTGAGCCTGGCTGGTCCGTGATCTCGCATGGCGAACTTGGTTACATCCTCAGCAGCGCCTCGATCTCCCAATCCGTGGCCACCAGCACCGATCTGATGCGGCATCGGTTTCACAGTCTTGTGGATGACATGGGAGCGTTACTGAAGCGCACCTCCATCTCCACCAACATCCGTGAGCGGCTCGATTTTTCGTGTGCGTTGCTGGATGCCAACGGGGTGCTGATTGCCAGCGCGCCGCACATCCCCGTGCATCTCGGTGCGCTGGGTGTGTGCGTGCGGGAGACGGTGGCCAGCATGGAGCATGGAGCCAGGAGCACTGAGCCAGAAGTTGTTCGTTATGCGGATGTTTTCCAGCCTTGCGAGCGAACTACGCAGGGCGATCCCGCGACTCCATGCTCCATGCCACGTGCTCTGTGCTCTTTGCAAACCGGCGACACCTTCATCACTAACCATCCGGCGTTTGGCGGCAGCCATCTGCCAGACGTCACGCTGATCACCCCCGTGTTTGATGCGAAGGAGCAACTGCTCGGCTTTGTGGCCAATCGTGCGCATCACGCGGAGATCGGTGGCATCACGCCGGGCTCGATGCCAGCGACGGCGACGTGCCTTGAGGAAGAAGGCGTCGTGATCGCTCCGCGCTATCTGGTGCGTGCTGGCGAGACCTTGTTTGATGAGGTCGCTGACGTCTTGATCAAGGCGAAGCACCCCACGCGGAATCTGGAGGACAACCTCGCCGACTTGCATGCTCAGCTCGCGGCGAATCGGCTGGGCGTAGAGCGCCTGCAGCAGCTCGCGGAGCACAACGATGTGCGTGCGGCGATGCGTGGCATCTTGGAGCACTCCGCTCGTGTGATGAGGTCGCGTTTGCACAGCATTCCTGACGCTGAAGCCGAGGAGACTCTGGACGATGGTTCTCTCATCAAGCTTCGCATTCGTCACAACCGTGAACCGAGAACGGAGAACCGAGAACTCGTCATCGACTTCACCGGATCGAGTGCGACGCATCCGCGCAATCTCAATGCGACCACCGCGATCGTGAACAGTGCCGTGCTGTATGTGCTGCGGCTATTGTTGCAGGAGGACCTGCCCTTGAACGAAGGCCTCATGGCTCCGATCAAACTGGTGCTGCCCAAAGGCACGTTCTTGAATCCTGTATTCACGGGCGACGCGGCACGGGATTCTGCCGTCGTCGGTGGCAATGTGGAGGTGAGCCAGCGGTTGGTGGACACCTTGATCAAGGCGCTGAAACTCCAGGCGTGCAGCCAGGGCACGATGAACAACACCCTTTTCGGCAATCATCGCTTCGGATACTACGAGACCATCGCGGGCGGTGCGGGAGCTGGCATTGGCTACGACGGTGCGAGCGCGTTGCACACGCACATGACGAACACGGCGATCACTGACCCGGAGATCCTGGAACAACGCTATCCGGTGCGTTTGCGTCAGTTCGCGATTCGTCGTGGCAGTGGTGGCTCGGGTTGCTGGCGCGGTGGTGATGGTGTGGTGCGCGAGTTTGAATTCCTGGAGCCGCTGACGGTTTCGCTGCTCACCCAGCATCGTCTGAGCGGCGCGTATGGGTTCGAGGGTGGCGGCGATGGATCGCCGGGCAAACAAACACTCCTGCGCGCGGATGGTTCTCCCGAGGTGCTGCCATCGAGCACGAGCCTGCGCTTGGAACCCGGTGATCGTCTCGTGATGGAGACGCCCGGTGGCGGTGGTGCCGGGAGTATTTGAAGGCGTCGAGTTCAGCTGAGGGCCAGTTTTGCCACGGCTTCCTTCATTCGCCCCAGCACATAATACACGGTGCGGGCACGCATTTGAACGAGTTCGGCTCCGACGATGCGAGGCACGAAGTCTGGCGGGACGGCGAGCACTTCTTCAACGGTGGAACCACTGAGGCCACGGCACAGGATGGTGGTCATCGCACGCGTGAGGGTTTGCACCGCGCACCCGAGCGAGACCGCGAAGTGGACGCGTTTGGCTTCGTCGATGTGGATGTGAATGCCCACGGTGTCTGAGCACTCGGCATCCTTGCGCACGTCCTCGAATTGGTAGCTGACGCCTGGCTTGGGGGCGTGGCGTGCGGATTGCTCCGCGAGGTCGATCAGCCCCTCGCGTCGTTCGCCTTCAGGCAGCGATTCGAAGTGCTCGACCAAGCGCTGGAGTTCAGGCGGAAACATGGGCTACTTCGCGTGGAGGACGCGGTAGAGCAGTTCGGAGTCAATGCCAGGGAAGGACGCGACTTCCTCGAACTTCGCGGGATCGCGCAGCAGTTTCATCTCCGCTGGCAGCATGTCCGTGTGGAAGCCGGTGTGCCCCTGCACGATGAGCAAGTCGCGGCCCTCACTTTGAGCGCGGGTGCGCAGGGCGTCGAGTTCCGCTACGGTCACAGGATCATCGGCTTTCGGATAGTAGCAGGTGAAGACTTCACGACCGAGACCGAAGCAGGCGACCAGCGGGGACTTGTCCTTGGACGGCCAGTTGCTGACGAACTCTGCTGCGTTGCCGATGCCCGAGTAAGGTCGCGCCATGAGCACGCCACGCTGGTGATTGGTGAAGATGACAAAGATAATCATCACGCCGAGCACGATCCGTCGCTGCGTCTGGGTGTAAAAGCTGAAGAGCTGTCCGGTGAAGCTGAGACCTGCCACGAAAATCGGCAGCAGGGCGATCGCGAAGCGCGGGTAGTAATAGAGTCCCGTCCCTGCACTCATGAGCGCCAGCATCACAGCGCTGACGAGCGGTGCGGCCAGCAGCCACCCCGTGCGCGGCTGATGTTTCAGCGCCCAGCCCAAACCCAGCAGTGACAGGCCGAGGAGGAAGATGAGCGCACCATAGGCGAGCGGCTCGGAGCCCAGCTCATTGACGAGTCCTGTAAGCCCTTGTGCTTCGGGCAGGCCGACTTGGTTCTTCCAGCTCATGCCGGTGGCGAGACTGCTCAGCGTGTCCTTCAGGATTGAGGCGTCGATGGCGTGACCTTGATCTTCCTTGCCGGCCCAGAGTCTGGCCTGCATGAAGTTGGGCAGGAAGATCTGGATAGTCAGCATCGCGGCTACGAGATGGGTGACGCCCCCTCGAATCATCGCAGTGACCTTGTCTCTCAGATTCTCTTCACCACGCCAGAGGAAGATGGCGAGCGTGAGGAAGAGCATTCCCACTTCCAATGCACCGAACGGATAAACCCACACCCACAGGGCTTGATTGAGTGCCAGCCAAATCCACGGTCCCACTCTTCGCCCTCGTTGAAAAATGATCCTCCGGCACGCCAGGATCGCACTGATGCACAGCGGCACCACGAAGGCATACGCTCTGGCGTCCACGCCGTAGCGAAGATGCCACGGGTGAACCATGAGCAGCAGTGCTCCCAGACCGGCTCCCTGGGCCGCGCCGCACAGGCGCATGAGCAGCAGCACCGCGATGCCGCTGGCGATCAAGGCGGGCATGCGCACAGCGAGATTGCTGAACTCGTGCTCCTTCGCTCCGGTCACGGCGCGCCACACGGAGAGGCTGGCCTTCTGCGCGAGTGACATGGGCACATGGTTGGTGGGCTTCAGGTAGTAGAAGGCACAACGCTTCCAGGTGGTGGGTTGGAACTTCAGCTCGTCGGGCTTCTTTTTGTCCGGCTTCCAGGTGCCGTGGACACAGACCTTGAGCGCCCAGAGTTCGTCCCACCACAAGCTCTTCGACGCGAAGGACGTCATGCCATAAATCGTGGAGAAGCCGATCACCATGGCCACGGGCAGGACGATGCGTTGCCAAAGTGCCGGACGTTCGCGAACGATCGGATCATCCTCTGGTGATGACTCGAAGGGGCGGGTCCAGATCTTCGCCGTTGCGGCGAGCAGGGCGAGGAGCCCGAGATTGATCAGCGCTGCATAGTGGATGCCGAGGTCCGCATACGGTTCCCAATGGCGGGAAGGGTCCGCATTGGCGACGGCCTCGGCGATCTCATGGCGTGCCGCGCTGGCACTGGGACCGAAGGCCAGAAGCAGCCCTTCCAAAAGCATGAACACTCCAATGACAATCCTGGCCAGCAAGGCGGGACGTGAACGGGCAAGGCTGAGGAGACGGGTCATTCGCGAATCAAATCATGTCGGCAGCGGCGACGGTGGGCATGAGCACTCCGGCAGGCACGCTGCGCGGCTCGGTGATGAGGCGGATCATCTTGTCGAAGACGTCCTGCCCGCGCAGGATCTCGATCTCCACGCGCATGTAAATCAGCGGGATGTCGCAAGGTGGCAGCGAGGGAAAGCGAACGATGTCTTTCTCCGTGGTCACGATGTATTCCAGGTCGCGACGCAGGCAGCGATCAATGAAGGGCTTGATCTCCTTCGCGTCAAAGCGGTGATGGTCCGGGAATCGCTCCGTGGCTTCCACCTTGGCGCCGAGCTTGCGCAATCCGTTCTCGAAGCTTTGCGGCACGGCGATGCCGGAGAGTGCCCCCACATATTTGCCTTCAATCGCTTCGATCGGGATGATTTCGCCGCTGTGCAGATCCTTGAAGTAAACCGGACGATGGCGGCACTCCACAATCTCGGCCGCGCGGTTGTATTTGCGCAGCTGCGCGATGAGTTCGTCGTTCGGGTTCTCGTCGCTCTTGGTGATGAAGATGTAGCTGGCCCGCTTCAGGTGGCGTGGGGGCTCGCGCATGGTTCCGCGCGGCAGCATGTGCCCGTTCACACCGAACGGAGCGGTGCGATCCACAAGCACGATGTCCAGCCGGTGCTTGAGCTTAAGATACTGCATCCCGTCGTCGAGCAGCAGGGCATCCACTTCGAAGTGCTTGATGGCGTAGCGTCCGGCCTTCACGCGATTGCGGTCCACCACGACGGGCACGCCGGGCAGATTGCGCGCTAGCATGAGCGGCTCATCGCCTGCTTGGTAAGAATCGAGGAGGACGTCCTTGCCATCGGACACCACCCTGGGCGGAATCGACGGCGGCTTCTCGATGAGGCCCAGTTTGGACGCGAACTTCTTCCAGCGCGGCACCTTCTGCTGACGCTTGGATTTGTAGCCGCGGCTGAGGATCGCGACGGACCGCCCCCTGTCCCGCAGGGTGCGGGCAAACAGCTCCACCACCGGCGTCTTGCCCGTGCCACCCACGGTGAGATTGCCAATGCTGATCACCGGCACGCCGAGATGATGATCATGGATGTAGCGCTTCTGGTAGAGCCAGAGCCGGAACGAGACCAGCGCGGCGAACACTTTGGACAAGCCATAAAACACCCCGCGACACACGGCTGCCCGGAACCCGCGTTTGTTGTGCAGGATCACGTCCGTGACGAAGGCTTCGATATCTTCCAGGGTGTCTTTCAAGGTGCTCAGTTCTCGGTTCTTGGTTCCCGGTTGTCCACTCCGAAGCGACAAGTTGAGAAGCGAAGAGCCAAGGGCGAAGAGCTTGGAAGGGGAGGTGGGAATCCGGGCATGATGCCTCTGACGTGGGGCGTGGACTCCAGTGCTGCTGCGGAGAACGCATGCAGATTGGTCTTTGCGGTGGACAAGCGCGGCGCTCCCTGCCCTTATCGCGAATCTTTAGCTGCCGAAGGTCCTAACCGAGAACAGCCAACTGAAAACCCCGAACTAATTCCCCCCCATGCCCCGCTCTGACCAACGCGCCCCTGACCAACTCCGCAAGATCGACTACGTGCTCGATGTGGCTCCGCATGCGACGGGCTCAGTGCTCATCTGCTTTGGCAACACCCGGGTCATTTGCTCCGCGATGATTCAGGAAGATGTGCCGCGCTGGATGAAGGTGCAGAACGTGAAGGGCGGCTGGCTGACGGCCGAGTATTCCATGCTGCCGTATTCCACGCTCGACCGCAAAGAGCGCGACTCCTCGCGCGGTCGTCCCGATGGGCGCAGCATCGAGATCCAGCGCCTCATCGGTCGCAGCCTGCGTGCGGTAGTGGACCTGGAAAAGCTCGGGCCCCGCACCCTGTGCATCGACTGCGACGTGCTCCAGGCCGATGGCGGCACGCGCACCGCTGCGATCACCGGTGCCTGCATTGCCAGTGCCATCGCCTTCAATCGCCTGCTGATGAAGGGCAAGATCGTTCAGCAGCCTCTCAAGAAGAAGGTCGCGGCCGTCAGCGTCGGCATCGTCGATGGCGAAGCTCTGCTCGACCTTTGCTACGAGGAAGACGTGAAGGCCGAGGTGGATTCCAATATCGTCATGACCGCGACAGGTGAATTCGTCGAGGTGCAAGGCAGCGGCGAGGAAGCCGTTTTCACGCAGGCGCAGCTCGATCAAATGCTCACCCTCGGCAAGAAAGGCATCGCTGAACTCTGCGCCCTCCAGGATGCCGCGATCCTCGCAGCCGAGAAACCGGCCGATCCCAACGCTTTGCAGTCCTTGGCCGCGATGTTTGGGAAGAAGTAGCGAAGCCTGGAAGGTGGCATTCCGCGACCGCATGAGGGTTGGATTTCAGGCTTCAGCCTGCGGTGTTGAATTGCCTTTCGGCAGCAGTTCTCCCGCTGCCTGAAGGCTGAACTCCAGCGCCCTCGCGTGAGCTTTTCGCTTTGTGGTTGGAGTTTGATGGTTGGGCCTGCTGACAACAAAAAACCCCGCAGGGCACTCGGCGCTGCGGGGTTCTCGAGAGGGGATCAACGTCGGGCTTAGACGCCCCAGCCAGGACGATAGCTCGGGCGCTTCACGAACTGGTTCGCGGACTCCACATTGGTGACCTTCATCGCGTCCTTGTCCCAGGAGATGGCCTGCTGGGAGCGGACGGCGAGGTTGCCAAGAAGCACGAACTCGGTGAGCGCGGCGGAGTAATCGAAGTTCGAGCTGGGCAGGCCACCGTTGACGATGCAGTGCGCCCATTCGAGCTGCGGATTGTCCGGCGTGGGGCTGCGGGCCTCGGTCTTCTTGTGCTTGCCGCTGCCGAGGTCCATGCGGGCCTGGGTATAGGCTTCGTCGGGGTAGATGCGGGGGCTCTTGCAGTAGGCGTCGCCTTCGAAGACGAGGCCGTCGGTGCCGATGAACTGCATGCCCGACGTGGCTTTGGCCCAGGTGTCGTCTTTGATCATCTCATGCTTCTCAGGCTTGTTCGGCTTGCCGTCGATCTGTCCGTCGTGCCAGCTGACGATCATGGCAGGCTGCTTCTCACTCGCGGGCATGTGATACTTGAGCTTGGTCCAGTTGGGTGCGCAGAGGTCGGAGATGGGGCCACTTTCCACTTCGATCTTGGTGGGGATGACCTGACCGAGAATGGAGAAGGTGGCGTCCATGATGTGGCAGCCCATGTCGCCAAGGGCGCCGGAGCCCCAGGCCCACCAGCCGCGCCAGGCGAAGGGATGAACGCTGGAGGCGCGCTTGGTTTGCTTGTCCTTGGGCAGCTCAAAATACGGCTCCATGGGGGTGGAGGAGAGCCAGAGGTCCCAGTCGAGACCTTCGGGTGTGGGGGCCTGCACCTTGTCGATCGGCCCCTGGGGCCAGATGGGGCGATTGGTGTGGAGGCGGATTTCTTTGAGGGTGCCGATGCGGCCCTGCTCGATCCATTCCTTGGCCAGGCGCTGGCCTTCCATGGTGCGGCCCTGGTTGCCCATCTGGGTGATGACCTTGGCTTCCTTGGCGGCTTTGTGCAGCTCGCGCACTTCCCAGATCGTGTTGCACATGGGCTTCTGCACGCAGACGTGCTTGCCGTGCTTGATGGCCCACATGGCGGCGAGGAAGTGGGTGTGGTCCGGAGTGGCGATCATAACGCCGTCGATGTCGTTGGCCATCTCATCGAACATCTTGCGGAAGTCGGTGTAGAGCTTGGGCGGACGCGGGGGAGCCTGATTGGCATCGACGTGATACTTCTCGCGCTTCTTTGCTGCCTCATCGAGACGCTTCTGGTCCACATCGACCATGGCGACGATGTCGTGCTCGAGGGTGACGTAGGAGGTGTCGGACAAGCCTTTGCCATTCGCACCGATCTGGGCGAGGCGGAGGCGTTTGCCTGCTGCATTCTGGCCTTTCAAAAGGAGATTGGGAACGGCGAAGGCGGAACCGGCGAGCGCGGTGGTGTTGAAGAAGGTGCGACGCGTAAACAGTCGGGGCATGATGGTGGAGTGAGGTGGATGGTTGGGTAGGATGGAAGGGATAGCCGGGCCGGCTTCAGGAACGCAGACCGGTCGGTCGGCTTGCACGATTCTTGGCGTGAGTGGAGCCGAATTACTTCGACGGCTCGTCCTTCACCTCGATCTTCACCTTGCTGAAGAGCTTGGCGATGAGGTCATTGGGCAGGACGCCGCCGTCGGTCACCTTGTAGTGGCGAAGCGAGAGGCCAATTAAGAAGGCGCCGCCAAAGAGCAGCGTGAGAATGATGCCGGTTACGCAACCTCCGCCCTCGCCGACCTGGACCGAACGGCTCGGATGCACGCGTGGACGGGGATTGTAAGTGCTGGCTCCGTGGGGGATGCCTGTGACTGGTGGCGCGGTATCGACGATGCGCTTGACCTCGGGGGCCGGGATCGCAATGGGCGCGGGCTCTGCCACGGGGACGGCGGTGGGGACCTCGTCGCTGGCGTAGAAGACGGACTGGATGTCACCGAAGGCGATGCGGTCACCATCATTGAGGAGGGACTCTTCGATCTCGACACCGTTCAGACGGGTGCCATTGCGGGAGCCGAGGTCCTGAACGTAGTAGCCGTCCGGCCTAGCTTTTACCGTTGCATGATGACTGGAGACGGAGGGGCAAGGGAGCTGGACGATACTGTCCTCGGCACGGCCGATGGTGATGAGATCTACGTCGAGCGGAGTGATGATCGTCGATCCGTCTTCGAGGGTAAAAACGATGCTGGCCATGAGATGGAGGGGGAGGTCGCGAGAGCAGTCGGCAGACGGTGTCGTGTTAAAATAGGACAAAACCTTTCTTTAAACATGCGAGCACCAACTGTAGAGATGCCGACGTTATCAAAGATTGTCATGCGCGCGACTGTCATTTTTTGTGAAAGCACACTCTTCATCTGCCGCCGTGCGGTGATGCTGCTGGCGTTGCTGGCAGGAGTCTTGATCGCAGGCTTTCCGGCACAGGCCCGGGACAAGGCGGAGGCTGAAGAGGCTGCACGGAGGCTGGCCTCCATGTTTGAAGAGCAGAGGTTCGAGTTTCGCGCCGAAGCGTGGGTCAAGGATCTGGGGCCTGAAGTGGGCAAGGCGGTGCGTGTCCAGCTCTTCAAAGGCAATGACTATCGTTTCTGCATCGCGGTGCCGCCGGATTCGGGTGTGCACGTGACGGCTGCGGTGCTCGATCTGGATGGCAAGCCTACGGGCGAGATCGAGCCTGTGCTCGACGGCTGGGGCTGCGTGCTGTCCTTCAAGCCGTCCAAAACAGGAGTCTATGTTGTGGCCGTGCATCAGGAGAAATCGGGCAAGCAACGTGAGGTGCCCTGCGCCTTGATGACTGGCTATCGTTAACCGGCTTTCAGCACAGGCGAATCGTCAGCTTGACATCCCCGGGAGCCTCTACTACTAGCTCCGCCCTTTTCCGCCCCTCTTTTATGGCTAACATCGCTTCCAATCAGAAATCCATCCGTCAGACGAAGACTCGCAATCTTCGCAACTCGATCGCTCGTTCCCGCATTCGCACTTTCCGCAATCGCGTGGCCAATGCGATCAAGAGTGGAGATCTCGAACTGGCCAAGAAAGAGCTGAGCCTTTTTGCTTCTGTGGCTGACAAGGCTGGCAAGAAGAACGTGATCCACAAGAACAAGGCGAGCCGCCTCAAGGGTCGTCTGGCCAAGAGCATCAACGCTGCCGCGGCTTCGAAAGCCTGATTGAGCTTTTGGCTCGTTCAGCCCGGTTCAGTTCTCATGGCCCTGACTCACAAATGAGTCAGGTGACGTGGCAAGTTGGCGGAAAAGCATACTTCGTCACACCCAAGATCAGCAGGCCAGCTTCCTGAAGCTGGCCTGATTATTTTATGGAATTTATAAAGAACGGCGGCTAAACTAGCCGCCTCATGCCGTCAGACATTCTCTTTTTCCCCTTCAGCCCAAGGCCTGCAGTTTTTCGGAAACTCGTAATGGCGGCTTGGGTGGTGATGGGTCCGATGGCAGCCCAGGGTGTCCTGTTCTACGACTCTGCGGATGCTGGGCACAACACAGGCGCGCCGACAGGCACGTATGTGGACAGCGGCTGGCAATACCTGGGTGCATTTGGCTCCTTCGTGGGCACGGCGATTGGACCGAACTACTTCATCACGGCGGCCCACATCGGGGTGCAGGGTTCCAGCTTTATCCAGACCTCCACCTTCACCGGGCAACCGGATGTCAGCTACACGATTGATGCCACGGCCTTCAGCGGTGTGGGCTACTACGACTTGCCGGGCACGGACCTGCGACTCTACCGCACCATGGAATCGTTTGCCAACTGGGCACCGCTTTACGAGGGCAGTGCGGAGCTGGGCCAGACAGCGGTGGTCACGGGCAATGGCGGGGCCAGGGCCAGCGAAATCTGGCTCGGGCCTGACTTGAAGGGTTGGACGGCCTCGGTGGGCAATGGAACGACTCGTTGGGGCACCAATGCTATCAGCGGTTTTGTGCCCGACTTCTTCTCGCCGGTGGGTGACCTACTGGTGGCGGACTTCAATGCCCTGCCCTCCACCGATGAGGTCATGCTCACCAGTGGTGACTCCGGCGGTGCTGTGTTCATCAATGACGGCGGCATCTGGAAGCTCGCAGGGGTCAACTACGCGGTCGATGGTGCCTTCAATACCAGCCCGACCAACATCGGAGCTTTCAGCGCAGCCCTGTTTGACAAAGGCGGCTACTGGGAAGGTGAGGACCCGACGTGGCAGTTCAATCCCGACCTCCCCGCAGACACGCCTTCGTCCTTCTATGCCTCACGGATCTCCAGTTCAGCAGCAGCGATCAACGGCATCACTGGCGTGCCCGAGCCCGGCAGCGCGCTGCTGGTGCTGGCTGTAGGATCATGCCTGAGGAGAAGAAGGCGGTAAGCCATCTTTTCTGCTCGACGATGGGCTGCTGACTCGGCAGCATCCGCGCCGCTATGACTTCCTCCTTCTGGCCCTTCGCCGTTCTCGCCATCAGCGTGGCGTTCATCATCATCGGCATTAGCAAGCTACGTCTCCATGCCTTCGTGGCCCTCGTGCTGGCGGCGATGCTGGCAGGACTGCTGACCAACAAGGAGTCCTGGGACATCGTGCAGAAGGACGGCAAGGTGAAAGCCACGTCCTCCATGGTCGGCGTGGTGGAAATGGTTTCCAAAGGACTAGGCGACACCGCCCGCGACATCGCCATCTCCATTGCCCTCGCGGCGATCATCGGCATGTGCCTGATGGAGAGCGGCGGCGCGGACAAGGTGGTGAGGCGATTCCTCGCTTTCTTCGGCGAGAAGCGGGCGGGCTGGGCCTTGCTGTGGAGCACCTTCATTCTCAGCGCACCGATCTTTTTCGACACCATGTTCATGCTCATGGCACCTCTGGCCATGGCGCTGCGGCTTCGCACTGGCAAGGACTACACCCTTTACATCCTGGCGGTGTGCTGCGGGGGCACGGTGACACACTCGATGACCGTCCCGCATCCCGGTCCCGTGGCCGTCGTGGATGATCTGCATCTCAATGTGGGGGAGTCGATCCTGGGCGGACTGGTCATCGGCGCGATCACCTGCACCTTTGGATTCATGGTCAGCAAGTGGCTCAATGGCCGCACCACAGTGCCACTTCGTGAGACCAACGGTCTGTCGCTCGACGAACTCCAGGGCGTGAGTGCCAAGCCCGAGAGCGAGCTGCCCAGCTTTTTCTGGAGCATCACGCCTGTCATCCTGCCCATCCTCCTGATCAGCATGACGACCGTGTTCGAGCTGATCCACACGGGTGCATTCCCCAAGAGTGGCGCACCGGCGGGCTGGGCTACGAGCATGATTTCGATGTTAGGTGGCGAGCATGGTTTCACCGCCATTCGTGCCTGGGTGGACTTCGTCGGTCACAAAAACATCGCCTTGTTCATCGGTGCCTTCATCTCGCTCTGGGTGCTGGCGCGTCAGCGTGGCTTCGGGCTCAAGAAGCTGGAGGAACTTGTGGGTCCACCGCTCGAGACGGCCGGCATGATCATCCTCATCACCAGCGCAGGTGGTGCTTTCGGGCTCGCCTTGCGCAGTGCCGGAGTGGGTGATGCCGTGAAGGCCGTTGCGCAGGGCTACAGCATCAATCTCATCGTCCTGGGCTGGATCGTGGCCGCCGTGGTGCGCGTGGCGCAGGGCTCGGCGACGGTGGCGATGCTCACCACCTCGTCGATCATGGCTCCCATGGTGGCTGGCGGCAATCTCGGCTGCCATCCGGTCTATTTGTTCACCGCCATCGGCTTTGGTGCCATGTTCTGTTCCTGGATGAATGACAGCGGTTTCTGGGTGGTATCCCGCCTCAGCGGCATGACCGAAAAAGAAACCCTGCGCACCTGGACGCTCCAGCTCACGGCCGACTCTGTCATTGGCCTGATCGTCACTTTCACGCTCAGCAAGGTGCTTCCTCTGGCTGGTTAGCTTGCGCCTTGCCTGTGTTGCCTGATGGAGTGTTGTTCGGTCATTTAGGAGGTCCGCTGACAGATTGTTATTGACCATCGAGCCGCGTTTTCATAAACCGGCAGCCTGTGACGGAGATTTGTCAGCGCCTCCCAAAAGTGACAGCCGAGACCTTCGTGGTTCCGCTGGAGGAGAAGCGTTATCTCATTTACGCGCCCCTGCGCGAGACAGCGTGTGTGGGGAATGCCCGGGTGGTGAATCATTTGATGGATTGCAAAGAGGGGAGCACTCGGGCCGCTGACCCCGCCTATGAAGACCTGCGCAATCTCTTTCGAGTCATGGGCATACTGGATGCCAGAGCCGAGCCCAAGCCGATCACTCGATTCAAGGGCACACCTGAGCCGACGGAGGTGACCTTGTTCCTGACCACGGCGTGCAACCTGCGATGCACTTACTGCTACGCCCAGGCAGGGGACACAGCGAAGAAGTTCATGAAGCCCGATGTCGCCTTTCGTGGCATCGAGTTCGTCGCACGCAACGCCGCCAGGCTGGGCAGGGACAAGTTCGCCGTGATCTATCATGGGGGCGGCGAGCCGACGGTCAACTGGCCCACCCTGACCGAGTCTCACGCCTTTGCTACGACTTTGGCGAAAGAGCTAGGGATTGGGTTCAGCAGTTCAACGGCGACCAATGGGGTCCTCCGGGACAGCCAGATCGACTGGATCGTCAGCCACCTGAATGGTGCCAGCGTCTCGTTCGATGGATCACCCGAATTGCAGGATGAGCACCGCCCCAAAGTCGGTGGTGGAGGATCCAGCAGCCAGGTGATTCACACGCTCACCCGGTTTCAGGAAGGAGGGCTTCCGTATGGAATCAGGGTGACAGTCACTGCGGATCATATCCCTCACCTTGTAGAGTCAGTGAAATTCATCTGTTCGCGGTTCAAGCCGAAGCGTCTCCAGGTGGAACCTGCCTATCAGATGGGACGCTGGAAGGATGCACCCAGTGCTGAGACGGATGCCTTTATCGACGCCTTCCGTGAAGCCCAGGTTGCTGCGCGGGCTTTGGGTCAGGAGATCTACTTCTCGGGAGCCAAGGTGGGCCATCTCAGCAATCACTTCTGTGGCGTCACACAGGATAGTTTCTCGCTGTCCCCCGATGGCGGTGTTTCAGGGTGTTTTGAGGTGTTTGCCGAGGATGAGAAGGATGCAGACGTCTTCTTTTACGGTCATACCGACGACAAAGGGCAGTTCCAGTTTAACAAGAAACGACTGGCAAACCTGCGTGCCCAGACCGTTGATCGTCATGCCTTCTGCTCCACCTGCTTTGCCAAGTGGAACTGCGGGGGCGACTGCTACAACAAGTCTCTGAAAGTCAACGGAAGCGCCGAGTTTCAGGGTTCGGATCGATGCCATGTCATTCGTGAACTCACCAAAGACCAGATTCTGGAGCGCATCGCTAAGGCTGGCGGACTAGCTTGGCTCGGTGACGAAGAGTCGCCGGAGGGCAAGTCGGCGGGCAAGGAGTTTCTACTTTAACCATCAAAGAACACGACCATGAAGCCAGACTACCAACTGAAACGAGTGGAGGAAGACTCCGATGACGCCATGGCGGAGATCTCCTCCGTCTCACCCTCTGCTGGTCAGAACCTCACCCGCCGAGGTCTGTTTGCTTCTATCGTAACCGCTGGAGCAGCCCTCGTCGCTCTCACGGAGCCAGCCAATGCTGACACCGCCGCTCAAAAGAAAGCCAAGGCGAAGTGCAAAAAGAAGAAAGGCTACAAGTGGGACAGCAAGAAAAAGAAATGCGTCAAGAGGTCTTCCTCAGGTGGCTCCTACTGCTCCTGCAATCTGGTCTGCACCTGCGACCTTGTTTATTATTGAACCTCAGCCTCCGCTGCTCGCTATGAAGGCACTCCTGACTATCGCATTTCCGGCACTGCTGTGTATCGCCGATTCCATCGCCGCACAAACGACTGCTGCCAATGGCACTGCAGATGCCCGAAAGGGAGTGTCTGTTTACGAGCGTCAGACGAGTCCGGAAGAACCGTCTGGGGTCATCAGCATTGACTACAACAGTGCGGCGCATCGAGGTGGATCGTGGGAATACGGGGCACATTTTGCTTACCCATTCACGGAGAGTTTTAGTGCCTCGGTTTTTGGGCGTGTGTTCCCGCATGGCGAGAACGACTTCCATGAGGACAAGGTCTTCTGGCAGACGGGATTGCGTCTGGAAATGGTCTTGTGGTCTTCTGGTGGTGCGAGTGCGGCTCCGGTGACCGTTCCAGCCGGTCAGAAACCGTCCGTCTGTGAGTCCTGCGGTGACGCTGCCATCTCCCTGTTTGGAGGTGTCGCAGGGCCATCCCTGGTTTCGCAGCAAGGAGTTGATCTCGAGGCAGGGCTACAGGGCTATTTCCCCCTGTCGGAACGCCTGGACATGTTCGCAACAGTGGGCACCACTTACACCACCGTTCCTCTGGATCACACGCGTGATGCTTTCGCCTTTGCGGATGTCGAACTGGACTACGGCACCCGGTGGCTGCCCAATGAGAGCGATTCGCTGTTTGTCTCCTGCTACTTCGAAACGGGCGAAATCCGTGACGAAGGCGTTTTCGTCCAGGTTTCGGCGGGCATTCGATTCAGCATCGGCTGGGGTTTTGATATTGAAGCGCGCGTCGGCACAGAAATCGAAAGCCCTTACGATGAGAAGGAAGATGTCTTCGTTCAGACGGGCATTTCCTATGACTTCTAAAGCGATCGAATCCGCAAGGGTGAGCTGACGCGCGGAGACACAAAAACCACTGGGCGCTTTGCAGGCGACCGGCGGTTCGTTCGTTGCTCTGTTCAGCTTGGGAGCAGCTTCGCAGAGCGGAGAGAGGTTGGAAACTAGGAGCGGTTGGCCAGCGCACGACGACGATGGACAAGGACCAAGCCAGCGAGTGCGACGAGCCAGGCGGAGCTAGGCTCAGGAATCACCGTGGTATCGCCATTCGAGATGTCGAGGTAGCTCTGGGATCTCACCGGGAAGTCCTTCAGGAAACCGTTGCTGTTGTAAACGGGATCTGCACCACCACTTTCCGTGGCGTGGAACCAGATGCCGATGCTGTTGTCAAAGCCTGCGCCTTCCCAGTTGGCGGGGTCAAACGGCACCCCTGCAGCGGCATAGCGACTGTTTACAAAGAGACAGAAGTCCAGATTGCTCACGTCCAACGAGAAGCTGAAAGTGCGCGATGTGAGGTTGCCGGAGGCTGTGAGCCGGTTGTTGGAATTCCAGGCCACGCCGCTGATGCTGCTCATGAGGCCAACGCCAGGGTCGAGGTAGCTCGAACTGGCATTCAAGCCGTTGTAACCATAGGCCGTCAGTGTGGGCATATTTGCGATGTTTGGAGATATCAGCCCGCGTCCTCAGGGAAATCCTGATGCACACGCCGATTGATCGTCGTCTCCTCCCACGTTCAGTAGTGCCCTTCGTTTCTCACCCCTTCGACTTCTCATGTCCGCCCCCAAGCTCACCACCACCCACTGGCTCATCATCGCCATCGCCAGCATTGGTTTCCTGTTCGATACCTATGAACTGCTGATGACCCCCCTGGTGGCGGCGCCCGCGATTGCGGAACTGCTCAAGGTGCCGATGAACAACCCGCTGGTCACCGACTGGGTGGGCCGACTGCTCTGGATCGCTGCACTCTGTGGAGGTGTGTTCGGTCTGCTTGGCGGCTGGCTGGTGGATAAGTTTGGCCGCAAGACCATCATGGCGGCGAGCATCTTCCTTTACTCCCTCTCGCCCTTTGCCGCGGCTTATGCCACGTCCCTGCCCATGTTCGTGTTCTTCCGTAGCACGACCTTCATCGGGGTCTGCGTGGAGTTCGTCGCCGCGATCACCTGGCTGGCCGAGGTCTTTGAAGACAAGAAGCAGAAGGAGAAGTGGCTCGGCATCACCCAGGCGTTCGCTTCGCTGGGCGGGGTGCTGGTCACCTTCATGAGCATGTGGATCGGCAAGCACGCCGCCGACCTCCCGCACATGGGACTGCCGCTGGGACTTGGTTCCGCTGATCCTGCCTCGTGGCGCTACTTGCTGATGACTGGCATCCTGCCCGCCATCCCCATCGCGCTCCTGTTGCCCTTCGTGCCCGAGTCAAAGATCTGGCTGGATAAGCGCGCTGCCGGCCAGCTCAAGCGTCCGAGCTTTGCAGCCTTGTTCGCTCCCGAGCTTCGTCGCGTCACCCTCGTCACCGCCGCGCTTTCGGCCTGTGCTTACGGCATCGCATTCGGCGCCCTTCAAGTCACGGTCGCACGCGTCACCCCCGGTTTGCCTGAACTCAAGGATCAAGCCAAGGCGCTGGCCCCGTTGCGCAAGGAAGGCGAGGCACTGAACCTTCAGCTCAATGCCATGTCTCCCACCGATCCGGCGCGCAAGGATTTGATCGCCAAGATCAAAGAGAACTTCGGCAAGCAAAAGCCCATCAACGACAAGGTGAAGGAGATGGCAGACAAGGTGCAGGCGCATCAGGAGATGGGCGGGCTTGTGGGGAGAATCCTTCTCGCCGTGCTGTTGATCGTCGGCATGAGTCGCGTGGCCTTGCTGAAGGTCTTCCAGATTCCCGCGCTCATCCTGATGCCGATGACCTACTTCGTCTTCTTCCATCAGGGCGGCAGCGCCTTCCTCTGGGCGTATGCGATCTGCGGCCTCCTCACGGTGGCGCAGTTCAGCTACTTTGGTGAATACCTGCCCAAAGTGTTCCCCATGCACCTGCGCGGCACCGGTGGCAGCTTTGCGACGAACGTAGGCGGACGAATGATCGGCACCAGCATGGCCTTCGTGACCACCAACTTCCTCGCGCCGATGCTCGCGGGTCAGGGGCCCATGCTGCCTCTGCACGTGGCCAAGGCGGCTGGCATTGTCGCCACGGTAATTGCCGTGCTGAGTTTCATCCTCGGTTTCCTGCTGCCTGAGCCGAAGGAACAGGCGGAGTGATCCTTCGGTGGGTTTGTCGCAGTCGTTAGTGTGGTGAGAAGTCGGTCCACCGACCGATCACCGCACCTCTGCCAGCACCTCATTGATCAGCACCATGCGGCCTTCCTTCCGGCTGCGAATGCCGGCGATGAGGACGGCCATGAGTTCAATCGTCTCCTCCATGGGCAGCGGGCGTTGGCCTGTGCGCAGCATGTCGATGAACGCCACCAGCTGCCCTCTGAAGGCCGGGTAAGTGTCCGTCAGTCGAAGCGGTAGCTGACCCTTGGTGCCGTAGAGATGCACGGCACCGAAGCTGCCATACGCATCGTGAATTGCCCCCAGGGTGACCTGCGTGCCCGAGCGGTGGGTGAGATGCACCACATCGCTGCCGTCCTGGTGCATCGTCTGTGCGCTGATGAAGCCGGGACCGAGCAATGGAGAAACCGCCTCCAGGGCATGGATACCGTAGCGTTCCCAGGTCTTGCAGGTGAAGCTCGTGATCCAACGCAGATCGCCGAGCTCCTGGCGGTGCGCCTCGGCCTGTCGCATCTCGGGGGCGTAGCGCATCCCGCTGGTGGAAAGGATCGTGGCACCGGCACGATGCCAGGCCACGAACTGTTTGAGGTCAGGCACATTGGTCGCCAGCGGCTTGTCCACGAAGATCGGAAGCCCGGCTTCAATGAAAGGCTTCGCACGCCGCACATGGTCATCGCCATCGTCGGTGGCGATCACCACCGCATCGACGTGCCCGATCACATCTTCCGGCTTGGCGACCACATGCTCGATCAGGCTCGCCCTCGCCACCAGCGGCGCTTCCGCAGGGTTGTCCGTCCAGATATGCGTGACGCGAGCACCGGGGATGCGCACCGAGTCGAGCGGCTGTCTGCCCATGTATTGCGGGATCGCAGCATACGGGCACTTCGCCATCTCCGCGGGATCGTAGCCATTGATGATGCCGGACCACGAATACGGATGCCCGTTCCCTTCGATCATGCCTAGCATGGCAAGGCGAAGTTCGCCTTGAGTGGTGGTGGGTTCGCCGTTCATAACGTGATGGGCTGCGCGGTGCTCACGGAGCGCAGAGCAGCGATGTTCACGCGCAGCGTTTGGGCGCCTTCTTCGATCGTGCTCAAGGGCGTCGGTTTGCCTTCCAGGCCATCGAGGTAGGCATTCGCCTGGGCAATGAAAAGATCGTCGCGCTCGAGCGGAGCGATCACATGGTCGGTCCATTCTTGTTCGCCATGCCGCATGACCGACCACGTTTGCTTGTGGCCGAGAACGCGAAGACTGCCACGCTCGGCGTGAATGAGCAGAGTCACCTCGCTCGGCGCTTGAAATTGCGTCATCGCGTAGCTCGCCAGCACATCGCCATGGCGGGCGCTTACGTTCACCGTGTCCTCCACGGTCACGCCTTCCAGCATCTGGTGCGAAGCGTCGCAGTAGAGGCGTGTCACAGGCCCGACGATCCATTCGACGGCATTGATCAGGTGCGTGAGCGCATCCTGGATCGCACCGCCGCCGGTCTCGTGCTTGGTGTAGTAAATCTCGCGATAGGCAGGGCGGAAGGTGGGGAAGTGCTGGCCTGCCGTGAGCGCCAGATGCAGCGGGCGACCCAGCTCACCGCTGAGCAGGAAGTCGCGTGCTGCCTGCATCCAGGGCATGACGTGAAACACATAGGCCACCGCGCAGTAGCGTCCGCTCCGGGCTGCGACCTCGATCAATCGGTCCACGCCTTCCATGCTGATCGCCAGAGGTTTCTCGATGAGCACTCCGGCTCCGGCCGCCAGCGCCTCCAGGGAGCAACGAGTGTGCAGATTCGCGGGCACACACACCACCACGCCATCCCAGGCCTGTGCGTTGAGCGCGGACGCGTAGTCATCGAAAACGGGAACGCCATACGTGCTGGCGATGCGTTCACGCAGCGCGGGATTCGTGTCGCATCCGGCGACGGTGACGCGGCCTGTTTTCTGGAAGCACCGCAAGTGGCGCTCGCCGATGCTACCGCATCCGAGCACAAGGATAGAGGGGAGTTGAGACATGGGTTGGATCAAGTCTTCTGGATCGCGATCACTGTCACGTCATCATGCGGAGCCTGCCCGCCGATGAAGTCATTGAGAGCTGCCAGGAGATGATCCACCACCGCGTCTGCACCTTGGACCGCAGAGGCAGCGAGGGCTTCTTTGATGCGCGGTTCTTCGAACATGTCGCCATCCTTGTCCTCCGCCTCGCTTACGCCGTCCGTGTAAAGCAGAAGAACATCCCCGGTCGCCATCGTGAAAGTGGTGTCCTTCGTCACGCGATCGAACACATCCCCATCGTCGATGCCCACACCCAGGCCCGGGCTTTGAATCGACTCCACCACGCCCGTGGACTTGCGCCAGACCAAGGGATTGGGGTGACCAGCGCGCGTGAGCGTGATGTTGGGGCTGTCAGACTCCAGCACCAGGTAAACCATGCTGATAAACATTCCCTGGCGGATATCGGGAGCCAGCTGGCGATTCACCGCGCTCAGCGCCGCCGTGGGCGAAAGCCGGGTCTGCGCATGAGCTTGCAGCGCGCTGCGGCATGTGGCGGCGATCAGCGCGGCGGGGAAGCCTTTGCCCGACACGTCCGCAATCACCGCGCCGAAGTGCTTCGCATCCAGCTCCAGGTAATCGTAGAAATCACCACTCAGGATGCGTGCCGGGCGGTTGCGTGCGGCGAAGCGATAGCCCTCCAGCGCAGGCGCACGCTCGGGCAAAAGGATGCGCTGCACATCGCTCGCCGTCTTGAGTTCCGCATCGAGTTGCCGCTTCGATTGCATGGCCTGGTGCGCGGTCGCGTTGGCCAGAGCGAAGGCTGACTGCTCCACCAGCGAGGCGAAGACTTCGAAATCGTTTTGCGAGAACTGCCGGTCATTCAGGTTCGCGGTCACCACCAGCACGCCCAGCTTGCGATCACCGGAACTCAGCGGCCCCGCCAGCACCGTCACGCCGTTTTGATGCTCGTTGGATGGACTGCTCAGATCGCCATGACGGGCCAGCTCATCGATGTGCTGCGACTTCTGCCCCGTGAACACACGGCCCAGCACCCCCGTGTTCGCCGCCACCGCCTGCCAGCGCATCGTGCTCAGCAGCGATCCCGGCACGGCCTGATCCTGCGCCACCAGCTTCTCCGTCAAATCGATCACCGGCGCGCAGCTGTCCGAGCAGAATCTCGGCACCAGCAGCTGCCTTCCCTCGTCATAGGCATACAGCGCGCCACCCTTGCTCCCCGTCACCTTCATCGCCCCCTCCACGATCAACCGGTGCAGCGTGCTCTCGCGTTGATCCACACTGAGGGATTCGCCCAGCGTGTGCAGGAAATTGAACAACCGCCGCTCCTCCGAGACGATCGCCTCCTGCTCGTCCTGCAGCTTCTCCAGGCTCATGCGTCGTTGTCGGGCGAGCCTTCCGGCGACGTAGAACCCGATGCTCGCCCCCAGGGCCAGCAGCAGGAGTGTCACCATCACCGTAGTTATCATGCGCTGGAGTGTTCGTTATGGCGTGAAGCATCGCATTGTCAAACCTTGCCCACGAGTGGATTCGATGAGCGCGCAACCGCTCGCCTCATGCTGGGTTTCATCGCCGCCATGAGAACCACCGTCTTGCTCACCCTCCTCGCCTTGCTCGCCACCCATGCCTCCGCCGACTGGCCGCGACTCCGTGGGGCCAAAGGCGATGGCATCGCCGAAGGCAAGGTGCCCGTGAAGTGGAGCGACACCGAGAACCTCAAATGGAAGGCCACCCTCCCAGGCCCCGGCTCCTCCAGCCCCATCATCGTCGGGGATAAAGTCTTCATCACCTGCTGGTCCGGCTACGCCGATGGCAGCAATGGCGACCTCACCCAGCTCGTCCGTCACCTCCTCTGCCTCAGCAAGGTCGATGGCAAAATCTTGTGGGACAAAACTGTCCCCGCCGTTCAGCCCGAAGATCAGGCCGGCGGCATGTTGATGGAGCACGGCTACGCCAGCAGCACCCCCGTCAGCGATGGCCAGAACGTCTTCGTCTTCTTCGGCAAAACCGGAGCCCTCGCCTTCGATATGAACGGCACCCAGCTCTGGCAGACCTCCCTCGGCACCGGCTCCAATCCCAAAGGCTGGGGCAGCGCCGCCAGTCCCATCCTGCACAAGGACACCCTCATCGTCACCGCCTACGATGAAGGCGGTGCCATGGTCGCCCTCGACAAGAAGACCGGCAAAGAAGTGTGGCGTGCTCCGGCCGAGGGACTCAACACCGTCTATAGCACCCCCGTCCTCGCCGGAGACGATCTGCTCCTGCCCGTCGCAGGCGAAGTCTGGGGCCTCAACCCCGACTCCGGCAAGCTCCGCTGGTATGCCTCCTACAGCATGGGCGGCAATGTGTCCCCCGCCGTCGCGGTCGGCGAGGGCGCGATCTTCGTGACCGGCGGCTACCCCACGCAGGGCACCGTCGCTCTCAAGCCCGGCGGCAAAGGCGACATCACCCAGAGCGCTACCTTGTGGAGCATCAACAGCGCCTCCTACATCCCGTCCCCGATCTACTACAACGGCCACCTTTACGTCGTGAACGACGCCGGTTTCGCCATGTGCATCGACGCCAAGACCGGCAAGGAAATCTACCGCGAGCGCGTCATGGACAGCAGTTCCAGCGGAGGTGGTCAACCCGGACGCGGTGGACCTGGCGGAGGCCGCGGAGGTCGCGGCAAGCCCTTCTACGCCTCGCCCGTCCTCGTCGATGGCAAGCTCTACTGCCCCAGCCGCAAGAACGGCACCTTCGTCATCGCCGCCAAGCCTACCTTTGAAGTCCTCGCCAAGAACCTCTTCCCCAGCGACGACAGCCAGGTCAACGCCACCCCCGCCGTGGACGGCAATCGCCTCTACCTCCGCTCCGACAAAGCCCTCTACTGCATCGGCGAGTAGCGATCGAACCTCGAACCTCGAACCTCGAACCGAGAACCTCGAACCGAGAACCGAGAACCGAGAACCGAGAACCGAGAACCTCGAACCTCGAACCTCGAACCTCGAACCTCGAACCTCGAACCTCGAACCGAGAACCGAGAACCGAGAACCGAGAACCGAGAACCGAGAACCGAGAACCGAGAACCGAGAACCGAGAACTTATGCCCCAAACTTGGTGCGATACAGCGTCTCGAACTCCGCCTTCACCTCCTCGTCCCCGAGCTGTTCCGCCACTGCGATCAACTCCTTGTAGGCATCGCCCTCGTCCGGGTAGAAGTGGATGATCTTGCGATACTCCTCGATCGCCTCCTCCAGGCGCAGGCACGTCGCGTAGTGGCGGGCCAGACGGTAGTTCAGCGGCGGCTTCTCCAGCCGGTCTGACGGCCACAGAATCTCCGTGAACGGACGGGCGCACCACTCCGCCACCTTGAACACCGTCTCCGGGCTGATCAGCAGCACCACCGTCACCATCGCCAGCACCGACCCCATCACATGCCCGAAGGCCCCCACGCTGTTCATCTTCAAGGCATCCAGCATCAGCTTCACACCGCCCGCTGCACACAGCAGCGCCAGGAACCATCGAGTTTTCATCGCCTTCATGCGTGCAGTGTAGAAGGCAATGCCGCGAAACTCCAGCGCGACGACGGGCTTGGCGCTTCATCGTGCCGAATGAACTCTTGCCAAGGCGAAGGCCGTCGCCTGTAGTCGGCGACCCTCGCGCACGGCATGTCCTGCCTGCCGCCTCGCCCTGATCTCCCATGTTCGAACAAGCTTTCAAAAACATCGACGACGCCCTGCGCAAGGAAGCCGGGTGCGCCACCGAACTCGACTACGCCGAGCAGACCTCCTGGCTCATCTTCCTCAAATACCTCGATGGCCTGGAGCAGGATCGCGCCACCGAGGCCACGCTGGAGGGCCGCGCCTTCACCCCGCTGTTCGACCCGCCTTACCGCTGGGACACCTGGGCCGCCCCGAAGAAGCCGGACGGCACGCTCGACCACGACGCCGCGCTCACCGGCGATGACCTGCGCGAGTTCGTTGATCAGAAGCTCTTCCCCTACCTCCAGAAGTTCAAAGCTCGCGCCGCCGGACCCAACACCATCGAATACAAGATCGGCGAGATCTTTGGCGAGCTGAAGAACCGCATCACCAGCGGCTACAACCTCCGCGAGATCATCGACCATGTGGACGAGCTGCGCTTCCGCTCCCAGGTCGAGAAGCACGAGCTGCGCTTCCGCTCCCAGGTCGAGAAGCACGAGCTGAGCATGATCTACGAGGAGAAGATCAAGCGCATGGGCAATGCCGGGCGCAACGGCGGCGAGTATTACACCCCGCGCCCGCTCATCCGCGCCATGATCCGCGTGGTCAATCCCCAGCTCGGCGAGACCATCTACGACGGCGCGTGTGGCTCCGCCGGGTTCCTCTGCGAAGCCTTCGACTACCTGCGCGAAGCCCATCCCAAGCGCACCACCGCCCAGGATCAGGCGCTTCAGACCAAGACCTTCTACGGCAAGGAGAAGAAGTCCCTCGCCTACGTCATCGGCATCATGAACCTCATCCTGCACGGGATCGAAGCGCCGAACCTCATCCACACCAACACGCTGACGGAGAACCTCGCCGACATTCAGGAAAAGGATCGGTTCGACCTCGTGCTCGCCAATCCGCCCTTCGGCGGCAAGGAACGGCCCGAGGTGCAGCAGAACTTCCCCATTCGCACCAGCGAGACCGCCTTCCTCTTCCTCCAGCACTTCATCAAGATCCTCCGCGCCGGCGGACGCGGCGGCATCGTCATTAAGAACACCTTCCTCTCCAACACCGACAACGCCTCCGTCTCCCTGCGCCGGCACCTGCTGGAAAGCTGCAACCTCCACACCGTGCTCGACTGCCCCGGCGGCACCTTCCAGGGCGCGGGTGTGAAGACCGTGGTGCTCTTCTTTGAGAAAGGCCGCCCCACGCGGAAGGTGTGGTATTACCAGCTCGATCCCGGACGGAACCTGGGAAAGACGAACCCACTGAATGATGCGGACCTCAGTGACTTCATTGATCTGGTGGCCCACCGCGCCTCTACTGGCGAAGCCCCGGTGACCGAGAAAAGCTGGAGCGTGGACGTGGCCGACATTGACCCGAAGACCTTCGATTTGTCCGTGAAGAACCCGCGTGCCGATGCGGAAGGAGTCGTGCATCTCACCCCAGGGGAGATATTGGACGAGATCGAACTCCTCGACGCCACCAGCGCCCAGGTGCTGGCCAACATCAGGAGGCTGCTGGCATGAAGAAGGATGCAGTTCCTCTCAGGAGCGCCAACGGCGCGGCCCCATACCAGCCTGGGGCAACGCCCCAGGAACGTCATGTCCCACGGGATTCAGGGCTGAAGGCCCGTGCCATTACCCGCGCTCATGGGTCGGGCTTTCAGCCCTCACGGATGGGCGTGGCCGTGACCCAGGGCGTTGCCCTGGGCTGGGATAAAGCCGGGGCTTTGCCCCTCAGGAGGGCGCGGCGGAAATGAAGAAGGGGTGGACAACGAAGCGGCTGGAGGAAGTCTGCGAAATTGCTCGCGGTGGTTCGCCGCGGCCTATCGAGAAGTTTCTCACCACCGCGCCGGACGGAATCAACTGGGTGAAGATTGGCGACGCTACAGCGAGCGACAAATACATCTACAAGACTGAGGAAAAGATTACGGCCGATGGTGTGAAGCGCTCACGCATGGTTCACGCAGGCGACTTTCTTCTCTCGAACTCGATGAGCTTCGGGCGGCCCTACATCATGAAGACAAGCGGCTGCATCCATGACGGATGGCTCGTTCTCCGCCAGCGAGAGAAGCAGCTTGAGCAGGACTTCCTCTATTACCTGCTGAGTTCTGACGAACTGTTTCAGCAGTTCGACCGTCTCGCGGCGGGCAGCACGGTTCGGAACTTGAACATCGGCTTGGTGAAGAGTGTCGAGATTTCGTTCCCCCCGCTGGCGGAGCAGCAGCGGATCGTGGGGGTGCTGGACGAAGCGTTTGCCGGGCTGGCCACCGCCCAAGCCCACGCCGCCCAGAACCTCCAAAACGCCCGCGCCCTCTTTGAAAGCCACCTCCAATCCGTCTTCACCCACCGCGGCAAAGGCTGGGTGGAGAAGCCTCTTTCCGCCCTTTGTGACATCAAACACGGGTTTGCCTTCAAAGGAGAGTTTTTCACTTCCCGCGGCCACTACGTGCTTTTGACGCCCGGCAACTTTTTCGAATCCGGTGGCTACCGAGATCGTGGAGAGAAGCAGAAGTATTATTCGGCGGATTTCCCGCCTGAATACATCACCCGCCGAGGTGATATGCTCGTCGCCATGACGGAACAAGCCGCCGGATTGCTTGGAAGTCCGCTTCTCGTGCCCGAGGACGGCAAGTTCCTTCACAATCAGCGACTCGGACTCGTCATCTCGAAGCCTGACGTGCCCTGGCTGAATGAGTTCTTCTTCCATGTGTTCAACACCAAGGCGGTGCGGGATGCTATTCACGCCAGTGCCTCAGGTGTGAAGGTGCGGCACACATCACCGGGGAAGATCGGGGAGGTCGTCGTCGCGTTTCCAACCTCGGTGAACGAACAAAAGCAGATCGTCACCCAACTCGACGCCCTCGCCGCCGAAACCCAACGGCTGACGCGGCTCTACGAGCAAAAGCAGGCGGCGCTGGCGGCGTTGAAAAAGTCGCTCCTGCACCAGGCCTTCAGCGGGGCGTTGTAAAGGAGCGCGGATTGGCTTCGCCTGTCTCGCCAGCTCGGCTCTCTTGTCCGCCCGTCGAAGCGACTGACTTCGCCAACGCATCCACTCTCTGACCGTTCCAGGCCTGTGTGCTTGGCGATGCGAGACGGGCACGGACTTGGCACCGATCGGTCAGCGAGTGGCTTGGCCAGCGTGCGTCCAGCGCTCCGGCTTGCGGGCAAGAGTGCCCGCGCTCCTGTGCTGTCGCCTTCCTCGACGAGCCAAGCAGGCAGCGCTGGCCGAGCTGAAGAAGTCCCCGCTGCACCAGGCCTTCAGCGGGTCGTTGTAAAGGAGCGCGGACACTCCTGTCCGCCTCGTCGAAGCGACTGACTGCGCCAACGTATCTGCTAACTGACCGTTCCAC
>JAEUHN010000007.1 GCA_016795365.1 Verrucomicrobiaceae bacterium
GAGTTCGAGCGCGATTTTGAGCGTGATGCTGGCACCGGCGGCATCGATGACGCCGTCGCAGCCGAGGCCGTCGCGTTCCATGGCCCAGGGTTTGGCGTCGCCGATGATGACTTCGCAGCCGTAGTGCTTGCGGGCGAGCTCGAGGCGATGCGCGTCCTGCTGGAGGCCGACGATGGCGACCTGCGCGCCGCATTGTTTCGCCATGGCGGCGCAGAGGATGCCGATGGTGCCGGGGCCGAGAACGATGACGCGATCACCGGGCTCGATGCGGGCATTTTTGACGACGGCGTTGTAGGCGACGCAGCAGGGCTCGGTGAGGCAGGCCTGCTCGAAGGGCACATGATCCGGCACATGATGCAGGATGCGGCTGGGCACGCGCACATACTTCGTCATCGCGCCGTTCACGCCGTAGCCGAAGCCTTTGCGGGTGCTGTCGAGGTTGTAGAGGCCGCGACGCGTCATCGGATTGTCTTTGGAAATGATCGCGGCGGTCTCGGAGACGACGCGGTCGCCTTCCTTCCAGCCTTCGACGTCCTTGCCGACCTCGACGATATGCCCGCCGAACTCATGGCCGAGCACGACGGGGTAATTCACCGGCCAGGAGTGATCGGAGGTCCACTGATGCAGATCGGAGCCGCAAACGCCCACATTGGCGACTTCGAGGAGCACGTCCTCGGCGCCGATGGTCGGCTTTTCGATCTCACGGATTTCGACGGAGCCCTTTTCAGGCGCGAAGTTGACGACGGCGGCGGATTTCATGGGAATTCGGAATGGGGAGTGCGGAAGGCGGAATCAATCAAGCGAAGGCAGGAACGTCCTGAGCATGCACTGCCTCGCAGATCATGCGGAGCGAGGCTTCGAGGTTTCCATCGGCGGTTTTGAAGGCATCCGCGTCGATGGTGAGCGGAGCGCCGAGGACGACCAGCGGCGCACCATACTTCGGGCACTGGATCGCCTGCTCCAAACTCAAACCGCCGACGGCTTGAACGGGCACTTTCACGGCCTGGACGACTTCGCGGAGTTTGTCGAGTGGGCTGGGCATGCGGTGGCCGGCGGCGGCGATGCCGCGGCGTTCGTCGTAGCCGATGTGATGAATGATGTAGTCACAGCCGAGGTCTTCGAGCCATCTCGCCCCGGCGACCATGTCCTCGCAGATCATGTTATCACCCATGACCTTGCAGCCGAAGTCCTTCCCGGCCTTCACGACGCATTTCACGGTCTCCGCGTGCGCACGGGCCATCACGACGACATGCGTGGCACCGGCCTTGGCCATCATCTCGGCTTCCAGGTAGCCGCCATCCATCGTTTTAAGGTCGGCGACGATGGGCGTGTTCGGAAAAGCCTTTCGCAGCGCACGAACACCATGCAAACCCTCAGCGAGGATGAGCGGCGTGCCGGCCTCCAGCCAGTCCACACCGGCCCGCATGGCCAAAGCCGCGGTTTCGAGGGCTTCGTCGATGTTCGTGAGGTCGAGGCTGATCTGGACGATGGGTTTCATGATTGCAGAGCAAAGCAAAACTGGCCATTCTCGTCACGACAAAGATGATGCGAAATGCGACACCGCTGAAGCCTCTTGAACGAGCGAAACGCACTGCCGCTGAGGTGGCTCGGTGGCGTAAGGCGCGGGCCGCCTGGATGGCGTCGCTGGAGTCGTCGCTCTTGTTCCAGCGGCTGTTCGATCACATCCCAGGGGTGTATTTCTTTGCCAAGGACCGGGTGGGGCACCTGATGTTTGCGAGCAAGGGATTGCTGCAACGCTATCAGATGGAGGATGACTCGGAGTTCATCGGCCGGACGGACTTCGACATCAATCCTGATACGATGGCCCAGGCCTATGTGGATGACGACAAACGCATCCTGGCTGGCAAGGCGGAACTGATTGAGAGAATCGAGCTATGGTGGGACTCGCAAGGCATTCCCGATTGGTTCCTGGTGACGAAGCTGCCGCTCTATGATCGACGCCACAGAGTGCAGGGCGTGATGGGCACGCTGAGGCGACCCCAGGAAGCTGAGCGGCAGTTGCCGGTATTCCAGACGGTGGCGAAGGCCGTGGAGATCATCCGACGGGACTATGCATCACCACTCAAGATCGAGGAAGTGGCCCGTGCGTGTGGCCAGTCGCTGCGGCAGTTGCAGCGGCGGTTTCAATCCGCGTTTGGCATCACGCCGCAGGAGTTTCTGCTGCGAACCCGCATCCTGGCTTCGACACGGCTGTTGGAGGAATCGAGGCTGACGGCTTCGGAGATTGCGAGCCGTTGCGGGTTCGTGGACGGCAGCAGCTTCACGCAGCACTTCAGGCGGCGCATGGGCATGTCGCCATCAGCTTATCGAGTTCGACGCTAGATCGGAGAACAAAAAGCCCCGTCGCGAACGAGTCGCGACGGGGCTTCGAGAGTAATAGAGTGTGATCGTTTGGTTAGCCCTTCTGGCCCTGGAAGCGGGCATCACTGAAGGCCAGAATGGGGAAGAAGATGAAGCCGAGGAAAACGAGGCCCACAGCAAAGCCACCACCTTTCCCGAAGTTCTTCGCCAGACCCAGCATCGCCAGGATCATCATGATGAAGTTTACGAAGGGGATGATGAACAAGAACAACCACCACCAGGGTTTGCCGCAGATCTTGAGCAGCACAACAACGTTGTAAATGGGGATGATCGAGGCCCAGCCGGGTTCACCCGCCTTAGTGAAGATCTTCCACATACAGACCACCATCAAGACGATGAACACGAGATAGACGATGCCGATGACTCCTGCGGCAGCGCCCATGGCGGCCTGCTGTTCAGGAGTGAGTTCTGCGGAGGCGCTTTGCAGCATGGGGAGGAGATGCATGATCATAATGAGAGGCTATTGGATTGGGTTGGATGGCTTGACGACTCAACGGTGAGCAGATTTCTGACCACCATCTTGAAATTCATGTGATCAGAAAGCAAACGCGGGTGCAATCCTGAATTTGCCTTAGCTTTGAGCGATTTGGATTTCCTGCTTGCCCGCCCTTTCCGGGACGGTATGCATCACGCCCCTTTTTACAATCGCATGGACCTGCCTCTTCCTGGACAACGTTGGGTAAGTAACACTGAAGCAGAGCTGGGACTCGGCGTGATTCTACGCGCCGATGCTGCCCGTCTCGATGTCTTCTTTCCCGCCGCTGGTGAGCATCGGACGTATGCACGGAAGACCGCTCCGCTTCGTCGAGTGTTGTTCAAGGAAGGCGACTCCATCAAGACTCACGCGGGTGAACAGTTCACCGTGAACACCGTGGAGGAGAAGAACGGACTGGTGGTGTATCAGTGCGGAGATCGTGCGGTGCCTGAGGCCGAACTGGCGGACACACTGAGCTTCAACAAGCCGGGCGATCGCCTCTTCGCCGGGCAGATCGACGAGAACTCCACCTTCGAGCTTCGCGTGGAGGCGCTCGCTCGTCGTGCTGCGATCCAGCAATCGCCGGTGCGAGGCTTTGCAGGCGGGCGTGTGGACCTGCTGCCGCATCAGATGTATATTGCTCATGAGGTCAGCTCTCGATTGATTCCTCGCGTCCTGCTCGCGGATGAGGTGGGCCTTGGCAAGACGATCGAGGCCGGACTCATTCTGCATCGTCTGCATCTCACTGGTCGTGCCGGGCGCATCCTGGTGCTGGTGCCCGAGCCGCTGATCCATCAGTGGTTCGTCGAATTGCTGCGTCGCTTCAATCTGATGTTCAGCCTCTACGACGATGAACGCTGCGAGGCGATCGAGAGCAATGACGAATCGGGCAATCCCTTCCTCGACAGCCAGCTGATCCTTTGCAGTATTGGCTTCCTCAGCAAGAACGATGAGCGCGCGCAGCAAGCGATCGCGGCAGGCTGGGACCTCGTCGTCGTCGATGAGGCGCACCACCTCGAATGGTCACCCCAGGAGGCGAGCAAGCCTTACCAACTGGTGGAATCGCTCGCTGCGAAAACGCCGGGCCTGCTTCTGCTCACGGCCACACCTCAGCAACTCGGACCCGAAGGACACTTCGCCCGTCTGCGTTTGCTCGACCCTGATCGTTATGCTGACCTGGCGAAATTCGTCGATGAGTCCAGCCACTACGAGGAGGTGGCGCAGGCCGTGGATCGCATCCTATCTGGCAAGCCCCTCACAAAGGCCGAGCATACGATGATCACGAAAAAATCGCCCCGCATCAAGAAGCACTACGCTGAGTTGCAGAAAGGCGACGCCGATGCCCGCGATGCCTTGGTAGGCGAGTTGCTCGATGAGTTCGGCACCGGGCGTGTGATGTTCCGCAACACCCGTGCTGCCCTCACGGGGTTCCCCAAACGCGAGGCCCGGCTGGTGCCTCTCGATGGAGAAGATGAAGTGGAAGCCAAGGTGAAGTGGCTGGCGCAGTTGCTCCGCGATCTCGGTGAGACGGAGAAGGTGCTGACCATCTGCCGCACCAAGGAGCTGGCGCTCGACATCAAGGAGCGCCTCCTGCGTGAGGTGAATGTGAGTGCGGGCGTGTTCCATGAAGGCATGTTGCTCATGCAGCGCGACCGTGCGGCGGCGCACTTCTCGGATGAAGAAGGGGCGCGCATCTTGATCTGCTCCGAGATCGGCAGCGAGGGACGCAACTTCCAGTTCGCGCATCATCTCGTGCTCTTCGATTTGCCCGACGAACCGGAGCTGCTGGAGCAGCGCATTGGCCGTCTGGACCGCATTGGACAATCGGCCACCATTCAGATTCACGTGCCCTTCGTCGAGGGCACCGCGGGTGATGTGATGGCCCAGTGGTATCATCTTGGGCTCGGTGCAATCGAAGTGAACGTGCACGGCGCCACGGAGATTCATCTGGCCGTGAAGGATACGCTGGCAGGGCTGCGCGAGAAGTTTGATTCCAAGAAGCTGAAGGCCTGCATCAAGAAGACGGTGGAACTGCGCGGGCAAGTCACCAAGAAGCTCGAGCGCGGTCATGACCGCTTGCTCGAACTCAACTCCTGCAAGCCCGAGAAGGCCGCAGGTGTGATCGACATGGTGAAGGCACTCGATGCCGATGAGACCTTCGAGGAGTTCTACATTCGTCTGCTCGATCACTGCGGCATGACTATCGAGGAACTTGGGCAGCGTGGTTACTACCTCAAGCCAGAGACGCTCAAGATTGATGCCTTCCCTGGACTCAATGCCGAAGGCGCATCCGTCACCTTCTCACGCACTCGCGCGCTGTCGCGTGAGGACATGGGCCTGCTCACCCAGGATCATCCCTTTGTGCGTGGGGCACTGGATTCACTGCTCGGCAGCGAAGACGGAAACGCCACGGCCATGCTGTGGAAGGACGCAGGCAGCGAAGGCTTGCTGCTGGAGCAGCACTTCGTCGTGGAGTGCGTGGCACCTGCTGCCCTGCATGTGGAGCGCTTCCTGCCGCCACAACCAGTGCGCGTTGTCGTCGATCACGCAGGTGAAGACCAGAGTGACGACCAGGACTACAAGCAGGCTCGTCTGCGCAAAGGCGATGTGTCCAAGCTGCTCGACAAGCCTGTGATGCGGAAGAAGCTCATGCCGCTCATGCTGAAGAAAGCAGAGGAGATTGCCGCTGCTCGCATGGCTGAGATGGTGGAAGCCGCGAAGGTCTCGATCCATGCGCGACTCGATAGCGAGATCGAACGTCTCGAAGATCTCGGCAAGCTCAACGATCACGTGCGCACCGAGGAAATCGACGGCCTCAAGCAGCAGAAGGAGCAATTGATTGCCGCAGTCGGTGAAGCACGCGTGCGCCTCGATGCCCTGCGTCTGGTGCTGAAGCTGTAGCGAACTACGAGAGGCGGAAGGTCACCTTCACGAGCACGCTGGATGAAGCGGAAACGGCCGGGGTGAACTTCCAGCCTTTAACCGCGCGCAGTGCGGCGGTGTCGAGTGCTGAATGACCGGCGGAAGTCCAGATGGAGCAGTCGTTCACGCGTCCGTTCTCATCGACGATGACCTTCACCACGGCCGTGCCTTCCGCATGGTCACGTCGAGCTTGAGCCGGGTAGGGTGGGGGATAGGAGGTGACCAACTTCGGTGCCGCGGCGGCGATGAGCGCACTGCCATGCCCGGTGCCAGATCCTTTGCCTGCAGCTTTTCGTTTGGTGCTGGCGGCATTGCCTTGGGTTTCGGAAGTCCGTGCGACGGCAGGCTTCGCCGTAGGTGCCTCTGGTGCCATCTTCGGAGCTGGCGGCGGAGCTGCTTCGATGGGCCTGGTCGGGGCCATCTCCCACTTGGGCATCACAATGTCTGCGCGCTCAGTCTGCGCGACGAGACGCGGCAAGTTTGCCGTGGGCAGCTTCTTCACTCGATGCGGCTGAACGGTGAAACGCAGCTCCTGCTTGGGCAGGGTTCGCAGCACTGGCACGGTCTCGGTCGCCACATCCGCATCGACCAATTGATCCCCGGCATCACCACCGCTGCCCTGGCCGCCTACCAGCCACACGGCGGCGGCGAGCAGCGCACCATGGAGACCGATGGAAAAAAAGAGCGCGGGCCAGCCCATCGACTGACGCCGCGCACGAAAACAAACTGCCGGCCCGCCTTGAAAGCGGCGAGGATCGCGATCGGGAGACGGACCGGCAGGAACCATAACCAAAGATTACAAGCGGCTGGATACCGGCTTGTTCGAACTCTTCTGCGAAGGTGCACCGAAGTCGAAGCCGACGATCAGCCAGCCTTCGAAGTCAGGTGAATCTTCGGTGCAGCCGAACAGGCCAGCGATGTCGATGTGCATCGACTTCGTCGGGCGCCACTGAAGCTGGGGTCCGATGATGAACTTTTGCTCAGGGTCGTTGCGGGAGCCGTCCACCGTCTCGCGCTTCCAGGCCATTTCCATGCCCAGCGAGAGGGACTCGGTGATAGTCTTGCTGATGGCGTTGGTGATGGCGATCTCCTCGGCCTTCTCGCCGCTGAGTTCACGCTCATAGACGAAGTTCATACCCCAGTGCCAGCCATCGCCGAAGTCATCGCCGATGAGGATTTTGGGCTCGATAACATCGCCACCGCGGTCGTCATCGGTGAGCTTGTATTCGAGGTAAAAGGCAGGGTTCAGCGGCAGCTCGCCCCAATCAGCGGGAGCCCAGCGGATCTCCCCGGCAACATCGAGGTGGTCAGCCTTGCTGTCCTCCACGGTCCAGTCGTAGTAGAAGTCGAGCTGAATACGACCCGGAAGGCCGAACTCGATCTCCTCGCTGAAGCGGAACTTGTTTTCGCCATCCTTGTTACGCCAGCGCATCCACTGCTCCACGGTGATCTCACCAGGGTTGCGCTGGATGTGCACGCGCGTGGTGGGGAAAGGGCGACGCTGCACCCAGCCCGGCTGGTTGTAGGCACCGGTGTTTGCATCAATGGTGGTGTAGCCGACAGCTTCGACACCGCCCACGGTCGGTGGCGTGGTCGCAGGTAATTCGGCGCGGAGTGATCCGCAGGTGAGAAGCGCTGCAAGCGTGGCGGCGCTCCGGATGGTGGTTCGTTTGACGTTGAACATGAGGCGTTGGTTCTAAACAAGACGGGCTCTCCTGACAATCCTTGGTGATGGTCAAATATTATCCCATCCACCACTCGCGATGGATGGATCGCGATCCAGATCGGGCGCTCGAAATGCTCGACGGCACCGGCCTTCCCGCCCATGCTGGCAGTCCATTGTTTTCATGCATCAAGCACCGACCACAGCCCCCGTTCATCGTTCCCTCGCCCTCTGGCTGGTAGGGAGCATCGGCGTGTTCGTGCTGGTGGGATCGGTGGCCCTGGTGGCTTTGTTTCAGCAACGTGTGCGCCGCGAGGAGGCCACCGCCTTCGAAACGCAAGCAAGGGCCAACGCAGCCTTCCTCGATCGTTCACCGCTGCCGCAGAGCGATCAGATGGCGCAGCAACTCGGCGAGGTGATGGGGGCTCGCGTTTTCTTCTGGCATGCGGCCACGAGTTCCATCGTGGGCAAACCGGGTGATGCCGTGGATGCGCAGATCATGAAACTGCCAGTCGATGGCCGGGTGCATCTGATGCCCGATGAACGCGAGTGGATGGTGGGCCATGTGTTTCGCGGCAGCTCGCGCGTCTTTTTCCTCCGGCCTGCCGTGGACTCCGGGCTGCTGATGCCTGCGGGCGAGCACTGGCTGGTGCTGGCGATCTTTTGGGCGCTGTCATGCCTGCTCACCTGGTGGCTGGCACGTCGCGTGGTGCATCCCTTGCGGCAGCTCGCCGAGGCTGTGCCCGCTGTCGGTGGAGACAAAAATTTGCCACCGCTGCCTACCACGCGCGGTGATGAAATTGGACTCCTGGCTCAAGCCATGGCGAGCACTCATGCCTCGATCCTCGATGAGCGTGAACGCCGTCGTGCCGCCGAGCGCCTCGCCTTGCTAGGACGGATGGCAACAAGCCTGGCCCATGAGGTGCGCAATCCCGTCAGTGCGATTCGTCTTCATGCGCAGTTGCTCGATGGTGCGCCACCTGAGGATGCGGCAGCGTCGGCGCGGTTGATCGAGAGCGAGGCCGCTCGCATCGAGTCTCTCGTGAGCCAATGGATGCGTTACGCCAAGCCGGGTCCGGTGGTCATGCAGCCGATCGACGTGATCGCTCTGGTGCGAGAGGCCGTGGCCATCATGACGCCGCAGGCTACTCACGCGGGAGTGGTTCTTCACGAGCAAATCGAGAGCGATCAGTGGACTCTGCCAGGGGATCGGCCTCGGTTGCTGCAAGTGCTCAACAACCTCCTGCTCAATGCGATCCAGGCGATGCCACGAGGTGGCCGCGTCACCATCATGCTCAAGGCACCGGTCATCAAGATCGGTGATGAAGGCCCGGGCTTCAGCGAGGCTGCACTGGCTCGTCTCGGTGAACCCTTTTACTCTGAGAAAGAAGGCGGCATGGGGCTCGGCCTCGCGGTCTCACGCGAGATCGTGGAAGCTCACAACGGTCGATTGACGGTCACCAACTCGCCTTCTGGAGGTGCCCTCGTTAGCCTGACGTGGAACTGCGCCCAACACTGACCTTTCGATCCCATGGACTCTATTCTCATCATCGAAGACGAACACGCTCTTGGCACCGCCCTTTCGTTCGCAGTGCGTCGCGCCGGGCATCTTCCCACTCTCGTGGCCACCGGCACGGCCGGGCTCGAAGCGATGAAACGCGGCACCTTCGCCGCACTCGTGCTCGACATCGGATTGCCCGACATGAGCGGGCTCGAGGTGCTGGATCGCGTGCGCAAGCAGAAGCCCGCCCTGCCAGTGCTCGTCATCACGGCGCATGCCACGCTCGACCACGCGATCAGCGCCCAGAAACTCGGTGCCACCGACTACCTCACCAAGCCGCTCGACCTTCGCCAGTTCGAGACCTCCCTCTCATCGCTCGTCACGCGTTCAGCCGAGGCGGCGCAGTCCGAGCCCGCAACGGTCCCTGCGGCTGCCACCTTGATCGGTGCGGCAGGTTGTCTCCAGGAGGTCTTCCTCGGCATCGCTCGCGGTTGTGCGGGTGAAATGCCTGCGCTGATCACGGGACCGACCGGATCAGGCAAAACGCTGGCCGCCCGTGTCATTCATGCCAACAGCCCGCGCAACGCCCAGCCGCTGCGCTTGATCGAGGCCGCTACGATCAAAGACACCGACTCGCTCCAAACCTTGCTGTCGGATGCCCAGGGGACAGTCGTGCTCGAAGAGGTCACAGCCTTGCCCCTGCCAGTTCAGGCCAAGCTGGCGGCGGTGCTCGCGGAACCAGACTCCAAACGACCTCGTCTCCTTGCCACGACGAGCACAAGTCCGCGTGAGTCCGTCGATCAAGGGACCTTGCGTGCCGAGTTGTTTTACGCCCTTAGCGTTCTTACGATTCCAATGCCGCCGCTGCGTGATCGCACAGGCGATTTGCCTGCCCTGGCAGCCTTCTTCCTGGGACTTCGCGATGCAGCTGCCGTGATGCCCGTGACTCCTCCAGCACTCGCTGCGATGCAGGCCTATCCATGGCCGGGCAATGTGCGTGAACTGCGTCATGTGCTCGACTATGCGGCGACGATGAGTCGTGGTGGGGCGATCTACCTGAGCCATCTGCCAACGCATGTGGCGGCCGCTGTGCAGGCTCCAGGCGTGGGACCCGTCTCAGGCGAACTCGATGCTGCGATCACGCGCTGGCTTGATTCGCAGATGTCCGCCACGCCTGAGCAGTCGCGGCATTACGATGGGCTGCTCGATCAAGTCGAGGCCATCATGCTGCGCCATCTCCTGCAACGATTTGACAATCGCCCCACGCATCTCGCCACCGCCCTGCGAATGAATCGTGCCACCTTGCGCCAGAAGCTCCGTCGCGCGGGCTTGCAGCGTGATGATGCGTGAAGAGGGGTGGGGGAGAGGTGCTGTTGAAGTGGAGAAGCGTGGGAGCGCTCTGGGGCTTCTACTTCGATTGCAGGCCTACCGTGTTGACGGCGATCACGCGATAGGAGTGCTTCTTGCCAGCTTCAACTTTGGTGTCGGTGAAGGTCATGGGCACGAGAGGATTCGTTGGTGTGTCGCTGTATTGCAGGCCTTGGAACACGGGACGGCCAAAGGGGTTGTTTGGCTTCTCAGGCACGGTGCCGATCGCCTGTCCATCACGCTCGATGATGAAGTGGGCGATGCCGCTTTCCAGATCCGCCTCCGCGCTCCAGGACAAGACATTGCCATTCACAACGAGATCCGTGGGGGCCGGTGGCGGTGTGGTGTCTGGCACTGCGGTGTCCTTCACATACTGTGCCCACGCCTTCGCCACGGCGGCATTGGGCAGCCAGACCGCTCTCGATTTGTCACCACTGAATTGTTCGGCAGCAGTGGCCTCGGTTCCGAGCAATGGAGCCAGCCACGCGCCTTCCTTCGGCATGGGCAGGGGCGCAGCGCCACCCGCCTTTGGCAGGCGGACGCTGAGGCAGGCATCGAACCACGCCATCGCGAGGTAACGCTGGTTGCCACACTCGTGAGCAGTGAAGGGATCAACGGACACACCAATAAGCGCGCCCTTGCCGCGCATGGTATTGAAGAAGTCTTCATTCGCAGCCCATGCGCCCGCGAAGCGGCCTTCCTTCACGGTGACGCCTTCCTTGGTGCCTAGGTTGCACATGATGGGCACATTGAGCGCCGCATCGGGAATGGTATGCGTCTTGATCGTTGCGCGGCTGGGGTTCTCCTTGAGCAGTGGCACACCTGAGCGCAGCCATGCGGCGGCCACACGCTCGGGATGCATGAGCGTCATCCCGCCCGCCCAGTGCCCACCGCCACTGTGCCCCCAGAGCGCCCAGGGCACCTTCGCGAGTTCCGGGTGTCCGCTCTTCGCACCGAGATCCGTGAGGCATTTCAAGAAGGCATTGCTCGACCCATTGCGCGGATCGCACCACATCTGGCAGTCGGCTTTCTCCGGCTGCTCGTAGCTGGGTGCCAGCAGCGCGCAGTCATGCTTCTTCGCGAGCGCCTGCCAGTGCAGATCAAAAGCCCCCGTGAGCCCCGACTTGCAAGAACCCTCGCCGCACCCGTGCTGATGCACGATCACGCCACGCAGCTCCTTCACTCCCGGCGGCACCCAGACCGTGTAGTTCACCGGAAAAATCAGCTCTCCCGGCTTGGTGGAGGCCTCATAGCGCACCCGGTAGTAGGACGCCTCGGCAGGCGGAAACACATCATAGGGAGCCTTCTGCGCGTGCAGAGCACTGGCAAGGGAAACAAGGAGGAGAGCGGCAAATCGCATGGTGCATCGTAGAACGAATCCGCCTCGCCGTTCAAACAGTGGATCGACGTTTTTTCATCGCATCGATCCCTCAACCAAACTGCATCAGGTTTGTGCGCATGTTTCACGACATCCGACCGTTTAACCACCTGCTCCATTATGAAACGCTTTCTTCTCCTCTCCCTCCTCGCCATCGCCACCGCCACCGCCCATGCGCAGGATGGCTTCAAGCCCCTCTTCAACGGCAAAGACCTCACCGGCTGGGATGGCAATCCAGAACTCTGGAGCGTGCAAGACGGCTGCATCACCGGCAAGACCACTGGCCCCGAACAGCTCGCCTACAACCAATTCCTCATCTGGCGCGGCGGCACGGTGAAGAACTTCGAGCTTCGTGCCAAGATCAAACAGTCCGGCAACAACACCGGCATCCAGTATCGCAGCAAGGAACTCACCGAGGTGGGGAGGTGGTCTGTGGGTGGCTACCAGTGCGATGTGCATCCCTCTCCGCCGAACAACGCCATGGTCTATGAGGAGCGTGCGCGTGGCGTCATCTGCCAGAACGGTCAAAACGTCGTCATCGATCCCGAAGGCAAACGCTGGCTGACTGCCGAGCGCGAGCCGGTGAAGGTCGATATTGCCGAGTGGCATGACTACACCATCATCGCGCAGGGCAATCACCTCATTCACAAGCTGGACGGCCAGATCACCATCGACCTCACCGATCACGAGGCAGCCAAGCGCTCGCTCGAAGGCCTCATCGCTTTCCAGATCCATCGTGGCCCCGCCATGAACGTGCAGATCAAAGACGTCATGATCAAAGAACTGCCTGAGGGCGGTATGGTCGCTTTTAACAAGAGCAGCGTCGCCACGGCTAAACCCATTGCTGCCAAGCCCCAGGGCAAAGGCAAAGTCAAGAGCAAGGCCAAAGGTGCGACGAAGTAGGGGTGTGCCCCTCGGAAACTCGTGCGGCCGCGATCCTGGCAATTCGTCTCACCCCACGGTCTCGATCCAGGCGCTGGAGGGGTAGCTGCCGAGCACCTTCACGTTGACGTCGGAGGCGCGGAGTTCCTGGATAGTGGTGGCGAGGCTGGGTTCCTCGGCGTGGCCGCTGACTTCGACGAAGAATCGGGCGGCCTTGCCGGTGTCGCTGACATGAGCGAGTCGGCTTTCGATCATGCGGACATTGACGCCGTGACGGGCGAAGGACTCGAGGAGGTGGCTGAGGGCTCCGACTTCATCGGGGACCTCAAGGAAGAGCATGGTGCTATCGTCGCCGGTGGGGCCGCTGGATCGCTGGCCGAGGATGATGTAGCGACTGCGTGCGTCGTCCTCGCCTTTGACAAGCATTTGGGCGCAGATCTGGAGTGGTGAGCCGACGAACTGATCGAGGGTGTGGTGCACGGCACCCTGGGTGGAGTGCTCGATGGGCAGCACCCCGTAGTCGGCATCCTTGGCGGTGACGCGATCGAATACGGCCTGGGCGCAGGTCTCGGCGGTGTAGGCGACGCCGTGGCCGAACTTGCTGAGGGCGACCTGATGGGTGCGGGAACCGGTGGGGCCGAGGTAGGCGATGCTGAGGGGATGCTCGAGGGCGAGCGCGGCGGACATGATCTCGCGATAGATGGCGCGGATGGAACGCTCGGGGAGGCGGCCTTGCTGGGCGGTATTGAGTTCCACGAGCTTGCGCAGGAGCTTTTCCTCGCGCTCGGGGGCGTAGATCTCGAGGCCGGCGCGGTGCTTGATTTCACCGACGATATTGACGCACTCGGCGCGCTCGTTGAGGAGGCGAAGAAGCTCCTTGTCGATGGCGTCGATCTTGTGCCGAACTTCTTCGAGTGTCATGGGCGAGGGGCGTTACTCGGCGGTGGAGGAGGGTTCGACGGCACCGAGGGTGAGCTGTTGCGGTGGGGACTCGCTCGGGGCGGGGGCGTCGGCTTCAGCCGAAGGCAGCTTCACGCGGCGCAGTTCGGTTGCGTTTGGAAGATCATCGACGGAGCGGATGGCGAAGTGCTCCAGGAAGTTTTCCGTAGTGCCATACAGCATGGGCTTGCCGGGCAGTTCGGCGCGGCCTTCGGCCTTCACCAGGCCTCGATCAAGGAGCTGCTGGACCATGGCATCGACGGAGACGCCGCGCACGGCTTCGATGCCTGCCTTGGTAATGGGCTGCCGGTAGGCGATAATGGCGAGGGTCTCCAGGGCTGGCTGGCTGAGGCGCTGGGGTTTCTTGCCGGGGTAAAGGGAGCGGCACCACTCGGCATACTCGGTGCGGGCGCAAAGCCGCCAGCCCGTGCCGCGCTCGGCGACGGTGAAGGCGCGGCCTTCGCGCTCATAGCCAGCGATGAGTTCCTGGAGAGTCTGAGCGATCTGCTCGTCGGAGACATTGGTGAGCGGGGTGGCGGCGGCGATCTCGTTTTCGCTGCCCGCCTCGGCGATCTCCTTGGCCGTCTCACGCACGGCACGGCCCATGAGTTCGACGCTCAGGGGTTCCTGATACGAGAAAAGCAGTGCCTCGATGATCTTGATAAGCTCCATGAAAAAGGGGCCGACTATCAAGCGAGCACAGGCGGAGAGTCAAGCCCAGGGGGCGGGAGAGTTCGGGCGGGGCGGTTGCAGCTTTCTGCCAGGTGGAGGTTCGTGACTTTGCCGTGGCAGACGAAACGATTTGTTCGTCAAGCGTCCTCTCGTGCGTAGGATTCGCTCCATGTTCACCGGCCTCGTCGAATCCACTGCCCGCGTCACTGCCATCCTGCCTCGCGACGGAGGGGCACGGCTGGAGCTGGGGATCGGTCCCATGGCTGCCGAGGTGCGCTTGGGTGACAGCATCGCGGTCAACGGCTGCTGCCTCACGGCCACCGAGATTCAGGGGGAACGGATTGCCTTTGACCTCCTGGAGCAGACCCTCCGGGTGACCTCGCTCGGCGACCTTCAGGTGGGCGACCTTGTCAATGTCGAGCGCGCCATGCTGGCGGGTTCGCGGCTGGGCGGTCACTTTGTGCAGGGGCACGTGGACGGCACGGTCAAGATTCTCATCTGGCGCGAGGACGGAGCCGACTGGCGACTGGAAGTGGAACTGCCCGCCGAGGCCCGCGGGCTGGTCATTCCCAAGGGCTCGATTTGCCTCGATGGCATCTCTTTGACAGCGGCCGAAGTGAGCGACGATCGCGTGACCTGCTTCATCATTCCCCACACCCGTGCGGTGACTCACCTGAGCACCAAACAAACGGGGCAACGCATGAACGTGGAATGGGACATGCTGGCCAAGCACGTTCGCGAACTGGTCCGACTCGAACTTCAGCATCAGCAACGATGAACCAACCTCCTCCCGTTCCCTTCGGCGACCCCTCCAAGGTCCAACAAGACAACCAAGCGGCCGTCAAGAAAGGCATCCTCTTCGGCTGCGGCGGATGTGGATTGGTGATCATGATCGGCGTGCTCTTCGTCGCTGCGATCGTTTTCGTGGCGATTACGTTCATGAGCCGGAGCGACGTGTGTGCTCAGGCTGTCGCAAAGGCTCAGGCATCCGCGCGGGTCCAGGAAGCTCTCGGGCAGCCGATCACGCAGGGATGGTGGGTCACGGGCAGCATCAACACCTCCAACTCCACCGGCGAGGCCAACATCAACTTCTCCATCAACGGACCGAAAGGCACCGCTCAAGTGCATGCCGAGGCGACCAAGGTGAATGGTGTGTGGAACTTCTCCGTGCTGACCGTCACCCTGCCGGATGGCAAGGTGGTGGACCTAGTGAATCACGGCACCGCGATGCGGCTAGAGGCGCGCCAGCAGCTTCTCATGCATGCCATCGAAACCGCCATTGCTGAACACGACGATCACATCGCCGCTGCGAGTGCATGACTTCAGGCGGTCGATGATGGCGTCGGTGCCTGGCTCGTAATAGCACTCGCGGCCTGCGGCATTGACCTCACGCGTGACTTGCTCGGGATCGAGACGGAGTTCCACCGGCACCTTCTCAATGGCATTGATCGCGGCGAGCACGGAGCCATCCGCTGTCTTCAAGGCCTCGACCAAATCGTTCTGCAGGACCTTGCGTCGGCTGGTGTTGGATCGCGGCTCGAACAAGGCCCAGAGCCTCCGGCCAGGATAACGCTGGCGCAGACCTTGGAGCGTGACACGGATCGCCGTGGGATGATGGCCGAAGTCATCAATGATGGTGATGCCATTCTTCTCGCCACGCTCGGTCTGACGGCGCTTCACGCCACGGAAGGCCAGCAGGCCGGAACGAATCTGATCATCCGCGAGGCCTCCGAACCGTGCGGCGCAGATCGCCATGGCTGCATTGCGCACATTGAACTCACCGATCATCGGCACCGTGAATGCCACGCCATTGAGAGTGAAGTCCGTGCTGTCGGCGCGTGCATCCGTGATCACGATGCGCACATCGCAGCTCTCACCGGTGCCCACTGTCTTCGAAGGGGCAGGGCACTTCTCTTTCACCGTCAATGAGTTGGCGCAATCACCATTGATCAACACCAGTCCGTTGCGCGGCACCTGAAGGGTCATGCGCTGGAAGGCGAGGATGATCTCGTCCAGGTCGCGGAAGATGTCTGCGTGATCGAACTCCACATTGTTCACGATCGCGCACTCGGGCAGGTAGTGAAGGAACTTGGAGCGCTTGTCGAAGAAAGCGGTGTCATATTCATCGCCTTCGATCACGAAGTGAGACGAGTCATTGAACCGGGCACCGACGGTGAAGTTGTCCGGCACGCCGCCGATCATGAAGCCAGGGTTGAGGCCCGCGCTTTCGAACAACCAGGCGAGCATCGAGGTGGTGGTGGTCTTGCCGTGCGTGCCGGTGACGACGAAGCTGCGCTTGCCTTGAATCACATGGCGCTTGAGCAAGCCTGCCATGCTGTCGAACACACGCTTATGTTCGAGCACGGCCTCCACTTCCGCATTGCCACGAGAGATGGCATTGCCAACCACGATCACATCAGCGGTGGTGGGCAGATTTTCCGGCTTGTAACCAATCATGGTCTGGATGCCCTGAGATTCCAGCAGCGTGGACATCGGAGGATACACAGAATTGTCAGAACCTGTGATCGTGTGCCCCTGAGCCTGAAGGGCCGCAGCTGTGGAACCCATCGCTGTGCCAGCGATGCCGATGAAGTGAAAGTGTTTGCGCTTGCTCATGTGCAGGCCGCCCCGGAAGGCGGAGAACGCGCGTTATAGAGCGGCCCGGCGAGGGGCGCAATCAGGGATCGTATCCTTGTGCGATCCTCACAAAATGATCATGAACCCGGAGGGTCTGGCGGTCGCACAAGTCGGGCCACGGGTGTCGAAAACCGCCGCTCAAACGGTTCATTCGTGAGGCAGCAGCCGCTCCCAAAGGGTATCGTTCATGAGCACATTGGTCACGAAGTCACGACTGGTCGCCGTGGCCGATGCTTTCTCCTCAGCTTGCAGTGGCAGTTCGATGTGGAAGTTCAGCCCCGCTCCTTCGGAATTGCTGCCAGATATCTGGCCACCCAGGTGATAGACCAGGAAGTAAACACCCATCAGATTGAGCCCAAAGTCTGGCGGGCCGTCGGTGCGAATGAAGAAGGGATCAAAGACCGCTCGCAAGGTATCGGGCGGCAGCCCTGGACCATCGTCGCGGAAGACGATGTGGAGGCTGGGATCCTTGTCCGTGGATTGATTGGCCGTCACCGCCAGCGAGACCGAGGAACCTGGGAACAGCATTCCGAGTTCACATCGCAGCAGCAGGTCGAAAATCTTCTCAAACTTCTGCGGATCGGCGGAGAGGTTGGGCAGAGGGCTTGAGATGTCGAGCTTGAGTTCGATCCCGCGGTCGCTGAGTTCCTTGCGGTAGTTCTCAGCGATGGTGTCAAACACCGCTCCGGTATTCACGATGCTGTCCGTTCTTGGCGGAATGCTTGACGCGCCGGGAGTCAGTTCGCCCAGGAGCGTCGAGATGCGTGCGGCCTGCTTCACGACCAAGCCATGGAAGTCGCGCCAAAAGGCCGGATCGCGCAGCCTTTCCCAGTCGGTGCTGCCTTGTTCGAGCCGTCCAGGAGTCAGCTGAAGGAAACGCTGCACGGCCTGAAGGGGATTGGACAGCTGCCGGCTCAAGCCAGCGGCGAGGACACCAAGACTGATGACCCGATCTGTGATGAGCATGTTCTGCAGGGACGACAGCTTCTCCCGCAGCAGTTCGTCGCGCTCCAGCTGCACCATGTAGAACTCCATCGCGCGGCGCAGCGTGGTCATCATGTCCTCGACCTGAAGCGGCTTGGAGATGTAGCGGAAGATGTTCCCCATGTTCACCGCATCCACGGTCACGCCGAAGTCCGCGTAGGCTGTGATCAGCATGCGAACCATGCGCGGGCGCAAGGTCCGGGCACGCTCCAGGAGCTTGACCCCTTTCTCGCCAGGCATTCGTTGGTCAGTGAGCAGAATAGCAATCTCATCGCCACGCTCCTCAATCAGCTTCAGTCCATCGGCGGCATTGCTCGCCGTCATGATTCGGAACTCGCGCCCAAAAGCCTTCTCAAAATATTTCAGCGCCATCTCTTCGTCATCAACGTAGAGGACGGCGTAGCGTTTGAGATCGTAGTGGTATTGCATAGCTGTGATCGGCTAAGGTTATTCAATAGTATTTATTGCAGAGGAAAGGGGCAATTCCAAAACAAATTCAGTGAAGCGACCGGGCTCACTTCTCACGTCAATCCGACCTCCATGCTCTGTCATAATACGATGACAGACTGCTAGGCCGAGGCCCATGCCTGCACCCACATCCTTGGTGGTGAAGAAGGGATCGAAGATCTGACTCTTGATCGCGTCCGGCACGCCCGGACCATTGTCCCGGATGAGCACCGTGACTTCTCCGTCCCGAACGTGAGCCTTGATCGAGATTGTCGGGATGTCCGGGCTGATAAAGGTCTTCGTCCTCAATGCGTCGATCGCATTTTGGATCAAGTTGGTTAGCACTTGCACCATGTGGTTGCTGTCACCCCGGACACAAAGTCCCTCCGGAATCTGGACCGAGAGGTGGATACCATCTTTGAATTCATGAGCAAAGAACCGGCTCGTCATCTGAATGATCTCGGCTAGGTCAAACGAGCCTGTGCGGTCATTGGTGTGGCGGGTGAAGCCACGGAGATCGGAGACGATACGCACCACGCGGTCGATCCCTTCTTCCACATCCTTCACCGTATCGACATAGTCGAGATGCTCCGGTCCGGTCAGCAGCCGTGCCTTGTCTCTCAAGAGGTAGAGTCCTTGACGCGCGTAATTAAGCGGATTGTTGATCTCATGGATCAAGCCCGCGCTCATGCGGCCCAACGATGCCAGTTTTTCGTTCCGCACGAGGAGCACCTCGGTTTCCTTGACCTGCTCGAGAGCCGCCTCCAGCTGGACCTTTTGTCTCGCGAGTGCCTGCTGGTAAAGCGAGGACTCCACCAGATTGCGCAGGCGCACCATGACTTCGATCATCGAGAACGGCTTGTTCAGGAAGTCGCTGGCTCCGGCGGACAGGCAGGCAATGCGCTTGGCGGGGTCAGTCTCGGCTGTTAGCAGCACGATCGGCGTCGTGCGCGTGGTCGCGCTGGCGCGGAGTTCGCGGCACACCTGCAAGCCGTCCTTCTCGGGCATCATCATGTCCGACAAGATGATGTCTGGCGATTGCGCGAGAGCCACCTCCACTGCCTGCTTGCCATCGGCAGCTTCGAGGACTTCGAACTGCTCACCCAGCTGCACCTTGAGGAAATGCCGCATGTCGGGCTCGTCGTCAGCAACGAGCAACACCGGCTTGCGGGCACCGCTGGACGAACCGTTTACCTTCTCCTCGTGGTAGTGAATCGTTGTGGAATGGAGCGCCGCCTCGCGATGCAGGCCCCCGAGCCAGTCGTCATCATCCGTGACGTCGGCGGGTTTTTCATCGACCGAGGCCTGCTCCGGTGCAGCCAGGTAGGGCAGCCGAACAGTCATCGTGGTGCCAACACCAACCGCACTCGTCGCCGACACTGAACCACCCATTGCCTCCGCGAATTCCTTTACCAAGGCCAGGCCGATGCCCACGCCTTGGAACTTTCGTTTCGAGGACGTGTCTGCCTGCCAGAAGCGGCCAAAGATGTGAGGCAGGTGGGCGGGATCAATGCCGATACCCGTGTCGCGGACAGCGATCACCAGCCATGAATCGACGCGCGACGTCTCAATCTCAATGATGCCACCCTCGGGCGTGAACTTGATCGCATTGAAAAGCAGGTTCAGGCAGATGCGCTCGAGCTTCTCTGGATCGGTCTGAATCAGGTCAAGACCATCAGCCACCTTCGACCGAACGTTCAGGTGCTTGTCATGGGCAACCCCTTGAACCGCATTCACCATGCCGGAGAAGAACTCGGGCACGCTCAAGCGATGCGTTTTCACATTGACCTTGCCTGACTGCAAACGGGTGAGTGCAAGAAGATCGTTAATCAGCTTCAGCAACCGCATTGCATTGCCTTGCATGGTGGCCAGCAAATCGCGCTGATCCTCCACGCTGAGTTGGCCAGCCTTCTGCATCAAACGCTCGAGCGGAGCGATCAGGAGCGTCAGCGGCGTGCGCAGTTCGTGGCTGATGTTGGCAAAGAACCGGTTCTTCACTTCATCCAGGTCGCGCAGCTTCGCATAGTTGTCGGCAAGCTTGAGGTTGGCCGACTCGAGCTCGGACCGGTTCTTGTCGAGGTCATTGCGGAGCTGGAACTCACTGAAGCGAATCGTGTTGTAAAACCACGTGCCTGCCGTGGTGAATACGCCGGTCACGAAGAGGAAATAGACGTTGTTGAAGAAGACCGCGCGATTGATCGGCTGGTCGTTGGCGAAGCACGCGATGAAGTAGGAGGTGAGGGTGAGGAAGACGATGATGATGCTGTCCGCGAGTTGCCAGTGCATAAGCACGGCAGCACCGAGCATGACAAGATTGAGACCTGCGTAGTAGGGCGACTCGGAGCCATTCTTCGCGTAGATCATCCACGAGATCGAGATGATCAGGGGCATGGCCATGGCGATGCCAAGGGGACGATGAAACTTGCGACCCCACTCACGTCCTAGGAGCACGCGAATGATGCCCAGCACCACTGCGGTGCCGAGTCGCATCCCAAAGAACTCTCGCACTCCGGCTTCGCCATAGACGATCCAGTCGAGCGAGCAACCCACCAGCATGAACACCATGGCCAGCACCCCGCACATCCGGTAGTTGCGCACGCGGATGTCCTTCTCGTAGTCCTGGAAGTCACCTTCCAAGTTCTCACGAGTCGATGGAGACGATTCAACCATGGGCTGGTTTGCGGATTTCGAGGAAGATGTTTACGCCCGTCGGATCTGCTATCACTGAGATGGCTCCACGGGGCGCCCGTTCAGGTGCGAGACGAAGAAAGTGATCTTCATCGCGATACACGAGGTGCCAGTCTGCCAGGTATTCCATCCAGTTTCGCCAGGGATTACTGGGATGCACATTGGTGGCGATGACCAGTCCGCCGGGCGCGACCAAGTCGTAGAAGATCTCGAGGAGTCGCTTGCATACTCGATCCGAGAGATAGTCGAACAGGCCTGCGCAATAGACCACATCGTATTGCCGAGGCTGACTCCCAGGTGCTGGACGGACGTGCTCTTTCAGCACCTGCTGCACCGACTTTCGCTCCAGGCGCAGCTGCGCTTTGCGCCGATGACGCTCGCGGATCTCCTCCAGATTGCGTGAGGTGTTGGTGATGGTTTCATCATTGAAGTCCAGAAGATGGAAGTCGGCGAAATCACTGATGTCATGGTGGCTAAGGAAGTTCTGAATCTCCTGGGCGGGACCGCAGCCCAGATTGAAGATGCGTGCCATGCGTTCTTCCTGCGAGCACCGGAGACATTCGTGATGCAGCTGCTCGGTGAGGTAGGTGATACGATTCCGGTGGGCGAGCACTGGAGGAATCTCCAGGTAAAGCCGGTTCAGTATCTTCGCGAAGATCGTGCTGCCTTCATAAGGATCGCGCAGCATCATGCTGACCATCTCGTAGTCTCCCGCGTAACCGAGTGGCTTGTGATAAGTGCGATACACAAACGGTGCGCAAAGCACCAGCGGGTGCAGTTGCCGTTTCACATAACTCCGATGAATGGGCTGAAGCTCGGTGGGAATGGAGTTGGCCGAGGCCTCGAACTTCACCATCAAGGGCATGACGGCGGGGACGATGGGCTCTTGCAGATCCACCATCGCCTCGCGCTCAGCATCGATGCGCTCGACGGGAGGCAAGGATCGCATGCTTAACTCCACCTGCTCCATCCAACGACGGAGATCGGAGAGGAGGATGTGAATGTCGGCCACCACGATCTTAAAATCTGGCAGCACTTGGAAGGTCTTCTCGGTCTCGCGAAGGAATTCCTGGAGGTCACTCTGAAGCCGGTCGCGCGAGTGCAGGGGCGAGAAGATGCCCACATCGATCCAGCCTTCTTCCGTGAGCGATGCCTCACAGATCAGCATGATGCCGGTGTTCACCAGGTTGGCAATGATGGCACGACCACTGTAGATCATCCGCTCGTTCATCATGATGCGGAAGCCCGAAAGCACTTCCGACAGCTGGACAATGCTGTAGGGATTATACACTTCGAAAACGGCCAGGTGCCGTGTCAGGCGGTGCAGCGTGCCTCTCAGTTCTACTCCATGACTGTTGCGACAAATGATGAAGCTCAGCCGCTCGCCAGTCTCGGCATTGTGCAGCGGCGTGTTTTCTGAATTATCCATGAAGGAGGAGAAGTGTCGATTTCCGGCATTCACTGCTAGGGCCAGGAGGACTTTGGCAGTCAGGAATCCGTGAAATGCCGTTCACTTGGGGAGGTGTTATTCGATGGAAGCATTGACAATTTCGCAAGCAACGTCCAGTGCTAATGTCCTTTCACTTCGGGCTATTTTCTTAACTATCGCCAATTCCCCGAAGGACCAAGATGTTCAGCCGAAACGTCACTGTGAACGCCACCCGTTTAAAGCCAGAAATCAGATTCTCAAGTCGCGTTGAAAACTATGTGAAGTTCCGCCCCGGCTACCCTTCGAGTGTCATCGCATGGCTTCGCGAAGTGATGGGACTGCCACCTGGAATAGTGATAGCTGATGTGGGCGCTGGGACTGGCATTTCGTCTCGTTTCTTTCTGGATGTCGGATGTGAAGTGTTCGCGATCGAACCAAACACTGAGATGCGTGAGGCTGCGATCCATCAGCTTGGCCTCCATGGTTCATTCCATGCCATCGACGGAACGGCTGAGGCCACCGGCCTGGATGCGCGATTCGTGGACGTGGTCGTTTGTGCTCAGGCATTTCATTGGTTTCAGAGGCAGCCTGCACGACACGAGTTCACCCGGATTCTCAAGCCCGGCGGACATGTGGTGCTGATGTGGAATGAGCGTGAACTCGATTCTACTCCTTTCCTCCGAGCCTACGAAGCAATGCTCTTGCGCTATGCCACCGACTACTCGCAAGTGCGCCACGAGAATGTCACTCATTCGGACCTTGCCGAGTTTCTCGGGCAGGAGTTCCAGACCGCGAGCTTCGCGAACGAACAATGGTTCGACTTCGAAGGTCTGAGGGGAAGATTGCTTTCGTGTTCCTACGCACCGGAGTCTGGACAACAAGGCCATGACGAGATGATCGCAGAGTTGCAGCGCCTCTTCGATGAGTGCCACGAGGGTGGGCAGGTGTGCTTTCGATACCAGACCGTCGTGCACCTGGGATCCTGAAGTCAGCTTGTGTTCGGCGTGTTTTCGAGAGTGACAGTTTTGGTGGAGTCGATAGAATCACCGCCACTTTCGATTCATGCGCGCGGCACGTTTGCATTCCCCATCACCCCTCACGTCGAAGGCCTTGTAGGATATGGATTGGGAGTCACCACGTCTCTTGCTGCTCGCAGTGCCATTGCTGGCGCTGCTGCTGTGGATTGAGAACACGTCGGCCCATCCCATGGAGGGTGCCCGGAAGAAGGCGTTGCTGCTGGTTCGTGCCTGCCTCGTTCTGCTGGCTTTGCTGGCGCTGGCGGGACCGGCGCGGGTGGTCAAGTCGGACCGCCGGGCGGTGGTGCTCGTGGTTGATCATTCGCAGAGTCTTGGCGAGCCGGGATTAACGGACGCATTGAACCGGGCCAAAGACCTTCGATCGAGTCTTGCTGGTGCCGTGGAAACCTCCGTTGTTGCCCTCGGCGACGAGGCCGCGCTGGTGCCCGTCGAGTCTTCGCGTGCGGAGCGCGCTCAGTGGCAATCCGTTCATGGCTCACAAACGCATCTCCAGGGTGCCGTGGAGTTTGGCAAAGCATTGTTTCCCGCAGGCACCAGTCGGCACTTGGTGCTCATCAGCGATGGGCATGAAACGCGCGGGAGTTTGCTCACAGCGGCGCGTGAGGCCGCCGTCGCTGGCATCCGCATTCATGCTGTGCCCGTCGCTGGACCGCGCAAACCGGATGTCCGCGTGCGTGACCTGGTGCCAAGCCGGGTGCGACTTCACGAGGGGGCGACCTTGCGTTTGACGGCGACTGTTGAGAGCACCATGAGCGGGCAGGGGAGCATCAAGCTCTTCGAGAACGGCATCGAAGTGGATCGCAAGCCCCTGGAACTCGTCGAGGGCAAACCGTTGTCCGTCACCTTCACTCGCTCGCCGCCGGTGCGGAACACTTACAAGTATCGTGCCGTGGTCGAGGGATTCACGGGCGATTCTTTGCCTGGCAACAATGATGCCCTCGCGATTGTGGAAGTGCGTGGCAGGCTGCGACTGCTGCTCTGTGAGGGCGAGCCCGCCGAGGCGCAGATGTTCGTGCAAGCCATGGAGAAGGAAGGCATTCAACTGGAAGTCCGTGGGCCAGGACAGGTGCCGCGTTCGCTAGAGGAGTTGGCAGGCTACGATGGCGTAGTGCTCTCTGACATTGCGGCGCGACAGGTCGGCGAGGGCCCGATGGCGGCGATCCGCGACTACGTGGACAAGCTGGGTGGCGGACTCGTGATGATCGGCGGCCCCAACAGCTTCGGCGTGGGAGGCTACTATCGCACGCCGATCGACGAGGCCTTGCCCGTGCGACTGAAAAGTCCCGACGAGGAGGAGAAACAAAGCTCTGCCCTGGCCATCGTGATGGACCGCAGTGGTTCGATGGCGGGTGAGAAGCTGGAGACGGCCAAGAGCGCAGCAGTGGCGGCAGCCGAGGTGCTGGGACGCAATGACAGCATCGGTGTCTTCGCCTTTGATTCCGAAGCTCACGTCGTGACGCCGATGACGCGCGTGACTTCGACGGCTGCGATCGCGGGCCAGATCGCAGGTTTGGTCTCGGGCGGCGGCACGAATCTGGAGCCAGCCTTTCGCGTGGCCCGTGAGCAACTGCAACGCACGAAGGCACGGATCAAGCACATGATCATCCTCACCGATGGGCAGACCTCGGGCTCGGGGTATGAAGCAATGGCTTCGCAATGTCGAGCCGAGGGGATGACGGTCTCCACCGTGGCGATTGGGGAAGGTTCATTCGTGGGATTGCTGCAAGCGATCGCGGCATCTGGTGGCGGGCAAGCCTACTCGACGACCGACGTCGCCAGCATCACGCGCATCTTCACGCAAGACACCCTGATGCACACTGGGCGGATGATTCGCGAAGAACCATTCCAGGCCAATCTGGTGGAGGCGCATCCTATGCTCGCCGGATTCAAGACACTCGAAGATGCACCTGCGCTCTTGGGTTACGTCAAGACCATCCGCAAAGCCACGGCGCAGGTGCCTGTGGTGACGGAGGCTGGCGATCCACTGCTAGCGCACTGGCGCTTTGGGCTCGGCAAGGTGACGGCTTTCACGAGCGACTCGAAGAGCCGCTGGGCATCGCTTTGGATCAGTCGATGGCCGGGATTCAGCCGGTTCTGGGGGCAGGTGCTGCGTGAAACCGCCCGCCCTCCGCAAGGCCAGCGCATGGACATCCGCACCGAGATGAATGGGGACGAAGCGCATGTGGAAGTCGATCTCATGGAGGATGCCGCGAGCCGGGTGAACAACGCCACTGTGACCGCCGAGGTGTTCTTTGTTGCCGCTGATGCTTTGGGCGCGCCGCTCAAACCGGTAGCCCAGATGCCTCTGCGGCAGAGCGGTCCCGGTTTGTATGACGGCAGTTTCCGACCCGATCAGCCGGGCGTGTATTTGGTGCGTGCGCAATCCGGTGCCGACATGGTGGCTGCGGGGCTGGTGCATCATCCCGCGAGTGAAGCCAGTCTTGGCACGGTGAACGACAAACTGCTGGCCGAAGCGGTGAAACTCACCGGCGGGCAGATGCTCAAGGCCGGTGAGGTGCCCGATCTTGGCAAGGAAGAGGCGACTCAGTTTGTGGAATTGTGGCCGCCGCTGGTGATGGCCTTGCTGCTATTGTTCCTCGTGGACGTGGGCATTCGGCGCTGGGAGCATCTTACCGGATTGTGGGAATGGCTTGCCAGGCGTCCGGCATAGTTCGTATTTTACTCAGACGAATCGTTGTTATCGTTCACCCAGATGCCTCCCCCGCCTGAACCGCATCCAGCTGATCCCACGCCTGCCGATTCAACGGTGTGGCGGGAGGATGCTGCGGTCGTGATGGAGGAGCCCGTGGAGCGCATGGAGGTCTCCGTGCAGCCGGCTCCAGGGTCGGCCACGGCCAAGCTGGCCTCCTTCCGCGATCGGGTCCAGGTGCCGGATTACCATCTGATTCGGCGCATTGGCTCTGGAGCGTATGGCGAGGTCTGGCTGGCGCAGAGCATTACGGGGGCGCTTCGCGCGGTGAAGATCGTCTGGCGGGAGGACTTCGAGTTGGAAAAGACTTTCCATCGGGAGTTCGAAGGCATCCAACAGTTCGAGCCCATCTCGCGCGGGCATCCCGGATTGGTTCACATTCTTCACGTCGGATGGAATGAGGAGCACGGCTTCTATTATTATGTGATGGAGCTGGCCGATGATGCTGTGGCTGGACCCCACATTGACGATCTCGCCACCTACTCCCCGCGCACCTTGAGTTCCGACATGAAGCTGCATGGCCGCCTGGACCTGCACTTCTGCCAGGAAGCCGGAGCCTTCATCGCGGACGCGCTCCACTACATGCACGAGCACGGGCTCACCCACCGTGACATCAAGCCCTCCAACGTGATTTACTGCGGCGGCGTGTGCAAGCTGGCCGACATCGGGCTGGTGGCGGTCTCTGGCGAGCGCTCCTTCGTGGGCACCGAGGGCTTCGTGCCCCCGGAAGGCCCCGGCACTCCTCAGGCCGACCTCTACAGCCTGGGCAAAGTGCTTTACGAGATGACCTCCGGGAAGGACCGGATGGAGTTCCCCGAGGTGCCGGACAATCTGGACGAGACGGAGTGGCCGTTTTGGGTGAACCTGAATCGGGTGATCTGCCAAGCCTGCGCTCCCGATCTTGACGAGCGGTTCCACACCTGTGCCGATTTCGCCGATGCCCTGCGGCGGGTCACCGAAATTCAGCCACCCACCTTGATCCAGAAGGCCCGGCGCCTGGTGGGGAAGGCGGCTTTGTTCATGGGATTGAGCTGCGCTGCAGGAGGTGCGTGGGCGGCTCTCAAGCATCAGGAGCAATGGGCTTACCATGTCGCTCTGCCTCAGAAGCCTCCGCCTCCATCGCTCCTGCCAGAGCCGGATAAGCCCTGGCAGAGCCTGTCCGCACGCTGGTTCTCCTTCAAAAGGGACCGCCATGTGGCCGACCTCCCTGTGGATCTGCCTTTGTTCAACCTCTTTCTCGAAGCCGAGATGAGGCCATTCGAAGGGGATATGATCAAGATCCAGGACCCTCAGGCCAAGCCCGAGTTTTATGCGGTGGTGGTCCCCAAGGCCGATGCCGATGCCTTTTGCGAGTGGATGACCAAGCGGGAACGAAAAGCTGGGAGGCTGCCAGATGATCTGGAGTGCTCGTGGCGGCCTTATGGCCCGGCTTCCAAGCGAGGCTTTGCCATGCAGGCGAGCCATCCAGAATGGTCGGCATTTATCTGCGAGATCGTGAAGGTGCCCTTTGGGCGGCTTGCACTCACGAGCACCCCATCGCCAGCGCAGGTCTTTGAGGGCGATGTGCTGCTGGGCTCGACCCCGCTTACCCTGCCGAAGATCAAGGCCGGGGACTATGTGTTTGAAGTTCGTTACCCCGGCTACAAAACCGAGACGGTCAAAGGCACCCTCAAGCAAGGCGAGTCGAAGAGTTTCAACGTGAAGCTGAAAAACATCAGCGCTGTGATCTTCGGCAAGGTCTGGGAGAACACTATCAGGATGAAATTGGTGCCGCTCGGTCACTCGATGCTCGGTGCCACGGAGGTTCGGCGCCGCGATTTCCGGGAGTTCGTGATCGACCAGAAGCTGCCCATGGTGCCGGAGCGGCAACTGGACCTCGCCACCGACCTGGACAAGCCCGTCACCTTCGTGAATCGCGCAGATGCCGAAGCCTTCTGTGCGTGGCTGACCCAAAAAGAGCAGGCATCCGAGATCATTGAGGGCGATCACCGCTATCGGCTTCCATTCGATGATGAGTGGAGCATGGCAGCGAACCTGCCACGCGAGAAAGGCGATTCGCCCTCCGAGCGAAATCTCCGGGTGGGCGGCATCTATCCCTGGGGCTTCTCCTGGCCCCCAGTGCCCAAGCCTGGCAACCTTTTCGATCAGTCGGCGGCGAAGACAGCGGGTTCAGGCGCCAAAGGAATCGAAGGCTACCATGACGGGCAGGCGGGCGTGGCAGACGTGGCAAGCTTCAAGGCTGACTGGCGCGGCGTGTTCGATCTCTCGGGCAATGTCTGGGAATGGGTGCAAGATGACTTCGGTGGTGGTGATGCCAAGACCAAAACATTCGGGACCTGCCGTGGCGGCTCCTGGATGACCAGCGATCAGCTGGAACTCCTGGCCTCCTTCCGGCGTGGCGTGGCGGCTGACCAACGCGCTTCGGACATTGGGTTTCGAGTCCTGCTAAGCGATTCACACCCGGCGCGCGAGGATGATTAGGCAGTGGCCGTGGCAGGATTGCCATTGAGGTGGGCGAGTCGGTTCATGTGAACAATAAACGACTTGTCAGCATTGGTGCTCCTGCCAGAAATCACAGGCAGTTCGCTTGGCATGGTTTGCCTGCTATTTATCCACATCACTGAATCTTCTTGGTTCTTTAGAGAAACGCATTCTTTTCTCATAAAGTCTATTTTTGGGTTGCATTTATGACAGCTTTCGCAAATGTTTGTATTATCTCGTTTATACCGAGCTGAACAAAGAGCGATTGAATTATTGAATCTATGATAATTCAAAAGTAACAGTTCTCGCGGCCCTCACCGCCTGCCCAAGCTTCTCTCCTTTCGTAATCTCCCACCTCAACGACACCGACCCAATGGCCGACACCGCACAACCCGAACTCATGACCGTCAAAGAGACGGCCGAATACCTCCGCATCCCCCTGCCAACGGTCTATTACCTCGTGCAGCGCGGGCAGCTGCCGGCGGTTCAGATCGGCGGTCGCTGGCGCATCAAGCGCAGCCTTCTCGACCGTGACGTCTTGCGCAAGGAGGAGGAATCCGGCCAGCCAACCGTGATGGTGGTGGACGATGACCCTGCTCTCCAGGCTCTCTTCAAGCAGTTCCTCAAGAAGGCGGGCTTCGGGCGCTTGGTCGTTGGTTCGGGTGCCGAGGCGATCAGCCTTGCCCGCAAGCAGAAGTTCGACTTTGTGTTCCTCGACCTCAAGCTGCCTGATATTCCAGGTGACGAGGTTTATACCCAGCTCAAGGAAATCCATCCTGATCTGCCCATCGTGGTCATCACGGGCTATCCAGACAGCGAGATCCTGAGCCGCATTCTTTCCCTTGGGCCTCTTACGGTTATCAAGAAGCCGATTGAGTATGAGCAGCTGAACCGTGCGGTGAAGCAGCTCGGCCACAAAGGTGCCGAAAGCGGAGCCTAAGCCGCGATCCTTGATTTCCACGACCCGCTGTGCCTCGCGTGCAGCGGGTCGCTTTGTTTCGGGCAGCGCATTGATTTTCAGCAAATCAGGGTATTCCTGCGCTGCTCGCTGCGTTATCGCACTTCACCGTCTTACCCATGCTTTCGATTCGTTTTTGCTTCGCCAGTCTCTTCCTCTCAATTTCCACCATCATCGCAGCTGATGCTCCCAAGGCACCAGCGACCGAAACCAAGAAACGTGATCGCGGCCCTGAGAAACCGGACCTGAAGTTCAATCTTCCGCCGCCGCCGGTGCTCAGCCCTGAAGAAGAACTCAAGACTCTGCGAGTTGCCCCAGGCTATCGCGCTGAACTGGTCGCTGCCGAGCCCATGATCGAAACGCCGGTGGCAATCAGTTGGGATGATCAAGGCAGGCTCTTTGTGTGTGAAATGCGCGGCTACATGCAGGACATGGCGGCTGCGGGCGAAGATCAACCGGTGGGCCGAATCAGCCGCCTTGAGGATACCGATGGCGATGGCCGCATGGACAAGTCCACCGTGTTTGTGGACAAGCTTCTCATGCCTCGCGCGGTGATGGCTCTGGGTGATGGAGCCCTTGTTTCGGAGCCACCCAATCTCACCTTTTACCACGACACCAACGATGATGGAGTGGCTGACAAGAGCGAGGTCATCGCCACCAACTACGCCCGCGCCGGTGGTCAGCCCGAGCACATGGCGAATGGTGCGCTCTGGTGCCTCGACAACTGGATCTGGTCGGCCTCTCATCCGGAGCGCCTGCGTTATTCGGGGGGCAAGTTCATCGCCGAGCCGACGCGCAGTGGTGGACAATGGGGCCTCACGCAGGACGACTGGGGACGCCGTTACTTCAACTACAACAGCGATGCGCTTCGTTGCGATCTGCTGCCGCCACAGATGTATCTGCGCAATCCGAATGTGAAGGACATGCCTGCGCTCAACTTCCAGGTGACCAAAGATCAGGCCACCTGGCCCGTCGTTCCCACCCCCGGTGTGAATCGCGGTTACAATGAGAAGCAGCTGCGCCCTGACGGACGTCTCGCCACTTTCACGGGAGCGTGCGGACCTTGCATTTATCGCGGCGATCTCATGCCCAAACTGCGTGGCAATGCCTTTGTGGCGGAGCCTTGCGGCATGTTGGTGAAGCGGCTCACGCTTAGCGAAACAGGCGGAGTGGTGACCGGCACTCATGCTTATCCATCGACTGAGTTCGTCGCCTCTACCGACGAGCGATTCCGTCCGGTGAACATCAACAACGGTCCCGACGGAGCGCTCTACATCACTGACATCGCCCGCGGCATCGTTCAGCACAAAGCCTTCCTCACGCACTATCTCGAAGCCAACATCAAAGCACGCAAACTCGAGCAGCCCATCAACCTCGGACGCATCTGGCGCATTGTTCCTGAGGGTGCCAAACCGGCTCCGGTGAAGCTTCCGCGAGTGACCGCCGAGATCGTTCCCTTCCTCGCTCACGCGAATGGACACATTCGCGACACTGCGCAGCGGGTGCTGGTGGAGCGAGCCGACGCCGCAGTCATTCCGGCCATCAAGCAGATCGCACTCGAAGGCAAGACCGCTCAGGCCCGGGTGCAGGCGCTGTGGACTATCGAAGGCATGGGGGCCATCGCCACCTCGCCCGAGATCATTGCATCTCTGCTCAAGGACACCGATGCCAAGGTCCGTGTCGCCGCCGTTCGTATGGCCTCCGTGGTTCATTTGCCTCAGATGCTGGCGATGAGCGACGAGCCCAATGCTGAGGTCCGTGTCCACCTCGCTTCGCAACTTAGCGCTCAAGCGACTTCCGAGGCGCAGGCGACGGTGCTCAAGCTGCTTAAGAAGGGCGGCAGTTCGTTGCTCAACGATGCCATTGCCACTGGCGCACGCGGACGTGAGCTGGAGTTAGTCGAGCAGCTCATGGCGGAGCCTGCGGGCAAGGTCGATACCTTGGCATCCAGTGGTCTGCTGCAAATGCTGGCCAACTGCGTGATGAACGAGCGACGTGCAGCCCGTGTGCCTCGCTTGCTCGATCTGGCAGCCAAACAAGCCGCTGGCAGCCAACGCCAGATGGCCTTGCTCAATGGCATCGCCGGAACGCCGCTCGACAAGAAATCGAAGACCGTTCCTCGCAAGCTCCTCTATCTCGATGCGGAGCCTGTATCCTTGTCCAAGCTGTCCGCTGACACGGCAAAGATCAAAGATGCCTTCAAGCTCGTGCGAGCGTTCGAGCCCTCTATCGCGTGGCCTGGAAAGCCTGGTGTTCCACCACCACCGAAGATCGTGCCTCTGACGGCCGAGCAACAGGCTCGCTTCGAGAAGGGCAAGGCGATCTACGCAGGACTTTGCGCAGCCTGTCATCAACCCTCTGGCACAGGGCTGGATGGACTCGCTCCACCGCTCGTTGATTCCGACTGGCTGTTGGGCAAGTCCGACATCCCCGTGAAGATCATCCTTCACGGCGTCGGAGGTCCGATCACGGTGGGACCGAAAGTGTGGCGGCTCGAAATGCCACCGCTGCCGATCCTTGATGACGAGCAGATCGCCTGCATCCTCACCTACCTGCGTCGCGAATGGGAGCACACAGCATCGCCAGTCGAACCCTCCGAGGTCGCAAAGATTCGTGCTGCCAACTCAGGGCGCACCAAGGCATGGACCGCCGACGAATTGAAGCCTGCCAAGAAGAAGTAGCAGTCCGCGTGGCGGCTTACTTCTTCGGAATCTCGTTCAGCGTGTAGTAGCCAACGGTGTGCAGCAATGCCTCGCCGTTGCTGCTCTTCACTCCGTCCATGTGCAGTTCATGGATGTGTCCCTTGGTCAGTGGCGAAAGTGCCAGCCGCACCGACTTCCCATCAGCCGCCACCTTGGCAGCGGTGATCTGAGGAATCACTTCATCGACCTCATCACCGCCATACTGCTCCCGATAGGCATACGTAAAGGCACGCATCGAATAGCTCTTCACATCACCTGCAGTCGTGGCATCCACTGGGTGGGTGAAGGTGAGTTCAAAGCCATCCGCCAGTGCATGCATCTCGTGCACTTCGAAAGGCACCTTGCCTGTCCAGTCCAGTCGCTCAAAGCTGAAGGGCTTCCCGCCGCGGGCACCCCAGCCGCGATCGCTACCGCCGATGAAAACGCGACCCTCGGCATCCATGCGTCCACCAATGGGACCGCTCGCGAAACCACTGCGGAAGGGGAACACCACACCTTGCTTGATGCCGTTGACGGTTTCCAGATACACGCGGCTGAGATTGCTGTGACTTTGGTCGGCGATGAAGAGCTGCTTGCTGAACGGGCCGAACTTGCCGTTGCTCAGATCGCAGATGATCGCACTCGATGAATTGCCGATCTTACCATGCACGAGATACACGGCGGGTGGCAGCAGCTCCTTGATACGTGCGCGTTCCAGCACCATGCGGTCAGGGTCCCCACCGGGGCGAGCTTCCTTACGACCGCGATCGCCCTGGAAGGCTTCAGGGATCGGGTCGATGGGGCGTGGTCCCATGTTCGGAGCCAGATCATACCAGATGTTGCCGCCCGGATGTCCCTGGAAGGTGCCGGGCACGAGATGCTGCAGCGTGCACGAGCCATGCCACGGTCCTTGGTTGTCACAGTAATAGACTTCGCCATCGGCATCGAAGCCGATGCCTCCAGGACTCCGCACGCCGGAGCAGGTGGGCACCATCGTGCCATCGGGCTTGATGCGGACAGCCCAGCCACGGAAGGGCACCTGGCTGCTGAATGAACCGGTGAGGCAGAGCGTCACCCAGATGTCGCCATTCTTATCAAATCGCGAGCCGATGGCGTATTCATGATAGTCACCTGACACGCCCCACTTGTCGCACACGGTCTCAAACACATCCGCGCGACCATCACCATCCTTGTCGATCATTTTCACCAACTCGTAGCGGTTGGTGGCGTAGAGCGCGCCGTCTTTGTAGGCCAGCCCCAGCACCTCGTGTTGTCCGCTGGCGAAGAGCTGATACTGCACCTTCGCGGGATCGGCATCGCCTGCGTTGGAGACAATCCACACCTCGCCTCGTCTCGTGCCGAGTGCCAATTTGTTGCCAGGCAGCAGCTCGATGCTGCCCACTTCCATCGCGGTTTGCTGTGGGGTGGTGAAGGTCGTGATCTTGTAGAACTCTGCTTCCTTCTCCTCCTGCGGCGAAACGGCAAGGAGAGTCGATGAAGCCAAAAGAGCGAGGGCAGGGGAGACGAGTTTCATGCGGGGCGGGCTCATTACATGGCCAGCGTTTTGCGTCTGTCACGGAATCTCATGAGTTGCGCAGCGCGAGCATCTCCGCACACTCGACCCCATGCCCGCCCGTCTCATCGCCATCGTCGCCATGTCCAGCAACCGAGTCATCGGCAAGGACGGCACGCTGCCCTGGCATCTGCCTGAGGACCTGAAGTTCTTCAAGAAGACCACGCTCGGCCATCCGATCCTCATGGGACGCAAGACCTTTGACTCCATTGGCCGCCCTCTGCCTGGCCGTCGCAATATCGTTCTCAGCCGCACCATGCAGCCACGGGAAGGCGTGGAAGTCATTCGCGACCTGAGTGAGCTGAGGTGTGAAAACGATGAGCAAGTCTTCCTTATCGGGGGTGCCCAGTTGTTCGAGTCTTTGCTGCCACAGTGTGCGGGCATGTATCTCACTTACATCGAGAAGGCTTACGAGGGGGATGTTCTCTTCCCGCCGTTCGAGCATCTGTTCGAAGTTCCTGAAGTGGTTGGGCAAGGCGAGGGCATCGAGTTTCGATACTATCGTCGCAAGGCTGCCGTGTGATCTCGCGCGATCAATCCACGAACAGAAACTCGTTCGCCAGCATCAGCACCTGAACGAGTTGCTCCCAGGATGAGAGACTGGACTTCCCACCGCTCGTGAAGTCCGCTCGCGCATCCCAGACTTCCGTCACGCCATCGCCTCCTGATCCTGTGGTGCCAGCCTCAGAGGGCTTCACGATCGGCGACCATAGGAATTGATCGCTGTTCAAGCCCTGGCCAATATCGACGATGAAGTCCAGCGACTCGCCTGCTTCAAAGGCGATGCCGTCGAGATCCACGGGCACCTTGTCACCGAACAAGTTCGTGCTGCGCAGTTTGCCCAGACGGCTGTGACTCACAAAGGCACGAATGCCATCGCCGACCTTGGGCTCATGAATCAGCACGGAGCGCAAATCATACTTGCCTGCTGTCGGCGCAGTCCAGCGCCGCACCACCGCGTGCTGACGACTGTTGCCGGGGTGTCCACCAGTCGCTGTCAGCTGGGCCCAGCCGAAGGTCTTGTTGGGCCAGTCTTCGTCGCCTTGCCAGGCCGAGCCGTTGAAGTGTGGCAAGGGCGTGAAGCTCTTCACCTTGCCTGCCGCGTCATCCCACTCGCCGACCCCATAAAGCCAGGCCTTGGAGTGGTCGGGTTCCTTGGGGTCGGTCGATGGGACAGGTTGAGTGTAATCGAGTGCCGCCGCTAGTTCTTCGCTCGTGGGCAGGCGTTGGAAGAGTCGTGCGTAGATGGCGCGAACCCGTTGCTCGCCCGCGGCTGACTTCACCTCTGGCTGTGCCAGCAGCCCACGCGCTTGTTGCACCACGAAGGGATGATTCATGCCGAAGAGAGCCTGCTGTGGAACGGTCGTCTCGCTGCGCTGGGGAATCGAGAGGTCGGGATTGGCGAAGTCGAAGGTGCGCATCACCGCCGGAAGATTCTCGCGATCCACGAGAGCGTAGATCGTGCGCCGCGTGTTGTTGTTCGCGAACAATCCCAGAGGCCTGCCTCCAATGGTGACGTCCAGCTTGCCTGCGCCCGCCAGCCATGCATCGCGCGCTTCTTCAAAGGTGAGTCGGTGGGCATTCATCCGCCACAGCAGACGATTGTCGGGATCGACCTCACGACCTCTCGCCAACGTGCCACCATTACTCGTGCTCGTCTGCTGATAGGTCTTCGACAGCATCATGAGACGATGCATGGACTTCAGGCTCCAGCCCGAATCCATGAAGCGCTGAGCCAGCCAGTCGAGCAGCTCGGGATGCGATGGCGCGCTGCCTTGCTTCCCGAAATCGCTCGGCGTGCTCACGATGCCTCGACCGAAGTGATGCTGCCACAGCCGGTTCACCATCACGCGAGCGGTGAGGGGATTGCGAGGGCTCGTGATGGCCTGCGCCAGCTCCATGCGTCCACTGCCTTGCTTGAAGGGGGACTGCTCACCGAAGACGCTGAGGAACTGACGAGGCACCGCATCGCCCTTCGTCAGTGGATTGCCACGATTGAAAACGCGAGGTGTGCTTGGGATTGGACGATCCACCAGGACAGTGGCGTAGGCTGGAGCGCCTCTGGTCTTGATCAAAAACCGATCCACCTCGCCCTGTGCCTTCCACAGCTCCACGACGGCATTCGTGGGGAAATACATCTCGTTGTTCGCAATGTGCTCGTCTGGAACCCAGCACGGTGAGGCTGGCCCATCGAGCATCGCTTTCAATGCGTCGCTGTTGAGTGCCTCTGAAAAGCACTTCGCCACCTCGTGCATGTCTTTCGGTGCTTGCGGGAAGAAGCTCATCACACGCTCATCGCCTGTGGTCTTCAGGCGCTGCCAGATGGTGACGAAGTCCTCCGGCTTGCTGCGCAGAAACTCATGCCAGGGCTGGAACACGGGATCGCTCTTGCGCCGATCCAGCCAGCTCTGCCAGCGGCGCACGATAAACGGATTGAGGTCCTTCGCGTCCAGGATTTGGCCAAAGACTTCCTCGGGATACTTCTCCAACTCCAACTGCGCCTCCAGATGCTCCCGCACCTGCGACCGCGTGCGGGCGATCTGTTCCACGCGCCGCTTGCTCATGAGGTCACGGTTCTTGTGATCCAGCGCGGTCAGCTCGGGACTGCCGCCGTCGGCACAGGGCACCAGCTTCTCGGCACTGCTCTGAAACACGCCATAAAGGGAGTAATAATCGCGCGTGGGCACAGGATCGAACTTGTGATCGTGGCACCGCGCACAGGCGACCGTGAGTGCCTGCGTGCCACGCATCACGACATCGATGCGATCATCAATGATGTCATGGGTGACGCCCAGGAAACGACGCCCGATGGTGAGGAATCCCATCGCAGCGAGATCAGGCGAGCGGGCTGGCACCATCTGGTCGGCCGCAATCTGCAGCCGCAGAAAGCGATCATAAGCAAGGTCGTCATTGAGCGCCTGCACGACCCAGTCACGATACGTCGAGGCATGAACCCACATCTTTTCCTCACGGGCATAGACGTAGCCCTTCGCATCCGAGTAACGTGCCACATCCAGCCAGTGCCGAGCCCATTGTTCACCATAGTGGGGCGAGGCAAGCAGCCGCTCGATCAATCGCGGATATGCATCAGGCGATTGATCATTAACAAACTCCTGCACCTCATCGGCTGTCGGCGGGAGGCCGGTCAAGTCGAACGTCGCACGCCGAATCAACGTCCGGCGATCTGCCGAAGGTGAAGGCGACAATCCCTGAGCACTTAGCTTCGCCAGAATTAGTTCATCGACACCCGATGCCTGCACCGACTTGACGGGCTGGAACGACCAGTGCTCCGCCGCCATCGTTGCAGCACAAGACGCCATCGCGAGCACCAGCAGTGCTGCGTGTCCTGGCGTGTGGCTTGGTCTTTTCGGCATGGGCTACACATACGGAGCTGCGAAGACCTCTTGCGCTCCTAAGATGCAAAGTGCCCGCTGGCTCTTGCGAACCAGCGGGCACCCGAGGGAAAATCGAGAGCGCTGAGAGTTACGGCTTCGGCTTCGTCAGCATCTCGAAGTCATCACTGCGGAAGGGAGTCACTGGCAACCACTCCTTGTTGAAGAGATTGCACACCGGATTGTCGGACCAGGCATAGCGCACGGCGACGATCTTGGGCACGTCCTTGCTCGTGACGGTAATCTTGTCGGGACCCGTGACCTTGGCATCGGCCCAGAACCACTTCTTGTCTGCGCCGCACACCACCACACCCTTGATCTCCTGGGTGTCGAAGGTCTGGAGCGAGCTGCCGAAGGTATCGAAGGAAACCGTGGCCGTGTTGTCCTTGAAGGTGGCCGCCTTGAACTCAGGGCTGCGATAAATGACGTTGATCCCGTAGTCCTTCGCCAGAGCCCAGCGGGTGAGGCGCTCGGCCACATCGCGCTTGTTTTTCGGATGGATGTCCTTGCCTTCGCCGATGTCGATGATCACGGCCTGGCCGCCATTCTTGATCGCGCTCTGCGTCTTGGTCTGCGATTCGCGCAGCTCCGCCCACTGGCTGGTGGTGGCCTGCATGGCGTCCGTTTTCTCCGCCATGAAGTCCGCCAGCTGCACCCAGTAGAAGGGGAAGTCGCCCTGCTGCCATTCTTGACGCCAGTGCTGAATCATGAGCGGGAAGAGGGAGGCATACTCATAGGCACGTCCGGCATTGCTTTCGCCCTGATACCAGATCGCCCCCTTGATGCCGTAGCCAATGGTCGGCAGCAGCACGCCATTGTAGATATTGCCAGGACGCGCATTGCCACGCAGCCAGCCATCCGGTCCGCCCGGAGCGCGCTCGGTGAAGGGCTTGCCTGCGGCCTTGGCTGCCTCGGCGCGTTTCTTCCACTCGGCCATCGCCTTCTCCCACTTCGCCTTGGCATCAGGTGCGGTCAGGCTCGCCTCGTTGCGCTTCGTGTTTTCCATCAGGATCTTGAAACGTGGATCTTTCTCCAGCACATCGCGACGCACCCAGGCCTCGGCCGCGGAACCACCCCAGGCGTTGTTGATCAGGCCAATCGGCACATCGAGGATTTGATGAAGTCCACGACCAAAGAAGTAACCCACGGCGCTGAAGCCGGGCACGGTCTGAGGCGAGCACTCGGCCCAGGCACCCTTGAAGTCATCCTGCGGTTCCTGCGTTCCGACTTGAGGCACGGAGATGAGGCGAATCTTCGGATACTTCGCCGTCGCGATCTCCAGGTCAGCATCCAGGGACTGGCCCACGTTCCACTGCATGTTGGACTGGCCGGAACAAATCCATACCTCGCCGACGAGGATGTTTTTGAGTTCCTTCGTTGAGGAACCCTTGATCGTCATCGTGCTGGGCTTCGCATTGGCGGCTCCGGGATTGAGCGAGACGGTCCACTTGCCCTTGGCATCCGCCTTGGCGCTGAGCGTCTGACCGCCAAAGGCGACGGTCACATCGGCGCCGGGATTGTCCCAGCCCCAGATTTTGCCAGCCTGCTTTTGTTGCAGGACCATGTTGTCGCCAATGATGGCCGGGAGTCGAAGTTCTGCGCGAGCTGCCAGCGGCGCGAGGGCCAGCAGGGCGAGGAGTGTGGTGTGTTTCATGGAGTAATAGGATCAGAACGCCCGGCCCCTTGGAGGCCCGGCGGACGAACCAAACGAAGGGCGCTCCCTCATGTTTTCGTCTGGAATGAAGATCGGGAACGCGCCTCGCCCATCGGCCACGGGTTCCTCGTCCGCTGTCTTGAGCACCGGTGTGTCTCAAACGGGAAATGGCGGTGGACAGGAGCGCGGACACTCTTGTCCGCCTTGTTATACCTCGCGGCCTCGCCGCCTGAAGGCTCGATGCGGGCAGGAGTGCCCTCACTCCTTGGAATGCGACGCGAGCTGGTCATGGGCGATGGGGTGGGAAAAGGGGAGGAATTTGTGGTTCCCTATTCCAGATACAACACGGGGAAGCAGGGCGGTGAAGAAAGGGGGAGGGGCGCCAGGAGGACGCGAGGGCACCGCGTGACAGTTCGCCTCACAAAAATGGCATCAAGAAAATCATGACGATGGTCAAGCCTTCTCATGATGGGCTCAATAATTTGAACAAAATCATTAGCCATTCTTAGCTAGGCAATTACTTCTTTTTGGCATCAATATATGCTTGAACGCCAATCAGATGCATCAACGCATTTTATGGAATGCTAAGCTGAGCGATCTGCTTATAAAGAAAAAGCGGTTCACAGTCACTTTCTGCGTCACAAAGCCTCACGGCTTCGTGTAGAAAGAAGCTGACACCTGGATTTTTGTCATGAGGAGCAAGTCGAGACCTGTCCCAGATCCGGCGGCATTGCTGAGGCTGTGCCAGGAACGTCATCGGTCGTTCATTTGTGCGGGGCAGGTCGTGGTCTTGGAGGCGGCCATGGCACGGCTGGAGTGGTCCATCAATGATCTGGCAAAGGCTTCCGGGGTGTCCAGGCAGATGCTCAAGTCGATCCTGGCGCTGGAAAAGTTTCCCACAGCAGATCGTTTGGAGCGTCTGGCGATCGCGCTTGGGATGCAGCTTCACGAACTCGATGAGGCGGCGCTCAAGGTGTGTCATCAACATCGGCTCCTATAGGAGCCTTTTCATTCCGCGCCGGTCGTCTTAAGATGGCCTCATGAAACGGAAGGTGAGCCACTCACAGCATACGCAAAGTAGTGTGCATGACTTTCGGCAACACTATAAGCACACTGGGCGCACCAGATTGCAACAAGTCGTCCCACAAGATGGCTTAAAGGCAGGGTTATTTGCTGAACAGTTACGAAATCATTGGTTAATGTTCAGCAGAGATTGCGAAAGCTGGAGCATTTCTCGGATGGTATTCGAGGACCTGAGGCGAGTGGGGCGAAAATGTGCGGGTTCCCGTCTCCTCCGTCTGGGCCTGGAGCCAAGATTTCGGGTGGCCCTGACCTGCCTCCCTTTGCTCGTGCGACGATTTCGGGCGTCGATGGGGAGCCTCGGGGGCGGTAGCCGAAGATTTCGGGCGCTATCGGTGAGCCTGCGGGTCCTGGGCCGACGATTTCGGGCGGGGCTGGGAGGTCTCGGCATCCGCAGCCGACGGTTTCGGGCGGCGATTACCGGGAGGGCCTTGGTCGGCCGACATCTTCGGGCGGGCATCGGCAGCAGTGAGAAGATGAGCCGAAATCTTCGGGCACCATCCTGGAACGTGCGGGTCCTGGGCCGACGATTTCGGGCGTGGCGGGTGAGTCTGGGGAAGGGGAGCCGACATCTTCGGGCGGCGGCGGGGACCTTGGCGAGGCTGGCCCGAAATCTTCGGGCGAGGCGGCGGAGTCGAGAGCCCCAGGGCCAAAGGTTTTGGCACCCCAACCCCACCCGATCCCATGAACTGGGATGAAGGTTTTTGGGACTCCGGCTTCTGGGATGAGCCGTCGGGTCCTGTGTTCCCACCTGTCCCGAAACGAACCTACAACCGACGCACCATGGCTTCCAACCCAACACCCGATAATAGCGATATGCTTCGCGCCCTGGCCGACCGCATGGCGGACGGCTGCCACACGCATGAAGTGGCGATCAATATCCTGCAAAACAAAGAGGCGGCGATCCGTGCCGCCATCGCTGCCCTGGTGGCTGCCGATCTGGCGCTGGGGATCAAGAAACACGCCGTGAGTCAGGCCTATGAAGCGCTTCAGGCGGCGGATGAAGCCGGACTGACGGTGCTGACCAATTGCAAATTGCGCCTGGGGCAGAAGCTGGGCCAGCGCTGGAGTGCCGCGTGGGAGCCCACGGGCTTCCCCTCGGGCAGCACGGCGGTGCCGCGCACCCAGGACGAGCGCTTCGCCCTGCTGGCGGCGCTGAAGGCTTACTTCACGGCGGTTCCGGCCAATGAGAGCGCGGAGATGGAGGCCACGGCGGCCGCGTGTGATGCGGCGGTGACGGCCTTGTCAGATGCCCGTCAGGCGGTGGCGGATGCCGAGGTGCAGCAGACCACGGCCTTTGATGCGCGGTCCGTGGCGATCGACGGACTGCGGAAGCGGGTGCGCGGGCTGATCAATGAGCTGGAGACGCTGATCGCGGTGGATGATCCGCGCTGGGAGGCCTTCGGGCTGAATATCCCCGCCAACCCGAGCGCGCCCGAGCCGGTGGGGATTCTGACGGCGGCGGCCCTGGGCAATGGCCGGATCGAGGTGAGCTACGATTACGCCACCCGGGCCACGCGGTTCCGTGTGGAGAGCTTGATCATCGGGGTGGACACCGAATGGCAGACCAAGGCGAGTGCCAAGGACCTGGAGGTGATCCTGAAGGGCTACACCGCCGGCCAGCAGGTCAAGGTGCGTGTGGTGTCGGCCAATGAGGGCGGCGAGGCTGCGCCCAGCCCGGAGGTGACGGTCGCAGTCGTGTGATTCAAGCCGGTCCCTCGGCCGCTGCGAGGGGGCCCAGGAGACCGTGCTCTGCCCTCGCTCTGCTATGAAAACCCTGATCCGCTATGCCCTTCGATCCTGATCTCCCTGCTGACCACTCGCCCAATTCCGCTGCACAGATGCGTGCGCAGCTGACGGGTCTGAAATCGCTGATCGACGCCGTTCCGGGCGTCACCACGGCGGTGGTGGACTCGGTCACCACCGGGGCGCCCGGTGATCCCGCTGCGATCTCGATGAACGTGGTGGGAACAGAACTACACTTCGCCTTCGTGCTGCCGAGGGGGGACGCCGGGCCGCAGGGTCCGCCCTTTGCCAGCGTGCTGGTGGACAATGTCACAACGATCAACCCTGGGGATATGGCGACGGTGCAGGCCAGCTTCGATGGCGCGGCGGTGCATCTCAGCTTCGGCATTCCCCAGGGCAATGACGGACAGCCGGGGCCAATCGGGCCGATGGGACTGACGGGAGAGGTGAGTGCAGCGGACCTCAACGGTGCTCTCCTCAGCACGAGCGAGGCCCTTCTCCAGGTGACGAGCGGCAACAGCAACGCGGTGGAGATGCTCACGATTTCTCCCGCGCCCACCTATGACACCACGCAGCAGCAGCAACTGATCGACAAGATCAATCAGCTGATCACGGCCCTCCGGCGGTAGCAGGCCGCAGCCCTGGTCTGGCAAGGCCAAGGACGCCCGCCTGGACGAGTGGGAACTCCAGCTGGACCACGACAGCGGCCCCGCCCTCCTCGCCACGGACCCCACGCTCCACGACCTCGACTTCACCCTTGCCACCGTCATCTCGCCGAAGTGGACCTCCAAAGCCATCCTCCGCGTCGCCGACCATCACATCGGCCAGGGGAGCGACGAGGAGAGCATCATCATCGGCGGCCGATCCCCGATGAGGAACCTTCACCCCAAGGAGGCCGCCCATGCGCGGGCCTCTTCGAAGAGTGGTAAGCCCACCCCTTTTCCCGTGTTATTCCACACTTAACTGTGGACGAATCTGATTCGCCCACAATTAAGTGTGGCTAAACTACGTTCGCTGAAGAATTGAAATGCGCGTAACGACCGAATATCTCGAATCGGTGAACCCCAGTTGCGATTACTATCCAGAAGGGTGTGACGAGGCTGCGTGGAGGAAGTTCCGCGGCGATTTGTCAGACTTCCGGCAACGACTCTCCGATGAGTTTTTCCTCGACTTCAATCTTTCGAGCGAATCGAGCATCCAGGATTCCACCCACGGGGCTGAGATTGGGTTCCCAAGCATTCTTGTCGTTGGGGAAGGGCGGGTCGTGCCGTGCATTCGCGTGAGTAACCATGCGCGACTCTACGTTATCACCGTATCCAGGCGCATCACCCCAGATACTGAGTCCCGCGTTGAGACTGTGGCGGAGCGATTGGGCTTTCGCTATACGCCAGAATCAATGTTTGGCCTTCCCTTCGATCAACGGGACCGGTTCAATGGAGACCTATTCAATCAACTCTACGATTACGTTTGAGAACCACCGCAGCGAACAAAACGGATGCAGGCAACGGCTCGAAGGCGATCTGTCGTGTCAGCAACGTCTTGCGCTCGCACTCGCCTGATCCGAGTCGTTCGGTTAGAGAAACACAGCGATGAGAGCAATTCTGCGACCAGCACTCTTGGGGGCCATCGGGCTAGCATGCCTTCTGAATGCGAACTCGATTTTGAATCGGGAGGGCGATGTCACGTCAGCGCCTATTTATCGTTTGCTTGAATTGCTAACTTGGTGCGGGCTTTGGACTGGCGTAGTCGGCATTGTCTGGGCTTGTTTTGTCAGAAGTCGTCCTCTTTGGTTTCTGGATCTTTGTTTTTGCTCTTCCGTTGCTCTGTTTGCGGTGATGACTTTCGTCTGGCTTCCAAGCTACATTTGGACAGCTAGATCGGATTCGGCCACCAAAGAAGCCGAACAAAACGGATGCAGGCAACGGCTCGAAGGCGATCTGTCGTGTCAGCAACGTCTTGCGCTCGCCGTCGCCTGATCCGAGTCGTTCGGCCAAGAAACGGAACCCATCGCCAATGATTCATTCGCCCATAGTAATCTCAGGAGTGCCAGCATGTGGTAAAACGAGCTTCGGTGATTGGCTTCGCGATAACCGATCTTTTAAGCACCTCGACATGGAGGCGACTGCTCAGCACGATCAAACTCGGCAGTTGTGGACCTATTTTGCCAGCGGCCAACGTGCCAAGGTCGAAGAGGCCTTACAGAAGTTGAGGGCCGGATTTGAAAGGCTCGTTGTGACATGGGGATTTGTCCCAAATGAAACTGGCTTGGGCATTCTGAGCACATTCAGAGACCAGGGCTATGAACTTTGGTGGTTCACTGGACCTATTGACAAGGCCCGCGAAGAGTGGGTTCGGCGTGACAATCGTCCTGACTCACAGCTTTTTGATGGTCAGATGGCAAACATTGGACGTGCGAAGCACGCCTTGAACAGTCTTTACGCCGAGACAACTATTCAGACGCTGGAGGCGGATGGTTCCAGAATGCCATCGGAAGCAATCGAGGCTCGTATCATTAGCTATCAGACACAGAGACATGGACAGGAGTCATGAATCACAGAGACCACACCAAGGCCGAACAAAACGGATTCAGGCACGGCTCGAAGGCTATCTGTCGTCTCAGCAACGTCTTGCGCTCGCCGTCGCCTGATCCAAAGCGTTCGCCCAATTTCGCAGCGTCAACCCGATGAGTAGAAGCAGCTATGAGGAGGGCACCGGAGTCTCGCTCCCGAGCGTGCAGGACTTTGACCCGTTTGGTGGCGATCTCGACGCCCAGAGTGCGTGGCGTAGCTTTGGTGGACTCTCGATTGCCGATGCCCTCGCACGGTTCCGCGAGAATCCGATTCACTATCAGGAGGACTTCATGTTTATGGGAGGCCGTGCCTTCGTGTTCTACTTCCCGGTTCTTGATGCGTTTCTACGGGAGTTTCGCCTGACCGAGCACGAGGACGACTCGCAGGCAGCCATTATTGGTTCAGGCATTGCTGCACAGTTCAGGTGGCCTACTGCGTCGCATCTGGTTCCAATTCGCCCAGCCATTCGCTCACTCGCGGATTACGTTTGTTCACACACGGAGCAGTTGGCCGCAGACCCAGAGGAGCAGCGAAGGATTGCCAGAGATTGGCAGGCTGTTTACCGTGCGCTCGATTCAGCCACATCATGACACCAGCCATCGACGACCAACCAAAGGCGAACAAAACGAATGCAGGCTACGGGGGCGAACGACGTCTGTCGTGTCAGCCAGGGCTCCAGCCATAAAAGAGCCGGGAACCCGTGGGGGCTCCCGGCTTGAATCCTACGGTGCGAGGTTAGACCACGGGACCGGGCACGTCCTTCCACTTGGCGTGCCATTCCTTGTAGATGATGGGCGAGATCTCGCTGGGCTTGATCTCGCTACGGCCGCCCCAGAAGACGTTGGTGTAATCGCAGGGGATGCCGGCTTCTTCGAGGTGCTTGTCGATGGCGGCTTTGTGCTGGAGGACGAGGTCCTTGTCGCTGCCGTGGACGACGCCCATGATATTGACATTGGCGAAGCGTTCGCCGCCTTCGCGCCAGTAGCAGTGAGTCATGATGGTGTGGCGACCGACTTCGGCTCCGCCGCGCTCTTCCATGCCCTTCGGGACGCGCCAGTGGAAGAGGCCATTGAAGCGGGTGACGCGCACGCCTGCCTGGGAGGGCTTGACGTGTTCGAGGAAGGTGGAGAAGCGTCCGAGCACGCCCTTGCAGTCGAGGGTTTCAGCCACCTGGCAGAAGCGTTCGAGTGTGACGCCTGCCTGCTCAGCGCGCTTGGCCCAGGGTTCGGCACCGATTTCTTCCACGCTGAGTTCGCCCTTGAGAGCGAGGAGCACGCGCCACTCTTCTTCGGTGAGGGGGACGGCTTCGGTGGTGAGCATCTTGGCAGGCTCATCGGCGCGCTCGCCGATCTCCATCGTCTTGCGGCGGACGTGACCGACACCGAGGGCGAAGATGCCTTTGGCCTGCATCAAATAATACTCTTCAGCGCCGGTGAGGCGCTTGAGCACATCGGCGTGCTCGGCGACGTCGGTTCCGAAGGGCACCTTCAGCGTGGTCCAGAGGCGGTAGTCGCTGCCGGAGATCTCGCGGTCGGTGGAGCGAATGACGACATGGCCGCTGAAGGGATCCTCTTTGAACATGAACTCGAATATGGCGTCGAGCTTGTCGGCGGGGACCTTCCAGGCCACGAGGGCTCCATCGGCCAGTTTGTTGGCGAGGAGTGTCTGGCGCACGCGACGAATGACGCCACCGGAGACCATGGCGCGGATGCGCTCGACGACGGTGTCGAGATCGAGACCGCTCTGCTCGGCGATGGCGTGAAACGGATGACGGAGGAAGCCGCGGATGCGGTCTTCGGACACGGCGAGGATGCGGGCGTTGGTCTCTTCAGTATGCTCAATGGGGACACTCATGGGGCGCGCACTATGAGTGGAAGAGACGGGAGCGCAACGGAGGATGCTGCGCAAACCTTGGCCTTCACCGTGCGATCAATCCACGATGCTGACGGGGGTGCCGGAGGGCAGTTCCTCAAACATCCGCGCCGCCATCTCGGACGGGAGACGAATGCATCCATGCGAGGCGGGAGACCCGGGCTCGGGGATGGGGCCTGCGTGCATGCCAATGCCGGAACTGGTGAGACGCATCCAATTTGGCATCGGCGCCCCGACAAAGCGACCTCCCTTCGGGATGCGGGAGCGCTGGGAGTGCGCGTTCCAGTTCACCGTCTCACCATCGGCGTCTTCGATGATGCCCCAGGTATTGGACTTCTTGTCGACCTTCTTCTCCGAGATCACGAAATTGCCCCGTGGCGTGGGATGGTCCTCGACGCCCGTGGCCACGTAGGTCCAGGCGATCTCCTGAGTGCCGTCGTAGATGCGGGCCTTTTGCTCGCCGAGGTCGATGCGCACCTTGGGCTTGCCCTGCACGCTGGGGCCGGTCCACTGGAAAAGCACGGGCTCCGCTTCTTTGACCTCGGCTTTCAGGCCCGAGTCGGGCATGGGCGGAAAGAGGGGCTGCCGAAGGGCGCACGAGGTGAACGCACAGAGTGGAAGCAGGACAAGCAGGGCGCGGGAAATTTGCATAGGACGGAGGAGTGGATCGGGAGCTGAGTAGATCACCATTCGAGGCCGTCATTCAAGCGCTGACTTCGTGCTTGTGTGTGGCGGCCTCCTGTCCACCCTAGCGGCCCCCATGCCAAACCCTATATCCAATGCTCTGCAATTCGTCCGCGAGAACGATTTGAAGACCATCATCGCGCGGCTGAACTCACGCGACACGCACCCGGCCATCCAGTTTCTCAAATACAGCATCAGCGGCGGAGTCGCTGTCGTGGTGTATGGCACCATCTACTTCATGCTGATTCACAAGGTGTGGCCGGAACTCAAGCACATCGGCAGCGATGCCTCGGTTGATCCCTGGGTGAAGTTCCTCAAGACCTTGCCACCGACAGGCATCGCCTTCTTCTTCAGCAACATCATCGTCTATTGGCTGAACACGCGCTGGGTCTTCACGCCGGGGCGGCATCATCCGGTGCTGGAGTTCCTCTACTTCACCTTCGTCAACATGCCAGGCGTGCTCGGTGGTGCCGTGGTGCAGGGGCTCTTGATCGCCAAGGCAGGCTGGCCTGCGAGCGCGGCCTTCCTCGGCTTCCTGGTGCCGAACATGCTGATCAATTTCATCTGCCGGAAGTTCTTCATCTTCAAGGGTTGAGAACCGCATCCACAGATCCTGATTCGCGCCGTGCGGTCATCACTGGCATCGGCATCGTGTCCGCCCTGGGCCTGGGCAAGGAAGCGTTCTGGGCGGGATTGAAGGCGGAGCGCAGTCCTGTGCGCCGACTTTCGTTGTTCGATACCTCGAAGACGAAAGCGAAGCACGCCGCCTGGATCGACAGCTGGCAGCCCGAGACCTGGGTCGCGGCGCATCGTCTCAAGCGCATGGACCGCTGCGTGCAGTTCGCCGTCGCTGCGGCGCACATGGCGGTGGCTGATGCCCGGCTGGAGCAAAGCGCTGAGCGTCCCAACGTTCGCGCCGGGGTGAGCTTTGGCACGGCACTCGGCGGCTTTGGCACAGGGGAACTCGCGCACTCCCTCTTCGTCGAGCAGGGCATGAGCACGCTCCCGCCCTCGCTTGGTCTTCAGGTGTTCCCCGGCAGTGCCCAGGGCAATCTGGCGATCGAGTTCGGTCTGCAAGGGCAGGGCACGACGAACACCAATACCTGCGCCGCTGGCAATGTGGCTCTGGGTGACGCCTTGCGTTTCATCCAGCATGGCAGTCTCGATGTCGTGATCGCCGGTGCCGCTGAGGCTCCGCTCACGCCGATGATCTATGCCGCCTTCGATCGACTGGGCACCATGGCTTCAAGCAACGTGGACCAACCTTATCGTCCTTTTCATCGTCATCGTGATGGCTTCGTGATGGGCGAGGGGAGTGCAATGTTCGTCGTGGAAAGTCTGAGTCATGCGCGGGCTCGCGGGGCGACTATTTACGCGGAGATCATGGGCTTTGCGGCGACCAATGAAGCGCACCACATGAGCACGCCGGAACCCTCAGGGACCATGCTGCGTGCAGCGGTCTCACAGGCACTGGCTGAGGCTGGGCTGCGAGGCGATCAGCTCGATTACATCAATCCTCATGCTTCGGGCACGCAAGCGAACGACGCGAACGAACTGCGCCACCTGCACGCGGTGATCGGCGATGCCCTCGCACGTATTCCTGTCTCGGGAACGAAGCCGTTTACGGGTCATTGCCTCGGAGCTGCGGGTGCGATGGAAGTCGCCGCCTGCCTGCTGGCCATCGACCATCAGTGGATTCCGCCTACGCCCGGGCTCGACGACCTTGATCCTGGGTGCCAGGGGGCCGACGTGGTGGCAATCACAGGTCGTCACCATCGTGTCCGTCATGTGCTCTCGAACTCCTTCGGCTTCGGAGGTATCAACACGGCTTTGGTGCTGGGGAAGGTCGAGTAGGACGAGGCGTATCCAGCTCAGCGTTGCGCTGTTGCTTTCAAGTCCCGTGTAATCCATCCCGCTGTGACAACGCTGTCGATCCACACTTGATCGCTGGTCATCGGATCCTCGGGAAACCGGAGGCGAAGGGTGAGAGGCAAGGGCTTCTCGCTGTTCTCGCGCAAATGGAAGTCGATCTCGGTGCCCACGGTGCTGTGCTTGTCCACATACGCAAAGATGGGCGGTGACGACTTGTCTGCGGGATCAAGGAGACGGATGCAGAGAAGTGACTGCGCATCGGTGAAAGCATTGTCGAAGCGGGTGGTCTCGTCGGCCAGCACGCGGAACACCTGAAGGCTGACCGGCTTCTCGCTCATGAACTGTCTCCACCCCATGGTGGACCAGGCCACGTAGCTCGGCCAGTCCACGAGATGCTTGCCGTGATCGAGCACCACGTTCACTTCGCGGTGGCTGCCATCAGGCAAAAAGGCCGCCAGACGCCATTGGCGGTCGTTGTTCACCGCATGCTGATGGAGATCGAGCTTGGAATATGTCACCGGCTGCCAGGGATGCACAGCCACATGCTCACGAATCACGCGATCCAGGACGGCGCGATCAGCCACGCTATCGAGCAACTCCTCGGTGTTGCGCGCCTTGAGGAAATGCATGGCCGCTTCAGCGACGGGACCAGGGAGCACTGGCGAATCTTCCACGGGGTCCTTCTTCACCTCGCCACTCACGCTTTGAAAGGTGAGCGTGGTCAGGGGACCGGCATCACCCGATGCACTGCCGTAGCGGAGGCCCACGGTGTTCTTCGGCAGCTTCACGGCTGAACCACCCGAAGGCTTGGCGGCCTCATCCTTGTCCTCCACCTTAACGACCGGAGGCGCGGGGTTCGTGCTGCTATCCGGGAGATAATGGAGCACCGTGGCGATCACGACGAGCCCCAGGACCACCGCCACACCGAGGATGAACCGACGCCGGGCCTCCTGCACCTCGGGGTCCAGCTTCATGCGCTCGAACACTTCGCCCTGCAAGGACTGCGGCTCGTAGGCGGGCCCCGGTGCCGGTTTTACCAAAGGCTCGTCAGCGACCACAGGGGAACCTGGCGGAGCAATAAGAAGCGCCCGGCGTTTCGACTTACGATCCTTGCACGAGACCTGCAAAACCACGTATTCGCTGCAATGCGGGCATGGCCGGGAGCGGGTGACAGAGGTCACCTGCACCTCAGCCTGCTTCTCGCAATGGGGGCAGACGAAAAGGACAGCGGGCATGGAAAAGGAATGCGTTCGATTATTCGCGCTCCTCGTGTTTTGCGCAACATGCATCATGCCATCGCAAGCAGGTTTCGATTGTCGTGATCAAGAATCGAAGCACCATGCGCCATGCCTCTTCGCATCGCCTTGTTTGGCGGCAGTTTTAATCCCCCAGGTATCCACCATCAGCGCATCGCGGAGGCGTTGAGTCAGCGCTTTGACGTGGTCCTTGTGGTGCCATGCGGACCCCGCGGTGACAAGTCGGCCACCAATCTGCTTCCGCCTGTGTTTCGTGCGGCGATGGCTGACATGGCATTCGCCACGATTCCAAAGGTCGAGATTGATCTCTTTGACCTCGAGCAGCAGCACTTCACGCGGTCGCATCTTCTCGATGCTCGCTATGCCTCGCGGGGCGAAGTGTGGCACGTGGTGGGAGTGGATCTGGTCAAAGGTGGAGCACGCGGCCAGTCGGAGATCCAGCGAACCTGGGAGCGTGGCACGGAGTTGTGGCAACGAGCGAGATTCGTGGTGCTGAAGCGCCCGGGGCATCGCTTTGATCCGGCGGACCTTCCGCCCCACCATGAGCTGATCGAACTCGATGTGCCGGGAGCGAGCAGCGATATTCGTCAGAGGCTCGTGCGCGGTGAAGATGTATCCGCCTACGTGTCGTCTCGCCCCCTGGCTTACATCCAGCGCTACGGCTTGTATCGCTCCACGATTCCTAGCGCTGCGGCTCGTGGACATCTTCAAAATGCATCGTGGCTGCTGCACGCGGACCCACGCAACCCTCGCGCCCGCGAGTGGGAGCCGAAGTTCCACGAGGCAATGGTGGAAGACGCTGCGAAGGCCGACTTCATCACCGTGCTTGGTGGCGATGGGGCGATGCTTCGATCCATCCGCGAGCACTGGAGACTGCGGCTTCCCTTTTATGGTGTGAATGCCGGTCATCTTGGCTTCCTCATGAACAGCGCCCGCAGTGTCTTCGGCGCACCTTTCCCGCCACAGGATGTGATCTTCCGACAGTTGCCGATGCTCTACCTTGAACTCGAGGACGAGCATGGTGCGGTGCGCACAGCTTATGGATTCAACGACGCCTGGCTGGAGCGCTCGAGCAGCCAGTCGGCCTGGCTGGAGGTGAGCGTCAATGGCGTGACCCGGCTGAAGAAGCTGGTGAGCGATGGTGCACTCGTCGCCACCGCTGCCGGATCGACCGCTTACGCGCGTTCGATGGGCGCATCGCCACTGCTTGCCGATACACCGGCATGGCTGCTCGTCGGGTCCAATGTGATGGAGCCTGTGGACTGGAAGAGTGCCTTGCTGTCGATCGACACCGTGATCGAGATGCGTAGCCTCGATCCTACGCACCGCCCGCTACGAGCTTACGTGGATGGGCAGGACTTCGGCATTGTCACTCGTCTTCGCGCACGCATCTCACGGGCAGCAGCAGCCGAAGTGATCTTCAATGCGACCCACGACATGGCGGAGAAGATTGCCGCCATTCAATTCCGTGGCACTGGGATCACTGACGAACCTACGTGATCCGCGATCAGTCGGGCACGATCACCAGACCGCCATCCGCCGTGACTTCGAAATGGTAGTTGCTCGGGATCTTGCCGCGTGAACTGACCGTCATGTCACGAGCGAACTGCTTCGGATTGCCGCTGCCGGACAAGTAAACGCCCGGGTTGCTTGCCCAAGTGCCTGTGGCGGGATTGAACTTCATGAAGATGCTGTTGCGCGGCGTGACGAACGACCGCTGCATGGAAGGGGGAATGTTTCCTGCAGCAGCCGTCGGGGTGCGCGTCTCCGGTTTGGCGGTCGGCGTCTCAGGCTTCGCGACTGTCATCGCTGGTGCTTCTTCCTTTGGTTCGGGAAGATCGTCGGGCAGGAGGAAGTCGAAGTCCGCCTTCGGGCAATGGATCACGGCATCGGCTTTCCACTTGGATCGACTGACCGTCACCTCGTCACCTGAGTAAGGACTCTCAATCGTTCCGGACTTCGTGCCTATGGGAGCCTTCGCACCCGACGTCGAAGCCACGAGCATGGGCAAGTCCCCAGGCAGCACGAATTCCTTCTGATCGCCATCGCTGAGGGTGGAACCCGGATGCCAGTCCTTGCGCTCGACAGCGACAGGGTTGCCCGAGAAAGGACCCACGACCGATCCGGCCTTCGAACCTTTCGGTTTCACGGCGTTCTCGATGGAGGCGACCGGCTTGGGCAAGGGCTCCGCTGGTGCGAGGAAAGGCAGCGAAGTTTCCGGGCACTTCAGTTCAGCACCCGAGCGCCAATCGGTGATCGCCACAGGAACAGGATTACCGGTGAATGGACTCTTGATCGAGCCTGGCTGACCACCTTTGGGTGCCACGGCTCCATCGATCACCGCGACCGCCAAGGGCAAGCCTTCGGGCAGCAGGAATTCCAACGAGGTCTCCGGGCACTTGAGCTTCGTCTTGGCCTGCCATGCCTTGGCTTCCACCGTCACGGCCTTCTGAGAGTAGGGGCTCAAGACGGTGCCCGCAGCTCCGGCTTTGGGTGCCACAGCGCCTTCGAGATCCGCTGTGAGTGGTGGCAGTTCGTCAGGCAGCACAAAAGCACGATCCGAGGCCGGGCACTTCAGCTTGGCCTTCGGTCGCCACTCGGCCGCCGTGACAGACACCGGAGAGTTAGCGAACGGGCTCATCACCGAGCCCGGTTGTTTGACCGTGGGCAACACGGCATTTTCCAGGGACGCCACGGGCATCGGCAGATCACTAGGCAGCAAGAATTCAAAGCCGGAGTCCGGGCACTTCACGACCGTGCCACCTACCCACTCCTTGAGGTTCACGGACAACGGTTTGTTCGTGAACGGGCTAAGCACGGAGCCAGGCTGTGAAGTGGTAGGAGCCTTTGCACCTGTTGCGGACGCCGCGAGCTTCGGCAGGTCCTCGGGCAGCAAGAAGAACTGCTGGCTCGTCGGGCACATCACCTTCGCATTTGGGTGCCAGTCCTTCGCCTCCACCGGCACGGGCTTGCCATTGATAGGGCTGGCAATGCTGCCGGGCTTCCCTTCAGCAGGAGCTGCTGCCGAAGCGGGAAACGCGACCAAAAACTTGGGCGCTCCAGGCACCACCTTGACCGCTCCATCGTCGGCCACCTCGAAGCGGTAGTGTTTCGGGATGGAACCATTGGCTTGTTCGGCAGCAGTGATCTGCCCCGCCCATTCATCGGGCTGCCCATCGCGCGCAGTGTCGAAGGCTTTCGGATCGCTCGACCAGGTCTGGGTCTCCGTGTTGAAGACCATGATGATGCCGCCCTTCTTGGTGACGAAATTGCGTGCCATGCTGGCAGGCACACCCTCGGGCTTCGGCGGCTCGGGTGGGGGAGGCTGAACCGGCGGAGGCTGCATCTTCTGCCAGGCCACGAATCCACCTCCGCCACCGAGCAAGAGGATCACTGCAGCCACGAGCGGAGTCCACGAGTGCTTGGGTTTGTCGCCAGAGTTGGCAGTCGAGTTTTGATCGGGCTTGTGGAACTGCGGTTTTCCGGACTCGGTGCGAGCCCTGACCGTGTCCACGGCGGTCTTCATCTCCGTGGCGTTCTGGTAGCGCTTCTCGCGCTCGTATTGCAGCGCCTTGATCACCACCTGGTCCAGCTGGACATCCACGGGCACCTTCCGCGACGGAGGTTCCCAGGCACCGCGTGGTTTCTGCTTGGTGAGCATTTCGTAGAGCATCACGCCGACCGCGTAGAGATCGGCACGATGATCAGCGAGGCCGAGCAACTGCTCCGGTGCCATGTAATCGGGTGTGCCCATCACCGTGTTGGTGCGGGTGAAGGCGGTGCTATGATCTTCCACCATCGGACGCGCGAGACCGAAGTCCGCGAGCTTCGCCTTGCCCGTCTTGGTGAGCAGCACGTTCGCGGGCTTGATGTCGCGATGCATCACGCCCATCTCGTGAGCATACTGGAGCGCGCCGCAGATCTGGCTACACAAGTCGAGGGATTGCAGCGGATTGAGGCCGTCGCCATGAATCACGCAGGCGAGATCAACGCCGTCCACATACTCCATGACGAAGTAGAGATGTCCCTCGCTGGTCTGACCGAAATCATAGACGGCCACGATGCCTGGATGCTGGAGCTTCGCGAGGGTGCGTGCCTCGCGCTGGAAGCGTCCGACGAATTCCTCGTCTGCCGCCATCTCGGACGGGAGGAGCTTGATGGCAACGGCTCGGTCGAGCGAAGTTTGCTTGCCTCGATACACCGCGCCCATGCCGCCACGTCCGATCATGCTGTCGATCTGATACTGCGGCAGCAGCTTGGCCAGATCCCACGGACTGGGCGGATGCCAGTCGCCGCGTGGCCCGGTGGGGCGTGGTTGTCCTGCATCAGAACTCGCACGCAGCTGCGCGGGAGTGGGCGGCACCACTCTCGTGGCGTCGTCAGCACCGGATGAAGGATTTGTTGAGTTCATGAAACAACCAAGGGCAGACAGGTGAGAGGCACACCCGCTCTTCTGCGGGACTCTGGATTTGGGCGCGAAGACTACGCCAGAAACACCCCAGGTGACAAGAGCAGGGACTAGACCAACGAACGAGATGCTGCCTTTCTCAAGCAACAATTTTTGTCGATGAGCACCTTCAGCAAGGGTTGTGCCCTCAAAAGCCGCAGCTCACGAGGTGCATCGGACGGAGCACGCACATCGCTCGCGAGGCATCGAATGCCTGATCCCATCGCTGAGCTTGTCAGTTTCCACCACCGTGATTGCACAGCCCCGCGGCGTGCGTTAGGCGCATCATCATGGCAGCTTCGATTCTCACCACCACCGTTGGTTCCTATCCCGTCCCTGAATGGCTCAGCGCTTTGCCGAGCGAGCAGGCAGTCATCGACGCCACCCGCGTCATCTTCGACATCCAGCGCCAGGCGGGCATCGACCTCCCGACCGATGGCGAGCTGTATCGCTTCGACGTCAATCACCCTGACACCAATGGCATGATCGAATACTTCGTGAGCAAGTTGGGTGGGATCGATACGCGTGTCAGCCGGGCGGATGGAGTGGCATTCCGGGCCAAGAAGGAGATGGGCTTCCGCAGCAAGCCGGCCGCCGTGGTGCGCGGCCCGATCACCGAGGGCTGGCTCAATCTCGCTGACGACTGCACGCGTGCGGCGAAGGTGGCGGGCGGTGATTTCAAGTTCACCCTCACCAGCCCCTACATGCTCGCGCGCACCCTGCTGGACACGCACTACCACGACATGGATGCGCTGACGATGGCCATCGCCGATGCTCTTGCGGCGCAGGTGGCTGACCTCGATTGCGCCTGTGTTCAGGTCGATGAAGCGAACATCCCAGGCAATCCGGCAGACGGCCCCCTTGCGGCCCGTGCCATCAATCGTATCCTTGACGCCGTGAAAGTGCAGAAGGCGGTCCACTTTTGCTTTGGCAACTACGGCGGCCAGACGATCCAGAGCGGCGAGTGGAAAGCTTTGCTCGCCTTCTTGAACGAGTTGCACGCTGACCATTTGGTTCTCGAACTCGCCCATCGTCCCGCCAGCGACCTTGATGCCCTCAAGGACCTCGACCCCAAGATCGGCGTGGGCCTGGGCGTGGTGGACATCAAGGTGAACCATATTGAGTCCGCCGATGAAATCGCACGTCGCATCGAGGCGGCCGAAGCCAAGCTCGGCGCGGGGCGGGTGAAGTATATCCATCCCGACTGCGGCTTCTGGATGCTCAAGCGCTCCGTTGCGGATCGCAAGATCGCAGCCTTGGCCGCAGGTCGAGACAAGTTCCTCGGAGTCTAGGCCAGTTCGACTTCCACGGTCACCTCGAGTGCTGCCGTCGCTCCGTGGGGTCCGCTGAAGCTGCCGCGAATCGGCGCTGCATCATCGTAGTCACGTCCAGTGGCGATCTTGATGTAGCGCTCGTCGGCGACCGTGTTGTTGGTGGGATCAAGACCAAACCATCCACGTCCTGGGATCCACACTTCACACCAAGCATGTGAGGCCTGGGCTCCGCGAAGGGAACTGGTCGGTCCATTGTAAAGATAGCCGCTGACGTAGCGCGCAGGGATGCCCAGGGATCGACACATGCCGAGCATGACGTGGGCGAAGTCCTGGCAGACTCCACGGCGATCGCGCAGCACCTCGCTCATGTGCGTGGAGGCGGAGGTCGAATTCGGCTGATAAACCCAGTTCGCATGAACGAAGCTCATGATGGCATCGGCGGTGAGGAATACGTCCGTGCGTTCATCACGCGCATCCACCGCCAGCCTCCACACGTCGTGATCCACATCGACGTATCTGCTGGCCGTCACGAACGGGTGCAGCATGTCCATGTGCTCCCCACCGGCAAGGGAATCAAAGCCGATGCCAACAGGCTTGCCCGAGTCCGCATACTGCGACGTGGTGTGCAGCCGGGACACGGCATCAATGATCAGCTCGGTGTGCGGCTCAGGAATCTCGAACCATTGAACATAGTTGTGATGCTCGTCGCGGAAGTGCCGGAGTCGGCGCGGCGGCTGAACGCAGAGCAGGAACGATGACAGACGCTTGGGATCGTCCGTGGCGGGGCGGAGGCGGACTTCGTTGTAGCTGTCGATGACAGGAACTCGATAGACGTAGCGGGTGCGATGGTGGACGCGCAAATGCATGAACGTGGGCAGAGATTACGACTGCTGCTGTTGCTGTTGTTGCATCTGCATGTCCAGATTGGCGTGCCACGCACCCAGCGGAGCGGAGCGTGTGGGAGTCTGAGCGGACACGGGCGTCAGATCCGCGTAGAGCACATAGGTCTCGAAGATGGAGCGACCCACCACGTTGAGCTTGGCCTGCAAGTCGTCGATGTAGTCGTGCAGCCCGCGCTCCAGGATCTCGTCGATGGTGGCAAAGTCGAGTTCCGCGCGCAGACGGCCGCTGGAGCGGATCGGATCAGGATTTGCCGCCTTGCCTGGAGGCGCGATGAGTTTGCCCAGCGCGGCATCGACTTCACGAACGCAGAACCGCACCGAACGGGCGAAGCGATCCGAGAGGAAGAGGAACTCGAGCACGCTCTGAGGATTGAGTTGATTGTCATGCTCGCGATAGCCGTGGTAGGCCGAGCAAGAGTGCAGCAGCGAGGTCCAGCGCAGCGGCTGCGCATCGGGGTGCGGAGGAATCACCAAAGGCACGCCCGAGCAGGTATCGACCAAGCGAGATGTCTTGTCCGCACGCTCGAGGTAGGTGCCGATCTGGAGGAAATACCAGCTCTCGTCACGCATCATGGTGGCGCGCGCCATGCCCTGGAACAAGCCGGATCCCTGCGTGATCGCCTCGTAGTAGTCGGTGGGGGTTTGATCCCTCATCTGGCGTCCGCGAGGGCTGGTAACCAGAAGGTAAAGGTCATTCACGCTGCGCCACACTTCATCCGTGATCTGGTCGCGAATCATGCGGGCGTTCTCGCGCGCGGTGCGCACACAGTTGACGATGGAGTTGCCGTTCTCAGGACGATCCGTGAGGTAGTCAGCGATATGATCGCCATCAAGTTCGGAGTAGAGCTTGTGATAGCCTTCCTCATCCCCCGTGGTCATGAGGATCGGCCCCCAGAAGGCATCGGTGTCGGCGAGATGACGACCGGCATCAAGCATGAGGCTCTGATTGGCGAGCAGGAGTCGGGCGAGGTTTTCAGCTCGTTCCATGTAACGGGCCATCCAATAAATGCTGTCGGCGACGCGGCTTAACATAAGTATGAAAGATGAAGTGTGAAGGATGAAAGGGGATGAGGCGATGGGTGAATCGAAGTGTCAGGGTTCAGACTTCATCCTTTAGGCTTCATCATTCCACAGCACCCAGGTGTCCTTGCTGCCGCCGCCTTGAGAGGAGTTCACGACGAGCGAGCCCTTGCGCAGTGCCACGCGTGTCAGTCCTCCAGGGAGCACCTGCACCTTGTCGCCGTAGAGGATGTAGGGGCGAAGGTCGATGTGACGACCCTCGAAGTGATCATCGACAAACACTGGATGCCGCGAGAGCTGGAGCACCGGCTGCGCGATGTAGTTGCGCGGGTTCGCCACGATGCGGCGGTGGAACTCTTCTTGTTGCTCCTTCGTCGAATGAGGTCCCATCAACATGCCGTAGCCACCGGATTCGTTCACAGCCTTGACCACCAGCTTGTCGAGGTTCGCGAGGATGTGCGAGCGATCCGCATCTTCCGAGGCGAGGTAAGTCGGCACATTGGGCAGGATCGGATCTTGATCCAGGTAGTAGCGGATCATCTTCGGCACGTAGGCATACACCGCCTTGTCATCCGCAACGCCGGTGCCGATGGAGTTGGCGAGCGCCACGTGGCCCAGTCGGTAGGAATGCACGAGACCAGGAACACCGAGCAGCGAGTCCTCACGGAACACCAGGGGATCAAGGAAGTCATCGTCGATGCGGCGGTAGATCACATGCACCTGGACCAGCCCGCGCGTAGTGCGGACGAAGACACGGTCATTGCGCACGATCAGATCGCGGCCTTCCACGATCGGCACCCCCATCTGGCGCGCGAGGTAGGCGTGCTCGAAGTAGGCGCTGTTATACACGCCCGGCGTGAGCACCACGATTACCGGATCAGCTACGCCAGGAGGCGCGAGGTGCGCCAGCGTGTTTCGCAGCATCGCACCGTAGCGATCGACGGGGCGCACGGGAAGGGACTGCAGCAGGTGAGGGAAAGCTCGCTTCATCGCCTGACGATTCTCCAGCATGTAGGAGGCACCGGACGGGCAGCGTGCATTGTCTTCGAGCACGAAGTAAGTGCCATCGTCATCGCGCACCAGGTCGGTGCCGCAGATGTGAATGTAGATGTGGTGCGGGACATTGATGCCGCGGAAGGCAGGGCGGAAGTGGGAGGCGGACTCGACCACCTCAGCGGGCACCACCTTGTCGTTGATGATCTGCTGGCCGTGATACACGTCATTGAGGAAGAGATTGAGCGCCGTGATGCGCTGGATCAGGCCCGCCTCCACATGCTCCCACTCGGCGCGAGGAATGATGCGGGGCATGAGATCGAAAGGAAAGATGCGCTCCGTGCCCTGATCGTCGCCATAGACCGTGAAGGTGACGCCTTGCTTCAAGAAGGCAGCATCAGCGGTCTGCTGTCGACGTCCGAAGTCGGTCGGAGTCATCCCATCGAGGGACTGCATCACGTTGTCGTAGTGCGGTCGCACAGCACCGTCGCTGGCAAACACTTCGTCGAAGAAGGCACCCCTGTCGTAGTTGTCAAAACTGGCCATGGGAAACACTGTAGCAGATGCCGTGCCGAAGTCTTGTATCCCTTGTCATTGGCTGATCGCAGCGCAAGAAAGAGCCACCTCTCCATCTCCGACAACCTTGGCATCGTATGGAAGGAATCACGTATGGGCCTCGTATCGACATCACTCTCATGAACCCGCTCGCCCTCACCAAGCTCCAGCACCAGACCCGCCGCCAGTTCCTTGGCAGCGCGGGACAACTCAGCCTCGGCGCGATCGCCATGCAGGCACTGGAGGCGAAGGCTTCACCGGCGATCGACAATCCGCTGGCACCACGCAAGCCACACTTCCCCGCGAAGGCGAAGCGCGTGATCTACCTGCACATGTCGGGTGCGCCGCCACACTTGGACATCTTCGACTACAAGCCCGAGCTGGTGAAACGCACCGATCAGGACTGCCCGGACTCCGTTTTGAAAGGCCGCACCTTCGCCTTCACCACCGGTGTGCCGAAGCTGATGGGCACGCCGCGCACCTTCAAACAATACGGCAAGGCGGGCTTGTGGATGAGCGATGCGGTGCCGAACTTCCACACGATCGCGGACGAGATCACCACCGTGCGCTCGATGCACACGGATCAATTCAATCACGCGCCTGCTGAGCTGCTGCTCTTCACCGGTCATGCGCGGCAAGGTCGTCCATCGCTCGGCTCGTGGGCCACGTATGGGCTTGGCACCGAGAACCAGGATTTGCCCGGCTTCGTCGTGCTCATCTCAAGCGGTGTGCAGCCCAGCGGTGGGCAGGGACTGTGGGGCAGCGGCTTTGTGCCCAGTGTGTATCAAGGCGTGCAGTGCCGGTCCAAAGGCGACCCCGTGCTCTTCGTTTCGGACCCCGCAGGGATGGATCGCTCGCTGCGCCGCAAGACGCTCGATGCACTCAAGGATCTCAACGAAGCTCAGGCCGCTGAACTCGGCCATCCCGAGACGCTCACGCGCATCGCGCAGTATGAACTCGCCTATCGCATGCAGACCAGCGTGCCCGAGGTGATGGACATCTCGAAGGAACCGAAGAACGTCATCGAAGACTACGGCGCTCAGCCCGGTGAATCCTCCTTCGCCAACAACTGCCTGCTCGCGCGTCGCCTTGTCGAGCAAGGCGTGCGCTTCGTGCAACTCTTCGACTGGGGCTGGGACTTCCATGGCACCGGACCGAAGGAAGACATTCGCGGCGGCCTCACGGAGAAGATGGCGCGCACCGACAAGCCGGTCACCGCGCTCATCAAAGACCTCAAGCAACGCGGCTTGCTGGAAGACACGCTCATCGTCTGGGGTGGTGAGTTTGGCCGCACACCGTTCCGCGAAGGCCGCACAGCGAAGAGCCAAGTGCTCGGTCGCGATCACTACCCGGACTGCTACACGGTCATGCTTGCAGGCGGTGGCATCAAAGCCGGCTTCGACTACGGCAGCACCGACGAGCTGGGATTCCACATCGCTGAGAACGGCGTGCATGTGCATGACCTGCAAGCCACCATCATGCACTTGCTCGGCTTCGACCACGAACGTCTCACCTACCGCTTCCAAGGCCGTGACTACCGGCTCACGGACATCAGCGGCCATGTGGTGAAGCCGTTGCTGGCTTAGTGGTCGAGTCCAGCAAGGTTGAGGGGTTCAGGTAGAACGGGTTTTCAACGCGTTAACTTGTTCTGCAAGCTTGGAACTCACCGGGTTTCAAACCCGGCATACAGGCTTACGAGTTACAGACTCGCTCTACCCATCAACCTTGCTGGAGTGCTCCACTAGCCTCGTCCGGCGGCCTACCGCGACCTCAAACCCGTCATCCGAATCGCTACCTGTGAGGTTTCAGGTTGTGTTCCGTTGCGCAAAGGAACAGCGAACTGCACGATTTCGATGGCGCTCTTGTTGGCGATGCGTTGGTCGAATCTTGTTGTTCGTTGAACGCCAGACGAGGAGCCCCTGTCTATGGGCGCTCCAACTCATGAAAACGATCTGCCTGCACGTAGTTGCGGCCACGCTGAGTGTCGTGGTCCTATGCCAATGCCAATCCGGTGAATTCTCCGGCTCCTCCCGCAAGGACTACCCCGTCATTGAACGCAAAACCGTTCACTCCGGCGACAAAACCTTCGTCCAAAAACGCCGCCTCGTCCGCGAACACCCACCCGAGTCGATCCTGGAGATGGTGGAGGTGAGGTGAGGCTTTCCCGAGTGCCACTCGAATCACCATGCAAGGGATTCGAGTGGCCTGGGCCGCGTAGCCGCGGTTCGATGCAATGATCCTGCACCTTGCAAGCATCAGGATGCCACTGCTCCACCCGCACCTGAAGGTGTCGAGGGCGTTACGCTCGCCAGTTGCTGGAAGTAGGTGCTCAGCGGCGCCGCATCGAGATCGAAGCAAGGACCATTGCCATGGCTTAGCATGGTCGTGAACACGCTTGCCCGCACCGCCTGCTCCGCAGCCACCAGCATCTTCAGTCCGTCCAGACTCATGCCGGGGTTCTCCCGCACCTTTGCCATGCTCTGAGGGCAGGTCAGGTCCAGCGCAACTAGCTTGGCTAGGTGATGCACGCTTAGCTTGCCGGGCTTCACGGTCGCGGCATCGCCAGTTAGCGTATCGACATCCAGCAGGTCCAGGGCTGCCGCCAGCAGCAGGCGGAGGCGCAGCAGGTTGACGAACTGCTTCAGGCGGCGCGGATTGTTCTCCAGCGAATCGGCCACATACAGCGCGCAGTCATAGGCCGTCTCGCCGTCGTGAAGCTGCCGGTCCACATTCTTCACGCGCACCTCCACTGCTCGTTGGGCAGCAGCCTCAGCGGCGGCGACTACCTGAGGCGTCTCAGGAGCTGGGGGCTGGTGCTCGATACTCTCGGGCACAACTTCCGATGCCGAACCTGAGGGAGGCGGATACGTAGCCGTGGGACTGGCGCGAAGTGTGGAAGTGATCCGAGCTTCTCCAAATTGAGCCACCTGCCGCCCCCGACGCCCCGTGATGCCGCGCAAGTAATGCAGGCGATCCTCACCCATCATGCCCGGCAGGTGCAGCGTGAGCTGGATGAACTTCTCCAGGAACTCGTGGCCGAAGCCCATGGCGCGATCCTTGGGCACTTTGCCAGTGGTCGCGTCGGACTCCAGGAGCAGAGGCAGCAGCTTGTCGTGCTTCGCAGCCACGGCGGCGGCGACCTTCTCGCGGTCCATGCCCAGCACACAGATCGCGCCGGGCGGAAGCTGGTCCTGCTTCGCATCGGAGGGGCACTGCTCCGAGACGCTCAGCATTTGGTGCAGGCTCATCAGCATGTCCGCTGCCTTTGGGGCCTCACAGCGATCAAGGTCGTCGATGAAGACCGCAATGCGATCTTGCCGCCAGCGAGGAGGCAAGGATTCCTTCAGCTTTTCAGGACACCCGAGAAGATACTTGTAGTGCCATCGGCGCACCGTGCGGCAGGTGATCACCACCAGGGCGTGGAAAACGTAGCGTAGTTGTCCCGGCCACTGAGGGTCAGTCTGAGCGCGCACCGTGGCCATGAACCGCGACCAAGGTAAATTGCCGGGCATGTAGGCCCACATCAGGCGGGCGAAGTCTTCGTGGAAGCGATGCAAATCGTCCACGCCATCCTCATGGAGGCTGGTGGTGAACAGGCGGGCCATGTCCAGCTTGATGGGGCTGCCCAGGTTCTTGGCCAAATCAGCCACCAGTCCCCAAAGTGGGAACAGCAGGGTCAACCATGGAGCATAGGCTTTGATGCCGCTCTTTACCAATTCAGAGGCCGTGAGATCAGTTTTCTCCACGGCAGGCAGGAGACGTTCATGGAGCAGCCAGGCACCCAAAACGCCCAGCACCACCCATGCTCCCAGACGCAGCGCTAGCAGGCATCGCTCCGTCCAGGTGAGGCGTTCAATCGCCAGTCGTGCTCGAACAGCCCAGCGTTCCATCATCGTCGGGCGTGCCGCCATCTGCCGCTCATAGGCCACGGCAAAGGCCGCCCACATGGTCTTCCCTGCTTCATGCTTCCAGGGATTGAACCACACCGTGGGAATCATCTCCGTCTCCAGTCGCTTGCGCAGATGGCTCATGAAGGAGGTCTTCCCTGCGCCCCACGGTGCCTCCACCGAAACCGTCAGCGGTGCTTGCGTCTCCCGGCTGGCCAGGAACCGCGCCAGCGCCTCCTTGCACTTCTCTGCCGTCGGCGTCAGTTGCGCCGCCTCTCCGTCCGACACGAAGGCGACCGTGGACTCCAGGTGGTTGGTAATGACCTCCTTCTCGATCACCTCGGGCTCGGGAGTTGCTGTTGGTTCGGGAGCTGGCGTTGGGTCGGGTGTCGGTGTTGGTTCAGGAGTGGTTTCGGGAGTTGGAGTTGGCTCCGGTGCAGTATAGGTCGGGGCATCGTTTGGCGGGACCGGTTCGGTCGCCAGCCGAGCAGGCATATCGCTGAAGGCCGGGGTGCGCTCGGTGTTCTGGGGATGCTTGAGCCACCAGTCGTTGAACCAAGTCCTCATGCCGTCGATCGGCGGCTTGCCGCGCACCCACTGGGCGAGCCATTTTTTGCAGCATCGGGGCTTCAAGGGTGTCCGCCATAGACCCCTTAGCGCGGTCGGACCATGCCTGGAGCCATTCCCTCGGCGTGGACTCTGGCCAAAGGGGGCGGGTGGTGAATCCTGTGTGAACGTCACGTGCGAAACGTAGGTCGGCGTCTATTGCTACGAGATAAATGGCTGTGGATTCAGTGTCCAAGCGAGTTGCGGCCACTGCAGCAGCGTCTGCAGTAGCCTCAATGGCGGTCTTCGTAGCAGCGTCAGCGAAGTTGTCGTCGTTGGTGGAGGCAAAAGAGTTGGCAGCAGCAGCATAGGCGGCGGCAACGGCCGTATAGGAGGCGGTTGTATAGGTAGCGGTAGGGTAGGCTGAGACTGGGTAAGCTGCGGCGGTATAAGCTGCTCTCTGAATGACCCTTTGGTGATGCGTTTCATAACATCCCAGCAAGGCCAGCTTGGCCGTAATCGACTCCCCATAGGTGTGCCACCAGGACCTCTGCCCCTCCTCCAGCGACCACTTTTCAAATAGCATAGGCACTACTCGCCAGACGGCCCTCGCAGCGATGGCGACACAAATGCTCTGGGGGCACCCCCCTAGCCATTCCCTCAGTTTACTGCGATAACGCTCGCGATCAAAGCTGTCGGGTTTTCCGGCCATAGGTATCTGATTGCCAGTGAAGCATCACTCCGTCCCGGCCCGCAAGAAATTTACCAAGGAACAACACGGGCAGTCGTCCACGGCATTCACTTCCGGCGTCCCTCGTGCGGACGACGAAAGGGATAGCAGTCCGCCCCCAGCTCTCCACCATCGCGGCTGGCGTCCCGGCTTTAGCAGGTCTGTGTCCCAGGGGGCCCCATTACACCTCGCCATTTTCGCCGTGGGCGAATAGCCCGAAGGGCTTGCGTCACCTAGCGAAGGGTTGGCGCGCAGCGCCTACCCTGGTAGAACCGGCCCCACGAGAGCGAACACCGAAGGTGTTCCGTCAGGGCTTCGATCCGGGCGTTGACGGAACTCCTTCGGAGTTCGACCTCTGATCAATGGTGGGAACCAGGGTAGCGTCTGCGCCGCAACCCTTCGCTGTGAGACATAAGACCCTTGGCCTTCAAGACCGCTCGGCAAAAGTCACCTATCGTGATGGCGGGGAGGATAACAACGTAGGACCAGGGATGCTGCCGGTTGCTGGTTTGCGAACCGAATCGCGACCAGGGAGTCTTCCTTGGCTCCGCTTGCAAGGCGAATCGAGAGTTGGGCAGCTCCCTTGTCTCAATTTCAGTCTCAACACGGGCTGGGGGAGACTCCCGGCTGCCGATTCGAGACTCGAATCGTGACCAGGGAGTCTCCCCGGGCTCAGTTGGAGAGTCGAATCGAGAGGACGGAGTCTCCCTTGTCTCAATTTCAGTCTCAACTTGGGCTGGGGGAGACTCCCGGTTGCCGATTTGAGACTCGAATCATGACCGGGGAGTCTCCCTGGGCTCAGTTTGAGAGTCGAATCGAGAGCGAGGAGTCTCCCTTGTCTCAATTTCAGTCTCAACTTGGGCTGAGGGAGACTCCCTGGGGTGCTGTTGAGACTCGAATTGAGACTCCGCCGGTGGCCGCACCACGATTTCAAAGTCGAATCCAGTTGGGGGAGGCTCCCTTGGGTCGATTTGAAAGTCGAATCGAGACAGGGGAGGCTGCTCGGTGTCGATTTCAATCGCGAATCAGAGGCCGGGAGGCCCCGCACTTCGGGATTGTGGGGGCTGGTCAAGTGGCCGATTGACGCGAGCGATGTGCCCCAGCAGAGGAGCGCGGACACTCCTGTTGTATTCCATGATGTTGCACTGTGTTGCATTCATTTGCAAAGCCTTGCAGCACAAGGGTTCGGCGATGATTGCGCGTTGCGCCCAATTGCATCCAGTGGGGCTGAATTGCACGTTTTCAGGCCGTGACTGTATAAAATGGCTGTATAAAACCGGCGACTTGATCAGGCAAGGTAGCCGTGCTTTTTCAGCCATTCGGCCAGTGCCTCGGCAACAATGTCTCGCTGCGTGAACGGGTCAAGCCTCTGGATTTTCCGGTCCATGGATGCTCTGAGGAGTGCGGTGCTGATCTCGGGTTCGATGCGAACATTCAGGGAGACGGCACCCGCCATCGTGAACTGAGGCAGTGCGGAACTTGGTGGCACCTGGGCGGTTGGTCGTTGTGCGAAATTTTCTTTCAGTGCTGCTCTTGCCATAGGGGTATTCTCCTTCTTTGAGGTTGCTTCAGATTTCGGTTTCGGCTCTGCCTTGGCAGTCTTGCCGGTTTCAAGAAAACTCTGCTCATCAGGGGTAAGCGCGTCGTCGAGTGAGCGTCGGTTAACCACGGGTCATATCCTTCATGAGCTGCTGCATTTCGAGAGAGGCCAGCAAAGCCCCTGCGCCCATTTGCCAGACCACTTTGGCCTGCCCTGCGGAGTCCGCGAAGCTTTGACGAAGGCACACTCCAGCGGTGACATCCACGCCAAGTTTTTTGGCGGCGTTCATCATTTCACGGCTGAGGCGTCCGCGCTTTTGCAGCTTGTTGGGGATGAGAAGTCCTTCCGGTTTGCCTTTGCGTGTTTTCTGAGCTTCGCGAAGAAGCTGCACGGCTTTGGAGGCTGCTCGGAGATCAAGAATTGACGGTCCGCATGGAAAAAACACGCGGTCAGCACGGAGCATGATGGCCCTGGTCGTTGCTGAAAGTCCTGCGGGGCCGTCAATGACGATGTCATTCGCACCGCCCGCGAATTTGGCGAGCCGATGAATTATTTCCTCCGGCGAGTCGATCTGCTCAAGCTGGATCGGCAGTGCCAGTTCCTTGATCCATTGTGATGCCGAAGATTGCGGGTCGGCATCAATGAAGATCACGCTGCGCTTCTTTTTGACGAGCCATGCCGCCAAGTGAACTGCGATGGTTGTTTTGCCAACACCGCCTTTTGAATTTGTGAGTCCGTAAATCATGTCTGCCTCTTTTTGGCAGAATAGTGATTTGCTCCTGTCACCGATAGCCTCTCGAATGTTTGGCTGCTGCGTGCCTTCATTTTTCTTCGGAGGGTTGCAAACTTGCAACACAGCTTGCTAGCTAGTTTGCTAGCTTTCTAGTCCTTCCCTGCCAGGCACCCGGAGGCAGACGAGCTTTTCAAAAAGGCGAGTCGGCTGCCGACGGGGTTTAAAGGTTTTATTCTTTACTGTTTAAGTAAGGTTTAGAGAGGTGGGGAAGCGCAGCCAGCTTGGGCTTGAGGGCTGTTCAGGTCGCTGCTCTGACGATGGCGGGTCGTTGGTGTGACGATAGCAAAGTCGTTGGCTTGACGTGGGTTGGTCGGTGGTCTGACGGCACGGTCGCTGGCATGACGATTCAAAGGGTTGCCGGTCTGACGATGGTTGGAAAGTTCGGATAAATCCGGCTCAAAGGTCGCTGCTCTGACGATATTGTTTTTTCAAACCAATCATGGTATGCCGAAGGGCATGGGCAGGATGATTGAGGGTGGGATCAAAGAACATCAGAACTTGGAAAGGTTCATAGCGTCCTCGGCTGACATCGCTCCCAAAGACCAGATTGATCTGATGGCGCGTTGCTGGTTCAGCCTGACACCCGGAAGAACTGAGGCCATTCAGCACGAGTATGTGGACGCGAGGTCGGGCCAAACTGAAACAGTCCGCATCACCGGCAGCGGGGAACACGGCATTGCCACGATCCACGATCAGGATTTGCTCATCTATGCCATTTCGCAATGGATTGAAGCCAAGAGGAAGGGGCTTGAGCCTTCACGCCGAATTCACTTCACCCCGTATCAGTTCCTCGCGTGGATGAACCGTGAACCCGGCGGCGGGCAATATCAGCGGCTCAAAGATGCCCTGCACCGCCTCAAGATGACGAGTATTCAAACCACCATCCGATCCGAACAAGGCAAGCGTAGTCGCAAACGCATCAGGCAGTTCTCGTGGATTTCAGAGTGGGAGATCACGGAAGAAAAAGGCGAAATTCGCGGCGTTGAAGTCGTGCTGGCCGAATGGCTCTTTGAAAGCATTCAGGACTTCCATGTGCTGACTCTCGACAAACGGTATTTTGATATTTCCGGCAGCGTGGAGCGCTGGCTATATCTTTATGCGCGAAAAGCCACGGGAGGCCCGACAGGCGTCTGGAAAGAGACGTTCAAGAGCCTTTACCAGAAATCCGCATCGCAGCAGGCATACAAGCATTATGCGAGCACACTGCGAAAGCTGGTGAAGAAGAATGACCTGCCGGGTTTCCGTCTGGAGCATGTGAGTTCGGCGCAAGGCAAAGACATGCTTCTCATGGAGCGCACAGAAAAGCGGGGAGTGATTGAAGCCAAGAACCCTCCGGCTCAAGAGGCGCAGCTCGTGCTCATTGAGCGGTCACCTCTGGAAGAAGCCTGGGAGAACGTGCTGGAACTGTTGCGCAAACAAGTTGGCGCAGACCAAGTGAAAGCTTGGCTGGAAAGGTTGCAGCTTGGCGAACTGGTGGATGGCACCCTCACCTATCGCGCAAACCTCAAATTCGTGGCTGATTGGGTGGAAACCAATTTCAAACACAAGATGGAAGCAGCATGGCAGTCGATTGGTCATCCGGTGACTTCGGTTCGCATCGAAACGAAAGGCAGAAAATCAGCCGCCTAGTTTCACTGTTCCGTCGGCGACGGAGTGACAAGCCCAAGTATTTCGACGGAGCCATAGAAAAGCATGACAATGGCTGCTGCTTGTTTGGGAGGTGTTCCCTCGCGTCCAAAGCGGAAACGGAAAATGTCGGGATTGGGACACGCATACTCGGTCATGACCGAACTGTCGTTGAGCAGAGGCCCCAGGTTTTCAGCAAGGGTCTTGTAGTCCAGACCTGAATAGAATTGTGGCGATGCGGTGACGATCTGACCGCAAGCGGGCTCCCGAAACGCTAGGTAGTAGGCACCTCGCACAAGCTTCTCGAAGAATTGGTTTTGCTTTTCAGGTTCAACCGAGAAAATACGTCGGCGTTCGCCATCCACCATGATCCACTTGCTGTATTGGGCCAATGAAGCCGTGAATTTCTGCGCCGCCTCCTTTTGCAAGCCCCTGATTGTTTTGTCGGCAAACATCTGGAAGGCGTCTTCACTCATGGCCGATCCTTGGATGTAGAATCGAAACCTTTCGTCGAGTGTAGAGAACATTTCATTGTGGTTCGCACATGAAGGCACTTTGAAGAGATTCAGATTCTTCCCTTGAGGGAAAAAGCTTTTTGGAGGCACATGATCCTCAGAGGTGGCGACTTCGCCGCACCAATAGCAAGTGGGGACGGTTGTTGATGTCATACAAACATATTTAGTCAGCCGCCTAGAGTTCGGCGGAAATACTCGATGGCCTCATTCAAAGTCGCCGCTTTTTCGGTGGCCCCTTCGTCCGCGTTGTTCGGATCGGGATGGACGGTCTTGATGAGATGGCGGTAATTCAGCTCGGCCTGCTCCAGTGAATGGGGAGGCATCAGTCTCAACACTTCTGCGGAGCGGAATTCCAATGCCTTCACTGCCTGCTCATCCTCGGCTATTTGGGGAGGGCGCTTCGCCCTTGGTTTGCGGGTTCCTGCCGCTGGCAGTGGCACTTCAGCAGCGCCGCTCCCTGGCATCTTCTCCTTGGCGTCTTCAATGATGTCCTCGTGCTTTTTCTCCGAGCGGATGCCATACCAGAAATTGATGAACTCCTTCAGCCACATGGCGACGGCGACAAGGATCAGCCATGTTGAAAGGCGGTGTTCTGTGAAAAAAGCGCGAAGCATCGCCGCAGTGGTCAAGGCCAGAAAAGGCTCGACCCAGAGATGCACCATCAGCTCGGAGCGCGGGTTGCCGCGAAGCTGGCTGAAGCCGGGAAGCAGCAGCAGGTGCGATGTCCCTGAATAGAAGTCGTGCTTGCCCTGCCTGCCCACTTCCCGTGAAAAGGCCAGCATAAGGTGCAGCAGATACAACGCAGCCGCGCCAAGACCGAAGCTCGCCACGGCCCAATACTTGAACCAAACGCCCTGCTCTATCCACGCGTAGATCGAGAACAGGAGGTGCGCCCAAACGAAGGCGAAGAAAACACTTTTGGGACTGAGAAACGAAAAGCCGAATCGGGAGCGCAGGAACACGATGGCCGGCATCGCCAGCCAGTGCAGGATGGGACTGAGGATGGGGACGCTTGGCTGCGCTCCCGTGGATTGAATTTGCCGGTCCTTCATGTGTGGATTTGTTCACCGTTGCCCTGCCCTATGACTTTTGCGAGAAGACATGCCGGATGAAATTCTGAGCGACCGGCTCGCCCTTCTTGGTCGCGAGCCATCGCCGCCCGCCTTGAAAAATGATCGAGTCCACAAGATATTCAGATTCAGGGCCACCCGTGCGCAGCATGGTGAACTCTTGCGGCTGCACGACGTATTCCACCACCATGCTGCCGCCTGCGTTCTGGCTCATCGTGCCGCCTTTCGCCATCCCTTCATTTAATCCACCGTAAAACGTCGCTTGCCGCGTCTTGCCGATGGAATCCGCTGCCCAGTTGTTCGTGGTCGGGTCGCCGTTGGCGTGGAAAATCTTCGTTTGGAGGTTCCCAAGGAAGCTCTCGGCATCGGAGCGGGAGTTTTGTCCGCCGAAGGCCGAAAAGTAGCTGGGGAGGTTCTGGGTCAGGTAAACGGTGCAGGCGCGGGAGCTTCGCGCCGTGCTCTGAAAAAGGGCATCGTAGGAATTGACGAAAAACTGTGATTCGTCCGCCCAAAGGAAAACGGGGCGAGCTGCGGCCTGGGCTGCTTCGCGGCTCATGTCCGCAGAAATCCTCCGCTCAACGGCCCTCTGCCAGATGAACTTGAAAAGCACCTGGGCGAACTGGCCCAGCTCATTGAACTCCTTCACCGGCAGATTGAGGATGATGATCTTGCCGTTGAACGTGTCCTCGGGGGTGAAGGTGAGATCGGTGCAGAACAGGTCACGCAGCAGGCCGCGCAGAAAACAGTCGGCCATGCTGGTGAAGGTGGAGACGATCACGGAGCGGGTTTCAGGGGCGAGGCTTGGAAACTCCCGCAGCCAGAAGTCGCGAGTCAGTTCCAAATCGTTCGCCCTGCCCTTATCTTTAGTTTTTGCCGTCGCCACTTCCAGCAATGCAAAGCAGGCCGATTTCTTCTGCCAGTCGGGATTCTCGGCCTCCTCAGTGCTGCGGGGCGCGGACGTGATGATCCGGTAGAGGGATGGCAGGTCGATGTCATCCAGCGCGAGCACGGCAAGGTCAATCGCATTCCTGAGAAGCTGCTTCAATGTGCGCTGCCAATAAGCGTCCTGGCCCCCGCCCTGCCCTTGTTTTCGCTCGGCTGCTTCCAGCACGCTGCAAAACAGGTTCACGAGGTTTTCGGTGTGCCCTGCCCCGGTTCCTGGCCGCTTCAATTCGTAGCGCAGGAAGTTGAACCTGTGGGGTGAGTCGGGGCCGACAATGAGCAATTCTGACTCACGGCCTGCGGCCTTGGCGAAGCGCTTCCATGAGAGCACTTCGTCGTTCTTGGCAGTCAGAACCAGTCCGCCTAGATTGGACTCCATGAACGCCTTGGCGAGGGCTTGCCCACTCCCTGATGATTTGCCAGAACCGGTCGCTCCCAAAATCTGCACTCCCTCAAACGCATCCTTCAGGCACCAGTAGTTTTCAGCCCTGCTGGTCTTGCCGTCTGCACTCAATTCCAGCAACGCCTCGTCGTCATCAGGCCAGTTTCGTTTTGCGCCTGTAGGGGCAGATGGGGGACGTTTGGCGAGGCTGAATTCATCCATGAGGGGAGGGTGCTGGGGTCACTGCAAGCTAGCCGCGCAGCCGCTCTGCGGCGAGCAAAAACCACAGCCTTAGCACTGCTAAGGAGAGATGTCTGAAGATCATATTGCTATGTTGCTAGCTTGCTAGTTTCCTAGCTCGGTAGCCTCCTTGCTAGACGGCAAACTTGCTCGAAAACTGCCTTCCCAGCTTGCTAGCTCGCAACCTGACAAGGTGGCAAGTTCGCTGCCTTGCTGGCTCGCTCAATAGCTTGCTAGCAGGCAAATTTTGCCGAGTAAGCGGCGAAAATGGATTCACGGAATCAGATGTGGTAGAATGAACCGATGCTCAGAGTTGTGGCGCACACGAGCGCGGCAGCCGCCCGCAAATACTATGCGGAAGGTCTGAAACGCGAGGACTACTACTCCGAGAAACAGGAGGTGGTAGGCAAGTGGCATGGCCGCGCTGCGGGCCTGCTGGGGCTGTCCGGGGACGTGGATCGGGAGCAGTTCGCGGCGCTGGTGGAGAACCGCAATCCCCTCACTGGGGAGAAGCTGACACCCCGCACGAAGGAAGGTCGCCGCGTCGGGTATGACCTCAATTTTCACGCGCCAAAAAGTCTCTCCGTGCTTTATGCGCTAACGCAGGACAAAGAGGTTTTGAAAGCGTTTCGGCAGGCGGTTTCTGACACCATGACGGAACTTGAGGCGAGGGCAGAAACCCGAGTCAGAAGGAAGGGGGCGCGGGAAAACCGCGTCACTGGAAACCTGGCCTGGGCGGAGTTTGTTCACTTCACCTCACGCCCGGTCGGGGGCATTCCCGATCCGCATCTTCACGTCCACTGCTTCACCTTCAACGCGACTTTCGACCAAACAGAGGCGCGATGGAAAGCGGCGGAGTTCGGGGCCATCAAGCGCGAAGCGCATTACGCGGAAGCGGCGTTTCATGCCCGCCTGACGGCAAGTTTAGTGGCTCAAGGCTACGCCATCGAGCGCCGGAAAAGCGGCTGGGAAATCAAAGGGATGCCTGCCAGTGTCATTGCCAAGTTCTCGCGGCGCACCGCTCAAATTGAGCGGCTGGCCGATGAAATGGGCATCAAGGACGCCAAAGCCAAGGACGCGCTTGGGGCTGCAAGCCGGGAGGGAAAACGACACGGCATGACCTTTTCAGACCTGCTGGCGGCGTGGAGTGTCCGGCTCACCGATGACGAAAAGGTGCAAATCTCCAAGGTTTGCTATGAGCGTGGGCAGGGTGGAGCCGAAAGGGTGACTGCGGGGCAGGCCGTGGACTATGCCATTTCCAAACTGTTCGAGCGCCAGTCGGTGGTGGAACGCGGTCACATCCTGGCGGCTGCGCTTCGCTTTGGCGTCGGGCAAACGACGCCGGAGGCCATCAAAGCTGAGTTTGAGCGGCGGCAGTTGATCGGGCGCAAGATTGGGGATGAGCATCTTTGCACTTCCGTGGATGTTCTGGCGGAAGAAATCGCCCTCCTTGCCTTCGTTCGTTCTGGCCGGAATTCGGCCATGCCGCTGGGCGGCAAGGGCAGGCTTTCATATTCTGAAAAGCTCTCCGAGGAACAGCGGGCAGCGGTCAAACATCTGCTCACCAGCCGCGATCAGGTGATGGCGATTCGCGGCGGTGCCGGCGTGGGCAAGACCACGCTCATGAAAGACGCGGTGGCCGCGATTGAGGCGCAAGGATTGAAGGTGTTCGCCTTTGCTCCCTCCGCCGTCGCTTCCCGTGAAACCCTCCGTGAAGCGGGGTTCGCGGGTGCTGATACGGTCGCCCATCTGATGCTCAACACGAAGCTGCAAAAGCAGGCTCGTGGGCAGGTCATCTGGATCGACGAGGCGGGCCTGCTCGGCACGCGGGACTTGTGGCGCATCATGGAAATCGCCGGGCCTAAAACGCGCGTCATCCTCACTGGCGACACCGCGCAGCACGCGCCGGTGGCGCGGGGTGATGCGTTTCGCATCCTGCAAAAACATGCCGGTCTTCGCGTCGCGGAAGTGACGGAGATCCGGCGGCAGGAAGTCGAGGACTACAAGAAGGCCATCGAAGCCATCAGCAAAGGCGACCTCCGAACCGGTTTCCGTCGCCTGGACAGCCTGGGAGCGTTCGTGGAAATTGCAGACGAAGCGCAGCGTCACCGGGAACTGGCGGCTGATTACATCGCCCTCGGGCGACGGGGCGAGTTTCCGCTGGTCGTCTCTCCGACCCATGCGGAGAGCGCCAAGGTCACGAACGCCATTCGTGAGGCTCGCCGGGAGGCGGGACAGCTCGGCGCGGAAAAGAAGTTCCTTCAATACCAGAACTTGCAGTGGGAGGAAGCGGAGCGCCAACTTCCTGAGAACTACCGTGCCGGTCTGGTGGTGCAGTTCCATCAAAACGCCAAGGGCGTGAAACGCGGCGAGATTTTCAAGGTGCTGGGGCAGGGCGAAAACGGCGCGGTGCAAATTCAGAATAAGGCAGGCAAAACCCGCACGCTGCCCCTCAACGAGGCCACAAAGTTTCTGGTCTATGAGGAACGCGAGATCGCCCTGGCAAAGGGGGACCGCATTCGCATCACACGAAACGGAGAGAGCACGAACGGCAAACGCCTCAACAACGGCAACCTCTTAGCTGTGGAGAAGTTCGGCAGGAAGGGCGAGATCATCCTCAGCAACGGGGCCATTCTTCCGGCAAACCACGGCCATATCGCGCACGGCTATTGCCAGACC
>JAEUHN010000027.1 GCA_016795365.1 Verrucomicrobiaceae bacterium
GTGCATTCAAGGACAAGCAGTTCAAGGTGCCTAACCTCCCAACCGCTTCCGCTGACTCGGCTCGCGTCATCGGTTACCTCAGCTGGGATTCCTCCAACAAGGTGCTCCTCTACAACTCGAACGCCGTCGCTCAGTAAGATCGCCTCTCCGGCAACTCGCCTAGCTTGAGCAAGCTCCGCTACGCGAACAGCACAAGCAGGCAGTTACCACTGTCAAGTCCGCCGGGGATTCGCTCCTCGGCGGACACATTGCAAAGACATTGCTTAAGAACAGCTTATGATTCACTCCACCCATCCAAATCGCAGTTCCCGCGCTGGCTTCAGCATGGTCGAGATGCTTCTGACCATTGGAATCATGAGCCTCATCACCTCCCTCGTTGTCGTCGCCATCTCGAACGCTTCCCGGGACGCCAGCAGGATGGTCGCCAGGCAGCAGCAAGCCGCAGTAATGAATGCGGTGAACGCCTGGGTTAATTCAAGCAGCCGCTACCCAGATGATTACTCCGACGTCACACTCCGTGGGAAAATGAGGAGCCAGCAAACCATCCGCAGCACCTATAATTCCTACCCGACCTCGCTGGCCCGATTCAACGTCATTTCCACCTACCTGGACGAATCGACTGCCAATCACATCATCACCTCCACTACAAACAGCAACAAGCTGAAGTCGGACGCGCTGAGCACAGCCAAACAGTATCTTTCCCTGCCAGACTGGGCAGCCGGCAGCTACCCAAAAGTCGATTTGGTTTCCGAATAAACCCGTCATGAAAACACTCCTTTCTTCTCTTTGCTCAAGTCCACGATTGAGGCGTGCCTTTTCGTTGGTGGAACTCCTCGCAAGCGTTGCCATCATTGGCATCATCGCCTTTTTGGCCATTCCCCATGTCTCCAACATGCGCGCAGATGGCGAGCGTAATCTGGCCATCGCACGCGCGGAGGCACTGAACATGGCGATTGCCTCTCTGATTCAGACCCGAGGCCGCACACAGGCTGTGCTCGACTGGGCTGGCAAGACAGACGCTCAGCGCTATGACCTCCTCCGACCCTACCTGGGTTTTGCCGAGGCAAATCTTACTGCCTATTTGCCTAGTGGCTACGATGTCGATTTCCCTGACATCGCCTCCGGCACTCTCAACAAAGTGACGCTCAAAGGAGCCACATCCGCACAAATTTACTACTGATGGGGCGTCTCCCGCGATCTTTCCCATGCGAAACCCACAAGATCATTTCAGTTCGAAGACATGGCGCTGGTCTCTGCCAGCGTCACTGAAGCGCGCTGCTGGCTATTCGCTTTCCGAACTGATTTGGATCATCGCGCTGATGGGTATTTTGGCGAGCATCGCCATTCCTCACATGGGCGAGTCTCTGAGTAACTCCAAAGCCGTGATCGCTCGCCAGAAGCTCGAAATGATGAACAAAGGCGTCCACGCTTTTGCCGAGTGCGCAGGCTTCTCCATCACCCGCACTCCCATGAACTCGTCGGGCGCAGACGAGACGCTCGTGCTCCACGATCTCCAAACCCGAAGCCTCACCTCCCCCACCCCGGGATCGCCCTTCGTTGATCCGACCTATCGCCCCGTTTCTTCAAGCGATCCCAACGACTACCGCATCGTTTGGACCAGCAATTTTGTCTTCAAACTCCTCTCACCTGGAGAAACCGGCACAGGGCTCAAAGTTCCATTCGATGGTTCCGACATCGGTGAACCTTGGGTTGCTCCTCCGGGATACAATCCTGGTGGTCGATAATCCTGTTTCGCGCTGCGCCCGTTCTGACGATGAACATTCTTCCAACACCTGCGCTCACTCCAGAATCCTTTGGCAATGCCACCCATCCAGGTGGGCAAATTGTTCAAGGTAGGGAGCTTGGCGTCTTGTCCCTCGAAGGCATAGCCCTTCAGAATGGACTCATTCCTGTCCATCTCGCCCGCGAGATGTGCGCCCCGGATGCAGAACAGCTAGTTCGCCAGCTCGGACGGGTTCCCCGTGTCTCGGATCCTTGGCTGCCCATCTGCCTCCTCGGCCCGCTTATCGTAATGGCGCACCACTCACCACGCGCTGGTGATTTCTGGGGTATTCCCCAATGCTTCACCCTGCGTGTTTTAATCAGCGCCGAGCAGTATCAAAAGACCCGGCGGGAACTGGTGCAACGATTTGGCGCCAATCCGATCGCCGCCGCCAACCCCCTTGAAGCCCTGCAACCACCGAAGTTCTCTGAACTGGGACTCGAGGGCACCTTCGAATGGCTGCTGGAGCACTATCCTTACGATCCCACCGAGATCACTCGGTTGCGCCAGTTTTTCGGCACCGTTAAGGAGAAGAAGGGCGCTCTCGAGATCGCCGACTTCAATGGTCTGCAGCGCAACCTTGGCGTGGCTCTCCAGCACATGGTCAGTCATGGCCGCGTGCTCTGCTACAATGCGAAAGAAGCCTCCCGCCAGGACACCTTCCCCCTCGCCCTTCTCGAACGGCACAACGTGTATCCACTCTATAATGGCAAGCACGTCGTTTATCTTCTCAGCGAAACGTCTGACTGTTACGCCTTCGAGGACGAGTGGCTCTCACTCGGAAATCAGTCTGTAAAGATCATCCCCGTTCTTGCAGACGGTGGTGCCATTCGCGATGCGATTGGACGCGCGTCATCCGCATTCAGCGTCTCACAGATGACGTCGGTGGAGCCTGTCGCCACCGCCGTTACCGTCGATGAGAACGTCATCGACATCCAGCCCGAAGACATGGCGCGGATCAATCCTTCGAACCCCAATCACACACCCGAGGAGTTGGTGCAATGGGCGCTCTTCACCGCAATCCGATGCCGTGCGAGTGACTTGCACGTAGAAAAGTATTACAACCTCGCTCGCTTCCGTGCCCGTATCGACGGCAATCTCAAAACGCTGCTCGCTGCATCCGATCAACTTCTCCCCCGCTTTGTGGCGCTGATCAAAAACTACGCCGGCATGGGTCAAAGCAGGCAGGAGGCTCAGGATGGCCGCTTTGCCCTCTCCATCGGACGCCGCCGTGTGGACGTTCGTGTAGCCGCCGTGCCCACTCGACGCGAGTTCCAGAAGGTCATCATGCGCTTCCTCGACAAGCAGGACGGAGTGCGACGGCTTTCAGACTTCAATCTCTCTCCGCGGCAAATTGAGATCCTCACCCGCACCATGAGTCGTGACCAGGGACTATGCCTCGTTACGGGTCCCACTGGCTCCGGGAAGACGACCACGCTTTATGCCCTCCTCAACAGCGTCAATAACGAGGACATCAACATTCAGACCATTGAAGACCCCATCGAATATGAGATCGAGGGCATCAATCAAACTCAGACCAACCCCGTTCATGGGTTGGACTTCGCCCACGGATTGCGTGCACTACTTCGTGCAGACCCCGACATTATTCTGATCGGTGAGTCACGTGATTCCGAGACCGCCAATGCTGCCGTCAACGCCTCCCTTACAGGTCACTTGGTGCTCACCACGCTGCACGCCAATGATTCCCTTCGAGCTGTCTCCCGTCTCCTTTCCATGGGCGTCGAAAAATACCTCGTGGCAGACTCCCTCGCCCTGAGTCAGGCGCAACGTCTTGTTCGGCGGCTCTGCGGCTACTGCAAGCGACCAGAGGCACCCACGCAGGAATTCATGGACATCCTCGCCCGGCAGGGATTGCTCAACCAGCCTCTCACCCAGCCCATCTACGTCAAAGGCGGATGCGATGAATGCCACGGCACCGGATACACGGGACGCGTGGCACTCATGGAGATCTGCGAAGTGAGCAGCGAAATGCGAGACCTCATCGAAGAAGGTGCCCCGATGAGTGCCATGCGTGCCGTTGCTTTCAAGGGCGGCTTCCTCTCACTCTACCAGGAAGGCCTTCTCCAGGTCCTCGGCGGGCATACCACCATGGAGGAAATCCGATGCCTCAGCTACACCGCACTTTAACTCACCGTCCCAACGAACTGAAACCATGATGACTGACCAAGACTTCGCCTCAACGAACATTCCCACAGGAGTGCTTCGTCGTGCAGGCACTATCATGATAGTGGATGATGAGCCCGCCATCCGGACCGTAGGCCGGGCCATCCTTTCAACCCTCAATCTGACCGTCATGGCAGCTGGAAGCGGTGAAGATGCCATCACAGCACTCGGCAATGCCTTCGCTGAAGGTCGTTCACCAGGCCTCATCCTGCTCGATCTCACCATGCCTGGTGGCATGTCTGGATTGGATACCTTCGACAAAATTCGGGAACGCTTCCCCCAGATCCCCGTGGTAGCCTGCAGTGGTTTCTTCGGCGATGGTGCCGAGGAGGTCTGCCAACGACTTGGATTTGCTGACGTGCTCCCGAAGCCCTACACCCCCGATGCCCTGATGACCACCGTCCGTCGCGTGCTCATGCGCATCTCTGGTGAAGCCTGACCGTCATTTCCGGTCCTTTCGCTCCATTTTTCTCAACTCCATGAAAGCGCGCATACCCATCGCTGCCAAGTTCCTCATTGTGGGGATCGCGGCAGTGTTGCTGGCGGTGAGCGCGGTCTCCTGCGGATACTTATGGCGTGCGATGATCGTCGGCCGAGTGGCCCAGGCCTCGTATCTTTCGGCACTAGCTCAAGCGATGCAGATGGAACTGGAGCGCCGTCACCTATCGACGTCGGTCCTGGCTGGAGAAACTAAACTCAGTCCCGATGAGGTCCTGGCTGCCAAGATGCGGTTTCGTTCTTTCGAGACGCCCCTAGGACTGGAGCGACTACCCGTGCTGCTTAGCATTGCGCGACCTCCAACCACACCGAACTCAAACGCCACCTTTTCCACACCGATTGAAGTCTCCGATGGGCTCAACATCGGCGATTTTGGTGACCCCAATTTATCCACACTTCAGGCGGCACCGATTAGAGTCTTCGGCGGGGCATCCGTCGCCTACGACGCAGGTCTGCAAGGCTCGGCGGTGGGTTTCTTTGGTCCATGGACATGGGCTTCGGCTGCGGCTCCGCTCAATGATTCGAGCGGCAGCATGGTGGGCGCAGTCCTCATTCGTCAGCCCTTGCTGAAGTGGACGGGAGTGGCCTCACCTGCGGATCTCTCGCTCCCCATTCTTGCCGCATTGCTTGGCATCACAGCTTCAGGCGTCGGCTTCTCGATTCTCGCCTGGTCGATTCGCTCCCGCACCAAGGCCATTCAGGACGGCTTCACAGCGATGAGACAAGGTCGATTCACCTTCCGGCTTCCTTCGGGAGGGTTCGATGACTTCTCAATGCTCCAGCGTGATTTCAACTGCGCCATGGAGGACCTTCAACGCTCCTCTGAGAAACAGGAAAGCATCGTCAAGGAGTCCGAGTTTTCCAAGAGGCAAGCACAAGACGCGACCGCCGCGAAGTCGGATTTCCTGGCTAACATGAGCCACGAAATCCGCACACCGATGAATGGCATTATTGGCACCACCAGCCTCTTGCTTGAGTCGGGCCTGCCAGAGGACCAGGAGGAACTCGTGCGCATGATTCGCTCCAGTGGCCAGTCTCTTCTCCACCTGATCAATGACATCCTCGACTTCTCGAAACTAGAGTCCGCAAAGATGGAACTTGAAGTCCTGCCCATGGACCTGGAGGAACTCTTCGCGGAGACACTTGATGTGTTCGCTTTCCGATCCGCAGAGAAGGGCCTCGAACTTAACTATCACATCGAAGCCACTACGCCGCGATTCTTCCTGGCCGACTTCCAACGCCTGAAGCAGATCCTGGTCAATCTCGTGGGTAACTCGATCAAGTTCACTGAGAAGGGCGAGATCCTCATGGTGGCCCAGCAAGTCTGGCGCAAGGCACCCACGGGCGATGTCCCCTACCTCCATCTGTCAGTGCGAGACACGGGCATCGGGATCGCTGCCGACAAGCTGCAAAACATCTTCGAAGCGTTCACTCAGGCCGATGCCTCCACCACTCGCAAGTATGGTGGCACCGGACTCGGCCTCGCCATCACCCGCAAACTCGCAGATCTCATGGGTGGCGAGATCAAGGTGACGAGCGAGCACGGCAAGGGCTCTGATTTCTACTTCGAGTTCCCTCTCAAGGTGGCTCCTGAAATGGAAGAGATCCGCGCTGAGGAACGTGATTGGACGAACGTCACCTCCGGCACGTCCACTTGTCTGGTAATCGGTCACAGCACTCTATACGAATTGCTGCGTGGTTACTGCCAGTCTTGGCAGATCGTTCCCCGCACTCTGCCAAAGGAAGCCACTGCCCCATCAGTTCGCGAAGCACTCATGCCCTTGCACAGCGTGCTTCTCGATCTCGGCAATGCCGACCCAGCCCGGGCACAGTTGGTTCTCGACGCTGCGGCAGAGTTACGCAAACCCGTGGTCCTCCTCACGCCTCTCACAGGAGGAAGAGCCAAAGACAAAGTGAAGCTACCCAGCCATGGCATTCACGTCCGCTTGTCCAAACCTGTGAAACGTCGCGAGCTGCTCCGTGTGCTCTCCGAACTTCCGAATCACCTGTGGGAAGCAGGCACCAACACGGCTCAGAACGGGAACAGTGCTGACCAGCGTCCTGCCACGGAGCCCAACGGCTTCTTTGCAGTTGCAGCGTCGGCCGTCATGCCTCCGATGCCCGCCATCGCGAGCTATGCAGTGCCGGAACAGCCACGTCCTCCAACCACTCCACCGCAAGTAGTGGTGCAAGAGCCCGTGCCTAGCTTCGCACCCGCACCCAGTGCGCACCCCGTTGTCCAACAGGCGATGATGCCTCCTCCCCAGGCTGAAATGCAACTCCCTCCAGGAGCCCCTTTCTTCCAGGGCATGCCCACGCCACAACAAGCAGCAGCCATGATGCCTTTCATGCACGCCATGGCCGCCGGGTATGCTCAGAATATGGCTGGGTTTACACCCCAGATGTCCTACCCCAACTACGGCCAGCCCCCCCAGGGTTATGCAGCTCCCCAGCACAACGGCCTAACGCCAGGATACGGACAACCCATGCCTTATGGGCAGATGCCGATGATGCCATCAATGTCCTCATACGGACAGACACCGCCTCAGTCGATGCAACCCTATGGACAGCCCCCCACACCTCCTCCCTCTCAGGTGCCTGCGAATGCTCCCCGCCCCGCAACCGCCCCAGGTCCGACACCTTTAGTAGTCTCCACCACACCTCCGCCAAAACCTGCCACGTCACCAGCGGGCAAAGGTGCCGGAAGTGGAGCTGCCGAAAACTTTGCTCGGAACTACCCCGCACGAATCCTTTTGGTGGATGATCAGCCACTCAATCACAAAATCGTCACCCTCTTCCTTCAGCGCCTGGGCTACAAGAATGTGGACATCGCCCACAATGGCCAGGAAGGCGTCGAGATGGTCAATCGCGGCGGTTACGACATTGTCTTCATGGATCTTCAAATGCCGGTCATGGGCGGCGTGGAAGCCGCGCGGGAGATCCGTGGCAATTTCCTCCTCAAGCAACAGCCAGCCATCATCGCGATGACTGGCCATGCACTGAGCGGCGTCAAAGAAAGCTGCATGGAAGCCGGCATGAACGACTTCCTCACCAAGCCTGTCAGTCTTGACGATTTCCGGCGTGTCATTCCTCAAAGCTTGGAGACCGCTGGCGCTGTTTGATCGCAACATCCGTTGCAGAGACCAACCTTCCAAGCGCCTCCGCCGCGACGCTTCTCCAACAGCATCGCACTTGCCTGTTACTGACGTCACTGGATCACCCCGGTGCCCAGCACCTATCGGATGAAAGAGAAAATTGTCGGCGGACAACCTTGCCTCGTGACCATGTGACATGAGAGTCTCAAGACCACCACCGACCTCCGACCCATCGTGCATCCGCTAAGACTATTACAATTCATCCTGCTCCTCGTTGGATCCGGGGCTCTCACCTTGGGACAAACACCTGACACCAAGTCAACGGATGGGCCAGAAATCATCCTCGATCAGGCGTCAGCTGACATCTTTCCGGAAAGTTGGCGAACATCGAAGGTAAACGCCAAGGCCGAGTTGCTGGAGGACACGGAGCGAGATCGTTGTGGCGAGGTCGTGAACCGCGCGCTGGCCAAGTATCCGGCAGAGCTGCTCAAGTCCACGCTGAAGAAGATCTACTGCCTGGGTCGGCTCGAATACAGCGGCGCGGTCACGGGCGGCACGAGGTCGCGGAATGCAGTCTATGTGGTGTGCAAACCAACGTATGCCACGCCCGATGTCGAGCGCATCGTCCACGCCGAGTATTCGAGCGTGCTGTTTCAGAGTTTCGCGCAGCACTTCGATGCAGAGGCATGGAAGCAAATCAATCCACCGGACTTCAAGTATCTGGGCAGTGGTGTGGAGGCCGTGAAGAGCGGGCTAGCAGCTCAGCGGGCGGATTCAGCGATGCGCGAGCAGGGCTTTATTCAGGCGTATGCAAAGGCGAGCATCGAGGAAGATTTCAACTCGCACGTCGCACCTCTCTTCATGGGCGATGCCAAGTATTGGGAAGCCATCGAGCAATATCCGAAGCTGAAGGCGAAGGCTGATCTCGCGATGAGTTTTTACTCCAAGGTCCACGCGAGCTTCACGCTCGTCTACTTCCAGGCCTTGCGAGCCACAGCTGCCAAGACGGCGACGGATCCATCGCAGCTCACGCTGGAACGCATCTTCACCGACAAGGAATTCAAAGACGAGAAGCTGGAGTCGATTCGCTGGAGCAAGCGCGGCGGCTACTACTTCACCCTCGATGCACCACGCAACGGTAAGCAAGGCAAAGACCTCGTGAAGAACGATGCAGCGACGGGTGAAAAGACGGTGATCGCCTCCGCGAAAACGCTGACTCCTGAAGGCGAGAAGACACCGCTGAGCATCGACAGCTATGAGTTCTCCGCCGACGAAGCTCAGGTGCTTCTGTTCACGAACACAAAGAAGGTCTGGCGCAAGAACACACGCGGCGATTACTGGGTGCTGGAGCTGGCTACGAAGAAGCTGCGCAAGCTCGGTGGCAAGGCAGCGCCCTCGACGATGATGTTCGCCAAGTTCTCGCCTGATGGCGCTCGCGTCGCCTTCGTGCGGAAGAACAATCTGTTCGTGCAAAGCCTCTCCGACCTGAAGCTCACCGCGCTTACCAACGACGGCTCGGACACGATCATCAATGGCACGTCCGACTGGGTGAATGAGGAAGAGTTGAGCCTGCGCGATGCCTTTCGCTGGAGCCCTGATGGAAAGCAGATCTTGTTTTGGCAGTTTGACACCAAAGGCGTGAAGCGCTTCTGGCTCATGAATCAGGCCGACAGCAAGACGCAGACCTTCACCACCTTCCCGTATCCGACCGCTGGGGAAAAGAACTCCGCCACACGCCTCGGTATCATCAGCTCCGGCGGTGGCGAGACCAAGTGGCTGGAAATCGCCGGAGACCCACGTGAGCACTACTTGCCCAAGGCCGAGTGGACACCCGATGGCAAGGCAGTGCTGGTGCAGCAGTTCAATCGCCTGCAAAACACGCTGAAGGTGCTGCTCGCCGATCCCGCGACCGGCAAAACGAAGCTGGTGCTCACTGAGACCGACAAGGCTTGGGTAGATAACGACAACGAGATCGTGTGGATCGGCAGCGACCTCCTCTGGCTCAGCGAACGCAGCAACTGGCGACATGCGTATCGCGTGAGCTTGGACGGCGAGATCAAGCCGATTACGAAGGGCGACTTCGATGTGATCGACGTCAAGAAGGTCGATGCCAAAAGCGGTGCACTCTACTTCACCGCCTCGCCGCAGAACGCCACGCAGCGCTACCTGTATCGTGTGAGTCTCGATGGTGGTGAACTCGCCAGGGTTTCGCCTGCGGATCAAGCGGGCACGCACAGCTACAATGTGTCCGAGGATGCGCAGTGGGCGGTGCACACCTTTTCCACCATGACCACGCCGCCTGTGATCCAGCTCGTGTCCTTGCCAGACCACAAGACCATCCGCGTGCTGAAGTCTCAGAACGCTCTGCGTGACAAACTCGCGAAGCTGAAGCTACCGAAGACGGAGTTCCTCCGCGTGGACATCGGCAACGGCATCTCGTTTGACGGCTGGATGATGAGTGCGTCTAACCTTGACACGACGAAGAAGCAACCGCTGCTCATGCACGTGTATGGCGAGCCCGCGGGCCAGACCGTGACCGATGCGTGGAGCGGTCAACGCTTCCTCTGGCACTCCATGCTGGCACAACAAGGCTACGTGGTCGCGAGTGTGGACACGCGCGGCACACCGAGCCCGCGCGGACGCAACTGGCGCAAGGCGGTGTATCTTCAACTCGGTATCATGAACTCCGCTGACGAAGCCGCAGCCGTGCGCGAGTTGCTGAAGCGCTTCGCGCATCTCGATCCGCAACGCGTCAGCATCTGGGGCTGGAGCGGCGGTGGAAGCAGCAGCCTAGACGCGATTTTCCGCTATCCTGATCTCTACAAGACCGCGATCGCCGTTGCGCCGGTTCCCGATCGGACGCTTTACGACACGATCTATGAAGAGCGCTACATGGGCATGCCCAAAGTCAACGCGCAAGGCTACAAGCTCGGCTCGCCCCTTGCGCACGCCAAGGACCTGCGAGGCGACCTGCTCATCATCCACGGCACCGGCGATGACAACGTCCACTACCGAGGCACCGAAATGCTCATTAACGAACTCATTGCCCACAACAAGACCTTCACCGTGATGCCCTATCCGAATCGAGACCACGCCATCAACACCGGCAAAGGCATCTCGCGCCATCTCTACGAACTGATGACGAACTGGCTGCACACGCACCTGCCGAATCGCTGATTGAAGAATTCAAGCTCTTGCCCTGTGTGCGTGGCGCTTGATCCGATCGCTGGCACCGTTTGCGCATTGCCATGTGTAGCTGCCTTGCCAAGTGTGGCGCATATTTCGATGAAGCCGCTACTTCTCCTCGCCCTCTCTGTTGTTTCCCTCCATGCCGCTGACGATTCCGCGGAGCCTGCCGTCACGGTCACCAGCATACCGGGTCTCGTGGCGTTTTGGGATTTTGTGAAGCGTGAGCCGGATGGCCAAAAGCGTTTCACGGCACATGTGCCCGCTGGCGCGACGAATGACTACCCGCTGGATGCTGCGAACTACATCAAAGACTACTGGCGGGCGGGGCGTGAGGCGACTTATGCGGATTTTCCGTTGCTGGGTCGCGGGCCGTTCGGGAATGCGATTCGCATCGTCAAAGAGACGGATGAGAACTTCCGGCCGTTTCTGTTCGTGCCGAGGTCGCGACTGCATGACACGCCGCTGGACATCAAGGGCGCGGGGAAGTCGGTCACGGTGGTGGTGTGGGCGATTCGCGAGAGCGGAAATCACGCGCTGGCGGGCATCTGGCATGAAGGCACCGATTTGAAGGAGAAGAGCACCGCAACCATCGCGAAGGTGGAGCGTGGCCAGCGTCAATACGCGCTCTTTGCGGGCCTGAACAAGCAAGGCAGCGCCTGCGGTCATGTGTCGGAGAACGGCGCGAGCTCCTTCCTAAACAAGTATGCGCTGCACAAGTGCAACTCGGCGGATCTCTCGCCCGAAGTGCCTGCCGATTCGCCTGCGGAGGTGCTCGACTCGTCGTGGCAGTGCTTTGCGATGACCTTTGATCACGAGAAAGACGAACTCACCGGCTGGCTGAACGGCGTGTCTGGCGATCGATGGCTCGATCAGCCGAAGAAGGACAAGCTGATCTCATTCGCCTACAACGCCTACATGCAGGGCCACTACGCGAAGCTGCCCGGCAAGCAGGACGGCGAGGACGAGGCCTTCCCGAAGGATCAATACTACAACCCGCCCGAAGGCGAGCCGCTGAGCGTGAACGTGCTCCGCGAGTCCGCCGACGAACGGGTCGAGCTGCGCGAGCATCGCTTCACGAAGATCGAAGTCACGCTGCGTGGTGGCGAAGAAGTGACGCGTGATCTCGTTTCGCTGCGACTGAACCCCTGGTGGTATCCGCACGACCTCTACAAGCCGAAGGACGCCCAAAGCGGCGGCCCCTTCACCATCGGTCGCGTCATCCACAGCAGCCGCAGCGTCGGTTTCACCGGCTGGATCGGCGGCGTGGCGGTGTTTGACCGGGCGTTGAGCACGGAGGAGTTGAAGAAGCTTTCCGAGCTGAGGCGCTAAGCTATCGCTTCTCCATCCATGAAGTTTCTCCTCGCCACTCTCCTCACTTGTTTCACGCTTTCGGCCTCCGCGGCTCCGCTCGAAACCGATCTCTCCATCTACGGCGGCACCAGCGCGGGGGTGATCGCTGCGGTGCAGGCAGCTACGATGGGGAAAAAGGTCGTGCTCGTCGAAGCGGGGCAGCATCTCGGTGGGATGAGCGTGGAGGGGCTCGGCGGCACGGACATCGACAACCACAAGGAATTCCAAAACAGCCCGGCCGTGGGCGGGCTGGCGCTGGAGTTTTATCGACGCGTGAGCGCCCACTATGGAAAGGCGGTAGCCTTTGACGAGATGGTGCGCACGCGGGCCAAGCAAAGCGCGCTTTGGCGCTTCGAGCCGCATGTGGCGGAGGCGGTTGGGGACGCGTGGGTGAAGGAAATGAGGATCACCGTGCTGCGCGGGCATCGCTTGAAGGAAGCGAACGGCGTGACGAAGAACGGCGCGCGCATCACAGCGCTGCATTTTGAAAATGGAGCCGAGGTGCGCGCCAAAATGTTCATCGACGCGACTTACGAGGGCGATCTGCTGGCGTTTGCGGGCATCCGTTTTGCGGTGGGGCGCGAGGGCAACGCGACGTATGGTGAAACGAAGAACGGCATTCGCACGGACACGAAGCATGGGCAATTCGACAAACGCATCGACCCGTATCGCGTGCCGGGAGATGCGACGAGCGGGGTGATCTTTGGTGTGCAGGACACTCCACTGGGCACGCAGGGCGAGCCCGACGAAAGCATCCAAGGCTACTGCTTCCGCCTGTGCCTGACGAAGAACCCGGCGAATCGAATCGCCATCGAAAAACCCACCAACTACGACCCCGCGCACTATGAGCTGCATCGGCGCTACCTCGCGGCAGGCGGCGTGATCTCCCCGCCTGGCGCATCGCTGCCGAATGGCAAGACGGACCCGGGTTCATGGCATCATCTCGCGGGCAATTTCACTGGCTGGAACCATCGCTGTCCCATCGCCAGCTACGCGGAGCGCGAGGCGATGCTGCGCACGAGCCGCGACTACATCCAGGGCGTGTATTGGTTCATGGCGCATGACGAGGCCGTGCCCACAAAGCAACGCGAAGCCTGGGCCGCGTGGGGCCTTTGCCAAGATGAGTTCACCGACAACGATGGCTGGCCGCGTGCTTTTTATGTCCGCAACGGCCGTCGCATGGTCAGCGACTTCGTTTTGACCGAGGCGCATGTGCGCAAAACGAACCCCGAGCCCATCGAGGACAGCGTCGGCCTGATCTGGTGGCCACCCGACCTGCATCACGCGCGCCGCATCGCCCGAGACGGTCGCGTGTGGAATGAAGGCGCGGTGTTTGACGAATCCCAAGACGCCGACTGGATCCCCTGCGGCATCCCGTATCGCTGCCTCGTGCCGAAGGCCGCCGAATGCACCAATCTCCTGAGCCCGACATGCCCGTCATCGAGCTACGTGGCCTACGGCGCGTATCGCATCGAGTTCACCTTCATGGCCGCCGCGCAATCCGCCGCCACCGCCGCCGTGATGGCGATAAATGCGGACACGCCGGTGCAAAGCGTGGATTATGAGAAACTGCGCAAAAGCCTGCTGGCGGACAAACAGGTGCTGGAAGTGCCGGCGAAGTGATCTCCTCAGGAGACTACCATACGACCCATCGCAGCACCGAGTCCGCCGATGCGATTGCGAAACTCATAGATGTCTGCGCGGTAGAGCGTCTCCTCGTGCCAGAGCGGTTGTTCGTCTTTGATGAATCCAATCGCAGTGATTTGGAAACAAGCAGTGCCGGGACGAATCTTGAGATGCTTGCCCTGAGCGGCGGTGGCGTTCACGGCACGGATGCTTTCGTCAGCGCCCGTGATCTGCAGGCGACACTTCATTGTCCAGGCAGCGTAGAGAGAGCCTTTGGCATCGGCCTTCGTGAGACCAGGACAATGGGCGGCAATGACATGCCTTCGCTCATAAATAACCGGCTTCCCGTCGGCGAGACGGATGCGCTCCATGTAGAAAAGTGAATCCTCAGGACTCACGCGAAGCTTCTGGGCAACGTGCGGCTCGACCTCGGAAGCGATGACTTTGCGGAACTCGATCAAATCCGTGCCTGGCTTCTTGCCGGAGGCCTTGGCTTTGTCGGTGAAGCTCACCAAACGCTCCAGATCGTAGTCGAGCACGCTCTCACGAACAAAGGTGCCCGCGCCCTGGCGGATCTCGAGCAGGCCCGCAGAGACCAGGCTGCTGAGCGCCTTGTTTGCGGTGGGCCGGCTCGTTTCGAAACGCTCGGCAATCTCACGCTCCGTGAGGAACTTGGCTCCGGGCGCGAACTGCCGGCTTCGCAGCAGTTTGCGGAGCTTTTCGATGAGCTGTTGGTGAAACGATGCTCTGGCGGCCATGGTGGCTGAGTTTGCAGTCAATTCGCCCTTTGACAAGTGGCTAAGCCAATCTAAAAAGTGGCTAAGCCAATTCCAAAACCATGAAATACAGCTACTCCGACCTCGCGAAGATGATCGACCACAGCCTTCTGCATCCCACGATGACAGACACGGACCTCAAAGCAGGGTGCGAATTGGCGGCCAAGTATCAGGTGGCCTCCGTGTGCATCAAGCCCTACGCCGTGAAGCAGGCGGTCGAATGGCTGCGTGGCTCCGGTGTGCTCGTGGGCTGTGTGATTGGCTTTCCCCATGGAAACAGCACCACGGAGTTGAAGCGCTACGAAACCGAACTCGCCTGCAAAGATGGAGCGAACGAGATCGACATGGTGATCAACATCGGCAAGGCCCTGGGCGGCGACTTTGATTACGTCGAGGCGGATGTGAAGGCTGTCTGCGATGAAGCCCATAAGCACGGTGCCAAGGTGAAGGTGATCTTTGAGAACGATTACCTCACGGCTGGTGGAGCTGGCCTCAGCAGCGATGACTTCAAGCGCAAGCTCTGCGAGATTTGCGAACGTGCCGGGGCTGATTGGGTGAAGACGAGCACTGGCTACGGCTTCGTGAAACAAGCCGATGGCAGCTACAATTACAAGGGGGCTACCGAGCACGATCTGGCGCTGATGCGGGCAAGCTGCAGCCCCAAGGTGCAGGTAAAGGCTGCGGGGGGCGTGCGTGATCTCGATGGCCTGATCAAGGTCCGCGATCTCGGCGGCAGCCGATGCGGAGCGACAGCCACCGCTGCCATGATGGATGACTATCGCCGCCGCGAAGCCGCTGGTGAAAGCGGTGAGTCATCGGGCAAGATCGGTGCTGGCGGCTACTGATTGAGCGTTGGCTCAATCACCTGAAATGCGTCCACGATAACAAAGCCTTCCGTCTCGCTGTTGCTGAGCGTGATGGTGGTTTCGGTATCGGCTTCGAGTTCGATGTTGCCAATGCTGCGGAAGGCTTCACCAGCGGGTAGAGCCACGGTTTGATCCACCTTGAGCTTGGTCTCATGCGCACCACTGCGGATGATGAGAGGCAGCTTGGTCGTGCGAGTTTCATGGGCACTGTATGCCATGCGCAACTCGTGACGACCTGACTTCGTGGGCTTGAATCGGAAGATCGCTGTGGACTCACCGTCGCTGCGCCGATCATCATGCAAGTAGCCGGTGCCGATGTGCGGCTTGAAGTTGCTGCTGTGACTCCACGAGCCTTTCAGCTCGGCCTGCGAATCATCAAGCACGATGCCTGGCAGCGACTTGGGGTCGATGCTCATCGCGCCCTTTGGCTCGGAAGGCAGGTCGGCGAGCACCGGGAGAGTGAGCACTTGCTTCTGAGCCAGCAAACGCTCGCGCAGCGCCGGATACGGCAGCCTTTGCACGGCGAGGTTTTGCTTGGCACTCAAGGCGGCGGCGATGCCCGCACTCTGGCCGAGGATCATCCACGTGGGCTCCACGCGAATGGACGCATACGCGACGTGGGTGCAGCTCAGCGCCACCGGCACGAGCAGATTCGAGCACTCGGCATCGAGTGGCGTGATCGCCCGATACGGCACGTGATAGGGATAACCATGCGGTCTTCCCTTCATCCGCACTGGCATGATGGTGCCTTCGTTGATGACACCATCTTTGGTCGCAACGCGCTGACAGTCATGCGAGTCGATGGGGAACGATGAGACTACAATGGCGTCCTGCTTCTCAGCCTCGTCCATGATGTCCTTTTGCGAAACCACATAAGCGCCCTTCATGCGTCGGCCCTCACGCACGTAGAGTTGCGGTGACCAATGGCCATACGCGGCGAACTCATCTTTGCACAGGCCAAGCTCGCTCATCTCCTCGCGCAACTTCATAGGCACGGCAGCGTCCGTGGTGAGGAAGTGATACAGCTCCAGCGTGTATTGTTTGTGTGCTTCCCATATCTTACCACGGCCAGCTTCATCGGCCTCGCACCAGCCATTGCAGGCTCCCACCAAGCCCATGGAGAACTGCTTCCAGATGCCGTTGTTCGCATCGAATTTGTTGCCTGGCAGCGGATACAAGTCCCAGAGCAAAACCGGCCGCTTCTCTGCGGCAAAGTAGCGGCGCACCACCTCGAAGCGTGCAGGATCGTAGTTGGTCGGCGCAGGGAATGGCACGCGATTGGCGGCCTCTTTCGTGAGACAAACACGAAAGCTATAGACCATCACCTTGTCATCGCCCTCTGCCTCGGGACCGGCATCTTCCGTTGTGATCAAAGGCAAAAGCTTGCCGTCTGCATCGCGCCCAGAGATCGCCATGAGTCGCTTCGAATACTGCTTGCCAGCCAGTGGCTCACCGAACTCCGCACGCTCCTCACGACCGATGGTCCAGCTCACACCCGATGCAGCCATGAGGTCACCTTCATAAGTGCCATCGACGAATACCTTGGCGGCGAACTCGCCATCGCTCGTGTTTAGCTTTGTAAGGCGAGTGCCGTCTTTGCTCACGCTTTTCAAGGAACGTTTGGTCAGCACCTTCACACCGGCCTCGTCCAGCATTGCCCGCGTCACCTTCATCGCGATGTGCGGCTCGTAAGTCCACTGCGCATTGTCTTTGGTCGCGACCTGATAAGGCAGCTTCACGCCACGTTGCTGGTAGTCCCGCTCGATGCGCTGATGCCACTCCTCGAACAAACCAAGCACCGTGCTGCGCACCGTTTGATTGGAGTCACTGAAGCAAAGCCCACCCGTGTTCACGCCGCCGATGTGATCCGTTGGCTCCAGCAGAACGACCGACGCTCCTTCACGCGCCGCTGCAATGGCCGCACAAAAACCGCCCGGTGTTGCACCATAGACAACAACATCGGCTTCCGTTGCCGAGTAAACACCAGTGACTGCCAGGAGAAACGAGGCGAAGAAGGAAAGAGTTTTCATGAGCATGAGTGGTGAGTCTTGCCGAGAAGTGGGGATCTGGCACTCGGATTCGCAAGTCGCTGAGCTACCTAGCTGCCATCCGCGAATGAATGGTGAGTCCGCGTCGTTCACCGTGCCATCAAGCGTCTTGTCGTTATAGGGAAAAAACATTTCGAATTCAACGACATTGAAGACACGCCTCCCGCTTGCGTGCCGATGCTAAAGCGACGGAGCCGTCACCTTCAAATGCACAAAGCGCCGCCCTGCGGTCCCTGCGGGCACCGTCGCTTTTACCTGCTGCACCGTGCCATTGTCGGAGAGCACCTGCTGCGTCACTCCAGATGAACTCCAGCCGTTGGCGGCGAGATTGTCGCTCCACTCAACCGTGAACAGAGTGCCTGCATTTAGGGCTGGCACACTGCGGACGTAGTTGAAGACGACATTGCCCTCAAACAAGACTGCGGCGGTGTTTGCAGGGCCTCCCTGACTCGGTGGAAGAGCAAACGCCCATTCCATAAGATTCGGGATGCCATCGCCATCAGGATCATCCAGAGGTCCGGTGATCGATGCAGCTGTCTGCTGGGCGGGCGTGAAGGCGCTCTCGGTCCATGTATCGAACGCTGTGGCTTTGCTCGTCACCTTGAAGCCGGAGATGGAGGTTTTGTGACCCGCATACTGGCCGGAGAATCCAACGAGGCGGAACTCCACCGCGTTGGTGAGCCCTTCATAGGCGGCGCTGTCGGGCAAGGTGAACACAAACTCTTGATCGACCGTGGAGGTGAAGCGTGCTGTCGTGAAGACTTCGCTGCCTGCGGTGAAGCCGCCGATGCTGTTGAAGGCAGCGTATTGGCGCGGCGCGTGGTAGTCGATGCGACGGATGGTGAAGCGCACCTCGGCACCGCGCAGGTTCATCGTTTGTCCGCTCGGCGGCTGGAGGCTGGAGGTCCAGTATTCGTTCGCCGTGATGGCTGCGGCGAGCGTGGAGTCCACTTCAGCGGCCGGCATGTTTTGCGAATAGACGAGCGCGTCATTGCCTGTCGCAGCGGAGATGCCCGTGCCTTTGTTCCAGCCGGTGAAGGTGTAGCCTACAGCCTTCACATACGTCGGCGTCCAGGGGCGCGTTGATGAGGGATTGGTGCCTTCGAAGTTGCTCTCCACCAGCACACGCGGCCCACCGACGGTCTTGAAGTAAAAGGTGCGCCAAGCGGGATCACCATCGCCATCGCACACGCGGAGATACACAAAGCTGTCGCCCGTGATGCCAGGCGTGCCGGAGATCGTGGCCGTGCCCGCGCCGACCGTGGTCGAGATGCCGTTGGCGACGACTTGGCCGATGTTTTGAATCGTTCGACCATTCTCTCCGCCGGTTGTGGTGATACTGGCGGAATAAGATTGTCCCCAGAGCGCGGACGACAGCTTGGCAGCGGTGACGAATTGCGGCGCTGTGCCTGCCACATCGTCGATATGTCGCAGCGTGCTCATATCCGTCTGCCAGTCGAGCAGGAAGCTCCACTTCGGCGATGTGGCTGGTGTTTGATCGAGGTATTCAAGATGGCCCCACTGCCCGTATTTGCCCCAGCTTCCCGAGTCCACGAAGGCTCCATGCGTGCGCAGCCCTTTGGCCTTGGCCATGTTGAGATGAATGCGATACACCTCAGCCATCTGCGGCTGACGATTCAAGAGTTCGAGGAAGGTGGTGATGCCATCGTCGCGTGCATCGCCGCCATCCAGGTAGTCGGAGTAGAGCGAGGGTCCGCCTTCATAAGTCACGAGCGGTTTGCGCGATGAAAAGGTAGTCAGCGCGAGATTGCGCATCCACACATCGAAGCCGCCGCCGATGCCCGTCGCGTCAGGTCCACCGCCGGTCTGCGTGGCCCCGGAGAGCATCAGGCGCTTCCATTGATCAAAGGTCTGGCTCAGGTGATTCGTGATCGCGCTGCTGGTCCAGTAGCCATCCGTGGAAGCGACTGATACCGGACGCATCACACCGCCGCCGGAGTCAAACGTGCTGCTGGTCAGGAACCACGGATCACTCGTGCCCGCCTGCGTCTGCGCCCTCGCATACGCCCAGTCCTGAATGCCGTTACCGAAGTAAGTCGTGGGCGCGATAAGGTCCGGCTCCTGCGCGGGTGAGAGAGTGGCACCATAGGTCCTGATCTCGTTCAGGAAGTCCTGCGTGTAAGTTTGATTGCCGGTGAAGACGGCGGCCACCTTCACGAGTCGTGCCGCGCTGCCAAAGACGGACTGAAACGTGGCCCAGGTGGTGCAGAAGCGCCGCGCATTGAACTGCGCCTTGGAGATGCCCGCCGCTGTCGCCTGATCCTGCGCCCAGTTGCCCTGCGGGAAGCTGTTCCCGCTGCTCCAGATCTCGTTCGAATATTCGACGAAGAGACGCAGGTTCGAGTTCAGCGGCGCATACACCGGGCTGGCCTGCGGCGAGGTGTAAGGATTCACGCCATCGCTGCCGAAGGCGATGAGCTGCGCCAGCTTCGTGATGAAGTCGGTCGTCGCCAGATGCGGCACAGTGATCCACATGTCCTTGTTCACCGCATTGCAGAAGGCGACCATGTGCTCAAACGCCACGCCGGTGCCGCGATTGCCCGCGAAGCCGGTGGCCGGAATGCGCGGGTTCAGCACACCGGTTTGAAACACATACGAGGGCAGCCGCCGGTCGCTCCAGTCCTGCTGCGGGCTCGCGTTCGTTACGTTCCAATCCATGCACCGCACCCAGCTCCACGGCCCGGTGCTAATGCGCGAGACCGCCGTCGGATGAAACAACTGCCCCTCCAGCGTCTGGTTCTGCGGATCGCTCGGATTCGGCATCCACACCTTGATGTCGGTGATCGGATTGGCCGCGTTGATGTCCTCGATAGTGATGTTCGAGTTGATGCTCGTCTGCAGATACACGCGCCTACCATTGACCAGCCGTCCGGTGGATGCGCCTGACGATTCGGCGGAGATGAACGTCCCACCGCTCAGCCGGATGTCCGCATCGCCCTGCCACGTCACGACGAACTTGCCCAAGGCCAGTGTCCCGCGCACAGGCCACGTGGAGGGACGATTCGAGTAGTTCGTGCCGAGGCCGAAAAAGATCCCGCGCAGCTTCGTGCCCGCGTTCAGATACTTTGGGAAGCCGTGGGCATCGAACTGCGCGTTCCCATACGTCGCTACCGCCGTGCCCCAGTTCGTGCCCGTGTATTCCAGCCAGCCATTCCCCTGCCACAGGGCATTCGCATAGAAGGGCGTGGTGTAGTAGTTCACACCCGTCACATTGACACCGAGCTGCGAGAGCGAGGCTTCATCCACTGCCTGCATCCGCAGAGCCACGGAGATTGCAAGACCAAGAGCCATCACCCACTGACAGCGATGGAGAAGAGAGAGGGCACAGGTATTCATTCGCGTGAAGCGATCATAGGGAAAAGACATCTCAAACTCAATGCCGTTGATGATACGGCTCCCGCCTGCACGCTGCGGCGGCGGCTTCAACGCCAGCAAACCCGGCGAGCACTTCCCTCGGTAGCGACGGAGCCCTGAAGTTCACCGTCGAGACCAACAGCGACTTCCTCAACGGCAAGCGCAAACCCGCCCCCCCGAGCAACAGCTCCACAACCTGTTCAATGATCCACGTCAGACGAAGAACGTGATCCACGAGCATCTCGAGATGGCTAAACACATGGCTCAGCGCCTCGTCGAGATCCAATCAAGGAAGAGCGGTTTGTAACCGCCGCTATTGGGAATATTTCCGCAGACCCAGGAAGTCGCAAAGTTGGCTCACGGCTCTCTTGGCGTGCGTTTGCGACGAGGACTCTTGGTTCATCACTTGAAGCAGTCCTGCCTCGCGGTCGGCTTTGACGTCGGCGTAGCCGATGAAGGCATCGCGATGCAGCAGCGGCAGGGCATAGTATCCACGGACTCGCTTCTGCGGTGGCACGTAAACCTCCCAGCGATAGTCGAAACCCCACACGGCCTCCGTGACTCGGCGATCATAGATGATGGGGTCCAACGGAGCGATCAAGAGCGGCGGCGAGGTTCGAGGACTCTCGTTGGATGCTGAATCGAGGAGTGCCTCATCACTTCGCAATAGATGGAGCATTGGGCTCTTTTGATCCGCAAGAGTCACTGGCAGCACTTCGTCGGCGATGAGCCGAAGTTCGGAGGACTTGAGCACAGCGAGGCGACGTTGGCGGAGCTTGAGCAAGGCAAGCCAGCGGTCGGTTTCGGCTTGGGTGGTAGTGGGTGAGTTGAGGATGTCGGCGGGCAGCACCGTTTCAGGCAGATCGTAGTAGCGGCGGTTAGCCTCGCGCCGTGCGATGAGCACGCGGCCATGGAAGAAGAGCTTCTGCAGCGTGCTCTTCGCTAACGACGTGCTGTCCCAGGCATGAGTCTTGGCTTTGCGGCTGCTTTCGATGTCCTGAGAGCAGAGCGGTCCTTCATCGCGCATGCATTCGATGATGCTGATGGCCAGTTTCTTCTCGGCTGCGGAAAGCTTGCCTGACCAGGTGCTGTCGGTGCTCACACGCGCGCACATCACATGCTGGAGGTGCGGCCATGCTTCCATGGGCAAAGCGGCGAGATTGTTGGAGTCTGGCAGATGATGCTCAAAGGCGGTGCGCACGCCCTGATGATGCAGATGGCGCATTAGATCATGCTCTCGATAACCAATAACGCGATGCCTGAGGATGTGATCCTGCATGCGGCCACAGACATTGATGGGATCAATCTGCACGAAGCCAAGATGTGCCAGCGCTTCGTCGAGCGTTGCAAAGCCAGTATCCAGCCCCGTGGCGAGGCGCATGAAGCGACGAGCTGTGCGGGTGGAGATCATCAAGATGGCACGGAAGGAACCAAGCTAGAACGCCCGCGCCACCACGTTTCAGCGCGGCCATGAAATGTCTCGCCCTCCTTCTCTCACTCGCGGTTTCTCTTCATGCCGCAGATAAGCCGAACATCATCGTCGTGGTCGCGGATGATCTCGGCTACGCGGATGTGCTGTTCAATCCGCAGCATGCGAAGGAGATCACCACGCCGCATCTCGACTCGCTGGCAAAGCAAAGCGTGATCTGCCGCCAGGGTTATGTGTCGGGCCATGTGTGCTCACCGACGCGCGCAGGTCTCATGACGGGTCGCTATCAGCAACGGCTCGGGCTTTACACCGGCGGCGAGGCCGGCAGCGGGCTGCCGATGAGCGAGAAGATCTTCCCGCAGTATTTGAAGCCTGCGGGCTATGCGACGGGTCAGTTTGGCAAATGGCATCTGGGGCCGGATCTCGCGTGGAGTCCGGCGCTGCGCGGTTTTGACGAGGTGTTCGGATTCCTCGGTCGCGGCGCGCATGATTACTTCAAGCTCGATGATCCCGAGGACCCGATCTATCGCGGCACCGAGATCGTGCATGAGAAAGGGTATCTCACCGACCGGCTCGGCGAGGAGACCTGCGCGTTCATCACGAAGCACAAGGCGCAGCCGTTCTTCGCCTACTTGGCGTTCAATGCCGTCCACGCACCGCTGCAGGCACCGGACGACGAGATTGCGAAGTTCAACACCGGCAACAAAGACCGCGACACCCTGCTCGCGATGGGCAAGCGACTCGATGACGCGATGGGCAAGATCATCGCCACGCTCAAGAGCGAAGGCGAATGGGATAACACGCTCCTCTTCTTCATCAGCGACAACGGTGGTCCGCTGGCACAAAGCGCCGACAACACGCCGCTGCGCGGTGGCAAACACACGGACTACGAAGGCGGCATCCGCGTGCCGTTCCTCGTCTGCTGGCCTGCGCAACTCAAGCCGGGTGAATGGCAGTCGCCGGTGTCATCGCTCGACATTTTGCCCACCGCTCTCGCTGCGGCGGAAGTGAAAGTGGCCGCGACTTCAGTCGCAGGAGATTCGGCTAAAGCCGAAGCCACTTTGGATGGCATCAACCTGCTGCCTCTGCTCAAGGGAGAAGCCGCACCGCAATCGCGGGATTTGTTTTGGTGCTCCGGTAGTGACGAGGGCTGGTGGGCCGTGCGTTCCGGCGATTGGAAGCTCGTGGGCGAGAAAGCGAAGATCAGCCTCTTCGATCTCAGCAAGGATGTTTCGGAAGCGAGCGATCTCGCGGCTCAGATGCCCGAGAAGGTCGCCGAGTTGACCAAGCTGCACGATGCCTGGCTCGCGAACATGGCGAAGCCCGTCAAAGCCGGTGAGAAGCGCTACGACATGGCACCGCAAGCAGGCAAGAAGCCGAAAAAGATGACCAAGGAAGAGAAGAAGAAAGCCCGTGACATGGAGCGCGCGAAGAAGCGCCAGCCTACGACCACGAACGAATCCCCCAAAGCTCCGAACCCATGAAGTCACTCATCCTCTCCCTCGCGCTCGCCACATCGCTCTGTGCGGCATCCAAGCCGAACATCATCTTTGTCATGGCAGACGACATGGGCTGGGGGCAGACGAGTTATCGCGGGCATTCGGTTCTGAAGACGCCGAACCTTGATGCGATGGCAGCGAATGGATTGCGCTTCGAACGGTTCTATGCGGGCAATCCGGTATGCTCGCCAACGCGTGCGACGGTGCTCACCGGGCGCACGAACGAGCGCGCGGGCGTGATGTCGCATGGCTATGCGTTGCGCTTGCAGGAGAAGACCATCGCGCAGGCGCTGAAAGGTGCGGGCTATGTGACGGGGCACTTCGGCAAGTGGCATCTCAATGGCTTCAAAGGGCCAGGCGCGCCGGTGCTGAAGGAGGACCCGCGTAATCCTGGCACGTTCGGTTTCGATGAGTGGGTGTCGATGACGAATTTCTTCGATCAGGACCCGATCATGAGTCGCATGGGCGAGTTCGTGGAGTTCAAGGGAGACTCTTCGGACATCACGGTGGCCGAGGCGTTGAAGTTCATCGACAAGCATCGCACGGGCGACAAGCCGATGTTTGCCATCATCTGGTTCGGTTCGCCGCACAGTCCCTACAAGGCGCTGGAGGCGGACAAGGTGGCTTTTGCCTCGCTCGACAAAAGCTCGCGCGAGCACTACGGCGAACTCGTTGCGCTGGATCGCGCCGTGGGCACGCTGCGGCAGAAGCTGCGCGACACGGGACTCGCCGACAATACGATGCTCGTCTTCAACAGCGACAACGGAGGCCTGCCCGATGTGAAGCCGTCGAGCACTGGCGGATTGCGCGGATACAAAGGCAGCGTTTTCGAAGGCGGCTTGCGAGTGCCGGGCATCATCGAGTGGCCGAGCGTGATCAAACCACGCGTGACGAATCATCCGGCCTGCACGCTCGACTTGTTCCCCACCGTGGCCGACATTGTGGGCCTGCCCGACAGTGTGATGATTAAGCCCATCGACGGCATCAGCCTGAAGCCGTTGTTTGCAGGCGAAGTCGGCGAGCGACAGAAGCCGCTCGGCTTCCGCTTCGGCAGCAAGGTCGCGCTCACCGGCGCGCGCTACAAGATCCTCACCGAGAACCTCGGCAAAGGCGTGTTTCAGCTCTACGACATCGTGAACGATCCGAACGAAACCACCGATCTCAGCGTTAAGGAGCCGCAGCTCTTTGCGCAGATGAAGAAGGATCTGCTCACCTGGAACGACAGCGTGAGCGCGAGCTTCGATGGCAAAGATTACCCCGAAGGCAAAGTGACGCCGCCCGATCCGAAGTCGATCTCTTGGACCGAGTCGCTGATGTATCAGCCGCATCTTGAGCGACTCCAGCAGCGCTGGGAATACAAGGCTGGGACGAAGGGTAAAGGTGGCAAGAAGGGCAGGCAGTCTGAATAAGGCCAGATTTCGAAGACACGGATGAAAGCTGCCGCCCAGAGAGTTGGGTGCTGAAGGACATACTTCACTCGTGCCTGCTCGTTCAAAGCCACTCTCATGGGTCACCGCTCCTTATCCAAATGAATGCAGAGAGCTTGAACGGCACGCCCGGCAAGAGATAGTTCATCAGTGAAACCCATCCTCTTTTTCATCACGCTGCTGGCTTCACCTCTGGCAGCCGAAACTCTTCAAGCTGACCTGCTCATTGTTGGCGGCGATGAATCCGGCTGCGCAGCTGCCGTGCAGGCGGCACGACTGGGCGTGAAGCGCATCGTGCTCGTGAACGACATAGACTGGCTCGGTGGACAGTTCTGCACGCAGGGCATCGGGCCGATTGACGAATGGACGATCGTGAATGGTAAGCGTGCAGAGTTCCCGATCAGCGGTGCCTTCCGCGAGATCATCGACCGCATCCACGCGCACAACGTGGAGATCTACGGCATCGCAACGCCAGGCAACGGTTGGTGCGGACGCAACACCATCGAGCCGCAATCGGCAGCGACTATCTTCGGCGAATGGCTGATGGATGCGGGCTTCATCGGTGCCACGACAAGCGAACTCAAAGCGAAGTCGTATCCGCTTGCTGTGCTTCGTCACCTCACGCCGGTGAAGGTCGAGGCTGACCAAGGACGCGTCACCTCAGTGACATTCCACTCCAGCAATCTGGCGCCCGCTGAGGACCTCACGGTGAAGGCTTCGCTCGTGGTCGATTCGAGCGACTGGGGCGATGTCATTCGACTCAGTGGTGCCGGTTACATGGCGGGACCTGACTTGAAGTCGCGCTTCAACGAGCCCAGCGCGCCTGAGTCGCTTGATGAAGGTGGCGATCAAGAGATGAACCCGATCTCGTGGTGCCCCCTGCTCCGTGAAGCAGGCAGGGACAGCACCATCGCGAAGCCCGCGCGCTACGATAGCTTTGCCTTCGGCGATCAGAAGAAGACGCCGCCGTGGGTGGAGTGGGATGGCAGCGGAGGCATCTACAACATGGCAGGCTGGTGCATCTATACGCATCGACGCATGGTGGATCGCTATCACAACGACATCGCACCGGGTGCCGAGGCTGTCGTCTTGAACTGGCCTTCGCAGGACTATCCGCTGAGCACCTTGCCTCAGCATGTGGTCGATGCCCTGGAGAAAGACGAAGCCGGCGCTTCAAAGAAGAACATCGTCGCGATGACGCCGACGCAACGCAGCATCGTGTTTGAAGACGCGAAGCAACGCGCGCTCGAGTTTGTCTATTGGCTGCAAACCGAGGCACATGATCGCGTGGGTGACTTCCCGCAGTCCTTCCGTTACATGAAGCTGGCGGATGACTATGGCACCTCTGATCACCTGCCACCGAAGCCCTACATCCGTGAAGGACTGCGACTCGATGCGCTCTATGTTTTGCGCGAGCAAGATGTGCGCACTGAGGTAGAGAAACCACTGTGGGCCAAGTCGATGCCGTTCGATGGCGTGCTGGGTTATCAGTTCAACATGGACTTCCATCCCACACGCCGGAAGTTTCAAAACGACGACAAGACCAAAGCCTGGCAGCCCAAGTTCTTCGGCACGCGCAATTGGAACTCACACAGTGATCGCGCGATGTTCCCTCTCCGCGGACTGGTGCCAGTGAAGATGGATGGCCTGCTTGGCTGCTCCAAAAACATCGGCGTGACGAGCATGGTGCAATCATCGCTGCGTCTGCACGGTCAGATGATGCACGTTGGATCGGCGGTGGGCACAGTAGCCGCCATGGCTCTGAAGGCTGGCATTCAGCCACGTGAGATCGCTAGCTCGCCTCCGCGCGTTCGTGAGGTGCAACGCACCCTCCTTCGTCAGGGCACACTCATCTGGCCATGGCACGACGTGAGATCTGACGAGCCCTACTTCGAGGCCGCAAACTTGCTCACCATCGCAGGCATCTGGCGCGCGGACACGGACAATGTCTTCTTCAAGCCTGAGCAATCTGTGACACGACGCGAACTCGCCGGTGCGCTCGTTCGACTCATACGCGCCACCTCCTCCACCAAAGACTGGACTCCCCTGCCCCAGGTCGCACGTTTCACCGATGTGCCTGCCAACACCGACGATCGCATCTTCATCGAAACCATGATCACATGGGGCGACTTTGGTCAGCAGCCAGACACGTTCCAACCGAACTCACCAGTCACCTGGTCCACCCTCAACCGCTGGCTCGGCTCGTTGAAACTTCCCACCTTCAAAACTCTCACCCACAACCAAGTCGCCGACTATCCTCTCACACGCGCTGAGTGTGTCGATTTCCTCTACCGAGTGCTGCAACACTTGGGCGAACGTCTTCCTGCACGTTACGACAGTAATCCAAATGACCCGATGCCTTTCGATGATGACAATGACAAGGTGCCGGATCACTTGCAGCCGCCGCACTAAAGTCGCATTTCGCACAGTCTTTGTCGTGGCGTGAAACTGGGCATCTTCGTTATCCTCGGTCACCATGAAAACCATCCAAACTGATGTTCTTGTCTGTGGCGGCGGCTGTGCGGGGATTGCTGCGGCGCTTTCGTCTGCTCGAAATGGGGCGCAGACGTTGCTGATTGAGCGTGCGGGCTTCTCCGGCGGCATCATCACCACCGTCGGGCTGCCTTACTTTGATGGGTTGATCGACAAGCCGAGCGGGCGCTTTGTCGTGAAAGGCATTGCGCTGGAGTTGCTGCAACGGCTGGGCATTGCGAAGCCGGGCGCGAAGTCGATCGACGATCTGCCGCCGGAGCTGGTGACGAAGTATTGGGGCAGCATGTGGATTCCGAATGTGGAGCACTTCAAGGTGCTCACCGATGAACTGATCCTCCAGCACTCGGAGAAACTGAAAGTGCTCTATCACAGCGTCGCCTGCGATGTGGAGGTGAAGGAAGGTCGCGTGGCGGCGGTGATCATCGCGAACAAGGACGGACTCACGCGGGTGGAGGCGAAACAAGTCATCGACTGCACCGGCGATGGCGACATC
>JAEUHN010000001.1 GCA_016795365.1 Verrucomicrobiaceae bacterium
GATGGTGCGGGTCAAGTCCTTGATCTCCAACACCAACACCCCGCCACCCAGATCCACAATCGTCACGGAGGTATTCGCCGCTCCCGGTGATCCCGTGGCGTCGATCGTCAAAGTGCCAGAGGAGAGAGACATCGGGATCTCCGCAGTCACTGGCGTGTAGATGTAAGTCTCGCCACCATCGAAAGGCGTGTTGGTCACGGCATTGCCCGCGAGGTCAAAGGTGCGCGGACCGGTGCCCGTGCCGACAATGCCAAAGTCGAAGGTGCCCTCGTCGGCGTCGTTGTTCGTGAAGCTCACGAGCGCCGAATGCGTGCCAGCGGCTGAAGGGTCATACGTTACCGTAAAAGTCGTGCTGCTGCTGGGTGTCACCGTGGTGGTCACTGGCTGAGTCACGGCAAAGTGAGCCGAACCTGAACCGGTTACGCCAACGGTGCCGAGCGTGAGGTTCCCCGTGCCGCTGTTGGTGATCGTGAATGTGCGCTGCACCACTCCGCCTTGCACTGGCGTGCTACCGAAGTCCGTGCCGATCGTCGTGTTAAGCACCGCCGAGCCGTCGGCAATGTTGTTGCTGTTGTAGCTGACGGCGATCTCAGGGGCCGTCGCCGTGAAGTTCGCCGTGATCGACTTGGCCGCATCCATCGTCACTGTGGTTGCAGCGCTGCTCGCGTTAGCCACCGCACCAGTCCAGTTGGAGAAGACGTAGCCCGAGTTCGCCGTGGCCGACACACTGACCACCGTGCCCGAATCGAAGAACGTCCCGCTTGCCGGCGTCACCGTGCCACCTGCGCCTGGACTCGCCGCCGTGGTGAGCTGATACTGCGTGATGAAGCTGCCCGTGATCGAGAGCGGCGATGCTAAAACCGTGATCGAGTGCGAGATCGCGCCCAAATCCGACCACGAGCTGAACACCGCCCGCGTCCCTGCGCCCAAGGTCTGCGGCGTAGTGGTGGACAAGGTGTAAGTCCCCGGTGGCAGCGGCACTGTCTGCGAGCCCGTGTAAGGCGTCCCGTTCAGCGTAAAGCCTACGCCCGCCGGCACAGTGACCGTGACATTCTGCGGTGCCGGATTGACCGTGCCGCTGATAGTGAAGTCATAGCTCCCTTCGTCCGCATCATTATTGGTGAAGGTCAATGTCCCGCTCGGCGAACCCGCCGACGCAGCGCTCATCGTGATCTGAAATGTCGTCGTCCCACCTCCCGCCGCCACCGTGCTGCTGGCGAAGTTCTGCGTAATGGTGAAGCCCAATGGCACCGAGAGCGCCGATAGGTTCAGTGTGGCCGTGCCGCTGTTGGTTACCGTGAAGGTCTTCGTCACTGGCGTGCCGACGGTCGTTGTGCCAAAGCTCAGCGAGCCACCATCCGCCACGTTCGCCGCGCTCTCCGTCACCGCAATCTCTGGGGCTGTGGCTACGGAGACAGTGTTTTGGAACCGCGCGGCGGTGAAGTTCTCCGCGCTGGTTGCCCCGCTTTCCAGTGCGACGAGGATCTTGCCATCGGCAGCCTGCCGGATCGAGACCGGGCGATTCTGACCCGAGCCGACGAGCAGCTTTTTGATGCCGCCTGTGGCAAACCCAGAGTCCAGGGTGCCGTTGGTATTCACGCGTATCAGCACCGTTTCCAGAACGTTGGGCCCAGGGTTCTGCCAGAAGCCGCCCGCAATGATTTTGCCATCCGCCTGAATGATCAACGAGTAAAAGGCATCCGTCAGCGTGCCCAGAGGCAGGGTCAAAATGCCCGTGGTGTTGAAGCCGGCGTCCAGATCCCCTGCGGAGGTTAGTCGGAGCACCAAACCGTCAAGCTGGGTCGATACGTTGGCGGTGCCGCAAACTACGACCATGCCATCCGACTGCACCTTGACATCGTTCATCGCGTAGGGCACGGCGGCCCTGGCCGTGTATAAGCCGTCACCGCCGCCAAAGCTGGGGTCCACGACTCCCGTGGGCGTGAGGCGACCAACCACGGCGATATTGTCGCCATTCGCGGCAAACGACTGGCCGCAGAAGATGATTCTCCCGTCCGACTGCACCGTCAAGCCATTCGCCGAATCCTGCTGTTCTCCCACGTCCACGGTGACCTTGCCGGCAGTGCCGAAACTGCTGTCGAGCGCTCCGTTCGGAGTCAGTTTTGCCACACTGTAGTCAATGTCGGGGCTCAAGTTGAAATCGGAGGACATGCCGGCGATCACGATGGAATTATCCGACAGGACTACGAGCGCGTTTGCCCGGTCGGTCCCGCCGTTGAAGTCCACCTTGGTGATGCCACTGGTGCCAAAGGTGGTGTCCAGGGTGCCGTTGGTGTTCAGACGGATGATCGCGTAGTCGTCATTGCCGGAGCCTGTGCGGGAGTAGCCGCCGATGATAATCTTGCCGTCGCTCTGAAGGCCCCCGCAGGTGCCACGATCCGTGGTGGTGGCCGGGTTGACATCGATGCTGAACTTGCCCGTGCCACCGCCAAAGGTCGCCGTGTCCAGGGTGCCGTCCGCATTGAACCGGGCCACGCTCATCTCCTGGTTCGTCACCGGCCTGCCACCACCTATGACCAGAAACTTGCCGTCGGGCTGAAGGAAGCCTCCATAGACATTGTCCGAAGCACCAAAGCTTACAGCGTTGAACCCGTTGGGCGTATTGTAGGTGGTGTCCATATCACCGTCGGCTGCAAAAGCTGCGGTGCTGAGGATCATCGCAGAGGCGAGGAGTCTTCGGAGCATGGATTGCATGGGTCTGGGGAGGCTGAGGCGTTTGGAGGAAGAAAAGAAAGACATCACAGGAAAGGGAAGGGTGGATCAATCAATGACGCGGAGTCTGAACTCCCCTGTGCCGCCAGTGATGTTCACTGTGACGTCACGGGTGGAGCCGGTGCCGGTGACACTGGCGATGGTGCCGGTGATGGTGCCTCCGTTGACGGAGACGATCGAGAAGTGCGAGGCTTCCGTGGCATTGAGTGCCACCGGTTCGGAATAGGTCACGCGGAATGTCACGCTGTTTGCGGAGGTATTTTGGCCAGTCGGAGTCTGGCGGACCACGGAGAGGACCGTCGGCGGCGTTTTGTCCATCGTGTAGCTCTGGCCATCGTAGGGCAGGCTGGTGGAGATCGAAGGCGAGAGGCCGGAGGCATTGGCGAGACGAAGCGTGAGAGTGCCATCCGTGCTGCCAGTGGTGACGGGCACGGTCCAGGTGAGGCCGCCATTGGTAGTGCTCGGCGCGGTCACGTTCGATCCGGTAGCAGCGGCTCCCGTGAGGGTGAAATTCGACGCCGTGAGACCGGTGACGGTGCTGGCGAAGGTCAGCGTCCAGTTCACCGTGCCCGCGTTCGAGGGATCGGTATTCACGCGGTTGAGCGAGCTGATCGCCACCGGGGCAGGCAGCGTGTTGAAGCTGATGTCCGTCCCGTAGCTGGTGTTCACGCTGTTGGTGGCGTAAGCGCGGACGTGGATCAGTGTGTTCGAGGGCAGGCCATTGACCGTGGCGCTGAAGGCACCGGTGCCGGAGCCGTTCGTCACCTTGGTGTCGGCGGTGGTCGGGTTTGCATTGGTAGACCACACGATGCCGCGCTCGGTCACGCTCGCGCCGCCATCCGCCGTCACGTTGCCGCCGAGCGTGGCGCTGTTGTGCGTGACGGCGCTCTGCGTGGCGGTAGTCACCGCCGGTGCGGAGTTGCTAACAGTTGCAGCGCCTGCGATCAATTGCGACGCGCCACCCGCAAGGACCTTCGCTCCCGTGCTGTCGGTCCAAATGGCGTTCATGCTGTTGCCGAACCCTGTGTTCTCCAGCTGCCAGGCAGTGCCATCCCAGTGATACACATGCGTGCTGCCACTTCCCGTCGCGACATATAGGTTGCTGGCAGAGCTGCCGCTGATGCCGTTGAGGGACACGGTGCTGACGATATTCGTGTTATTAAAAGGCGACCAACTGGAGCCGTTATAGCGCAGGATAGTCGCATTCCCACCTGTGGCGAAGATGTTACTCGCATCCAGGCCCCACACAGCGTTGAGCGCATTTGATGTTCCAGAGGGTTCCTGGATGATCGAGGTGCCATTCCAGCGTCCGATATAGCCCCCGCTCCCGACCATGACCACGTTGTTCGCCGCCGTGCCCCAAACGGCCTGAAGTGTCTGCGTCCCAAGGCCGGGCACCGATACGAGTGACCAGGTGGTGCCATTCCAACGATAGGCGGCCCCGATGCTGGTGTTCGTTTCGATGCCCACCACCCAGATGTCGGTATTCGATGATCCCCACATTCCATTGGTCGTAAAGGTGCCGCTCAGGCCCGTGCTCCTGTTGGTCCAGGAAGCACCCGAGTCGGTGCTCTGCCTGGCGTTCCCAAACCGTCCTGCCACCCAGACCTCGGTGGCACTGAAACCAATGATGCCGCGCATCGCAAACGCCGAAAACTCCGCTGGTGCCGGCTCAGTCCATGAGGTGCCATCCCAGCGGAAAAACAGACCTGGTGACGAGTTGGCACCGCCCACTGCATAAACGTTGGTGGCACTCGTTCCCCAAAAGTTCCGCAGGGAACGAGTAGCTAGTGAGGTGGGAGTTTCATTCGTCCATGTCGCACCTTGAGCGAGCGACGTCAGTAGAAAGGTTGCTACCGAAATGAACTTTGCAGCAGTCGAGTAGAGGGGAGTCAGCTTCATTGAATCTTCGGGGGAGGGGCTTGATGAAAAGTGTTGAGGCTCTGTTGTGGCCTATTTAATCAGGCTCTCGTCTATGAGTGGCGTGAGAAGGGGGATAAACAGAGAGGACGCGAATGGGTGCAGCGTGGCAGGCAACGTGCCAAGAAAGCGGAATCAAAGAACCAAGGCTGGCAAGTCAGCCTCCGCGAATCGCGGAGAGTCCCTTTCAGCAAGCAGGCAGCATCTGAGCCAGCCTGAAACGGTTGTCGTGGGCATCAAGATCATGGGGAGGTGGGGTGGCTGCCTAAGCACAGCAACTCAGGTCTGATTCATCGCCCCTGGCCCGCCAAGGACCAGGAATGGAAGGAGAGTGAGAGAGCACAAGGTCGGCACCCCGTGCCAAAGAAAGAGCGGCGTGATAGTAATCACTTGCCCACTGGATGCGAACTTTTTCTGCGGTCGTTTTCGTTAGATCTTGGGCGCATGGACTGATCCTGAACGGGAATGACCCAGGACGTAGGCTGCGTCTACTGCTGACCATCTGAGCTGCGCGTCCCTCCACCTAATTCCACAGCTCTCCTGGCGCATCATCAAGCAGGCCCCGAGTCTTGGTGGGTAAAAAAGATCACTTAAACCTTGCCTCAGGTCCCGATGGGAAGGCTGGAGCGGAAATGCGGAGGAGATCTTGATCAGGAGACGGTGGCCTACAACTCCGACCGATGAGTCTCCCGCGCCAGGAACACACTCACAAGGGTGATGGCTGACATGATGGCCAGATAAACCACCACCGGCCAGGGTGCGCCATCGCTCCAGCCCAGCAACTTGGTAGCAATCAACGGTGCCAGACCACCGGCCAGAGGCGAGGCGAGTTGGTAGCCGAGAGATGCGCCGCTGTAGCGGACGCGGGTGCTGAACAACTCGGAGAAAAACGCAGCCTGAGGGCCATACATGGCCGAGTGGCCCACAAGACCCATCACCACAGCAAGCGCCACGATCAGGGGACTCCGCGTGTCCAGCATCCAGAAGAACGGCATCGCGAACAGCATGAGGAACACCGCCCCACCGAGGTAAACGGGCCGTCGTCCCAGACGGTCCGAAAGCGCGCCGAACCAGGGAATTACCACCAACTGAACCGCCGACCCGACGAGCACTGCATTGAGCAGGGCGCCCTTCGACATGCCGAGTTGCTGCGTGCCGTAGCTGAGGATGAGAACGGTGAAGATGTAGAAGAACGCGTTCTCCGCAAACCGCGCGCCCATGGCCACCAGGACGTTGCCCGGATGCTCGCGCAGCACCGTCACGATGGGCATCGCCGGAGGTGGAGCCGCCTCAGCCTGAGCCCTCTGGAATACCGGGCTCTCCATTACCTTGAGCCGGATGAACAACCCCACGCCTAACAAGGCACCCCCGATCAGGAATGGCACCCGCCAACCCCAGGAGAGAAACGAAGCCTCGGGCAGCGACGAGAAGATTTGGAACACGGCATTGGCCAGCAGCAGCCCCACGGGCACACCTGCCTGCACCCAGCTCGCGTGAAAGCCGCGCTTGCCATGCTCATCGCGTTCCACGGCCATCAGCACCGCACCGCCCCATTCGCCACCAACACCGAAGCCCTGGATGAAACGCAGCGCCACGAGCAGGATCGAAGCCCACACACCAAGCGTTTCATACGTGGGCAGCAGCCCCATCGCAAAGGTGGCCACCCCCATGAGCATCAGCGTGGTCACGAGCATGGACTTGCGGCCCAGCTTGTCGCCGTAGTGCCCAAAGACCAGACCTCCCACCGGACGAGCAAAGAACCCCACGGCGTAGGTGCTGAAGGCCATCAGCGTTCCGGTCGTCGCGTCGAAGGTGGGAAAGAAAAGCTTGTTGAACACCAAAGCCGAAGCGGTGCCGTAGAGGAAAAAATCATACCACTCCACGGTGGTGCCGATGAAGCCTGCGAGCACCACACGGCGCGTTTCGGATGAGGTTGAGGAGGAAGTCACAGCCATGAGCCTAGCGGACTAGCACGCCCGGCGGCAAGGCATTCCATCACGCCGTGTCATCAGATCAGCTCCTTCAACGGCGCTCCACCATCGACGATGAAGTTGGGGCGACCTTGGTGGTCGAGGTAGGTCGCGTTCAGCGGCACTTCCATGTGGTGGTAAATTGTCGCCGCGAGGTCGGCAGGCGTCACGGGCCGTTCGGCGATCTCACCGCCATCGCGTGAGGAGGCACCGATGACCTGGCCGTGCCGAAAGCCGCCGCCAGCCATGCACATGGACATGACATAGGGCCAGTGGTTACGACCATCGGTGCTGCCTTGCGTGCCAAGCGTGGGAGTGCGGCCAAATTCGCCCATGGCGATGACGAGGGTGTCGTCCAACATGCCGCGTTCGTCGAGATCGCTCACGAGCGTCGTGATGACGTGATCGAAGACAGGAAGCAGCGGGCGCAGGCCATTCCAGATGCCACCATAGGGCGGGATGTTGTCGCCGTGATTGTCCCATGTGCCAGAGGCACCGTGGTTGCTGAGGTCGATGGTGACGAAAGATGATCCGCGCTCGACCAAGCGGCGCGCGAGCAGCGCTTGCTTCGCCCAGTCGTGCTCGCCGTAGCGTTCGAGGACCTTCTTGGGCTCCTTGGACATATCGAAGGCTTCCTGGGCGCGTCCACCGGCAACGATCTCGAAGGCTTTTTGTCCAAAGCTGTCGATGGCAGTCATCATACCGCTAGCGTCGATGTCAGCGCGCAGGCCGTCCATCTGTTGCGCCAGCGTGTGACGCGATTGCAGGCGATCCATGGTGAGGCCCGTGGGCAGGTGGAAGGCCTTGGCGGCGCTGTTACCATCAAAGGGATCGTATTGCGTGCCGAGGTAACCACCCCAGGCCACATGGGAGCGGGACTTCATGTTAAGCACCACATATGGCGGCATGGCGGGGTGATTGGGTCCGCGATGTTTGGCAATAATGGAGCCGAAGGAAGGATAAAGCTTGGCTTTGGGATTGGTGCGCGGCTCGTTGGCGAGGTTCGCGGTTTGCATCACCATGTTCGGCTCGTGATTGCTGTGACGGCAATCGACGGAGCGGATGAGGGTGAACTTGTCCAGCATGGCGGCCTGCTTCGGCAGATACTCGCAGATGTGGGTGCCGGGCAGCTTGGTGGGGATGGTCTTGAAGGGACCACGGATCTCGCGTGGCATGTTCACCTTCGGATCCCAGGTGTCGATGTGCGAAGGGCCGCCAGTCATCCACACGAGGATGACGGCCTTGTTGTTCGTCGGTGCCATGCCTTCCGCGCGCAGCTGCATGAGGCCTGGCAAAGTGATGCCACCGAGACCTGCGAGGCTGGTCTTCAAAACCGAGCGGCGGCTGTGCACGACGACGCCATCACGCACACGCGGGTTCATGAAGGTGAACGCGTGTGCTTCGCCATGACCAGAGCAGACATGATCGGGTAAGGACATCGCCCGACCATACGAACGACCACCGCAGACTCTAACTGCCGCGTGCTACTTCCCTTCTCCCGTCGTCAATTGCAGCACAAACAACAGCCTGCCATCGCGCCATTTGGGGCCTCCAATGAAAAGCGGACTGCCATGGCGCAGGACGGTATCCGTCTTCACCAGCACCTCCTGCTCACGCCAGAACTGGAGATCAAGCTTCATCCCGCCGCCGTCGGCAGGGCCCTTGGAATCCAACTTCACGAACAGCTCCTTCGATGGCACCACCCAGCTCTCATACTGCCGGAAGATGTCCTGATGATGCTGGCCGATGATCTCGAAGCGCGTGAAGGGGAAGACCTTCGCCAAGCGCTGAGGCAGGTCCTTCAGATTGGCGGGCACATCGGCGGGCACATCGGCTGGCACCTCCATGGCATCGCCCTTGGAGGCATAGATCAAAGCGCCCCACACCTTACCATCGGTCGCAGGTTTCTTGACCGGCAGCGGCTCCTGCGCGTGCACGACCGAACCCGCTGCCAGCAGCATCATGGCGGTTGCCAACCAAAGGCGTCGGGACGAGGGCGAGTGCATGGTGAGAAGCTTAGCGGGTGATCACACGCGGTTGATTGCGGCTGTCCTTGGCCAGCACCATCACGATCTCACCCTTGTCTGAGAACATCGTGGTCATCGCCACCTGCTGATCCGTCTCGCTGCGATGAACACGAAAGCCGACTACCTTCTTGTCCGCCGGGATAGCATCCAGACCATCAAGCATGAGCACCGTGGCGTTCGCGTCACTGGAGTGGAAGGTGTTGGCCTTCACCGTGGTGTTAGGCGCATAAGTGCTGAGCACGACGGTGGAACCTTTGCCACCAGGTGCTGCGGGCCACTGAAGCACCGCGATCAGCGCGCAGGAAGCAGCCGCCGCACCGAGAATCCAAGGGCGCAGCAGACCGAACCACGACAGACCAGTGGCGGCCGATGCGGCCTTGCCTTCATCACGACGAAGCTCGGCAATACGCTGCTGGATCTGGCTGTTGAAGAAGTCGGCATGCGGCACCTCCGCGATGCGCGGGAATCCTTCCTGGAAGGCGGCGCGCAACGATTGCAGCGACTCGGCCTCGGCACGGAGTGCAGAGTCAGTCTTCAGCCGGGCGTCGAAGCTGGCGCGTTCGTCCGCGTCCATCTCGCCATCGAGCCAGCGGGCGAGCAGTTGTTCATCAGGGTTCGGGTTCATAAGCGTCCTTGAGGAGTTCCTGGAGTTTCTTGCGTGCGTAAAAAAGTCGGGACATCACCGTGCCGATGGACGAGCCCATCACCTTGGCGATCTCGTCGTATTGCAGGCCCTCCACCTCGCGCAGCAGGATGGCAGTGCGGTGATCGTCGGAGAGCTTGGCCACCGCCGCGCGGATGCGCGCTCCGAGTTCAGCGTTCGCCATCGCTTTGTCCGGCCGGGCAAAGGCATGCGGCACGGCCTCGGCGGTCGGATCAGGCTGATGATCCACGCGATTGTCATCAAACTCGCCCGCGCTCTGGATCTTCTTTTTGCGCAGCCAGTCGTAGCAGCAGTTGTGCGCGATGCGGTAGATCCAGGTGTAGAAGGACGCATCCAGCTTGAACTGCGGGAGAGCGCGCCATGCCTTGATGAAGGCCTCCTGCGAGAGGTCCCAGGCATCGGTTTCATTCTGGACGAGGTGGTAAGTCATAGAGTAAATCCGGCCCCGATACTTGGTCACCAGCGCGTCAAAGGCGCGGCTGTCGCCGCCCTGGGCACGACGGACAAGGTCCGTATCAAGGACCTCGGTGTCGGGCTCCGCAGCGGAGGGTGATGTCATATCCGGTGGATTCACAGTCTGGGACGAGCAGCGCGCGGAGTTTATTCGAGGGAAGTGATTTGGAAACGGATTTGAGCAAAAGACCGCGTCCCCGCCCCCGGCATTTCCCTTTGACCCTCCAAAGTCACCGGGCTATGACCGCCGCCCTATGGCCTTGTCCGACCGTCAACAAACCCTCGCCAAATCCGCCTCTCTCACCGGCACCTCTCTGCACACCGGCGAGCAGGTCACCCTGACGCTTCAGCCCGCGCCTGAGAATTTCGGCATCAAGTTCCGCCGCATCGACATCGAGGACAAGCCCTTCATCCCCGCGCTGGCGGAGAAGGTGCAGAAGGTCGAGCGCGCCACGACCATCGCCGAAGGCAGCGTGAAGGTGCACACGGTGGAGCACGTCCTCTCCGCCCTCAGCGCCATGGGCGTGGACAACGCGATCATCGAGATGGACGCCAACGAGCCGCCGATCGCTGACGGCAGCGCGGCTCCCTTCGTCGAACTCATCAAGGCCGCCGGCATCCAGGAACAGAACGCCGCGCGCCGCATCTTTGAAGTGCGCGAACCGATCTACCAGGAGACGCGCGACGGCACGATCCTGCACATCGTTCCCGACAAGAAATTCCGCGTGAGCTGCACCAACGTGGGCCCCAACGGCCGCAACACGCAATACTACAGCACCGAGATCACGCCTGAACTCTACGAGAAGGAAATCGCTCCCGCGCGCACCTTCGTTTACTACGAGGACGTGGCCCCGCTGCTGGAGAAGGGCCTCATCAAGGGCGGCACGCTGGAGAGTGCGGTGGTCATCCGTGGCGACACGCTGCTGTCCAAGCACCCCGCGCGCTTCAATGAGGAGTTCGCCCGCCACAAGATCCTCGACATCGTCGGCGACCTCATGCTTTCCGGCGTGCGCATCCTCGGCCACGTCATCGCCGTGCGCCCTGGCCACGGGCCGAACACGGAACTGGCCAAGACCATTGCCAATCAATACAGCCGGATGCGCGCCAGCGTGCCCGCACCGGTGAATGTGCCGCTAGGCGACGCTGTGCTCGACAACATCGAGGTGCAGAAGATCCTGCCGCATCGCTATCCGTTCCTCATGGTGGATCGCATCATCGGCTTCGAAGGCTCCACCAAGTGCACGGGCGTTAAGCTCGTCACGATTAATGAGCCGTTCTTCCAAGGTCACTTCCCCGGCCATCCGATCATGCCCGGCGTGCTGCAACTCGAAGCCATGGCCCAGGTCGCCAGCGTGCTGCTGCTGCGCATGCCCGGCAACGAAGGCAAGATCGGCTACTTCCTCAGCGCCAACAACGTCAAGTGGCGCAAGCCCGTGCTGCCCGGCGATGTGCTCGTGATCGAAACCGAAGTGCTCAAGGCCAAGCGCGGCATTGGCCAGGCCGTGGGTCGCTGCTCGGTCAATGGACAGGTGGTCAGCGAAGCCGACCTCATGTTCAGCATCGTCGATCGCTAGCGATCAGCACGGCTGGTGACCCCAGTCGCTCTCTTTCAGCGCATCCTCGAAAGCTGCCATCTGCTCCTCTTCGCTCAGCGGTGTGGGCTCATGCTCAGCCTTCTCGGCAGCGGGATCGTCTTCATTAGGCGAAGGCAAGGTAGTGGTCATGGCGAGCATCGGCGGGTGACAGGTCGTGTGAGGCCGTTACGATCTTATCGCCTGATCGGCTGCATTTCAAAAGCTCAGCCACTCCACCTCCTCATGCGTCTCCTCGCCCTCGTCATCCTGCCCGTTATCGCTTTGGCCCAGGAGTCAAAGCTCCGACTCGTTCGCGAATCCGAGGCGCAATCGCCCGCGCAAGAGCGCGCAGGCTTTCACGTGCCGCCGGGCTTCACGGTGCATCTCTTCGCCAGTGAGCCGATGATCAACAAGCCGATCAACATGGCCTTCGATGCGCGCGGCCGCTTGTGGGTTTCTTCCACCGTTGAGTATCCGTATGCGGCGGCGAAGGATCGCTGGGCCGACGCGCAAGGATCGCGGGTCAAAGACAGCCGCGACGCGATCAAGATCCTGGAAGACACCGACGGCGACGGCAAGGCGGACAAGGTCACCGACTTCGCCGACGGCCTCAATATTCCTACCGGCGTGCTCCCCTGGCACAAGCCGGAGGACAAGGACGGCTGCATCGCGTGGAGCATCCCGAACATCTGGTATTTCGCCGACACGGATGGCGATGGGAAGTGCGACCAAAGAGACGTGCTCTTCGGCCCGCTCGGCTACGAGAAGGACACGCACGGCATGTGCAGCAGTTTTCGCCTTGGTCTCGATGGCTGGGTGTATGCGACGCATGGGTTCAATAATACATCGCATCTGAAAGCGAAGGACGGCTCCACGCTCGACTTGCACAGCGGCAACGTGTTTCGCTTCCGCCCCGATGCCTCGCATGTCGAGATCTACTCGTGGGGCCAGGTCAATCCCTTCGGCCTCTGCTGGGATCGCTACGGCAATCTCTACAGCGCCGACTGCCACAGCAATCCGATCACGCAGCTCATTCGCGGGGCTTATTACCCGAGCTTCGGCAAGCCGCACGACGGCCTCGGCTTTGGTCCAAACATGTGCGAGCACAGCCACGGCAGCACCGGCCTGTGCGGCATCACCTACATCGACGGCGGCATCTGGGGACCGGAGTGGGATGATCACATGTTCCTGGGCAACTGCGTCACCTCGAAGGTGAACCACGACAAGATCACCTTCACCGGCAGCACACCGAAGGCGAACGAAGCCCCCGACTTCATCACCAGCGACGACCTCTGGTTCCGCCCCGTCGATCTCCAACTCGGCCCCGACAACGCGCTCTACATCGCCGACTTCTACAACAAGATCATCGGCCACTACGAGGTGCCGCTGGATCATCCAGGACGCGACAAGGAACGCGGAAGGATCTGGAGGGTGGTGAAGGATGGTGCTTCAGGGAAGCGGTCTTTGCGCCATGCTGATCAAAGCACGTATCCGCTCGATTGGCTCAGTGCGCCCGATGCTCGCAAGGTAAGAACGACCGCGGCCTTCTACGCCGAGAACCCCAAGGTCGAGGCGCTGAGCTCATTGCTGTTGGCATTTGATCGCTGCGATCCGCTCGACCTCAGCTTGAGGCATCAGTTGAAGCTCTCGCTGCGCGAACATCTCAAACTGCCCGGTGCCTTTGCGTCGCTGAGCGACAAGGACAATCCACACATCATCGACATCGCCAAAGCAGTCCCGACAGCAGACGCGGCCGCCTTCTTGTTCGATGAATGGAAAGCGAAGCGACTCAACGACTCGCTCAGCGGCCTGCTCGGCATCATCGCACGCAACAGCTCGTCTTCGTTGATCGACGAATCGCTGAACGAAGCACGCACACTCAAAGCAAGCGAAGCGATCGCTGCACTCTCAGCCATGCACAACGGCTTGCTCGAACGCGGCGCACTGCCGCCGCCTGCGTTGCTCGTGTGGGCCACCGAGCTGGCTGAGGCAGCCCTGGACTCGTCCGCCTCCCATCAGTCTCATTGGACCCATTTGCCCCATGCATCCCATCCAAACGACAGCCCGTGGTGCCTCCAGGAGCGGAAGTGCGCGGACGGCCAGATGGCCACGGTGATCAGCAGCCTGGACAAGGACAAGAAGGCACCTGAGAAACTCACCGGCATTCTCCGCAGCAAAGCGTTCGCCGCGCCTGCGAAGCTTTCGTTTTGGATCTGCGGTCATGATGGTTTCCCGAAGACCGAGGCGAACCACAAGAACCTCGTGCGACTCATGGTGAACGACAAAGCCGTGCGAGAAGCCTTCCCGCCACGCAACGATGTTTGTCAGCACATCGACTGGGAACTCGCCGATCTGAAGGGCCAGCAGGTGCAACTGGAAGTCGTCGATGGCGACGATGGTCCTTCGTTCGCCTGGCTGGGCATCACGCGCATCGAGCCCGCGGTCGTGAGCATCGAGAGCTTCACTACGGACAATGAAAAGCAAAAGCAGCTCCGCACGCTGGCGGCGATTCTCAGGACGACCGCACCCGTCGGCCTGCGCGACCGGCTCGCGCCTTACCTCCCAAAGCCTGCCGTGGCACCGGCACCTGCGAAACTTCGCCCGGAACTGGACGCCCTCATCGCCGCCCGGCGATCCTCCTTTGCCAAGGCAAAGCCTGACCTCGCGAGAGGCGAGGCGGTCTTCAAAGCGAACTGCGCCGTGTGCCACACCCTCAAGGGCCAGGGGGGTGTGATCGGACCTCAACTCGACGGTGTGGGCAATCGCGGCGCCGATCGATTGATGGAAGACATTCTCGATCCGAACCGCAACGTGGACGCCCACTTCCATCTGCATCAACTCAGGCTCCGCGACGGCTCCACGATCACCGGTTTCATCCGTGGCGAAGTCGGCCAGGTGACGATCCTCGTCGATGCCGCCAACAACGAGCAGCGCGTCGCCAAGGGCGACATCACGGAGGACACCGACCTTCCCCAATCCTTGATGCCACCAATGTTTGGACAAATGATTCCAGAAGCGGCCTTCCACGATCTGATCGGATGGATGCTCAAGAACTGAGCACCACAATCATCCGCAAATCTTGTCGCGAAGCCGCAGCTTTTGTTTTGACAAAAGACCCCGTCCTCGGCCACTCTGGCCACCCATGAAAGTCATTACCCTTCTTTTTGCTGTTGCCGGTCTCTCCTCATGCGTGCCCAAGCCATGGATGGTGGGCAGCGTTAACGATCAACTCAAGCCCCCGCGTCTGGGTGCCAGCTACAAGTCCGAAGCCGACAAGGCCAAGGCAGCTCAGGGCGGCGACATGATCAATCCTGTGGGTCACGTGAGCAGCAACCCAACGAAGTAATCATTGGCAACCGGTTCGATTTTGGTAAGCCAGGGGACGCGTCCCCTGGCTTTTTTGTGCCGTGGTTACTCGGCTTTCTTCTTCACAGCGCCGAGAGTCTTGCGATCCATGTTGGCAGTGAAGTCAGCCTCGTCAGCTGCAATGGCGGCACCACCGGCGGGGATCGCGACCTTGGCGGCCCAGAGGATGGAGTTCAGGATGAAGCGACGCTGGCTGTCGATGTGCCAGCTGCTGTGCAAGTCCGCGCCCGTGAACCCGACGGAGCGCGCGCCATCCGGGCGCTCGTAGGCCCAGGCGATCACTTCGTTGCGGCCTGAGTGCGCCTTCGCATCGGCGGTGGTGCGGCCTTTGTCGGCAATGGGTCCGGTAAGCAGAGGCGTCACGCCTTTGTCGGCAAAGTGAAGGTTGAAGAGCCAGCCGTCCTTCGGCGCATCGAAGGTCGTGACGCCGGTCAGCGTGGGATGGGCGGGAGTGGCGGGCGTGAGTGTCATGTCCCAGTGACCGCGGCTGCCGATGTCTTTCTGCCAGACGGCACCGAGCCAGCTTTTGAATTCCTCAGCCTGTGCGGCGGGCACTTCCACGGACTGATGCATGGCGATCAGACCAGCGCCTGTGGCCATCACTTCTTTCATCTTCGCCCAGCGCTCAGGGGCCAGCCACGCGAGCTTCTCACCGGCATCCATATAGCTCACCACGGCCTTCGCGTTCTTGAAGATCGCTTCGTTCTTCGGCCAGCCTTCCGCGGCCATCACGGGCCACACGCCGGGCGTTTGCTTCAGGCATTTCATCAGCAAGGAGCAGCCCGCAAAGTATTCGTGCTGGCCGGGCTTGTTACTCACGCTGCCCGCGAGCAGCACAATCTTCGTCATCGAAGCATCAGGGGCATCGACCTCCAGCGGCACCTGTTTTTGCTGATCGGTGAGGTCCGCATGAGCGGTGAGGGAGACGAGGACGATGGCTGCGAAGATGCGTTTCATGGAGGCGCACACAACGCATCGTCACGCGCCGACTTTGCGCCTCATGTCGGCACCGCGATCAACTGCAAGCCATACGGCACGAAGCGCTCGAAGTCAGCGATGTTGCGCGTCGCCACCTTCACGCGATGCACGATGGCGGTCGCCGCTATCATGCAATCCGAGTGTGATCCCCGACGCCGACCCGTGTAATGAAACAAGCGCGACGCCTGCTCGGCCATCTCGCACGAGAAGTCGATCACCTGCCGGTCCAGCACATGATACACAGCGTCCTTTTGCTCCTTGGAGTGTGGGCCGTTGCAGAACTCCGACCACGCGATCGCCGAGCACCCGAGGTCTTCGCCTTGCTCTAGCCACTTCCGAATCACCGCGATGTGCGGTGATCCGGTCGTGACCAGATCAATCATGAGGTTGGTGTCGAGATGAATCATGATTCCCACCAGTAGCGTTTGGCCTCGCGCTCGGCCTTCACCTCGGCACGGAATTTCTCAGCCTCCTCGCGGAGCAATCCACCGCCTTTCTGTAGCCAATCCAAGGCCTTGAGCGGACTCGGGCGACTGTCTTCCAGATCGGCCTGCTCCTTGAGTTTGCTGACGGCGCGGCGCATGACCTCGGCCTTGGAGATGTCCCACTTTTTGGCGAGGTTCTCCAGAGCTTTGAGGGTCATGCCGTCGAGTGACATGCTGGTTCTGACGAGGCGGTAATTCATGTGGTAACATGTGACCACATTTTCTCCTCTGTCAACTATTCCCTCAGTCTCGATCAGGTGAACCACACGAAATGAGCAGGTGCCTCATGCCGTTGCACTCGTATCTTGAACCATGTCCACCGTCACTGAAGCCCCCCCGACGACCGAGAAGAAGCCCCACGCCACCGAGGCGGGGAATTACTTTGTCTCGAACTACCCGCCCTTTTCGTTCTGGAAGCCAGAGTATGTGTCCGCGCTCGAATCCGTGATGCAGAAGCCTGCGCCGACCGACGTGCCGCTGGGCGTGTATTTCCACATCCCCTTCTGCCGCAAGCGCTGCCACTTCTGCTACTTCAAGGTCTATACCGACAAGAACGCCGCCGAGATCCGCGCCTACATTAATGCAGGCATGAAGGAGATGGCGCGGTTCGCCGCGTCGCCCTACATCGCGGGACGCAAGGCGCAGTTCGTTTACTTCGGCGGTGGCACGCCCTCGTATCTGAGCACGCCGCAGCTTCATGAGCTGACCTCGCGCATGAAGGACCTCGTGCCCTGGGACGAAGCCGAGGAGGTCGCCTTTGAAGCCGAACCCGGCACGCTGAACGAGAAGAAGCTGGAGTGCATTCGCGAGATCGGCGTCACACGCTTGAGCCTCGGTGTCGAGCACTTCGATGATCACATCCTCGAATCCAATGGCCGCGCGCATCGCAGTGGCGAAGTTGATCGCGCGTTCAAGTTCGCTCGCACGCTGGGCTTCGAGCACATCAACATCGACCTCATCGCCGGGATGATGAACGAGACCGAGGAGAAGTGGAAATTTGCCGTGCAGCGCGCGGTCGAACTCGGTCCCGATGCGCTCACGATTTATCAGATGGAAGTGCCTTACAACACCGGCATCTACCAGCAGATGAAGGCGGAGGGCAAGGTCACCGCGCCCGTGGCCGACTGGGAAACCAAGCGCCGCTGGGTCAGCTACGCCTTCGATGAATTCGTGAAGGCAGGCTACACGGTGACCAGCGCCTACACCGTGGTGAAAGACCCCAATCGCATCAAGTTCGTCTATCGCGACTCGCTCTGGAACGGCGCTGACCTGCTCAGCTGCGGCGTCGCATCGTTCGGCCATCTCGGCGGCGTGCATTATCAGAACCAAGCCGACGTGGGGCCCTACATGCAGCTCATCGACGCTGACAAGCTCGCCATCTTCCGCGCTTACCAGACCAACGCCGAGGAGCAGTTCGTGCGCGAGTTCATCCTCAAGCTCAAGCTCGGCAGCTTCCGTCCGCAGTTCTACATCGACAAGCACGGCACCGATCCGCGTCAGTTCTTCGGCACTCAGCTCGACTGGATCGTGAAGGAAGGCTTCGGCGCATGGAATGGAGATGTCTTCACTCTCACCCGCGACGGTCTCCTGCAAGTGGACCGCCTCTGCCACGAGTTCTTCCTGCCGCAACATCGCCAGTATGCCCGCTACACTTGATGCCGCCCGGAGCCACGAGAGCGCCTTGCATCTCGACCACCTTGCTCCGCTCATCTTCTTCTATGGCCTCGGCAACGCGCGACCGCAGGTCACGTTCATCCAGCCTGAGGAAATGCCAGCCGAGGAGCGTCACCTGCTCGTTCACGACACGGACATGACCCCGCGTCTGCGCGACCACAACGGCAGCGGGATCTTCCTGGACGTTCACGGCAAAGGAAAGATCGGCGAGTATTACGTCCGCGCTTCGGTGTTGAAGCTTTTGCGCGATGCCAAGGCGGTCGAGTTTGGTGCGATTGGCATCCACCTTGACCTGCTGCCTGAAGAAGCGCGTCGCCTCGTCATCGAAGGCAAGCGTCCCTTCGGCGGCATCCTCGAAGAGCAAAACGTGCCGCACAGCAGCCATCCGCGCGGCTACTTCCGCATCACGATCGACCACCGCCTTGCCGAACTGCTCAACACGACCGAAGGCGAAACACTCTACGGTCGCTGCAACGAACTGCGTCACGCCTCCGGCAAGACCTTGGCCGATGTGGTGGAGGTGCTGCCCCGCAGCGTCGCATAGCTAGTGCTTCATCAGCCGCCCCGCGATCAGCCACAGCACCGCTGGCACAGCGATGCTCAGCGCGATCGTCAGTCCCGGCCGATCCACACCGATCGCGCCAATCGCTGCAAACGTGAATCCTAGCGGCAACGTGCCGCAGCCCAGCGCGATCACGAATGTCTTCCACGGCATCCGCACGAGTCCCGCGAGACATGCCAGCGCCTCGGGTAGCACCGGCAACGAGCGCGACAGCGCCACCAGCCAGCCACCGTGCTTCTCGAACAAGCGCTCCGCCTTCGCTAGGCCATCCTTGCCCGCGATCCATTCCGCCGCGCTGTGCCCCGCGAACCGACACGCCACATACGCGATCAGCCCGGACAAAAACGAGCCCGCCGAAGCGATCAAGCCGCCGAGCCACCAGCCATAGATCAAGCCGAGAGCCGACATCACAATCGTGCTCGGCACCGGCAGCACGATGTCCGCGCACAGCAGCGCGATCCCCGCCAGCCAGGCCCACGCGCCGTAGCGCTCCATCCAGCCCTTCGCGCCCTCCAGGCTCAGCGCCGCATCGAATTGCTCCCCCCAGATCATGAAGGGCACAATGATGCTCGCCAGGAGCAGGAGGATGAGAAGCCAGAGACGAGAGGTCATCAGTGAAACAGTAGGTCGGTGGGACAGTAGATCAGCAACAACGATTCACCGACAGACTCCTCTGGCTCAATCTCGTCAAGTCGGTCAATCTTGTCCTAGGATCGGCGGAGAATTCCACCTCGCTCATCGCCAAAAACTTGCAACTCGCCACCCGGAACTCGCGTGCTAGACTCCGCGCCATGGCTTCGACCAAAAGCTACGACTGGGGCAATGCGGCCCGCGATTCTGGATTCCGTTCCCGGCAGGACTGGGCGCTGAAGTGGTGGATCATGCTCGCAGTGATTCTCTCCTTCGCCTTTCACGGCGTGCTCATCTGGTGCTTCGAGAATCTCGGCTGGAGCGCCGCGCCGCCCACCTTTGAAGAGCGCATCATGCCCGACAGGCTCAAGATCAATCCTGAGCTCCTCAAGCAGCAGGATACGATTCGCGACATCCCCAAGGACATCGCCCCTGTTCAAAAGCCAGACGTGGAAGCCTTCAAGCCCGACCTCGATGCCTTCGACAAGGCCAGCATGATTCCCGAAAATCAGGAGATCGATCTCTCACCCAACGTGAAGGAGATTCAGAACCTCGTGCGCGCCACCACGCCCGATGAGAAGAAGGGCAACATGCGCGCCAACGTGTCCGCCTTGGCCGAGGCCATGGCCGCCGCGCCGCCTGCGGGTCCATCGCAAGCCGACGTGGCCAGCGCGATGGCGGCGGTGAAGAGTTCGGTGTTATCGAAGCCTGTCTCCAGCAAACAGATGGTGCTCGACGCCAATCCGTTAGGCAAAGGCGACCAAAAGATCGGCATGGAATTGCTCGACAGCATTGGTGACGGCAACGCCCGCACCGCTGCCAACACCAAGGTTCGCGGCTTCAGCAACCTGGATGAACTGCTCGCCGGTGGCGGACAAGTCGGCGGCAGCACCGATCCGATCCTGATGCCCACCGATCTGCTTTTCGACTTCGGCAGCGACCAGCTTGCCGACGGCGCACGTCTCAGCCTGATGAAGCTCGGCTTCCTCATCCAGAAGAACCCGCAGTCCCTGTTCATCATCGAAGGACACACCGATTCGATTGGTTCCGACCAGTCCAATCTCGACCTCAGCCAACGTCGCGCCGCCGCCGTGGTCGAGTGGCTCATGACCTCGCTTCGGCTCACCTCCGATCGCATTCGCGCCGTGGGCATGGGCGAGAGCCGTCCGATAGCCAACCCGAATGGCGACAAGGATCAGCAGTCGATCAATCGACGCGTGGAAATCAAAGTTCGTCCCCGCCAATAGTTGTTCCTCATGCTGTCGAACGCAGCCTTTCATACCTATCAGCGTTGGTGGCTGCGAGCGGGGCGCTGGCTGGCCCTTGCGCTCGGACTGCTGCTCATCGGTTCCGCGTATATCAAGATCGGTGGCCTGCTCATCACGCAGACGAATAACACCGACAAACGCATCCTCGGCGGCGATCAGAAGCACAACATGAAGCTCGCGCTCATCACGCGCGACGACCTCAAGCCCGACTTCTCCAAGGGCGTTAGCGAGCCCATCAAGAACTGGTTCCCGCACCGCACCGATGGCGTGGTGAATCCCCTCTGGCCGTGGATCGCCGCATGGCTGGCAGACAAAGACCACGTCATCTCCGGCGAGACCGAGGTCACTGACAAAGACCGCGAGTTCTTCAATCGCGGCCGCTGGTTTCATGTCGGGTGGACCCTCGGCGCGCTCATCATCCTCGGCGTCGGATGCGCTCGCCAATTCTCCATCGGCGGCAGCTTGGTGGTCGTGCTGCTCGCCGGCTTTGGCGCACTGCTGCCCCGCACCGCCTACTTCCAGCCTGAGCCACTCTACTTCGTCCTCTTCGGCATCACCTGGGTAGCCTGCCTGCTCGCCTTGCAGAAGAATTCGCTCTGGATGCACGCCATCATCGGCGTCTTCGGCGGGCTGGCGTATCTGGCCAAGGGCAGCGTGCAGCCGCTGCTGATGTGCTACGTCGGCATCGCCACCCTGCGCTGGGCCTGGGGCTGGATCGAGGCCCGGCGCACCGCTCCCGATGGCGGCACCACGCTCTGGCTTCGCCGCAATCACTGGCTGGCCCTCTTCATCCTTGGCTTCTGTTTCCTCATGACCGCCGGCCCGCGTCTGAGCTACTCGGCCAAGGTCTTCGGCGATCCGTTTCATAGCTACCCAGGCTACTGGATGTGGTTCGATGACTTCGACAGCCAGGGCTACGCCTGGATGGGCGCTCACAATACGAAGGACAAGCTGCTCGCCATCCCACCCGAACAAAAGCCCTCCTTCAAAACCTATGCCGCCACGCACACCTCACAGCAGATGGGGGATCGTCTCGTCGAGGGCACCAAGGCCAAGCTCACCGAACTCCTCTGGCCCGGCTACACCACGCCGAGCAAGAAGAGTCCGAAACCCTGGAAGGGAGTGCTGGAGTTTCGCGGGCTCTACCTTGGCTGGCTCGTGCTGATGTTCGCGGGCTTCATGATCGCCCTGCGCTTCGCCGCCCCCAAGCCCGCACACGCAGCGCATCGACTCCACCCCGAGACCACCACGCAGGTGCTCTTTGTCGTGGGTGCTTTCGTCGGGTTCTCGCTCGCCTACGGCTGGTATCATCCGATCGGACGCGGCGACCGCTTCATGCTCTCGCTCTACTCCCCGCTCGTGCTCAGCCTCGTGTGGGGATGCGAAAGCCTCGTCCATCGTGCCCGCCGCCGCGAGGCCGCTGTCTGGTTCTTCTACGCCTACCACCTTGCCATCTGGCTGCTCGTGGGTGCCATCGGGTGGCGACTCGTCGAGATCCTCCGCTTCCCCTATTTCAAGGCGTAATCGGGTTCACTTCAGCGTCTTGCGCAGCCAGTCGATGAGCTTCGCCTGGTAGTCGGAGCCCAGCTTTTCCCAGCCGCCCATGCCGTGGATACCGCCGGGGATGGTGATGGTTTCGCAGCTGTTGCCAGCGGCCTTCATCTTCTTTTCAAACTCCACACTCTGCGAATGCGGCACCTTGTCGTCCTTGTCGCCGTGGATTTGAAGGAAAGGCGGCAGACCAGGCTTGATGCGGTTCATCGGCGACATGTCGGCCAGCTTCTTCATCGTTGCGTCGTTCATTTCTTCGCTGCCGATCAGGCCCGCGAGGCCACCGAGCGCGTTGCGCATCTTCACCTGCACCACCAGATCATGCGGCGCATAGAACGGCACCACCGCAGCGACGCGTGTGTCGCCTTCGCCCGTCACACCCGCCCACGAAACGAGGTGACCGCCCGCTGATTCGCCGATGAGCGCGATGCGTTTCGGATCCGCCTTGTAGTCCGCAGCGTGCGCCTTCACCCACTTGATCGCGGTTGCGACATCATCCGCGCACGCCGGCCACTGATGCTGCGGCGCGAGGCGATAGTTGATCGTGAACCACACAAAGCCCGCCTTCGCCAGTGGCTCGAACAGCGGCTTGATGAACGACTGCTTGTCCCCCTTCGTGAACCCGCCGCCATGCACTAGGATGCAAGTCGCGAACGGTCCCGAGCCCTCCGGCACATAAGCATCCAGCGTCAGCGACACATCGCCCACCTTGGCGAACTCGATGTCGTGCTTCATGCCCGGCAGGTCGAAGGACTTGTCAGCGGCATGCAGGGCGGTGGTGAGCAGGAGGGAGAGGAGCAAGGCGAGGCGTTTCATGGCCAGCAGAGAACGGTGCCCTCGCGTGAGTCCTGCGCGCGATTTTGGCTGGTGACGCCGTGAAGCCATAGCACCTGCACAACGCCCCCCTCGGAGGGCTCAATCGTCCTCGTCCTCCTTCTCGTCCTCCTTCTCGTCCTCGTCCTCGAAACGCTGGACCTTCGAGGACGAGAACGAGCACGACTCGGTTTTCAACGCGCAGGGTCGCTGCGCTGGCGCCAACGTGTCATGCACTGAAGCGCAGCACCACACTGCCGAAGTCCAGCACCCGCGCCCCGTCCGGCAGACTGCTGCGGAAGGCCGCCGGGATCTGGTAATACTTCGCCCGCTGATCCGCCTCATCGCCTGGATTCACACGGATGAGCAGTCCCGCCGTCTTCATGCGTTGCAAATGGCGGCCCATCTGGTCGGGGTGACAGCCCAGCTTCTTCGCCAGCGAAATGACCGGCGGATAGCTGCCGTCCGCCAGCTCGCGCAGCACCGCATAGCGCATCGGGTCCGTGATCGCATTCAGCACCTCCAGCGGTGCACCCATCGCGGGCCGCACCACCGGAGTCGCCACCGCCGCAGCAGGCGCAGCGGACGTTCCAGGCATCGAGTCCTCACTCATGCGCCGCATCCTGCCAGCCCCGCGCTGCGGAGGCAATCCTGGAATGCGCCCCCCGCCCCCGCTCTGCTGCCGCAAAACCAGAGCCTCCAGGCAGGGTAATCGCAGCCCTTGGGCACCGAAACCAGAGCCCAGAGCAAGGTAATCGGAGCCCGCAGGCATCGAAACCAGAGCCCAGAGCAGGGTAATCGCAGCTCCAAGCTCCCACGAACCACCTCTCAGGCTCCGATACCAGAGCTATGAAGGTGGGTAATCGGAGCCCCAAGGCTCCCATGCCCGAGCCTGGAGTCGGGTATCAGGTGCCCCGGGCTGCGATTACCCGACACCACCCTCTGGCATCGGGCCAAGAGGGGTCCATAAGCCGGTTTGGGGGTCGTCGAGAGCCCAGGTTGGGCTTTCGGGGAGGGGATTCAATCAGATGAAGGGCAAGCAAGGGTTGTGGTCGTGCTCCAGGCGTCGCAAACACTTGTCCGTGACAGGAGGACTTGTTCTCCTCAAATCACATCTAGCCAGTTTTCCATCCGCAGTTGAACTGGGAAGATGCCTTTCTGGAAAACCGAATCGGCGGCTTGCTTTACCCGTGCCATCCCGGCATTCCGATCATCAGTGACCAGCACCAAGTTCTGGGCCATCGCGATGCTGGCGATCATCAAATCGGGTTCATCGATGCCCAGTTCCTCCCCTGTCACTTTGTCGAGGAGCTCTTCGGGATGATGCTCTTTGTGTTTGCCGGGCCGATTCTTTGACGTGCCATGAGCAAGCCAGAGTTCAGCTCGCACGAAGGCATACGGTTGCACGCAATGCTCACCGAAGGGCAACTGGTTGAAGTCAGCGATGAAGTCGCGGAGGATCTGCCGCTTGTCCGGTTTCAAGTTCGGAGCCTTTGCCATGCCGAACTCGATTTCGCCTACCGCTGGTGATGGCAGGAGAACAAAATCGCGTGCTCGTTCGAGTCTGCGGACGGCAGATTCGTGAGTTGTGCGAGTCGCATCGGCGAGCGCACAGATGATGTTGGTGTCCAGCAAGTAGGCGTCGGTCATGGTTTATCCAACCTCCTCCAAGGCAGCGCTAAGAGCTTCGTCTCTCATATGAGGGACACGCGGTAAAATCCTGGCGGCAGTGCTCGCCTGAAATGTCTGCGAGATCAGCACGCGCAGGGGAATATTGGGTGCGAAGTCTGGTGGATAGTAGTCGCCAAAGGCAAAAGGCACGGGCCTTGCCTCGCCCTTGAAGAAATCCAGCAAACGCCGTTCAAGCCACGGGGGCAGCCCATAGGCCTTCAGGAGCAGCGCATCCATTTCGAGCAGAATGCGCCTGGATCTCGATTCCCAAGTGCCTCCACCCCATAGCTCATAACGACTCTCTGTGCCTTCGTTCATGACAGCCATGTAGGAGTCCACGAGCCCATCAAGTGTGACCATTTCGCTCGGAGAGAGACGAGGGATGGGGCAGGCAAGGAGTGTTTGCTTCCGGACGTGTTTCTTCCCTTCATGAACAGCGACGTGTGCGGATGCAACAGGTGAGTTGAGCAAGGCTGAGAGCGCCTTGATGCTCCAGCCATTGGACGGCCAAAGACATTGATAGGATTGCGTGCAAACCAATCCAGAACTGTCGGGCGCAGCAGCTAACCTCCACGATCCGCGAGCCTTTCTGACAGCATTGATGATGACCTTTGGTTTAGACCAGTCAAAGTCCCAAGCATTGCGGCGGCGATACTCCGGCTTTGGGTTGAGCCAACACGGTGCGGGTGGCGAAAACGAATCAAAGCCTTGCTCCACGTTGCGGAGGCCTTTCCACCATCCCCTGACTTCCTTGAGTGAGATATACTTCTTCTCGTCAAACGGTGGTTGCCATTCGACTCCCCGATGGATTTCGACCACTGATCCAAGTTTGGGCAGATGATCCAAGTGATCCCAAATCGCCTGAAGCTCTGGCACATGAAACCCGACCTTCTCGGCATCGTCTGTCGACAAAGCGCCGGTGTCTTCACGAGCAAATCCACCTCGATCGTAGAAGCCTGGAAGGGTGGGCTTTGTGACCTCGCCAAAATGCACGGTGACTCGTTCACTCGCAGTTCCAGATGCGAGCATGAGCACAGTTTCGACATCGGCGTGGCGGAAGACTCGATCAGGCAGCGTGACGAGATCAAGACGCCCATATCGACGAGCAAGCTCGCCGCGCACCTCACGATAGCTTTGCCCATCAATCATCGTGCGAGGGAGCACAAAGCCGAGGCAGGCGTTCGGGCTCGTATCGCGCAGCACACGCCGCAAGACTTCGAGCGGCTTAAGTGAGCCGACGGCGGCACCGTATTGCACACGCTCAGCTTTGCTAAACTCCTCGAAAGGTGGATTGCACAAAACGATCCGCGCCTTGCCAAGCGCATCGCCGAGCTTCCGAGAGGTGAACACGTCCGTCTTCTCGAGATTCCAGCCGTTGGGATTGGGGAAGTCCGCCAACGTTAGGCAGAGCTTGCTGACTTCACGAGCGAACGGATCGCGTTCAAAGCCCAGCAGCCTCTCTGCGAAATAGCGATGCCGCTTTTTTGCATCCCAATCGGGATCAAGGAGATCACGCATTCGCTTGAGCGCTGCGACCAGGAACACCCCATGTCCTGAGCACGGCTCCACGACGACGCGGTCGCTTTCGGGAATGCTCTCGAAGGGCAGTTTCTCCACGATGTAGCGGGCGATACGATGAGGCGTGCTGTGGATGCCGTTGTCGCGCCGCAGTTTGTCATCCACTAGCGTGTTCTCATAGACGAAGGCCAGTGCATCGACAGAGAGATTCTGAAAGCTGAGCCCTGTCCAAAGAGCTGACGCCACCGCCTGCTGTGCCTCGCGGTTGGCGAGGTAGTTGTTGGGCTCCTGATAGTAGTCGCAGACAGTGCGGAGCACTTCCCGAGCGTTCTGATTTGCATCAAGCTGACGGAATGCAGCGACCTTGCGGTCATGAAAAACCTTGCCTGCGAGAAGTCGGAACACCAGACGGTAAAGCTCCTCGGCATCGGGCTCGTTGCCGGTTGCACTCTTGTAGGCCAGTTGGCCTGCTGATAGCGCTCGGGTGAGCAATCCATCGAGCTTGCCGCTGATCTCGCCTTCTAGCGCCGGAATGAGTCCCATGTCGATCCAGTCGATCTCGGTCGCCGTCACTCCACTTCCGATATTCTTGGTTCGGAGAACCTCTGGTGGACTCCACTTCTTCTGAATGGCAGCAAAGAAGCGATCCAGGGCGTCCGCTGGAATCCTGCCCACAGGAGCCCGTGTTGTGGAGGCGTCCCGGCCAATGCTCCACGGCACAATCGCATCTTCCTGAACCTCAATGCCAAACGGTGCACCGAGAGAACGGTAGCGAAGCGGCGGCCCCCCTCCGTTTTGGAGAAACACCGCCACACATGCCGAGTCGTAGTCAGCAGGTTGTCTGGCAAACGTCGCTGCGGGAACCCGGATACGCTCACCACTTCCGCCGAACCAATCCGAGAACTCATAGCCTTTCTGGCAAAGCTTGCCTCCATAACCCAGCGCTTCGACTCCGCTGATCACGGAATCAAAGAGTCGTTTTTGGCGGTCACTGCGGAAGGTTTCGGTCATGTTGGCAGCCATTCGTAACTTGTTTGATTCAGGGAAGCAAGGCACCCGTTCGAGCTTGGGTGCCTTGGCAGGCAAATGTGATCGAGCCTGGAATTATCAATGGGCATGACAAAAGGCGGCTGAGTTGCCTCAGCCGCCTTCGCGTTGATTGAATGATGCGGACAAGAGAGCCGAGGCTCTGCGAGACAGGCGAAGCCAATCCGCGCTCCCTTCAGATTAGCCGATTACCTCCGGCCATTCCGTGTGGAACATCTGGCCTTCGGGTTTGTCGGTGCGCTCGTAGGTGTGGGCACCGAAGAAGTCGCGCTGGGCCTGGAGGAGGTTGGCGGGGAGGCGTTCGGCGCGGTAGCTGTCGTAGTAGCCGAGGGAGGCCGAGAACGCGGGCACCGGGATGCCGTTCAGCGTGGCGATGCTTACCACTTCGCGCCAATTCTGCTGGGTCTTGCTGAGCACGTCCTTGAAGAACGGATCCAGCATGAGGTTCGCCAGGCTGGCGTTGTTGCGATACGCATCGGTGATGCGGTTCAGGAAGCGGGCGCGGATGATGCAACCGCCACGCCAGATGGCGGCGATGCGACCGAGATCGAGGCCCCACTGCTTCTTCTCGCCGGTGGTCTTGATCAAATCCAGGCCCTGCGCATAGCTGATGATCTTGGAGGCGTAGAGAGCGTCGTGCACCTTCTTCACCAGCTCGGCCTTGGCCACGGTGATGTTCGGTGTCGGGCCGGTGAGTTCTTTGCTGGCGGCCACACGTTGTTTCTTCTGCGAGGACAGGATGCGGGCCTCGACGGCGGCGTTGATGGTGCTGATGACGACGGCGTTTTCGGCGGCGTTGAGCAGCGTCCACTGGCCGGTGCCTTTCTGGCCGGCTTTATCGACGATGAGTTCGACGACGGGCTTGCCGGTTTCGGGGTCTTTTTGCTCCAAAGCCTTGCCGGAGATCTGGATGAGGTAGCTGAGCAGGTCGCCCTCGTTCCACTCGTTGAAGATGGCGGCCATCTCGTCGGTGGTGAAGCCGGCGTGCTTGAAGATGTTGTAGGCTTCGCAGATGAGCTGCATGTCGCCGTATTCGATGCCGTTGTGGATCATCTTGACGTAGTGACCGGCGCCGCCGGGGCCGATGTGGATGACGCAGGGCTCGCCATCGACCTTGGCGGCGATGGATTCAAAGATGGGCTTCATCACTTCCCAGGTGGAAGCAGGGCCGCCGGGCATGATGGAGGGGCCTTTGCGGGCGCCTTCTTCACCGCCGGAGACGCCGGCACCGATGAAGCGGAGGCCTTTTTCGCTGAGGTAGGCGTCGCGACGCTCGGTGGTCTGGTAGAAGCTGTTGCCGCCGTCGATGACGATGTCGCCTTTGTCCAAAAGCGGGATGAGCTGCTCAATGACCGCGTCCACGGCGTCGCGGTCGCTGTCCTTAACGGCGGTCGATTTGACCATGATGTGGATCTTGCGCGGCAGAGCGAGGGACTGGACGAACTCTTCGAGCGTCTTGGTGCCAACCAGCTTCTTGCCGGGGTGCTTCGCGACGAACTCATCGGTGACGCTCGTGGTGCGGTTGTAAACGCTGACCTGGAAGCCGCGGCTTTCCACGTTCAAGACAAGGTTTTGGCCCATGACGGCAAGGCCAATCAATCCGAAGTCGCTCTTCTGTGACATGTGAGTGTGTGAGGGTGGGTTCGTTCTCCCGCCCCTGTGAGAAGCGGGCGGGCAAGTAACCCCATTCCCCCCGTCTGCAACTGACTTTTCCGCAACGAAACGATGAGCCGGATTCACGCTGGGGCCGCGCAGGGCGCAGGAATGCGTGGAATACTTGGGTCTATCACCTCGTTAGCCAGCGCATGAAGCCCCTGCTCGCCTTCCCCCTGGTTCTGATCTCGTCCTTCTCCGTGCATGCGGCCTCCATCGTCGTGGAAGGCGGTGCCGTGGAGCGCAGTCCGGCCATCGTGACCTTCGATGCGCCAGCGGACCTGCGCGATGCGTGGGTAAGCGATGGCAAAGGCGCGCCGCTGCCGGTGCAAGTGGATGACCAGGGCAAGGCGGTCGTGGTGATTCCCCATCTCGCGGCCAACGAGACGCTCACCCTCAAGCCCACGACACCACCCTTCGCCCCCGAGATCCCAGTGAACGCCACGAAGCAAGGCAGCGTGCTGCGTTTCACCAAGGGCGCAGAGCCGATGTTCGACTACCAGATGGAGGCGGGCGATGTGCCTGCGGGGGTGTCCGAGGTCTTCAAGCACGGCGCGCATCTGCATCCGATCTACTCGCCCGGTGGACTGCTCGTGACCGGCAATCATCCCGCGGATCATCGCTGGCATCGCGGCGTGTGGATGGCCTGGACGAAGACAGAGTTCGGCAGCAGCCATCCCGACTTTTGGAATCAAGGCAAAGGTGAGGGCAAGGACAAGAGCAGCGAGAAGATCGACGCCGAGGTGCGCTTCGACTCGTTGGTGAAAAGCTGGAGTGGTCCCGTGCAAGCGGGCTTCGTGAGCAAGCATCGCTTCATCGATTATCACGAAGGCACCAAAGACGTGCTGAACGAGACGTGGGAAGTCACCGCCACCCGCGCGAAGGCTGGCGACAAGGCGATCAACGTCATCGACCTCACCAGCACGCAGACCTGCGCCAGCAGCACCGCGTTGAAGCTGCCGCAGTATCACTACGGCGGCCTGGGCGTGCGCGGCAACGCCTTGTGGGACCCGGTTGATGCCGTGACCATGCTGACCAGCGAAGGCAAGGACCGCGTCCAAGGCGACTCCAGCAAGGGCAAGTGGGTGCACATCGGCGGACAGGTCGATGGCAAGCCGACCGGCATGGTGATCCTGATCCATCCCTCGAACTTCCGCTTCCCCCAGCCGCTGCGCCTCAATCCGAAGAACCCGCAGCTCTGCATCGCGCCCTCGCAAGACGGCGACTGGAGCATCGAACCCGGCAAGCCGTATGTCTCGCGCTACCGCCTCGTCACCGTCGATGGACCGGCGGATGTGGCGTTGTTTGAGAGGCTGTGGATCGACTACGCAGCGCCCGCAAAGGCGAGCGTGAAATAGGTTGGTGAGGCATTCGAGATTCCAAGCTCGGATCGTCTTTAGACTTGCTCCATTGTTGGCGTTCCGTTCATGCTCGCCCGATGATTTCTGAATGTTCCGAGCCCGAGATGGTGGTCCATGAGTCACCGAGGGTGGTTCTAGAGACGAAGAGTTTGCGCCGTCATTTTGGGGCAGTGCACGCGGTGGACGACGTGAGCCTGTCCGTCAGAGAAGGCGAGATCTATGGCTTCCTCGGCGTCAATGGTGCAGGCAAGACGACCACGATTCGCCTGCTCATGGGCATCATCGCAGCACAGGCGGGCACGATCACGCTCATGGGCGAGACCTCGAAGCGCACGACGGTGCGGCAGAAGCGGCGCATCGGCTACGTCTCGCAGGAGCAGAACTTCTATCCGTGGATGACATGCCGTCAGTTGGGGCGCTTCGTGGGCTCGATGTATCCGACGTGGCAAAAGGCAGAGTTTGCCCGGCTGCTGGAAGTCTTCGAGATCCCGGAGCACCGTCGCGTGTCTCATCTCTCGGGAGGCATGAAGGCGAAGCTGGGACTCGCCCTCGCACTCGCTCCCCGACCCGACTTGCTCATCCTCGATGAGCCCACGGCCGGCCTCGATCCTGTCGCACGACGTGAGTTCATGCAGATCATCGTGGCGCAGGCGAGGCAACATCGGCGCACGACGTTCTTCTCCTCGCATCTGATTGATGAAGTGGAGCGCTGCGCGGATCGCGTGGGCATTCTGCACGGTGGCAGGATGCGCTTTGAAGGCCGGCTGGATGACCTGCGAACGGAAGTGCGCCGGGTGGTGATGCCGGGTGAAGTGGCGGTGGAGATGCCACCCGAGTTTGAGTGCTGGCGCGAAGAGCAATTCGAGGACCGCACAGCGCTGATCTTGCGCGCGGCACCCGAGGTGTGGGAGGAGATGGAACTGCCAGACGGCGGTGAAGTCGAATGGCTGTCACTGGAGGACATCTTCATCGCCTGTGTGGGGTCGCGGAGGCTGCAACTATGATTCGCGGGCTGATCGAGAAGGAACTGCGGCAAAGCCGGATGGCCTTCCTCATGATGCTGCTGTTTCTTGGCACGGGACTCTGGGCGGTGTTTCGCTCGCCATTGGTGCTGAGGTCAGGCGGCAGTTCGTTCGATGCCATGCGCATGCTGCTCTTCGTCTTCATGCCACTGGCTTGCCTCGTGCTGGCGCAATCGGTGATCGCTGGCGAGTTCCGGCAAAAGGCGCAGCTCTTCCTCGAAGGGCTGCCGCTGCCACGCTGGCAGATGATCGCGGTGAAATACACGCTCGGTCTCGGCATCGTCTGGCTGGTCACACTCGCGATGGGTGCCGGAGCATGGTGGCACACGCAGGGTGCCGAGTTGCTCACTCATCGCTTCGTCTCGCTCATCGCAGTGAAGGCTCTGTCATGGGGAACTTTTTGCTGGAGCGTGTTCTTCGCGCTGGGATTCCTCGGGCGCTATCGCACCTTCATCACCCTCATCCTTGTGATCGGCCTGCTGATGGCGGAACAGGAAGGCGTGCCAGTGAGCCGGTTTGGTCCCTTCGATTTGATGAATGGACGCTTCGCATTCGAGCGGTTCGTCTGGCCTGAAAAAGCCCTGTGGATCACAGGCGCAATCGTCGTCAGCACCGCATTGTTAGGCTTTGCCCTGGGTCTCGTTCGCGATGCCTCCGTGGCCACAATGCTAGCGGAGAAAATGTCCACTCGCGAGAAAGTGATGATTGGCATCATCACCCTCATCGCCCTCATGAGTATTGGCTTCGTGGAGCAACGGAAGCGAGACGCTGGGCCGGTGCACCTCCCAGGATCGGTCGATGTGGTGAAAGGCGCAGCCACCGTGTCCGCAGCGGCCGCTGTGGAGACCTTGACGCCCGAGGAATCCGCTGCGCTCAACACCTTCACCAATGCCACCGCCTCCGAGCTGGATGAGATGGCGAAATGGCTGAAGTGCGAATCGTTGCCACCTCTGTTCCTCGTCCATCGCCGGGACTTTGATGCGAAGCAGCGCGAGGATGGCGAACTCGATTCTCGCCAGGGCTACATGATCCGCCTCAATCTCACGAAGCAGAAGCCCGACGATCCTGAACTTCAGGAAGAGATAATCTGGATGCTTCTCCGAGTGCATCATCACTACCGGCTGCCATCGGATGACAGAGGTTGGGTGGTGGATGGCTTTGCCCGCTGGTGGCCACGCCGCCATGAAGAAGAGAAGCTCGGCAGCAACGCGAATCTCCCGGCCGCCAAAGCGGAAGATCTGAGGGCATGGCTGAAGGTTCGCGAAGTAAGCGGAGATGACGCCGCCAAGAACTTGGCCGCTGCTGGACTCGTCGCTCTGGCTCACACGGCAGGCGGGCAAAAGCGGCAGCTCTTTGTGTCTTCGATTCTGGGACCACCAACGCCCCACGATGCACGAGCCTCGTTGCTCGAATGGCTGCATCCGGTTTCCCGTCGCTTCGAGCAGACCACGGGCATGACCTTGGAGGAGTTCGCCTCTGCTTGGGCCAAGGCTTCTTCGACGAAGGAGGTGAAGCCATGACGCTGACCATCCTGAGCAAAGAATTGCGGTCGCTTCGCATCTACGTGCTGCTGGTGTTTGGATACGTGTTGCTGGAGTTTGGCTACGTCTGCGTCACAGAGTTCCCCGATCTCCAAAGCTTCGCTGCCGCAGACCACATGAACGGCGAGAAGTCCGAGATCATCGCCTTCTCCGTGATCTTCGGTTCCATCATCGGTGCCTTCGCCCTCGGGCAGGAGCGTGAACAAAGAACGCAGAGTTTCCTCGATGGTCTGCCGGTGAGCCGTTGGCAGGTGTTCCTGATGAAACTGATCGCTGCGTGCCTGATCGCCATCCTATGGCCCATCGCTCACATGGCCCTGCACGTTGGGTGCGGTGCTTTGTCAATGACGTCCATATCCGAGCCGATCAACTGGGCCTACACAGGCGCGGTGATCGCCTCAGGGTCGATTCTCGTGACGATGATCGTGTGCATCGCGATGATGCTTTCTTTCCTGCGCCAATGGTTCGCGCTCGGGGCAGGCCTCGCCGTCTGGGGCGTGATCTGGCTGCGCATGAATGCACCTGATTGGGCCCGATGGTTCAACACGACCGAGCTTTTCGTTTTTGAACTCAAGGACGGCATGGTGATAGCGTGGCCGTGGCAGACCATGATGGCCCACGCGGGCGTCGCCCTGGCGGCGATGATCATCGCTGGCTGCGCCTATGCCTGGCGCGATGGCTGGTGGTCGCGCCTGCTGCAGCGATGGGGGCGCTGGCGGTTCTTCGCCTGGCTGAAGGTGCTGGCACCGGTGGGTGCAGTGGTGGCCTGGATCGGAGTGATGATCCAGGTCAGCAAAGACGATGATGAGCCTCCATCCCGGCGGCAGACCACTCAGATCGCCGCAGGCACCGCGAGCCAGCCCAAGCCCGGCAAGGACACTGCAGAGGGCTCTGACTTCGATCCCTTCGATTCGCGGGAAACCAAGCACTATGACTTCTTGCTTCGAAGGTCTCAGGCCGACAAGGCCAGTGGTCTCATCCGTCTGGCTGATGTTGTTCACGACGAAGCCGCATCATTCTTTGGTTCGGCTCCGGCACCGCCCGAACGCATCGTGGTGGACCTCGCGAGTGCCGTAGTCTCCCATGCCGCCGGGCAGACCAACTGGACCAAGGTGCGGATGCCGCTTCGCCCCGAGTTCTCCAGCGATGAACTGCGCCGCATCCTGCGCCACGAGACGGCGCATGTTTACATCGAGCAGCTCAGCGATGGCGGGGCCTCGTCCTTCTTCAACGAAATGCGCGCCTTCCATGAAGGAGCGGCCACGGCAGCCGAGTTCGCCACCCCCAGCAAGGACTCCGAAAAGACCCGCGCCGAGATGGAACTCTGGGCCGCCCTCGCCCACTCGCGCGGCACCATCTCGCTCGACCTGCTCTGCAACAACAAAGCCCTGAGCCGCGATCGCGATGGCTTCCTGGTTTATCCGCTGGGCTATGTTTTCACACGTGCGCTCATTCGCGCAGGCGGGGTCGATGTTCCTCGCCGTGCGATGGAAACGCTGCGCGATTCGCCCCCCGCGCCTGGCACCTCGGGTGCGGATGTGTGGCGCCACATCAGCCAACGATGCGGAGTTTCCTGGGAACGAGTGATCGCGATCTACGCGGATGAACTGAACACGCTAGTCAAGCGCGAGCAGGCGACGATCGCCCGACTGCCTCGGGTGAAGGCCAAGGTGCAGGTCGTGGGCGATCAGATCGTCATTCACCCTCAACTCGGCGCGATGGCGGTGCCTGCGCGCTTGCGCTGCCGCGTGGAGAAGGATCGTGGTCTCATCGACGAGCCCGTTTCGCTGCGAATGAATGCCAGTGGCGACTTCGTCCTGCCACGCGCCGAGCACGCGGGGATCAAGCTCCGCTACCTGATCGGCTGGCAAACGCATCAGGGCATGGCATCGGCCTATGAGCCCTGGGAAGAAGTGACGCTCGAGTAACGGCCAACCGAGAATAAAACGTCTCGCCACCGCGCCCTCACGCTCCTAGCTTCGCCGGAACCACCTCCCTCCATGACTTCCTCCCATTCGTTCATCTTCGCACTCACTCTCGGCCTCGCAGGCATCGACTCCCTTCACGCGGGAGACGCCTTCTTCTCCGCCGATGGCCGCACCGTGACCTACGTGCCCACTTTTGACACGGGTTGCCTGAAGCGGATCAACCTTGAGACTAAGGTGGTAGAGAAGATCACCGTCAGCCTGCCGAAGGACGAAGGCATCGTTGCACTCGCCAGCGGCGCGGATGGTGAGGCTCTGTTCACGACCGAAAAGGCGGCCTGGGTCCACGATGCCAAGGGCACGCGAAAGCTCTGTGATCTCGGCGCGATCGAAAACTCCACCTCCCTCATCGTTGCGCCGTCGAAAGGCGAGCACTTCGCGGACTATCTCTTCGTGACAGGCTCTGAGAAGGACGATCCGAACCGCCACCTCTTCTTCTACCGCAAGCCGGGGCAGAAGACGTTCAAGAGCACGTTCTGCCGCCGAGTTCAGACGATCTACACCGGAGCTTTCACCGCCGACGGGCGCTTCTTTTTCGATGGCGATGGCGATCTCTGGGAAGGTGGGTTCGAGCCGGAAGACGAACAAGCCGAGATGCCTCCCGTTCTCAATGGCGTGCGCATCGCTCCGCTCGGACTCTTCAACACTGACTCGGCCAATGGTGGCAGCTTGTATGTGAATCGCATCTTACCCGCAGGCAAAAGCATCTTCGTCGTGCTGCGGGGTCACCACATGGGCCACCTGCTGCGCGTGGCGATGAATCCCACATCCGCGATGAAGGAAGGCTCGGGTGCCAACGACACGGTGCAAGGCAACTACGCCTACATGGCCAAGAGCCTCGCAAGCGTGCAGATCATCGACGACAGCTTTGACCCCATCACCACGGCGGCTGCGATCTCGATCAACGGCACCGAGCGACTGCTCTACTCCAAGGGCAACACCAACCAGACTTTTTATCTCTGGGACTCTGCCTCAGGCAAGAGCGTGGAGATCGCGAAGGACGAAGAGCAGCCGTAGTCGAAGGGAGATCAGCCGATCTTCTCCGCGTGGAAATAAGGCTGGAGCGCGGGTGGAATCGCGATCGTGCCATCGGCCTGCTGGTAGGTTTCCAGCAGCGCGACGTAAAGACGTGCGAGAGCGGTGCCTGAGCCATTGAGGGTGTGGCAAAACACGGTCTTCTTCTCGCCCTCGGGCTTGTAGCGCAGGTTCATGCGGCGCGCCTGGAAGTCGCCGAAGTTGGAGCAACTGGAGACTTCGAGGTAACCATCCTGCCCTGGTGCCCAGACTTCGATGTCGTAGGTCTTGGTGCTGCCAAAGCCAATGTCACCAGTGCAGAGTTCGATCACGCGGTAGTGCAGGCCGAGCAATTGCAGCACTTTCTCTGCATCCGCGGTCAGGTTTTCCAGTTCAGCGAAGGAGGTCTCGGGTGTGGTGATCTTCACGAGTTCCACCTTGTCGAACTGATGCATGCGGATCATGCCGCGCGTGCCAACGCCTGCGGCTCCGGCTTCACTGCGGAAGCACGGGGTGTAGCCTGCATATTTGATCGGCAGCTTGTCGGTAGCGACGATCTCTTCGCGATGAAGATTAGTGACCGGCACCTCGGCGGTGGGAATGAGGTAAAGGTTGTCGCGCTCGCACTTGTAGAGCTGGTCGTCGAACTTCGGCAACTGACCGGTGCCCACGAGGCAGTCGGGCTTCACGAGGTGTGGCACGGCGACCTCGGTGTAGCCGTGCTGCGAGGTGTGGAGATCAAGAAGGAAGTTGAGCAAGGCACGCTCGAGCTTCGCTCCCTGGCCGCGATAAACGATGAAGGCGCTGCCGCTGATCTTGATGCCTGCGTCAAAATCGATGAGGCCGAGTGAAGTGGCGAGGCTGATGTGGTCCTTCGGCTGGAAGGTGAACTCCGGTTTGCTGCCCCAGGTGCGAACCTCGGGATTCTCCTCGCTGCTGGCACCCACGGGGCAGGCCTCGTGCGGCATGTTGGGCAGGCCGAGCATGATGTCACGCTGACGCACATCAAGGGCATCGGCTTCACGTCCGATCTCGTCGATGCGAGTGCCGATGCCGCGCACTTCGGCTTCGATGGCACTGGTGTCCTGGCCGTTTTTCTTGGCAATGCCGATCTCCTTGCTGATCCGATTGCGATCGCTCTGCAAATTCTGGCGCACGGTTTCGGCGGCGCGACGCTGTTCGTCGATGGAAAGGATCTCATCAATGACGCTGGTGTAGTCAGTGCCGCGTTGATTGAGGCGGCGTTTCACATCGTCGGGCTGCTTGCGGATGAGTTGGATGTCGAGCATGGGAAGGCGGAGTTTAGAGGGACGGAGGGTTTTGTCGAGTCGCAGGAGGACAAAGAAAAAGGCCGCCCGGTTGCCCAGGCGGCCTGCGAGGAGATGCTTCGCTTTACTTCTTCAACTCAGCGAGCACAGCCTTGATGTCGTCGGCCTGCTTTTCAGTGGAGGCCTTGGCATCATGCCAAACGACTTTGCCGTCCTTGATCACGAAGCACTGGCGTGTGGCGAGCCCGACCACGGGGATCTTGTCCACCTTGAAGGCTTCGAGCACCTTGCCTTCAGGATCGCACACGAGTGTGAAGGGCAGCTTGAACTTGTCTTTGAACTTCTTGTTCGCCTCTGGCTTGTCGGTGCTGACGCCGAGGACGGTCACGCCCTGCGAGGTGAGATCGGTGTGAGCATCGCGCAGGCTGCAACCTTGCTTCGTGCAGCCAGGGGTATCGGCCTTGGGATAGAAATACACGACCGTGATGCCCTTCTTGTAGATGTCGGCGAAGTTGATCGCATTGCCGTCCTGATCGACGGAGGACACTGCGGGTGCATCATAAGGCGGAGTGACTATCTTGCCCTGATTGCCAAAGCAGGAACTAGTGATGAGAGCAACGAGCGCGGTGAGGGACTTGAAGAGCTTTTTCATGGTAGGTGAAGTGCGTGTGAGCAAAGGCAGATACGACATAACGGTCCACATCGCGCCAACAAAGTTCAGCACCGGGTCATTCGAATGAAGGGGCGAAAAAGGAATTCCCCGCATGCACTGAATTTGTTTTGATCACGGCCTATGAATCCTGCGCCTCCTCCCACTGACCAGATCGCCACCGCCGCCCTTGAAGCCCTTCACCAATCGCATCCCAGCATTCCGCAGTCGCTGGGCTTGATAGCCATTTATGCCCTGGCTGGCGTCCTGGTGGCCGTGCTGGGCTACAAGCTCTTCGACCTCTGCACGCCGGGCGACCTTCACAAGGAGATCATCGAGAACAGAAACGTCGCCGCCGCGATCATCGGTGCTGCCATCATCGTGGGCGTCTGTATTTTGGTGGCCGCATCCATCATGGGCTGACCACCATGAGAAAGCCTGAAAACATCGCGCTCGGCATCATGGGTGCCGTGGCTGGAGGTCTGGCGATCAGCGCCCTAAACAGTCGCGTGACGGACCGTCCGTCCGTGCCCGTGTCGAGCTACCGGGCGTCCAGCGGAACCCGCAGCAATCCCATTCCCTTCCAGGAACGCGACTACCAGAACGGCGAGTATGTGCCGACCATCGGCTACTACCACGCGCCGTATCACAACTTCTTTTTCTACCCGTGGAACCACTACGATACCTCGAAGGGCTACTACCGCGGTGGACAATGGTTTCCTCAGATGCTGTCCGGGATCGTGCCAGCCTCTCGACCGTCAGCTGAAGCCTTGCGACGACTCCGCGAACTCTATGCTCAGCAGCAACAACAGCAATCGCAGCAGCCCGCGTCGTCATCCAGCGGACACAGCAGCGCCTTCCGATACCACTCGGGCAGTTCCTTCGGGGGCACCTCGCGCGGTTTTGGCGGCAGCAGTTCGTCAAGCACTCAGCATTCATCCTTCAGCAGCGGCAGAAGCAGCAGCAGCTCACACACGAGCTTCGGTGGATTCGGCTCGCACGGAAGTTCCAGTTCCTAGTTCGTCATGATCCGACAAACCCTCAGCCCCCGCACCGACTGGCAGAGCAAGGTGGAGTCCGTGGGGCTCGTCTTCCACACCATCGATGGCGCGCCCTACTGGGATGAATCAGCCTGCTATCAGCTCTCCGCCTCCGAAGTGGACACATTGGAAGCCGCAGCCAACGAGGTCCACCTGCGCTGCCTCGATGCCGCTCAGGCGATCATTGATCGCAAGCTGTGGCAGAGCATGGCCATTCCCGAGGCGGCGATTTCCGAGATCGAGCAGTCCTGGAGACTCGATGACGCGAGCATCTACGGGCGCTTCGACTTCGCCTGGGATGGTGTGAGTCCGCCTCAACTGCTGGAATACAATGCCGACACGCCGACTGCTCTGCTCGAGGCCAGCGTGGTGCAATGGCACTGGCTGCAAGAGGCCCAGCCCGACGCTGACCAGTTCAATTCCATTCACGAGCGACTCATCGCCGCCTGGAAGAAACTCGATGCCGACAGTGTCCACTTTGCCAGCGTCGCTGATTCAACCGAAGACGGCATGACGGCGCTTTACCTGCGCGACACCTGCGAGCAGGCCGGCAAGCAAACCGCCTCCCTCGACATGAGCGAGATCGGCTGGAACAGGCTGGCCAAACGCTTCGTGGATCCCGACGGGCGGTTCATCGACAAGCTCTTCAAACTCTACCCATGGGAATGGATGTGGGACGAGGAATTCGGTGCCCACATCACCGGCCAGGGCCATCATTTCATCGAGCCAGTGTGGAAGATGATGCTGAGCAACAAAGCCATCCTGCCACTGCTGTGGGAAATGTTTCCGCACCATCCCAACCTCCTCCCCGCCTTCCACCAGCCGGAGCCTCTGCGCGGCACCTATGTCCGCAAACCCAAGCTCAGCCGTGAAGGGGCTAACATCGAATGGCGACAAAACGATGCCCTGCTGGAAAGCAGCGACGGCGAGTATGGCGAAGATGGTTACATCTATCAGGCTCCGGCCTCGATGCCTTGCCACGAGGGCAACTACCCCGTCTTCGGCGTCTGGATGATCGACGGCGAAGCCGCGGGACTCGGCATTCGCGAAGACCGACGACGCATCACCAGCAACCTGAGCCGCTTCGTGCCGCACTTTTTCCGCTAACCATAAACCTCACCTCCCATGAAACTCTCGGACCTCATCTTCTCAGGCTTCAACAAACGTGTGGCTGCCCTTCATCGGCAAACCGGACACATTCTCTGGCAATGGACGGCCCCTTCAGGACGGTCATATGTCAGCCTGCTGCTCGATGGCGATCTGCTCGTCGTCTCCGTGGATGGCTACATGTATGGGCTGGATGCGCTCACTGGGAAACTCCGCTGGGCCAATGATATGAAGGGCTTCGGGATGGGCGTCACGGCGTTGGTTTCCCAAAATGGCAGCCCCTCCCAAGCATCCGTCTTGGCTGCCTCAGCCCTTCAGGCCGCTCATCAGCACCAGCATCAAACGACGTTTCACTCCAATCCCTGATGACGGTCGCCATCAGCCCAGCGCACGGATCTTGGTGAAGGGATTGCCTTCATTCTGATCGATGCGCTCCGGGCGGCCTTTGTGGGTATAAACGAGCTTCGTGTGGTCAATGCCCATAAGGTGGAGGATCGTGGCGTGGAAGTCGTGGACGTGAATCTTGTCCTCCACGGCGCGCAGGCCCAAGTCATCTGTGCTGCCGATCGTGTGCCCAGCCTTCACGCCGCCGCCGGCCATCCACATGGTGAAGCCGGTGGGGTTGTGGTCGCGACCGTCGCCCTTCTCACTCATCGGCGTGCGCCCGAACTCGCCGCCCCAGATGACGAGTGTCTCATCGAGCATGCCACGCGATTTCAGATCACGCAGCAGACCGGCCACGGGCTTGTCTTGTTCGCCGCAGTATTTCGTGTGGTTCTCCTCGATCTTGGCGTGGGCGTCCCACTTGCTGCCAGAGCCGTGGTAGAGCTGGATGAAACGCACACCGCGCTCGACGAGACGACGGGCGAGGAGGCAGTTGCGGCCCATGACGGCGGTCTTGGGATCGTCGATGCCGTAGAGCTTCTTGGTCGCATCCGATTCACTGCCGAGATCGACGGCCTCGGGTGCATGAGCTTGCATGCGGAAGGCCAGCTCGTAGGCGCGGATGCGGGCGTCGAGTTCGGTGTTGTCCTCGCGCCCCGTGCCGAAGTCGCGATTGATCTTGCCGAGGAATTTTAGCTTCGCCTGCTGGCGGGCATCGCTGATGGACTTAGGGTGCGCGAGGTTGGCGATCGGCGCGGTGCCGCCCTCGAATTCCACGCCCTGATAGGTGGCGGGCATGAAGCCAGCGCCCCAGTTGCGCACGCCATTGACCACGGAGGTCTCGGTGTCCTTGATCACGACAAAGGCGGGCAGGTTCTGGTTTTCGGTGCCGAGGCCGTAGTTGACCCATGCGCCGAGTGACGGACGCCCGCCAAAGATGGAGCCCGTGTTCATCTGGCACACGCCGCCGGAGTGGTTGATACCATCGGAGACCACGGAGCGCACCACACAGAGATCATCGGCCAGCTTTGCCGTGTGCGGCACCCAATCTGAGATCCACAGGCCGCTCTCGCCGTGCTGCTTCCACTCGCGTTTGTCGGCCAGGAGCGGTGCCTTGGACTCGCCCATCGCGGTGATCACGGTGCCAAAGCTGTCCGGCATCCGCTGCCCGGCGAGCTGGCGGAGCAGCGGTTTGGGATCGAAGAGGTCGATGTGGCTCGGCCCGCCCTCCATGAAGAGAAAGATCACGCTTTTCGCCCGCCCTGCCTTGTGCGCCACCTTCGGCGAAGCCGGGCTGGCTGGCTTGCCGTTCGCGTCGCCAAACGCCGCCATCAGCGGGTCCTCACCCATCAGTGCGGCCAGGGCGACAGCGCCAAAGCCAGCGCCCCCACGGCGGAGGATGTCACGGCGGTTGGTGAGGAGTTCGTGGTGCGGGATCATGGAGAGCGCGGGGGATTTTGTGAACGCTTTGAGGCAGGCAAAGCGTGCAAAGCGATCTCACATTTTCAGCCAACGACGGTATTTCAAAAAATACTACGATGTTGGACGAAAAGTTGAAAAAGATTACGTGCGCTGGTAATCTGGACTTCCTCACAATCGACTTTCCTCATGTATCGGATCGCCACCTCGTCTCCATCCCCTACCGGCCAACAACCGGTCGATGCTGCCATTTCATTCGAGGGCATTTCCCCTCGCGACCGCGCCGAAAGTCTGGGGCGACAGGGCTGGGCCTGCCAACAGAAGCAGCAGCTTGCTGAAGCTCTGGAACACTACCGTTCCGCTCTGGCGCTGCTCGAGACAGGAGAAAACCGTCCGCTCTGGCGCCTGATCGTGCCTTTGAAAAACAATGTGGCGACGATTCTCCGGGCCAAAGGACATCTTCGTGAGGCCGAGGGCTACTACATTCAGGCCATTAACATGATGGAGGAGTGCGACACGCCCCCCTGGGGCAAGGAACTCGCCGACCTCTATGCCAATCTGGCGGCACTCTACAGCTCGGCCAGCATGCCCGAAGCATCAGTTCGGATGCAGGAGCAATCTCTTCGCATTCTGGAAGGTGCATGCCCCCCTGGCACGCTGATGGACCACCTCCATTGCCTTCGGCAGCTGGAGGGATTCTATCGACGGGCCGGCATGACAGAGGCCGCAGCGCGGTGCTCAGCACATTCTGCGGAGGTGGCTCAGCTGCCTGCTCCAGCGTTGAGTTGGTCTTCACAAGACCTTTTGGCATAAGGCCATTGCTTAGAAAGTAAGTTCGAGCCAAAAAGCTCCAGGCATTGTCCTGTGGGCGTTCCACGCTGTTCCTCAACTTTGTGAAAACACAAATATTTTACTTGTGTTAGTTATTAACTGGTTATTAACACACTCCAACCCCTTTGACCTGAGCTGATCCTACCCCACCCGACTATTCTATTCACATTCCCCCACTCCGATGACCTCGACTCCAGAAAGCCGCCTCATCAGCTTCCGCTCCCAAGGATCTGCCGATACCTCTACCAGCCGCCGAACTTCCGAAACGGAGTTCGATTCACCACGGGAAAAACGAAGCGGTCCAGTGCTCGTAGCGCTTGAAGCCCAGCGCCGCCCGGACACGACGAGAGGACGCTGGGGAGACTCAATCCCACTCCTGGATGGCAGAAACACGCACAAGGCAGCTCAGCAGTTCCAAGCTTTGTCACACCAAGCCGAGTCAGCGCCGGACGCCGAAGTGCGCACCCGTGCGTTGATTGAGATGGCCGTCGCCCATCAGGACGGCTGCCGCTGGGATGAAGCCGCCAAGCTCTATGAAAAGGTCATCGACCTGTTTGAGTCACATCAGGAGTTCAGCGATGCCAAAGCCGCAGCACGCCTGCAGAACAATCTCGCGATGGTCTATCGGGAAATGGACCGGAGTGCCGAGGCTGAAAGCTGCTACCTCAGAGCGCTCGCACATTACAAACAGCTTAACGACTCGACACTCGTCGGCGATCTGGCCAACCTGCACTGCAATCTGGCCTATCTCTATTTTGATCAGGGCGACTTTACCAACGCTCTTCAGATGCAAAGGCGGGCGCTGGACATCACCCTACAACACCTCAGCTATCAACCGGAGTGGGTATTTGAAGCCGAGCGCCGCATGGGAATCTTCGCCTACTTCGCCGAAGAACCCGACACCGCTCTCCGCCACCTCAAGTCCGCCCATCAGGTGCTCAAGGACGAAGATGAACTGGGCAGTTCGGCAGCCGCCGAATTGCTGGTCAACATCGCCGCCACCCTGCTGAAGATCAACAGGCCCAATGAAGCGCTGGTCACCTACGGAGAGGCCGCGCGACTGATCACGCAGCAAAGAGGCCCCGCCGATCTTTTCTTTGCCGCTGTGCTGAACAACGAAGGATGCATCCACCTTCAGCTCGGCCAGATCGAACAGGCCCAGGAATGCTTCAACCGCTGCCTCTGGGCCTACAAGCACAATCCGGCCACCGACGATTCCAGCCGCGCCGAAGTGTTTCACAACCTTGCCGTCACCCTCGAAAAGGCAGGTAACACAGCGCTTGCCACCGTTTATCGCCGGTCCGCCGCCGAACTGCTCGAACAGCTGACGCAGGAATGCCGCGAAAAGCTGATCATCGCCAGTCGCACCGGAACTGGCATCTCATCCCCTAACGCAACAGTGCCCGGTGCGGAGCGCCCCGCGGTTCAGACCTTCGCCCGCCTTCCATCACCACAGGCCAACCGGGTCAAAGTCAGCCGCCTCGCCCTGCCGATCAAAACGGAGACCATCGACTGGGACTTCTGAAACCGAGAGGTTTTGTTAGCCGCGCACGATGAGTATTTTTGCACGACGGGGAGAAACGCATTGACGTTAGGAACCGCGATCCGCTAAATAAGCGCTCTTAAATCCATTTTCCCGAACCGGATCCATCCATGAGCGACGCCGAAAATACACCACCGACACCCAAGACCGCCGCAATTCCACCTCCTGGCGCCCCGAAAACCTCAGCAGTTCCGCTGAAGAAGGAGACGGTGCGTATCACGCTTCGCGCTCGCCCGGGTGCTGGTGCGGTTCAACCTCGCGAAGCCACGGCCCCGGTCCCCATGCCAACCTCAGGCGGTGGCCTGCCACCTCCGACAGAAACCAAGCGCGCCACGGCTCCCATTCAGCTGCCATCAGCCCCGCTGCCTCCGCCTTCTCCCAAGGCTTCGACCAATCCTGTCTCGTTGCCTCCAGCTCCGATCCCACCTCCGGGCCGCAAGACCATGCAGGTGACCCCGGCTCCCAGCCTTGGATCAGCTCCTACCGAAGTCACCCCTCCACGTCCTGCGGCACCTCCCGCTCCGGCTGTTCCCCGTCCGGTGGCACCGAGCGCTCCAGGAGCCCCTCGTCCGCCAGCACCAGCAGCCCCTTCCGCTCCTCGCGTTGAAGCCGGCGCAGTGACGCAGCCTTTGGCTGCTGCCCCTCGTCCTCCCGTCGGTGCTCCACGTCCGCCTTCCGGCACCGGCACGGCACCCTTGGGTGGCAGCCCCACGGCAGCCCTGCCAAAGGCGACCCAGAAACTTCAGGCTACCCAGCCTTTGAACCGTCCCGCGGCCATGCCCGCCCCTCCAAGCGCTCCAGTGAAGCGCACGATGGCGGACGCCGAGCAGTTCTACGAAGAGAAGGATCCTGATGCCGGTCTCGCTCCGATCTCTGCTTTCTGCCTTGTGATCGCTGTCGTTCTCATGGGCATCCAGGTGCTCTCCACGGATCGAGTGTTCTCGGCTCCGGCATCGGAGGAGTCCGGCCTCATGGTTCCCGCTTATCAGTCGGTGCCGTGGGAAATGAGAAACGACGAAACTCACGAAGTCACTTCCAAGTTCAAGGAACTCATCCACGGCAGCGACTACGAGTTGCCTCAGTGATTTTGCCTGACTCAAGTCAACCCTCCTTCCACCCGTGAATACTCTTCTTCCCCTCGTCGTTTTCGTGCTTGCCGTTGTTACCCTGGTCCTCAATTTCCTGACCAAGGGTGGCACGATGTAACCCCCCGTTGCACAAGCAGGACTCCCATCCCGCCCACCGTCGCTGCGATGCAGTGCGGTGGGCGTTGGTTTTTCAACCCTTGAGATTCTCGATCAATCTTCGCTTCCCCAGAGCTGATGAGCCCGCCGCTTGAACCCGATGAAGTGATTCCACCGTCCGCGCAACGCTCACCGATCAAGGCCCCGGGCGACACCGCCAACGAGCGAGATGCCACAGCGAAGATCGTGGCTCGCTGGCTGGACGAATTGCTTCAGATTCCAGGCACCAAGTTCAAGATCGGGCTCGATCCTCTGATCGCTTTCATTCCAGGCATCGGCGATTTTTTGTCGTCCAGTGTCAGCGCGGTTGTCATCCTCGAGTCCGTGCGCAAAGGCGTCGCCTTATCCGTCATCTTCCGCATGGGACTGAACATGGTGATCAATGCCCTGCTCGACGCCATCCCGGGCATCGGCCCCTTTTTCTCGGCCTTCTTCAAGTCGAACTCCCGCAATCTCATGCTGCTTCAGCGCTGGCAGGAAGGCGAACATCAGGCGGTGAAGCGCAGCAGTCACATCGTGTTGTTGTGTGTGGTGGTCCTTTTCTGTCTCTGCCTTGCCCTCGCACTGCTGGTCTGGAGCGCCTACATGTGGGCGCTGATGAAACTCCTCACTCCTCAGCTCGTTTGAAGCTCCTGTCCTAACCTTTTCTCCAACCTATGAAACGTGTTCTCACCCTGCTCACTCTCGGTTCGCTGGCTGCGAGCCTGCCCGCTCAGCAAACACCACCTGAGCCGACGGCAGCGCCCGCTCCCAAGACAACCCTGACTCCTGACCAGGCCACCAACGTGCTCAAGCAGCTTGCCGAACTGGAACGCACCATCCTCCAGCAGCGTGGGACCAACCTCGGCAGCATCATTCAGAAGCTGCGCACCGCCGCGAGTAGCGATGCCGCAGCGATCAGCTTCATTGAAGACTGCGACAAGCTGGTCAATGTAGAGCGCAAGGATGCGGATCGCGATGAGGCACGGAAGATCGAACAGAAGGCAGAGCAGGCGAAACGCAATGAGACCAAGAAGACCGAGGACAAAGAAGGTGATCTGGCGATGTCCCTTCGGCTGTCACTTGAATACCTCGCGCTGACCCTGGAAGCTGCCGATGCCAAAGACCTGGCTCTCATGGTGCCCAAGGTGCAGGCTTTCCATCAGTCGCTGATCACCCACGGAAAGAAGCTTCATGGTCAGGCTGGAGAAATGCTGATGCGTCCTGTCGCTGGCGGAGGTGGTGGTCGGCGCGGCGGTCTAGCACTAGACGTGCGCGTGGTGATCGAAGCTTACCAGCTGGACCGATACCTCCGCCGTGAAGGATGGCCAATGGAGCCCGGCAACATTGTCCGAATGTATCAGCAGGTGATCCTCAAGCCATCGCTTGAGAAGCACAAAGACGACATCGCGACCATTTGGGACTCCGCGATCAACGCCGAGGCCACCTTCCGCAAGGAGCGGCTGCCTGAAGGCGAGTTCGCCATCTGGCAGCAGAGTGAGTATCCAGCTCTTAGATGGATGCGCGCCGTTGACCTCGCCGGAAGCGGCCCCAACCCCGTGAGCGGCATGGCCGAAATGCTCAAAGTGATCAAAGACCATCCTGGCCATCCCTCCTCACCCGAGTGGATCAAGCAGCTGCGCCAGCTCGTGGCTCCCTCATTGCCAGACCCTGCCCCAGCAACAGTCGCCCCTTGATTCAGCACCAAACCTTCGTCACATCGTCAATCATGTCTCAAACCGTCGCATTTGTTGGAGTTGGCCGCATGGGTGCCAACATGGCCCGTCGTCTCAAGGATTGCGGTTACACCGTTGCCGCCGTGTATGACGTCAATCGCGAAGCCGCCAGTGCGCTCGCCGCTGAGCTGGGTGCCAAGGATTGCACCTCCCTCGCCGACGTCACCGCCTCCGCCGATGTGATCTTCACCGTGGTCACGAACGATGCCGCCATGCGCAGCATCTTCTTCGGAGCCGACAACCTGTTCACCGGAGCCGCAGGCAAGATCTTCATCAACTGCGCCACCCTCTCGCCCGCCATCCATCGCGAGGTCTATGACGCCGCGGGCAAAGTCGGCGCACACTCACTCGAAGCCTGCATGGCCTCGTCCATCAGCCACGCTCGTGAAGGCAAGCTCTACCTCATGCTTGCTGGCGATCAGGCGATTTACGACAAGGTCAGCGCGATGATCGAGCAGATGTCTGTGAACCGTCGCTTCATTGGAGGCCCTGGTCGGGCAGCGGAGGTGAAGGCGTTGGTCAACATGGTCATGAACATCAACACGGCGGGCCTCGCTGAAGGTCTGGGCCTCGCCGCCGCCCTGGGACACGACCTCGGCATGATTCGCGAAGTTTTCTCCCAAACCGGAGCCAATTCCCGTGTGCTCGAAACCGACGGCGGCGACATGGTGGCCCGTGAGCACGACTGCTGGTTCTCCGCCGATCACGCCGCCAAGGACAGCGGCATCGCCGCAGGCCTCGCCTCGGAAGTCGGCCTCAACCTTCCCCTGAACAATGCCACCGTCGCGCAGTATGAAAAGATGGTGGCCCTCGGCCTCGGCGGGCTCGACAAGTCCGGCATCGCCGAACTGACGTTCAAGGGAAGGCACGCGTAGTTGCCGTCAGATCGTGCATCGTCGCATCGACAGCCTCGAGGTCTGTTTGACAGTGGCAAATGGCAAAGGAAAAGCATTCCGGGAATGCTACACCATTCGACATTCGGACTTGGGACATTCATTCGTCATTCCGCATTCGTCATTGATCTCCCGCCGTCCATACTGCCCCAATTCGACCGTCTCGCCAATGCCTGCGAAAAAGAAACCCAACGCCGCACCGCTCACTGGCTCTGCCTTGGTGAAGGAGACGTGCCGACGCTTGCGAGCGGCGAGGTCGTTGTGGGATTCACATCGCAATGATGCCTGCCGGCATGAGCGTGCAAAGGCGCTGGAGCTTTACGAGTCGCTCAGCGAGGGGCAGCGCGAGCAGGTGCCGCAGGTGCTTCGTGTGTGGCTGCGCTATCGCAGCGAGAAATACTTCGGTCCCCACCGCACTCCTCCAGGGAAGAAATAAGCCCACGTGTCCACGCCTTCGACCAAGAGCCTCCTCCACCCGCGCAGCTGTCATCGCGATGGCTACGACTTTGCGGCACTGACGGCCTGCTCGCCAGCGCTGAAGGCCTTTGTTCGCCAAAGCCCTGCGGGCACGGACAGCATTGACTTCGGCAATCCCACGGCGGTGAAGACGCTCAATCAGGCCCTGCTTCAACACCATTACGGCATCCAGCACTGGGACATCCCTGCGGACTATCTTTGTCCTCCGATTCCCGGTCGTGCTGATTACATCCATCACGTGGCTGATCTGCTCGCCGCTGGAAAAGAGGTTCCTACGGGACCCGAGGTGCGCGTGCTGGACATCGGCACAGGTGCCAATGCGATCTACCCGCTCATCGGCGTGGCCGAGTATGGCTGGAGCTTTGTCGCCACGGACATTGATGCTGACGCCTTGCGCTCAGCGCGAGCGATCCTCGCGGGCAATCCCCAGATCGCCGATCGCATCGAATTGCGCCTGCAATGGTCGCGCCAGCAGTGCCTGCAGGATGTGATCAAGCCCCAGGAGACATTCCATGTCACCCTGTGCAATCCGCCCTTCTTCCGCAACATGAAGGAGGCAACGGCAAGCACCCAACGCAAGGTGAGCAACCTGACGGGCAAGCCCGCCGCATCGCCTGTGCGCCAGTGCGCTGGCAAGGAGGGTGAACTCTGCTGCCCTGGGGGTGAACTCGGATTCATCACCCGGCTCATTGAGGAAAGTGCCCGCCGCCCCACGCTCAGCCAATGGTTCACCAGCCTGGTATCGAGGAGCGAGCACCTGCCCGATCTCCAGCGCACACTGCGCCACAAAGGTGCCCGCCAGGTTCGCGTGCTGGAGATGGCCCAGGGCCAGAAGAAGTCGCGGGCGCTCGCGTGGTCGTTCCTTTGAGTTGGGCCTCGGGACCTCATTCCACCGGTTCCCCGCTTGCCGCGCCGGGTGCCCTGCGCTACTCCCAGCCGCGTGGATCAGGATTACAAAGTCAAACTGGAGATATTCGAAGGGCCGCTCGACCTGCTGCTTTACCTCGTCAAGAAGGACGAGCTGGACATCTACGACATCTCCATTGAGCGCATCACGAAGCAGTATCTCGACTACATCGACACCTTCAAGATGCTGAACATCGAGCTGGCCAGCGAGTTCATCGTGATGGCAGCCAACCTGATGTATATCAAAAGCCGCGAGCTGCTGCCCAAGACGCTGCAGCCGCCTGAGGAGGAAGGCGAAGACAGCGATCCGCGCTGGGACCTCATCCGTCAGCTGGTGGAATACAAGAAGTTCAAGGAAGCCGCCCAGTTCCTAGGCGTGCAGGAAGTGCGTGGCGATGCCTTCTTCGCTGCCAACCCCGAACCGCCCGACCTCGAAGCCCTGCCCGCAGGCATCGGCCAGGTGGGCATCTTCGATCTCATCCGCGCCTTCCAGCGCATGCTCAAGCGCTTCGAGAAGGCGGATGACATTCGTGAGATCGTCGATGACCGCTACACCGTCAGCGGCAAGATCGATCACCTGCTGGAGATTATCCCCGTCGGCGCCCGGGTGAAGTTTGAAACGCTCTTCACCGACGTGAGCAGCCGCAGCGAGATGATCGTCACCTTCCTCGCGATGCTGGAACTCATGAAGCTCAATCACCTCGAAGTAGAGCAAGAGTATCTCCTCGGCGAGATTTTGGTGGTGCGGCCGGAGAAGCAGTAATCCGGCGGTTGGCTGCGCGAACGGTGAGCGCCATCGCGTATTGGCTGCGAACTCATCCAACCCGCCATGCTTTCCCGTCGTCGCTTCATCGCTCAATCGTCCGCCGCAGCATCGTTGCTCGGCTTCCCCGCCATCGTCAGCAGCAAATCGCCGAACAAGAAGCTCAACATCGCCTTCATCGGTGTGGGCGGTCGTGGCGGTGCCGATCTGAAGGAGGTGGCCAAGGCGACCGACATCACCAATGTGGTCGCTCTCTGCGATGTGAATGAGCAGAACCTCTACCGCGCCGCCGAGCAGCATCAGGGTGCGGTGAAGTATAAGGACTTCCGCCGCCTCTACGACGATCAGAAGGACATCGACGCCGTAGTCGTCGCCACCACGGAGCACACCCATGCCTTCGCCACGATTCCCGCCTTGCAGCGCAAGCTGCCGGTGTATTGCGAGAAGCCGCTCACTCACAACGTGCGCGAAGCCGTGCTAGTGATCGAAGCAGCTGCCAAGGCGGGTGTGCCCACCCAGATGGGCACCCAGATTCACGGCATGCCGAATTACCGGCGCGTGGTCGAATTGATCCAGAGCGGTGCCATTGGCAAAGTCACCGAATGCCACGTCTGGGTCTCTCGCGCCTGGGGCCTCCAGAGCAAGGAAGACGCGGACAAGTATGGCGACAAGATGTGGGTAGCCGAGCGTCCCGCCAAAGAAGACAAGGTGCCCGAGGGACTTGATTGGGACCTCTGGATCGGCCCGGCTCCGTATCGTCCCTTCAGCAATGCATACTTCCCTGGACCTAAGTGGTATCGCTGGTGGGACTTCGGCAATGGCACGATGTCCGACCTCGGCAGTCACTGGAACGACCTGCCCTGGTGGGCGCTGAAGCTGGACTCCCCGCTCTCGATCGAGTCCACCTCGCCCTTCGGTCCTGCCCATCCTGAGATCGCGCCGGCCTCGCTCACCGCCGTCTATGAGTATGGCCCGCGCGGCGACATGCCCGCATGCAAGCTCTCCTTCCATCAAGGCGCGAACAAGCCCCAGATCTGGCACGAGAACCCCGACATCCAGAAGTGGCAGAACGCCGTGCTCTTCATCGGTGACAAGGGGATGCTCATCTCCGATTACGGCAAGCATCAGCTGCTGCCCGAGAAGGACTTCAAGGACTTCACTCCACCCAAGCCGTTCATTCCCGATTCTCCCGGCCAGCACCAGGAATGGCTGGATGCCATCGTTCACGGCACGCCCACGGGCAGCCCCTTCGCCACGTATGCCGGGCCGCTCACCATTGCCAATCACCTGGGCAATGTGGCCTACCGCACCGGGAAGAAGATCCTCTGGGATGGCAAGGCCAACAAGGTCACGAATACCACGGATGCCGACCGATTCCTCGGTCGCGAGCCGCGCGCCGGATGGAAGCTTGGATAACCCGACGAACCCAATTCCAGCGCGGAGATGCGCCAGCCTGGGGCAGGAATACCGGTTGCGAAACAGGGGTTTGTCCCGCACATAAGCGCGCCTTCCAGCCAACCTCTGTTTTTACGTCCAGTGTCTTCTGAATCAGCTTCCGCTACTGCCGGTCAGCCCAAGTCCTTTTTGGGCCGTGTCTGTAACGCTACCGTCATCATGCTCAAGCAATGGTGGGATTCCGATTATCACCCCGAAGGCGTTGAAGTGGTGATGAACAAACCCGAGGCGGTGGACATGAAGCGCACCATGCCCTTCATCATCCTTCACCTGTGCTGCTTGTTCGTTTTCCTCGTGGGCTTCAGTTGGTTCGCCTTCTTCGCCGCGATCGCATTCTATGCCTTCCGCATGTTTGCGATCACCGCCTTTTATCATCGCTACTTCTCCCATCGTGCCTACAAGACCTCGCGCGTGGGCCAGTTCATGTTCGCCTTGATCGGCAACATGGCTTGCCAGCGCGGCGCTCTTTGGTGGGCATCGACGCATCGCCATCACCACAAGCACAGCGATGACGAGCAAGACATCCACTCGCCCCGCCACAAGGGCTTCCTCTGGTCCCACATCGGCTGGATCACCAGCCAGCGGAACTTCCCCACGGACTACAGCCGCATCAAGGACCTAGCCCGTTTCCCTGAACTCGTGTTCCTCAATCGCCATGACTTCTTCATCCCCGTCATCATGGGGGCCTCGATTTACGGCATCGGCATGTTGCTGGAGAAATACTTCCCTGGGCTGAACTGCACGGCTGGCCAGCTCTTCGTCTGGTGCTTTTTCATCAGCACGGTCGCCCTGATGCACGGCACCTTCTTCATCAACTCGCTGGCCCACGTCTTCGGTCGCAAGCGCTTCAAGACCACGGACGACAGCCGCAACAGCTTCCTCCTCGCCATCATCACGCTGGGCGAAGGCTGGCACAACAATCACCACCGCTATCAATACAGTGCCCGTCAGGGCTTCTACTGGTGGGAGATCGACGTGAGTTATTACGTGCTCAAGGTGCTCTCCTGGTTCCACATCGTCTGGGACCTGCAGCCCGTGCCCTCCCGCATCTACGCTGAGGCCAAGGACCTGACCTCCCCTCAGCACTAGGCCTCGGTTTCTGCTCATTTTCGATAGTGCCGCCCGGTTCATTGCCAGGCGGCGCTTTTTGTTGGGGGGGGTAGCATGATCGTGCCGTCCGCAAGCAAGCTCCGTGCTGCCACGTTGGTAGGCGCATGTCCTCACGCCGCCGTTTCATCCAGCAGTCCGTCGCCGCCAGCACGGGAGTCTTCTACATTGCCAAAACCTCATGGGCCAAGAGCCCCGGTGATTCGATCAACGTCGCCGTCATCGGCTTCAACGGTCGGGGTGGCAGTCACATCAGTGGCTACAAGGGCCTCAAGAAGGAGGGCGTCAATGTCGCCGCCCTCTGCGATGTGGATCAGAAGGTGCTGGATCGCGGCCTGAGCGGGCTCGACAAGGACAAGATCAAAGCCAAAGGCTACACCGATCTGCGCAAGCTGCTGGAGAACAAAGACATCGACGCCGTCAGCATCGCCACCCCCAATCACTGGCACTCACTTGCCTCGATCTGGGCCATGCAAGCAGGCAAGGACGTGTATGTGGAGAAGCCAGTCTCTCACAACGTCTGGGAAGGTCGCCAGATGGTGAAGTGGGCACGCAAGCTGGGCAAGATCGTGCAAACCGGCACCCAGGCCCGCTCCAGCCGCGAGGGCATCTTTGCCGCCGTGAAATGGGTGCAGGAGGGCAACCTCGGAGCCATCAAGCTCTCGCGTGGTCTGTGCTACAAACGCCGCGCCAGCATCGGCAAAGCCGAAGGCGAACAAGCTATCCCGGACACCATCGACTACGATCTCTGGTGCGGCCCCGCGCCCAAGACTGGCCTCACCCGCAAGAAGCTGCACTACGACTGGCACTGGACCTGGAACTACGGCAACGGCGACCTCGGCAACCAAGGCATCCATCAGATGGACATCGCGCGCTGGTTCCTCGGCGAGATGCAGCTTTCGCCCATCGTCTGGAGCGTGGGCGGACGTCTTGGCTACGAGGACGATGGCGAGACGGCCAACACCCAGATCGTGTATCACGGTTACGAAAAGGCACCTCTCATCTTCGAAGTGCGCGGGCTGCCAGCCTCGAAGGACAGCAAGGACATGGACAAGTTCAAGGGCGCAGGCGTGGGAGTGATCGTCGAGTGCGAAAAGGGTTACGTCGTGGTGCCCAGCTACGGATCAGCCATCGCCTACGATCCTGCGGGCAAGGTCATCAAGGAGTGGAAGGGCGCTGACGATCACTTCAAGAACTTCATCAATGCCTGCCGCAGCCGCCGCATCGACGACCTGCACGCCGACATCCTGGAGGGTCACCTTTCCAGCGCCCTCTGCCACACGGGCAACATCAGCTACCGCCTTGGTCAGCAACAGAACCCCGATGAGATCCTCGAGAAGATCAAAGGCGAACGCTTTGCCGCCGAGTCCTTCGAACGCATGAAGGAGCACCTGGCGAAGAACGATGTGGACATTGCGAAGGGCAAACTCACCCTCGGCCCCGTGCTCAAGTTTGATCCCGTTGCGGAGCAGTTCATCGACAACGATGCTGCGAATGCCCACGTGAAGCCCAAGTATCGCGAGCCCTTCGTCGTGCCCGAAGCCGTCTAAAGCCCTTCCCAGCGCCCGAATTGCAGATAAATTCCGCCTTTGGAGAACCAGCTTGCCAAGGGCGGGAGTCCCCGCATATTCCGCGCCCCTCGTATGGACCTTCTTATCACGTTGCTCACCATTGTTGAGGTGCTGGTTTGCCTGCTCCTCATTCTTATCATCCTCATGCAGCGCCCGCGTCAGGAAGGCCTCGGCGCATCCTTCGGCGAAGGTGTGACCAATCAGATGTGGGGAGCCCAGACCACGAACGTGCTTCAGAAAGGCACTGGTTGGCTGGCAGGCGCGCTGTTCCTGATCACGGTCATTCTCGCATCACTGATCGCGAAGAAGCACAACGTCAACAAGGGTGACCCGATCTTCACGGCGAAACCTGCTGCCGCAGCACCAGCCACTCCTGCACCTGCTCCGGCTCCCGCCGCCAATCAGTCGGCTACCCCGACTCCTGCAGCCACCGCAACACCAGCTCCTGCCGCTACTGCAACACCAGCTCCCGCAGCCAAGGCTGACGCGCCCAAACCAGCTACGCCCGCTCCAGCAGCACCCAAGGCTGACGCTCCGAAAGCTGATGCGCCCAAGTCTGCTGCTCCGGCACCTGCCGCAGCTCCCAAGGCTGACGCACCCAAGCCAGCGGCCACTCCGGCCCCAGCTCCTGCGAAGTAATAGCTCTAGCATTCAGGTAGTCTTCCAAGCGTGCCGTGGTCTTGCCCGGCACGCTTTTTCTTTGTCCTGGAAGATCGTGGATCGGCTTCACAAAAGAGTGCGGGCACCTCGCTGTTTGCATTGACGATGCCTTTGCAATGTGAAGAATCGGCGACCTTCACATTAGGCCGCTACGGTTCGTCCCCATGCAAACACCTTGGCAAATTCTGGAACTCGATCCCTGTGCCGCCTCCGAGAAGGACATCAAGATCGCGTATGCCCGCCTGGTGAAGCAGCATCGCCCGGACACGGACCCCGAGGGCTTCCGCCGCGTGCGCGAGGCTTATGAGATCGGTCTGGAAGTGATTCGTGGCGTGGCCGCTGAGCCTACGCCGCCCCCAGCGATAGCTGAAGAACCCTCGCCCATCGAGGCTCCCATCGAAGCACCTGCGGAGCCTGTGTTCCCAGCGCTGGTTGAAGCCGAGCAACTCGTGGCGAAAGCCGAGGCGTCCAAGGATTTCCACGCGATGACCAAGGCGATCGGAAGTCTTTTCTTCACTTGCCGCCTGATCGACCCTGGCACAGCGGGGATTCGCCTCTGGCAACAGAGCCTGCACCGAGTGACCAGTGGCCGGAGCGAACTGGTAGCAGCGGGCGTGACCACTTCGCAGTTGATCGCCGAGATGGAGGCGGGCAGCTCTCTCATCGCCCATGCGTGCATGTCGCAGTGGGAAGCCGTGCATGATGTGAGCGCAATGATCCAACTGGCCGATTCAATGCTGACGGAACCCCAGCGGCTCAATGCCCCTGAGGCCGCGATCGTGGCTCTGCGACTCGCGCTGGAGACAGGATTCGCGTCCCCTGCACTCTCGATGCGCCTGGTCAACTTTGCCTTCCCCCACCTCGATCGCGAGACGCGCGAACAACTGCTGCCACGCGTGGAGCAGCAATCGCAGCTCGGGGCTACCTTTGCGGGCTTTCGTGAGGACCAACTTTCGTTCTGGCATCAGCGTTTCCGCCGTTCGAATGCGAACTGGAACTGGAGCGATCCTGCATCCGATGCGGCCATCGAATACCTGGCGTCCTCACGCGACCGACAGTGGCCTGGATATGCCGCTATCAAGAGCATCGCTCCAGTTTCGTGGTTTGACCGCCTCGACGCTGCGCTCGACCGCAAGCGACCCGCTCCGCTCGTCCGGGAAATCTCCGAGGCGGCATGCCCGCTCTCCACATCCTCTAGGTCGAGCGGCAGGATTTGGTTCAATCTGATCTGGGCGATTCCTTTGCTCGTTTTTCTGGCCGCCCGCTCCTTCCTTCCGGCCGACATCAAGCACAAGCCGAGCACCTCATCTGCCTCGCCTGGCTGGGCTGTGATCCCTGAAAAAGATGCTGCCTCCACCGCACTTCCCACCGCGCAACGTTTTGATTTCGAAGCCGGGCGCGCCACGTGCAAATCACGCGCTGACGAGCTGCTGAAGAAAGCGGGAGTGGCCCCGTGGAATCAGCTTCTCTGCACGATGGAAAAGAACTCGCCCGTGCCCGAGGCCAATCTGAAACTTGGGATCGAGAGTCCGGCCATCAATGCACTCCGAATGGAAATCCAGAAGCTCCTCAACGGCATCTCACTGGCCGAGACAGATCCCACGATCGAGCACTCGCTGCTGGAGTTCCTCATCATGAATCCCGAGACCAGCGAGATCTTGAAGCAGGAAGCCTTGTTCCGCCAGGTCACCACCTTGCCGCCATCGATCTTCATTCCCATCTGGCAAAAAGCCATCCAGGGCAGTGCCGATCACGTGCGCCTGATCGGGCGAACAGCCCAGTGGTTCATCACGAATCACGGCAACGATTTGTCACTCACCGCCTCCGAGCGCCAGGACCTGGAGATCCTTACTCGTGGACCGCAGCCAAAGGCTCCATGAGGTGCTCCCCGTGGTCGTGCACTCCCGCAAGATAGAGTGCTGCGGGCTCGTTGAGCCCAGCCCTTCATGAAATCTTTGCACGTCCTCTCCGCCCTCGCTCTGGCATTCGCTCCCGCTTTCGCCGCTCCTCAAGACGATCAATACGTCCTCGGCCCTGATTCCCAGGTGAAGCCAGGAGTGCCTCAGGGCAAGGTGACCACCCATCAGTGGACCGAGAGCAAAATCTATCCCGGCACCGTGCGCGACTATGCGGTGTATGTGCCTGCTCAGTATGACAAAGCGAAGCCTGCCGCCGTGATGGTCTTCCAGGACGGCATGGGCATGTATAGCGAAAAGGGCCAGTTCCGTGCGGCGACCGTGTTCGACAATCTGATCGCCGCTGGCGAGATGCCCGTGACCATTGGGATCTTCATCAATCCCGGCATGTTCCCCGCGGCCAAGCCCGGCGAAAAAGGCCGCAGCAATCGCAGCTTCGAATACGACTCCCTCGGTGACCTGTATTCGCGCTTCCTTCTCGACGAGATCCTGCCCGAGGTGGGCAAAAGCTACAACCTCACGACCGATCCCGAGATGCGTGCGATCTGCGGCAACAGCAGCGGCGGCATCTGCGCCTTCACCGTTGCCTGGGAGCATCCCGAGGCCTTCCGCAAGGTGGTCAGCCACATTGGTTCATTCACCAACATTCGCGGCGGCAACGTCTATCCAGCCATGATCCGCAAGGCGGAGAAGAAGCCAATCCGCGTCTTCCTCCAGGACGGTCGCAACGATCTCGACAACCAATTCGGCAACTGGCCGCTGGCGAATCAGGACATGGCCGCCTCGCTCAAGTTCATGGGCTATGACTACAAGTTCGTGCTCGGCGAAGGCACGCACAATGGCAAGCACGGTGCCTCGATGCTGCCAGACACGCTCCGCTGGCTCTGGCGGAAATAGTTACTGCGCGAGGAGCAGCTTCAGAGGCGCGGGAGGCGGCAACCGGACAGGGATCTGAGTCCCCGTTCCCTCATCGTCCTCGACTTTTGTCGCGCGCTTCACAGCCGACCCTTCCTTGCGCAAGTCCGCAGGGCGAATCGCTGGCTTGATGCTGTTGTAAGGGTCCTCACCTTTGACCGTGTCTTCCTGCATCCGCACCGGATCAATGCCAGGAAGACTGGCGCCAGCCATGCCCACGATGTCGTTCTTCCCAATCGGCGATGAGAAGGCGATCAAATCAAGCGCGATGCCTTCCCCGACATGCTCGGTGCAGAAGTCATTGAAGACGGTGCCCTGCCTGGCGATCTCGAAGAAGGTGTCCTTCACGGAGCGCTCGCGACCATCAGCATCCTTTACCTTGGTGAAGCAGAAGTCCGTGGCACGATGGCCGCTCTTCCGGCACAGCTCGATGGTTCCAAGTGCCTGCGGCTTGACGAAGGGCTCGGGCGGATGCCCAGCAATCGAAGCGTTCATGATGTCGCTCCAGATAGGGAGTGCAATCTGGCTTGAGACGGCACCCGTGAAGATGGTCTTCGGTTTATCGAAGCCCACCCACACACCGCAGGTGACACGGCTGGTGTAGCCGAGGAACCAGAGGTCCTTGAAGCCATCGTGGGTGCCCGTTTTGCCACCCGCAGGGAACTTCTTCAGTCCAAAGTTGGCTCGGGCAGCCCGGCCAGTGCCACGCTCCAGCGCATCGACGAGGCAGGAGTTCACCTGTGCGGCGGCAATTTCATCCATGGCCTGCACTGGCGCACTTGCCTCTTCGTCGAGCTCAAAAATCACCTGGTCCTTGGCATCGGTGATCTTGTTGATCAGATGCACCTGAGCAGGCCGAGTGCCGTTGTTGGCGAAGCAGGTGTAGGCCAGCGTCATCTCATCAAGGTAGGCCGGGCTCACCCCGAGAAAGCTGGCGGGACGCTCAAGGATCTCGCTCTCGATGCCGCACTTCTTCACCAACTCTGTCAGCGGCACATAGTCCAGCCGGTCTTGATCGGTCTGAAACGCTTGATAGCACAAACGCATCGTGGTGCCGTTGCGTCCCTGCACAAGCGACTCACGAGCACTGATGTAGCCCATGGTGTAGCTCATCTTCTCGGCCTCCACACCCCACTCGCCCAAGCGTCCCTGAAAGGCTCCTATCATCACCAGGCTGTTGTCGAAGGGCAAGTCTTCCAGCGGTGTGCCAGGGAAGAACAACGGCGTGCTGAATGCCGCTGCGTAATTGAACGGAATGAACGCGGTGCCCACGGGACGTGGCTTGGCGAAGGGTGAGGTGAAGGCGCGATTCAGCTGGCTGTCGATGTAATCACGGCCGCCTACGAGACCGAGCACCGCACCGTCTTTGTTGTCGAGCACGAGCGCTGATCCCTGCAAATACTGTGCCTCCGGCTTGGGTGTCTTCGGGTCAATCTCCTTGCTGGAGATCTTGGCACGCCAGTCAGACAGGATCGCACGATACTGGGCATAGGTCTGGTGCGGTTGCCCTTTGCTATCGACCGCCTCCTGGAAGGCCTTCTGACTCTCTACCTCGGCCAGGCGCTTGCGCACGGACTCCTCGGCGGCGCGCTGAATGTCAGGGTCGATGGAGGTGTAGATTTTGAATCCCCCGGTGGTTGCCCGTTCTTCACCCACGAGTTTCTTCACCTGCCGGGTCGCCTCGTCATACACGTAGGTCAGGCGTGAATCGACGGTCTGGATGGAGGTCATCATCGGCTTGAGCGAAAGCGCCTGCTCCTCCTCCACCGTGATGTGCCCCTCCTCCATCATGCGGTGGAAGACCATGTTGCGCGACTTGATGGATGCCGTCACGTGACGCAGCGGAGAGTAGAGATTCGGTGCCTTGATCAGGCCCACGATCGTCGCGGCTTCCTCCACGTTGATGTCCTTCACGTCCTTCCCGAAGTAACCTCTCGAAGCTGCCTGAATGCCGTAAAACTGCTGCCCGTTGCCGCTGCCGAAAAAGATGCGGTTCAGGTAAAGCTCCAAGATCTCGTTCTTGGTGTAATGCTTTTCCAATTCCTGCGCGACGAAGGCTTCGAGCAGCTTGCGCCGGACGCTCTTCTCACGGAGTTCGAAGGTGTTACGTGCGAGCTGCTGGGTGAGCGTGCTCGCTCCTTGGGTCACACGCCCGACTTTGATGGTCAGCCAGATGGCACGCGCAATGCCGATGTAGTCCACACCGTCATGCTCGAAAAATCGCGAGTCCTCCTGAGCTGTCAGCGCTTTGATCAGATGGGAGGGAACCTCGGACAGCTCAACCCGCGTGCGGTTCATCACGTAGAACCTGCCCAGCTCGCCGCCGTGGCGGTCGTAGATCACACTCGCCTCCTCAAGGCGCTTGCACTCCTCCATGTCATAAGTGAGCGCCTTTTCCCGCAGCGGCTGAACCACAAAAACCAGCACGCCAAACGCCACGCAGATCCCCAGAATGCCAAGCGCCACCAGCGCACGGAACCAAGTGCGCTTGAAGAAAGGTGGCTTGCGCTTGCCACCGGGGCCGCGCCAGCTGCTTTCGCCGAGCAGTTCAAGATCGAGCATGGATTATGAAAGGAATGGGTGGGTTGGAGGGCGCGCATTGTAACCATCCGGTTAGGGGGCGCGAGTGAAACGATGATGAAAGCTTTGTGAATTCGGGCAAGGATCGCCCTATGCCCACTACGCCCCTGGTCCCTGCCACCGCTACCTTTGCCGAGGTCATGAGCCGCGCGCTCTATGATCCCGCGCTCGGCTACTACGGCCGCGGACCTCGCCGCATCGGGCGCAGCGGCGACTTCTTCACCGCTGTGAGCGTGGGGCCGCTCTATGGGCAACTGCTCGCCCAGGTCGCATGCGATGTCTGGGAATCGCTCGGACGCCCGATGGATTTCACCTTGGTCGAGCAGGGCGCGCACGATGGCCAGCTCGCCGAGGATATCTGGAATGGCTGGCCGAGTGGACACAAGCCACGCTACGCCATCATCGAACCACAACCCGCCTATCGCGAGGCCCAGCGCGCGCGCCTTGAGCCGCTGATGGGAGATCAAATCGCCTGGAGTGAGTCCGTTTCGTCCTTCGACCTCCCCTCTTCGTCCTTCTTCCTCAGCAACGAACTCCTCGATGCCTTCCCCGTCCATCGCGTGCGCTGGACAGGCAGTGCTTGGAAGGAACTCCACGTCACGCCCGCGCTCGAATGGATCGAGGGCGAGCTGAGCGACGCTGCGCGAGCTGAGGTTGCTCTGCTGCCAAACGACCTGCCCGCAGGCTACACGACTGAGGTGCATCCGGCGGCGGTCGAGTGGATGAAGGCGATGGCCGCGCTGCCGTTTCGTGGCGCGATCCTCATCGCCGACTACGGCTACGAAGCCGCCGAATACTACACGCCCGAGCGCGCCGACGGCACGCTGCGCCGCTACTTCCATCATCGTAGCGATGGCAATGTGCTTGACCGTCTGGGCGAATGCGATCTCACCGCGCACATCAACTTCACTCGCCTGATCCATATCGCCGAGGCCGCCGGGCTCACCGTCGAGCGCTTCATGGATCAAGGCCGCTTCCTCACGCACGCCGCGACGCCGTGGCTGAAGTCGCTCGATGGCAAACCCATGTCCAGCGCCACCGCGACCGCACTCCGGCAATTCCACACGCTCACGCATCCGACCCACATGGGGGCGGCGTTTCGGATGCTGCTGCTAAAGAAAGACCACCATTGACCCCGCCACCCGAGGTCCCTACACTCCCCCCATCATGCGAACCAACAATCCAACCCTCAGTCCCGCAGCCTTTGATCGTGCTGGCCCAGCCATCGGCGACTCGGTGATGACAATCAATGGCACCCTCTTCAAGACCGCCATCCTACTGATGCTCGTGCTCGTTGCAGGCTCCTGGAGCTGGGGTCAGGTAGGATCCGCGACCACGCCAGCTTGGTTCAGCATCGCACTCAAGTTTGGCTGGATATTGCCCATGATCACGGCGCTCGTGATCAGTTTTGTTCCCCGCACCGCACCCTGGCTCTCGCCTGTGTATGCCGTCACCAAGGGCGTCATCCTCGGCATCATCTCCGCCATGTATGACGCTCAGTTCAAAGGCATCGTTCTCACCTCCGTGCTCCTCACCGTCGGCGTGCTCTGCGCCCTGCTCGCGCTCTACTCCACCGGCATCGTTAGGGCCACCGAGAAGTTCCGCGCTGGCATCTTCGCCGCCACCCTTGGTATTGCCTTGTTCTATCTCGTGTCCTTCGTCCTCAGCCTGTTCGGCATCCAAATCCCTGGCCTGTTCGGCAATGGCATGATCGGCATCGGTTTCTCGCTCTTCGTGGTCGCTATCGCAGCCCTGAACCTCGTCCTCGACTTCGACTTCATCGAACGCGGAGCCGCTGGCGGTGCCCCGAAGTTCATGGAGTGGTATGGCGCCTTCGGCTTGCTCGTCACACTGGTCTGGCTCTACCTCGAGATCCTGCGCCTGCTCTCCAAGCTACGCAGCCGCAACTAACGCCCACCCTTTCTCCACGGCGCGGAGTTCCACCGGAGCCCGCGCCGTTTTTATTGCCATGACGACCTGTCTCACCTCACATCGCGCGCACGACTTCGCTGCCCTGATGGCCGCGTGGCATCGCGTGGCGCGTGCCGCACGATTGCACTCGATCATCCTGGGCCACGCCGAGGGTCTGCCAGTGGTAGCCTTTGAAACCAAGACCGCAGCGCAAGGCGAGCCCGCTGCCTACCTTTCGACCGGCGTGCATGGCGATGAAGCCGCGCCACCGTGGGGACTGCTGACGTGGGCGGAGCAGAACATCGAGCGCCTCCGCACCGAGCCCTTCCTGATCGCTCCGTGTCTGAACCCCGTGGGCCTCATTCGCAACACGCGCGTCGATCAGCGCGGCATCGATCTCAACCGTCGCTTTCATCTCACACGCGATCCGCTGATCAAAGCTTGGCAGCAGTGGATCAAGCCGAAGACCTTGCGCTTTGGCCTCTGCCTGCATGAGGACTACGATGCGCAGGGTTGCTACCTCTACGAGCTAAGTCATCAAAAGCGCCCACTTAGCGAGCCCGTGATGGAAGCTGTCGCCGCCATCATCCCACCAGACCTGCGTGGCACCATCGAAGGCAGCAAAGCCAAGCGTGGCATCATCCGTCGCAAGGTGCTGCCGGAAGGCTTGCTCGGACCCGAGGCCATCGTGCTGCACAAGCTCGGTTGCCCTGTCACCTTCACGTTTGAAACGCCGTCCGAGTTCGCGCTCGACCACCGCATCCACGCCCAGCGCACCTGCATTGAAGCTACCACCGAACATCTCGCGATCCTTCGCTCTTAGCGCCCTCGCGTTGCTGCTGGCCTCGTGCAACACGTTGAAGCGTGAGCACGCGAAGCCCGGACTCGGTCCCACCGCCTGGACCACCTTCGATGGCAAGCAGATGCCGTGGAAGGAATGGAAGGTGCCCAGCGGCATCGAGACCAAGACCGTGGTGATCGCCATCCATGGTCTCAGCGGTGCAGCCTCGGACTTCTGGCTGCTCGGTGAACGACTGCCACCCCAAGGCATCGCCGTGTATGGCTACGAGCTGCGCGGCCAGGGCAATGATCCCGACACGGCCCGGCGCGGCGACATCGACAGCGCGAGTCTCTGGCTCCGCGACTTGCTCACCTTCCATCGTCTGGTGAGGGCGCGACATCCCAAGACGCCCATCGTCTGGTATGGCGAAAGCCTCGGCTCCCTCATCGCGCTGCACACCGCGGCCAAGGATTATCGGCACACGCCGGACGCGCTCATCCTTGCCTCACCGGTCGCTGGCTTGCGCCAAAAACTCAGCGACATCGAACGCTGGCTCCTGCTCGGTGCCTCACACGCGCTGCCCACCATGCGGCTTAAGCTCGGCGACCTGGCAGGTGTCGATGAAAGCAAGATGCGCGTCACCAGCACCAGCACGCACGGCGATCAGATGCAGAAGACCCCTCATCACGTTGGGAGCTTCACCTTGCGCACGCTGCGCGAGATCGACGAGCTGCTGCAGGAGAACGCGCGAGCCGCCCATCGCATCGACGTGCCCGTGCTCATCGTCGCCTCGCCGCACGACATCGTCAGCACCCCGGATCAGGTGCAGCAGTTGTTCGAGGAACTCGGCACCGAGGACAAGCTCATGCACTGGTATTCCCGCAGCTACCACCTCCTGCTGCACGACGTGCAACGCGAGAAGGTGCTCGACGATGTGACACGCTGGATTCGGAAGCGTGCGTTGTAGCGTTCGAATGGAATCCAGTTGCGGCGCAACTGGACTACTTTACCGCACCCCATGCCCGCTCCCGATCAGATCCTCGCCGCCGTCGATACACTTTGCGATGCCTTGCGCCCGCTGACGTTTGGCGCGCCGATCACGCACGTCTATAACCCGCTCGAATACGCGCGCGCCGCGCATGAGCAATACGTGCGACGCTTTGGCAATGGCAAGAAGCGCGTCGTCTTCCTCGGCATGAATCCGGGGCCGTGGGGCATGGCGCAGACGGGCGTGCCCTTCGGCGAGATCAACGCGGTGCGTGACTGGATGGGCATCAGTGCGCCAGTGCTGCACCCGACCAACGAGCATCCGAAGCGGCCCATCGTCGGCTTTGACTGCACGCAGTCGGAGGTCAGCGGCCGCCGTCTTTGGGGCCTCTTCTCGGGACGCTACCCGAAACCTGAGGACTTCTTCGCGGAACACTTCGTGGCGAACTACTGCCCGCTCGTCTTCATGATTGCGAGCGGTGCCAACTTCACGCCTGACAAGCTGCCCGTCGCCGAGGCCGCACGCATCGAAGCCGCCTGCGACGAGCATCTGCGCGCGGTGCTCGCCGCCTTGAAACCGGAATGGTTGATCGGCGTCGGCGGCTTTGCTGAAGCCCAGGCACAGAAGCAAACGACGCACTTTCCCAAGCTCAAGATTGGCCGCGTGCTGCACCCCAGCCCCGCCAGTCCCGCAGCGAACCGTGACTGGGCCGGTGCGGCCTCGAAGCAACTCAGCGCTTTCGGCTTGTGGTAGGTGGTCGCCGTTTGACTGGCACGCAGCTTGCGGCATGATCCGGCGCTCCTTTTGAGCCCCCATGCACAAGCTGTTCCTCACCCCCGCCCGGCTGATCGCCGCGGTTTCTCTCACGAGCATCGGTCTGGCCTTCGCGGCTGACCTTGATGTATCGTCCGTCAAAGACCTCACCTCCCTGCAGGCGCTAGCGGCCAAACTCGCGCACGAGCCCTACACGGCACCGCAGAAGCCGCTCGATCCCTTCTTCGACCAGCTCAAATACGACGGCCATCGCCAGATCCGTTTCAAAGAGGATGCCGCGCACTACGGGGAGCTGGGCAACACCTTCCGCGTCGAGTTCTTCCATCCCGGCTGGACCGCGAAGAAGACCGTCGGCATGTATGATCTCTCCGGTGGCGCCGCCACGCCGATCAAGTATGACGAGAAGCTCTTCGACTGGGGTCAGCTCAAGGTGCCCGAAGGCACGAAGTATCCCGATGGTTTCGCCGGCTTCCGCGTGCTCGCACCGGACTCGTTCTTGAACCGCCGCTTTGAGTTCCTCGTGTTCATGGGCGCGAGCTACTTCCGCTCCGTCACCACAGATCTCGGCTACGGCCTCAGCGCCCGCGGCTTGTCGGTCAATACCATCGGCGGCGAGCCCGAGGAATTTCCGGACTTCACGCACTTCTGGTTCGAGAAGCCGGAGCCCGGCGCGCGCTTCTTCAAGTGCCTCGCGTTGCTGAACGGTCCGAGTGTCGTTGGTGCTTACAGCTTTGAAGCCATGCCGGGCAAGACAACCGAGATGTTCGTGAAGGGCATGATCTGGCTGCGCAAGCCGGTGAAGTCGCTCGGCATCTCGCCGTTTAGCAGCATGTTCTGGTTCGGTGAGAACACGCACCCCAAGCCCTATGACTTCCGCCCCGAGGTGCATGACAGCGACGGTCTGCAAATCGAACTCGCCAACGGCACGCACATCTGGCGTCCGCTCGACAACACGCCCGGCCAGCTTCGCCTCAGCCTTTTTGAAGCCGTGGGCATGAAGGGTTTCGGCCTCGCTGAGCGCGATCGTGAGTTCAAGAACTTCGAAGACCTCGAAGCCAACTACCATCGCCGCCCCGCCGTGTGGGTGGAGCCGATCACTGGCTTCGAGGCAGGCAATGTCACGCTCGTCGAGATCCCCACCGGCGAAGAAACCTGGGACAACATCGTCGCCTTCTACCAGCCCGCGATCATGCCCACGGCGGACAAGCCACTAAGCTTCAGCTACCGCCTGCAATGGCTTGATCAGCACGAACCTGCGAAGCTCGCGAAGGTCCTACACACACGTCGCGGGTTCGTCATGAAGAGCGACGATCACGAGTATGTGATCGACTTCAGCAAAGGCGAAGCCCAAGGTGCCAAGCCCACCGACTGGCTGCCCGAAGTGTCCCTCAAGATCACCACCGGAGAAGTTAAGATCCTCGACCAGCGCGTGATGAAGAACAACGAGACCGGCGGCTGGCGCGCCTTCTTCAAGCTCGACGTCCCCGAGAAGACGAACCTCCTCGAGATGAACTGCGAGCTGATGGACAAGGACAAGCCCATCTCCGAACGCTGGATGTATCAGTGGCGGAAGTAGCGGTGCGTGTGGATCGAGTTCGGCTTCTTGCCGATTTCGACACAGCATTTGCTGAGATGTCTGGCCATCAGGTCGCGTTACTCGCGGCCTGCCATGCGCTCATTCTTCCTCGGTCTCATTTTCGCTCTCAGCACGTCACTGTTCGCTGCCTCTCAGCCCAATGTGATCGTCATCCTCGCGGACGATCTGGGCTGGAGCGACACGACGCTCTACGGCACGACCACGTTCTACAAGACACCGAACGTGGAGCGGCTCGCGAAGCGTGGCATGACCTTCACGCGAGCGTATTCGGCGAGTCCGTTGTGCTCGCCCACGAGGTCCGCTTTGCTAACGGGCCAAAGCCCGGCGCGCACGGGCATCACGGTGCCGAATTGCCATGTGCCGCAGGTGGTGCTGGAGGCCACGGTGCCGAAGTCGGGACCACCGGACCAGAAGGCCATCATGCCGAATCCGGTGACGCGATTGAAGACCGAGTATCGCACCATCGCGGAGACGATGAAGGACGCTGGCTACGCGACGGCGCACTTCGGTAAGTGGCACCTCGGGCCCGAGCCGTATTCGCCGTTGCAGCAGGGATTCGATGTTGATCTACCACATCATCCAGGACCGGGGCCTGCGGGCAGCTACGTGGCTCCGTGGAAGTTCGCGAACTTCACCGAGCGCAAGCCCGGCGAGCACATCGAGGACCGCATGGCGGACGAAGCCGTCGCGTGGATGGAGAAGCAGCAGGGCAAACCGTTCTACCTGAACTACTGGATGTTCAGCGTCCACGCGCCCTTCGATGCGAAGAAGGACTTCATCGAGGGCAGCCGCCCGCGTGTGAACCCGAAGGATGCTCAACGCAGCCCCACGTATGCTGCGATGGTGCAGAGCATGGACGACGCGATCGGCACGTTGCTCGATGCACTCGACCGCCTCAAGCTCGCGGACAACACAATCATCATCTTCACCGCCGACAACGGTGGCAACATGTATAACGAAATCGACGGCACCACGCCCACCAGCAACCGCCCGCTGCGTGGTGGCAAGGCGACGATGTTCGAAGGCGGCACGCGCGTGCCCGGTGTGATTGTTTGGCCTGGAATCACCATCGCAGGCAGCCGCAGCGACGCCGTCATCCAGAGCGAGGACTACTATCCGACGTTGCTCGCTGGCCTGGGCTTGAAGGCGACGGAAGGCCAGCACTTCGATGGCGCGAGCATCCTTCCGGCACTCAAGGGCGACGCACTCGCAGGCAAGGCCGTGTTTCAATACTTCCCACACAATCCTGGCGTGCCTGACTGGCTGCCACCTGCGGTGTCCGTGCATCGCGACGAGTGGAAGCTCATCCGACTCTTCCACGGCGGCGACAATGGCGCGCATCGATATCTCCTTTTCAATCTGAAGGACGACCTCAGCGAGAAGACGGAACTCGCTGCGCAGAAGCCGGAACTCGTGCGCGAACTCGATGCGCTGATCGAGAAGTTCCTGACGGACACGCACGCTGTGGTGCCGCTGCCGAATCCAAAGTTCGACCCCGCGAAGTATCATCCTGAACTCGAAGGCAAGCAGCAACCCAAGGGCAAGGACAAGCCCAAGGCCGCCCCGAAAGCCAAAGGCAAAGACGATGGTGATCCCGCGTTGCAAGGTTGGAAGGCACGCGATTGCAGAGCATCGGTGAAGGATGGCATCCTCCGCATCACCAACATCGGTGACGCCTGTTTCCTCGGCTTCGGTGCCAGCAAGCACAGCGGCCCGACGATGGCCACCTTCCGCATCAAGGCGAAGGCGGGCAGTTCACACTTCGACTGGCTGGCGAATGGAGTCGAAGGCAAGGCTCAACGCATGACCTTCACGCTCAAAGGCGGCGACTGGGAGGACGTCAGCGTGTCACTCCCAGCCGAAGGGCCGCTCGGCATCGTGCGGCTCTACCTGCCGATGCAGGAGCAGCCCGTGGAGATCGACTGGATCGAACTCAAGTCGAACGGCGGCAAGGTGACGCGCACGACGTTTTGATCACGATGGAGAGATCACCGGAATCATCTGCCGACCGTGGCGACGGTAAATCTTGAAGTCAGAATCCAGTGTGACGAGCGGCAGTTTCGGATGCAACTCCGAGAGTCGCACCAGACAGGCATCCGCCAGCGACATGGGCACATCGTCGTAGCGATCCATCAATGCGCTGATGCTGGCCGCCTCGTCCTCCAGATGGAATGAAAGGTCAAAGATACCGTCGGCCAGCATGGCGCGTAGCTTGGCGAGGTGACGTGGCAGATGACGCAGCAGGAACCAAGACTCGCTCACCACGGCCTCGCAGGTGATGAGCGGACCGTCATGACGCATGAACTGCTCGGTGGCCCAGCGATGATGCTGCTCGTCGGCAACCAGATAGGCGACCAGCGGGCCAGTGTCCAAAAGGATGCCCTGGCTAGCGGCCATAGCCAGCGAGGTGCTTGGGGTTCGATGCCAGATCAGGCACTCCGGCAGCTCCGGCGTCTTGATACTTCTTCAGCCTGTCATGCAGCGATGGCTTCGCTGCTTTGCGCGTCTTGCTCTTCTCCGCCGGTGGCAGAGCATTCAGCAAGAGATCCCTCACGACGCCCGACTTCGACTGCTTCATCGCCGCAGCAGCAGCGTCGAGCTTGGCGTTCAGAAAGTCGGGAACTTTGATCGTGATCGTCTTCATGTCGTGAAAGTAATACCGTTGACTGGACTGGCAATACGATTCCCCATGAGCGCATCTCACGATAAACCCACACAGTCCCTGCGTTGAAGTGCGCCATGCTTCGCCTCATCGCTGTCCTTCTTTCGTTCGCCAGTCTGTGCCTCGCCGCGCCCAAACCGAACATCCTGGTCATTTACTCCGATGATCACGGCTGGGCCGATCTCGGGGCGCAAGGCGTGAACGCGGACATCCGCACGCCGAACCTCGATCAACTCGCGCGCGATGGCGTTCGCTTTGCGCGTGGGTATGTGAGTGCGCCGCAATGTGTGCCGTCGCGTGCCGGTGTGATCACCGGTCGCTACCAGCAGCGCTTCGGCGTCGAGGACAACAACAAGGGTCCGCTGCCGCTGGAGGAACTCACCATCGCCGAGCGACTGAAGCCGGCGGGTTATCTCACCGGCATGGTGGGCAAGTGGCATCTCGATCTCGGAGGCGACAAGAAGGACAAGGGCGAAGGCAAGGCGGCGCGTGCGATGCTGGAGCACATGCCGCATCGCCAGGGCTTCGATGAATACTGGCGCGGCGAGCTGCGGCAGTTCTTCGCGTCACATGACCTTCAAGGCAAGCCGTTCGCTGATGCGCCGCATCTCGTGACGGACAATCGCTTCCGCGTGGTCGTGCAGACGGAGGCGGCGTTGTCGTTCCTCGATCGTCGCGCAGTGAAGCCCGAGCAGCCGTGGTTCCTCTACCTCGCGTGGTTCGCGCCGCATGTGCCACTGGAGTCGCCGGAGCCGTGGTTCAGCAAGGTGCCAGCGAATCTGCCGATGGAGCGTCGTCAGGCACTCGCGATGATCGCGGCGATGGATGATGGGCTCGGTCGTGTGCGCACCAAACTTCGCGAGATGAACGCAGAGAAGAACACGCTGATTTTCTTCGTCGGTGACAACGGTGCGCCTGTGAAACCTGGGCACTGGGATGGCTCGCTGAACGTGCCTTTGATCGGAGAGAAAGGCATGCTGACGGATGGAGGCATTCGCACGCCTTTCCTCGCTGCGTGGCCGGGCACGCTGCCCGCAGGCACGGTGTATCCGCATCCGGTGATCAATCTCGACATTGCAGCAACAGCGGTCGCGCTTGCCTACGGCAGCGAAGAGCCAAGGGCGAAGAGCGAAGAGGTGCGTGACGACACCTCGAAGTCTCCAGACCTTTCTACGCTCTCTGCTCTCAGCTCTAAGCCCTTGGATGGCGTGAACTTGATGCCGTTCGTCACAGGCAAGAACCAAGCCGCGCCGCATGACTGCCTTTACTGGCGCTGGCGCTCGCAGGCGGCGGTGCTGGAGTTTCCGTGGAAGCTAATTCGGCTGGGGCCGGAGGAGCAGTTCCTCTTCGATGTCACTACACCGGAAGGCGAGACCAAGAACCTGCTCGCGCAGCATCCCGACATCGTCGCGCGATTGAATGCAAAGCTCAAAACCTGGAGCGATGGCCTCAAGCCACCGGGTTTGCCGACGGACATTCATCCGCAAGACGCGGTCTTCTTTGCCGATCACATCGACAAGAGGTTCGCGGCACTCGAAGAGAAGAAGCTGGCGGCTGAGCCCGGCACTGTGCGCGGCTGGATGTGCCGTGGCGGAAGTCTCGCGATCAAAGACGGCGCGCTAGTGGTCACGGCGGAAGAAGGTGGCAAGGGTAACACCTTCATCACGAATTCACGTCTCGATCTCACGGGGCCGGTGACGCTGACAATACGCGCACGCTCGAAGCAAGGCGGCGCAGGCTTTGCGAGCTGGCGCACGAAGCAGCAGCCGGACTTCGATCCGAAAGCAAAGACCGCGTTCACCTGGCCCACGGATGGCGAGGTGAAGGTGGAACTCCCCGTCACCGGCAAGGTCATTCACGTTCGCATCGGTGTGCCGAAGAATGCGGCGTCGATCGACGTGTTGTCCATCACGCTCAGCCACGGTGCGGACAAGTCTCAGACCTGGGACTTCAGCAAGGCCGAGTGATATTCCTTTTCCATCCCACTCATGAAACGTCTCTTTCTTCTTCTCGCTGCCTTCACGATGGCTCATGCCGATGACATCGTTGGCCCGTGGAATCTCACCAAGCTGAAGTCCACTGTGCCCGTAATGAAGTGGGTGGATCAGTCGCATCCCGTTCATGCGCTGACTTACGCGGGAGAAAAGTATCTCGGCAAAGACACGGAAGTCTTCGCCTTCTATGCCTCGCCGATCACGATTGGTGCGGCGAAGCCGGGTGCGAAGTTTCCCGGCGTGGTGCTCATCCACGGCGGTGGCGGCACCGCCTTCGCCGAGTGGGCGCAGCTCTGGGCCAAGCGCGGCTACGCGGCCATCGCGATGGATCTCAACGGCTCGCGTCCGCCGGAGCCGGAGTATGACGACAAGGGCATGGCGAAGAGCAATGCACACGATCAGAAGACCCGCACGCGCTTGCCGAATGGCGGCCCAGCGCATGGCCATCCCGAGAAGTTTGATTCCATCGGTGGCGACACCAGCGATGACTGGCCTTTCCACGCCGCCGCGAGTGTGATGCGTGCGCACTCGTTGCTGCGCAGTTTCGCTGAGGTCGATGCGGAGCACACGGCGGTCACGGGCATCAGCTGGGGTGGCTACACGACGTGTCTCGTCGCTTCACTCGACGATCGCTTCAAGGCTGCCGTGCCGGTGTATGGTTGCGGCTTTCTCCATCAAGGCGAGTCCGTGCAAAAGCCGAGCATCGACAAGCTCGGTGATCGCGCGGCGCTGTGGGTGAAGGAATACGATCAGGGCAGCCTGCTGCCGCGCTGCCATGTGCCGATCCTCTTCGTGAACGGCACCAATGACGTGCACTACGTGCTAGACAGCTACATGAAGAGCTACAGTGTGGTGCCCGGCGAAAAGCACATCCGCATCCAGATCAACATGCCACACGGTCATCCACCCGGCTGGGCACCGCAGGAGATCGGCTTGTTCATCGACACCTATTGCCGCGCCGGCACGCCGTTGCTTGAGCCATCAGCGCCGGTGATCGAAGGCGATCAGGTAAAGGTCTCGGTCAAGGCTTCGACGAAGATCAAAGAGGCGAAGCTGAACTACACGATCGACACGGGCCTGCGCTCGAAACGAACCTGGAAGTCGGTGCCCGCCACTGTTACCGGCAACACCATCACCGCGCCCAAGCCACCAGCCGAGGCGAACACCTGGTATGTCGAAGTCACCGATGAACGCGGCGCGATGGTCAGCACACCGGTGCAGTTCACCAAACCTTCCTACTAGACCACTCAAACAAGTCCGCCCACAGTTCCTGTGCTTGATCCGAAGGTTTCGGTTTCAACGCCGAGGTGCTGCAAAAGCGTGACGAAGAGATTGCAGAGCGGAGCATTGTTGTCGGTCTTGAAGGCGTGATGCCGGCCGTGCTTCAGGCCACCACCCGCGAGGAGGATGGGGAGGTTCGTGTTATCGTGCTTGTTCGCATCGCCCATGTTGCTGCCGAAGAGCACCATGGTGCGATCCAGCAAACGCACGCCGTCTTCATGCTTGGCAGCGAGGCTTTGGATGAGCTTGCGCAGGATCACCATCTGTTCGCGATCAGCGTGCTCGAGCTGCTTCACCTTTTCAGGAGCCTGTCCGTGGTGGCTGAGGCCGTGGTAGCCTTCGGTGGTATTCTCCTCGCCCTGAATCGTGAAGGCTGGTGTGGCGAACGCATCGACCATCAACGTGATAACGCGGGTCGAGTCGGACTCGAAGGCGAGCTGTGACATGCGGAGCATGAGATCGAGCTTTTCAAAGATGAGCTTCTTATCCTGGATGTCGGTGGGCTCAGGCAAGCTCGTGACGGGCTTTGGCTTCAGTTCCCACTCGCGTGCGGTGACGAGTCGTTCCTCCACCTCGCGCACCGCGGTGAGGTATTGATCAAGCCGCGAGCGATCATCGCTGCCGAGGTCGCGGCTAAGCTTCTTTGTGTGATCCATCAGCGTGTCGAGGATGCTGCCGCGCTCATCGAGTCGGTTGAGCTGCTTCTTCACTGCCTCGGAATCGCCTTGCACGAACATGCGCCGGAACAAGGCCGGTGCGCTGTCCTCCGCTGGCAGCAGCACGCCATCTCGCGTCCATGAGAGGCTGCGGTTCGCCTTGTCGATGTTCACGCCGAGATTCAGCGTCGAGAAGCGCGTGGGCTGTCCGAGTTTCTCCGCCGCAAATTGATCGAGCGAGATCTGATTGCGGAAGCCACTCTTCGTTGGTCCGCGTGCAGCGGTGAGGAAACAATTCTCCGCGCTGTGTCCGCCATTCACATCTGGATGCGACATGCCGCTGAAGATGCTCAGCTCGCTGCGCACATCAGCCAAGGGCGAGAGCGTCTGCGTGAGTTCGTAATCACGCCCGGCAGTCTTCGGGAAGAACGGCTTCGGCAAGAAGCCAAGGTTGTTGGAGATGATGAGCAGGCGGCGTGGTGCCTTGGGTGATGCGCCACGTGCAATGGATTGCTCGAAGAAGGGCAATCCGAGCAACACTCCAACTCCACGCAGAAACCGACGGCGAGGAAGTGGCTTTGAGATGTGGGGGAAGTTCATAGTGAAGTTGTTCCCGCAGATTCAGAGAACCCGCAGATTGGGCTGATCTAAATTCGATCTGTGGGTTTTCTGAATCTGTGGGAAGTCATCATCGGCCAAGAAAAATCTCACTCCCCACCAACGCCAGCATCAAATCCCGCACGCAATACCCGTCCTTCGCGCACGCATCGAGTATCGACTCGATCTCGCGGCGATCTGAATAGCGCACGGGCGTGCCTGTCGCATAAACGATGAACTGGTGAAGGAGGTTTCGCGCTAGCTGGCGAGGGTCGGCGGCGAGGATGGCCTTCAGGTCGTTGATGTTGTCGAACTCGCTACCGTCGATGAGCTTGCCGCGTGGATCGACGTTGGCGGCAAGCGTGTAGCTGAAGTCGTGTCCGGCACGGTCGATGCCGGTGATGCGGTCGCCTTCTTCGATGCCGCGATAGCGGGTGCGCCAGCCGCCGAGGATGTCGAAGCTCTCCAAGGCGAGCCCCACCGGATCAAACTTCGCGTGGCAGCCTGCGCAGGACTTTTCCTTCGTGTGCAGCGCGAGCAGATCACGGATGGTTTTCGCGCCACGAATGTCCGGCTCAACGGCTGGCACGCTCGCGGGAGGTGGCGGCGGTGGCTTGCCGATGAGTCGCTCCATGACCCAAGCTCCACGCACGACGGGAGAGGTGTTCGTGCCGTTCGCACTGACCTTGAGAATCGCACCCTGCGTGAGCAAGCCGCCGAACGGACTGCCCGCAGGCAACGCGACCTTACGCATCGCTGAGCCGGTGATGGGCGAGAGGTTGTAGTGCTTGGCGAGGCGATCGTTGGCGAAGACGAAGTCCGACTTTACGAGCACGCTCGCGGGCAGATTCTCTCGAATCATCGCGGTGAAGAAGGTGCGCGTTTCGAGCTCCATGCTTTCCACCAGATACTCATCGAAGCGATACTCGGGGAAGAGCCGGATGTCAGGATCATCGCGGCGGATGTGCCGCAGGCTGAGCCAGCAGTCCGTGAAGTTCTTCACGAAGCGATCAAAGCCGTTGCCAGCGATCAGCCGCAGCGTCTCGTCGCGCAGCGTCTTCGGATCGCGCAGTTGCTTACGTTGAGCGAGATCGAGCAAGCGCGCATCAGGTCGCGAGTTCGTGAGGAAGTGCGACAAGCGCGAGGCGATGGCGAAGGGATCATCGGCGGACTCGGGCTCGCGCAGGTAAATGAAATCACCGGAGGCGAGGAAGGCCTTGTAGCCTGCAAGCATCGCCTCGCTGAATGGCGCGCCTTGGTTGAGACGCTGCTGGATGAGCGCGTCGAACATCTGCAAATCATCGTCCGAAACCGGCTCACGCGCGGCGAGCTTCACAAAGCGTCGCAGCAGTCGTTTCGCATCGTCCTTCGCATTTGCAGGCTTCACATCGATGCCGAGATCATCGAAGAGCACCCGATGCGAAGGCGGCGGCCAGCTCTCTGGCGGCAGCGGGCCTTCGACTTCCAGCCACTGCACGGCCACGCCGGGCTGACCACCTTCGGGGAAAGGTGGGTAGCGATACGTCGGCGCGGAGCCGTTGGGATTCATCGCGAGCGGCATGGGCAGGCCGAGCACGCTGTATTCAAAAGACTCACCCGCGCGCAGTCGCAACGTGGTCTCATAGACTTGCTGCTCTGGCTGGATGTCGATCACGCCGCCGTCGGCGCGCACCTCGTTGATGATGTCCACGCCCGCCGGCTTGCGAGTGCGGAAGGTCATGGGCACGGACTGCTTCGCTGGGAGCAGGGTGAAGCCCGGCTGTTGCAGCACTGCGCGCGCGGAGAAGCGCACTTTGTAGCGACCCGCTTGCTTCGCGACCACATCGCGCGGCGTGCCGAGGTAAGGCCAGCTCGCGGAGCGAAACAATGCCATCTCGATGCCTTCGTCCTTCGCTGCCGCCTTGATCGCGTCTTTGTCTTTCTTCTTATCCCAATCAATCGCCTTGTTGTCATGAGCGAAGAACATCGCCTCACGATTGCCGAAGGTGCCAGTGCCAGGGAACAAGTCTGTGCCAACGCGCCGCCGTTTCGTCACCGGTGGCGGAGCAGGCTCCGTCGCCATCGCGGCACGCAGCGCCGCCTCAGCCGCCTCCAGATACGCCGTGAGCTGCACACGCGACATGTCCAACATGCCGGTCGTCTTGTTGAACCGAAAGCCCTCACGATCCTCTGGCAGGATGTCGCGGATGTCGAGATCCGGCAGGTGCAGGATATCGCGGAGGTTCTGCTCATACTCATCGCGATTCAGCCGACGCAGCGGCCCGCGACCATTCACCAGCACATCCGCGTGATCCGCAGCGTAGAGCCCGGCATCGAGCGTCTTCAGCAGGGCGGCACGATCCGCCGCCGTCATGTCCTCGGCCTTCGGCGGCATCTCACCTTTCTCCACACGATCATACACGCGCACCCAGCGCTCGCGTGTGGAGCTATCGATGAGATCATACTTCAGCGCGGTCAAATCGAGCCCGCCCTTGTGCGTGTCGGCATCGTGGCAGTCGATGCAGCTCTGCTCGATCTGCGGTGGCATGCTCTGAGCATGCGCAGTGGCAAAAACAAGACAGCACAACAAACCGGGGATTCGAGACATTACTCCTCACTACGCTGTGGCACTCACCCTCCTTCAAAGACCTTGCCGTGAGAGTTCGGCTTGGATGCCACTCACGACCGCAACACCACACGCGCATCGAGCGCGATCACGCCTTCGGGTGAAGCGAGCAGCGGGTTGATGTCGAGTTCGCTGATCTCGGGATGCAGCAGCACGAGGTCGGCGAGTTGGATCAAGGCTTGGTTTAGCGCGGATATGTTCACCGGCGCCGCTCCTCGGATGCCTTGCAATGCACGGTGAATCTTGGTCTGCGAAATCCAATCCTCCACAAGCGGAGCGGAGAGTGGTGGCAGGGCGAGAGCGCGATCTTGGAAGACTTCGACCATCGTGCCGCCCGCACCGAAGAGCAGCACCGGACCGAATTGCGCATCAGTGCTGGAGCCGACGATCAGCTCGATGCCGCGTTGCTTGATCATGCGCTGCACGCTGACGCCATGGAAGTCGGCAGCCGGCACGCCGGATTGAATGCGCTGCCAGGCTTCGCGAACGGCAGTCGCGTCACGCAGGTTGAGTTGCACACCGCCCACGTCGGTTTTGTGAGTGATGGTGCTGGAGTGAAGTTTCAGCACGACCGGATAGCCGAGCGACTCGGCTGCATCGACCGCTGCGTCTTCACTCAATGCGAGCACGGTCTGCACCACAGGAATGCCTGCGGCGGCGAGCAGTGTCTTCGCTTCGAACTCGCTGAGCAAGGTCTTGCCAGCGGTGAGGTGCGTCGCGATTTGCTGTGTGACTTCAGGCATCGCCGCACGTGCTTCGCAGGCGAGGCGATTCGTTTCATCGAGCAGCTTCAGGCGACGATGGCGCTGCCACATGAACTGGAAGGCGCGCGCTGCCTCATCGGGATAATCATACGTCGGCAAGCCCTCGCGATTCATGAGGTCGCGCGCCTCGGCGACGGCATCGCCACCCATCCAGCTCGCGAGGATCGGCTTCGTTGTGTGTTTTGCAGCAGCGCACAAAGCCTCGGCTGCTTGCGTGGGATGCGTCATCGCTTGTGGCGTGAGCACGACGAGCAAGCCATCGACGTTCGCATCGCTCGCGGTGGCTTTGAGCGCATCGTGGTAACGCGTCGCATCTGCATCGCCGAGCACGTCCACCGGATTGCCGTGGCTCCAGTGCGATGGCAGGCAGGCATCGAGTTGATGCAGGGTGTCGTCCGTCAACTCTGCCACGGTGCCACCTGCGCGAACGATCGCATCGGTGGCGAGCGCTCCAGGGCCGCCCGCATTGGTGACGATGGCGAGCCGTGGTCCTTGTGGCAGCGGTTGCTTGCTGAGCACTTCGGCCATGTCGAACAACTCCTCGATCGTATCCACGCGCAGCACGCCCGCGCGGCGGAAGGCGGTGTCGAGCACATCGTCGCTGCCCGTCATCGCGCCCGTGTGCGAGGCGGCGGCTTTCGCGGCGGCGGCGGTGCGACCGACCTTGATCACGACGATCGGTTTCTTCGCCGACACGAGTCGCGCTGCTTCCATGAAGCTCGCCGCGTCGCCCACCGATTCCATGTAAATGACGATGCTGCTCGTGTGCGGATCATCGCCGAAGTAGCGAATCAAATCGCCCCACCCGACATCGAGCATCGAGCCGACCGACACGAAGGCGCTGAAGCCCACGTTTTGCGCGAAGCTCCAGTCGAGGATCGCGGTGCACAGCGCGCCGCTTTGGCTGAGAAACGCGACCTTGCCCTGCCTCGTCATCGCGGTGGCGAAAGTCGCATTCAGCCCCGCGTGCGAGGCCATCACGCCGAGGCAGTTCGGGCCGATGATGCGCAGACCGTTGCGGCGCGCTTCAGCCATGATTTGCCGTTCGAGCGCCGCGCCTTCAGGTCCGATTTCTTTGAAGCCCGCCGAGATGATGATCACCGCCTTCACGCCCTTGGTGACGCATTCGCCGATCAACGCGGGCACACCCGGCGCTGGCGTGACGATGACCGCGAGATCGACGTGCCCATCAATCGCCGCGAGCGATGCATACGCCTTAAGCCCGAGCACGTCGGCGCGCTTCGGATTCACCGGATACACATCTCCAGGGAAGCTGCGCAAGTTCTCCAGCAAGGCGCGGCCCACGCTGCCCTCGCGATCCGTCGCACCGATCAGAGCGACACTGCGCGGCGCAAACATGGCATTGAGGTCAACATGGCTGGGCAACTGGCAGGTGGTGAGAGCGGAGGACATGCGAAGACTGAAACGTAGCCAACTGCGAAGAGCTGGCTCCGCGTTTGTTGTGCAACTTCAAGCGAAGAGCAGGGGGCTAAGAGCGAAGAGGAGCTGCGAGGTGAAAGGAAGTTGGCCACCCAACGCAACACCAATTCTGAAGCGACAGGACGAGACCATCGACTCCAGCCACAAATCCTGAAATTGTCGCTCGCTCCCCGCCCTCTTCGCTCTTTGCTCTTCGCCCTACGCTTTCCCCATGCCCGACTTCGACGCTGTCATCATTGGTTCTGGTCCCAACGGACTCGCTGCGGCCATCCGGCTGGCGCAGCAGGGGTGGAAGACGTTGGTCGTCGAAGCAGCTGACACGCCGGGTGGTGGGATGCGCACGAAGGAACTCACGCTTCCGGGGTTTCATCACGATGTGTGCTCGGCGGTGCATCCGACCGGTGTGGCTTCGCCTTTTTTCCAGTCGCTGAAGCTGGAGGAGCACGGCCTGCGCTGGGTGCATCCCGAGGTGGCGTTGGCGCATCCGTTGGAAGGTGGTCGCGCGGCGGTGCTGCATCACAATCTCGACGCTACGGCGCAGGGGCTGGGTCGCGATGAGGTCGCGTATCGGTTCCTGTTCGAGTGGATCGCGGAGCATGCGCGCGACTTGTATCCCGATGTCTTCACGCCGCTGGCGCTGCCGAAGCACCCGCTCGTGATGGCGCGCTTCGGCACGGCAGCGATGTTGCCGGCGTCGCTGCTGGCGAATGCGATGTTCCGCACGAAGGAAGCGCGTGCGTTGTTCGCTGGCAATGCCGCGCACAGCGTGCTGCCACTGGAGCATGTCTTCACCTCGGCCATTGCAGTGATGCTGCAGATGAGCGCGCACGCTGTCGGCTGGCCGGTTGCGGCCGGTGGCTCGCAGAGCATCGCGAACGCACTCGTGAGCAAGCTGCGGTCGCTGGGCGGCGAGGTGCGCTGTGGTTGGAATGTGAAGTCGATGAGCGAGCTGCCGAGTGCTCGCGCGTATGTGTTCGACACGTCGCCGCGCGTGATGACTCGAGTGGCGGGTGAAGCCTTGCCCTCGGGCTACGCGAATCGTTTGCAGCGCTATGAACATGGGCCGGGTGTGTTCAAGATCGACTACGCGCTGAGCGGTCCGGTGCCGTGGACGAACGAGGCTTGTCGCAAAGCGGGCACGGTGCATGTGGGCGGCACGCTGGAGGAGATTCGCGCCTCTGAACTTGATGCCTACGAGGGCCGACACTCGGAGCGGCCCTTCGTGCTCGTTGCGCAGCAGTCGGTCTGCGATGCTAGCCGCGCGCCCGCAGGTCAGCACACGCTCTGGGCCTACTGCCATGTGCCTGCGGGGAGCACGCGCGACATGAGCGCGATCATCGAGTCGCAGATTGAACGATTCGCGCCGGGGTTCCGTGATACCATCCTCGCGCGGCACTCAATGAACTGCGCGCAGATGGAAGGCTACAACCAGAACTACATCGGCGGCGATGTGGTGGGTGGCATGGCGAACTGGAAGCAGCTCATGACACGCCCTGTGGTCAGCCTTTGCCCGTATGCGACGCCGAACAAGTCCATCTACCTGTGCTCCGCGAGCACGCCGCCCGCCGGTGGTGTGCATGGCATGTGCGGCTGGAATGCGGCGAACGTGGTGCTGAAGCGCGTGCGACGTTAGTGTGGCGAGTTGTCCGAGTCCGTCTCGGTGAACTCGACATCGCGCACACGCTTGCGATCACGCTCGGCCTCCACGGCAGCGCGAAGCTTTTCACGAGCCTCGTAGGCGGCAGGAACGGCGCTCATGACGAGCATGGGCAAGGTGGCGTCCGACGAGATGACCGTGATATTCCCCAGGCCGAACATGCGCAGCAGAACCGGCTGCTCCAAGGTGCTGTCCTTTACGCGGTAGAGTTCGAGTTCGTCGAGCTTCTTGCTGAGGATGCCGGAGGTCTTGCGCAGGCGTTGCGTGGTCAATTCATAGGCGGTGGATCGGGTCACCAGCCAGCGGGCCACGATACCGATGAAGGGCACGATGAGGGCGGCGTAGATCAGCGGATTGAGCGCGAGCGTGGCACCGACGGCGATACCGCCCGCCATGAGGAGCCAGAGGAGGTAGGTCCAAAAATAGACCAGCTGCGAGGTGCGACCTTTCCAGAGAGTAGTTTCTTCAGGCATAAGATTTGGGAGTGAGTTGAGGGGCGGAGGCTAGACAGCAATGACTTCGACGCAGCTACCAAACGAAACCAATCTTGGAACGCTTGCTCACCACGGCGTGCCTTTCTTGTCGCGGGTGCCGCAGACGTTGACGGTGATGCCGAGTTCGCGGGCAAAAGCCGCCTTGGTCAGCATGCACTCATCGGCTCCGGCGGCGTCGTTCGCATAGGCAACCTGGATGTGATTGGCTTGGTGCTTGGCCATCAGCTGATCGCGGCTCACGCCATACGTGACCGCGTGCATGATCGGCCACTGCGGTGTCGTGGCATTCCAGCGACGCTCGGTTTCCTCGCGCGGAAGCTCCACCACACCGGCGCGACCGATGTCCATGTGCAGCGCTTCGTTTTGCACATAGATACGCGACCACACGATCTCGCCCGGCTTGCTGATGCCGCGCAACGTGCTGCCGCCGCTGGGGAAATACATCGCTGGCTGACGGAAGCCCTCGGCTCCCTTCCAGCCTTCGATGAAGTGCGCGGGCGGCGCGGCTCCGCTAATCAGCAGCACCCAGACATAGTCCTTCCCATACATCTCGCCCCAGCGCACATCGTGCAGCGTGCTCTCCACCGGTTGCTGCAGTGCGCGATGCACACGCTTGGTGATGATGCCATCGAGACCGGCGCACTCATCGACTTCATTGAAGTGAACCATGTTGTCCAGATCGAAGAGCAGGCGCTTGCCATCGCGCGACTTCACCGGCGGGCGGTCCACGTTGTTGAGCATGCCTTCCACCAGATCGCTGGCGGGCAGCAAGTCCTTCAGCCCCTGCTGATACTGGATGCCAATGGCCTCGCAGCCGAAGTCATCCGCAATGCGCAGCGCGGCTGCATACATCTTGCACTGCAGGCGCACCTGATCGCGCGTGAGCGTGGTGGCGTGGTCTTCGCCGAGGTTAAACTTCATGCCGCGCTTCACCACCCAGCTGTGAATGCTGAAGGCTTCGTTGTCCGAGGCCTGCATGGTCTCGTGATACAGCGCGGACTGGCTGAGGCGCTCTTTGAACACACCGCAGGCGTGCAGCGCGTGGTCAGGGATGATGGCGTTGAACATGCCCATGCAGCCCTCATCGAAGATGCCCATGATCGCCTTGTTCGTCTTCAGATCGGTGGCGAGTTCCGCACCCAGCTTCGCGAGCTTGGTGGGCAGCTTCACCTTCTCCAGCGGACGGACGTGCTTCATCTCGTGCGTGATCTTGCCCGTCTTCAGCCACTGCTGGAGCTTGGTCTTGAAGAAGTCGTCTTTGAAGTCCTCGCTCCACAGCGTGGAATACTTCACGCCCGCCTTGGTCAGCGAGCCATTGAGGTTCAGCATCCCGACCAAGCCCGGCCACTGGCCGCTCCAGTTCGCCACGGTCAAGATGGGACCCTGATGCGTGGTGAGTCCTGCCAGGACGTGGTGCGAGTATTGCCACACGGCCTCGGCCACGATCAGCGGCGACTTCGGATCGATGTGGCGGAAGACCTCCATGCCCATCTTCTGCGAGTCGATGAAGCCGTGCTTCTTGGTCTCATCGACCGGGTGCGCGCGCTCGATCTTCCAGCCTTCCTTCTTCAGGGCGGCTGCGAGCGCCGTCTCCATCGCCTGCTGGGCGGGCCAGCAGGTCTGATTGGCCGAGAGGCGAAGGTCGCCGCTGGCGACGAGGACAACAGTTTTGGACGTGGACTTGGCAGGCATGGGCAAGTCCGCAGTCAATCAGTGGCCGGGCGAAGTGTCGAGCACGGAGAAGGCCGAAACGATCTTTCGGTGATTATTTTTTGCCCTTCTTGCCGCGCTTGGCCTTCTTCTGGTCCTTGCGCTGCGCGTCTCCATTCCAGCGCAGGTCTTCCCAGCGAGGCGCTTGCATGGAGGCGTTCCACTTTTCGAAGAGCGCTGACAACTCGGCCTTCTTCGCGGGATTCTCGGCGCTGAGGTCCTTCTGCTCGCCAGGGTCCGTGCTTAGATTCACCAGCATGGGCTCCATGTCCTTCGCAGCCTTCACCAGCTTCCAGTCGCCCTGCCGAACGGCATGTTGCACACCAAAGCGGAAGTAAAGTTCGCGCGGAGCCAGCTTGTCCGCCGTGCCTTCGAGCAGCGGGAGCAGGTTCGCGCCATCGAGTTCGACCTCAGGCTTCGCAGCCTCCGCCGCAGCGAGTGCCGTGGGCAGCACATCGAGCTGGATCACCGGATCGTTGAGCACCCTTCCGCCGGGCACATGCCCCTTCCACTGCGCCATCCAGGTCACACGGACCCCGCCTTCCCACACGAACCACTTTGATCCACGAAGGCCCATCTGCTCAGCAATCGGTGAGGCTCCGCCGTTGTCGCTGATGCAAAAGATGAGCGTGTTCTCCTCCAGCTTGAGGTCGCGCAGCTTGGTCATCACCGTGCCGATGGCCTCGTCCGCCTCGCCCACGAGCGCAGCGTAGGCTTGCTCGCGTTTGTCGAGGTGCTTGAACTTCTCCAGCCACTCGGGGGAGGCGACGATCGGGGAGTGCACCGCATTGAAGGACAGGTAGAGGAAGAAGGGCTTGTCCTTGTTCGACTCGATGAACCCACAGGCCTCACGAGCATAGACGGGCGAGGTCACTGGCGCGCCTTCGAGTTCAGGGATCAAGTCGTTGCCGCGATAGAAGGACGGGCCTTTTCCTTCACCGAGATTGCCCACCGTGCCCATGGCGAAATCGAACCCACGCGAGAGCGGCATGAACTGCGGCCCCGTGTCGCCCAGGTGCCACTTGCCCACGATGCCCGTTGTGTAGCCTGCGGGCTTCAGGTGCTGGGCCATGGTCTTCTCGCTCAGCAGCAGCTCGCGCCCTTCCTTGGTGGGGTTCGCATCGTGCCCTGTGCGCGCCTGATAACGTCCCGTCATCAATCCCACACGCCCCGGCGAGCACACGCAACCACTCGAATAGCCATTCGTGAAGCGCACCCCGTTGGCCGCGATGCTGTCCATGTTCGGCGTGGGAGCCAGCTTGCCACCGTAGGTGCCCGGCTGTGCCCAGCCCATGTCATCGAGGTAAAAGATGACGATGTTCGGCTTCGTCGCCGCGCAGAGCGGAGAGATCACGGCCACCACCAGAGAGAGAAGCAAAAGCGCACGCATAGGGTCGCCGTGAACGTTGCGCCCCTGCGAAGATTTCGCGTCTTTTCACTTCTTGTAGGGCGCTCGCTTCACCTCCTCCACCACAGGCACGTCGCGGTTCATCGCATCATACGCCGCCTTCAGGCGCTGCACCTCTGCCGGATGCGCCGCCGCCACGTCCGACTGCTCACTAGGATCGGTCTTCAAATCGAAGAGCTGCATCTTGCCAGGCTCCACCCCCGTGGTCAGACCGGGGTGCGCGTCGATGTTGTATTGCTCGAACGGAGCCAGGATCGTCACCCCATCGGGCAGCCGGGGATCCAGCCACTTGCCATCCGGTCCTGGCTTCATCTTCATCTGGTTGGCCGGGAGCACATGCAGCTTCCAGCGCGCATCGCGAATCGTCGCCAGCTTCGAGTTCTGATGGCCAAAGATGAACTCGTGCGGCGACTTCGCATCTCCCGTGAGCATCGGCATCAGATCGCGACCATCCAGCACGCGATCATCGGACATCTTCGCACCCGTCACCTTCAGCACCGTGGCGAACAAATCCATCATCACCGCCAGCTCGTCGCTCACATGCCCGGCAGGGATCTTGCCCGGCCAGCGCGCGATCATCGGCACCCGATAGCCGCCCTCGTAATTCGTTCCCTTCATGCCCCGCAACCCGCCGCAACTGCCCCCAAACCACGCCCCATTGTCACTGCTGAAAAGCACCAGCGTCCGCTCATCCACACCCTGCGTCTTCAGCTCATCCAGCACCGCACCCACGCTGTCGTCCAGGTCTGCCAATGCATCGCCATAGAGCCCCGCGCCACTCTTGCGGTAGTGCTTCTCGGGAGCGGCCAGCGGCTTGTGCGGCATCGCCTCCGCGAAGTAGAGGAAGAACGGCTTGTCCTTGTGCCGCTGGATGAAGTCCGTCGCACGCTTCGTGTAGCGCGTCGTCAGCGTCGCCTGCACCACCGGATACTCCACCACCTGCGTGCCCTCCAGCACCTGCACCGGACGCATGTCGTTCGAATACGGAATGCCCAGGTATTCATCGAACCCCCGCTCCGTGGGCAGCGTCCCCGGCTTGTGCCCCAGGTGCCACTTGCCCACCATGCCCGTCGCGTAGCCCGCCGCCTTCAGCACCTGCGCCAGCGTGATCTCCTTCGGCGGCAGCGCCAGAGCATCCGCCGCCTCGCCACCATCGGGAGCCGGATTCTGCGTCATGCCACAGCGAAACGGATACCGCCCCGTCATCAGTGAAGCCCTCGTCGGCGCACAAAACGGAGCCGGGGTGTTGAACTGCATCAGCCTTGCCCCCTCGGCCGCCATGCGATCTATGTGCGGCGTCTTGAACTTCGGATGCCCATAGCACCCCAGATCGCCGTAACCCAGATCGTCCGCCAGAATGATAACCACGTTCGGTTGTTCGGCCGCCACCACCGCCGCACCCACGAGACTCAGAAAACCCATCAAAAACTTCATGCCCTGGTTAACGCGACCCCGCGAGGATGCTTGCGAGCGGAATCGGGCACCGGCACGAACGCATTGAGCTAGCCTTGGAGGGAGGCGTTTTGCTTCTTTGCTCCGCTTGCCTTTGCCGTTCTGCTCAGCACACGCGTGCTCAAACACCAAGCACATCGTTGACCTGAAAAAATCGAAGGTTCGGCATAAGAAGTGAGACCTTGAGTGCATGAATGCTGGAAGTGAGCTGCTGACTGCCGGTCCAGGTGGCCGCGATCACTTGTTAACCTCACGATTCATCCACCCATGAAACTGCTCGCCTCTTCCACTATCATCGTGCTTGGCTTCATAGCCCAGCTCTCCGTGGCCAGCGAACCTGGCCCCTACATGCTGCCTACAACCACAAACTTCGCGGGAAGTTCTTACAGCAGTGGAGGTCGAATCGTTGGCACTTACAACTTCGCAACGTTCTACGATGTTTATACTGGCACTCACACCAACGGCTCGAAAGACCGGCACACGGATCATCCGCCAAATCTCATTCCCGCCCCAGGTCTGCCCAATACGCGACCACCAGCAACCGTCGTTGGACCACCCTACTTCAGCTGGCGAGACATTGGCTGGTTGAAGAAGGACATCAGCCAGATGAAATCGGCAGGCATCGACTTCTCGGCCTTCCTCTGGGGGCGTTGGCTTGAAATTGATGCCGGCAAAAGTCAGGCAAACCGCAACGGAGAGAACACGGTCAACAACATCAATAGTGCCCTGATGTCCCTGGAGTCCGAAGGACAGCCGGTGCCAAAGGTGGCCTGTTTTCTCGGCACGCTGGAGATCGGCATCCAAAAAATCAATCTCGCCTCTGTCGATGGCAAACATTACCTCTGGTGGGCCGTGCGTGACTTCTACTCCCGATTGCAACCACGCTTCTGGATGCGCATCGACAGAAAAGTCCCCGTCGTTTTGTGGGTCGAGGATGGCATTGGCACCTCGAGTCCAGCAGGAGGGCTTGCTCAGACCTTTGAGTATGTGAAGACCAATTTCAAACAACGCTTCGGCGGCGTCGAACTGATGTTCATTGGCTCCAAAGACTGGCGCACCAAGTATCGAGCACCCATTGATCTGACCTATGGCTGGGGAGCCGCAAGGCACCAGGACGGTGCCCTCATCGGCTCCAATGACATTGCGGAGATTGGCCCTGGATTCGACTATCTCGGTTCACCACGGCTCTATAACTCACGACGGGACGGTGCCACCTATCGTGCAGGATGGTCAGCGGCAATGAATTCTGGAAAGCGCATCGTGATGATCGAGACATGGAATGAGTTCTATGAAGCAACCGACATTGCAGAATCTTATGAATACGGGACCAAGTATGTGGACATCACGCGCCAGATGACTGGCACATTCCACCGCTTGCGCTGAACGCACCGCGAGAAGCTCGCCATGCCTTGAACAAATCAACCATTCATGCCAGGCATTTTACTTTCTTTTGCCAGAGCTTGAACTGAGACTCTCAAAATCCTTCTGATCGCAATGACCACACCAAGCTCTGTTTCGCCTGTCAGCACACCGCTCCGATACTTGGCCACATGCTGTGTTCATGCCTATCAGCGTCATCTTTCACCGCACAAGGGTTACTGTTGCTCATATAGCTATCGGACCGGACGAGCTTCCTGTTCTGCTCATTGTGTGCGCCTTCTTGAGCGGTTCGGATTGATCGACACTTTACTGCTAATGCGTCGGCGATTCAAAGCATGTCAGAACGCGTATGCCATGAATCGTGAGGATGAGCGACTGGGACGAAAGCCGCCGCGATGGACAGACGACAAATTGTTTTGTGATCCATGCCTTGTAGGTGGCACCGCCGCAGCGTTAGGCGCGAACGCAGCTTCAAGTGCGAGGAACGATCGTATCTGCGGAGATGATGGATGTGGATGCAAGTAACATGTCTGGCACTGACCTAACTTCTGTCTGCACACTCCCTCACACCTCCACCACTTCGCAGCGGTGGGTGAAGATGAGTTGGCAGCGAATGGCGGTGAGGGGCAGGCCGGTCATGCGGTGGATGACTTCTCGGTAGGTGAGGAGCTGCGGACGATAGCCATCGACGCGTTCGGCGAAGTCCTCGGGGGTGGTGACCTTGTCGGTCTTGAAGTCGATGATGGTGGCCTGGTGGGGCTCGATCACCACGCGGTCGAAGGTGCCGGAGAGCCACTCGTTGCCGAGGAGGATCTCGAAGCGTTTCTCGCGCCAGAGTTCGGCCTGGGCTGAGGGGCGGCTCATGGCGGTGCGGACGGGGGCGGCGGTGAGGCAGCGACGCACCTCGTCCTCGACGCGGGCACGAAGCACTTCATCAGGGCACACGACGGCGGCCCATTGAGAGGCCAGCGCGGCCTCGTCCATTTCATCAAGCCACTCGATCTGCTCGAACCAAGCGTGAACCAGGGTGCCGAAGGCGCGGGCGAAGCGTCCGCCTCGGGAGAACAATTGCCGGGCCGTGACCACGGAGGTCTCGGAGCCGCTCGGGGTGCGGCGCACGGGACGCACTCGCGCGGGGGCCTCGACGACCGTGGGGCTGATGGGTGTGACCTCGGGCGGCGGTGGTGCCTTGGCCTTCACGGACTCAAACCAGGTGCGCTGGGTGGCCTGCGTGTCACTGGCATACTTGAGGTCGGCCTGCACACCGCCAAACACCGCGCCCTCAGACTTGCCCGAGGCGGCCAGGGTGAGGTCGAGGAGCTTGATGAAGTTGTTGGACGTGGACTTCTTCGATCGCGGCGAGGTAATGAGGTAGTTCGCATGGCGCGCACGCGTGAGCGCCACGTAGAACTTGCACAGCTCCTCGTAAGCCGCCTCGGCCTCGCGTTCCTCCCGATACTCGGCGAGCACGGGATCGGCCTTCACGATGTCTGAGGGCGGCAGATCGAAGACCCATTCAATGTGGTTCCGTGCCGCGCGTTTGACGCCGATGCCGCGACGCACGGTGCTCATCGAGTTGCCCTCCAAATCGGGCAGGATCACGCAATCGAAGGTGAGTCCCTTCGACTTGTGAATCGTCATCACCTGCACCGCGCTGCGCGTGTCTGGCTCACGAACGGTGTAGCCGCGCACGAAGGCGAGGAAGTCATCCACATCGCGTCCGCCGTCCTGATCGAAGAGCCGGGCTGCCAGCGCGAGATCATCCACCCGGCGACGACTGAATTCATCAAGGGCGAAGGCTTGCGCCTCAAGTAGCCGGACCCAATGCCGCAGCGTGGCCTCAAAGCCCTGATCAAAGATCATGCGCAGGACCTCGATGGCGTGCGCTCCAGGTGTGGTGCCCGCGTCGTGGATCAGTGTGCGGAAGGGCGTCATGCGCAGGTGCTCCCAGGCAAAGGTATCGCCAGGGTGCGTCGCGCATTGGAACACGCTGAGCAGGGCAAGCGTGACTGGATTGTCCGTGGCCACGGCGATCTCGGATTCGCACATCACGGAGATCTTCGAGGGCGAGTGGGCTCGAATGTAGTCCACCAGTTCGCGACCGGTGTCGTTTGCCTGCACAAGGATGGCGCAGCTCAGCCCACGAGCGACGGGCTGGATCTCTTCGAGCACGCCGACCACGAGGGCGAAGCGATCTTCCTCCTCCACCTTCTCACCATTCGCGGGCTTGGGGTTGAGCAGCACGGCGTAGCCCGGCAGCGCGTCGTTCACGCCCGCGACCTTGTGTTCCTTCCACGGCCAGCGCTGGCGTGCATCGACGGGCAGCTCCATCTCGCCGAAGGCCTTGTCATTGCCAAAGACGCGATTGACCATGGCGATCACATCGTGCCCGGAGCGCCACGAGACATTGAGCGGACGCTCTTTGATGCGTGGCTGATCCCCTGCGCTGTAGCGCTCGAAGACCTCATGGAAGAGCCGCGTGTCACCGCCGCGCCAGGCATAGATCGCCTGCTTCACATCGCCCACCTGGAAGAGCGTGCGCTGATCGGAAGCATCCTGCACCACTTCGTCGATGAGGTTCTCAATGACGGACCACTGGACATGGTTGGTGTCCTGGAACTCATCGAGCAGCCAATGATCGTAGCGGGCATCGAGTCGATAGTCGATGCGCAGGCGCTCGTCCTCACCGGGCACCTGGGAGAGCACGGGCTTGGGTAGATCGTGCGCAAACTCATGGCCCGCGAGGATGAGTTCCATGTCCTGGAAAGTCAGCCGTCCGCGACGACGCACTTGGTTAGACCAGTTCTCCTCGAACAACTTCAGCACCTGCCAGACGCCCCGTGTGCGCTCCAGCCGAACGACCAGCTCGCCACCAACAAGGGTGGTGACAATGCCATCGAGCAACCTGCACGCCGAGCCGCCGAGCTTCTGCTTGCCGCGATTGACGGTGAGTTCACAGCCGCCGGACTCCACCTCGCCCCACACGGCGAGGAGCTTCTCGACGAAGAACTTCACGCGATTGGGCAAGGCATTGCCGGGCACATGAGCGATGGCTTGATCGCGGAACTCGGCCCAGAACTCGCGCTGACCATCGGTGAGATCCTCGGTGGCGAAGAGCTTGAGCAGCTTGTCGAATTCATCGCTGAGGTTCACGCACGGGCGCAACCAACGGCAGCCCTGTGGCCAGATCGTGCGAGCCTCGCCCCAGAGTTCCTCGCGTCCAGCGTGGAGCATGATTTCATGCTGACCCTCGATGAACTGATCCAGCACCGACCGGATGCTGGCCTCTTCCTTGCCAAAGGTGGCACGACGAAAGGCCTCCAGGAAATCCTGCTGCGCGGCCAGGCTCTCCTTGCCCGCGCGCCCGCCGGGCAGGCTGCGGCGGAAGACCATGCGATAGACACGCTCACGCTCCTCGGTGGCCAAGTGCTCGCTGAGAATCTCGAAGTCGCCCGCGAGACCGAACTCCGCCGGGAAGCTGCGCAGGATAGACGAGAAAAAGCTGTCCAGCGTGCCCAGGAACAGGCGTGGCATGCGAGTGATGAACACGCGCAGCAGGTGCCGATAATCCTGAGGCGTGAGCTGCCGCAGAATGGGTGGCAGCGGATCATTCTTCACCTCGGGGTCGATGGATTCGTCGCCTGCGAGATCGGCCGCATACTTAGCACTCGAAGCCGCACGAGCGAGCTTCTCCAGGATGGCTTCAAAGAACTCGCCTGCGGCCTTGCGGGTGAAGGTGACGGCCACAATGCGCTCCGGGGTCACGTCTTGCTTCGCCAGCAACTGCTGCCCCATGAGGGCGATGAAGCGATTGGTGAGCTGCCACGTCTTGCCCGAGCCTGCCGAGGCCAGGATCATCTCATTCGGAATGGAAAGTGGAGCACTCACGCAGAGGCCTCCTTGGTGGTGGGTTGAATCAAACTCGGATCGACCGCTGTGCGCGGATCGCCGAAGAACAAGTCACCAAAGTCATCGGCATACGTGGTCTTCTCCGCAGGCGGCCAGAAGGTGCGCTCTCGGACGGCGGCGATCACGCCCTCCGCACAGGCTTTGGCACTGGTGAGCAGCTCGCCAGCAAGCCCCGGCCAGGGATCGAGGCCGATGTCGATCTTGGTCTTTCCCAGCGTGGCATAGGCCACCTGGATCGTCTCGTCAGGGTAGCGCCGCTGCATCGCCAGGCGGTAGAGCGGCAGTTGCAGGTCGGTCCATCGAGAGGTTTGGCCCGCACTGTTGGTGGTCAGCGCCCAGTTAGGAAAGTCCGTCGCACTTTCGGTGCGCTTGATCGGCGTGAGGTGATACTCCTCCACGGTGCGTCGCTCGCGTTTCACCGAGTTGTAGGGCGAGTAGGTTTTGAAGTCGATGAGACGCACACCCAAGTCGGGGTGTCGCTCCACGCGATCGACCACGCCGCTCACGATCATGCCATCGAGTGTCCATGGATCATCCGAGGGGCTCAGCCGCGTCTCGGCGGCAATGATCTGCCAGCCTTTGCTCCGCTCCTCCGCCTCATACTCCGCCCACCAGGCGAGGCGTTGCCTCAAGGACTCGCGCTGGATGATCACGGGCACAGTCAGACGTGCGCCGTAGTCGTGGTGAATGTGTCGGTCGAGCAGCGCATGGAACTCCTTCCGAATCTCATCGGCATCGGTCGAGGTGCGCGCTTCGCCTTCCTTCGCAAAACTCTCCAACACGCGGTGCAGCAGACTGCCAAACTCCATGGCGTCCATCTCCGTGCGCGAGGCATCGACTTCCGACATCCTCAGCCCGTGGCGCAGGTAAAACCGGAAGGGACACATCAAGTAGTCACGGAACTGCGTGACGCTCAGCTTGTGCAGCACGGGTGCGTCTTCAGGCAAGGGCTCGGGCTTCAACTGCCAGGCGAGCCGCCAGGGCATCGGGTCCGTGTGGCGCTCGGTTTTCTTCGAGAAGAACTGCAAGGTGCGTGCGGGCAGGTCAGCGTCCGGGCACTGGAACAGCAAGCGCGAAGGACGCAGCGGCTCCTCGCCAGCACCGATGCGGCCGAAGATGAAATCAACACGCCCCGCCGTGCATCGCCGCATCTCGATGGTCGTCGTCATGAGACAGGCATCGCGAGTGAACCGCGTGTCGTTGTTGCGCAACCCAAGCGCGCGGCGTGCCGAGTCGGGCAGGAACTGATGCCCCAGGATCGCCTCGGGCACCTTGCCATCGTTCATGCCCGTGATGATGAGATGTGGCGCATCCTCCCAGAGCAATTCGAGCCAGCCTTGAAGGTCGATGGCACGCGGAGCGCGCTCGGGATAAAACACCTCGGCCTCGATCACGCGCAGCAGCAGGTCCAGTCGCGCAGCGGGGGACAGCTCTTCGGGAAACGATTGTGCCGCCGGGCCGTCGAGCGCATCAAGCACCTCGGCGATCTGATCGGCAATCGCCGCAAACACGGCATCCTCGGGATTGTTCGAATGGAACTTCCGATCCTCGAACACGTCGCCAAGAAACCCGGTCAACGCGGCACCGAAGTTGTCTCCGGCGAAGGCCTTCAATTGTTCGTCGATCCAGTGCAATCCGACACGCAGCGGACTGTCGTCGCCGAGCACACGGGCCGCGAGTTCGATGGCATCATCGAGCGTGTCAGGCAGCGCCTCGACGGCGAGCGTGTCCATCTCATTGAGCAAACGCTGCACGCCTGGACGGGCTCCCGTTTGCGCCTCGCACAGGCGTCGAATCGTGTCGAGCATGTCGGGACAACGCAACAACGTGGCGACCGCCGCAAAGGAGCGCGAGCCCATCACCTCGCCCATCGTGCGCAGCAGATGAAACACGCCATGCGTGCCCATCGGACGACCGGAGGGATCATAGGAAACGATGCCTCGCTCGCTCATCACTTTCTCCAGCGGCGCACTCACCGTGGCATCCGCCAGACCAATCGCTGCCACGGACCCTGGGTGCTCGTAGTCCTTCAGAAGCTCCGCTGCCAGCTCCGCCTGCTCGGTGGGAGTCGTGCCCTGGTGAATCCTTTGGGTCGGATCAGCAATATCAATCGGCATGGTGAGCCAACGCTCCGTCACCGGCCTGCCCCAGGCATCAAAAGCGTCAGCGTGAGAGCCCTGCGGTGCAAAGATCAGCACCTCCGTGGGAAGGGTGCGCGACCAACGTTGAAGCGCCTGCACCGCCAGCGCCGAAGGATCAAGCACGCCCGCCATCACGATGCGGCTGACGTTCTCCGGCGGATGCCCGGATGTGGCAGAACGCCGACGCATCACCTGCCAGTCGATGAGTCCCTGGGACTCCGTGACTCGCAGACACGCACGCTCCAGCGCCGCGAGATCGCGCCAGCGCTCGGGCTCCATCTCGGTGTGCTCCAGCATCCGCGCCGCATCTGCAAAGCTGAGTCCGCTTTCGTTCAAGGTGTCGCGCACCTTCAGCAGATCGCCCGCCATCTTCAGCGCCCAGGTGAAGTGACGCTCCACCGGGTCCACCGGAAACAAATGGCGATACTCCTCCAGATTGATCCGCAGCAATTCCCCCGCCCAGATCAACAAGGTCTCCACCGTGCCTGCGGCCTCGCCTTCGCTCAGTCGATCAGGAGCGGTGAGGAAGTCCGGCGTCACCGTCATCGGCGGCAGCACCGCCGCCTGATGCTTCGCCGCCATGATGGCCAGTGCCTCGCGCAGTCGGCGGCTCACATTGCGAGTCGGCACCACCACCAGCACCCCGCTCAAGTCCAGTGCGCCTTCGCCCTTCCAATCCTTCGCGAGATGGTCCGCCACGGCAGACACCAAAGGCTTGTCCCATCCGAGGAATCGCCGCGCCACGTTCGGCTCGCTGCGAGCCGCATCAAAGAGATCAGGCGCAGCGCCTTCGGAAGAGGGAATGGACTTTTTCGGCATGAGCAAGTCGCGCAGCCTAGGCTGGGTTCGTGAACCTTCAAAGGCTGTGTGTGGTCGCTGCCTTCGATGGATGACAAAATCCTGAACCATCGTGCTTCGGACTGCGTTTGGGAGAGTCATGCTCTTCCGTTTGATTCTTCCGCTCGTTTTCCTCTCGCTCACCACTAGCGCGCGTGAGCCCGTCAAAGCTGATGCTTCCAAGCTCGCAGCGATCCATGAGGCCATGGACAAGGCCATCGCGCAGAAGCAGGCCGCTGGGATTGTCACTCTGGCGATCAAGGACGGACAGGTGATCCACCTGGATGCGGCGGGTTCTGCCAACGTGGCGAAGCAACGGGCGATGAAGACGGATGACCTCTTCTGGATCGCGAGCATGACGAAGTCCGTGAGCGTCACCACCATCATGACGCTGGTGGATGAAGGGAAACTCTCGCTCGATGAACCGGCCTCGAAGTGGATGCCCGACCTGGGCAAGGTGAAGCTGCAAAACGGCCAGCCTCCGGCTCGTCCGATCACCCTCCGCGATTTGATGTCGCACACCGCCGGCATCACCTTCCCCAAGCGTGCGCCCAGCGACGGAGCGATCTCACTGAAGGCCTACGCGGCGAGCTTGGTGAAGACTCCGCTCAGTTTTGAACCCGGCAGTGCCTATGAGTATGGCTTTGGCATCACCATTGCCGGACGCATCGCCGAGATCGCCAGCGGCAAGCCCTTCGACGAGTTGCTCGACGAGCGCATCTGCCAGCCCCTTGGCATGAAGGACACCACCTTCCACCCTGATGAAGCTCATCGGGCTCGCATCGCTCAGACCTACAAGATGGATGACGAAACCCACGAACTGGTCCCTGGCTACAATCCGTTCGTCACCAGCGACGTGAGCGTAACGCACATGACCGAGCCCGCAGGTGGCCTGTTCAGCACGGCGGAGGACATGGGCAAGTTTTACCAGATGATCCTGGATGGCGGCGTGTGGCAGGGGAAGCGCATCGTGAGCGAGAAGAGTATCGCTGAGATGACCAAGCCCCACCACGCCGGAGGCAAAGAGTTGAGCTATGGCCTGTGCTGGTTCGTCAATATCGACGGCACGCGCCCCACGCCGATGATGCCGGTCGGCAGCTATGGTCACGGGGGTGCTTTCGCGACGAACGGCTGGGTGGACCCGAAGAACAAACTGGTCACCGTTTTCATGGTGCAGAACGTGCTCGTGCCCAACAGCAATCAACCGCGCGACACCTTCCATCGTCTGGTGAATGAAGCTCTCGGCATCGAACTGCCGAAGTTGCCCGCGAAGAAGTAGCCTCAGCTCACAATCTCCACCGGGCAGTCCGGCATCGCGGCGAGGAAGCTGCGGCCGTATTGCTTGGTGAGGACGCGGTTGTCGAGGATGACACAGATGCCTTTGTCCTTCTTGCTGCGGATGAGACGGCCTACGCCTTGGCGGAGTTTGAGGATCGCCTCGGGCACGCTGTATTCCATGAAGCTGTTGCCGCCGCGCTCCTCGATGCGTTCGAGTCGTGAGGCCGTCACGGGATGATCGGGCATCGCGAAGGGCAGCTTGGTGATGATCACATTGCTCAGCGATTCGCCGGGCACATCGACGCCAGTCCAGAAGCTGTCCGTGCCAAAGAGCACACTGTGCAAGTCGTCCTTGAACTCAGCGAGCAACTGATGCCTCGGCTTGCCCGCGCCTTGCACCAGCAGGTTCCAGCCGCGCTCGTCGAAGTAGTCCTCCATCGCCTCGGCAGTTTGCTTCATGGAGGTGTAGTTGGTGAAGAGCACGAATGCCTTGCCACGCGATAGGTCGAGGAAGTGGGCGATCCACTTGCGCAGCGCTTCGTCATAGGTCGGCGTCGCGGGTGCGGGCATCGACTTCACGAGGTAAAGGCGCATCTGCTTGCTGAAGTCGAACGGGCTGTCGATCATCGCGGCCGAGGCACGATTCGCGCCGACACGCTTGCGGAAGTAGCCGAGCTGCTCGTCGCTGCCGATGCCGAGCGTAGCGCTGGTGAAGACGCAGGGCTTGCCACCGCCGAAGAAGATCTCCTCCAGCTTCGGTGCCACATCAATCGGCGCACTGTGCAGCGACATCGTGCGTTGATCGCTGCCGCCTTTCTCCACCCAGTAAACGTGATCGTCCTCGCTCTGCTCCAGGAAGGCTTCCACTGTCGCGCGATGCGAGACGATGCGCTTGGCGAGGTCGTTCAGCTCGGTCTTGGTGCTCTCCTTGTCCGCTTTGTCGCTGGCCTTCAGCACGGCGTCGGCCACGCGTTTCAGCGGCAGCGAGAGGCTGTTGTCCACAAGGTCGGGCTCGCGCACGCGGAACTCTTTGGCCCAGCCTTGGAAGTTGCTGCTGCCTTCGATGGCACGGAAGAAGTTCTCCACCTCCTCCAGGCACTGCTGCACCTCGCGGATGCCGTTATCGTCCTTCACGTAGGCGAGGAATCCTTTGCGCGTCTTCGGGTTGTAGAGTCGGCCAAGGTCAAAGCGGATACTGCTCTCGCTCACGTGCAGGCCGAGTTGTTTGGCCGCGATGCTCTCGATGGTGTGCGCTTCATCGACGATCACGAAGTCGCGTGGGAAGAGGAAGTTCGCGTCGTCGGGCAGCAGCTCTTCATCGACGCTGTTGAGCAGCGTGAAGAACAGCGTGTGATTCAGAATCACCACGTCGGCCTCGGCCATGCGACGACGCGCGGCTTGATAGAAGCAACCGCTGCCGGGGCCGCACTTGCGCGGCGTGCAGGCGTGCGCTTCGCTGCACACGAGCGACCACACCTTCATCGACGGTGTGAAGTCCATGTCGCTGAGCGTGCCGTCCTTCGTCTTACCCGCCCAATCGAGGATCAGCTTCATGTCCGCGACTTCCGTGCTGGTGAAGAGGTCGGGCGTGTCGTGAAACGCGCGCTGCAATCGCGTGGGGCACAGGTAGTTGCCACGGCCCTTGAGCAGCTCGGCTTTGAACTCGCCGACGATCTTCTTCACGATCGGGATGTCCTTGTTGATGAGCTGCTCCTGCAAATTGATCGTGTGGGTGCAGATGATCGCCTTGCGCTCGGCTTCCAGCGCGTGCGTCACCGCAGGCAGCAGGTAGGCCAGCGACTTGCCGACTCCAGTCGCGGCTTCGACGACGAGCGGTCGCTTCTTCTCCAGCGCCTCCGCCACCAACTCCGCCATGCGCTGCTGCTGCGGACGAAACTCAAAGTCCTTCGACTTCGCGAACGGGCCGCGCTCCGAGAACGCCTCGTGCATGCGCTCGGCCAACGGCGGCTGGCCGGTGGATTCGAGAACGGAGTCGAGGACGTTGATCATTGATGGAGGGGAACCACGGAATACACGGAAGACACGGAAAGCAGAACGATTTTCTGAGTTGTTGCGACTGAATCGGAGGGTTGCGCTGGTCCGAGCGATGACGCAAACTAGCCCCATGGGAACGCCTGCCGAAAAGATTGAGTCCACCTCTCGCTTCGCCGCCTATCTGGAGATCGAGCGCGAGACGGGCATCAAGCATGAATACCATGCGGGAAAGATCGTTGCGATGGCTGGAGGCACGCCGGTGCATAGCGCGGTCGCATCCACTATCCTCGTCGAATTGGGCAAACAACTCACCGGCAAGCCCTGCCAGCCGCACGGCTCCGACTTCCGCATTCGAGCCGAGGGTTCGGCCTTTTATCCCGACGTGATGGTGGTCTGTCCGCCGCCCAAGCTCGACCCCGAACTACCGAACACGCTGCTGAATCCTCGCGTGATTGTGGAAGTGATTTCGCCCAGCACCGAGAGCTATGACCGCAGCTTCAAGTGGTTCCATTACCAGCAGATTCCCGAGCTGATGGACTTCATTCTGGTCAGCACGGACACCCGAACGGTGGAGCACTATCGCCGTCAGGATGATTCGTCGTGGCTGTATCAAAAGCTCGGCGAGGGCGACACGCTAGCGCTGACCAGCGTCGAATGCTCGCTGCCGGTCTCGACTTGCTTCAGCCGAGTCGATATGTGGGAGGGAGAGCAAGGGTGAACCACGGAATGCACGGAAGACACGGAACGATATTCAGGACTCAGCCCTTCCGCGTTTTCCGTGAATTCGGTGGTAGAAAACTGGGCCATGAGTGACGACAAGCTGATCTATCGTTCGGAGAGCTACTTGATTCGTGGGGCTTGCTTCGAGGTCTATAAGGACAAGGGCTGCGGCTTTCTGGAAGCCGTTTATCAGGAGTGTCTGGAGATCGAGTTTGAAAAGGCGGGCGTGACATTCATTGCCCAACCAAAGCTGGAATTGGAATACAAGGGCCAGAAGCTCAAGACCCACTACTTCCCAGACTTCATGTGCTTTGGCCGGATCATCGTGGAAATCAAAGCCGTGAGTGAACTGACTGACGAGCATCGAGCCCAACTCCACAACTACCTGAAGGCGACCGGAATGAGACTGGGCTTTCTGGTGAACTTCGGCAAACCAGACGGCGTCCAAATCGAGCGTATTGCTAGATGAACCACGGAATGCACGGAAGACACCGAATGGCTGAGCATCAGAACTCAATTCCGTGTTTTCCGTGCATTCCGTGGTTTCACTCACCGATCCACACCTCGGTCCCTTCAGGCACTAGGTCGTAGAGTTCGATCATCTCGGCGTTCTTCAGTCGCACGCAGCCGTGGCTGGCGGGCTGGCCGACCTTGGGTTCGTCGTTGGTGCCGTGGATATAGATGTAGCGGGCGAAGGTGTTGGCGTTGTGCGGCTCCAGGCCGTCGAGGCGTAGGATGCGGGTGAGCACGAGGTCGTCGATCAGCTTCTCGCCTTGCCATTGGCCTACGGGGACGCGCGCCTTGAAGATGGTGCCGCTGGGGTGGCCGGTGCCGTGTTTCTCCTTCACGACGAAGCGGCCCAGCGGAGTCTTGTTGCTGCCCTCGACGAAGCCGATGCCGAACTTCGACGTGGAGCACGGCCACTCCTTGACCAGCTGGAAGCCGTCCCAGAGCTGGAGACGCTGGGTGGCGATAGAGACTTCGATGCGCAGGGACATGGGCTGCCTTTTGCCATGCTTTACGCTTCGCAACAAGTCCAAGGCACCGGTTGCATCTGGGGCCGGGGGCTCTAGACTGCGCGCCCTTTTACCCAACCCTAACCATGAGCAACGCCAAGCATGTCGCCATCGTCGGAGCCACCGGCGCGGTCGGCGCGGAGATGATCCGCTGCCTCGAAGAACGCAATTTTCCCGTGAGCCAGCTCACCCTGCTGGCCTCGGCCCGCAGCGCTGGCAAAAAGCTCAAGTTCAAGGGCCAGGACATCACCATTCAGGAACTCACACAGGATTCGTTCAAGGGCATCGACATCGCGCTCTTCAGCGCCGGCGGCGGCATCTCGCGTGACTTCGCGCCGCACGCGGTGAAAGCCGGTGCCGTGGTGGTGGACAATTCGTCCTACTTCCGCCAGGACCCGAACACGCCGCTCGTCGTGCCTGAAATCAATGCCGCCGATGTGAAGAGCCACAAGGGCATCATCGCGAACCCGAACTGCACCACCGCGATCTCACTGATGGCGCTGTATCCGCTGCATCAGGCCTTTGGCGTGAAGCGCATCTTTGCCTCCAGCTACCAAGCTGTGTCCGGCACCGGCGCGCAGGCCATCGAAGAGCTTGCCAATCAGTCTCGCGAGTGGGCCAGCCAAAACCGCGCCTGGGACGCTGCCAAGCTCGACAGCAAGCCGCACGTCTATCCGCATCAGATTGCCTTCAATGCGATCCCACACGTCGATTCCTTCCTCGACACCGGTTACACGAAGGAGGAGATGAAGATGGAAAACGAAGGCCGCAAGATCATGCATCACCCGGACTTCCGCGCCTCCGTGACCTGCGTGCGCATCCCGGTCTTCCGCGCGCACAGCATCGCCATCAGCGCGGAGTTTGAAAAGCCCGTCACAGTCGAAGCTGCCCGCGAGGTGCTGCTGAAGGCCCCTGGCCTCGACGTGCTCGACGATCCCGCGAACAAGCAGTATCCGCTCGCGCTCGACATCGCGGGCCGCGACAACTGCGCCGTGGGCCGCCTCCGCAAGGACTGCGCGCTGGACAACGGCCTCGCCTTCTGGGTCGTGGGCGACCAGCTCCTCAAGGGCGCCGCGCTCAACGCGGTGCAGATCGCGGAGTGCCTGTAAACGGCCTGACAAATCTGACGAAGGGCGATGCGATGAGCATCGCCCTTTTGTTTGGGGAGCGCGGAAAAGACATGCCCTCAGGCGCAATTTCGGGCGCGCCCTGGGTGTATCGTAGGGCCAACGTTCCTGCTCTCACGCCATGCCCACGATTCATCGCCTTGCCCTTGCCAGCTTGCTCCTCGCTTCGCCTGCGCTTGCAGCGGTCGATTTTGCCAAGCAGATCGTGCCGCTCTTCGACAAGCACTGCGTGGACTGCCACAGCGCGAGCGATGCAGACGGCGACTTCGCCTTGGACACGATCGAAGCCTTGTTCGCGGGCGGCAAGACGGGCAAAGCACTGGTGCCAGGGAAGGCGCAGGACTCGCTCATGGTAAAATTCCTGGAAGGCCGCAGCGGCAAGACGGGCAAGAATCAGTTCATGCCACCGGGCAAGCGCGACCATCTGGGCGATAGCGAGATCGCACTGGTGCGGCAGTGGATTGATGAAGGCGCGCAAGCCAAGGCCACGGCTCCGGTCGATCCGCTGGCGAACCTGCCGAAGATCGCGAGCCAGACGAAGATGAAGCCCGTTCATGCCATCGCGGCCTCGGCCAAGCTGATCGCGCTTGGTCGCTTCGGCAGCGTGGAGCTGATCGACAACGCCACGCGCCAGAGCGTGCGCATGCTGAGCGGCATCGCGGGCAAGGCCTCGGCCATCGTCTTCAGCGCGGATGGTGCGAGCGTGTTCGTGGCAGCGGGCGACGCGGGCGTGAGTGGCATCGCGTATCAATTCAACGCGACCGATGGCAAGCTCGGGCGCAAGCTCACGGGCCACACCGATGCACTTTATGCGCTCGCGCTTTCGCCCGATGGCAAGCAGTTGGCGACCGGTGGCTACGACCAGAAGATCAAGCTGTGGGACGTGGCCACGGGCAAGGAAGTGCGAACGATCAAAGGCCACAACGGTGGCATCAATGCGCTGACGTATCGACCCGATGGCAAGGTGCTCGCGAGCGCGAGTTCGGATCGCACGGTGAAGCTGTGGGACGCGGCGACGGGCAATCGATTGGAGACGTTCTCGCAACCACTCAAGGAACAGCTCACGATCGCCTTCAGCGCCGATGGCAAGACGCTGATCGCAGGCGGAGGCGACAGTCGCATTCGCCAGTGGCGCATCAGCGACAAGACCACCGAAGGCTCCAACCCGATCCTCGAAACGAAGTTCGCGCATGAAGGCAGCATCCTGCAGCTCGTCATGTCGCCGGACGGCAAGTCGTTCGCGTCGTCGGCTTCCGATCGCACGCTCAAGGTCTGGAAAGCCACCGACATCACGCCGCTCAAGCAACTCGATGCACAGAGCGACTGGGCCAGCGCGGTCGCATGGATCGACAGCACACGACTTGTCGCGGCTCGCCAAGACGGCACCGCAGCGGTGTATGAGATCGCCACGGGCAAGGCTCAACCTTTGATCGCGGCGAAGCCCGCAGCAGCACCAGCGATGAAGAGGTCCGCCGCGAAGCCGGAGCTGACACGTCTTTTCCCACGCGGCTTCCAGAGCGGTGTGGAGACGATCATCACCGCGACGGGCAAGGGCTTGACCGGCGTGAAGCAAATCAAGACGAGCGATCCGCGTGTGGTCGCGACCAAGCTCGATGCGAAGGGCGCGACGGCGACCTTCAAGATCACGTCACCGAAGGATCTGCCGCGCGGAAACTACGAAGTCAGCATCGTCGCCGCAGGTGGCGAGACCGCGAAGCTGCCGTTGCTCGCGGATGAGTTGCCGCAGTTCACGCAGCCCACGATGATCGATCTGACGAAGAGTGCCGCGAATCTGTGGGGCACGCTGACGGCGACGGGTCAGCGCGATGAGCATCGCTTCAAGGCGCAGGCCGGGAAGACCTTCGTGCTCGATCTTGCAGCGAAGCGCGTGGGCTCGAAGGCGGAGACGATTCAGCTCGAACTGCTTGATGCGAGCGGCAAGCAACTCGTCATCAATCACGGCCTCGACAGCGGCAGCGATCCGTTGATTGCCTTCCTGCCGAAGCAAGATGGTGAGTTCATTGCGCGCGTCAGTGAGACCACGCTCGAAGGCTCCGCCGATCACGCGTATCGGCTCACGATCACCACGCAGGCCTACATCACCGGCTGGTGGCCGCTGTCCGTGCCGGTGAACAAGGACACGATGGTTGAGCTCGTCGGTCACGAGTTGCACGGCGCGAAGGTGAAGGTGCATCCGACCACGACAGGCAAGTTGACGTTGCCCGAGATCGCAGCCGCCACACGCTTCCGCGAAGTGCCTGCGGTGCTCGCGACGGAGATGAACGAGCAGATCGAGCACGAACCGAACGACGAACCTGCGCAAGCGAAGCCGATCACGGTGCCGACCTCGATCAACGGTCGCCTCTTTGTCCCTGGCAAAGCCAATGCTGCCGACAGCGACGTGTATGCTTTCGATGCGAAGGCGGGCGAGGAGTGGATGATCGAGACGATGGCCGCGCAGTCGATGGCACCCACGGACACGCGACTTGAAGTGCTCAACACCGATGGCTCGCCCGTCGAGCGTCTGCGTGTGCAGGCGATTCGCAGCTCGTGGAACAACTTCCGCAGCGTGGATGCCGACAACCAAGACATCCGTCTGGAGAACTACACGGAGACCGGGCTCAACGAGTTCGTCTATTTCAATGGCGACATCATGAAGACTTTCCGCCTGCCACGCGGACCGGATGGCGGCTTCTTCTTCTACACGAGCAACGGCAAGCGCCGCGCTTACTTCGACACCACAGCGACCGCGCATCCGCTGGAGGAACCGTGCTACGTGGTCGAGCCGCTGAAGGCTGGCGAAGCGCCGCTGCCGAATGGTTTGCCGGTGATCTCGATTCCATTCGCCAACGACGACGATGGACTGCGCAAGCTCGGTCGCGACTCACGTCTGCACTTCACGGCTCCGGCTTCGGCGAAGTATCTGATTCGCGTCACCGACTCGCGCGGCTGGAGCGGCGAGCGCTTCGCGTATCGGCTCGTCGTGCGCAAGCCGGTGCCCGATTTCGCGGTGAAGCTCAGCGGTGAAAACATGAGCATCGGCGCGGGCAGCGCGATGGGCTTCTCGCTGCGCGCGGATCGCCTGGATGACTTCGAGGAGCCAATCACGGTGACGATCGAAGGCTTGCCGCAAGGCTGGATCGCATCGTCACCGATCGTGATCGAGCGCGGTCACACGCTCGCGAGCGGTTCACTCTACGCCGAACCGAATGCCACGGCGGGTGATTGGAGCAAGGTGAAGATCACTGCCGCCAGCGGCGAACTCAGGCACGAGGTGAATGGCTTTGGCAAAGTGATGCTCGCGCCGAAACCGAAGTTCATCGCGAACCTCGAACCCGCCGTGAACGATCAACCCGTCGCCCGCACGAACTCGCAGCCACAGGTCATCACGATCACGCCTGGGCAACTCGTCAACGCCTTCATCCGCGTGGAGCGCAATGGCAACGATGGCATCCTCAACTTCGACATTCACGGCCTGCCACACGGCATCATCGTCGATGACATCGGCCTCAACGGCATCCAGGTGCGCGAGAAGGAGAACGATCGCGAGATTCGCTTCGCCTGCGCGAAGTGGGTGCAACCGCAGGAGCGACTGATCCACGCCGCCGTGAGTTCCGCGCGCAACGAAGCCGACAGCGCCAACCTCGCGACGAGCTTCCCGGTGCTGCTGCGTGTGGTGGCGGCGAAGTGATCACTTCACCCTCAGTGAGGCGAGATGGTAACGGGCCCGCTGAGGCTGTTGTCCTTTTCTGGCACCGGCGGGGTCGCCGCTGGTTGAGGCATGTTGGACAGCAGAAAGTAGCCGTATCCTCTGGAACGATGCGAGAGCAAAATCCCGTAGTAGCTGACACTGCGTAATACCGCAGCACCTCCCGAAGGGTTCGGGTCGCTCAGGCTGAAGCTGCCGCCGAACAAGCCTGTGGTGCTCGTGATCGTCATGCCCAGCTTGCACGGATTCGCCAGAGATCCCGCCGTGGGGAACTGGGCGACGTTCGCGGTGGTGACGCGGAACAACGTGGGCAGCTGCGCATACTGGCTGGCGCTAGTTACGCCTGCCTGGGTGAAGACCACCGAAGCGTTGTCAGGCTTATCGGTGAGCCCGATCACGATCGGACTGGTGACAGGCACTGGCTTCACCCACTTCGAACCATCCAGGTCCACGCTCACCACACTGAAGCCTGCCTTGTGAATCTTGTCCGTGGTCGCCGACGGCCCTTTCTTCAGCCATGAAAGGGAGCCCGTGACTCGATTGTCAACAAACGCGGGAGCTGCGCCACCCAGCGACAGTGCACCCAACCCCTGAAGCACACCTTGATTTACATAAAGCAAGACGGACTCCGGCATCCGGCCATCGGGCCAAAGCACCCCACTGAGAGTGTAGGCAGCGCCATCGGCCGTTCGTCCTGAACCTGAGAAGGTGCCTGCCTTCAATACAGAGAGCTGCTGCCAGCCCGCCCCCAGAGGACGTGGGCGCAAGGGCTCATTCTCCACAAACGATGATTGAAGCATCACGCTCGAATTGTAGCTGCCGACATAACTGTCCGCGTCATTCAGCCATGTGTTACGCCTTGCATCAATGCTGGCTGAAGCGGCGCCAATGCTGGCCGTTCCAGTCATGCTGCTGGCTCCCCCATCGAATACCAAAGCGAGCACCAGAGGGGACAAGGTGCCACCACGGGGGATATTCATGGTCACCGTGGGATTGCCTGTCACGGGTGCATTCACACGGTCTGAGTAGCGATAGGTGAGAGTCCCAAGTCTGACCACGACTGACAAGGTTCCTGTCGATGCAACAGTGGCGTTGATGGTGCCGCCCAAGCTTTGATTGACGTCGTTGCTGATGGCTACCAGTCCATTGAAGACTCCAGCTGTGCCATTGGGCATGGCTGCAATCGTGAGCGGCACATCGACGGTAGGACTGGCTCCCGCTGCATTGTAGGCCGTGACTTTGAGCTTGAGATTCGTCACGTTCAAATTGGGGATGCCATAGATGAGCCCGGTGGTGGCATTGTAGGTCAATCCTGAGGGCAGGCTGACGATCGAGAACCGGGTGGGAAACTCAGTCGCTCCCAACTGCCAGCTGAAAGGACCGCTCACGATCGCCGGTGGCTGCGCGGGGGCCACGACGGTGGGCTTGCTGAGCACATAGAGGTTGTAGGGTCCCATCGGAATGGTCGTGCCATGCCCGATGACATCGCAATAGTAGTCGCCGCTGTCGGAGAGAGCCAGGGTGCGAATCGTGAGCGATGCCGTGTTGTTGCCAGGATACTTGACCGGATCGGTCAGTGATGACGACCCTTTTCGCCATTGGAAGGTCATGCCGGTGCCGCCGGTCGGCAGCTTGAAGTTCGCACTGCTGCCTATGGGTAGCTTCTGGGAAACAGCGTCTCCCACCACCGCCAGCGAAGCCGACGAGGAAGGCGTGACTCCGCCCACCAGGACCGAATACAGACCTCCATCGGCAATGGTGGTCGAGAGAATCGTGAGCTGCGGAAGCGTCGCTCCCACGATGCTGGCGGTTGCCTTTCGCCACTGATAGGTCGTTGGCAGTCCCGATGTCACCACTTGGAAAGAGGCGGGTGATCCGGCCTTCACGAGCAGGCTCTGGGGTGGTGATTCGATCCTGAAAGGCGGTCCTGAGGTGATGCTGTCCACGTAGGCCGCATCGGCTCCAGCCTGTCCCGAAGCGTCCTTCTCATAGGACCACATGACCTCATGAGTGCCGCTACTGATAATCGTGGAATACAACTCCCATCCAACCTCGCCACTGACCGATGAAACGAGTGCGCCATCGACGTAAAGACGCAGCGCGTCGTGCCCAGCCTCGGACGATACTTTGCGCCAGAAGCTGATCGTTGCGGGCCCCTGGAAGACGCCCAGCAAGCTCGACGCCTGCCCATCGAGAATCGAGCCGCTGCGCATGGCATCCACGCCATCGTGAGTCACCGCTGTCTGCGAATACCAGAAGGCGTGGCCGCGTGAGGTCCACTTCCGAGCCACGTCGTCCAAGGCGGTTCCTGCACCCGAGATCAAGGCCAGGGTCGCACCATTGGACGTGACCGAGCCAAGGGTATTGGAAACCACACAGGTATAGACACCCGCATTCGCCGCCGCGAAGCTCGGGATGCTCAGGGTGCGGAGAGTCTGACCTGGAACGTTCACATTGTTTCGCCGCCATTGGAACTTGAGGCTGCCACCGGTCGCGCGGACGTCCATGGTGACGGCAGCACCGGCTTCAGCTCCGAGAGTGGCCGGGTGCTGCACGATCACAGGCGAGGCATCGGGTGATCCGAGGAAAACCACGCCATCGATCCATGCGGTGTCACTGCCCATCGCGTCCATGCTGTCCTTCTCGTAAGTCCAGTCCACGGTGTGAACGCCGCTCGCAAGCGTGGTGGAGAAAGACTGCCAATCGACATTGCCACTGATCTGTGACACGCGGACGCCATCGACATAAACGCGGAGGAAATCGAAGTCCTGCTCCGAGGAGACTTTCTGCCAAAATGTGAGCGTGCCAGGGCCCGTCAGAGTGGCGCTCACCGTGGACTTGCCGAGGTCGGCGACCTTGCCACTCGCGAGCGCGGAGAGGCCCACCTTCTTCACCACGCTCTGTCCCTTCCAGGGCGCATAACCTGATGAAGTCCAGTCCCCATCGTTCGCATCAGCTGGAGCCCCGATGTTGGCGAGGGTGATGACCGCCGCATTACTGACGGCTGTCGCCAGGGAGTTCGTCGCTTCGCAGGTGTAGCTTCCGACGTTCGCTGCCGTGACATTCGCAAGGGTCAGTGAGGATTGAGTTTCACCCGGAATGAGCGTGCCATTCTTCTTCCATCGATAGGTGATCGAAGCAGCGCCTCCTGCCACCGTGTTGAGCGTCACCGTTGATCCCGGATCCACCACACGGCTTTCCGGGTGTTCGACGATGATGGCCACACCTTGATCAAGTGGAGTGAAGCTGAACTGATCGATCAGCAGAGTGTCGCTGGTGGGATTGGTGCCCGCAGGCAGGAGGTTCCATTCGATGTTCGCACCCGTGCTCTCGGTCACAATAATCGTTTCCTGTTTCCAATCGCTGCCACCTGTCAGCTCCAGGCTTTGTGACCGATCCGAATCATCATTCCAAGCGATGAAACGAGCCATGGTTCCCTTGCCAGGCCCCGAGTGCTTCCACCAAAACCGAATGGTTCCCGCTGAGGGAATGCGTCCCCGTAGATCGCCAGGAGCCGCCGTCGAATTGCTAATCGCCACTGCATCGACCCCATCGTGCGAGTTCGTCGTCGTGATACTGGCGATGCTCCCGCCCGATTTGTAAGCATAGCTGCTCCAGCCGGTGGTGCTCGTATCGAGAGCCCCTTCGTAGGCCACGATGGAGAGGCTGGAAGCGCGGCTGAAATAATCCGTCCCGTTCAAATTGCCGGCGACTCGATAACTGCCAGCATCACCCGCAGACAACGCAGGCACGTCGATCGTGGTGATGACATAACTGCCCACGTATCTTGCAGAGATGTTGGAAGAGCTGAGGTCAACGCCTCCCTTCTGCCAGCGCACCTCGAGATCGGTGCCCGGAAAGGCGATGGCCACCATCGACACCGCAGTGCCATTGCTGGCACCAATCATGGCTGGAGAATCGGGGAACAGCGGGGTCGTCAGTGACTCAGGGGTAAAGCGGAATCCATCCACCCACAGGCGATCCACAGCCGTTCCGCCCTGGACATTCTGACGCAGGCCAATGCGCACGATCTGACTGCCTGCATTGGGAATGATGACTGCCACCTCCTGCCAGTCGAAGACACTGCTGGTGTCGTTCTGCAGCTGGTCATCATAACTGTTGAGGTGAGATTCATCCGTCACCCACGCTTCCAGTCCGGCATCAACGTAAGCCGTGGCGTCCGCTTCATCGCCTGAGCGCTTCCACCAGAACTTCACCACCCCAGGCCCCGTGACCGTGGTTTGAAGATAGGACTCCTTACCCGCCACCAAAGTGGGGCTCTGCGCTGCATCGATGGCGTCATGAGACACCAGAGTTTGCGCGACAAAAGCACCACCAGTGCCCGCTGTCGTCCACACAGGGGCGTAAGCATCCGCATCGACCGCCTGGGCAATCGTAAGGGCATGAGCCGCCGTTGAGAGTTTGCAGGCAAAAATCAAAAGCAACAGCCGAGCCAAGGCGTGCCGTGAGGCGAGGTTCAGGTGCATGACCGTGTGTCGCGGGTTTCGTTCCGTGGATTCATTCAACGGTCAGAGCCGCCGTCGCACTGGCGGTCTGTAGTTGGGACAAATTCGACCCTGTCTGCGCTAGAACGACATAGTAGTAACCCGTGCTCGGAGCGACACATGAGATGGAAACGCCAGAACTGACTGAACTAAAGCCGCTTACTTCCACACCGTCCTCACCGATGATGCGACAATCCGGCCCACCATTAGCAGATGGGAACGTGACCGTTAGTTTCTGAGCCACTTTCAGGTAAATCTTTCGCTTCACGTATGTGCGATAGTCTGAACTGAAGCTGGCCGAAAATGACTGTCCCGACGTCAGCACAGAAGTAGGCGAAACATTCTCGTTACCTATCTTGAGGTAGAGCGACACCGACGACGCGCCACCCGATGGAATCACCCAAAGACTATGGGTTCCAGCCCTGAGAATCGGCACCTTATGAAGGAAAATCCCGCCCGATCCAGCGCCTACTGCATTCGGAAAACTGGTAGGCTTGGGTTCACCTGGATTGGTTAAGGCAAAAGAAAATGCGCCACTGGGATTGTAGAACCAGATCGTGAGACTTGATCCTGCGGTGAGGTTGTTCAGCACAATGGGCACGCTGCCATTGGAGTTGATGGACACTGTTGAGGACAAGTTCGACGTGTAAGACGATCCAGTTGGTGCCTTCCATGTGAACGTGGCCGGAACATCTTTGAGCAGCAGACCTCGCTCGTAGTTGTAGATGCCCACTCCTTTGAAAACCGTCACCTTCGCGGGCTTGAGCTGCAGCGTTGCCGGATCAGCCTTGTAGTCGATCTCCAGGTAGTCATCCAAAGTCGTCGTGCTGGACCGGGCACGAACGTTCTTGAAGGTGACGCTCCGGGGACCGGTCGCTGCGGAAGTCGCAGCCTGAAAGCGCAGTTCGGTCACACCGCTCAACAGCTGGGCCTGGGATTGGGACGCCAGCCCCAAGGCCAGAGCCACCGTCCATCGCATCATCATACGAAGTCTAGAACACCGTGCACCAATGGTCTTCACGGGTTGAGATGGTGTGGCGGGATTTGCAAAGGGAGGCACAAGTTTCATGACGCGGGCGAACGACTTGGATCAACAGGGGTTCAGGCCGGCAAAAACCTGGCAGTGAATGGACTTCTCAATCGTCGTTTCGTGCCTTCTTCAATCACGAGTTTCCACGGTTTTTGCCGTCGCCCTGCGTCAAACGCTTCGGAGTGCAAATCGAGAAGTGGTCACACCTTGGTGAGCTGCCTCTTCAACGAGAACTGAACAGCCGCGACGATGAGGATAAGGGAGAAGAGAATCACGAACGCGTTGAGGTTCACCGTCCTCACCTCGTAGGGCTCGATGTAAAAGCCAAGCCAGGACGCGTGGTTGCGTAGCTTCTCGGCATCCGATGTCCACTTGATAAAAGGATACTGCCGGGTGGTGCCAAAGAACACATTCGGACTGCGCTCGCGACGATAGTCCTCGCGTTCCATTTCGGCTTTGGTGACGAGGTCGAGCACCTTCCGATTCACATAAAGCTCCTCCGCGCTCGTGGCTTTGCGTTCGCGTTGCACATAGTCGAGCATCTCCTGGGTGAGCGTGCCGCGAATAGCGTTCTCGCGGATGTTTTCGAGGTGCTTGGGCACATCGTCAGGCTCCTTTGACTGGAGCCCTGACACCACCGCCAAGGCTTGTTTGGTGAGGTCCAGCGTGTGGCGCTCCTGCTCGGTGAGTTCGCCGGGTTTTTCCACGATCTGCTGGATGCGGGACTCCAGCAGATCCTGGCTCCGCGTGAGCGGATTGAGGCGTGCCTGAGAGATGAGCATCGCTTCGTAACTCCACCGCAGGGGCATGAACTGACAGATGAAGGGCACCTTGAGCTTGCTAACCGAGTCTCCACCTTGCTCATCAGTCTTCACGAACCTGCTGATCGAATAGACGAGATCGAGGTTCTTGTTCATCTCCTCGTATTTGATCAGCGCACCGCCAAGGATGATCTGGGGAATGAGGAGCAGCGGGATGATATTGAGCGCCGTGCGGCTGTCGTGCACAAGACTGCTGATAAATAGCCCGAGAATAGCCCCTGTAAGCGCGGTGGCGAACATCCACCAGAGATGGATGAAGAACATGTCTCGCAGCTCGAGCATCCAGTTGCCAATGAGGAGGTAAATCACGCACTGCACGAGGGCGAAGGTGCCGAGCGCCATGACCTTGCCGGTGATGTAGTAAAAGGTGCGGAGATTGTGATTGCGCTCGCGGTTGAGCATAGCGCGATCACGGATGATCTCGTCCGCACTGTTGGTGAGACCGAGGAACATGGCCACCACCAGGCTCATGAAGAGATAGGTGGGGATATGGAAGGCGGAGGCGAAGGTGTAGTGGTCCTCTTCCGAGTAGCGCAGCACCATGCTGATGAGCAGCGCGAGCATGGGTGCCTCGAGCAAGGTGGTGAGCAGGTTGGCGCGATTGCGAAGCTTGCTCAGAAAGGCGCGTCGGAGCATGGTGCCAAAGAGAATCGATTCCTCTCGGAAGCGATGCTTGGGCACCTGGGGGACCTTTTTCTGGCGGTTCTCCAGATCGCTCCGCCGGTCGTCGCGCGGAATGTAGATGGCGGTGGTGGAAGGATTGTGATTGTCCGATGCCGCCATGCTTTGGAGCAGGCGGTGCGTCTGGTAGCGGTCGCGCCAGAAGTTCGGGGGGAATCGGCGGGCATGCACGAGGTGCCCTTCAGCATTCTGTTCGAGAATAATGTCGCCACTAATGTCGCGCAGCGGGGTCTCCAGCACGTCGAAAACGAAGTCGGGCGTCACATTGCCCATGATCTCATTGCCGTCGGCCTGGCCGGTCTCCTCGTGATACACCCGCCAGAAGTATTCCAGCATCGCCTGCGGCGTGCCGAAGAACGCCATCTTGCCACCCTTGTCGAGCAGCAGCGCCTTGTCGAACATCTGCAGCAATCGCATCGACGGCTGATGGATCGAGGCGAAGACGATCTTATTGCTGGCCAGTGAACGAATAATCTCCAGGACGTGCTCGCTGTCCTTCGATGACAGGCCGGAGGTCGGTTCATCAAAGAGGTAGATGTCCGAGATGCCGATCATGTCGAGACCGGCGTTGAGGCGCTTGCGTTCGCCACCGCTAAGAAATTTCTGCTGCGGTGTGCCAGCCAGGCGATTGCGCAGTTCGGCGAGGCCAAGTTCAGCCAGCTTGGCTTCGACGCGCTTGCGCCGGTCCTCAACGCGCAGGTGCGGACAACGAACCGCCACGGAAAAATCGAGGTTCTCCTGCACCTTGAGCAAGGGATCAAAGGCATCCTCTTGAGGAATGTAGGCGATGTAGGGCTGGAGGCTCTCGAGGTGCTCGTAGAGCGGGAGTCCATTCATGAGCACTTCTCCGCCCTTGGGCTGGAGCTGCCCGCCAAGCACTCGAAGGAGTGTGCTCTTGCCACAGCCGCTGGGACCCATGACGCAGATCATCTCCCCGCGCCGCGCACTGAGGCTGATGCCATCGAGAGCGGTGTCGCGTTGATCAAAACGGTGCACCAGTTCGCGCACGTCGATCTGGCGAACGGTGTTGCGCTCTTCCTCAATGATGCGGTCGGCAAAATGACAGCGCAGGAACTGTCCGTCCCCGAGAGTGATGGTGTCGCCGTCTTTTAGCGGCATGACGTCGTTCACCACCGTGGAGCCCACATACACGGGCCTTGATCGGCGTAGCACCTCGACGGTGCCAGTTTTTTCCGCGTAATCGCACTCGATGCGGAGGAGAACTTCGCCCTCGGTCTCCTCGGACAGCAGGATGTCCCCTTCTTCCAGGAGGTCAGGATTGTTGGAGACGAGGTAGGTATTGCGACTGCCCTCCAGCCTAAACTGGCCGCCAAACTCGCGTGCCCGACGGCGAAGGTCGAGCAGGGAAATCTCGACCTCTCCGTGCGCCACGATCGCGTCTTCAATGGAGGCCTCCACGACCGTGCCTGCGGTGAGCGACTTGCCATTGAGCTTGGCGTCCGTGTCTCGCAGGGCCTCGACGGTCACACTGAGGCCAAAGCTCACGCGCAGGTTCGTGCCACGCGCTCGCTGCGGTGCGATCTCTGCATCGCCCTCGTCGGTCAAGGTGAGGTAGAGCTGCGTGCCGGTCAGTGTCTTCTTGGCATTGAAGTAAGAAACGAGGTCGTTGTAATCCAGGGCCACGTCCTCGAGCACCACGCGCTCACCAGGGTAAAGGCGACTGAAATCGCCCGGCGGCTGGCGACGGCTGCGCACCAGGATCGGCACTTTGCCTGTGTTCTTCAGCAGGATCAGGTTTTGGTAACGATAGGCCGTCACCACGCAGTCTGCGGAAAGGGAGCGCAGCAGGACATCGCAAGGGTTCGCCCCGGCGATGCGCAGGGTGTCCAGAGGCTGGGCGCCCTTAGGATGGCTGGCATCCTCACTCCCATCAGGCTCCCCCGCTTTGAGCTGATAGACAATATCAATGGCCTGGGCTGCGATGCCCAGGTTGGTCATGAACAGGTAGAACTCGACCATCTGCCGCCGGTTCTGAATCGTCCGGTTGATCAAAAGGTAGAGCTGCACACCGAGCAAAATCTTCTGCTCCATCGTCAGTGTGCGGCTGAGTTCCTTGGCTCTGAGCGTGAGGTCCTGAGTCTTCTGCAGAGCCTCGAAGTAGAGGCGGCGAAGCTCGGCGTAGATGGCGTCCGGATAATCGTAGCGAAGATAGCCGAGTGAGGAATCGATCTCGTCCTCCTCCACGTCCCCATCCAGCTTGCTAAAACCGGCGAACACCTCGATAAGGACCGGCAGGATGCTGTTGCCCGAAGTCGATGGGCCGGCCGGGCGCTGCCCTGGCAACCATCGCCGCCACCACGATCCGCCACCCGACGATGACTCCGCCTTGCGAAGCTGGGAGTTTTCGGAATTGGGCTGGCTCATGAAAAATGGATGGGGCGGGAGGCGCAACTATGGCAGGCGGGCGGGCGGTGACAACCGGCGACCCATCGAAGATAATGCCGTCCTGGTCAATTAACCAAGGCTCGACAAATGTATTGACGTCAGAAATGCAACCCCTAGCATCGGCGATCCAATCCATCCGCTCATATGAAGGTTCTGGCACTCGCACTTCTGCTTCTGACCCCTGGTCTGGCCACCGCAGCCACCGGCATGTTCGGCAGCTACATTCAGATCAACACGGGGACCAATGTGGTTTATGATCTGCAGTCGTATGGCACGACCAACAATCCCGACTTCAACGGCCTGGATTTTGGCGACTACACAACCAACTTCAACAGCCTGAGCATCACCAACACCTCGGGCCTGACTTTCAAGAATATCGGGAATGGTGACAATGTTACCGGCGTGGAACTTCAGTATCGCGTTTACAAGGTGGGCAGCACTCCGGGATCATTTTCCACCATGGCTCTGAACTTCGGTTCCAACTCCACCGCCACTGATCTGGGCGGAAACACATTCACAGGCAGCGGTGATCAGGAATGGCGGGGCCTGAGTGGCGGCAGCATTGATCTGCTCTCACTCGCCAATGCTGGCGATGGCGACTACAAGGTCGAAGTGTTTCTCCGTGCCTTCACCAATCTGGGCGATCGCTACAGCAACAATGGTGGCTCGAACTTCATTGCGGTGTTCACCATTCCCGAACCGAGCCGCGCCATGTTCCTGATCATGGGCCTGATGGTTCCGTTGTTGAGAAGACGTCGTTAGGGCCTCCGAGGCATTGGATTCGTTAGCAACTTTTGAAACCCTGCTTCGAAAGGAGTCAGGGTTTTTATTTGGCTGATGCTCATGGTCGCTGCGATTCCCGAGCCTGGCACTGCACTGCTGATAGCGATGCTCGCCACCGCCTGGGGACAACGGCGGCAAAGGAACAAAAACCTCCTAAGATTGCTGAATCTGACTCGTTCAACGAAGTCATGAACACGCTCCATCTGATCCTCGCAGGCTGTTTGATTGTTTCATCTTCATGCTTCGCCGGTAGCAAGGCAGGATGGGACGACGACTACGAAAAGACGTTGGCAAAAGCCAAGACCGAAGGTCGATCCGTCCTGCTCGATTTCACCGGCTCTGACTGGTGCGGTTGGTGTATCAAGCTGGACAACGAAGTGTTCACGAAGCCTGCCTTCAAACGCTTTGCCAAGGAGCGCTTGCTGCTGGTGGAACTCGATTACCCTCAAGGTAAACGCCTGTCCCGAAAGACTCAGGAGCAGAACGACGAGCTCAAGACCAAGTATGGCGTCAGCGGTTTTCCGACGATTGTTCTCCTCAGTCCTGAGGGCAAGGAAGTGAAACGATGGAGTGGATACAGCGCCAAGTTTTTTGACGAACTAAAAGCCGCCGTGCCAGCGGAGCCAAAAGCGACTGCGGCCAAGTAAGCCCTCAGGGCTTTTGAGCTTCCTTCAGAGCGGTCCAGCGATCCCGGTCTGAGAAGAAGTTCGATGGGAACACCGGCTTGCCATCCGGCATCAGCGCCCAACCCAAAGGCAGCATGTGCGGGTAGTCGCGAAGGCGTTCGACCGTTTGCGCTAAATCAACGCCAAGGCCACGAACCGGCCCGCGGGCAATCAGGTCCACCCACTCGGCATACGCGCCCGTAAACTGGGTGGCCAGGGTCTCGCCCTTCATACATAGGGAGGTAACCACAATGCCAGCCACCGGGTGCTTTTGCTTCTTGGCGAGATCGCGCAGGCGATCGAACTGCTCACGATTCTTTGGCAGCCACATGGTGGGGCGGTCCGCATACCAAGCCACAGCCCAAGGCGCATCCGAGACCAGCGTTTCATCGTCCTCGACCATCTCCGTCAGACGCGCCAGAGATGCTGCCCGGTAGTCCGGCTGCATGAGCTGGTTCTTCAAAAAAAGCCCAAGCCTCAAGTCACTGGAGAGCCCCACGATCATGGGCCAGCCACCAATGACCAGAGCAAGAATAGCAAACCCATATCGCGTCCACACGCCGCCGTTGCCAGGGTTGAAACGCGCCCATAGAACGGCCAGCCCAGCCAAGCCCAGCACCGTGAGCGAAGGAACCATGATAGCGTGAAGCTGCCGGTCATCCTGGGGTCCGTCGGGCAGACCAAGCAGCGACATGCCCAAGATCGAGCACCCCCACATGATGGCGATTCCCCATCGGAAGCGGTTCACATCGTCGCGACGGAAACGGTGGAGCAACGAGATGAAAAACAGCACGGCTGGCACCACTAGCAAGACATGGCTGAAAATGTCTTCGATCTGACCACTGAAGTGCGCATTCACCCGCCGCATCAGCGCCGCCAGCACCAGTGGTGGAGTCGCACTCTCGTAATCGCGCATCTGCACAGAATCGGGATACGGCACGAGGATGCTTTGCAACGATGCCTTGGCAGTGCCGAGAGTCTCGCCACAAATCATCTGATTGCGTGCCAGCCAAGCTGCTGTGGCAAGTATTGGAATCAGGATCACCAGCACCAGCGTGCCCCGATTCCTCGGCAAGAGCACAGCCACTGAAATGATTACGCCCAGCACCAGCCAGGCAGCCATCCACTGCGTCATCACCATCGCCGTGCATGACAGCGCCAGGAGAAAAGGCATCATCCCCGCAGGCTCGCCCGACTCGGCCCTTTGCATCAGAATCATGAGGCACCAGGCGCTGGCAGTGGCACAAAAAAGAAGCAGCGCGTGATGGCCTCCGCTGGTCACCATCATCCACAACGGTCGGCTGAGCACCAGCGCGAGGACGGCAAATCCTGCCAGCGTGCGATCAAAAAGTCGCCTTGCGATGCCGTGCATGACCACCAGGGTGAGCAAGAACCAGCACGTGCTCATGCAAGCGATCACTCGATCCATCCGGTAGATCATGCCTGTGGTCTCGAATGGCCACCAGGATTCCAGCGCCTTGAAGACGGGTGCCCAAAGGACCGGCTGCAAAGGTGGATGCGACGTGTCTGGAAGACTCGCCACCAAGGCCTCGCGCTGGTGGTCTTGCATCATCCGCAGCGACGAAGGGCGCACCATCTGGGTGCTGAAGCCGTGGCCACGCGCGAGCTCTCGGGCAATCTGAGCCTGATCCATCGCAGCCGGGCTAGCGAGTCCTCGAAACGTAATGAAGACATGCAAGAACGCCAGAGATGCGACGAACACCCAGAGAGCGAGCCTCAGCACCGGTTTGATCTGATCGGCAGGGTTGTTGGAATTCATCAGTGGCGCAGTGAACGCGTGGAGTGTCTGCTGGCAACACCTTTACCAAAGTGCATTCCTTGCTCGCCAAGTGGTTTTCATTCGAGCATAGTGCGTTTCCCCTCCTCACTGCATGAGCGATCAACCTCAGACTCCCTCCTCCGACTCTCTCGACCTTTCCGGCCTGCGCTTGATGCCAGACTGGGTGGCCAACTTCGGCTCGTCCTCTCCTGCCAAGTCCTACGCTGATCGCGAAGACGATAGTCGTCCCGAACGTCGCGACCGCAACGCTCGAAGCGGAGGCGGCGGCAAACCATTTGATCGTGATCGCGCTGGTGGCGCGGGAGGTGCAGGCCCTCGTCGTGATCGACCCCAGGGCGCGGGCGGTGGCGATCGCCCACGCACCGGCAAGCCGGGTTTCGGACGTCGCGATGATCGTGCTCCACGCCCCTCAATGCCTGAGGGTCCAGTGATTCCAACCGGTCTCAAAGTGTCAGTCGAACCAGAGGATAAAGCTCTCGAGATGCTCGCCCAGCATGTCAAGAGCCAGGGTCTGGCGTTCAGTTTGTTCGATGCTGCACGCCTCGTCCTCGCAGGACCGGAGCGCCATCGTGTGAAGGTGGAGTGCGAGCCAGAGCGCTTGGTCGGCCTGTTCCAGGTGACCGGCGATGGTGCCTTATTCGAAACTCGCGAGGAGGCTGTTCGCTATCTGCTCCGCAGCCCCGAGGCCGTCGCGCCATATTATTCGATTGAGGAAGTCGAACTCGAAGAACCCAAAGGCGTCTTCACCAGTGTGGGCGTCTGTGGAATGAGCGGCGAGATCCTCGGCCCTACCAGCCATCACAGTTATCAGACCACGCTGAAGCGCCTGCACTCCGAGCGTTTCGCTAATCTGCCCTTTGAAGAGTATCGTCGGCGCGTCCGCGTCGAGAACTCACCCGAGCTGATCGATAAGTGGAAAGAGCAGCAGAAGAAGGGCACCAAGTGGACATGGCTGAAAGGTGAGCCTGTGGAAGGTCAGGAACCTTTGAGCTTTACCAGCCGGAACGAGTTCGAAGCTCATTTCCGCCGCACGCACTCGGATGATGCAGTCGTCGAGACGCGCGAGGCGATCGTGCACGCCACGGCCAAGCGCGAGCAACTTTCCCCTGGACTTGGACGCCTGCTGCGCCGCCACATTGAGGAAGCGAAGAAACATCTCTTCGAGCTATCGCAAAAGATCGCCCATGGCCTGGATCGCCGAGGCTTGAAACTGTTCAAGCGCCGTGGTGGCAAGATGTTCGTTAGCCGTGTCAAACCGCGGCCGATCGAGCCTGGCATCGTCCTCAGCCCGCGCATTTCTACCATCGTGGAGAGAATCAAGGCGGAGCCCGGCATCGCCAGCGCCAAGTTGCTTTCCGAACTCGCTCCCTCAGCACCCGCTGCCCTGACCGAAGCCGGAGCTGAAGAGCAGCCCAAGCAGCTCACCGAAGAGCAGAAAGGCCTCATTGTTGACCTTCATTGGCTCATTCATGAGGGCTACGTCATCTCTTACAGTGATGGCGTTCTTTTCCTGGGCGTCCAGGGCGAGCCTCCGCAGCACGCTCCGGGAACCAAAGCTGAAACCGCCAGCACCGAGCCCTTAGTCACCGAATCAAGCGCTCATGAAGAGCCGGCTGCTGAGGCTCCAGCTCCCGAATCAGAAGCCACTGCCGAAGAGGCACCCAACGCCGAGGTAGAGGTTCAGACCCCAGCCGTGGATGAACATCCCCTGCCCTCCGAAGAAGAGGAAGCGGCAGCTGCCGTCGCCGCCGAAGCCTCTGGAGCCGACTCTGACCCCAGCAGCGCCGACTAGCCCCTTGATGTCCCCGTTCTGAGGACGCCACGGCTCCATACAGCCAGGCGCCTGCTACCCGTCTCTATCCCCGCCGTTTTATGAACCGCCTGGACGAAATCATCGCCCAAAAACGCCTCGAAGTTGAAAAGCTCCTCCCCCGCGCAGCCAAATTGCAAGCCGCCGCTGGCGCACGCAACGAGTTCCGCTCCCTTGCCCGACACCTGACCAGCGATCCCCATCGCCTCGGCCTCATTGCCGAAGTGAAAAAGGCATCCCCGTCAGCCGGCGTGATCAATCAGGACTTCGATTACCTCACGATAGCCCGCACCTACGAAAAGGCGGGTGCCAGCGGTATCAGCGTTCTCACCGACGAAAAATACTTCCAGGGTCGTCTCGACTATATGACGACCATTCGGCAGCAGGTGGACATCCCCGTGCTGCGCAAAGACTTCATTATCCACGAGGCGCAGATCTTCGAGGCCGTCGTCGCGGGAGCTGACGCGATCCTGCTGATCGTCGCTGCCCTGGACCAAGCCAGTCTTGTTCACCTCCTGGACACTGCCCACGCCTATCAGCTGGAAGTGCTGATGGAAGTCCATGACCTGCCTGAACTGGAGCGCGCCCTGGATACGGATGCCCGGATCATCGGCGTCAACAATCGCAACCTCAAGAGCTTCACCGTTGATCTCGCCACCACCGAGCAACTGGCCGAAGAAGTGCCCGACGACATCATCCTGGTCAGCGAGAGCGGCATCAAGACCGTGGATGACGCCGCCCGTGTCGCCGCCTGCGGCGCTGACGCCCTGCTGGTGGGAGAGACTCTCATGCGCAGCGGAAATCTGCTCATCGACCTGCCAGCCCTCATGGTCGAAAAACCGATCGATCGGCTCGCCGAATAGTTTCCCCCTGCCTTCCGCCTTGGTAGGCCCCTGGGATGTTCACGCAAAGGCCCGCCGTTTGCCCAACTCCGGGCAATTGAACGCCAACTTGCGCCCTGGGAAAAAAGTTGCGAGAATTCTAAGAACGGTGGGCGGACTTCGTTCCATCGCCTGGAGTCAATCCATCTCAACTCTACTCATCAGCCTATGAAACCATCCAAAGCACTGAAAATCGGGCTCGGCTGCCTTGCTCTCGCGACAGCGTCGAGCTTCGCGCAGGAAGCCGCTACCGCCACCAGCCGCATGTGGACGGACAGCAAAGGACGCCAAGTCAAAGCCACGTTCGTGGGCCTGGACGGAGACAAAATCTCCCTTCAGACCGACGCTGGTCAGATCTTCACGTTCGCCCTGACCAACCTCTCCGCGGAAGACCAAACCCTCGCCAAGACCCTTAAACCCGCCGCCGCTTATGTCGCGGTGAACGCGACCGTCGGACAGGCCGCTGCGGCCATCGACAAGCTAGTGGCTGAAGGTCTTGCTGTCGGGGCCGCCAAGGTCGCCAAGGACAACGCCGCCACCACAGACCCAAAACAGCAGCGCGTGGTGCCAAAGGCCAACAAGCTCATGTCCGACGAGCAGTTCGTTCGCCGTGTTTATCTCGACATCGTGGGCCGCATCCCGAGCCATGATGAGTCCAAGGCCTTCCTCGACAGCGCCAGCAAGACCAAGCGCGCTGAACTCATCGACAAGCTGCTCGACAGCCCAGGCTACGCCAGCCACACCTACAACTACTTCGCCGAAATGCTTCGCGTGAAGAGCCGCCTCGAGCAGGACAACATGCGCGGCGATCCTTACATCGGCTGGCTCCAGAAGCAGATCGAAGCCAACACCCCTTGGGACAAGATGGTGTATGAAATGGTGACCGCCGATGGCAAGATGTGGCACAACGGTGCCGCTGGTTACCTCCTCCGCGACATCGGCATGCCGCTGGACAACTTGGCCAATACGCTCGCCGTTTTCCTCGGCACTGACGTGGCCTGCGCCCAGTGCCATGACCATCCGTTCGCTGACTGGACACAGCACCAGTTCTATGAAATGGCCGCCTTCTTTGGTGCCACCACCACTGACCTCCGCACGGCTGCCAACCGCAAGAAGGGCAAGGATCAGATGGCCGTCGTGGACGTCCGCGACAAGCTGATGCCCGAAATCGAGAAGATGATCGAGTCCGCAGGCATGGATATCCGTCGCGAGCGCAATGGCATCCAGAATTACATCGGTGCCAACCGTTATGTGATCTCCGACATGGAGTCCAATACCCTGAAACTGCCTCACGACTACAAGTATAAGGACGCCAAGCCCGGCGATCCTGTGGCCCCGAAGCTCATCACCTGGTCCAAGTCCGACGCCAGCAACCCTGCTTACAAGACGAGCAAGACCAAGAAGGAAGAAAAGCTTCGCGAAACCTTCGCTTCCTGGATGACCCATCCTGAGAATCCTCGCTTCGCCATGAGCATCGCCAACCGCATGTGGAAGCGTGCTTTCGGCGTAGCCGTGAATGAGCCTGTCACCAACATTGACGACCCTGAAAAATCCTACAACCCAGCTCTCCTAAAGCACCTCGCTGCTGAGATGAAGCGTGTGAAGTTCGACCTCAAGGCGTTCATGCGCATCGTTTACAACACGCAGAGCTATCAGCGTGAAGCAACCAACGAAGAAGTGCCAATGGGCGAGCCTTACTACTTCCAGGGCCCCCTCCTCCGCCGCATGACGGCTGAGCAGGCCTGGGACAGCTACATGACCCTCGTCCTCGGCGACCCCGACAAGTATAAGCAGCCGCTGGAAGATCTCTACAGCCGCTCCATCGACCTCGACCTCACTAATCCCAAGCTCGACGCCAAAACGGTGCTCATGAAGTATGGTGCCTTCCGTGGCATCGCTGCTAAGGAGCGTGCGCTCGAAGGAGGTGGTCTTGAAATGGCCGGTGAAGAAATGATGGCCAACAAGGGTGGCAAAAAAGCCGCAGCTGACGACACCATGATGGAAAACAAGTCCCTGTCCTACGGTGGCATGGTTCTCCGTCGTGCAGCCGAGATCGAGCAGCCTGCTCGCAGCGGTCACTTCCTCACCGAGTTCGGTCAATCTCAGCGCCTCGTCATCGACGGTGGCAACAAGGTTGGATCCGTTCCTCAGGTGCTCATGATGATGAACGGCAAGGCCCAGGAAATGCTCACCAACAAGGAAAGCTTGATCTTCCGCACCATGGACAAGGTCAACAGCCCTGCTGACAAGGTGGAAGCCGTGTTCCTGAGCATTCTCAGCCGCAAGCCCTCCCTGGGTGAAAAAGACATCGCTAAGCGCGGCATGGAAGCCGCTGGTGGTGATGGGTTCAGCAATCTGATCTGGGCGCTGATCAACACCCGCGAGTTCATGTTTGTCCAGTAAGTCACTGATCTCTCACCTTTAACTGAACCAAGACAACCCGAAAACCATGATGCTGAAATCTGAACTCAACCGCTTCGACAGCGAAAGCCGTCGTGCCTTCATGCTCCGCACGGCCAAGACCGCGCTGGGCGTCACCATGCTCCCCGTGTCCTCCAAGCTCGCCCAAGCGGCGGCTGAAGGACGCGGCGGCGGCAAGGCCAAGCATGTCATCTACCTCTACATGGCAGGTGGCATGTCCCACATTGACACCTTTGACCCGAAGACGGGTGAAACCAAGGGTGCCAAGGATCCCATCAAGACCAACGCCGAAGGCATGATGCTGGGTGGCTACATGGAACAGATGGCCAAGCAGGCGAACAAGATCGCGATCATTCGTTCCATGACCTCGAAGACCGGCGTGCATGATCAGGGCAACTACCTGATGCACACCGGCTATGAGCCTCGTGGCACCATCGTTCATCCGACGATGGGTGCCTGGGCCTCCCACTTCCTGGGTCGTGCCACGAAGTCCCTTCCAGACAGCGTCTCCATCAATGGTGGTGCCGCCAACGGAGCTGGCTTCTTCCCGCCTGCCCTCAGCCCGATCCCGATCTCCAATCCTGAGACCGGCCTCCAGAACATCCAGCCCACCACCTCCGAGAGCCTCTTCAAGAAGCGTATCGATCTCATGAACGAGTTCGATGCCGGCTTCCGCAAGAAGTTCCAAAGCTCGGAAGTGAAGGCCTACACCGAGTTCTACGACGAAACCCTCAACCTGATGAAGAGCGAAGACCTCAAGGCCTTCGATCTCAAGGCTGAAGACCAGGCCACTCGTGCCAAGTATGGCATGAACAGCTTCGGCCAGGGCTGCCTCCTTGCCCGTCGCCTCGTCGAGCATGGGGTGCGCTTCATTGAAGTGCAGACCGGTGGTTGGGACATGCACAACTACATCGATGAAGCCATGGGTCGCACCGGTGGCTCCATGGACATCGCCTTCGCAGCTCTTCTGGAAGATCTCCAGAGCAAGGGCCTCCTGGAATCCACCCTCGTTGTTCTCGGATCTGAGTTCGGCCGCACGCCGAACATCAACGAAAACGAAGGTCGTGACCACTATCCCAAGGTGTTCTCCGCTGTCATGGCGGGTGGCGGCATCAAGGGTGGTTACGTCTATGGTGCCTCCGACAAGGATGGCCGCGAGGTTGCTGACAAGCAGGCGACTCCGCAGGACTTCCTCTCTACCATCGGCTACGCCATGGGCCTGCCAGTGGACGAAGTGGTCATGTCCCCCTCCAACCGTCCTTTCACCGTCGGTGACAAGGGCTCGGCGATCACCGAACTGTTCGCTTAATTAACAGGCTGCCTAGAGCAGACTCCATTGACTCCAAAGGCACCCGGTCGAAAGGCCGGGTGCCTTTTCGTTGGGGGGCCAGAGCTTGCCTCCAACCGCAAACTCCAAACGTAGGGGCTCCCAGACAAAGAATCGTCCACACTCTCGCAATCATCGTCTAAATCCTTGCCGTTCCCGCCTGTATTTGGCCGGATCACTGCTGATAGCTGCCTTGATCATCTTCCAGGTTCATCTACCCTAGAGCCTCTTCCCGAAGTCATGCGGACCGCTACCCACGCCATCATTCTCCTCGCTACGTCTGCCTTCGCAGGCAGTTGTTTTGCTGCTGTCCCCGACATGGCGAAAGAAATTCGCCCCATTCTTGCCAAGCGCTGCCTGAATTGCCACGGCCCTGACGCCAAGAAGCGCAAAGGCGATCTCAGGCTGGACACGAAGGAAGGCCTCATGAATCCGGATGTTGTCACGCCAGGCAAGGCTTCTGAGAGCGGGCTGATCAAGCACATCCTGTCCAAGGACCCCGAAGAAGTCATGCCACCTCCTGGCAAAGGTGATCCGGTCACGCCCGAGGAACTGAAACTTCTCCAGGCCTGGATCGACGGCGGAGCAGCGTATGCAGAGCACTGGTCCTTCACTGCACCGATCAAGCCAGCCCCTCCATCTGATCCGAAGACCAAAGCTGTTCAGCGGAATAAAATTGATGCCTTCACCTTCAGCACGCTGACGGCCAAAGGGATGGAACCAGCCGAGGAAGCCAGCCGGGAAACGTGGTTGCGGCGAGTCAGCTTTGATCTCACGGGCCTTCCGCCCACGATTGAGGAGCAGGACAACTTCTTGAACGACACCTCAGCGCAAGCCTATGAGAACGTGGTGGACCGCCTGCTGAAGTCACCAGCCTACGGCGAACGCATGGCGATCGACTGGCTCGATGTGGCGCGCTACGCAGACACGTATGGACGCCACGAGGATGCTAACTGCATCACCTGGCCCTACCGCGACTGGGTGATCAAGGCCTTCAATCAGAACCTGCCTTTTGATCAGTTCATCACCTGGCAAACCGCTGGCGACCTTCTGCCCGATGCCACGCAGGACCAGTTGGTGGCCACGTGCTTCAACCGACTGCCCCAGCAATCCAACGAAGCCGGCAGCAATGCTGAGGAGTTCCGCATTGAGCAAGTCGCCGACCGAGTCCGCACCAACGGCGTCGCCTTCCTCGGTCTCGCATTGGACTGCTGCCGATGCCATGATCACAAGTATGATCCTGTGACCATGCGGGACTTCTACAGCATGGCGAGCTTCTTCAATAACATTGATGAACTCGGCCTCTTCGCGGTTTACACGGGCGCGGTGCCGCCACCTTCGATTCTGATTTTCCCACCCGATCAGGAAGCGCAGCACAAGGCCCTGAAAGCGAAGATTGCCGACCTGGAAAAGCAGCAACAGGAGATGCTTCCGGAAGCCAAGGCGCGATTCGAAAAATGGGTTACCACCAAGCTTCCGCCCATGAAGATCCCAGAGAGCATGTGGCGCAGCTTCAAAGGCTGGTTCGTCGATGAGCTGCCCGTCGCACGGACCACCAAACCGCTTGCCTACTACGACTTCGAGAGCATCGCCGAAAAGGCCTTTCTCAATAAGATCAACGACAAGCGCACGGGCATGATCCGCGCCAATTCGAAGCCGGTGCCGGGCATCGTGGGTAATGCGCTCAACCTCCAGGGCGATAACTCGGTGAAGCTGGAAGACGTGCCCGAGATGAAGCGCAGCCAGCCGCTGAGCATGGCCATGTGGCTCAAGCCGATGGAACACATGAAGCGCGCGGTCGTCGCCAGCCGCTCGCGTTCAGGCATCGACTCTGCAAGCAAGGGCTTCGAACTGATCCTCGAAGACGGCAAGCCCAGTTTCGCCCTCTGCCACTTCTCTCCAGGCAATGAGATCCGCATTCGTGCAAAGAAGCCCCTAGCCGTCAATGAGTGGACCCACGTGGCCTGCACCTACGACGGATCAAGCCGCGCCAAGGGCCTCGCCATGTATATCAATGGTGAGCGCATTGATGCCGAAGTGGTGCGTGATGATCTCTATCGCGACATCATCTATCGCGCCGAGTGGGGCGATGAAGTCGGAAAGGATTCCGTGGAGCTGCGCTTTGCCCTGGGTGGTCGTTACAATGATGCCTCGTATCACAATGGACTGCTTGACGAGTTCGTCTTCCACACCTGCCAGCTCACCGCGCCTGAGGTCGTCCAGCTTGCAGGCAAGCCTGACACCTCCAAGCCCGAAGACTGGTTTGCCTGGTATCTGCGCGAGCGTGACAAAGAGTGGCGTGCCGTTCAGAAGCGTCTGAACCGCGCCCGCGAAGAAGAAAACGCCCTCTCCGCCAAGGCCACAGAACTGATGGTGATGAAGGAGTGGACCGGCCCCAAGCGCCCTACTCACATCCTCAATCGCGGCCAGTTCAACGAACCCAAAGAAGAAGTCGCGCCTACGACCCCATCGAACTTTTTCAAGATGCCCGAGGACTGGCCTCGCAATCGCCTTGGCCTCGCGAAGTGGCTCACCGACAAACGTAATCCTCTCACTTCGCGCGTGGCCGTGAACCGCCTGTGGCAGCAATTCTTTGGCCGCGGACTTGTCTCCACTACGGAGGACTTCGGCACGCAAGGGCAGTTCCCCACGCATCCCGACCTGCTCGACTGGCTGGCCACTCATTTCGTGGATTCCGGCTGGGACGTGAAGGCGCTGTGCAAGACCATGGTGCTCTCCGCCACCTACCGGCAATCCTCCACGCCACGCAATCTCGCCTGGCTCAAGGACGATCCGGAGAATCGCTGGCTCAGCCGTGGTCCTCGCTACCGCCTGGGAGCCGAGCAGGTGCGTGACATGGCTTTGCACACCAGCGGATTGATGGTCAAGACCATCGGTGGTCCCAGCACCTTTCCCTATCAGCCCGAAGGCTTGTGGGAGGAGTCCGGCACCCAGCATGATTACCGTCAGGATCATGGAGCCAATCTGTATCGCCGCAGCCTCTACACCTTCTGGCGCCGCACCATGCCGCCACCCACGATGACGATCTTCGATGCGCCCACACGCGAGTTTTGCAAAGTCCGCCGCGAGCGCACCGCCACGCCGCTTCAGGCTTTGGTCCTGATGAATGATCCCCAGTTCATCGAAGCCGCCCGCGTGCTCGCCACCTCACTCGTGAAGAAGTATCCGCAGGCCGTCGAATCGCGAGTGACCGATGCCTTCCGCCTGCTCACCAGCCATCGCCCTTCCACCGAACAACATGCTACACTCACCAGCTTCCTGAAAGCCGAGCAGACGCGCTTCGCCCAGTCGCTTCCCGAAGCCAACGAGCTGCTCACCAAGAACGGCGAATGGCCGACTGACAAAAACGTGCCCCCTGATGATGTGGCCGCGACCACGATGATGATCCGCATGTTGATGGGCTTCAGCGAAGCCACGATGAAACCCTGATCCGCCGCTCACGTCATGATCTCGACTCACTGCAATCGATACACTTCCACCCTCGGCTGGAACCGCCGTGACTGGCTGCGTGGCACTGGCATGGGCCTCGGGGCCATGGCTCTCGCCGACATGCTCGGATCACAGGCACGAGCCGAAGGCATCCCCGGGCTGCCCGGCCTGCCTCACTTCGCCCCGAAAGCGAAGCGTGTGATCTTCTTGTTCATGAGCGGCGGCTTGTCGCAATTCGAGAGCTTCGATTACAAGCCGATGCTCAACAAGCACTCGGGCGAGGAAATGCCTGCGTCTCTGCGCAAGGGCAAGGAGATCCTCGGCATGTCGAAGAACCAGGCTTCGTTCAAGCTGGTGGGTTCGCCCTTCAAGTTCCAGCAGCATGGTCAGTCGGGTGCATGGTTGAGCGACTTGTATCCGCACACGGCAAAGGTGGTGGACGACCTGTGCTTTGTGAAGTCGATCGTCTCCGAGCCAGTCAATCACGACCCCGCGCTCACCTACTTGCACACGGGTGCTCCCCTGCCCGCCAGACCCAGCATGGGAGCCTGGCTCAGCTACGGCCTCGGCACCGAGAACAAGGACCTGCCCGCCTTCATCGTGATGGTCTCGAAGCGCCCGACTGACCAGCCCCTCTCGGCTCGTCTGTGGGATAGCGGCTTCTTGCCCACCCAACACCAGGGAGTGCAGTTCCGCTCCGGCAGCGATCCGGTGCTCTACCTGAGCAATCCGAAAGGCGTCAGCGGTGAAGCCACACGCCGCATGCTCGATGGTCTCAAGGCCCTGCACCAGCAGCAGCAGGCCGTCACCCCCGGCGCGATGGAACTCGACGCCCGCATCCAGCAGTTTGAGATGGCTTATCGCATGCAGACGGCCGTGCCCGAAGCGACTGACATCAGCAAGGAGCCCGAAAGCGTGCTCAAGATGTATGGCGACAAGGTGAAGGAACCCGGTTCCTTCGAGCGCCATTGTCTGCTCGCCCGTCGATTCGCCGAGCGTGGTGTGCGTTTCATCCAGCTCTATCACCCTGGCTGGGACCACCACGGCGCCCTTCCCGCCAGCATGAAGATCAATGTGGAGCAGGTGGATCAGGGCTGTGCGGCGCTGATTCAGGACCTCAAACAACGCGACTTGCTCAAGGACACCCTCGTGGTCTTCGGCAGCGAGTTTGGCCGCACCTGCTACTCGCAGGGTTCGATCGTCAAAAGCACCGGCTCCTTCGGCCGCGAACATCACCGCGATTGCTTCACCTTCTGGATGGCAGGCGGTGGTGTGAAGCCCGGCATCAGCTACGGCGAGACCGATGACTTCGGCTACCAGGTGGCGCAGAACCCCGTTCATGTGAATGACTTCCACGCGACCATGCTGCACCTGCTGGGCATCAATCACGAGCGCCTCACCTTCCCGAATCAAGGTCGCGACTACCGCCTCACCGACCTCGCAGGAAAACTGGTCAAGGGTATCCTAGCCTGACAAGACGACGATTGACTCCCTTTGGCGCTTCGTATGAGCATCATGCTCATGCGCCCGCTCCTGTTTCTCGCCCTTGCCACCCTCGCCTCTGCCCAGAACCGCCCGGGCATCAACTACGATGAAGCCAAGGTCGGCAACCATCCGCTGCCCCCATTGCTGATCGCCAAAGACGGCAGCAAGATCGAAACCAGCGAGCGATGGACCACCAAGCGTCGCCCCGAAGTCCTCCAGCTTTTCCGCGACCACGTCTATGGCCACACGCCCGCCATGCCGGACGACGTGAAGATGGAAGTCACCGGCACCAAGGCCGACGCCCTCGGCGGCCTCGCGACGCGCAAGTTCGTCCACATCTCCCTCAGCAAGCATCCTCAGTGGGCGGGCATGGACGTCATGATCTACATCCCGAATGGCCTCGCCAAACCCGCGCCCGTGTTCTGCGGCCTCAGCTTTGGCGGCAATCACGCCGTCTCCAAGGAAACCGATATCCCGCTCTCCACTCGCTGGATGCGCGAATCAAAGGAGAAGAACATCGTCGATCACCACGCCACCGAAGCCACGCGCGGCACCGAGAGCAGCCGCTGGCCGCTGGAGATGATCGTGAAGGCAGGCTTCGCCGTCGCCACCGCCTACTACGGCGACATCGAGCCCGACCATGCCGACGGCTGGAAGGATGGCCTCCGTGCCGCCCTCAGCCCTGACGGCCCTAACACCTCATGGAAAGCCAACGACTGGGGCGCGATCGGAGCCTGGTCCTGGGGCCTCAGCCGCATCCTCGACTACTGCGAGACCGACAAAGCCATCGACGCCAAGCACGCCGCCGTCATCGGCCACTCACGCCTCGGCAAGACCTCCCTCTGGGCCGGCGCGCAGGACGAGCGCTTCGGCCTCGTCATCAGCAACGACTCTGGCGAAGGCGGTGCCGCCTTGTCCCGTCGCGACTATGGCGAGACCACCAAGGTCATCACCAAGGCCTTCCCCCACTGGTTCTGCGCCACCTATGCCAACTACGCCGACGCCCCCAACGCGAACCCCGTCGATCAACACATGCTCATCGCCCTGATCGCTCCCCGCGCCGCCTACATCGCCAGCGCCCAGGAAGACAACTGGGCTGACCAGAAAGGCGAGTTCCTCTCCGGCCTACACGCCAGCGAAGTCTATGCTCTCTTCGGCAAAACCGGTGTCGGCGTCAAAGACTGGCCCGCTGTCAACACGCCCGTCGGCGACTGCATCGGCTACCACATGCGCACCGGCAAACACGACGTCACCGACTACGACTGGGAGCAGTATCTGAAGTTCGCCGCTCGGCACTTTGGACGGTGATCATCTCGTCTTGTGGTGCCGAGCAAGATCAGCCGCGTTCAAGTTCATCGAAGGGAGTCAGTAGGGTGGAAGCAAGCGTCGAAGCCCATGAAGCAGGACCACGATGAGAAAGAAAAGGTTTCTCAAAGGCAGGGCGGGCCAGAACATGCTTGGCGGCTTTGCATCAGCCTGATCTAACGCGCGAGCGACCTTACGAATGTATGGAATTGACCTTGGCCACTCATTGATGCCAGCGAGCCAGTCATTCGGAATGGCCTGCTCACCGAGTTCCGCGCCACAAAGCCCGCCCGTGATGGCAGCGACCGTATCCGTGTCTCCGCCGCACCAGATGACCGCACGAATCGCCTCGGCAAAGTCATCGCGGTGTCGCAGCCAGCTGTAGATCGCCACGGCCACTGTGTTCGGAGCAAAACCCGAGACCCCATGCTGGCAGCCGATGCGTTGTGCAAACTCGCCAACGCTGAGACGTTCGTTCAAAGCGTGTCGCAAGGTCGCCCAATGGCTTTGCATTTCGCTGCTAACGACCAGCAGATTCAAAGCATCTAACACGTTCGCCGTCGGAGTATGGATTGACGCCTGTGCCGCAGCCTCCGCCACAAGCAGTGCCGCTTCGATGGCTCTGGGATCGGTGTGAGTCATGCGTGCGCAGCCTTCGACGAAAGTCAGGCGCTTCCTTGCATTATCGCGGAACACCACGCCGATGATTGCGCTTCGCATCGCAGCACCATTGCCCGCCGAGAAAACGCCCGAGCGTGAGGCAGGCCATCCAAGCCAAAGACGGAGGATCGCTTTCGCCGTGCTCAATCCCACTCCCGCAGGAAGCCCCAGCAACCACCAGCGCAGCTTCCAGCCCAGGCATCGTTTGAACGCATCGACATCGTCACGATGCAGCACAAGTGCCGAAGCCACCATGAGCGTGTGTTCGGTATCATCGCTGAACATGCCAGTTCCCTGCCAGAACCGATGCCGAAGGTCCTTCCATCGCCTAGAGATACGCTCACGCGACATGCCTTCCGCAGGCAGTCCAATCGCATCGCCCACTCCCGCGCCGAGCAAGCATCCAAGAATGGCATCGTGCGATAATGTGGGGCTGGCATTCATCGGAGTTCTACCTCAACAGCGTTTCATACCGCTCCCGGTCCGGCGCACTGAAGCAGCAGAAGATCACCGTCTCCAATGTCGAGGGACGGCTCAAGAACCCGCGCACAGCAGCGACCGCCATCTCCGCCGCATGATCAGGCGGGAAGCGATACACACCCGTCGAGATGCAGGGGAAGGCGATGCTCTGCAGTCCATGCTCCGCCGCAAGCCGGAGCGAATTCGCATAGCACGAGCGCAGCAACTCCGGCTCTCCGTTGCTGCCGCCATGCCAGACCGGACCGACGGTGTGTATCACATGCCTGGCCTTGAGCTTGTAGCCCTTGGTGATCTTCGCCTCGCCCGTCTTGCAACCGTTCAAGCCCATGCACTCGCGCACCAAATCGGGACCGGCAGCCCTGTGAATCGCGCCATCCACGCCGCCTCCACCCATGAGCGAGGTGTTGGCCGCATTGACGATGGCATCGACATCAAACTGGGTGATATCGCCTTCGAGGACTTGGAGGTGGGTGGTCATTGCTTTTTGGTTTGCGTTGTTTGGGTCGTGCCAAGCCATTCAGGGAATCGTTCGAGGCTCTCCACCGGCTCCCCCTTGGTGATGACAGCAGCGATGGCAGTCAGAAGCTCGGGATTGGGATGACCGGATTCACGAGCCACCGTTATGTTCCCATCCAAATCCCAACTCGGTGATCGAGCACCTGAAGCCAGCAGGTCCGCCATCCTCTTCACCCCCTCCCGCCACTCGCCTGCAGCATGAGCTAGGCGATAGAAAGCAAGCTCCACAAGGAGATCGACCCCTCCTGGGTTCAATCTCTCAGCTCGATTGAGAAGCTCGGAACCTTCATCATGCCGACCCTGCAGAAAGCAAAGCTGGGCATAGTTACCAAGGTTGTTGGCGTGCTTGGGATCGGCCTCAATAGCGCGCTTGTAGAACTCCTCCGCCTTGTCCATTTCCTTGCGCTCGTGCAAGAGGAAGTTGGCGTAGTTGCCAAGGTTGTTGGCGTGCTTGGGATCGGCCTCGATGGCCCGCTTGTAGAACTCCTCCGCCTTGTCCATGTCCTTGCGCTCGTCGACAAGGAAGTTGGCGTAGCTGCCGAGGTTGTTGGCGTGCTTGGGATCGGCCTCAATAGCGCGCTTGTAGAACTCCTCCGCCTTGTCCATATCCTTGAGCTCGTTCATGAGGAAGACAGCATAGTTACCGAGGTTTTTGGCTTTCTTGGGATCGACCTCAATTGCGCGCTTGTAGAATTCCTCCGCCTTGTCCATATCCTTGCGCTCGTTCTCAAGGAAGAGGGCATAGTTACCGAGGAGTTCCGCACTTTCAGGCAAGGCACGGATTCCATTTTGATAAATCGTGTCCCGTTCCTCAATCGAAGAGGCATCGGTCACTTCGTTCTCCCATTGCCACCAGGGTTTGACCTTGTTGGCCGCTGCCAGTTCTGACATTGCATCCCTCAGCATCGCGTTCACAGCAGGAGTTGGGTGCTGTGCTGCCGATGCCGAAGGCGCTTGGGCCTTGCCACTAACCCGCTCATTCAACTCACTCTCCTGTTTTGCATAGAGATCGTGGCGTTTCTTTGCCCTCTCTTGCATGCGCTCCCGAAGATTCGGCATTTTCATTACCGGGCTCATTTGCCGTTGAAGGAGCAGCATGATTTCATCAAACCCCGGAATGGGGACGAGACGCCCGCGTTTGGCCGTCACGAGACTCAAGACTCGCTCCGGGACTTGCTTGAGGTTCTCTTCGTTGTCTTCGCGAGGTGCATAAAAGCACCAGCGAAGGTTGTCGATGCTGTCGTCCGGCATCTGTTCGAGCAAGCTCATCAGACTGCCATCATTTCCGTCGTAACCAATCACGATGGGCGAGCAGCGCTCGAAGATTCGTTGCAACGCCTTGCTCCACCCGTCCGTCAGACAGCCCAGATCGCCCGGCTCGCTTTTGGGTGCGAAGCCCAGTCCACCGTGAACCTTGGCGATTAGTGGGCGGCGCAACTCGACGCGGGCATACTGCGCCAACGAATCATGACCTACCACGAGTGGGAACACCGTTGAGTGAATGGACAAGGCGTCAGCGACGAGGTTGTCGAAGTTCGTGGTGACGACGATCTTGTGCTGAGTCTCTGAAAGCAGATAGGCAAGAACAGAGTAGCCATAGCTGGGCTCTTTGTCCCTCATCACGTCCTCGAGATACGCATACCCGCTTTCGGGACTGTCATGAAAGCGCTTCTCGTAAAGCTGGGAGTAGAAGCTGGCGACTTGCTTCAAGTCGAAGTCCGGGATGCCAAGGTTGTCCGCCGTAGCCCACTTCTCCAATGTCTGTCCGCCAAAGTCCAGGTCACGATGAAGGTCGCGCAGCCAGTCCATGGCTAGCTCTTTACCAGTAGGGATCTTCGACATGCGAGACGCACCTGCGCCCAGGACAAAACAGAAGGGCTTCTCCTGGCGGTGAAGATGCTGTTGACGAAATTGCTCAAGGAAGCCTTGAACGGTGATGAGGCGATCGTGTGGCATGATGGTGTGTTGTTAAATCTCAAACAAAAACCCCTTCTTCTTCAGCCGCTCATACTTCACGGGGTCGAACCGGAAGAGTTGGGCGGGGCGGTGGGCGCCTTCTCGGCGTTTCTCTTTCAGGGGGATGAGCAGGTCGTAGCCGAGGACCTTTTTGCGGAAGTTGCGTTTGTCGATCTCGTGGCCGAGCACGGCTTCGTAGAGGGTCTGCAACTGGGTGAGGGTGAACTTCGGCGGAAGCAGCTCGAATCCGATGGGTTGGTAGGTAATCTTGCCGCGCAGGCGTTCGAGCGCGGTAGCGAGGATGTAGGTGTGGTCGAAGGCGAGGCGGGGCAAGTCGCTGAGGGCGAACCAGCGAGCGTCGGTGGCATCGGTCGCGGCGGTGGTGTGATGCTCGACACGCTTCACCAGCGCATAGTAGGCGACGCTGACGACGCGCTCGCGGGGATCGCGTTTGAGGCTGCCGAAAGTGTAGAGCTGTTCGAGGAAGACGTCCTTCAAGCCGGCCTCCTCCTCGAGTTCGCGACGCGCGGCTTCATCGAGCGTCTCATCCACCCGAACGAACCCGCCCGGCAACGCCCAGCAACCCGCGAATGGCTCGATACCGCGCTTGATAAGCAGGATCTTCAGCTCGTGTTCGTCCACACCGAAGACCACGCAATCCACCGTGAGCGCGGCGCGGGGGTATTCGTATTGGAAGGGCATGGCTTCATGAAAGTGTAAATATCACACGAAGTAAAGGTGAAACTGAGTCAAGCGTGGATGGGACCTGCGCGGGTGCTATCAATCGGCATCGAATAGCCTAGCCCTCATGCCATTACCGGCATTGAGGTTAGCCGATGGGCTTCCCTTCACCGATCACCACCTTCAACGTCTGCTGCTCGTGATCGACATCAAGGCGCTCAATGGCAAAACGGTCTCGACGGCTATGCAATATCCTTTGGGGAACTGACACTCGGAAGCGATATGGCTTCTGTTCACGCGGCCCTTCACCTGTCCATGCCGTGCCCTCAATATCCACGCCAAGCTGTGTGTTGGCTGCGCTTTCCGGCAAAAAATCATCGATCCAAAATCGACGAAATGAAGCATCCTCCTCACCTCGAAGCCAGCCACACACATCATACGCCAGCTTCGTCCAGAAAAGAGAGTCCTTCATGATTTCGTGACGATGAGGAGGATCGTCGATAGCCATGGTTTGGACTCCCTTGGATGTGATGAGGATGGGCAATTTCGCGCTTACTCCAGTTCAATACTCGCCGGGGGCTTGGTGCTGATGTCGTAGAAGACGCGGTTGATGCCTTTGACTTGGTTGAGAATCTTGTTCGACGCGGTGCGCAGCACTTCGTAGGGCAGCTCCACCCAGTCGGCGGTCATGGCGTCTTCGCTGATCACAGCGCGGAGGCTGATGGCGGCTTCGTAGCTGCGTTCGTCGCCTTTGACGCCGACGGTCTTGATCGGCAGCAGCGCGGCGTAGGCTTGCCAGACGCGCTCGTATTGGCCGCTGCGGTGGAGTTCCTTGATCCAGATGTCGTCGGCGGCACGGACGATGGCGAGCTTCTCGGGCGTGATCTCGCCTGGGACGCGCACAGCGAGGCCAGGTCCGGGGAACGGGTGACGCCAGAGGGCGCGATGCGGGATGCCGAGGCTGGCACCAAGGGCGCGGACTTCGTCTTTGAAGAGTTCCGCGAGCGGTTCGAGCACCTTGCCCTGCGCCTTGAGTTCCATGATGCGGTCCACGCGGTTGTGGTGCGTCTTGATCACGCTCGCAATGCTGCCGCTGGTCGCGCTCTCGATCACGTCTGGGTAGAGCGTGCCTTGCGCGAGGAGTTCGACGTTGTCGGCCACGCCCCAGAACACATCGACAAACAGGGTGCCGATGATCTTGCGCTTCTTCTCAGGATCGGTCTCGCCTTTGAGCGCGGTGAGGAAGCGCTCGCTGGCATCGACGACTTCGATCGGCACGCCGACCTCTTGGAACTGTGCAACGACATCAGCCGTCTCGTTGAGACGCATGAGGCCGTTATCAATGTAGATCGCGCGCACCTTCACGCCCGCACGTTGCAGCAGCACGGCGAGCACGGTCGAATCAACACCGCCGCTGACGCCGCAGATGACTTCGCGATCGCCGACCTCGGTTTTGATGCGCTCGAGCATCTGCGCCTTGAACGCCTGGATGTCGAACTTCGCGAGCTTCGCGCCCGTCTTCGTGAGGAAGTTGCGCAGCATCTCGGCGCCTTCGTGCGAGTGCGTGACCTCGGGGTGGAACTGAATGCCGAAGCACGTCGGACTCCATTGCAGCGCCACAGGCACGCCGTCTTCGTTGGTCGCGATGACTTTGGTTTCACCGCCGCGATCCTGGCAGGTATCGCTGTGGCTCATCCACACCTGCGATTCGTGCGAGATGCCGTCGAACAATGCGCACTGTGCCGCGACCACCAGCTTCGCCGGGCCATACTCACGAGTGACACCTGGCTTCACCGTGCCGCCGTGCTTGATATTGAGCAGCTGCATGCCGTAGCACACGCCGAGCACCGGGACGCCGAAGGCCATGAGCTTGGTGAAGTCCACGTCGGGAGCGTCCTTCTCCGAGGTGGATCGCGGGCCGCCGGACAAGATAATCGCGCCGGGCGCATTGAGATCGGCGAGTCGTGCCGGCGGATACAGATGCGCCATATAGCCTAGCTCGCGCACACGGCGCACGATGAGCTGCGAATACTGCGAGCCGTAATCGAGGACGGCGACTTCTCCAGGCTGTGGCTGATTCATGGGGGCGAAAACGGGAAGGGCGCAGTGGAGCCGAGGTTGCGGCCCGGCTCAACTTGAAATCCGATCGTTTCGCCTGCTCACACTGCCAGGGCCACCCGCATCCGCTGCGCCACGAGGATTGACTTGAACCGCGCGTAATCCTCCTCGCGGGAGCCGCTCACCAGCGCGTAGTCGTAGCGCGGCCAGTGCTCGATTTCGTCCGCTGCATTCTTCAGGCGCAAGGCGACGGCCTCGGCGCTCTCGGTGCCGCGACCGGATAGACGGGCGTTCAGCTCGTCCAGCGATGGTGGCAAAACGAAGACCTGAGTGAGGCAGCGTTGCACCAGTTCATCATCGCACGCGCGCACCTGCGCAGCGCCTTGCACATCGATGTCCATCAGCACGTCGATGCCGCGCTTCAGATTGTCCGTCACGTAGCTCTTCAGCGTGCCGTAGCGACGGCCATGCACGTTCGCGTGCTCGAAGAACTCCCCGCGCTCGATGCGTGCCACGAAGTCATCTTCGGTGAGGAAGAAGTAATCCTTTCCGTCCACCTCGCCGGGACGCGGCGCGCGCGTGGTGCAAGACACGGAAAAGATCGCCTCACCCTCCTCGCACAGCTTGCGGCACAGCGTCGTTTTGCCCGTTCCGGAGGGGCCGGAAACGAGCATGAGAACACCGAGACGCTGCTGAGGAATGGGGGCGGACATGCGCGGCACGTAGCGCGATCACGCGGGCGGTTCAAGCAACGGCTCCACGCTCGCGCGGATCAACTCGACCAGCTCGGGGTCCATGAACTCGTAGTCGTCCGGGATGTCGAGCACCTCGATGTGTAGCTCGAGCGCGAGGCCAGGAAACTGCTCGTGCAAGCGACGACGGTGCGACGATTCCATCACCAGCACGAGGTCCGCCCAGCGCAGCAGCTTCTCCGTCACACGACGTTGCGCCTTCGGGCTCACGCCCGCGCTGGCGACCTCGACGCGCGGATCGTTTTGATACACTGCCTCCGCCGTGGGGCTGCGCGACTGGTTGCGGGAGCAGATGAAGAGCACTTGAATCATCATCGACACAAGAGCACATCGGACCTCAAGTCGCCGTGACATTTCGCTGACAAATCGCAGCCTCCACCTGCTATCCTCGCGACGTGAAAAATCCGAGCCCTCCCTCCTGGCGCTGGCAGGCTGCACTCATCGTGCTGCCCGTGGTGGTGCTGGCGGCGGTGGGTGGAATGGGTCTGTTTCAGATCAAGCGCATCATCATCGACGAGGCGACATCCAAAGCTCAGCACTGGTGCGATCTTCGCGCACAGCAGGTGCGGACCGCGCTCAGTCTGGCACTTCGCGATCATCCCGTGCCCGGCACCTTCGACGATCCACCGATTCCTCCTCCTCCAGGGCAGGCGATGAGCGTGGACGATCTCGATGCGCAGGAGCAGGGCCAGATGATGGCTTTGCTTGATTTCGGGAAGCAAGGGACGGCTCTGCCGCCCAAAATGACCACAGGACTCAATCGGCTCTTCAATCCCAAGCCTTACCGAACAGCCAGCGGCCTGCCCACCCGGCTGCTCCAGCTCTTTGACGGCTATCAGCACCCCTCACCGAAAGCCCCGGCGGAGGCGAGCGAAACAGAAGCCTTCATCATCCGGCGATACGCGCTCTTCGACGAAGCCTGTGTGCTGAGTCCCTTGATCCTCGCGACGCTCGACCCGACGAACAAGACGGGCTGGAGGGCAACGTGGGACCACACCCAACGAGCCCAACGCCTGCTCCGTCACGGTGAACTGCCCACGCGGGCCTTCGACTCGTGGGTTCTAATGGCAGAGCCCGATGTGCCCGACCGGGAGCGCTCCACGAACGACCCGTTTTGGCTCATCGGACGCGGGCAGGAGGCTGACCGGCAGATGACCTTCGGCAGCAGGACCAACGGATTGTCGCTGATCGATTCGACGCTGATAGAACAGGTCGTCACCGCCACGCTGCGAGAGCATCCCGCGGGGCCGGAATCCACGGTCACGGTAGAGAAGGTCAAGCATCGGACCTTGCCGGAGCTGGAGATCTGCGAGCGTTCGCCAGCGATGGAGTCCATCGCCATTTCGATCCGGCTGGGCCCCAGTGCTCGCAGCTCCACACCGTTTCCCTTTCTGGGCACTGGCAGCGTGCTCGCCGCTGTGGAGGGCATACCCCAAGTCGTCGCCACTTTGGAAGACTCGAGCCCATGGCAGATGCGATGGCGGTTGTGGACGTCGGCCTTTGCCACCTTGCTCGCGGTGTCCATCCTCTCTGCCTTGACCGGCCTCTGGATGCTACGGCGCACGATCCTGCGCGAGCGCGCGCTGAGCGATATGAAGACGAACTTCATCGCCAGCGTAACGCACGAGCTGCGCGCGCCGGTGGCGTCATTGCAATTGCTTTCGGAGGGACTCGAAGCAGGCACGGTGAGCGATGAGACGAAGCGCCGCGATTACTTCCGGCTGATGGTGGAGGAGTGTCGCCGGCTCGGTGGCTTGATCGCGAACGTGCTCGACCTCTCGCGCATCGAGCGCGGCAGCCGGGAGTTCCGCTTTGAGGAATGTGATCTGCACGCTCTGGTGCTGGACACCGTGAAGCTGCACGAGCCTCGCGCCTCGTCGCTGGGCATCACGTTGCAAACCGAGGCCGCCGATTTTGATCCGCCCGCTGTGGTGGATGCGATGGCGATGCAGCAAGCCCTGACCAATCTGATCGACAACGCGCTGAAGTTCGCGCCTCGCGACAGCACCGTGCTGGTGACGCTCTCGCAACCCGATCCTCAGCACTGGCGGCTTTGCGTTCAGGACGCCGGTCCTGGCGTGCCCGAGGCGGAGCGCGAGCGAGTCTTCGACGCCTTTCATCGCATTGGTTCCGAGCTGCGCCGCGAGACCCAAGGCGTAGGCATCGGCCTCGCCATTGTGAAGCACATCGTCGAGGCGCACCGCGGCAAGGTGTGGGTGGAAGGTGAGCCGACGCGGTTCATCATCGAATGTCCGGGACGAGGGATTCCAATGACGAAATCCGAATGCGGGTGATGCCATTCAATTCTCCTTTCGCACCGCGCCCCATGCCCCGGTTTCGCCTTCGACATTCCTCATTCTGATTTCGTCATTCTCCCCACATGACTCACATCCTGATCATCGAAGACGAGACCGCCATGCGCACTGCGCTGGTGGACACGTTGATCGCGCACGGCCATCGCGTGGACTCGGCGGCGGATGGTTCGAGTGGTTTGAAGAAGGCGCTCGAGGGCGGGCACGATCTCATCTTGATGGATGTGATGATGCCGAAGCTGGATGGTCTCGCCTTGTGTGAAGCGCTGCGTCGTCGCGACGTGCAGACGCCCGTGCTCATGCTCACGGCGCGTGGGCAGATCGATGACCGTGTGGCAGGACTCGACGCGGGCGCGGACGACTACTTGGTGAAGCCTTTCAGCACTCGTGAACTGCTTGCGCGAGTGCGCGCACTGCTGCGTCGCACCGAACGCGCCAGACCAGCGCCGGAGGTGCTGACGATGGGTGAGGTGATGATCGATCTGACGCACCAGACTGCCACGCGCGCAGGCCGGGCATTGGCCCTGAGCGAGCGTGAGTTTCAGATGCTGCGGCTGCTCGCCCAGCACCACGGCATAGCGGTCACGCGCGAGCAATTCCTCGATGCCGTGTGGGGCTACAACACCTACCCAACCACGCGCACGGTGGACAATTTCATCTCCTCGCTACGCGCCAAGATCGAGCCCGACCCCAAGTCGCCGCGCCACCTCATCACCGTTCATGGCATGGGCTACCGGCTTCAAGATGTCGCGCGGCAGTGATGGCGTTGGGAGGCCCCCCATGATTTTACCCGCCCTTATCTTACCATGTCGTTCTGGCAGAATAATGGGATCACTTTTCCCATCCATCGTCGTGACAACTCGCTGACAAATCGCCGCCCTTCTCTGCTATCCTCCCGCCCATGAAACGCTTTGCGCTCACCTTGCTGCTGCCTTGTCTTGTCGTCGCAGGCGAACCATCGCTCGATCTCAGCGAAACCCTGCGCAAAGGCTTGTTTGCCGAGGAGGCCACGCGCGATCTGAAGACCGCCGCAGAGCACTACCAGGCGATCATTGATGCCTATGGCAAGCAACGCCAGTATGCAGGCACCGCGCTTTACCGGCTGGCCGAGATCAAACGCAAGCAAGGCGACAAGGACTCAGCCGCGAAGCTCTACCAACGAGTCGTGGTGGAGTTTCCCGACGATGAAATCCTGGCCAAGTTGAGCCGCGAGAACCTCACGACCCTCGGTGTGGAGATCGCCGGCACACCGAATGCTCCCGCCGTGGTGGACGAAGAAGCGAAGGAGATCTCGCGGCTCACGGCGTTGTTTGAAAGTAGTCCCGACCTGCTCTCCAACTGGGTGGGCAAGGAACAGCCACCACTCCATGCTGCGGTCACGAAGAACCAGCGCAAGGTCTTGGAATTCCTGGTGAAGCGCGGGGTGAAGATAAATCTCGAGTTGTCTGGATCGACCGCGCTGGAAATAGCCTGTGCCAAAGGCAACATGGCGCTGGCCACCTATCTCATCGAGCACCAGGCGGACATCCACGGTCGCGAAGGCTCATCGACGCCCTTCGGTAAAGCTTACGAGAGCCAAATGATTCAGGTGGCGCGGATGCTTATCGAAAAGGGCGCGGACCCCAACCGCGCCTACATGAGCACCAATTTCGGCAATACACAGGTGAGCGGAGGCTATCCCATCGTTACTCCACTGACCCACGCGGTGAACCGGGGCGACGCTGAGATGGTGGACTTGCTTATCAAGAAGGGTGCTGACGTGAACAAGGCGAGACCCCAGAACCAGGGCAATCGCATGATTCGCCCAGGCCTCCCCGTGCCTTCATCCGGGCAGGGTCAGGAGCAAAGCACGCCCATCGCCATCGCGGCAGGCCGGGGGAATGCCGCACTGTTGAAGACACTGCTCGCCGCCGGAGCGAAGGTGAACGCGGAGAAAGATGCGTATCCCGTGCCTATCCATGAAGCGATCTCCAGCGGTAGCGAAGCCTGTGTGAAACTGCTGATCGAAGCCAAGGCGGACGTGAACACCCGCGTCGGCCCATACGAATCCCCCCTCAGCCTCGCAGCCATGGCGGGAAGCGAGGTCCTCGTGAAGCTGCTTCTTGAAGCCGGTGCCAAACCTGACACTCCCTGGGTGCTGCCGAACGCGCTTACCCAGCAGCAACCTCCGAAGCCCGAGTTCCTGCGTTTCCTGGTGGATCATGGCATCCGAAATATCGAGGGCATCAACTGGGACACACTCGCTCCCGAGACTGAGGCTGCGCTCCACGAACTGCGCTACCCTGAGTGGTTCGCCGCGCCGCAGATCACTCTATCTCCACCAGGAGTGTCTTGGTTCACCCGAAACAAGGACTCAGACACGCCGCCCGAACTGTGGTCCATCGTGAATATCAGTGGCATCATGCCTGAACTCGATGCCTCCACCTGTGTGATCGTGCGTCGAAGCGAGGATGGCAAAGGCATTGAGCGACTGCCCTTCGATCTCGCCGCTTGGTCGGAAAAGCCTGACCGCGATAAGCTCCCGAAGCTGAAGTGGGGCGACGTGCTGGAGTTCAAGCTTGCAGAGTCAGGGACTCCCAACGGCCAGGCCCAGGGCGCACCGAATCGCAGGCGGACACTGATCCCGCCGCAGCGCCCAGCCCCCGTGTTGTCACCAACATCGCCGTCGCCATTCAATTCAGAGGTCACTGAACGACTGCGCAAAGCCGGTGCCGCGAAATAGTTCTAAAATCACTCCACGAACCGCGCCCTGATCTCCGGCGTTGGCACCCAGCAGGCATCCTTCTGGCCGAACCAGCGGTAGCGATTGCGTGCGATGACTCGATAGGCAGCGTCGCGCAGGAAGGCTGGCACCAGCCAGCCAACAGAACACAGCGGCCAGGGAAAGGTGAGACGTGCGGCAACTTTCAAGGCCGCCGTGCTACGAGTGAAGGCCACACCATTTTCCACCAGCACGAAGGTGTCCATCGAGTCCGGCAGGCCCGCCGCAGCCAGCAGGGCCTTGCCCTGGCTTGATTGCTGGGAGGCAAACTTGAAGTGCCCCTGCGGATCGCGAGCGATGATGAACTGCACCGAGGCGCAGCAGAAGTTGCACACACCATCGAAGAGAATGATGGCGCGACGATCTTCTGCCGCGGGCTCGGTGTTCATCGAATTACTTTTTCACTACGAGACTCTGGCCGGTCATTTCTTTCGACTGCGGCACGCCCAGGAGAGAGAGGAGAGTCGGGGCGATGTCGGCCAGGATGCCATTGCGCACTGTGTATTGATCGGCGTCAGCGGCCACGTAAATGCCGTGCACAAGGTTCGTCGTGTGCGCGGTGTGCGGGCTGCCATCGGCATTGCGCATCTGCTCGCAGTTGCCGTGGTCGGCGGTGATGAAGAGCTTGCCGCCAAGGGCGAGCGTCTTCTCGACGATCATGCGCACCCCGAGGTCGATGGTCTCGCAGGCGTGGACGCCCGCCTCGACAACGCCCGTGTGACCAACCATATCAGGATTGGCGTAGTTCATGATGACCAGATCGTAGTGCTCCAGGCGACGCAGCACCTCGAATGTGAGATCGGGCGCGCTCATCTGCGGCTTCTTGTCATAGGTAGGCACTTCCTTCGGGCTGATCGCAAGGTAGCGATCCTCGCCCGGATTGGGCTCCTCGATGCCACTGTTGAAGAAGAAGGTGACATGCGGGTATTTCTCCGTCTCGGCAGCGCGGAGCTGCTTGAGCCCGGCGGCGGCAACGACTTGACCCAGATTGTTGTCGAGGCTCGCCGTGCCGAACACGACACGTGCACCCAACTCCGTGTAAGTCGCGTCGTATTCCGTGAGCGTGTAGTAAGCGGTGCGCGGATGCACCTCGCGATCAAACCCTTCGAAGCCGGTCTTGAGGAAGGCATCGCTCAACTGGCGTGCGCGGTCAGCGCGGAAGTTGAACCACAGGATGACATCGTTATCGCGAATGCGCTGCTCGTTGCCATGGCTGAAGATCATGGGCTGGAGGAACTCGTCACCACGGGGCTCGCTCGCATACGCGGCCTTGATCGCAGCGGAAGGCGCATCCGTGCGGGCTTCACCACGACCCAGCACAATGGCGTCCCAGGCGAGCTTGTTGCGCTCCCAGCGCTTGTCACGGTCCATGGCGAAGTAGCGGCCGATCACCGTGGCGATCTGAGCGTCGCTGCCTTGCAGGTCACGCTCCAGCTTGGCCAGATATTCGGCACCGCCGGTGGGCGAAGTGTCGCGACCATCAGTGATGGCATGGACGAGCACGTCGGTAACGCCCGCCGCTTTTGCCGCATGACAGAGCGCCGCCAGATGATCCTGGTGTGAATGCACGCCACCATCGCTGACGAGTCCGAGCAGGTGCAGGCGCTTGCCCTTGGCCTTCTCGAAGGCTTCCACGAGCACGGGGTTCTGAGCGAGTTCACCGTCGCGGATCGACTTGTTGATGCGGGTGAGGTCTTGATAAACGATGCGCCCGGCTCCGAGATTGAGGTGGCCCACTTCGCTATTGCCCATTTGTCCGGCGGGCAGGCCCACATCCTCGCCGCTAGCGCTCACGGTGCCGCGAGGATACGTCGCATACAGGTGATCATGAAAAGGCGTGCGTGCGAGCAGGGTGGCGTCGCCATTGGCTTCGGCTTGAGCTTTGCCGCCGGGATTGATGCCCCAGCCGTCGCGGATGATGAGAACTACGGGTGATTTGGCCATAAGAGTGCAGCGCTCCATGTGCCAACTTCCCGACGGAATCAAGGATGGGGGCAGGGAAGTTCTCGGTCAGCGGGGCGTCAGGGTTTGGCGGTGGATTCCTTTTCGATGGCTCCGATGCGTTCGAGGGCGCGGGCGTGCTTCGAGGGATCACACTTGGGCTTCACGGCTTTGATTGCATCGAGCAAGGGTTTGGCGTTGGGCTCGTTGGTCCACGCATTCATGACGGCATCGAGGGCAGCAAGGTTGCCAGGATCGGCTTTCAGGATCTCGGCGGTATGAGCACGCAGGGATTCATCGTCGAGTCGTTTGGGCCAGCGCTCGTGATACTTGAAGTCGATCTCTTGCTCCGTAAGCGCCTGACTCCACGGATGCGACAGGATCGCCAGCACGATCTTGCCACCGTCTTCCTTGCCGTTCGCAGGCAGCACATCGAGCCCATACTCCATCCACACAGGCCGGGGTGGCGTTGCCGCCTTGACCTGCTCCTTGGGCAGCGCCTGTCGCCAGGCATCGAAGTCCTTCATGCGATTGCCCAGGAGGCAAAAGGTGAAGTGCGTAGTGGCAATCGCATCGAGCGAGTCGCGTCCCGAAGGCGAAAGGGCCATGAGGTCACGCATCGCCTTGATAAGCGGGTCTGCCTTGGCCCAGCCGTGGAATCGCAGCTGGGCGATGGCAACGGTGGCGACGCGGAAAGAGAGGGCATTCCACAGGTCACTACCGATGTTGCCCTTGATCGCCGCGAGCAAGGCCTGCCATGGCTTGTCATCACCGACGGTCAGTGCGCTGAGGGCAAAGGTGACGGGCAGTTCCAACACCTTGGACACCTGATCCTGTCCGCTGCTGATCCCGGCCGCCCTCCGAATGACGTCATCCATCCTGATCTCCGGGAGCAAGGCGGCCGCCAGCACTTCGGTCGCAGGCACGCTGTCCATGAAGTGCTTGATCATCGGATGGTCGAGCTTCTTGTCCTTGCCCATGTGGTCGAGCAAGCGCCTAGCCTCGGCCTTGAGCCGCTTGTTGCGTTTGAGGTCCTCCGTCGTCACCTCACCATCCGCAGCCGCCACCACGTAGGTGCGCGCCCGTTCCGCCAGCCGGGCATCGGCTTTGAATGCTTCGTCAACCAAGCGTGCAAGATCCTTGTCCGACTCGTAGAACCGGCACCAGCGCTTCGAGCTTTCGATCTCGCCTTTGACGACCCCGTCGCAGGCTTTGAATAGCTCCTTGAGCAAGTCGAACCGCTGATGGCGCGCGAGCACCATGGGGGTGTCGACGTTCGACTGGAACACCCTCGGGCAGCCATCGTAGAGTTCACGCAAGGCCTTCTCGTCTTTGCCACGAGCGAAGATCTCCAGGATCTGCGGAGCCAGACCCGCATTCGGTTCCAGCGTTCGGCCAGACTTGGAGCCCAGCTTGTTGTGGCGTGCGCGATGGAGCCATGCCTTGCGCAGCCGATCCGTCAGGGCTGGCATCTCGGGATCAGCGACAGAACGAAGCACCGCACTCAACAGGGGACCCAGGATCGTATTGCTGCCGGGCCAGTCATTTTCCAGCAATGGCAGGATGGCTTCGATGCACTGGCGAGTCTCGGCGGGCTTGAGTTGAGCCGACACACGATCCAGCAAAGTAGCCGCAATGGTGGAGCGCGTGAAGGGATGCAGCTTCTCGTCCGTGACGCGCTTCATGAGGAAGGCGATGGCAGGCGCGGGCTCATCCACCATGGCCATGCAGGTGCTCAATTCGATGGCAAGCGACTGAAGTTCTCCCGGAGCCGCCCCTATCTTCTTCACCTCATCCAGCACCACGCGACGATACCAGCGCGGCAGACGGTTGCCGAAGTCGAGGAACATCTCCGACAACAGTGCCGGAGATGCTTCGCCGAGCACGCGGTGGAGTTCCTTGAGCGTTGCTCGCGCTGCCTCGCGAGGCTCGCGATAGCCCGCGCTTCGCTCCCAGAAGGTGAAGAGCAACTGCGCCCACTTCCAGTCGCCATCTCCATAGGAGCAGAGGTAGTCGCGCTGCTCGGGCACCTCGCACAGGCGAAGCGCAAAGCCGATATTCTCCAGCGACGGCAGATCGACGCGCTTGATCTCCCGCTCGCTCGCTGTGCTGCTGATCTTCTGGAGCGTGGCCGTGGGAAGGGTGTAGGCATTGTTCCAGCTCGTGCCATTCCAGATGTTCTGGGACTGCAATTTGAGAATCATCTGAACTCCCTTCTCGAGCGCCTTTCTGGCAATGGCGGGATCGACGGGGATAGCATCGGCCACGGCATTCACCAGAGCGCTCTCAAACTTGGTGTCCTCACGCTCGACGGCTGAGGTCTTCTCTGACGCAATGATGAGCAGGGCCGGATTGATCTTGGCTTCAAGCACCACCTTCGCAAACGGCTCCAGTGCTGGCACCTTCGTCACATCGCGATCAAATCCCGACCAGACGCTGCGCACGGTTTTGAGGATCTCCTGCTGACGCGTCTTGGAGAGCGAGGCAAACGCATCGACTTGTGGAGCGAGAGCCAGCGTCACGTCAGGCGTGAGTTCCACCAATCGACCGATGAGCAGCGAAGCACCCAGCGATCGCTGCTTCTCCTGCCGCAGCTGAAGTGCCTGCACGAGGGGAGCCGTGTAGCCCCGCCCTTTGGACTGAAGCGCGTTAACGAAGTTGTCGAAGGCGGAGCTGAGTCGTGCGTTGCCAGGCTGGATCGGCTCGAAATCCGGCAAGTCCTTGAGCCAGGGCGAACGTTCCAGCATGGGCATCAGGTCCACCGCTTTCTCAGGAAGACGAGACTCGGGAATCTGAACGACGTAACTGAAGTTGTTGTAGTCGCTGAAGCCTTCGCGCTTCATGGTCATGAGCACTTCCATCCAGGAACGCAGGTCTGCTTCAGCGATCGCGCCAGCGAGATTCAACATCTGATGAATCCGCGCCACGGGCGAGCCCTGGACAGGTTGCTGCTGGGTGTCGCGCGGAGGGCGATGATTCGCCTGCATCTCCTTCCACCCGCTCTCGGGAACCTCCAGAACGGTGACCATCAACTGCCGCAAAAAAGTCATGAGATCATCACGCCTGCCTTTCTCCACGAGCCCCTTCGCATACGACTTGATCACCTCGTCATCCATGCCGTAGCCACGACGAAGCTGGGCACCCACGTAGGTGGTGAGAAACTCAGATAGCGAAACCGACAAACCGCGCGTCTTCCACACTCGAACGACGCTGGCGGGATTGAACACGTCCGTGCTGCTGCGGGATCCAGACGAGTGCTTCTGTAATTCCTTGACCACTTCCACAAACTCCGACTCGGGGCAGAACCAGAGCTTTGACCTCAGCTCGTATTCAATGCCTGCATCGGTGCCGTAGGCCTGACGAATGAGCGGCACGATCTGGTCGCGGAACTCCTTCTCCCGCCCGCGCTCGCGGGCATCGTGCAGCAGCATCTCTGGCAGACGCGGTGCCCAAAGGCGCACGTTGTAGCTGCCGTTGTAGGACTCCACGGTGGCGTCGTCGCCATAGTAGGCACCGCTGCCTTTGAGCAGCGAAGCCATCTCGGTCAGCGTGGCACGCGCCTGTTTGAGAACAGGGGCCGTGTCTTTTTTTTCCTCAACGGCGAGAGCGAACATCGCTGGCAGCAAGTGCTGAGCGATGGTGGGGAAGCTCGTCGCCACCTGGCAGTGCTCGTCAAACACCCGGCGCCGTTCATCGTAAAGAGCCCTCACCGAATCACTCACCTGCGGATTCTTGTCGAGCATGCTGGGGAGGGACGATCCGTCTCGCCAGACAGCAGAAATCACAAGATCCGCTGCGCGCTGGCACCAGAGCAGATCACCAGCATCGACCTTGCCCTTCACGTGGGTCAGGTAGGCATTCACCATTCGCACGATCTGGATGCGATCCTCGGCGCTCGCAGAACTGTCGATTCGCCTCATCAAGTTGCCGGCCACGGAATCGAGCTGAGCGGCCTCGACTGCCGTGAGGTGCTCGACTGCCGCCTTAGGATCCTTTTTCGTGCGGGCGAGGAGCATCGCCATTCGAAAGCGCAGCGCGGCTTCACGAGGCTTCACCTTGATCACCTTCTCGTAAAGACTCGTCGCCTCTTCCGACTTCCCCAGCACGTCGGCCATGAGTGCTTGCTCATGCATGGCCTTCAGCGTGGAAGGCGGTGGAGTGGACACCTGTTTCCAGATTTCGTCGGCCAGCTTGGGCTGGGAGGCAGCGAAGTTGCTCCACTGGTTAAGTTCATACGAGGACGACAGACTGCTGGAATCTGTCATCGCATCGGCGGCTGCCGATTGGCGCACCGCACGCACGGCCAGAGGCAAGGCAGTGGCTGTCTTTCCTTTCCGAAGGTCTTCCTGAATCTGGTAGGGGCTCGACGCGGGCTGGGTATTCACCGATGACCGGAAGCGGCTCATTTGTGCTGACTTCACGGTGGCGAGGAGCTGCCGCTGCTTCTCCACCTCATCCTTCATGTCGAGCGCCTCCATCGCCTTGAGCACTCGCTCCACGTCCAGGTAGGAACTGGTGGCCGTGGCACGACGGAGCAGCAGCAGAGCTGCCTGGGCATCTTCGCGAAACGGCGCGACCGCACCCCGATCCGACGTTGCGAGACCGACGACAGCCTTCACAAAAGCACTGTTGATGAAGGTGAGCTGGTCGCGATCCGTCGTCGCTTTGCGTGCCTTCTGCAGCCACTGCGCCGCCGCGAGGTGATCCAAATCCGACGCCTCGAAGGCCTTCACCAGCAGAGGCCAGAGCACTGGTTTGTCAGATTCCTTCTGCTGATTCGCGAAGGCATTGAACGCCTCCTTGTCACCTGTGCGCCAGGCGAACAGAGCTCGCAGCTCTGGATTGGTCAGGCTTGCGGCTGCCTTGCTCAGTGCCTTGGCGTCGTCCTCAGGCATGGGCACGAGGGTGCTCCGATTCTGGTCATCCACGAGGATCTTTACGAGGTCGTAAGGCAGCACCTGGATCGACGAAAGGACCTGATACAGGTTGATGGGTTCCAGACGAAACAATGAAGACGTGAACACGGAGGATGTGTTGGCTCGCTTGCCCTTCTGCGCCGCGAGTGCGGACTCCAGGCTGGTGATAAAGGCTTCCCAGTCACCCACACAGGCATGCAGCACGGGTATCTGCATCTTCCACGATGATTGTTCGGGATGCGCCTGCACATAACGATCAATGAGCAGCAGCGTGGCATCGCGAAGCTTTCGTCCTTCAGGACTGCGCAGTGCCTCCACCTGACGGTTGTAGCCGAACGGCATGGTGAAGGCATACACGCTAGATGAAGTCGTGACCGGGACGCGTGGAGCCAGCGCCACCACCTTGTCGAGCGCGGAGGCGTTCTTGGGGTCCAGCTGCCAGAGTTTCACCGCAGCCTGCGCTGCAACGACTGGATCACTCCCCTGGTAGTGGTCATGAATCTTCTCCAGCAGCACCTTTACCGCAGGCGGGTTCTGCGGTGTCCGGGGCGATCCCGACAACGATGGCAGCTTGATGCCGCGTGCCTGAAGTTGCGCGAGCAAGGCGGCAGGAATGGCCGCTGCCACGGCAGTCGATCCCGTCTGCACCTGGCTCACCCAGAGGCTGGCCAGCTTGCGATTGTCGATGTGCTTCTCCACCTGCTCGAGGATGATCTTCAGCGAAACCAGCCGACCCGAATCCATCTCAAACCACTGGATAGCCTCGCCCAGCGGATGCCCGGCTGCATTGAGCCGGGCGACCACCTCATTGACTTTCTTCTCATCCCAGCCGTGCTTGATCTTCATGCCGATCAGGATGCCGGTGACGAAGCCTTTCACGGTTCGCACCGTGTCGGGAATGAACTGGAGCTGGCCCGCCGAACTCGAGCTGATGAGGAAACGATAGCGCGAGGACTCGGCCAGCCGCTTGAGGTCCTCTTTGTAGCGCAACGCGGTGCCGCCATAAATGGAGATGTCTCCCAACGTCTGTGAAATGGGATCGATTTCTTCAGGCACGAGCGAAGGCACGGCCGTGACCTTCTTGCTCGTGGAAGGTGTGAGCACTTCGGCCCGTGCATTCATGAGGGCGACTGCTTCGCTGATCGCCCGCTCCGTCTCATCACCCTCCTCAAGACAGATCATCTTCAAGTAACGAAGCCGGTAATCTTCCGGGTGATGCGAGAGCATCGGATCGGCAATGGAAATGGCGGCACTCCAGTTCCCGCGCGCCATCAGGCTAGTGATCATGTTCTCCGCATCGCGAGGATCCATGTCCGTGCCGCCACTGAGGTCGAACGCCATGCGCACACCCGTCTCCTCGTCACCATAACGCAGATGAACCTCCGCCATGCGCTGCCTGGTCTTCGTTGTCTTATCGAGAGGTGCCGCGAGGGCCAGGGTGTCGAGCGCCTTGCGCCACTCGCCCTGATCCTCATCCATCTTCGCGATCTGATGCAGGAGGTCGATGTCTTTGGGTTTGAGCCGGGAGGCCTCCAGCAGCGCGCTTCGTCGGCCCTCGTAGTTGTTCGAGCGCCGATGAATTTCGGCAATGGCCAGCCACGGGGTGATGCTGGTGCGATTCGATCTCTGACGCTCCTGGAACAGCAGCAAGAGGTCCTTCAAAGTGCCGCGCTTCTGAGCCACATCGGCGAGCAATCCCGCCCAGCGCATCTGCCCGGCTGCATCCTCGGCATCTTCATAAAGCCGCAGGTAGATGGCCTCGGCATCGGGCAGCTGATGGTTTGAGATCATCGCCTCTGCGAGCGCGCTGGACACACTGACATCATCCGTGAATTTCCTCGCTGCCTGCTTGAGCAAGGCGACGCCTTCATCGGCACGGTTCAGTCTCTCCAGCACACGTGCCTCGCTCATCCAGGGACGCGGACTGCCTGGCAGCAGGCGCTTCCATTCGCCGCACCATTTCAGTGCCGAGGTGAGATTGCCGACGCGCTGATGCAGCGAAACCAGCTGCTCGACGAGCGCTGCATCCTTGCCGCTCTCCGCCACCTTCTCGAGCACCTGCACCGCACGTTCGAAGTCCTGTCGCAGCAGATAAAGCCGTGCCTGCAGGCGTTGAGCAATGCCTTGATCCTTCGGGGTCCCAGCGGCTGCCAGCACCTTGTCGGCTTGCTCAGGGTCGCCGGTTTGTTCCAGCAATTCGGCGAGGAGACACCGGTGCTGAATGCTCAGGCTCGCATCCTCTTTGAGCTTCTGAATCGTCGCCTCTGCCACCTTGGCATCGCGAAACACAGGCTTCACCTGACGCAGCGCATCTTCGATGGATTCCCCACCCTCCGCGAGGGCCATCACCTGCAAGGCCCAGCCCTGGGCCAGATCGTGCCGCTGATTCGCCGTGGCCGAGGTGATCAACTGATTGAGGTAGCGAACGTCCTGCCCAAATTCCTTCTCGCGGGCACGCAGCACTTCGAACGCCGCTTCACTCTCACCGCGTGAACTCAAGGCCACCGCCACACGCAGCACTTCAATCTGCGGAGCTGGAGATGCCGCCTGTTTTTTCCACATCTCCACCGCACTGAGCTTCTCGCGATTGGCGTGGAGAAAACTCGCCAGTGCATTTTGCGCACTGGTGCTCGATGGGTTCTCATCGACGGCACGCTTGTAGAGCGCCTTGGCCTCCTTTCGAAAGCTGAAGCCCTCATACAATCGCGCCGCACGATGCAGTTCAAACTCATCCACCTTGCCGCTTTCCACGAGCAGCTTCACCTCGGCAGCTGCTTCACCCGGACGCTTGGCTTGGTAGAGCAGGGTGGCCAGTTGTGCCCGCAGCTCCTTGTCCTGCGGACTGCGTGCGAGGAGTTCCTGGCACTGCGTGACGGCGTCATCGAATCGCTGCAGCTTCACCAGCATTTCAATGAAAGCGGTGCGCAGTTCCACCTTGCCCGGGTTCGACTCCAGCAGCCTCACATAAAACGAGCGGGCCTCATCGCCCTCATCGAGGTCCACAGCAACCACCGCTCTCAACTGCGCCAGCCCGGCGCGTTGTGGATACTTCTGAGCAAGCTTCGCCAGATGGCTCTTCAAGCCCACGAGATCATCTTTACGCCGGAACACTTGCGCAATCTGCGCGAGCGCCTCGGCCTCCACCCACGAGTCCTGAGCAGCGTCCGCAAGACACTGCTCGTAGGCTTCCAGCGCTTGGTCCTGCTGACTGTTCTGCGTCAACAGATCCGCCATTCGCAGCCGTCGCACCACGCGCACATACGCATCCTTGGTGCGCTCGATCAGCCCCTGCAGGAAGCTCGTAGCCTCGGCTTGCAGCCCTTCGTCAGCGAGAAGTTCCACGATGTCGTCCTGAGAGTCCTCATTGTCAGCCTCGGTCTTGGCCAGTGTTTCGAGCACTTCCATCGCCTTCGCGCTTTGCCCCGTTCGTGCGAGCAACCGCGCCCGCAACATGTTGGCATCCTTCGCAAACGGACCCGTCTTCTCCGTGATATGCGCGAGAGACTCCAGCGCCTGGGTATTTCGCGAGAGCTTGGCCTCAGCCCCCGCACGCTGCAGCCACACCTCGGGATTCTTCTCGTCCAGCTGGCTAGCCTTGGTGAAGACCTCCACCGCCGCCTCCAGATCGCCCTGCCGGGCAAGGAAAACGCCGAACAGTCGCACGTCCGCTGGCGTGGCATCCTTGGCGTCAGCACGCTGCTGGAGGAACCCCCGAAGCGCACTCATGTCACTGCTGCCCAGCCAGCCATTGATGAAGCGCTCCAGAATCGTTCCGCTCCGTGGACGCTTGAGCAGCGCCGCATGATACGAGGCAGCTTCCTGAGGCATGGCCACCTCCCCGTGGGACCCACTGACCACCAATGCAAAAAGCAGCGTGGCAATCCACCACGAGCGAGAAAATATCCGAGCAGACATGCTAAGAGCCTGACGGCTCCATGCTGCAAAGACAACTCTAAAACACTGGCAGGAAAACCGGCTAAGCCCCGATGCCGAGGATCATGCCACGATAAAAATCTACGGCCTGCTCCACCTGCGCGAGTTCCACCCATTCATCGGCGGCATGGGCTTGGTCGATGCTACCGGGACCAAAGACGATGGTGGGAATGCCAGCGCGAGAGAGCTTGCTGGCGTCACTGCCGAACGGCACGCCGCAAGGCTCACCGTTCAGTCCCATCGAAGCGAGCACGTCACTCGCCTGCTGCACCACCGCTTCGCTCGCGGGTGTGTCGAGGGCTTCATCCACGAGCAAGGGCGGATCTTCCATCTCGGCCTCGAAGCCTGGGTGACGAGCCTTCAACTCATCGAGCAAGCCCTGATAAAATCGCAGCACATCTGCTGCGCGTTCACCGGGGAGTAATCGCCGGTCGATCTCGATGCTGCACTCGTCGGGCACAAGGTTGACCTGCACACCGCCTTTGATCACGCCGACGCTGATGGTGCCGGGACCGAGCAACGGATGCGTTACCGATGCCAGGCGCTCGTTCTCGGCTTCGAGGGCGAGCACCAGACGCGACATGTGCGAGATCGCATTGTTGCCCAGGTGGGGCTTGGAGCTGTGCGCTGCCTTGCCGCGCGTGGTGATGCGCCAGCGCAGCACGCCTTTGCTCGCGATCACGGCGCGCATTTCTGTGGGCTCGGCCACGATGGCGGCCTCGGCTTGCAGACCTTCGCAGAGCTTCACCACGCCTCGATAGCTGAACTCTTCATCGACCACCGCTGCCAGCCAGACTTCGCACGGCGGCACGATGCCATCGGCTTTGAGCGAAGCGACGGCATGCATCATCGCCACGAGGCCCGCCTTGTCATCGACGGAACCACGACCATGCATCCGACCGTTCTCGATGAAGGGATCGAAAGGCGCGGTGGACATGCCTTTGATCGACACGGTGTCCGTGTGCGCTTCGAGCACCAGCTTGCGCGATGTCTTGCCCGGCAGTCGTGCGATGACGTTGTGGCGACCTGGGAAGACCTCTTGTTCGAAGGTCTCGATGCCGCGACTGCGGAAGAATTCATGCATCAGCGGCACCATGTTCGCCTCGCTGCCTCCGTCACCGTAGGCAGGGTTCACCGAGTTCACGCGCACCATGGACGCGAGCGTTTCTGCGACGGTGCTCATCATTGGTAGAACTTCTCGCTCTTCGACACGTCGTGATCATAGACCTGCTCTTTGATCAGCTTGCCATCCTTGCTCCAGTAACGATTGAGGCCGTGGCGCTTGCCGTCTTCGAAGTTGGTCTCCGCGCTCTGCTGGCCGTTGTCCCACCACTCGCGCATGACGCCGTGGATGCGGCCCTTGCGCATGGGATACTCCTTGGAAGGCTGGCCATTCTTGTGCTTCTCGCGAGCGATGCCGGTGAACGGCTTACCCTTGTAGCTGAATGAGCCATCGGGCTCGTAGTTCACGTCTTTGTAATCCACCTCCTCCGGCTTCATGCAGCCGGGGGTGAAGGCGAGGAACGATACGGCGAGGGCAGCGAAGGTTTTGGACATGAGGGTGCGGCGCAACATTTCAATTAGTCTGCCGGGATTCATCGCCAGCGCAAAGGCCAAGTGCGCCTTCGTCCTTGATCGGCGCGAGTCCAGCCCGCACCGCCGCTTCCCGAATCAACGACGCCATCTTCTTCTCCGCAAACACCCAGCCCGCAGCCAGCCACACCATCGCGAGCGAAACCGGCACACCAAAACAAATCTGCTTCCACAGCAATGGGATCGACACCGTGAGACCGATCATCGCCCAGATGATCAGCAGCACCACCAGCACACGTCGCACCCGGCGCTGAACGCCCACCCGCGTGAGCATTCGCTGTCCTCCGTGATACTCGGTCACGGTCACGATGCCGTAAGAGAGCCAGCGGTTGGGGTTCAGCTCCAGATCGAACCACCGCCAGCCATCGTCTTGCCGGAACGTCATCGCGTTGACAGCCAGCCCATCGCGAAAGGCCGCCAGCCAGGCCTCACGGCCCACTCCAGCCTCGGACCAGAAGGCCAGCTCCATGATGCGCCACGACCACTTCCTTGGCCGTCTCGGCGGCAGGATGTCTGGCAGGTGGGGACGAAACGAGGGCCGGGCACCGATGTTGAGCATGGTATCGAGTCGAGCCATCTCTCGCACCACAGGTTGCGCGAGGCAGAGGAACCAAAGCAACAGCTTGTCCCCCATCGCTGCGGGCATGGGTGAAGTCTGCGTCATCCGATGCCATGCAAACCACGCGACGCCCACCACGATCGCCGCACTCACCCAGGTGAGATGCAGCAAGGCAAACATCACAGCGAGCGGGATCCACAGCACGCCTGCGAGCCAGTGCCACCAGACGAAGCCGCCGTTCGCATAAATCACCTGGAACGCGCCCAGCCCTTGAGGTCCATGAAACACGCTGCCCTCCACCGGATCGTGCGACCCCACACCATCGCCGTAGATCGCGCCGCGCCAACGTGCGCCACCGAGCGGGCCGAAGCGCTGCGGATGTTGTTTCATGAGCAAGGCCTCGGCGTGCCCGTATCCGATCTGCTGCTTGAAGTAGGCCTTCACCGTGAAGCGACGGTGATGCCAGACCATCGCACCCGGCACAAACCGCAGCCGCCCTCCGTATTCGCGCAGCCACCAGCACACATCGACGTCATCGCCAGCAGTGCGAAAGATCGGATTGAATCCCCGGATCGCCTCCAGCGCGCGCTTCCGAATTGCGAGATTGCAGCCAGGCAGATGCTCGGCCTCCTCGTCATTGATCATGACATGCGAGGGACCTCCGGGGGCTGCTGCCACCAGGGCTTCGATCTTGTTTCGCGGCGGTGGAGGAATGTTGGGACCACCTGCCGCCACCCACTGAGGATCATCAAAGGCCTGTGCCAGCTGAGTCAGCCAGTCTTCGTCCGGCATGCAGTCATCATCCGTGTAGGCGATGATTTCTCCGGTCGCGAGCAGCGCTCCGGCATTGCGTGCCACGCTCAGCCCGCCGTGCTGAAGCCGATGGTAGCGGGCGAACTCGAAGGACTTCGCGATCTCGGGCACCGCATCCGTCGATCCGTCATCCACCACGATCACCTCTCGATGCGGATACGTCTGCCGACCGAGAGCCTCCAGACACTCTCGCAGCGTGGCGCTGCCATTGCGCGTGCAGACCACCACGGAGATCTTCAGGTAAGGCATCGGCTCTGGAATAACCGAAGGCAAAACACCCGCAGGTCGGGCACGGCGCAGTTCATCGACGAGCCCGAACTGCCACTGCGTCACCGCCTCGCCACCTCGATGCCACTCGTCGGTGAAGGCAAACCACACGTTGCCCGCCACACCCAATCGTTGACATACGTCTTCAAACCAGGCCCTCACCTCCGCCTGCCGCGCCTCGCCATGCTGCCTCACGTCGACACCAAACTCAGTGATGATCAGCGGCTTGTTCCCCGCGAGATGCTGCAGCCGCTGCACATACTTCTCGAAGGCCTCGCGCTGCTCCAGATAGACATTCACGGCGAGGAAGTCCGCATTGTCCGCCATCAAGTATTCCGTGCTCGGATATGTGGCGTAGCTCACCAGACAATGCGGTGCCTCCTCCTTGGCCACGCGCACGAGCGCTTCGATGAAACGCTTCACCCGTCGCGGCTCCATCCATCGCACCAGCGTCTTCTCGATCTCATTGCCAATGATCAAGGCGACGACCGCCTCGTGGTTCCCGAAGCGCCGCGCCGCCTCGCGCATCTTCAGCTCCACCCCACGCCCCGCAGCCGAATGCCGATGCGAATCATCCACCCATCGCGGCCAGCCCAGCACATCCACATGCTGCGCCCACGGAATGCCCACCATCAGCTTCAATGAATGCCTGATTGCCGCATCGAGCACCGCGTCCGTGGGCAATTCATAAACACGAACGGTGTTGAACCCCATCGCCCGGATCATAGCGAAGTCTTGATCCAGCCTCGGCTCCTCAGGCCACGGCTCGCCCCGGGCATTCGGCTTGAAAGGCCCGTAGCTCACCGCCCGAAGGAAGTGCTTCTGCCCGTCCATCCGCAGCCACTTCCCCGCCGCCACGATGCGACTCGTGGATGGTGGCTGAGGATTCGGGGAGGCAGGAGGCATGGTCGGCGAGCATAGACGGAACCGCAGCCCCGTGCATTCGTCTTGATCAACATGACAAGTGTGAAAGGCAAGTCCGGCAGCATTGACCGTTTGTCATGAATTTGGTGCAATGAACGCACGCCACGATTCCAACGCCAACCATTGACCTCCATGAAAATGACTCGTGTTCGTGCCCTCATGCTCAGCCTCGTGCTGGGCTCCTCCCTGACTGCGGCCTCACGTGCTGCGGACGACAAAGAAATCCAGACCCTCTTCCAGATGGGCCGCACCGCCTACTATCAGGGGAATACCGAGCAGGCCAAAAAACTGCTCACCCAGGTGCTCGCCATGAATCCCCGGCACTTCGAGACCCGCGCGATCCTGGCGAACATCAACGCCACCGCTGCCAAGGGCCAAGCCTCGCTCAAGACCACCTACAACAGTGTGGTCATCCCCAAGTTCGAGGTCAATCAAGTCTCCCTCGGCGAGAGTCTCGAAGCCCTCGCACTCATGGCCAAGAACGTCTCCAACGGTAAGGTCTCACCCAACTTCGTGGTCAAGAACCCCGACCTCAACAGCGCGCTCATCACCTTGTCTCTGTCCAATACTCCCGTCGATGAACTCGTGCGCTACCTCGCAGACATGGCTCGGGCAAAAGTCTCCTGGGACAAACATGCTGTCGTCTTCTCCGGCATCGCTGATTGACGCCACGCCCACGCCGCGCACCCTCCGCGCGTGACTGAACGCACGGCACTGATTACCGGCGGCGAGGGCGATCTGGCCCTCGCCATCCGCGCGTGCCTGGAAACATCTGGATGGAACGTCCTCGCACCTGGACGCCAGGCCCTCGACGTCACCAGCACCGCTTCCGTCACCGATTTCTTCAAGGCGCTGCCTCGGCTCGACCTGCTCGTTAATAACGCCGGTCTCGTGCTCGACAAGCCTGTGGCGCTCATGGCTGCCGAGGCCTGGGATCAAGTCATCGACGTCAATCTCAGCGGTGCCTTCCGGTGTGCTCGTGCAGCCATCAAACTCATGGCACGCCAACGCTCCGGGCACATCATCAACATCGGCTCTTTCGCAGCCCTCGCAGGCACCGAAGGTCAGGCCAACTACGCCGCCGCCAAGGCAGGCCTCATCGCCCTCACGCAATCCATCGCCCGCGAATACGGAGCCCGGAGCATTCGATGCAATTGCGTGCTCCCTGGCTTCCTCGAAACCAAGATGACTCGCGCCATTCTCGAATCTCATCGCGAATGCGTGCTCGCCACCCACGCCCTCGGCACACTCAACACGACCGCGGACGCGGCTCGCTTCATCGTTCAGCTCGACAGCTTCCCACACATCTCCGGCCAGGTCTTCCAGCTCGACAGCCGGATCAGCAGCCATCTCTGACCGAATGGTCGGATCATTCACCGCCCCGATTCAAAACATCTTTAATTCCTATTTGACCAATATGCATTTGATGAATAGAGTTATAACCTCATATGAACGATCAAACCCAAGAACCCTCCGCCGAGTCGTGGCTCGACATCGTGCGGCAGCGTGTCGAAGCCATGCGCTTCGGCTCCGTGCAGATCGTCGTCCATGAAGGTCGCGTGACCCAGGTCGAGAGCACGGAGAAGACACGCCTGCCGAGCGATCCCACGACACCCGCCACCAAGAAGTAAACCCACAGTTCTGCGCGGCACTATGCCGCAGCCCGATTCGAGACTGACCGGTCCACCGGAGGTGTTCGATGACGAGAACCCCGCTCCGCCTTCGCGCGGTGATGGCGTTCCCCTCACGAACCTCCGCTGACCGGTCAGTCTCGTTTTGGTTTCCAAGCAGAACCTCCTCTCGCCCACCGCTTCATCGCGACGGCCTCTCAACCTACTCTGCGGACGCCCACCGGACCACCGGATGCCGACGCCTTGCAGACAACCCATGAAACTCACAGCCTCACTCCTCTTCATCACCTCCGCCCTCATCGCGGGCACACCCGTCAAAGCCCCTATCGAAGTCAAACCTGAGCCTTCCACCTTCGATCAACTCTGGAGCCTCGCTACGCTCTACAAAGACAAGGATACGTTCATCAACGAAGTCAGCCTTTTCGGCCGCATCCATGCCAACTGGACCACCGTTGATTCCGATCATGGCGACTGGTCGGACTGGGAACTGCGCCGCCTGCGTGCTGGTTTGCGCGTGAAGTTCGCCGATCAGTTCGATCTAAAGACGGAGGTGCGCTTCTTGCCCTTTGAAGACCCGATCTACGATGGTCTCACCGAAGCCTCGCTCACCTGGACACCTGATGCCGCCTTCAGTCTTTCGATTGGCAAACAACTCCCACGCTACACACAGGAAGGTGCGATTAGCTCCAACGAATTGCTCACCATCGAGCGCTCGTTGCTCGCCAACACCTTCTGGGTCGGCGAGGACAACTACTCCACCGGCATCTCCATCGCTGGCAAAGCCGGTGCCTGGCAATACTACGCCGCCGCGCTCTCGGGCGAATCCGATAAGGCGTTCGGCAAACTCAACGCTGGCTGGTATGGTGTCTCGAGTCTCGGCTACGACTTCGCGAAGCCGCTCAAACTCGACCGCGCTCTGCTGCGTGCCGACTATGTCTATAACGACGGCGACCCCGGCAACACCACGACCAAGCCCTTCAGCAACACCTATGCGCTCGGTTGGGATGTGAAGCAGGACCGCTTCGGTCTCGTGGGCAATGTCATCACCGGCACTGGCCTCGGCAAGCAATCGGACGTGTGGGGCTTCGTGCTCATCCCGACCTACGACCTCACGAAGAAGCTCCAGCTCGTCGCACGCTACACGTTTCTCGACAGCTACGGCCCTGATGGACTCAGACCGCAGCGCCGTTACGAGAACGAAGTGCCTGATCTCGCGGGCACACGCGGCGACCGCTACCAGGCGCTCTACGCAGGCGTGAACTACTACCTCTACGGCCACAAGCTGAAGCTCCAGGCCGGCATCGAATACAGCCACATGGCCGACAGCGCGAACAATGGCGGAGCCTTCAATGCCTGGACCTACAGCACCGGCATTCGCTTCTCTTTCTAACCTCAACTCGAACTCATCCATCTCATGAACACCCGTCACTTCCTCGCTCTCATCGTCACTCTCGCGCTCGCCTCCTGCGGCAAACAAGAACCTGCGGCCAACGCCAAGCCCGTCATCCGCTTCGGCCACTTCCCGAACATCACGCACGTGCAGGCGCTGGTTGCGCATCAGCTTTCGCGTCAGGGCAAGGGCTGGTATGAAGAGCGTCTCGGCGCGGACGTGCAGTGGTTCCTCTACAACGCCGGCCCCTCGACCACGGAGGCGATCTTTGCTCGCTCGCTCGATGTCACCTACATCGGTCCCAGCCCGGTCTTGAATGCGTATGCGAAGTCGAAAGGCACCGAGCTGCGTGTCCTTGCCGGAGCCGCGAATGGTGGCAGCGCGCTGGTCGTCCGACCAGCAGCCAACATCAAGAGCGCCGCCGATCTGAAGGGCAAGAAGATCGCCACGCCACAGCTCGGCAACACGCAGGACGTGCAGCTTCGCGCTTATCTGGCGGACAACGGCTTCACCATCACGCAGACCGGTGGCGATGCCTTCATCCTGCCCACGCAGAATGCTGATCAACTCGGGCTCTTCCAGAAGGGTGAACTGGATGCCGCCTGGACCGTCGAGCCGTGGACCACACGACTTGAACTCGAAGCAGGAGCCCAGATCCTCGTGGATGATCGCGATACCAATGTGACCCTGCTCGCCAGCAGCGCTGCCTTTGCCAAGGATCATCCTGATCTCGCGAAGAAGCTTGTGGCTGCGCACAAGGAACTCACGCGGTGGATCAAGGATCATCCCACCGAAGCCAAGGCACTCATCAAAGCCGAACTCACCGAATTGCTGAAGTCCACGCCGAAGGATGAACTCATCGACAAAGCGCTCAGCCGCATCGTCATCACCGACGAAGTCTCCCGCGCCTCTCTCGACAAGATGGTCACGAGCGCGCAGAAGGCCGGCTTCCTGAAGGAGATTCCCTCGCTGGATCATTTGCTCCCGAAACTCTAACCCCACCACACCCCACGCCATGTCCTACTACGCCAACATCATTGAAACCGTCGGCCACACACCATTGGTGAAACTCAACCGCATCGCTGCCGGACTGTCGGCGACCATCGCGATTAAGGGCGAATTTAAGAACCCACTCGGCAGTGTGAAGGATCGCATCGGTCGCGCGATGATCGAAGCCGCAGAAGCCTCGGGTCAGCTCAAGCCTGGTGGTTCGATCATTGAGCCAACGTCTGGCAACACAGGCATCGCGCTCGCATTCGTCGCCGCCGCGAAGGGTTACAAGCTCACGCTCACCATGCCGGAAACGATGAGTCTGGAGCGTCGCACGTTGCTTGCCTTGCTTGGTGCGAACCTCGTGCTCACGCCTGGCGCTCAAGGCATGAAGGGAGCCATCGCGAAGGCGGAAGAACTCGCTGCCGCTGATCCCACGGCCTGGGTGCCGCAACAATTTAACAATCCGGCGAATCCCGAAGTGCATCGCAAGACTACGGCGGAGGAGATTTGGTCCGACACCGAAGGCAAGATCGACATCTTCGTTGCTGCCGTCGGCACCGGCGGCACGATCACGGGCGTGAGTGAAGTGATCAAGTCGCGCAAGCCCGAGCTGCAATCCATCGCGGTCGAGCCCACGGCATCGCCAGTCATCTCGCAGACTCTGGCTGGTGAACCCATCGTTCCAGGGCCGCACAAGATCCAAGGCACCGGCGCTGGCTTCGTGCCAAAGAACCTCAACACCACGATTCTCGATGGCGTCATCAAGGTGACGAACGAAGACGCGATCGCGACTGCGCAACGTCTGGCCACCGAGGAAGGCATTCTCGTTGGCATCTCCACCGGAGCGAACGTGTGGGCTGCTTTGCAAGTCGCCGCCCGTCCTGAGAACAAGGGCAAGCTCATCGTCACGATCGGCTGCAGCACTGGCGAACGTTATCTGTCCACCGCGCTCGCCGAGGCGGCACGCGCAAAGGTTTCGTCGTGAGCCTGGGTTGAAACTTGTTCATCGCAAGCCATGATCCGCGCCCCTGTGAGCATTGCCCAAAGCTGGTTGTCCTTTGAAGGTCACTTCGCGCAGCGTCCTTTCCGACGCGGCGCGGAGTTGATCGTGCCCACGGACGATGCGCAGGGCATTTACATGCAGAAGGTCGTGTCGCGTCCCTCGAAGCGTGGGCAGGGCTACAAGTTCGGCATCTTCGCCGGACTTCATGGTGATGAAGAAGCGGGTGTGCTCGCGGTGCAGGAACTCATCCGCTGGGCGAACACGCATCCGCAGGAACTTGCCGACTTCGAGCTGAATCTTTACCCCGTGTGCAATCCCACGGGCTGCGACCAAAAGACGCGCCACAGCAGTGCGGGGCTCGACTTGAATCGCGAGTTCTGGACCGGCTCCACCGAGCCCGAGGTGATCTACCTGGAGAGCGAACTGCGTCGCGAGCAGTTCCACGGCATCGTGCAACTGCATAGCGATGACACCAGCCACGGCGTCTATGGCTTTGTGCGAGGCAGCTTGCTCAGCGAGGAGTTGCTGAAGCCTGCGCTTGCACGCTCTGCTGAGTTCCTGCCCTTCAACTACAATGCCATCATTGATGGCTTCGAGGCCGACAACGGCATCATTCGCGAGTGCTACGAAGGCATTCTCAGCGCGCCGCCGGAGCAACGTCCGCGACCGCTGGAGATCGTCTTTGAAACACCTGCGCTCGCTCCGCTCGATCAGCAAGTCACCGCCACTATCGAAGCGGTGAAGACCATCCTCGCCGAGTATCGCACACTGCAAGCCTACGCGGCGGACCTTTGATTTCATGGTTTCCATGCACGTCACTTGTCACAGCCATTCAGCTCATCGCGCATCATTCAGGCACGCGATGTGTTGCTGTTGAGTGACGCACTGAGTTGAGAGCCTCTCTGCTTTCGCAGGCCGCGACGACAACGAAGCGAGCGGTCTGAGTCCCCGATCCGATCACGGAAGGACTGCTTCGCCCCCATGCCTCAGGGCCGCGCATCGCGATGACGACTGCCGCTCTCAAACCCTCACCGCGTGCCTTCGTGCCCGCACGGAAACCCCTCGTCATGAAACCTGCCAACTACCTCATTCTTCACTTTCTGCTCATCGTCTTCACCCTTCTCGCTCTTCAAATCGCCAGCGCTCAAACCAACGGCACATGGACCAATGCGACATCGACCTCCGCCTGGAGCACCACCTCGAACTGGTCGGGCGGCATCATTGCGAATGGTGCGGATGCCATCGCGGACTTCAGCACGCTCGACATTGCAGCGAACCGCACGGTGAACCTGGGCGCTAGTCGCACCATCGGATCGCTCGTCTTTGGCGACGCCGTCACTTCATCGAACACCTGGACGCTGGCCAATGGCACAGGAGGCCCATGGACGCTGACGCTGCAAACGACGAGCACCACGCCGGTCATCCAGGTAGTCAATCAAACGGCCACGATCTCCGCGCTGCTCGGTGGCACGCAGGGCTTCATCAAGACCGGTGCCGGCACGCTCACGCTGAGCAACGCAGGCAACACCTTGTCCGGCGGCATCACGCTGAACGCAGGTGCGCTGAACTTCGCCAGCGGAGCGTTGGGCGGCATTTTGATCACCATCAATGCCAGCGCCTCGCTGGGTTGGAGCGCGGGCAATACGCAGGACATTTCCTCCCAGCTCAAGATCGAAGACGGCGTGACGGCCACTCTCGCCACCGGAGCCAACAATGTCACTGCGGCTTCGACGATCCAGACCGGCACCAATGGCAATGCCTCCGTCACGAAGACTGGCGCAGGCACGCTTACCTTCACCGCTGTGCAGAGCTACACTGGCACCACGCGCGTTAGTGGTGGTCGTGTGGTGCTGGCCGGTGGCAACGATAGGCTGGCCACCACGAGTTCGCTCACGCTCGGTCAAGCCGCTGCGAGCGGCGTGCTGCAACTCGGTGATGCCTCAGCCGCTGTGAGTCAGACCTTTGATTCGATCGCCATCGCAGGCACGGGGACGGCGAATGCGATCGTGGGTGGCAATGCGAGCAACTCGGTGCTCACGGTGAACAACAGCGCTGCGGTCGCTTATGCGGGGTTGCTTGGTGGTGCAGGGACGAACGAGAACAACCTCGCGCTGACGAAGTCCGGCGCAGGCGCACTGACGTTGAGCAACGCGGGCAACACGTTCGTCGGTGACGTGCTGATCAGCGGAGGCACGCTTGCGATCACGAAGTCCACGGCGCTTGGCAGCACGGCCAAGACGATCAGCATCACTGGCACGAGCAACGCACCAACGCTGAAGCTCGATGGCACGTCCGGCGACCTCAGCCTGCCTGCGGCGCTGAGTTTGATCACCAGCAATGACAACACGAACAATCCGGCCATTCTTAGCAGCGTTGGGAACAACGTCATCGCAGGCAGCATCGCGCCCACGACAGGTGGCTTCGGCGGTGGCAACACGCGCATTAAAGTCACCGCTGGATCACTGGCACTCACAGGCAACATCAGCCCTCACGCGACTGCCAGCGGACCAGTGACGCTCATCCTTGATTCCGCCGTCGGCACCACGGGCAGTGCGAGTGGCATTCTCAGCGACAATGGTGCGACCACACTCGCCATCACCAAGGCGACTGGTGGCAATTGGTCGCTGACCGGCACAAACACTTACACGGGTGCGACCACGATCAATGCGGGCACCCTGCAAGTAACGACCATCGCTGCGAACGGCACCGCGCAGCCCCTGGGCACTGCGTCGTCGGCCCTCTTGATTGGCACCAATACCACCATCGGCACGCTCGACTACACGGGCAGCAGCAACGCCACGCTTACACGCGGCATCACGGTGAATGGCAATGCCGGAGCGATTCTCAAGAACAGCGGCGGAGCCACGCTCACGCTCAGTGCCACGCAGGCACGCGGTGCGCGCGGCCTCACCTACACCGGCGGTGACTTCATCGTCAGCGGTCGTATCACCGGCACCGCCAGCACGAATCCGCTGGTGATTGATGCCGCCACCGTGCGCCTAATGCACAACAACAACAGCTACCTCAGCTCCACCGTGGTGCAGAACGGCAGCACGCTCGTCGCTTCCAACACCACCGCAACCAGCTCAGCCACTGGCACAGGCAGTGTCTCCATCGACACCAAGAGCACACTCGCTGGCACTGGCTACATCAACTCCGGCACCGACAACACGATCACCATCAATGGCGCGCTCGTGGTCGGTGATCCCGGTGCCACGTCGGCCGCGAATCTCGATCTCACCACGTCTGGCACTGGTAGCACCATCCTTGGCTCAACGAGCATCCTTTACTTAGATGTCTTTAGCGGTGCCGGGCTAGGCGATAACTCTGCCAACGCCAGCGCGGCGGACCAACTTCGTCTCTTCGGTGCGTTAGAGATTGCCTCCGATGCCACGCTGAAACTCACGAATCCGAATCATCTCTCGAACTGGGCCGATAGTGATGTCTTCAAGCTCTTCGACTGGACAGGCCTGACCTCCAGCACTGGCAGCTTCAACGTGGACTACTCCGACCTCAATCTGCCCAGTGGCTACAGCTTGAACACCAGCAGTCTCTACTCGCTAGGCACCGTTGCCATTGTCGTGCCTGAACCGGGGCGCGCGATGCTCACACAGATCGGAGTTCTGGCACTGCTCTTGCGAAGACGTCGTGACTGAAGGATCGCGCTCTGCACCTCTGCTCTCTCAACCATGCTCATCGTCTTGTTCCTCACCTGCGCTGCCGTGCTCGGCATGTCGTTCGTTTGCTCTTTGTCTGAAGCTGTATTGCTAAGCCTCAATCCACTCGCGCTGAAGGTGCAGGAGAAGCAGCTAGGCAAGACCAGCGCTGCGGCACGATGGCTGGCGATGAAGAACCACATCGAGCAACCGGTGTCTGCGATCCTCGTCTTCAACACCCTGGCCAACACGGGTCTCGCGACGTTTGCAGGGGCCTTGTTCTCTGATGTGGTTGGCGACCAATGGCTCTGGCTCTTCTCCGCCGTCATGTGCGTGGCCGTTCTCTTTGCGGGTGAACTCGCACCGAAGATTCTCGGCGTGCATCATGCCGAACGACTCGCGCCGCGCATCATCGGTCCGCTCACCGTCATGGTTCGTGTTTGCTACCCGGTGATCCTATTGATTGAGAAGTTCGGCCAGCGCCTCAAGTCTTCCACCAGCGGCGACAAGTCGAAGAGTGACCAGATCATGGACATCATCACGCTCGTGCAGTCCGCGCGTGCCGAGCAGCTCCTGCATAATCACGAAGAGATCATCATGATCCACGCCGCCACCCTCGGCGCGCGTCGTATCAAGACCGCGATGGTTCCCCGTGAAGCCGTGAAGGTCTTCGATCAACGCAAGACACTGCAAGCGAACGTGGAGGCTCTAGGCCCGAAGTTACATCGCAGCTACCCCGTCAGCAGCGACGGAACGCTGGAGCATATCACCGGCTACATCCGCGTGCGCGAACTCTTCGTGCAGAACCTCGCCGACCCCGCGAGCGCCGACTGGCGGCAACTCATCCGCCCAGTGCTGCACATTGATGAAAAGGCCTCGCTCACCCAACTCCTCACCCTCTACCTTCAGAAGCAAGAAATCGCCGCCCTCGTGGACAACCAAGGCAGCCTCATCACCGGCTGGATCACCATGGACGATGTGATGAAGGTGCTGATGGGCGCACGGGTGTGACGACAACAAAAAGCCCGGCTCCGTCGCTGGAGCCGGGCTTTGTTGATGAGCTGCGACTAGTGCACGTGGGCTTCGCCAGCAGCGCTAGGCTTGTCACAGCATGAGGCTTTGGCCTTCGTCGCGCAGCAGCTCTTTTCGGGAGCAGCAGACTTGCAGCAATCCTTCTTGGCGGTGGCGGTCTCACACGAGGTGAGGACGGTAGCGGTAGCTATGGCGACGGCGAGGGTAGTGATCAGTGTTTTCATGAGTTCGGTAGTTTGATGTTTGAGTTTGGATTCGAAGAGCATCGGCCCTTCATCAACGCAAAACACCGCAGGCGCTATGGTCCCTTGAGCTTCGCAACCGAAGCGCGATGGCGCGCAATTCGTAGTCAGTGAGGCTCGCTGGCGAGTGCGGCCTTCAGCATCTGCCGTGCGCGGTAGATGCGCGTCTCGACCGCCTTCGTTGTGCAGCCGAGTGAGTTGGCAATCTCGACCTGGCTCATATCCTCGTAAGTGAATAGCAGCATGGCTTCGCGAAGATCATCGGGCAGGGCGGCGAGGGCGCGCTCCACGCGAGCAAGTTGCTCGCGATGATCGGCAGACTCGTCCGGCGATGACGAGGGCTCGCGCAGTTCGCTGACGAATGACTGTTCGTCTTCGATGGACACGGCAGGATGGCGTTTGCGCCAGCGGGCGTGGTTGCGTGCGAGGTTCGCAGCAATGCGGAACAGGTAGGTCGCAAACGGTGCCGTGGGCTGATAGCGATCGCGGCTCTGGTAGAGGCGAACGAAGGTTTCCTGCGCGAGGTCGAGAGCGGCCTCGTGGTTGCCCGTCATGCGATAGAGAAACGCCGCGAGCCGGTCGCGCCAGCGGTGGATGAGGTCGTTCAGCGCAAGGTCATCGCCCTCGGTGAGCCGCTTCATGCACTGTGCATCGGCATCTGGAGGTGCGTCGCTCATCGGTGCGCAACAGGGGCTTCGCAGCAGTTCACGCCGAGCGTGCTGGGGATCATGAGATCGAGGTAGCGCTTCGCTTGATCAGGCTTGAGCAGCGCGGCAGTTTCATAGACATGCTGCAGGAGTGCGGCGCGACATTCACCCGTGAGCTTCGCGTGCGCAGTGATGGATTCGGCGAGCGCAGGATCGACCTGCAATTGCTTCCGGCTGAGGGCGAGCACGCTTTGATTTGCCTCATGCACACGCTGGCAGAGGGCTTCGCACTTGGGCAGGTAGGCGAGGTGTAGTTGCTTCACGCGAGCGAACTGCTCATCGTCGAGCGCGAGCCACGTCTTGAGCCATTGCAGCTCGGGCAGGCGGCTGGCGTGATCGGTCGGCATGGCCGCCTCACGCGAATGCGACAGCATTGAGCGTGTGCAGACAAACATCGAAGCGCCGAGCGCGAGCGCACCGAGGAGGATGAGCAGTCCTTTCTTCATGGTGAGGTCGTCGTGACATGACGGAGCAAGGGGTTAACCGCTTGCTGATAGACCAGTGCTGCATCGTCCTTCGCTTCGCGTTCGTGCTGGACCCAGCCAAGACCGAGACCGACGGAGGCAAAGAGCAGCAGCGTGGCCAAGGCAGGCGCGGGCCGCGCCAGCGAGGCGAGCAGACGTTGAATGAGTTCACCAAGCAGCGATCCCACGGACAGCGTTTGCTCACCCTCGATGCGCGCCCACACCTCGCGCTGGAAGTCGCGTGGCACGGTGATCCGCGCTGGATGCTGGCGCAGGAGTTGATGGAGCTCGTGGTCGTTCATGGCTGAAAGGTGGTGTTACCGAGACAAACACCACACAGAGCGGCATCCCTCGCAATCTTTTGAAAATACTTTGAGGGGTTAGCCACGCACTGGTGTTTGGCTCGTCATGAATAGATTCCCTCGCCTCGTGGTTAGCTTTGTTTTGGCGACCTCATGCGTGCGTTCTGCTGTGGTTGAATACGATCTCACCATTGAGCAAAAGACACTCTCGCCTGCCGGTAAAACGACCAGCGTCTTCACGATCAATGGCCAGATGCCGGGACCGACGCTGCGCTTCCACGAAGGTGATTGGGCGCGCATTCGGGTTCATAACAAGCTGAGCGAAGAGACGATGATGCACTGGCACGGCCTGTTGGTTCCGAATGGTCAGGATGGAGTGCCCCACATCACCGCGCCCCCGATCGAGGCGGGCGAGACGCGCCTCTACGAGTTTCCAATCAAGCAGAGCGGCACGTATTGGTATCACTCGCATCAGGGCCTCCAGGAGCAGAAGGGAATCCTGGGAAGCATCGTGATCACGCCGCATGAGGGTGAGAGCATCAAAGCGGACCGCGATCATGTCTTGCTTCTCTCTGATTGGACGAACGAAAGCACGAACGAAGTGCTCCGCACGCTGGTGCGCGGTAGCTCCTATTACTCGTTAAAAAAAGGCAGCCCGCAGTCCTTCCTCGGCGCGGTGAAGGCGGGCGCGACACGCGCCTGGTTCGATCGTGAGAAGAGCCGAATGCCTGCGATGGACATCTCGGACGTGGCTTACGATGCCTTCTTCATCAATGGACAACGCGAGCAGACACTCGCAGGCAAGCCGGGCGAACGCATCCGGCTGCGGCTGATCAATGGCGGTGCGGCGAGCTATTTCTATGTCGAGTCCAGCACGGGCGAGATGACGATCACCGCGTCCGATGGACAACGCGTGGAGCCAGTGCAAGTGAAGCGCCTGCTAATGGGCAATGGCGAAACGTATGATATGCTCATCAACGTGCCGTCGAGCGGCTCGTGGGAGGTGCGTGCGACGGCGAACGATGGATCGGGTCATGCATCGGCGTGGATTGGCGAAGGCGAACGCCACGCCGCGCCTGAGGTGCCGAAGCCTGATTTGTATCGCATGGAGGCCATGCTCATGGCCGCAATTGATGATACGATGGCCGATCCCGAACGCCCGAGCGCGCCGTATGCAGAACTGCGCGCCCCGCGTTCCACCACACTGCCCAAACATGCGAAGGTGAACACGATGGAACTCCGCCTCACCGGCGATATGCAGCGCTACATCTGGTCCTTCAACGGCAAGACGATGGTGGAGGAATCCATGATCCCCGTGCAACGCGGGGAGGTGCTGCGGCTGGAGTTGATCAACGACACGATGATGCATCATCCGATTCATCTGCACGGCTTCTTCTTTCGCGTGATCACCGATCAAGGCGAGCGCTCGCCGTTGAAGCACACCGTGGATGTGCCGCCGATGGGCCGACGCACGATTGAGTTTGAGGCGAATGAACTCGGAAGCTGGATGTTCCACTGCCATCTGCTCTACCACATGGCCAGCGGCATGGGTCGCATGGTGATGGTGAGCAACGGCATGCACATGGACATGCCCGAGATGGGCGAGCATGGCAAGGTGCCGTGGCATTTGCTGCTCGATGGCAGCGTGCAGTCGCACATGACGGACGGCAATCTGATGCTGATGCACGAGCGCGACAGCCTCAACGCACGCTGGCAGGTGGGCTTGTTCGATTCGCACGATGCACCGTATGAGATTGACCTGACCTACGATCACTACTTCAACGCGAACCTGAGCAGCTTCGTCGGCGCGCGGCTGACTGACGATGATCACGACAAGAACCGCGCTATCGCGGGCATCACCTATCGGCTGCCGTATCTAATTGATAGCAGCCTTGGCGTGGACAGCGAAGGCGGCATCCGTGTGGGTGTTGGCAAGACGGTCCAGCTCACCGATCGCCTGAGTGTCTTCGGCATGATCCACTACGACACGCGCACCCGGATCGAGTGGCAGGCAGGCTTCGACTACACGCTCAGCAAGCAGTTCTCCCTCGTCGGCCAGTATCACTCCGAGTTCGGCCTCGGCGCAGGCTTTGGCTTTCACTTCTAACCCACAACCGCAACCCACCATGAAAACACGACACATCCTCAGCGTCCTCGTCGCGCCCCTTGCGATCACCCTCACCTCCTGCGCCACCAGCGGCGGCAGCACCAGCGGAGTGAAACCGTATCCGCTCAAGACCTGCATCGTCACCGGCAACGAACTCGGCTCGATGGGCGATCCCATCACCGAGGTCTATCAAGGCCAGCAGATGAAGTTCTGCTGCAAGCCCTGCGTCGCCAAGTTCCACAAGGACCCGGCGAAGTATCTGGCGAAGCTCGGTGGCTAGTGGCCGACCTCATTGACCGCTGTCGTGATGGTCACGGCAGCGTGGCATAGAGGCGGGCAATCGTATCAGAGCCACCTGTGAGATGTGCAGCTTCGCCTGACCTTTTTCCAGATTGGATCACGATGGCCCGATGATGAAGGTGCGGATGGGCGCACGGGTGTGAGGCAAATTCGACTGTGCAACCGGCACCTTTGAGTTCATTCTATCGACATGAACAAGTCTCTGCTCGCCCTGATCGCTGCTGCATCGCTGGGCACCATCGTGCCGCAGTATGTCGCGCTGGGCTTCACGCATATTTTGCCGGGCGGGCTGGATCACATCCTGTTCATCCTTGGCCTGTTCCTTCTGGCACGCGATGCGTTCACGCTGCTGGTGCAGATCACGCTCTTCACCCTCGCGCATTCGCTGACGCTAGGACTGTCGTTAGTGGGCTGGGTATCGCTGCCGACGCAGTGGGTGGAAGTCGTCATCGCGCTAAGCATCGCCTTCATCGCGATCGAGAACCTGTTCTGCGACCGGCTCAGCAAGTGGCGTCCGTGGATGGTGTTTGGCTTTGGGTTGATCCACGGCCTTGGTTTCGCGCACACGTTTCAGGAGACGTCGGTGGACGCGGCTTCGCTGGTTCCCGCGCTGTTCAGCTTCAATGTTGGCATCGAAGTCGGACAACTGGCTGTGGTCAGTCTCGCCTTTCTCGTCGTCGCTGCATGGTGGCGTCGCGAGGACTATGCGAAGCTCATCGCACGCCCAGCGTCGGCAGTGATCGCGCTCGTCGGATTGTATTGGGCCATCGAACGGAGTCTTTGACGGTTCGTTGGCAATTCGCTGATTGCACGGCGCGGATTCAGCGTTCACTATCGCGCCGTGACTTCCCCGCGCATCAGCATTCGCACTCTCTACCTGCTGGCCTTGTTCCAGTTGGTGGCGGGGCCGTTGGTGTTGGGATTGGTGTTTGCGTTCGCAAAGGTCGCCGTGCGTGAGGCTCCGCAGCAGGGCCTGGCCAAAGCGGCGCAGAAGGCGTGGCATAGTCCCGAGGTGCGGACAGCGCTTCAGGCGGTGACGCGGGAGTCACAAGACAGCTCAAAATCCTCGCTTCCCAAAGCGGCGAAGGGCAAGCTGAAGATCATCAGCGTGACATGGATACTGGAGACCTTTGCGGTGGCGGAACCGGCGCAAAGCAAAGTCAGTTCGACCCTCCAAGCCTGGACTCCCGCGTGGCCACAGGCTCCGCCGGGCACGCCGCCACGAGCAGCGTAAGTGCGACGCACCGTGGACTGCGGCAGCCTGCTGCCGCTTTCTTGAAGCCAGCCCTGCTGGCGTGAACGTCTGTGATGCTTCGCCAGGAACCGAGGTCACCGCTTCCCGTGGAATGATGTGCGGCATGATCTCGTGACCCATCCGTCTGCACGCCAGCAAGCTGGCTCGTCAAAGCGCTCCGCGCCTGCACTTCATCACGTCCCATGAAACCCATCTCTTTTTACACTGCTCTGCTTCTTACTCTCCCTGCCTTCGCGCAGGACGCCCCTCCAACCGAACCCACCACCACGGCGGAAGTCGTCGTCACAGGCAAAGCCGAGGACCTTGTCGGTGTCGCACCGGCGGCGTCCAAAGGCCAGGCCAGCGCTGAGGAAATCGCTGACCGTCCTTACCTGCGTCGCAGCGAGATCCTCGAAACCGTCCCTGGCGTGATCACCACGCAGCACGCAGGCGGCGGCAAGGCGACGCAGTATTTCCTGCGTGGCTTCAACCTCGACCACGGCACCGACTTCGCGACGAGCATCGACTTCATGCCGATGAATCTCAAGACGCACGCCCACGGCCAGGGCTACACCGATCTCAATCCGCTGATCCCCGAACTCATCGAGCGCGTGGATTATGTGAAGGGCACTTACACCGCTGCGAACGGTGACCTCAGCACCGCAGGCAGCGCGAACTTCAAGCTCTGGGATGTGCTGCCGCACAATCTCCTCAGCGCGGAGGTCGGCGAGCATGGTTACTATCGCGGGCTGATCGCGGGTTCGATTGATCTCAATGGCCCGATCCCCGCGACCGCTCCGAGCGGCAAGAATCCAGGCAAGAACCCGGTGACGCCTGCCACCCAAGAAACCAACGCGCTGACTTACGCGCTCGAATACAACACGTATGAAGGTCCCTTCGCGCTGAGCGAGGACTTCGAGCGCTGGAACGGCACGCTGCGTTACTTCAAAGGCGATGCGGACAACCACTTCGCCGCCACCTTCATGGGCTACCATGCGACGTGGACCTCCAGCGATCAGATTCCGCAGCGCGCAATCAACAGCGGGCTCATCCCTCGGCTTGGCAATCTCGATCCCACCAACGGCGGTAACTCGCAGCGCTACTCGCTCAATCTCGAATGGGCCGAGCGCGAAGGCGATGTGGTCACGAAGGCGAACCTCTTCGGCATCTACTACGACCTCGATCTGTTCAGCAACTTCACCTACTTCCTCGATTACCCGGATCGCAGCGACCAGTTCGAGCAGGCGGAGAAACGCTGGATCATCGGCGGCAACATCGCACGCACTTGGGAGAAGCGCAGTGTGTTCGGTCACGAAGCAGAGTTCACGCTCGGCTTGCAGACGCGCCACGATTTGATCGATGGCATCGGCTTGTGGCGGACGAAGCAGCGCGAGCGCTTCAAGAACATCCGCCAGGACGATGTGTATGAAGCCAGTGTCGGCGTGTATGCGGACAGCACGGTGCATTGGAACGACTGGTTCCGCACCAACGTCGGGGTGCGCGGCGATGTGTTCTACTTCGACACGCAGAGCAACAATGTCCTCAACAGCGGCGACGACTTCGCCGGCATCGTGAGCCCGAAGATCAGCGCCGTCTTTGGCCCGTGGCATGACACCGAGTTTTATCTGAACTACGGCACCGGCTTCCACAGCAACGACGCCCGCGGCACCAGCACCATCATTGATCCCAACAGCGGCGAGCGCATCGCCACCGTTGATCCGCTCGTCCGCACGCAGGGTGCGGAGTTCGGCATCCGCAGCAGCGCCATCCCGCATCTCACCAGCACGCTCACCTTCTTCTGGCTGCAATCCGACAGCGAACTCGTCTATGTCGGTGACGAAGGCAAAAACGAAGCCGGTCCCGGCAGCGAACGCTACGGCATCGAGTGGTCCAACTACTGGCGTCCGACTGATTGGTTCAGCATGGATGCCGAGGTCGCTCTGACGCATGGTCGTCTCACTGATTCAGGCAATGCGGACTACATCCCCAACAGCGTGCCCGTCATGTTCAGCGGCGGCATCAACCTCGGCGCTCAAGGCGGAGCCGATGGCTTCTTCGCCAACCTCCGCGCCCGCGCTTTCAATCGTCGTCCGCTCATCGAAGACAACAGCGTGAAAGGCAAGAACAGCTTCCTGGTCAACGCAGGCATTGGCTACCGGAAGAAGAACTGGGAGGCCGCCGTCGAGTGCCTCAATCTCTTCAACCGCGCGGACAACGACATCGAATACTACTACACGAGTCGTCTTCCCGGAGAAGACGCCGCCGGGGCGGATGACATCCATCTGCATCCCACCGAGCCGCGCATGTTCCGCTTTCGCGTGACTTACAAGTTCTGATTCATTCGCCACCAAGGGCACAGAGAACGCAAAGATCTCTTTGTGTTCCTCTGTGATCCTTGTGGCTCAAGAACTTGTGGCTGGCGGGTCGCCCGCGACTCACAGCGCGTTCATTCAGGCCCGCTTTCTGCGCATTGATCAAGCCTATGAAATCATCCTTCGCTTCTGATTCCCATCTGGTTCGTGCACTTCTGCTTGTGATGCTCGGACTGCCTTCTCTCGCTCATGCTCACATCGGCGTCGGTCATGCCAGCGGCCTCCTCCACGGAATGGCGCATCCGGTGTCTGGCCTGGACCATCTCTGCGCCATGGTCGCTGTGGGACTGTGGGCGGCTCAATGCGGCGGGCGCACTCTCTGGCTGGTGCCACTGGCGTTTGTGTCAGTGATGACCGTGGGCGGAATGCTTGGCGCAGCGGGCATGCCGCTGCCGTTGGTGGAGCAGGGTATTGCAGCCTCGCTGCTGGTGCTGGGGTTGCTCATGGCGGCGGCAGTGCGTCTGCCGCTGGCTGCCAGTGTTGGCCTCGTCGGCCTGTTCGCTTTGTTTCACGGTCACGCCCATGGAACGGAGATGCCCGACACGGCATCGGGACTGGCTTACGGGCTTGGCTTTGTGATTGTCACCATCAGTCTCCATCTCCTGGGCATGGGCGCGGGAGTGCTGGTTCAGAAGTGGGGCAGCGCCCGGCTCCTTCGTTTCGCAGGTGGAGCTGTGACAGTTTGCGGCGTCTATCTATGCCTTCAGTTCCTGACGTGACGTGATCACCGCCCCCAAGACCAGCAATGCCTACCTGCTCTCCACCTGGAGCGCAGGCGTTGCGTTGCTGTGTCTTGGCATCGGGCTGCATGGCGCAGGCGCACCACTGCTGCCAGCGAGTGATGAGTCGATTCAAAAGCCCGTCAGCGATGACACGGTGATGGTGGAGACCTTCCAGCCGCCTGCCGCTGCCGCAGCGCCAGAAGAGTCACCACCTGAGCCGGAGACGAAGGAAGAAGACATCGAGATTCCGCCTTTGCCAGACATCACTCCACCGCTCACGCCGCCGGAGATGGTCGAGATCACGCCGCTGGAAGAAGCACCGCCACCTCCACCACCGATGCCGATGCCCAAACCGGTGGAAAAGAAACCCGAGCCTCCGAAGCCAGCACCAACGCCGAAGCCCGCACCGCGCCCAGCGACAAAGCCCGACACCACGGGTGGCAACAGCAGCGGCAGTTCACCCGTGCCCTTCAATCGCGCAGGAAGCGCCGGGCGTTTCCCTGATCCGACTTATCCCGCCTCGGCTCGCGCCGCGAAGCAACAAGGCACCGTGCGGCTGCTCGTCACCGTGGAGGCGAGCGGCATTCCCAGCGCTGTCGAAGTCACCACCTCCAGTGGCAGCGGCGCACTCGATAGCGCTGCACGCGACACTATCTCGCGACGCTGGCGCTGGCCTGCGGGTGCCGTGCGCAAGTTCATCATCCCTGTTCGATTCGTTCTCCAATGACCCCCATCCTCGCCAACACCCTCGTTGATCTGTTTCACAAAGGTGGCCCCATCATGTGGCCGATCATCTGCGTGTGCATCACCGCCATCGCCATCATCGCCGAGCGCAGCTGGTGGTGGTTGCAACTCGCCCGCTCGCGTCGCCTTGACCTGCTTGACCAAGTTCTGACACAACTCGACCAAGGCAATGCCGATCAAGCCCAGCAGCTCAGCTCGAACGCCAGCGATCCCGCCCTGCGCGTGTTGCACGCGGGCATCACGCACCGTCACGCCAGCATCACCAGCGCGCTGCAAGCCGCCGCAAGCATCGAGATCAAGCAAGCCGGACGCTTCCTCACCGCGATGGACACCATCATCACACTCGCGCCGTTGCTTGGACTGCTCGGCACCGTCACCGGCATCATGGGCAGCTTCCAGAGCATCGGTGGCAGCGAACTCGCGGTGGAGAAAGTCACCGGCGGCATCGGCGAGGCCTTGATCGCCACAGCGTTTGGCCTTGGCATCGCCATCGTCACGCTGATCCCTTACAACTACTTCCACGCGAAAGTCGCGTCGTTGCAGCACGACATCGAGACCGCCGCGAGCAACCTGGAAGTCATCGCGTCCAAGTCATGAAGATCGCCTCCCCCTTGCCTCAAAAGAAAGCGCGGTTGGAGATCATCCCGCTGATCGACATCATGTTCTTCCTGCTCGCCAGCTTCATGCTCGTTAGCCTGAGCATGACGAAGCAGCGCACGGTCAGCGTGAACCTGCCTGCTGCCGCGTCGGGACAAACCAACCTCAAGCCAGACAACATCAGCCTCGCTGTGAAAGCCGACGGCCAGCTCTTCATCGAGAAGCAAGCCATCACTCTCGAAGCGCTCGAACCGATGCTCAAAGACAAGCTCAAGGTGAACAAAGACCTGCCTGTCTTCATCAGCGGGGACGCTGCCACACCGCACGGCGCGATGATCGCCGTGCTCGATTACGTTCGCCGCTGTGGCGTCACCAAGGTCGCCTTCAGCGTGAAGGCCCCAGCACCATGAAGCCCGTGCCGAACATTCTCCTGTCGCTGCTGCTCATCGCCCTCTGCGGCCTGTGCGGCTGGCAGTGGCATCGCGAGACGCAACTACGTGCTCTCGCTGCATCGCAACGCGAGGCCATCGAAGTCCTCACGGCCAAACGTGATGACCTCGACACCCGTGTCAAAGCAGCCGACGCCGAAGTGCTCCGCCTCACGCAAGCGCTCGCCGAGTTGCGTGCGAACTCTGTTTCTAAAGACATCCACGCCGAAATCGTCGAGACCAATACCAAGCTCCGCGACGCCATCACGAAGCAGAATGCCGCGATCACCCAGCAGAACGAGCTGATCGCCAAACAAAACGCCGCGATCCAGATCGCGAACGACAACCTCAAGAAGCTTGCCACCGAACGCGACGATCTGGCAAAGCGACTGAACGACGTCACCGCGATGTATAACAAGCTGGTGAAACAGGAGTGAAAACGGCACCATGGATCGCATCCAAGTGATTCAGTCCTCTGGCAGTCCTTCACTCAATGCCGCAGCAGTGACAGCAGAGAAAAATCTCGCTTCAGTCCCCAGGTAAAGAACGGCCAGCCTGCAATGTTCTGGGTGAAGGTGTCATATCGGTTTCACATCCAGAGAAGATGAAATCCCACTTGATAAGTGTGGATTGAAGAGCACTGTCGCGCCGTCTGAAGCTCTGACTGGAAAACCGGAGGCGTGGAGGCACTTGTTGCATCGTGTGCGTGGCTGCTGGCTATCGCTCAGGTGCGTGTCGTTCAACCCCCTTCTTTTTGTTTTCTGATGTCCGCCTTGCGGCGCTTTCCGGTCATGAGCACGTCTGATGAATTGCAGATCCTTCCTCCGTCCAAGCTGGTGGTGGATCATGTCACCAAATCCTTTCACACACAGCGCGGCTGGCTCAAGGCGCTGGATGATGTGAGCCTCACCGTGGATGAAGGCGAATTCGTGTGCCTCGTGGGGCCGAGTGGTTGCGGCAAGAGCACACTGCTGAATTTGATCGCGGGACTCGATACGCCGGAGAGCGGCACGCTGAGCTGCGATGGAATGCCGATCACGACGACCGGTCGGGATCGCGGAGTGATGTTTCAAGAGCATGCACTCTTTCCCTGGCTGGATGTGCTGGGCAATGTGCTCTTTGGTTTGAACCTGAAACCGAGCCTCAACAAGGCGGAGCGTGTGGAGATTGCGAGGTATTACCTGCAACTGGTCGGGCTGGGACGCTTCATCCATGCGAACGTTCACGAGTTGAGCGGCGGCATGAAGCAGCGCGTGGCACTTGCTCGTGCGCTGGCTCCGAACCCGCGCATCCTGTGCATGGATGAGCCCTTCGCTGCGCTAGATGCAATGACGCGCGAGCAGCTCTACGCGGATCTGCAACGCATCTGGGATCAGCGAAAGAAGACGATCATCTTCGTCACGCACAACGTGCGCGAGGCGGTGTGCCTCGGTGATCGCGTGGTGCTCTTCTCGCCCAATCCGGGTCGCATTCGCGAGCAGTTCCGCATCGACTTGCAACGCCCGCGCGACATCAACAGTGTTGAACTCGCCGAGCACGCGACGGAGATCACGCGTGCTCTGAAGCAACACAACGCAAAGCGGGAGGTGGCGGAATGAAGCGCGTCCTTGTCATCCTCGGATTCTTCGGCGGTTTGGTTGTGCTCTGGCAGGCGCTGGTCAGCGCAGGTCTTTGGTCGCCCGTGCTGCTGCCACCCCCAGCAGATGTCGCACGCTACCTGTGGCGTGCGATTGTGGATGGCTCTCTCGCTGAGGCGTCGTGGATCACCATGAAGCGGCTCATGCTCGGCTACGTCATCGGCTGTGTGCTGGGCCTGCCGCTCGGGCTTGCAACGGCGCGCTCGAAGTATCTGAGCGACACCGTAGGCGTGCTGGCGCTCGGATTGCAAACGCTGCCCAGCGTGTGCTGGGTGCCGCTGGCCTTGCTTTGGTTTGGTCAGACTGAGACCGCGATGTTATTCGTGGTCGTGATGGGCACGCTGTGGTCGGTCTTGATCGCGGTGGACAATGGCGCGCGCAATCTGCCGCCGATCTATGTTCGCGCCGCGCGCACCATGGGTAGCAAAGGCTTGCACACACTGGTGAAGGTCATCCTCCCCGCCTCGCTGCCTTTTGTCGTCAGCGGCATGAAACAAGGCTGGGCCTTCGCCTGGCGCTCGCTGATGGCGGCGGAGATCTACGTCACCATCCTCACCGGCTACGGCCTCGGCCACCTGCTGCACTTTGGTCGTGAGCTGAACGCGATGGATCAAGTGATTGGCGTAATGCTGATCATCGTGCTCATCGGATTGCTCGCTGACAAAGTGCTGTTCTCGCCGTGGGAGAAGTTCCTCCAGAAACGCTGGGGCACGGGGAAGTGAGCTAGTGATCGTTGTGCGATCAGCCGCCTACACATTCATCGACCTGGAGGAGGCGGGAATCCTGGTGGTAGCGGTGGCTTCTGGTCGCTCGCCGGTGCTATTTTGCCAGTGGAGGCACCAGGAAGCTTGGGCAATTTCTTGACCAGTTCCAGCAAGCCATCAAGCGATGGCAGCATCGGGATCGTCTCTGGATTCACCGGCTTCGCGCCCACCCACGGAGGGTCGAGTTTCTGAAGTTCGGGCTGCATACTTTTGGCCTCGCCGAGCAGGCTGCCATCTGCACCATGCACACGCACCCAGCCGCCACCGAAGCGCTCTCTAGCGCGCGTGGTCGTCTTGCCGGTGGATACCGAACCGCTGCTGCGGCTCACATTGACGTTCAGTGTCATGCGTGTGGTTTTGGTGCGCGAGAGCGACATGCCTTCGGTGATCAAGGTGGCACCCTTGGACGCGGCCAGCACGTCGAGCGACTGGCTGCCGGCTTCAGCATCCACAGAGCCATCGGGTTGGATTGCGTAGAGCACGTAGTCCACCTTGAGGGCCGTGGCGTCGCAGATGTTGGGATTGGCCAGTGAAATGACGCAGTGCTTGAAGCTTTGCTTGGTGTCGGTGCTGACACCTGGCAATGATGGAGGAGCTGGTGATGAAGCCGAGCTGGTGAACAGACCTCGCTCGCCGATGCCGTCGCGTTCACTGATGCGGGTCTGAAGCTGCTTGATGCCGCTATGCGTCGTGCGCCATTCGCGAACAAACGCCTGGTCAATGGCAGACAATTTCGCGGTCGGCCACAGTCCGGCCACGCCGCTCCGGGCAAGAATGACATGATCACCACGCACGCCGCCGATCTCAGCCTCGACCGTGCGCCCCATGTCATCCGTGAACAAGTGAGCGCGGGCCAAGGGTGTAACGAGCGTCGTGAGAAGGAGGCAAGCGAAGTAGCGCATGCACGAATGTTATGAAGACGTGGAGCGACAGGCAAGTCTCGATCATCGAAGGGTGCGGAAACCTGCGATCGTTTTGCCCCTTGATCGTCGCTGGACGCTGGCCACATCCCTTCCATGCCTGCCACTGCTACCCGTCTCGCCGCGTTTACCGAGTCCGTCATTCGTGGAATGACACGTCTCTGCAATCAGCATGGAGCCATCAATCTCGCCCAAGGGTTCCCTGATTTCTCACCGCCGGAGGAACTGCTGCAAGCTCTCGAGCGCGCGACACGCGGGCCGTTTCATCAGTATGCCGTCACTTGGGGTGCGCCGCGTTTCCGGCAAGCATTGGCGGCGAAGGTGAACCGCTTCACCGGACTCGCGCTGGAGCCGGATGAGCACTTCGTGGTCACCTGTGGCAGCACGGAGGCGATGATGGTCGCGATGATGACGGCGTGCAATCCGGGCGACAAGGTGATCGTCTTCTCGCCCTTCTACGAGAACTACGCCGCTGACGCGATCCTCTCCGGTGCCGAGCCGATCTATGTGCCACTGCGCGCTCCGGACTTCACCTTTGATCCCGACGAACTCGCGCTCGCCTTCGCGCAGAAGCCAAAGGCGATCATTGTGTGCAATCCCTCGAACCCGACGGGCAAGGTCTTCACGCGCGATGAACTCATAACCATCCTGCGACTCGCCGAGCAGCACGATGCGTTCATCATCACCGACGAACCCTACGAGCACATTGTCTATGCGCCGCACGAGCATGTGCATGTCGCCGCGCTGCCAGGAGCGTTCGAGCGCACGATCACCTGCAACTCCTTGTCCAAGACTTACTCGATCACGGGCTGGCGCCTTGGCTACGTTCAAGCAGCGCCGCACGTGATTCATCAGGCGCGCAAGGTGCACGACTTCCTCACCGTCGGGGCTGCCGCGCCTTTGCAGGAGGCGGCGGTCGCGGGACTTGAGATGCCGGACAGCTACTACCAAGGCCTGCGTAATCTGTATGCGAAGAAGCGCGGCTTCTTCCTCGATCTGCTGCGGCAGACAGGCTTGCCGTTCACCGAGCCGCAGGGCGCTTACTATGTGCTGCTGGACATTTCTTCACTTGGCTTTGCCACGGACCTGGCAGCTGCGGAATGGATGGTGCGCGAAATCGGGGTCGCCGGGGTGCCGGGCTCCAGCTTCTTCCGAGAGCCGGAACATCGGTTCATCCGCTTCCACTTTGCAAAGAGCGAAGACCTGCTGCGTGGCGCCGGCGAGCGACTGACGCGGCTGAAGCAGGGACGTTAGGTGTGCCGGACTTCGAGAGAAAAAATTCGCTTTAAAGCTCGACATGGCAGGCAGCTTTTGCCAGTCTTGCAACATAGAGCGAAAAATTTCTCTCCAATCTATGCACTTCGACAAACAGCTCAGCCGACGGGAACGCGAGATCATGGAAATCGTCTATGCGCGGGGCACGGCCACCGCGGCGGACATCCGCGAGGCCCTGCACGATGCACCCAGTCCGGCCAGCGTGCGCAAGCTCATCCAGATCCTGGAGGCCAAGGGGCACCTGAAGCACGACAAGGACGGGCGCGAGCATGTGTATCGACCGGTGAAGGCGAAGCAGACCGCCGCACGCCGGGCGCTGTCCTCATTACTGGAGACGTTTTTTGGCGGCAGCTTGCGCGACGCCATCGCCACACACCTCACCGGCACCTCGAAACCGCTGCCAGATGCGGAGCTACGCGAGATTGCCAAACTGATCCGTGAAGCCCAGCGCGACACCAAAACCCAGGGAGGTGAATCATGAATGCCGCCGCCGATTTGATTGCGGCCACCGCACTGCGCGGTCTGCTGCTGGGAGCTTGTGTGTGGCTCGCGCTGCGACTGCTGCGTGCAAGTTCGGCGGAACTGCGGCATCGCGTGCTGCTGCTCGCGTTCCTCGCACTGCTGGCGATGCCATGCATCATTGCTGTGTGCGCCGGATGGAAGGTGCTGCCTGCGCTGACGAACGAGCCGGTGCCAGTGTTCAAGCCTGAGTCGTTGCCGGTGATTGTGTCCTCGCCGACTCCGCCTCGCAAAACTGGACCCACATTGGCGATGCAAGACGACCGGGCGAGGCCGCGTCCCAGGCAGGGATTTGCCGAACCCGAAGTGCGCACAGTGGTGTGGCCGCTGCGATCGTATTTGCCGCGCTGGCAGACCATGGTGGTGAGCGTGTGGTCGGTAGGTGCTTTGCTTTGTCTGCTGGCCATCGCTCGCGCGGGATGGCGACTGCGCTCGCTCGTGCGCGACTGCGAGCCTGCGGACGAGGCTCAACTCGCGCACTGCGCTGAGCTGGCGGGCCGAAAGCTCTCGATTAAGTTACGCGTAACCAACAGCACCACCGGACCGATGGTCGCAGGCTTCTTCAGGCCAGTGCTGGTGCTGCCGGATGACTTTTTTAGCTGGGAGCATGATCGTGCGCGCGCTGTGCTGCTCCATGAGCTGGCTCATGCACAGCGACGCGACGGATTGCTGCATCTGCTGGCCGCCATCACCTGCGCGCTGCACTGGTGCAATCCCTTTGCCTGGTGGATGCTGCGCCGTCTGCAGCATGAGGCGGAGTGTGCTTGTGACAATGCGGTGCTGGCCGCCGCGATGCCTGCGCATGACTATGCGGGACATCTGCTGGCCGTGGCCACTGGCGAACGCGAGGTGATGGCGCTCGCACCTTCCATGGCCCGGCCTTCCGGTCTGAGGCATCGAGTGCAAGCGGTGCTCAGCAACCAAGTGCGACGTGGTGCGGTCGGCCGTGCCACTGGACTGCTGGTGGTTCTGGGCACACTGGCAACAGGCCTGCCCATGATGCTCGCCCAGCAAGCCGCACCGAAGCCCACTGCCCCCAAGTCCGTGCCACCAAGCACTGAACAACCCAGGGCTGCCAACGCCAAGCCTGCGCCACCAGCCGAACAACCCAAGGCAGACAAAGCCAGACCTTCGACCGCCGCTAGCAAAGCGACGATCGAGGTGACAACAGTGGATGAGAACGACCAGCCTCTGGCGAATGCAGAGCTGCGTCTTTTTCGAATGGATCGGCCGGGACCCGTGAAGCCGCTAGAACCGGACGTTGTCGCCCACACGGACGCGCAAGGTCGCTGGCAGAGTGAGCTGCCCTTTGGCGAGTTCATGGTAAGTGCCACGAAGGGCAATCGCGTAGCCGCCTTTGAAAAGAGCCAGACATGGTTGTATCCCAGCAAGAAGAATCATGCGCTGAAGCCGAAGCTGGTGCTGCGTCCCGGTGGCACGCTGGAAGTGCTGGTGCTCGATGCCGCCACGCAGAAGCCGGTTCCTGGCGCGCCGGTGTATCTGGATTCGGGCCTGGCGGTGAAGGCGGATGCGCAAGGTCTGGCCGTGCTGAGCCCGGTATCATCAGGTGAGCACACGGTGATGGCGGTCTCACCACCGTATGCGGACAAATGGATCGACATCAATCTGCAAGGCACCAGCACCATGCGGCAGCCAATCTCGCTGGTGCCGGGGTTCGCCGTCGTCGGTCGCGTGGTGGACGAGAAAGGCGCGTCTGTGAAGGGGGCGGAGATCAGGGACAATTACTCCGGCTCAACCTTCCTCCTGGCTACGCGCCATGCGGTCACCGGTGAGGACGGTCGCTACCAACTGGGCTGGTATTCCAAGGCCAAACCGCTGTGGAGCTTTCAGGTGGAGCACAAGGACTTCGCCGAGCTAAGTGTGAGCGCACTGCCACCGCCCACAGAAGGTGACCTCGTCACGCACGACTTCTTCCTGGACAAGGGTTCCGAGATCGCCGGCGTGGTGAGGGATACCGAGGGCAAGCCGGTGAAAGGTGCGAGCATTCGCTACGGCAGCAGTTGGTCGCTGGTGGGGATGCGTTGGGCGAACAGCGACGCGGACGGGACGTTTCGCATCACGAAAATCGGACGCAAAGAAAGCCGTGAGATCGTGGTGGAGGCGAAGGGCTATGCGCCCGCGTGGCTGCGCGCCGCTCCTGGCAAAGGTGACCAAGTGCCGCAACTGGCCTTCTCACTCACACCAGGACTCAAGGTGAAAGGCAGGGTGGTGGACGCCAAAGGCAGGCCTGTGACAGGTGTGACGCTTTCAACTCGTGCGATGATCAACGGCCGCTCCGAGTATTGCGGACCACGCGTCGGCGTGAATGAGCAGGGTGAGTTTGTGCTGGAAAGCCAGCCTGCCACGGGAGCCGCTTTGGATGTCTATGGGGGCGGCGTTTCCGCGGTGCGGAATTTCAAGTTTGATCCCACCAAACCCTTGGTGGTCACGGTGGATCGGCCCGGGGTGATCCGGGGCCACGTGGTCGATGCCGTCACGGGTGAGCCCATTCAGCGCTTCACCGCACGGCTGGATCACTCAAAGGCAAAGCGTGAGGCAGGCGAGCCTTCCGCCAGCTACTCCGCTCATCTCTCGATGCGCGGCCAAGCATGTCAGGCGGCAGATGGAAGTTTTGTCATTGAGGACCTGATCACCCGCGCGAGTCACGCCCTTTTCATTGAGGCCGAGGGCTATGCACTGTGGCAACGTGACGTGGTGAAGGCTGCGCCGGAGGATGACAAGGCCTGGCCGCTGGAGATCAAGCTGGAGCGCGGTGTGGCATTGCCGGTTCAGGTGGTGGACGCCGTTACGGGTGACGGAATGCCGGGGGCAACGGTTTACTTTGCCGCTCGGGATCTGGACAGCCTGCAAGTGACCATGCAATCGCTGCTGAGCGGCGAACCGCGAGACTATGGAGACGGCGGCCAGATGGTCATCCAGTCCGCCGGTCCCGAGGGACGCAGCGTGCTGCATTTCCCGTCGGGCACGACCCAAAGCACGCTCGTGGTGCGTGCGGAGAAGCACCCGCCAGTGCTGCTCAAGGATGTGCATCGTGGCGAGGGCAGTGTGCTGCGAATCGAGATGACCCCAGAAGCCAGGATCAAGGGCACCGTGGCCGGACTGCCGGGCTTCGATCCCGCAAAGGACTCCATCCGCATCCAAACCACCTCCAAGGACAGCCAGGACATCAAGGTGGCACCGGATGGCCGCTTTGATGCCGGATCATTACCTGCCGGCTCGGTGATTGTTTCCACCAACAGCGGCGGTGATGGCACGACCCTGGCAAGCTACATCGCACAAGTGCATCCAGGCGTCACCACGGAGGTGGACCTGGTGAGTGATGCGAAGGCCTCGCTCACGGTGATCGTGACGAAGGGTGGCAAGCCAAGTGCCGGCATGGCGGCTTATCTTGTCCCTGCTGCCAGCAGCCCGCTCGTGGGTTGCACGGTCGCCGAGGGACGCAGCAATGGCGATGGTGTCATCCAGTTCAAGCGCCTTCCCGCCATTGAGGCCCGGCTGTTGGTGCGCGGCGTTCAGGCGGGCCTGCGAGAACACAACGTGGACCTCAGGGACACCGAGCACCCGCCAGTGCTGCGGATTGATTTGTGAAGCCTGCGCATGGGCAGCTCACCAGGCTGACGAACGGACGATGAGCATGCAGCCCCGAAATCCCATTTGCCCGATATAGATTCAGTGTCTATGGTTTGGGCTCATGAAACTGACCAAACGTGGCGAGTATGCTCTGCGCACCTTGATTCGTCTCGGCATCGCCGAGCGGATGAAGGAGGGCGTCATTTCGGTCTCGAACCTGGCCCAGCAGGAGATGCTGCCGTTCAAGTTCCTGGAAGCCATCTTGTTCGAGCTTCGCACAGCTGGCTACGTTGAGAGCACGCGCGGCAAGTATGGCGGCACCAAGCTGGCGAAGCCCATGAAGGCCATCAAGATGGGCGAGGTGGTGCGCTTGATTGATGGCAAGCTGGCCCCCATCGGATGCGCCAGTGAGACCGAATATGAGAAGTGCTCCTGCCCGGATGAAGATCACTGCGGACTGCGCATGCTGATGATCGACGTGCGCAATGCCATCGCCAACATCCTGGACCGCTACACTCTGGAACACGTCGTGGAGGTCACCCTGCGAAAGCAGGAGCGCGACCTCGCTGCGAAAACGAAGGCGAAAAAGAAAACCTCCAAGGGCCGTCATGCCGATCCCGCAGATGGCTTCCTCGCAGCCCTGCTCGATTCAAATCCTTCCTGACCTCGCTACATGCCTCCCGATCAGATCTTTGTTTGTATTCTCGTGCTGCTCACCGTGGCCATGTTCGTCTGGGAGAAGTTTGCTCCCGACGTCGTGTCGATGGGTGCACTCTTCCTGCTGCTGGTCGTTCCCTTCAATGGACACCCGATCCTCAGCCCCTCGGACAAGGCGACTCAGACAGCGATCCTCGGCAATATCTTTGGCAACAATGCCATCCTCACCGTCGCCTTTATGTTCATCGTCGGTGCTGCGGTGGAGCGCACAGGCCTCGCTGAAGCCTTTGGCCATTGGTTCGAGCGCATCGCAGGCAGTGGCGGACGGCGCACGGTGCTGATGCTGGGACTGCTGGCCATCCCCATCAGTGCTTTCCTCAACAACACCACGGTGGTGGTGGTTTTTATCCCGATGGTGCTGGGTCTGTGCCGCCGGAAGCAGCTCATTCCATCACATTACCTGATTCCCCTGTCCTATTTCGCCATCGCAGGCGGCATGTGCACGATCATCGGAACGAGCACCAATCTCGTGGTTAATGGGATCGTGAAGCAGAAAGGTCTCCATGCGTTCCAAATGTTCGACATCGCCCCCCTGGGCATCACGCTGTCGTTGGGAATCCTCGTCTTCATGGTTCTCTTTGGCAGGCGAATGCTGCCCGAGCGTCCGAGCCTCGCGGTGCTCATCGACAGCGAGAGTTCACACGAGTTCCTGATCGCCGCGATCATCGGACAGGACTCGCAACTGGTGAATGCCACCCTGGGCAAATCACCCCTGGGGGCCATGAAACGCCTGCGCCTCATCGAGGTGCGCCGCAGTGGCAATCGCGTGGAGACTCCGCTCAATGAACTCCAGTTCGAAGCCGGGGATCGTGTGATCTTGAAGTGCCATTGCTCCAGTGACCAAAGCAAGGCCGAAATCGAAGCGAAGGTGAAGGCGGACCTCGGCCTCACCTACGTCCACACGGAGCCTGCAGTGCTGATGGAAGGCATGATCGGTCCGCATTCCACACTGGTGGGCAAGAGCCTGGTGGACATCAATTTCCGCCAGCACTTCGGCGTGCTCATCGTGGCGCTGCATCGCGAGGGTGAGAACCAGCGGGACAAGTTTGAGCGCATCAAGCTGGAGGTCGGTGACACCCTCTTGCTCGAAGGATCAAAGGAGCGAATGACCGAGCTGTTCGCCAGTGGTGACTTCATCAACCTGAGCGAAGTGAAGCCCAAGACCAAGCCCCAGCCATCGATGCCTGGGTATCGCGCCAGCCGCTCATGGGTGGCGCTCACGGCGCTCGCCGCAGTCGTCGTGCTGGGCTCCATCGACTTCATTCCCTTTGAGTGGGTAGCGCTGGGAGCCGCCCTGCTGGTGACGTTGGGTGGCTGCCTCAAGAGGGATGAGATCTATGCCGCCGTGGACTGGCCCATCATCATCATGATCCTGGGCACGCTGGGGCTTGGCGTGGCCATGGACAAGACCGGCGCAGCCAAGACCATCGTTCATTACCTCATGGAAGTGGTGGGCACCTGGGACAAGAGTCTCATCGTTTCCGCCGTGCTGCTGCTGAGCATCGTGCTCACCGAACTGCTGAGCAACAACGCCGTCGCCGCCCTGCTCACGCCACTCGCGATTCAACTCGGCGCGGATCTCGGGTGCGATCCACGTCCTTTCATCGTTGCCGTGATGGCGGGTGCCAGCATCGGGTTTGCGATTCCCGCGGGCTATCAGACGCACATGCTGGTTTACAGCGCGGGCGGCTACAAATTCAGCGACTTCTTCCGCATCGGCCTGGTGATGGACTTGATCTGCTGGGTGCTGGGATCGATCGCAATCCCGCTCATCTGGCCGGTGTGACGAGGCGCATCGCGTCATCATAGACGGCCTCCAGCTTGGCGATCTGCGCGGTGCTCTCGAACTGCTCGCGCACATCCGCAGCGGCGGCCTCGCTCATCGTTGGCCAGAGTCCGCCCGTGAGCTTCAACATCGAATCGAAGAGTCCGTCCACATCGCGTTCGGGCACGAGCAGACCAGTCACACCGTTGCGCACAGCCTCAGGGATGCCGCCGTGCAAGGTGGCGATCACGGGCAAGCCCGTGGCCATGGCTTCCAGCATGGCGTTCGGAATGCCCTCCTGGTTGCCATCCTCGGTGATGCGACTCGGATGGATGAAGAGATGCGATTCGTGGTAGAGCTGGCACAACGCGCCCCCCTTCAAGAATCCGGCAAAGGTGACGTTGTTCGCGAGCCCTAGTTCATCGCGGAGCTTGGTCAAGGGATCGAGCAAAGGCCCCTCGCCAGCGATCGTGAAATGCGCGGTGGGATTGATCTTCACGAAGCGGGCGAAAGCATGGAGCGCATCGTCCAGCCCCTTCTTCTCGATCAGGCGGCAGGCCTGCACGAAGCGCCACGAACCATCCGCCGGAGCGATGCGTGCAATCTTGGTAAACTGATCCATCGGAATGCCCGTGCGATTCACACGCAGCTTGGATTCGGGGCAGCCAAGTTCGCGCAGGCGATCGAGCAGCGAGTTTGATCGAGCGAGCACCAGCGTGGTGGTTTGCAGCAGTTCTCGCAGGCGCGGTTCATAGCTGGGATCGTGCGCGCGAGCCTGCACGTCCATGCCGTGGAAGGAGACGACGCTCGGCCCTGGCCAGCGCTTGAGAAACGGCAGCAAATGCACGCCCGTGTGGCCGAAGTAAACGTGCAGCACATCGGCATGACGACGCTCCAGGATCTTCGCCAGCACACCATACTCGCCGCGATAAACGATGGGGGGCTCGCGCTTGATATACTTGAGCCAGAAACGCCGGATGAAGTTGCTGCGCACAGCGGGAGCCAGCTCCACGGCACCATCGGGCATGGGGTAGAGGTCCTCGCACTTGCGCTCCTTCGTAATCACAAAGGTCTGCCATGCCCGCAGTCCGGTGATCTGCCGGTAGATGTGCAGCATCTCAGGCTTCAGAAACGTGGTGCAGTAGCTTGCGACGGTGGGCATGGGACACGTCCTGAGTCTGGCAGCTTCCTACATCGTGCCATGCACCGACATCTCGCCGATGCGCTGATCGAGGTAGGTCTTGAACTCATCAATGCCTTCGCCCGTGTCGGCTGAGATGGCGATGAGCTTGATGCGTTTGAAGCGCTCCTTGAGGCGGGCAATGTTCTCGGCGGCCTCGGGCAGATCGATCTTGTTGGCAACGATGAACCAGTGACGCTTCGACAGCTCCGTGGAGTAGAGTTTCACCTCGGTGCGCAGCGTCTCGATGTCTGCCACCGGATCACGCCCTTCGCTGCCTGCGGCATCGACGACGAAGATCAGACTGCGGCAGCGCATGATGTGACGCAGGAAGTCATGGCCCAGGCCGATGTTCTGGCTGGCACCTTCGATGAGCCCAGGAATGTCCGCCATGGTGCCACGGCGGAAGTTGCCAAACTCGATCACGCCCACCATGGGTTGCAGCGTGGTGAAGGGATAGTTCGCGATCTTCGGACGGGCTGCCGAGACACGGGAGAGCAACGTCGATTTGCCAGCATTGGGCAGGCCTACAAGGCCGACATCCGCGATGCTGCGCAGCTCGAAGTGAAAGCGACCTTCCTCGCCCGGTGTGCCTTCTTCAAACTCGCGCGGAGCCTGATGCGTGGAGGATTTGAAATGGACGTTGCCACGGCCACCCTTGCCCCCTTTGCAGAGCACGAAGTCCTGCCCGATCTCCGTGAGATCCGCGAAAGGCTCCGCCACTTCCTCCACCTCGCCGGTCTCTTCATTGAAGCGCTCGACGATGCGGCTGATGCTCAGGCCCGGAGGAACCCGGTAGATCGCGTCCTCGCCCGATCGCCCGGTCTTTTGGTTGTCGCGACCGCCATTGCCATCTTCGGCGACGAGCTTGCCGTTGAAGAAGAAGTTGCGCAGCGAGTTGGTGCTCGGGTCCACACGTAGAATCACATCGCCACCACGTCCGCCATCACCGCCATCGGGACCACCTTTGGGCCGGAACTTGCCGCGATGGAAATGCATGGAGCCATCACCACCTTTGCCAGCACGGGCATACACTTTGATTTGATCGACGAACATGGAGGGGGGAGCTAGGAGCTAAGAGCGAAGAGGTGGAGACGGAGGGAGCGAGTGGCGTTGCGCAGATTCTATGCTCTTGGCTCTTCGCTGTTGGCAGCGATGAGCGGCCCATAAGCGGGCTGTTGCAGCAACCTCTGCACATGGGCGGCGAGCGTGGCGGCGGGGACGTTTTCCTGCTGGCGATTGTGCAGATTCTTCACGACCACCTCGGGATACTCGGACCCAAAGATCAGGGCGCAGCGGGCTTTGGCGTTCTCGGCGGCCTGGAGCTGCTTGTTCATCTTCGTGGCGCTGAAGCTGTATTCCACGCGCACGCCAGCCTCGCGAAGGTCCTGCACGGCGCGCAAGGCGTGACCGCGCTGGGCTTCGTCGGCGACGATCACGAAGACATCGGCTCCGAACGCGGCGGCCATGTGGTCCATGATGCCGCGCTGGGCTCCAGGAGTCTTCTTGAGCAGGATGCCCAGCACCACATCACCCATGGCGAACCCAGCTGATGGCAGATCGACGTGGCCATCGGTCATGAGCGCGCAGAGCTTGTCATAACGTCCACCACCAGCGACGGCGCGGAGCCCATGCTTGAGATCAAAGACTTCAAACACGGTGCTGGTGTAGTAGGCGAGGCCGCGCACGATGCTGGCGTCGATCTTCACAAACTGCCAGAGACCACGTGCCGTGAGGTTGGCGCGCAACTCCGCGAAGGCAGGATGATCCTCGTTGGTGCTGTCCATGAAGGCACGGACGACGCCAAGCGAGAGGCCGATGGCTTCGAGCTTCTGCGCGGTCTCCTCGGGGCGGGCGCGCTCGATCTTGTCGATGATCTGAAGGAAGACACCGGTGTGCTTCTCGTCGATGCCGTTGTCCTTGAGGAAGTCGTTCCAGATGGTGCGGTTGCTCAGGCGGACGGCGAAGTCGCCTTCACGAATGCCAAACTCGCGGGTCACATCGATCGCCAGCGCGACCAGCTCGGCATCGGCTCCGGGGGAGTCATCGCCGATGATGTCCGCATTGAATTGAATGAACTCGCGTCCCCTTCCCTCCTGGGGCTCCTCGTAACGGAAGCACGAGCCGATCTGGAACCACTTGATGGGCTTCTTGAAATCACGATGACGTGCCGTGACCATGCGGGCGAGCGAGGGTGTCACCTCCGGGCGCATCGAGATTTCGCGGTCAGCCTTGTCCAGGAAACAGTAAAGCTGCGCGGTGATCTCATCGCCGCTCTTCTTGCGGAAGAGGTCGGTGCTTTCCAAAACCGGACCCTCATACTCCATGAACCCGTAGCGCCGCGCGACGCGACGCCAGGTGTCGAGGATGTAGTTTCGCATCGCGCACTCTTCAGGGAAGAAGTCGCGGAAGCCTTTCACTGTGCGGAATCCAGCCATAATTCAGGGGGCGTGAGTAGTGCCCCCTGGCAGGGCGAAAGCAAATGAAAAGCCCGGACCGCTACTTCGCCGCCTTGAGCGCCTGCTGGATGTCATTCCAGAGGTCCTCCACGTGCTCAATGCCCACCGAAAAGCGCACAACGCCATCAGTGATGCCCACGGACTCGCGCACCTCCTTCGGGATGCTAGCGTGCGTCATCGTCGCCGGATGGCAGATGAGCGACTCGATGCCCCCGAGGCTCTCCGCCTGGGTGAAGAGATGCAGCTTGGTCATGAACTTCATCGTCTTCGCTGTGCTCAGCCCGAGATCCGCCACGATCAACCCGCTGCCACCGCTCATCTGCTTGGTCGCGATCTTGTATTGCGGATGCGACTTGAGGAAGGGATAACGCACCCACTTGATGCCCTTGGTTTTCTCCAACCGGGTGGCGAGTTCCAACGCGTTCGCACTGTGCCGCTCCATGCGCAGATTCATCGTCTTGATCCCACGTGAGACCAGCCAGGCATCGAAGGGCGAGGGCTGCAAACCGAGCGCCTTCTGGGCAAAGATCATCTTCTCCTGCCACTCGTCGTCATTGCTGCACACAGCACCGCCGAGCGCATCGCTGTGACCATTCGAATACTTCGTCGTGCTGATGAGCGAGAGGTGCGCTCCGAGTTCGATCGGGCGCTGGAGAAAGGCGGAGGCAAAGGTGTTGTCCACCACCACCGTGGAGCCCGCAGCCCGCGCCAGTTTCGAGATGGCCGCGATGTCGATGCACTTGAGCAGCGGGTTCGTCGGCGACTCGATCCACACAAGCGTTGGCTTCAGTTGCTTGATCAGCGGGAAGTTCGCTTCGTTGGCGAAGTTCACATACTTCACCTTCACACCAAACTTCTCGAACACCCGCGCGAACAGCCGGTAGGTGCAGCCATAGACGTTCTCTTCGGCGAGGACGAGGTCGCCGCTCTTCAAGGTGGAGGCCACCGCCGTGATCGCAGACACACCGCTGGCGAAGACTGTGCAGTGCTTTGCGCCTTCGAGGGAGGCGAGCGTGTTTTGCAGGTTGCGGAAGTTCGGCGAACCCGAGCGCGTGTAGTCGAAGCCGCCCGGGTTCCCCGTCTCGAACGTCGAGGTCAGATACACCGGAGGAATCACTGCCCCCGTTTGATCACGCCAGTCCTGACCGACGTGAATGGCGCGGGTTTCGAAACGAGAATCGGGCGAGAGGGATGAGTCATCTTTCATCGCCGCACTCTAGAACGACCTTCCACTTCGTAAACTGGTAGAACGCTCTCCCGCACTGGGGTCCTCAGCCAATCAAAGGCCTCTTCAGGGCACCCTGTCCTCATCGTCTTTGTTACAGAGACGACGACGCGCCGCCTGGAGCAAACCCGCGTAGTCAGGATCGAAGGGCTCCACCAACTGCTTCTCGAGCAGACAGACCAAGTTCTCCAAGGCCCGCTTCTCGGCCTCGTCCTCCACCCGCCATTCATCGGAGTCACTGGAGCGCGACAAAAACTCGAACAGCACCAAAGCTTCGTCAGGCATCAGTCGAATCTCGACGTCGTTGGGTGGAGTTGCGGGCATCGGATGAGATTCACTAAGCGTCCAAGCTCTGGCAATGGCGAGCGCAATACGCTGCTGAAACGACAGACTCGTTACGAGTCATTGCCGCCGGCGTTTCGTTCGGCTTTGTCTTGCCGTATATCATCGTAGTCATGCGCTTCGATTCGCCATGATGGCACGAGAAGATCATCGCTTCCGTGGCGCACGAGAAGCGACGGCGCCATGTGACTAATTCGGCACCACACGCCAGGCCTTGCCCATCCAGTCGAGGGCGATGATCTCATGGTTGGCGTCTTCGCAAAACGCAGTGGGCTTGAAGCCGACGTTCTTCGACTTCTTGTCGTTAGGATCGAGCTGGGGGCCTTGGAGCACGGTGTTGCTGACCACCTTCTTCGCCGCCTTGTCATACTTCAGCGCCCAGATGGAGCCGTAGCCCCAGTCGCCGTAGATGTAGCTGCCGACGAGGGCGGGGAACTGGGTGCCGCGATAGACAAAGCCACCGGTGATGCTGATGCCCTGGGTGTGATCGTAGGCGAAGATGGGATCGACGAACGTGGTGCCCTCGGGTGGCATATCGAGACGTCCGGGATAGTTGACCGCGCCTTCACGGAAGCTCCAGCCGTAGTTCCCGCCCTTCACGATGAAATTGATCTCCTCGAAGAGTTCCTGACCTACATCAGCAAGCCAGAGAGTGCCTTCAGCATCGAAGCTCATGCCCCAGGGGTTTCTCATGCCGAGCGCGAAGATCTCTTCACGCTTCGCCTCCTGGCCGGCAAAGGGATTGTCCGCCGGGATGCCGTAGGCGCGACTGCCTTGGGTGCGATCCACGTCGATGCGCAGGATCTTGGCATTGAGCACGAAGGGATTCTGCGCGTGGCGCAGCGGGTCGCCGCCTGGCTTGCCACCCCCATCGCCGAGAGCGATGTAGAGGAAGCCATCAGGACCAAAGGCGAGGTTTCCCGAATGGTGGTTCCAATACGGGGCCGGCACTTCGAGCAGCACGCGCTCGGTGGGATCGGCCTTGTCGGGGTTGTCCTTCGAGACGTGATACTCGGCATACACCGTGCGCTTCAGGTCCTGGGCGCTGTGCGCGACGTAGAACTTGCCGTTCTCCTTGAACTTCGGATGGAAGGCGAAGCCCACGAGGCCTTCCTCAAACTTGCCGTCCTTGGCCTCCATGCCGATGCCGGTGAGATCGAGGAACACCTTCGCCTCCGCGCTGGACTCGTCCTTGGGGAGGATCACCACCAGCCCGCGCTGCTGCACGAGGAACTGCCGCCCAGTGCCGTCAGGTGCGACGACGAGGGTGATGGGCTTGTCGATGGTCACATTTGGCCACGCGGGAGCGAGCTTGATGCCTTCCGCTGAAAGCAACGAGGTGGCAGCAAGGCTGAGAAGGAGGGCGAGCTTGTTCATGGAGGCCGCGATCTTGGCAGAGAGCACCAGTCCAGCGCAAGCCCCTTATGAAGCGATGCAACCCAGCAGGTAACGAAGCTCGTCCTGCACGGCAGCATCGCTGTCCACCAGTTCACGCAGCTCTTCACGGACGATCTCAGTGAAGCGCTTGCGAAGGCGAAACACGGCTGACTTCACGGCCTGAACGGTGAGGCCCAGCTTGGCCGCGGCTTCCTCCATGGGCAAATCTCCGCGAGCACCGGAGACGAAGGGCTGGAGCACCTCGAAGCGTTTTGCCGAGGCCTCGCCTTCGTATTCGGAGCGCAGTTTTTGGAGAGCGCGATCGAGCAGAGTGAGAGCCCACAGACGATCGAAATGCTCTTCGGGTGTGCCGCTGACATCGGTCAACTCACGAGCGTAACGGGCCTCCGCCTCATCAGCATCCACGTCGAGGGGGAGAAGGCGTGCGCCGCCACCGCGCTTGAGCCGCTGGTCGTGACGATGCTGGCGGGCGACGAAGTTGTGCAGGCAGCTCATGAGGAAGGTGCGGAACTGCCCGCGCTCAGGGTCCGCTTTGCTGAAGGTGCTCTGCTCCAGCACCTCTTCGAAGAAACCCTGCACCAGGTCCTCGGCGGCATGAGGATCATAGCCTCGACCGCGAAGATACCCGAAGAGGGGCAGCCAGTAGGCCTGACACAATTCACCCAAGGCCTCGACACTGCCACGATCGCCCGTCTTCTGCGCGTGCAGGACCAAGCTCCAACGCGTGGGCGCGAATTGCTTCGGACGTTCAGTGGACTTTTGACGGCTGGATTTCCCTGGCATGACGGTGCGAAGGTTAGCAGCTATCTCTACGTCGCCAAGGTGATTGACGACGGTCATGAAACCTCAAACGAGCTGCCCGTCATCCATCAGGCTAAGCTATCACCGGTAACTTGAACTCTTCACGATACTCCTCGTCCTGGAGCTTGTTGGCTTCGGCGGCGAACTCGCCGGTGAACTTCTCCGTCGCTGGATCAATCGTTAGCCAGGGACCGACGACCGCGAGATCGGTCTTCACGTCGATACGGTTCGCCAACAAATTGGCTTCGAACTCCTCCAAGGTGGCGAGTGCCTCGGCATCGCCTTGCAGGCGCTCGCGCACTTCGTTGGGGTTCAGCTTCTTGCCGAGACGGTAGCTGGTGTTAGCCAGATGAGCGAGAGCGGCGGAGAGATGGCCATTGAGGACGCTGAGGTTGGTGCTCACGGCCTTGCCCTCGCGGATCGACTTGATCCAGTTCCCCTGATGCGTGCCGCCATCATCGAGGCTGAACTTCCGGATGAGTTTCCCCTGCAAGTCGAAGGCTTTCGACTCGGCGAGATACCCACCTTCGCAATGCACGATGTTGCCAATGCGGATGCCCGTGCTGCGGAAGGCGGGCTCGGTCTTCCAGTTCATGTCCTTGGCGGGCAGGCCTCGATTATCAAAGAGCAGCGGTGCACCACTCTCGAACTGGAACAGGGCGAGCTGATTGTTCGGCGTCTCGCCATCGTCCACGTAGCCCCAGCGTGAGCCGAGGCTCATGAAGCGCTTCGGCAACGTCATCTGCCCGAGTGCCCAGCGGGCCACGTCGAGCTGATGCGGGCCTTGATTGCCGATGTCGCCATTGCCATACGCCCACTGCCAGTGCCAATCGTAGTGGAACTGCTCGCGCATCACCGGCACTTCGGATCGCGGACCGCACCACAGATTGTAGTCCACGGCGCTGGGGATCTTGCGTGGAGCGTCGAGCTTGCCGATGCTCTCGCGGGTTTTGTAGTTGAGCCCGCGCGAGAGTTTCATCGGGCCGATGTGCCCCTCCTTGATCCAGGCAAAGGACTCCTCCCAACCGAGATCGGAGCGCCGCTGCATGCCGTGCTGAACGATGAGGTTGGGACGCTTGGCCGCGGCCTCCACCAGCTTGCGACCCTCGATGAGGTTGTGGCTCACGGGCTTCTCGATGTAAACGTGCTTGCCGTTCGCGATGGCAGTCAGCGCGATGAGAGCGTGCGTGTGGTTCGGCGTGGCGATGAGGATGGCGTCCACTTCCTTGTCCTCGCACAGCTTGCGATAGTCCGTGTAGGTCCGCGCCTTCCAGCCAGCTTTCTCCACGGTGGCCGCGTGCTTCGTGATCTCGCGAGTGTCCACATCGCAGAGCGCCACCACGCGCACGCCATCCATCTTGAGGAAGTCGCCCAGGTGATACTTGCCACGACCATGCAGACCACAGATGGCCACGCGAATGTCGTCGTGCGAGTGCTTCGGCTTGAAGCAACTGACGGGCAAGGTGTTCGCTGCCGTGATGAGGGCGGCTCGCTGGAGGAGAGTGCGGCGGGTGAGGCTCATGGCTTGGCAAAGGCCTGGAAGGCGGCATTCAGAGCAACGGGATTGGGGTCACCCTTCTGGAGCAAAATGCGATACTTCTGCGTCAACGACGAACCTGCCTTGATCGTGTGATTGCCTTTGGTCTTGTCATCCGACTTCTCGAAGTCATGCACACCGAACGGATTGCTGGCGAACAACCCGTAGTCACGCACATGCCAGGTGGTGGGATGGCGGAGATTCGAAGGATGATCCATCATTGTGATGGTCACGGGCTCGCCTTTGGGATCAGCGCCGTAGTAGCACACCCACTCGGCCTTCTTGCCCCACACCTTCTTGTCTTCCTTCCCGGTGCTGGTGATGATCCGACCCTTGCCTTCCTTGATGCTGAGGCAAGGAGCCACACGGATGGCCATGGAGCCCTCCTTGGTGTCTTCAAAGGTGACGTCCTCGGCTCCGGCGATCAGCTTGATCTCGAAGTCGATCTGCCGCGCGTTCTCGGGCAACGCGGTGATGGTGATATGACGCTCATCCGTCAGCACCTCGGAGCCATTCGGCTTCACCCACTGCGAGCGCGCCACAAAGCTGCCCGTGCTGCCCGCCGCCTTCACCTCGCTGAAGCCCGTGTGCTTGATCGTGCCTGACTTCTCGCCATCGAGCCAGAAGTCCGTGCCGTTCACCGACCCATGCGCGAACCAGAGGCTCGAGTGGTGCGGATGATCTTCTTTGTTCTCGATCGGATACGTGCGTGTGAGCGGCGCACCACTCGGACCGATCACGGGATACAGGTGCGGACGCTGCGATCCCGTCGTGGCATAGCGTGTGAAGAGCTGGCCGCCGATCTCGACCTTCAAATCGGGACCCTCGGGCGTGATCGCGACATTCTGCCCATGGAGAGCGGAGACAAGGCTGAGACTGAGGACGAGAAGGGCACGCATGGTGAGGCGTTGATTAGCGGGCCTTGCGGCGTCCGGCAAGTTCACTTCACCATCTCGACGAGCACATAGCCATCCTTGCCATGAGGCTCCTGAAGCTTGTGCTCCTGCTTCGGCGTGCCGTAGAGCTTCATGATGGCGGCGCGATCCTTCTCACTGGTCCAGAGGCGTTCATGCACGATGAGCCAGCGAAACGGCATGCCTCGCGGACGATCCACCAGACGCTCGGCCTCGTAGCAGCGCTGCCCCAAATAAAACGGCCACATTCGCTCGCCGACGCGCACTAACAAAATGGGTTCATCAGGTCCCGTCTTCTCCGTGATCTCGGCAGCGAATTCACGCAGTTCATCCTCCCACGGCGTTCGGGATACGACTTGGAATGCGAACGCAGAAGCCGCAATGCCAAAGGCCGCCGCCACACCAAGACCCAGCACCACCGGACGATGCCAGACTCGCACATCAAAGACCCTGCTCACCGCCACCAGCATCACGAGACCAAGACCCCAGCCTGCCCAGTGCACGTTCGTCCAGGCGATCGAACCTTTCGCCTGAGTCCACGGAGCCACGACCAACACGGCACCCGCGATCAGCGCGACCGCGTAGGTCGCCATTCGCCAACGTCTGGCCAAGACTTGAAAACGATCCGCCCCCAAACGCAGCAACGCATCGGCCACCAGGATCGCGGCCGCCACATTGAGCGGCAGCATGAAACGGGGTCGCGACGATGGCAGCAACGCCACCAGCAGAAACGCCCAGACCATGCCCTTCCGCATCCCGCGCATCCATTGACCATGTCGATCTTCGCCATAGTCCACGCGCCAGCACAGCGGCAGCAGCAGAGCCCAAGGCAGGAAGTTCACCAGACTCATGGGGATCTGCAGCAGGTAGTTCACGAAGTCGAACTCTACAAAACCAAGCCGGTGCGTGATCTGATCCACCCACACCTTGCCCGAATCCTTCTGCACATTGCGCTGGCTGTTCAGCACCGCCCACGGCACCCACACGGCGAAGAAACAAAACAAGCCCGCGAAGTGCTTCCATCCGAGCAAGTCCTTCGACTTTTTTTCAGCAGCCAGCACGCCAATCACGATGCCGTAAAAGTAGAGCATGTGCGGCGGACCTTTAGCCAGGAAGCCTAGCCCAAGCACTAGCCCGCTCACGATCCAGGAGGCGAGTTCCCTGCCCTGCCAGCGAAGCCCCAGCCACGCGACCAAGGCGATGCCAAACAAGCTCATGTAGAGCGCCTCAATCTCGATGAGCCGACCTTTCTCGATGAAGCCGATATTCGTGAGCACGATCAGTGCCGCCAGTAGCGCTTGCTCCACGCCCAGCCATCCACGCAGAAACCCGAACACGCAGAGGGCCATCGCGAGCGTCATCAGCGTCGATGGGAAACGCACGGTCCACTCATCCATTCGTCCCGTGATCTTGATCGCGACTGCGCTCATCCAGTTCACCAGCGGCGGCTTGCGATTGTAGATCGCACCGCCCGAGCGCGGCAGCATCCAGTCGCCGTTCTGAATCATCGTGCGACCAGGCAAAACACGCCGCGCCTCCTCGCCTTGAAGCTCGCGCTTGTCGAGCGCTGGCAAGTAGATCGCCGCCCAGAAGGCAACGATGAGCGCAATGCAAGCCGATGCACGCATCAGTCCGGCTTGTCCTCCGTGGTCACATCCCCCTGCCCTTTTTCCAGAGCCTGCTCCAGCGCCCGCCACGCGAGCATCGCGCACTTCACACGCTGCGGGAAATGCTGCACGCCTTCGAGCAGTTGCAGCTCACCGAGCGCATCCTCCTCCGCAAGCTGGCGGTCCTGGCCCGTGACAATGCCACGGAACACACCGGCCATCTTCGTCGCCTGATCACGCGGCTTGCCTTTCATTTTGATCGTCATCATCGAGGCCGAAGCCTGGCTGATGGCACAGCCCGAACCATTGAACTTGATGTCCTCGATCTTGCCATCGTTGAGCTTCAGGAACACGTCGATCTCGTCCCCGCACGATGGATTGTCGCCATGCACATGCACACAGCCCTCACCATGCAGCTCGCCGAAGTTTCGAGGCTTGCGGCTATGGTCGAGGATGACGCTTTGGTAGAGTTCGCGGAGTTCGTCGTTCATGGGGATGAAGAATGCCTCGGTAGCATCTTTTTCAAAGACTCAAAAGCATCCGCTTTCAGCGGTCTGCAAGGTGACAATACATCGCCTCCATGAGCGTCACTTGATCCCGGCCCGCTTCTCAGCCTCTTCGATCATGTCGGACAGCTTGCGTCCCATGCCAATGGCCATGCGGAAATACACGTCGATGGAGGGCGTGCGCATCTGCTTCTCCACATAGCCGATCATCTGGCAGCTCAGCGCCCCGGCCTCCGCCGTCTTGTTTTGGGAGAGCCCCTCCTCCTCGCGGCACTCACGGGCGATCTGTGCGAGGTGGGCGCACAGCTTTTCGCTTTGAATGATGGCTCGGTGTTTGGGCACGTCGGAGCCATTCAAGGTCCGATCATGCGAACCCGGCATTTCACAGTTGTGAAATCGCCCAGCGAGCGAGGCAGGTTTAATCAGCGGGAATGCCTTCCAAACCCACCCGCGCTGCCCTCTTCTTCCCCGCTATTGCCAATGCGGGCGGTGTGCGAGGCGATTCGCAGGCATCGAATCGAACAGCGGCCAAAGGAGGTCCGTGCTGACACCATGCCGACGCTGAACTGGATCGGCAAGGAGGCCGTCATCAACCATCACCTTGATGTGCCCTTCCACCTGCTGAAGGACGTGCCGGAACTCGGCTGCGGTGATCCCGGCAGCGGCAATCTCATCGTCGAGGGAGATAACCTCCTCGCCCTCAAAGCCCTGCTCCCCTACTACAAGGGCAAGGTAAAGTGCATCTGCATCGACCCGCCCTACAACACCGGCAACGAAGGCTGGGCCTACAACGACAACGTCAACAGCCCCGCCATCAAAAAGTGGCTCGGCGAGACCGTCGGCAAGGAAGGCGAGACGCTGGACCGGCACGATCGCTGGCTGTGCATGATGTATCCCAGGCTGGCGCTGCTGCGGGAGTTCTTGAGCGAGGATGGGAGTATCTGGATTGCTTTGGATGACAATGAGATTGGCAACCTGCGATTGATTATGGATGAGGTCTTTGGGCGTGATCGGTTTGTAGCCAGCAACGTCTGGCAAAAACGATATTCACGGGAGAACCGTGAAGCCATCGGCGATGTTCACGACTACATCGTTGTGTATGCCATGAACCCTGCCCGCTTTAAGGCGTGCAGGAACAAAATTCCTCCAACTGGCAAACAAGCGAAGGTCTATAAGAACCCAAACAACGACCCGCGTGGCCGATGGAGACCAATACCTCTGACAGCACAAGCAGGTCATGCGACAGCGGAACAGTTTTACGAGATCGTCAGTCCGTCTGGGAAAAAGTTCCGCCCTTCTGCTGGGCGTTGCTGGGGAATCGCGGAAGCGACATACAAACAGTATTTGAGCGAAGGACGAATCTACTTCGGCAAAAAAGGCAACTCTCAGCCGAACTTGATTCGATACCTGTCCGAAGTTGAGGGAATGGTTCCTTGGACATGGTGGCCTCATGAGGAGGTTGGAAACACTGATGAATCCAGCAAAGAGCTTTTGGAGCTGTTTCAAGGTGACGCTGGATTTAACACGACTCCAAAGCCGAGCCGCCTGATCGAGCGCATCCTGCAAATCGCGACGAACCCCGGCGACCTCGTGCTGGACAGCTTCGCGGGTAGCGGCACGACGGGCCATGCGGTGCTGAAGATGAACAGGGCACAGGAAGGGAGCGCGGGCACTCCTGCCCGCAGTGAAACCAATGGCGGCAAAGCCGCGACGAATGAAGAAGCGGACAAGAGTGTCCGCGCTCCTCTCAACGACCGCCGCTTCATCCTCGTGGAGATGGACGAGAAGATCGCGCCAGACATCACCCGTGAACGCGTGAAGCGCGTGGCCGAAGGCTACAAGAACGCGAAGGGCGAGAAGGTGCCCGGCCTCGGCGGCGGCTTCCGCTATGTGCGGCTGGGGGAGGCGGTGTTCGACGAGCATGGCCGCATCCGCGAGAGCGTGCGCTTCGCCGATCTGGCCCGGCACGTCTATTTCACCGAGACAGGCGAGCCTTTGCCCAAGGAACGCGTCTCCGCCAAAACACCCCTGCTCGGCATCCACCACGGCCGTGCGGTGTATCTGCTCTACAACGGCATCCTCAAGGACAAGAGCGTGGACGGCGGAAACGTGCTCACGAGCGAGACGCTGGCCCACCTGCCCGCGCACGACGGCCCGAAGGTCGTCTATGCCGCCGGCTGCCGCTTCAGCAAGACGCGGCTGGAGCGCGAGGGCATCACCTTCAAACAAACCCCTTACGCGATTCGCACCCGCTGAATGGAAACGAAGCAATACCAGAAGCATTCGCTGCACTGGCTGCGGCGCTACTACCAGAAGTGCCGCATGATGCAGGCGATGGAAGACAGTTTTCCGGCATCGACGGCCTTTACTGCTGTCACTGCGGAGATTCACGAGGGCCAGGGGTTGCCTTATGCGCCGGTGAAGCAGGTGCCGGGCATCCCGTATGTGTGCCTGCGCATCCCCACAGGCGGCGGCAAGACGCTGGTGGCCTGCGAGGCGGTCAGCCTCGGTGTGAAAGACCTGCTGCAAAAGGATCAGGCTCTCATTCTCTGGCTGGTGCCGAGTGACACGATCCGCAGCCAAACGCTGGCGCGGCTCAAAGACGAAGCAGACCCTTACCGGCAGGCGCTCGATACGAATCTCGGCCATGTGGCCGTGCTGGACATTGAAGAGGCGACGCGGATGAAGCGCGGCCTTTTGGACAGCCACACGGTCATCGTGGTGGCGACGATGCAGGCCTTTCGCCGGAAGTACATGAGCGGTCTGAATGTCTATAAGAACAACGGCGAGCTGATGTCTCACTTTGAGAACCTCGCGCCCGAGCTGCTCGAAGCGGTGGAGCGCGAACCGGAAGGCCACTTCAACTGCTCGCTGGTGAACGTGTTCCGCTTGCGCAGGCCTTTCGTGATCATCGACGAGGCGCACAATGCGCGGCAGCCGCTCTCCTTTGAAACACTGCGCCGCCTGAACCCCAGCGCCGTGCTGGAACTGACCGCCACTCCAAACCTGAAACCGCAGATGGTGAGGGACGAGGGCGAGACCATCGAAAACCCGCCGAGCAACGTGCTTTTCTCCGTCTCCGCCTACCAGCTCAAGGCGGAGGAGATGATCAAGCTGCCCATCTACCTGCGCTACCGCGAGCCCTGGGATGCGCTGCTGGGCGACGCCATCGGCGTGCGCAACCATTTGGAGGGCGAAGCACGCGCCGAGGAAGCAATCACCGGCGAACGGATCAATCCGATCATGCTCCTGCAAGCGCAGCCGGAGTATAAAGACAAGGCCAGCATCACCGTGGAGACGGTGGAGGCGAAGCTGAGGGAATTCGGCATCCCGGAGAACCAGATCGTGGTGCATACCGGCGAGCGGCGCGGGCTGGACGGCATCAACGTGATGACGAAGGACAGCCCGGTGCGCTTCATCATCACCGTGCAGGCGCTCAAGGAAGGCTGGGACTGCCCGTGGGCTTATGTGCTCTTCTCCGTGGCCGAAATGGGCAGCAGCAAGGCGGTGGAGCAGATTCTAGGTCGCGTGCTGCGCATGCCGAAAGCGAAGCGCAAGCAGCGCGAAGACCTGAACAACGCCTATGCCTTTGTGGCCTCGTCGAAATTCGATGAAGCCGCGAAAGCACTGAAGGACGGACTCATCGCTTCCGGCTTCGAGGGCCAGGATGCGGAGGAACTCGTGGTGGAGCGACCATTGCTGCCCGGATTGCCTGTCGATGCACCGAAGGTGCAGGATGTGCCGGTGACGACCACGTTGCCCGATATTCCGAAAGCCGCTTTGCCTATGGATGTGATCGACGTGGTGACTTGGAACCCGAAGACGGGTGAACTCACGGTGGAGAAGCCGCTCACGAAGGAACAGGAGGCGGCTGTGATTCAGTGGGCACCCACGGAGAAATCCAAGGAAGCGGTGCGTGCGGTGCTAAACAAGCGCGCCGGGAAGAACACGGAGGCCGCGAAGAAATTCCCGAACGAGCAGGGCGTGACCTTCTCCGTTCCGGTGCTGGCGTTGAAGCAGGGCGATTTCCTGAGCCAGTTTGAAGAGGACGACCTCATCTCGCGCAATCACTGGACGCTGGCGAAGTGTGACGCGGAGCTTCCAGGCTTCGTCCTGCCCACCGAGCAGCGCGGCATCGTGATCGACATCGAGAAGAACGAGGAAACGAAGCGCGAGAAGCTCCAGCAGCGGTTCCTTCAACTGACCGACCGCCAGCAAAGCCTGCTGGAGACCAGTGCGGCATGGCCGGTGCAAAAGCTCATCGTCGCCATCGCACGGTCCTTTCCTCACCCAGGCCTCACCGACGCGGAGATCGACATCTGGCTGCAACGCGTGATCAGCGGCCTGGAGGCGGGCGGCGTCACGCTTGAGCAATTGACCGCCCACCGGTACCGCCTTTTCAAAGCCGTGGCCACTCGTGTGGCCGAGCTGGAGAAGCTAAATCAGAAAAAGGTCTATGAAACGCTGCTCTTCGGTGATGGCAGCGGCTCGGTGCATGTGAGCCTTGCGAGTGCGTTCACCTTTGACCCGAACAAGTATCCGGTGCGCGACCGCTATCAGGGCCTCGAACTGCCACGCCACTACTACAAGGAGATCGGCGGCATGAACGGCGAGGAGGTTGATTGCGCCCGCATCATCGCACACGACGAGCGCGTCGAATGCTGGGTGCGTAACCTGGAGCGCGAGCCGAAGACCTCGTTCTGGATTCAGACGAGCACAGACAAGTTTTACCCGGACTTCGTAGCGAAGCTGAAAAACGGCAAGGTGCTGGCCGTGGAATACAAAGGCGGTCATCTCGCCGGGAATCCCGACACAAAGGAGAAGGAACGTCTCGGCAAGCTGTGGGAGGAACGCAGCGGTGGGCTGTGTTGCTTTGAGATGGTGAAGGGACCGGGTGACCTGGGGAAGATTCAGCAGGTGCTCGAAGCGATGAGTCGCTGAATGAGTCCGCTAGCATTCCGGGCTCAACCCATTGGGCAAACGGTAGGTGTCCGCGTTCACCATTCACCCACAAGCTCGGCTGATGGGAGTGACCGATGAAGCAAAGGGGGATGGAGGTCCGGATTGTGAAAGTGGGCCAGACTTGCAAACGACAGTGTCATCCACCATGTAAGCGGCATGAGAGCGGACGAGATGCAACAAGCACTGACCGCGGTGCAGGCCGAGACGGATCTCAATGCCAAGGCACTGATGCTAACAGGGCTGGTGTCCGAGCTGTTTCGTGAACAAGGCTTCGAACCCGTCGTGGTCGGCGGATCAGCGGTCGAGTTCTACACGGATGGTGCCTACATGTCTGGCGACACGGACATTTGGTGGGCTGGTATCTCGACTCCGACCATGGAGCAACGCGAGGCCATCATGCGGCAGATTCCAGGCATCCGATCCCATGGCGCAGGCAAAAGCTGGAGCTACGCCGGGCTGTGGATCGACCTGCTGGGAGAGATCGACTACCTGGCGAGGAAGGATTTCGTCATTGTTGAGAGCCCGTTCGGTGAAGTGCTCATCATCCCTGTTGAAGATGCTCTCGTTGGCAGGGTGTATGCGGCACGCAAGTATGTCAGCGGATACGACGAGAAGGATGATGATTGCGCCAAGAAGCTAATGGCTGCGGTTCTCGGAGGCAGCATCCCCTTTGACTGGGATGAAGCTCGTCGCATTGCAGCATCGCCCAAGTTCAATTGCGAACAGGAGTTTGAGGCGGTGAAGGCGGAAGTGAAGGCCGCGCTGGAAAATTCCAATTTGTAACGTAGCGTTGCCGCCATGACCCCGTCAAAACTCTATGTTAGACCTGAACGTCGCTTCACGTGGGAGCAATGGCAGGCGGGTCGTGCTGAGCGGCGGCGGATCGGGAACTTGGTGGCTCCACCAAATATTCGGCGGAAGAAGAGCGAAGGCGATGAATACCTGCGCGAGACTTACAACGGTGAACGCGGCCCGAAGTTCAACAAGCCCTTCGACCCCTCGGCAGACGAGTAGTCGCATGGAAGGAAGGGCTCCTTAGCGTCAGGAGCCAAAGAACTTCTTCGCCCCGAGCAGGATGTCGATCATGCGATCGATCTCGTCGCGCGTGTTGTAGAAGTAGAAGCTCGCGCGCGTGGTGCTCGGCACCTTGAACTTCCGCATGAGCGGCTGCGTGCAGTGATGCCCGCCACGCAAGGCAAGACCCTGGGTGTTGGCGAACTCGGTGAGGTCATGCGGGTGCGCGCCTTCCAGCGAGAAAGCCACAAGCGCACCGCGATCCTGCATGGGGCCGAAGATGCGCAGGCCTTCGATTTCGCTCATGCGTTGCAACGCGTAGCTCGTAAGCTGCGCATCGTGGTCGAAGATCGCCTGCCGACCGATGCTCTCCAGGTAGTCGATCGCCGTGCCGAGCACGATCGCTCCCGAGATGTCAGGCGTGCCCGCTTCGAAGCGCGCGGGACCATCCTTGAAGGTGCTGCTGCCGAACTGGACGCGCAGGATCATCTCGCCGCCACCATGCCACGGGGGCATGTTCGCCAGGATCGGCTGCTTCACATACAGCGCGCCGATGCCGGTGGGCGCGCACATCTTGTGGCCGCTCAGCGCATAGAAGTCGCAGTCCAGCGAGCGCACATCAACGGTCATGTGGCCTGCGCTTTGTGCCCCATCAAGAAGCACCTTCGCGCCAACGGCGTGCGCTTTCTCGATGAGCAGCTTGGCGGGGTTGATGGTGCCGAGGGAATTCGAGACGTGGACGAAGGTGAGGAGCTTCACTTGCTCGGTGAGCAGGCTGTCGAGCTGATCGACATCGAGCACGCCTTCGTCGGTGACGGGGATGTGTTTCAAGACGGCACCCGTCTGCGCGGCGAGCATCTGCCAGGGCACGAGGTTGCTGTGGTGCTCCATTTCGGTGGCCAGGATCACGTCGCCCGCCTTGAGGTTCGCACGGCCCCAGGACTGCGCGACGAGGTTGATGCCCTCGGTGGTGCCGCGCGTGAAGATGATCTCCTCATCGCTCGCATTGACAAAGGCGGCCACCTTGCGACGCGCGGTCTCGTATTGATCCGTCGCGCGGTTGCTCAGTTCGTGCAGACCACGATGGACGTTCGCATTGTCGCGCTCGTAGTAGCGCACCAGCGCGTCAATGACCTGGCGAGGCTTTTGTGAAGTCGCTGCATTGTCGAAGTAGATGAGCGGGTGGCCATGGACCTCCTGATCAAGAATCGGGAAGTCGTGGCGAATTCGTGTCCAGTCGGGGCTCATGGGATGCGCATCATGGCATACGACCGCCGACGGGCAACGGTGCGCTTGAGGACGCTCCACATCACGCCATGATGCGCCCGTGATCGAATCCCCCGCCGATGCTACCGAAGACTTCAGCCCGCGTATCCATGATGCGCGTGAGGCACTGCGGCAGCATTTCGGGTTCCGCGATTTCCTGGAAGGCCAGGAACAGGTGATCGGCACCATTTTGTCCGGACGTGACTCGCTGGTCATCATGCCCACCGGTGGCGGGAAATCCCTGTGCTACCAGCTTCCTGCCATGGTCATGGATGGCGTGACGGTCGTGGTTTCGCCACTGATCGCGCTGATGAAGGATCAAGTGGATGCCTTGGAGCGTCGTGGCATCCCGGCGACGCTGATCAACAGCTCCATCAGCGGCGAAGAACAGTTCGCCCGCATCGACGCGCTGAAGCGCCACGAATACAAGCTGGTCTATGTAGCCCCCGAGCGATTCCGCAGCCGCAGCTTCATCAATGCGCTGCGTTCCGTCGAGATCGGTGTATTCGCCGTGGATGAGGCGCATTGCCTCAGCCAATGGGGGCACGACTTCCGCCCGGACTACATGCGTCTCGGCGAAGCGCTGGAACAACTCGGACGACCCCAAGTCGTGGCGCTTACCGCCACGGCCACAGCCGATGTGCGCAATGACATTCTGAAGGTGCTCAACCTGCGCGAGCCTTTCGTCAGCATCAGCGGCTTCTCCCGCCCAAACCTCTCGCTGAACATCACGCACACGAAGAAGCACGATGAGAAATACGATCGTCTGCACCGCATCATCTCCGAGCACAAGACGGGCATCGTCTATTGCTCCACGCGCAAGAAGGTGGACGAGGTCATCTCTCTCCTCGACGAATGGAATCTCAAAGCGATCGCCTACCACGGAGGCATGGACGAGCGCTCACGTGAGGAGGCGCAAAACAAGTTCATCTCCAAGAAGAAGGACATCGCCGTGGCCACCAACGCCTTCGGCATGGGCATCGACCGTCCTGATGTCCGCTTCGTCGTTCACTTCGACGTGCCCGGAAGCATCGAGGCTTACTATCAGGAAGCCGGACGTGCCGGGCGTGATGGTGAGCCAGGCTGGTGCGAGCTGTTCTTCAACTTCGCCGATACCAAGACCCAGGAGTTTTTCATCGAAGGCAGCAATCCGTCCTTTGAGACCATTCGCGATGTGTATCAATCCCTGCTCAATGCGGCGGATGCTCAATACGAAGTAATGTCGAGCATCGAAGACATCGCCGACCGCGCTGGCTTGAAGAACTCGATGAGCGTGAGCAGCGCACTCAGCCACCTTGCACGCGCGGGCTACATTGAGCGCTTTGATATTCCCGGCAAACGCATCCGTGGCACTCGACTGCTTCAGCCCAATGTGCTCGCCCGGGGCTTGAAGATTGATCGCGCCGCTCTGGAAGAAAAGGCCCGCCGGGACAATGCCAAGCTCAAGTCCATGATCGAGCTGTGCTATGCCAACGACTGCCGTCAGGCGCAGATCCTGGAATACTTCGGCGAAGAGAACGGCTCGCCCTGCGGCACTTGTGATGCCTGTCGCGCTCACGGAACGGCACCACCCCGCGAAGGCAATGCGGAGGAGATTACCATGCTTCGTCAGGTGCTCAGCGGTGTGGCCCGCATGAGCAGGCGCTCAGCTGATGGGGCATGGGAAGGTCGTTTTGGCAAGGGGCGCATCATTGCGATGCTGGTGGGCAGCAAGTCGCGCGAAGTGCTGGATGCGGGACTCGACCAGCTATCGACCTATGGCTTGCTCAAACATGCCGGAACCAATGTGCTGAACCAGCTCTTCCAAGAACTGGAGCGCCACGGTCTCGTGATCACCAGCCAGGGTGAGTATCCATTGCTCTCGCTGACCAGCAAAGGTGCCGAGGCCATGCGAATGGGGATCGCCCCGCGAATGCGCTGGCCGACCTTGAATGCAAAAGCCAGTCCGCTCAAAGATCCCGCATCTGTCGTGGCCCAGGAGCTTGGCTTCGATGAAGTGCTCTTCGACAAGATGAAGCGACTGCGCAATGCGCTCGCCTCCAGCGAAGGCAAGCCCGCTTACGTCATCTTCAGCAATCAAACGCTGGAGTTCCTCACACGCTTGAAACCGCGCTCAGTCGAGGAAGCCAAAAAGATTCGTGGCATCGGCGATGCCAAAGCGACGACCTACCTGCCAGAGTTCCTCAAGCTCATCGCCGGGCACTCGGGCAGGCAGGCCAATTGAATGAGTTAGAACAACTCAGCGAGGTAACGAATCAGGTCAGTGGTGGTCACCATGCCGACGATCTTTCCACCATTGAGCACCGGCAAGGAGTGAAACTTGCCCTGGCCGAGGATCTCCGCTGCCTCGCGAATGGTGGAGTGCTCGGTCAGAGTCACGACGTCCTTCTGCATCAACTGCTCGATCGTCATAGTGTGATCCAGGGTGGCATCAACTGTGCGCTCGTCGGCATTGAACGCATCGCCGAAGCTGACACGAAGGACGTCGGAGTTGCTGATGATGCCGACCAGTCGATCGCCACTGACCACGGGGATGTGATGCAGGCCGTATTCTCTGATCAGCTGGCGGACCTTGGAAATCGGATCGCCGTGATGAACGGTGATCAGCTGAGAGGACATGATTTTAGTGACAAGCTCGTTGCGCTTCATAGGGTTGGATAGGTTGGGTGAGAACCGCAAACCTGACCAGGAAACCGAATCCCGCTCGGCATCCCTTGTTCAATGAAGCGCGGCGATTGCCTCAGTTCAGAGGCTCGAGTTCTTTGAGCACAAACTTGCCATCCTTGCGGATGAGTTTGCCATCGAACCAGATCTCTCCGCCGCCATAGTCTGGACGCTGGATGCACACCATGTCCCAATGCACCTGGCTGCGGTTGCCATTGTCCGCGATGCCCTCGTAAGCCTGCCCCGGGGTGAAGTGGAAGCTGCCCGCGATCTTTTCATCGAAGAGGATGTCGCGCATCGGCTCGCGGATCTCACGATTGAAGCCAATGGCGAACTCGCCCACGTATCGAGCGCCCTCATCACTATCGAGGATCTTGTTGAGCGCCTTGGTGTTGTTGGCCGTCGCATTGACGATCTTGCCCTTGCTGAACTCGAGCTTGATCGAATCAAAGGCGATTCCCTGATAAATGGTCGGCGCATTGTAAGAGATCACACCTTCAACGCTGTCCTTCACCGGAGCACTGAAGACTTCCCCATCGGGGATGTTGTGCTTGCCGCCACAGGCGATAGCTTTGAGCCCTTTCAGGCTGAACTTGAGGTCGGTGCCAGGCCCCTTGAGATGGACCTTCTCCGCCTTGTCCATGAGCCTCTTGAGCGCGTTCATGGCGGGAACCAGAGCGGCATAGTCGAGGAGGCACACCTTGAAGAAGAAGTCTTCGAACGCTTCCGTGCTCATGCCTGCCTGCTGAGCCATGCTGGCCGAGGGCCAGCGAAGCACGCACCAGCGTGTATTATTGACACGCTCGTTGAGCAACGGACGAAGCTTGGCCTGAACCATTTTCATCTTGTCCGCAGGCACATCGGAGTTCTCGGTGATGTTGTGACTGCCGCGCACTGCGATGTAACAATCCGTTTCCTGCATGAGGTCCAGGTTGTTCTTGGCCAGCACATCGTATTGCTCCTCGGATGCGTGGCGCATCAACTCACGAGAGACGACAGAGTCATGCAGTTTCACGATAGGAATGCCTTTGGCCTCCACCACGGCACGAATCAGTGAAACGGCGACGTAACTGGGCGAATCGAAGATGTCGATCCAGACGCGATCGCCCTTCTTAACCTGGGTGGAGTAGCGGACGAGCTGACGGGACAGTTGATCAATGCGTGGATCGTGCATGGCAGCGGGCTTTATAGAGGAGGCCACACCCCTGTAAACCACAAAAAGAAACGGGCAGACGGTTGCCCGCCTGCCCGTGACTAACACAACAATGATTATGGCAATGGAACGATGGTCACACGACCAGACTTCGTTGGCTGACTGACGATCAGGCCAGGCAGCATGAACGATCCGGCACCGATGCCATCCGTGACCATCGGAGCGGTGGAAGCATCAGGAATCACCATGGCGTAGTAAGGAACGGTGCGCTTCACGCCCGAAGCATCGACGAGAACGAAACTGCCGCTGATCAAGCCAGTGCTGGTCACGAAGGTCATCTTCAGCGTCGATCCGGTTGGCAGGCCAACAGGTGTTGCCAGCGAGTTGATTCGGAAGGAGCCCAGGTTTGGATTGCTGGCAGGTGTCGTGGTCGGAGTGACCAAGAGGCCATTGGTGTCGAAGAAGGTGACCGCAGCATTGTTGCCCGCCGCAGCCTTGGCACCGAGGATGATGCCTGTATCGAGCGTGGCCAGAGGTGGCGTGTAGAGGCCGCCTGAGACTTCAAGACTGATCGGCTCAAATCCATCTCTGTAGAACTTGGGTGCCGTGGCTCCCGTGGACGGCTGTGCCGCACGACTCCAGGTAAGCGTCCCCGTCACAGGACGCTGTCCGGTGAAGTCAATGTCCACAAACCCATGCAGCGAGCCAGGATTGCCCGATCCGGCAACCGTTGTTGGCGCGATGTAGAGGCCCTGGTAGATCAGTGCCTTGCCGATGTTCGGATTCTTCGGTCCCAAAGGGGCCGAGCCCGTGAGCACAGTTCCGTCAGCAAGCCGACCTGCGATGGTCACCACGCCTGTCGAGGCCACCGAAGCAGATGCATAGGTATCGCCTTGTGGGATATCTGGATGGAGGGCATCGCCTTCGAGTGTGGAAGGAATCACAGCGACGAAGTTGTGAACGGCAGGCAAGGTCGTGGTGATTGGCTTGTTGGTGGTCGTCCAGGTATTGCGCCAGCCAGCGATGGCCGCACTCGTCGGTGTTGTATCCGTCAGTGTTCCGGTCAGCAGGTTGGTTGCAGTATCGATGGTGAAGTTCAGCGTCAGGGTCGTCTTTCCTGTGCGGACGATGCCAATCGTTCCTGTCGGTGCAGCGGCATTCGCCGTGTTGAGCTTGCCATTCACGAAGGAAATCGCCGTGCCCACTGTGGTCAGCTTGCCAGAGAAGGTGCCGTTCACTGCCGTGGTGATGTCGATGCGAGCACCAAGGCCAAAACTACCGTTGTTGGTGAGGTGAGATCCGGTGCGATCAGCGAGGGCGACAAAGGTGCCGAGCGCGTTGTCGGGCACGCCATCAATAGTCATATAAGCGGACGAGATGACTGTGGTGCCAAAAGGATTGGTGGCAGACACATTGACTTTGTATGAACCCTTGGTGGTCGGCACTCCACTGATGAAGCCCGTGTTCTTGTCCGCCACAAGTCCAGGAGGCAATCCAGTGACGTTCCAGGTCACGGGCGTTTTGTCCTTATCGCTCGAAGCACGTGGAATCTGGTAACCGGCCCCATTGTATGCCGCACCGACGCGACCTACTGGGTAAACTGCGGGAGTTGCCAACGGCGTGATATCCGGCATCGCTGCGACGACGACATCGAACGTTGTGGAGAATTCTTCTCCAGAGACCGCTGGCGAGGTTATGCGGCACTTATAGAGGTCCTGCTCATCTGGAGCGAAGGTCTTGATGGTCAGCGTTTTCGTGCCAGTGCCAGCGAAGTTAGCATCATCAACAAGGATGGGGTTGATACCTCTGAACCAGCGATACTGCAGCGCTGTAGCGCCCGCCGCGTTGGCCGTCAGAGTCACTGACGTTCCCGCCTTGCCCAGCTTGAGTTGCTGAGGGAGGCGCTCCACCACCACCACTTCCGCCACAGTCGATGTGGCAAGACCGAGAGGTGACAGCGGATTGATCACTTTTGCTCCATACTTGCCCGCATTGGTAAGCGTCATGTTGGAAACAGTGTAGTGGACTGGAACACCACTGGTCACGGTGACCGGCGTTCCAAGGTTCACCAAGTTCTTCTGCCACTGCACTTTGAGAGCAAGGCTTCCAGCAGGTGTTACATTCAAATCGAGCGGCACTGGTGAACCACCACCAATGATCACAAACTGTGATTGAGTGCCCAAGGGGGTAATGGAAGGAGCCAGATACTCATCCAAGATCGTCAGCGTATAGGCGGTTGGATCGACTTTCACGACGCCTGCGACTCCCGTTGGCGTGCCGAGATCAATGATCACGGTCTCGTTCGCCGCTTCAAGGACTGCATCGTTCTTGATGGTGATCACGATATTCTTCAACGTCTCGCCTGGAAGGAACTTCAGCGGCGAAGCAGTTACAATCGTGTAGTCCGTGGTTTTCAGCGCCGTGGTGCCCAGGGTGCGAACGGTGAACGGCACCGAAACTGCGGCCCCCGCCACGGGGTTCAGCATCACAGGAACGTTCCAGGTTCCCACAGCCTCGGAGACGCTGTCGGCTGTCGACGCGAAGAATACCGCAGGAGCGGGCGGAGCTTTGCTCTCCGAGGTCAAGACGGTTCCAGAGTCGCCTGTGGCCACAAAACGACCCGCAGCAGACACCGCCAACCCCTTGAGGGCGACACCAGTGCCCGTGTCCCGTTTCGACCATGTGGTGCCACTGTCATTCGACTGAGTGGCTGCTCCATTGCCGCCGACCGCAATGATCACATTGCCACTGCCTGCCACACCGGTCAGCGAAGCAGTCACACCCGAAGTGCGCTGCGTCCAGGATGTGCCGTTACTGGAGATGAACACCAAGCCTCCATTGCCGACGGTGACAAACTTTGAACCGGTCCAGGCTACAGCATTGAAAGTCGCTGTCGTGCCAAGGTCAACCGACGTCCAGGTCACACCATCGCTTGAGGTGCGGACAGAACCATTGGCCCCCACTGCCACAAAGATCGAGGTGCTGGCAGCAACTGCCTTGAGGTTCTCCACAAAGGCGAGGCTGGTTCGCTCGGTCCAAGCCAGACCGTTATCGCTAGTAAAGACAGCACCCTGATCACCCACAGCGCAGAAGCGTGAGCCCTTGACAGCGATTCCATTGAGATGGCTGCCAGTTCCGGTCGGGATGCTCGTCCAGTTCACGCCATCGGGCGAGCTGATCGCTGAACCTGCATTACCCACGGCAACACGCATCAAAGAAGTAGCTGCCACCGCATTCAACGGCAGCACGATCGGCGAAGTCTGCACTGACCAGCTCAGAGCTGGTGCCACGGTGGTGCCTAGCAGCGCATCCGTCGAGGTGAGAATGCTGCCATTGTTGCCCACAGCAATGAGTTGTGACCCAGATGCAGCCACACCACGAAGGTGATCGGTATCGCCCGAGGAAACCTTTGTCCATGCAGCGGCATCGGTCGAATTCGTGATCGCTCCGGCCGAACCGACAGCTACGTAAACCGAGCCTAGTTTGGCGGCGTCGCTGAGATCATCAGAAACTCCAGTCGTGCGGACGGTCCATGTTCCCGTGGCTCCAGAGGGCGATGTCAGAACTGTTCCTCCCAGACCCGACACCACAAAAGCAGCTCCATCCCAACGAACCGAACGAAGTCCCGCACTCACGCCTGCTGTGCCTGCGGTCCAGTCGGTGCCGTTAGTCGAAGTCACCACCACACCCGCATCACCCACCGCCACATAGGTATTCACGCCGTCGTGCGCAACGGAGCGCAGCGTCGTGGCGGTCGGCGAAGTCTGCGCCGTCCAGGACACGCCATTGTTAGTCGAGAGAATAATGACACCGCCCTCACCCACGGCAACGATCTGACCTGTGGCGGAGCTCACGCCGAACAAGTCACCCAAAACACCTGAGTTTGCGTAGTTCCAGACTTCCCCATTGGAGGAAGTGTAGGTGATGCCGTCAGCACCCACGGCAACAAATCGCGCGCCGGTCCAACTGACCTGAGTCAGTTCGAGCGACCCGCCTACACTTCTGATCACCCAATTGGTTCCGTCAGTGGTGGTGAGGACCCGGCCTTCCTTCCCAACGGCCACGAGGATCGTTCCATTGCTTGCAAGAGCATTGATATCCGTAGCCGCGGCCAGATTCACTCGCGTCCAAATCGTTGCATCAGAAGACTTGAGAATGGTCCCATGAGTTCCGACTGCAATGAATGTTCCCGCCAGGCTGCCGACGCTCTTGAGCGCCTCGTTGGTCACCATGGGATTGCGAAGCACCCAGCGATCACCCACCGGCAGTGCCCCGTCATTATCAAGGATCGACAACGAGAAGGTCGATGGGGCCGTCTTGGTTGCAGCGTTGAGCGAGATGACCGCACGCTCTGTGCTTTCGGTCATCGCGTCATCGCGCACCGTGATGGTCAGTGTCTTGCTGCGCTCGCCATCGTTGGCACTGAATGTCAGACTCGTAGCACTGACCGTGTAGTCGGCGCTAGCACCCATGGTGGCAATGCCAGCACCAGAACTGAAGACCAGCGGCACCGTCACGTCGGAAGCCGGAGCCCAGTCGAGTTCGACTGCGATGGTGACCGAACCACCATTCTCAGAGATGGTCCCCTCTTTGATCGAGAAATGCACCGGAGGCGTGCTGGTTAAATTGCGCTGGGCGTAAGTGATGGCTCCGGTTGCGTTGAAGCTGGAGGTGTCCCAATAGAAGTCAGGCGTCGCGAGAGCGGGAAGATCAAGACGATCCGCAAGGCTTCCAATCGCCGCGAGCGAACCCCAGTCGAGCAGATCAAAGGTGAGGGATTCGCCTGGAAGCAGATTGGGCGTAAAGCCAAGCAAGACACTGAAAAGGGCCGAGCTATCCACAGAGAGAAGACCGGTGATCGACACCCGGTCCCATGCCGCAGGGCTAGCCAACTGGAAGACCGCCGACGTATCTGCACCGAAGGTCAAGCTGCTCAGGAAGTGCATCTGATCGGCACCTCCGAAGCTATTGGAATCGCCGGGCTGCAAGCTGGCACCGCCAAGCAAAGTAGTGGCACCCGAAATAGTGCCGTTACCCCCAAGAACTGTTCCAAAGTTCGCTGCCGTCACGGAACCCGAACCAGTGCCTGATCCGATGCTGGTGTTGACGAACAAAGTCCCCGCATTGATTTCGGTTCCTCCCTTGAAAGTGTTGCTTCCAGACAGTGTCACAATGCCGGAGCCGAGCTTCACCAGTGAAAGGGTGTCGTTCGCTTCGGCCTCACTGATCACTCCTGTGAACTCGACCCCCTTGCCAATGAGTGACTCCGAAACCAGGCGAACTTGACGGGCTTCAGCAGCCGCAGCCATGCTCTGGAGCGTCACCGTGCCAGTGAACGCCGCACTTCCAGCGGTGAAGCTAGTCGCACCGCCAAGGGTTGTGGTGCCCGCACCATTGGTGCTGTTGATATCGATCGAGTTCGCCACCTGGATTCCGTTTCCAGAAGCCAGAAGAGCGAGGTTTGGAGCCAGTGTCGTTTCCTGCTTCCAGAGCACAGCGGTTGTGATCAAAACCCGTCCATAGAGATCGGGAGCTGGCAGCGAGGCTGGCTGGCCAGTGGCCATGAAGAAAACCTTTCCAGCATCGGTCCCGGTAGATACCTGGACACGACGACCATAGGCCAGCTCGCGAGCATCGTTAAGCTCGCCAACCCGCGTGAGGCTGATCGTATCATCGGTCAGTGCCGATGTAATTCCATCGTGGTAACGCACCTCGTAGACACCATTCCTTTCGGGGAAATCAATCTCTCCGTTGACCAAGATTCGAGTTCCCAGGGAAGCATCAGTTTTGGTGTAAACCTTACCATCAATCGTGATCGTGTTCTGGTTGGGATAGATGAACGCGCCGGAACCGCTGATGTCCCCAGGGGTTCCGTTACTCGTTGGGTCCCATTCGCCTGAGACTTCCAAAAGCGAACGCCCATTGGTTGAGCGATCGACAACGATCATTGGCAGACTGCTAACCGAGTCACCCAACTCGATATTGGCCACACCCAGACCATTGGTATGGCCTACCTCAACGCTACCATTGCGAACCACGACAGCTCCATCGATCGCCACCCCTGAACTGCTGCCGGTGCCGCCAAAGGTGCTGTTGCCGCTGAGTCCCAGCGTTCCACCGTCATTGACGGTGATGCGACCACTGCCAGTGACGGGACCAGAAACGTTAAACGATCTGCCCGCCAACGCATCGACGTAAACCTGGCGACCGAGCTCAATGCCACCAGCGGCAGAACTGTTACCGGTCACTTTGATCGTCGAAATACCTGTGCTGTTCTTGTTTCCGATGGAGATCCCCGCATTCATCGTGGCACCATCGACCTGAAGCGTCACAGAATCGCCGGTCTGAGTGGCATCAACCGAACTTACCGCCACGCTTGAGACGACGCTGCCACTGACGATCAATGTTCCCTGGCCCACAATCGTGCCGCCAGTGTGGAGGTTCCCCGCACTGAGCGCGAGCGTCCCTTGACCGAGCTTCGCCAGCACACCACCACTTCCTCTGAGAGTGCCTGCAAGTTCAGCATCAATCGCGGCCTTCGAATCAGCCACCGAGATCTGCCGATAGCCCCCGACAAGGTCCACGGGGTTCACCAATCTCACCGTGGCATCACCATCGGCGCTTCCCAGCCTCAAAGTTTGTCCGCCGGGAACGAAGCCGTTTGCACCCCAGATGACTGGCGCCCCTGCGCCTCCAAAATTGACCTCTCTGACCACAGGCGTGGTTGAAGTGTCGCCTGGTGAGCGGTAAGCAGCAAATCCTCCGCCACCCGTGAACTGAAGCTGGCTAATGCCAGTTCCCAGCGAACGCGTGAGGTCGTCATGCTCAAGACCGATCATGCCGCCATTGAGGGAGATGCCACTTGCCCCCCCCACAACGCCAATACCACCAGGAATCGCATTGGCAGAGCCCAAACGCAGCACCCCGTTGTTAACAAAAGTGGTTCCCGAGTAGGTGTTCTCAGCTGTCAGATAGGTCGTGCCCCATCCTCCCTGCACCAGATTCACCGCGAGTGAAGAAGCTCCATTGGGCAACTCCAATGAAGTCGCGTGGTTGTCCACGATCTTCGAGGCAATCGTGAACTCACGAGAACCGTTGTAGTTATGGATCAGCAGGTCCGTGGTTCCATCACCATTGTTCCATGGGTTCTGTGCTTCGAACCCGGTTCCGGCGGTGAGTTCACCGTCCTTGATGATCTTGGTTCCTCCGATGACTTCAGAACCCACAAGAATCGCCCCACCTGTGAGAGTGAGCCTGTCGGTAACGGATACAGTGCCAGCCACGGGAGCAAAGAACCTCAGGGCGTAAACTCTGGCATTCGTCTCAGTCTGACTGTAGCTCTCGGGAGTCCTCCCCTGCGAGATAGCGGCTGTCGAATCGCCAAATCCTGCTGTGCCAAACTCACTCATGGTCGCATTCGTCGTCCAGTTCGCCACATCAGAGCCCAGCTTGTAGAGGTCTTTTGAGTCGGCGTTGATGACCGAGTCATTCAATGTCTCCACCGCCGCAAAATCATTGATGCCCCGGCGATTGAGGATGGATGTGTCACGGTAGGTAGCCCACGGCAAGACTGCGGACTGATTCACCGCTTTGATAGCAAGGAACATATCCGCAACGCCATCCGTGGGGTTCTCCACGAGGAGGACGGTAGCCCCGGGGGCACGGACTACATCGGTAGGATTGTTGGGATCTTGAAGTGCGAGGCTGGTTACAGAATCACGCTTGCCCGTTACCCAAATTTCCGAAGCTCCCGGCTGGAGCGTCAGCTGCCCAAAAAGCTGCTGGGTGCGGTTCTCGGACGGATTAGAGCCACTTGGAACTTCAACATCTTCCAACCCTGAGAGTTCGAACTTCCCTCCCGCCATCGTAAGCGAAGCATTGCTGGCAGCGAATCGGTTCGCATTGTTATTCGAGTTCGGATTGTCATAGCTGAGAAGCAAATTGCCACCCTTGACACTGAACCCGCCGATGTTGGTGGATCCTCCAAGTGCTGGCAGCAAGGGCGTGCCAGAGTTGGAAACGTTGCCTCCCGTATGAGACACCTTCACCGTTCCAGCTCCGCTGACTTGCATCACACCTTGTGCAGCTCCCACGCCACCTGAGAGATTCCCAGTGAACGTCGCAACCGCTCCCTTCCGGGCCACTTCGACTGTCCCGATTTCGTTGATCTGGAACCCACGATCCGTTGAAGCACTATCTCCAATGTAACCAAGAGTGCCACCGCTCAGAACAATGTTCCCCGCCGCACTCGTCGCAGCTCCCAAAGGACCTGCAACGCCAGCATTGGTCAGGGCCTTGACGTTGATCTTGCCACCCGTGATGTAGGTTGCACCGGTGTAGGTGCTCGCCCCGCTAAGAACAATGGTTCCATCACCGAACTTCGCTACGCCGTTCCTCGAATTGAATGACAGCGCATAACCGCCGATCACCGCAGGCACTGGGATGTTCTGGCTGATGGTGAGTAGAGCCGCGCCTGGATACACTGGATCAATTGCCACTCCGGTGATGGTGGTCCCCGCAGGAATCGTTCCGCCAGAGATCGTCATGCCTACGACCGGGTAGGTGACCAGTCCATTGACCGCATCAAATGTTGCACCCGTCTTCATTCGAATGCGGTTCTGAGCGCCTAGGGCCATCGTGTCACAGGTCCTCGAAATGCCATCAATCGTGAGCGTCGTATCCACCTGAGCAATGGGGCCCTGACTGAGGAAGACATCCCCATTGAAGAAGTCGATCGATGAAATCGTGGTGCCTGGCTCGATATTGGTTCCAGAGACAACCATGCCCACACTGATGCCGGCGATTCCCGAAGCTGGTGTGACACGCAAACGATTGGTCTGCGCGTTAAAATACATCTGCCCTTTGACCGTCTGGATCGGGGACAGAGTGAAGGACGGTATCGCTGAGGGAACCTGGATGTCCGACCCAATAGTGATCAGCATGTGGGAAGGGTTCACTGCATCAGGAGCGAAACTCGACACCACGGCACCTGGAGGGATGCTGCCCCCCGAGATGGCTTGCCCATTGGCTAGCAACGCAAAATTGCCTGCGGTGAGCCTCACGAAGCGGCGTGCAGTCGGAGTAACCCGCACCAGCACATCCCCGGTAAACGTGACACCATTGACCGTGATGGTGATACCCACTTCAGCGGTCCGGCCCTGGTTCAGGGTCACTTCACCCGTCGTGTAATCAACGGCGGTGATCACCGTGTTGGGCTCGATCTGAGATCCAGTCACCAGCATGCCTGGCACCAGGGTAGAAACAGCGGCTCCACTGGCCGCTTTAAAACGAACCGCCGTGTTCGGCGAGACCACCCCCACATTCCCCTCATACATGGTGCCAGTGACAGGAGTAAAGCTCACAGCATCGGTGATTGCGGATTCGATGGTGAGGTTTCCAAGTGTGTCGTGCTGGTGAATCATAAGGTTCCCGCCAAAACCATTGTCTTGGAGCGAGATGGCACCACCGGTGATGATATTGCTTTTGCCTGCCACCGACGGTGCTTGCAAAATGCCGTCACTCATCACTTTGTTCACGCCTGACAATGTGAGCGTAATGTCCGCAGGCGTAGCGAAACGCAGTGTGTTAGTCACTCCATTGCTGACGCTGCCCGAGGTCGTCAGATTGGTATTGGTGCTGGCACCTCCCCAGACGTCATTGGCATAGGAAGTCAGCCCTGTGATATACCCATCCGTTGTTCCAGCGGCAGGAGGCGAAACTCCAGTCCCGTTGTTTTTGGCCCAATCCGACTTTCCGACAGTCAACCAAGTTCCAAGCAATCCCGTCGAATCATTCAGACGATCCGTCTGCGCGATATTGTTGGCGGCGATGTCCAGAGCTGCACCTTGACCTACCCGGGCATTCTCCAGCGCGTTGAGCCTGACCATCGTGGTGCTGGTCGCATCCGAGCGCGTTAGGCGATTCAGGCCGAGGCCCAAATTGAGAGCCGCCACGGTTTCAATGATCGGCGAGGCAATGCTTGTGCCTCCAACAACATCAATTACCCCGCCTTGGCGGCCTCCACCGAGAGCAACGCCGCCAGTGTCCGAGAGCTTTGACCCTGGATTGTTCGAATAGTCCAATCTCAAAATACCTTCCTGCACACTCAGCCCGCCCGAAATCGTGTTATTGCCCTCAAGGATCAGGGTTCCAAAGTTCTGCTTCAGAAGGTTGCCTTTGCCAGTGATGGCTCCACGCACCCTCAGTGCAGCCCCAGTTCCAACCTCAATGACCGAGTTGGGCACATCCACGCTGATCTGGCCTGTCCACGCATTGTTGGTGCCAACCAGCGCTCTCACACGCCCACCGGCCATGTTAAGCCCCTCATTAACCGTGTAATCCAGACTGCGGAGATCGAGGTTGCCACCAACGAGCGAAACGGCTTCTCCTCCTGCGGCACCAAGGACTCCGTCCTGAGCCAGACCCAAAGTGCCTTGATAAATGGTCGTGCGCCCCGTGAAGTCGCTTCTCGACATTCCTCCAGCGATCGCACCCGTGCTAAACTGGTAATCTCCCAGAATCCACTGCCCGTCCCCTGACTTCTGGAGATTCAAGCTTGCGGAACCATTGTCGTGCAAGTCCATGCCAAAGATATTGAGACCCTGGTTGCGACCTCCCAGATTAAGCGTGGCAGCCTTATTGGCCTCGCTGAAAAGAATCCCGTCATAGTCTCCAGTCGCTACTCCATTCGTGTCACGCAGAGGGCGATTCATCCACGTGAGTGCAGCTCCTGTGGATGAACTGTTGGCCAATACTCCCGCCCCTTCTGCACCCACACCGATCGTAAATGCGCGATCCGTGTATTGAGGGAATCCAGCCGCATGGGAAAGGGCGGCACCGCTCGCAATAAACAGATTGTCTCCCGCTCGCTTGTCGAGAGTGAGCAAAGCTGTTCCACCGGCAATATCCTTGTCATAGTTCCCCATGCCGATCGAAGAACCGCTGTATCCACCTTGGCCGTCACTAAAGCGGTCTGCAGGCCCTCTGGTTGCAAGCTTGCTCACCTGCAATACACCTTCCAAAATGCGCGTGGAACCATGATAAGTGCTGGTTTCAGCGCCTAGTGACAAGACTCCTTTGCCCCGTTTTTCAATCGACAAGACAGGACCGTCCGAGTCGCTCAAAATCCCGTTATACGTCGTATTGGTATCCTGAGTAATCTTCAAAACCCGCTCCGCGGCGGCAGGGGAGCCGGCCAGGGAGTCGGTTGCAGTAGTGATGGTTCCATCACCACTGAGGGAACCAAAGTTACCTGAATCCATCAACTCAAGGGTGCCAGCACCTGCCGAAACAATGTTTGGTAGGCTTGTCGGAAGCGCAGAGCCAGTTCTCAGCGAGAACGTCCCACCATTGATCGTGATCGGACCTTTGAATGTGTTACTCGCGGGCACTGCAACGCTGCCACCTTCAGGGAGAACCGAGCCGCCGAGAATCATTTTACCAAAGTTGACCGTGACTCCACCTTGGAAATCATTCTGGCCTCGGACATCCAGGATACCGCCGCTGGCACCATCCAAAACACCAGTGTCCCCCATCGTGAGCCCCCCCTCGCCGGTGATCTTGGACTTGATCAGGAAGGTCATGTTCGGATCAGTCGCAAAACGACCGCCCGCTTTGCCAAGGGTGATGCCATATTGGCTTTCGAAGGCGACCGTCTTCTCCACCCCAGACTTGTTCTGCACCTGAAGCAGGCCACCATTCATCGTCAGATAATCCTGGACGAGATTACCAGCCAGGAGGTTACGACCCAAGGGTGAGAAGGTTGACACTTCGACGATGCCTTCATTGATCACCAGACCACCGCTGAATGCCGGTGCTGAAACGGTGTAAGCACCCCCAAGAATCATTTTCCCCGGACCTGACTTGACCACTTTCACTGCATTCGCACCGTTATCGCGAATCGGGGAAACGACATTTAGCCGACGCGTGTTCTCGACCCAGAAATCGAGTTCGTAGTTGTTTCCCGAACCTGCGGTGAGATAGCCCGTTGTGCCCGCAGACTGTTGAATAACGTGCGTCGTGCCTCGGGCCAGAATACCGCCTGAATTCACCACCAATCCTCGAGCATTGATCGCCAAGGTGCGTCCAGTGGTGTCATCGAACTTGATCGAATTTACGGTCGTCTGGCTGTTGACAGCGCCCTGTGAGATCGTCGGAGCAAAACCATTGATTCTCATATTGTCAGTGGCTGCCCAAACAGCTCCTGAAACCCCAGTCCTGTAGGCTGAAGCAGCAAGCCCTCTCACTGTTCCCCCAGAGTAAGTTGCAAAATCATAGACGGCGTTGGCACCGGTCTTGTCGAAGGTCGTCGCGATCGCCCAGCCACCGATGATTCCATTCGTTGGTCCACCAATCAGTGTCGGAGCAGTGGTGAAGGTGATCTTGTTGTTGATAGCGTCGGTCTGGGCCACACCGAGGGTGTTACCGATGAAGGTCACCGTTGACTTCGCCTGGCGGGTCAAGTTCGAGAAGGTCAAGGTGGCATTCGAGTTCTTGCCGGTGTCAGTAGTGTCGGCAATCGTCCCCGTGGTGATCGTCACATTGGTTCTTCCTGCCTGAAGGTTCAGAGCACCAAGTGTCTCAGCATAATTGGTGGCGTCGATCTTCTTGGTATCGAAATTGATTGTGCCTCCATTCGAGTTGATCGGAGCCGCGTCACTGACTCGTCCTGCGATGCCGCCCACGGCATTGTCGAAGACATTGTTGTTTTGATCGTTCACCAAGTGCAGCGTTCCTGTGAGAATGTTGATCGCAGACGTGCTGGAAAGAGAACCTGTGCCAGCGCCGCCAAGAACATACTGTGCATTCACGGTGCGTCCCGCAGGAGGCGCTGAAGCATAGGTCGCCGTTATCTCGCGAGTTCCAGAGTTATAAGTCACTGTGAGTCCATCTTTCGGGGTTCCCAAGAATGCAGTGACCGTGCCATCGGTGACACGAATCGACCCTGGTTCTGGCACACGATTCAACGTCCGTTTGAAGACGGTCGTCGAGCCGTTGGTGCTGCCCATGCCTTCCGTGAACAACTGGTAAGTCACTCGAAGCGTTCCGCCCTCGATGGTGGTGCTGCCCTGGTAAACATTGTTAGCAGCCAATGCTGTCACGTTGGGGCCAGTCTTGACCACGTTCCCGGTTCCACTCACACTCCGATTGAACGTCCAGTCACCGGCCGTGCCGAATTCGAGGGTGCTATTGTTGATGACGTTGGAGCCAAAGTTTGTCGTATTGACCAAAGCAAGCGTGCCACCGCTTACCGTGGTGGCGTTGTTGGCGAGGGGGTCGGTAGAAATGTTGGCGGCGGCGGTCGGACCATAGTTGATATTGCCACCCTGGAGGGTCAGCTTGCCCGCGCCAGACTTGACCAAACTGATCGTGCCCGTGCTATCGCCACCGGCCTTGTTTCTGAAGAACCCATTGTAGAGGAAGTTGTCTGCGGCATTCGCCGTGTTGACAGTCAGCACTGAACTAGCAGCAATGGTGTTTTCGCCTTCCGTGTTCTCAATCACACCCTGCCCAGTGGAGTCTGCGATACCGCCCACCGTTTCCGCAGTCCCGAACATGCGAAGATAGGCGTTACGTCCAGACGCGCCGTCGAACCAAAGCCTTGAGGTATCGGCGATCTGATTGGTGGAGACCGTGCCTGCTGTAGCCAAGTTCGTGTTCGATGCCAGCTGGAGGACCATAGCGGAGTGCCCGTCGCGGCTTGCTGTGCCAAGGAAAATGTCACTCGAAGACAGAGCCGAGCCTCCAGTGGTGTTGTTCAGGAACGTGAAGCCGCCAGTGTTACGAATGATCGTTGAACCTGTGAAGGTGTTATTGCCTTGAAGCACCACGTTGCCTGAATCCATCTTGATCAGGCTTCCGGCACCCGAAATGTCACCACTTAGGAGGAATGCATTCTTGTTGATCACGTCTCCACCCGTTCTCACCGCAAGGGCCAATGAACTGCTCAGGTTGGTCTTGGCTGCAATTTCATCAGGCCCACCAGCAATCTTGTTGAGCTGAGCAAGGTTGTTGATCCCCCCGTTATCGAAGGTGAGGGAGTTGAGGCGAAGATCCACCCGGTCCGCGCCGCTAATGTCTCCGATGAGCAAGTTGCCCACGGTGACATTTTTCATCGCTGTGGTGCGTGTCGTGTAAACCGCGACGATGGTCTTGCCAGTGCTGATTCCATTGAGCGCAGAGACTGTCCGGTAGTTCACCAAAACATTGGGGGCTGCGTGAGTCACTGCATAGTTCGTTGCGCTGCCAGTCGTCAAGGTCAGCACACCCGAGGTGTTTGAGGTTGCTGTAAACACGCCGTCCTGAACTTTGAAATTGGCGTCATACACAGGCACTCCCTGCATATTGCGTGAGAAGCTGATCAAAGGGTCGGCGGTTGATACGGTGAGTGTTGGATTTCCAGGAATGCCCTGAGGCCAATAGGCCACGACGATGTTTCTCCCCAGCGACGGGGCGTCGGCCAAAGTCGTGTAGGTTGCGGTCAGGATTCGGCTGCCTGAATCATAGGTGACGTTGAACTTCGCTGGATTGCTGCTGCCGCCTGACGGCGTCCAGGTGTAAACACCGTCTGTGACACCCATTTGCGACGTATTCGGCACGTAGGTCAGGGCTGTGGACGTGAACGCCGTGGCCGAGTTGTTTGTGACCCCGATCCGCTGTGTGACTCCCATCAATTCAGTGACAGCGCCAACGATCGCCGTTGCGAAGGTAATGTTGAGCGTCCGGTTTGAGACCAAGGCAGGATTATAGGTGACGGACAGTTGGTTGGTCGAAGAGTTGTAACTGACCGTCCATGCAGAACTCGAACTGCCCCCTGCTTCGGTCCAAGACAAGGTTCCGTCCGAGGCGCTGATCGTCCCACTGATCGGAGTTTTGCTCAAGGTGACCAGCTGAGCGGTGGTGCCCGCAGCTGATGTCATCGTTGCAGTCTGGACAATATCAGCAACGCCGTAAGCAACGGTCAACGTGCGGGCAGCAGTGATCGCCGGGTTATAGGTCACTGAGAGGACATTAGTGCCCGAATTAAAAGAAACAGTCCATGCTGTCGTGCTCGATCCCCTGGCCTGACTCCAGAAAAACGTGCCGTCCGTCACCCCAATCGAACCCGCGAGAGGAGTCGCCGTCAGTGTGACCGTCTGCGCCGTTGTGATATTGGCCGTCATAGTGGCCGTCTGCACCATGTCTCCAATCATGCGCCCTGGTGAAAAATCTTGATTGATCTTCACGTTCGACCCAATGCCGTTAGGAACCGAACCATTGATCCAGTTGGTGCCGTTCATCCATGTGGCACTATTATTAGTGTTCCACTGGCCCACGGTCTGAGACCAGCCCGTGACAGCGAGCAAGGTCAGACTGAAACCGATCAGACGGAGGATGTGGTTCGTTTTCATGAGATTGGAAGGGAGGTTGGGTCACTCAGTTAGAGGGTGTTTTCCCAAAAGCGTTCAGTTTTGACAAGCCCATTCCGCATCACATGGACAATTTGTAATCAATGCATTGTAACTACATCGACGGAAGGTTCGCAGGGGACCGAGGCTGCCTCTGAAACGCGTTAGCCTCCCTCCTGCCAAGCCCTTGGGCGCCGTCGAGTCTCAACGACTCGGCTCAATCGACTCCGTGAGCACCCGACGTCTAACAAGGGACATCGTCACACGTCTTGTTTCCGTCTCTATGAAACCGATTTTCGCTCCCCTTTTTGCTCTGCAGGTCATTCTCATCAGCCAGATCAACGCCCAAATGCCCTCAGCCATGGTGAATGCGGAGCGTGCCAAGATCCTCGCGGGTGTGAAATCCGTGCCCAAGCTCGGGGCCTGCGGACCCGTCGCGATCTGGGGCACCATGGCTTTCCCGATTCTCGCGGCCCCGAATGCTGACGGCGTTGAGATGCCCATCGCTGCGGCAGCAGCCTATGCCAAAGGCCGATTGATTCTCTTTGGGCAGAACAGCTACCTCAGTGGCAATGGAGGGGGCGACCATGCTCAACTGCTGGAGAACTGCATCAAGTGGGCTGGCAACAAGGAAAAGCCTCGAATCGGTCTGAGAGGGGTGAAGGCATCGGCGACGCTCGACAAGCGAGGGTTCCGTGTCGAAGCCTTCCAGAAGTTGGACAAGAAGTCGCTCAATGACTTCGACGTTGTGGTGGTGGACATGCAGGGCGTGGTTTCCGCCGAGGAAGGCGCAGCCGTCTTCGACTACATCAAAGGTGGGGGTGGATTCGTGGGAGGCATGACGGGCTGGGCCTTTGGCCAGACGAGCGGGGGGAAGGATCTGGCCGTGTCGCATGGTCTGAATCAGGCCTTGCTGCCAACCGGAGTCGCCATCACCGACATGACCGCCTTTGACCGGTTGCCTGGATTTGATGCCCGTCCGGAGTTGCCGGCTTTCATGAATGCCTCCGAGGCCATCGGAGCAATCCGCAAGCAACAGGAGGGCAAAGGAGCGCCGCTCACTGCGGAGCAACTGAAGCAAGGATCAAACGCCATCCAGATCGCCCTCGCCGCCCAATCTCCAGGTCGCAACAACCTCCAGGTGGCCGTGCTCAGCGCCTTGGGAAATGCAGGTGGCACGGTCACTGTTCCGACCAAAGCCAGCCCCTTGACCGACGCCCAGCACGGGCCACAGAGGCTCCGCCTCGGCATGGAGGCACGCGTTCTGAAGCTTGCCTCTGGAGAAACCGTGGCCGCACATCCCGCTCACGAAGTGTTTCCTGGCAAGGTGCCAGCCGACGCGCCTCGAACCAAAGGCGAAGTCACCGTGAACCCCTCAATTCCAGGCTGGACGAGCACGGGACTTTACGCAGCCGCCGGAGAAACGATCACCGTCACGATTCCCGAAGCCTTCGCGGCCAAGGGCTACGCCGTGCGGATCGGATGCCATAGCGACACCCTCTACCACCTTGAGAAATGGGAACGCGTGCCAGACATCTGCCGCAGCGTTTCGCTGGAGGCGCCAGTGACCAAGACCGCCAGTGCGTTCGGTGGCCTCATCTACATCGAAGTGCCAGGACGGGAGCGGGACGCGGCAGAAACCTTTTCCGCCAAGGTCGAGAACGCGGTGGCCGCCCCGCTTTTTGTGCTCGGAAAGGACACCGATGCCACCTGGAAGGAGATTCAGCAGCGTCCTGCCCCGTGGGCCGAACTCGCAGGCACCAAAATGGTCGTCGCCTGCCCCACGGAAGTCGCCCGCACCATCAAGAACCCCACTGAACTCATGACGTTTTGGGATGCCGTGGTCACCGCTCAAGACGATCTGTCCAATCAAACCGCAGAACGTCGCCGGCCAGAGCGCATCGTGTGTGATGTGCAGATCAGTGCTGGCTACATGCACAGTGGTTATCCTATCATGGTGCCCACGAGCGCCGCGCCCGAAATGGTCACGCTGAACCGCCTCAAGTGGCCCGGCTGGGGCTTCTATCACGAGATCGGGCACAACCACCAAAAGCCCGAGTTCACCTTCGCTGGCACGGGCGAAGTCACCAACAACGTGATCGGCATGTATTGCTACGAGGCCGTGTTGAAAAAGGACAAAACGGTCGGCCATGCTGGAGCCAGCCCCGAGCGGCAGAAGGAATACATGAAGGAGATCAAGAAAGCTGACGACAAGTTCGCCGCCTGGAAAAACGATCCCTTCCTAGCCCTCACCACCTACATCCAGCTCATCGACGAGTTTGGATGGGACGCCTGGCGCACCTACTTGCACAGCTTTGCCGATGATTCGCTGGGGCCGAAACCCTCGAACGACGACGAAACTCGCGATCAGTTCCTGGTTCGCTATTCGAAGATCACGAAGAAGAACCTCGCCCCGTTCTTTGAATTCTGGGGCATTCCCGTCAGTTCCAGCGCCAAGGCCGAGGTGAGCAAGTTCGATGTCTGGATGCCGAAAGGAGCCCACTGAGCCTGCTCGGTGAGAGTTGCGGCATCACTCGCACGTCATGCGTCTCCGAACCTCAATCCAGGCCTTTCCGGCTCCGGGACCCTTCATTGTGCTCGATGGTGGCAGAGGGGAGAATCGAACTCCCGACCAAGGGCTTATGAGTCCCCTGCTCTACCGCTGAGCTACTCTGCCGACATCTTCACCGATCAGCATGTGCCGCCGGAAAAGGGCCGCGATACTACGTGTGCACGTTCGTCTGTCAAGCGCGGCGACGAACGCACCGCCAAACACCGGAAAGATGCCCTCTGCGGCTGTTGTTCAATTCCGCGCTCATGAACAAGTTCGCACTCCTGTTTGCCCTTGGCGCTTGTTGCGCCGTCGCAGTTGAACCCCAGCCAAAGAAGCCTGAGAAACCCTTTACTCCTGGAGGTAAGTGGCGGCAGGGAGACATGCAGCGCCCTCGTCCGCGCGTCGTGAATCCGCCAGGATTCACCGCCGACGCATCCGCAGGCCAGCCCCCCTCGGATGCGATCGTTCTTTTGAACGGCAAGGACATGGCTGCCTGGAAGCGCGATCCTCGGAAGGAAGATGCACCTGGCGCTCCAGACACCGTGATGTGGAAAGTCACGCCTGAACATGTCGAGATCGTTCCCAAGTCGGGCTCCATCCGCACACGCGAGTCATTCAAAGGCGACATCCAGTTGCACCTCGAATGGCGGACACCGTCCGAGGTGGTCGGCAAGAGCCAGGGCCGTGGCAACAGTGGCGTTTTCATCGGCGGCTTCCCCGAGATTCAGGTGCTCGACTCCTGGCAGAACGACACCTACCCCGACGGGCAGGCCGCCGGGCTTTACAACAACTACCCGCCCATGGTGAACGCCAGCCGCAAGCCCGGTGAATGGCAGACTTATGACATCATCGCCGAACGGGCACGCAAAGACGCCAGCGGCAAGGTCATCAAAAAGGCCCGCCTTTCGGTGATTCACAATGGTGTCGTCGTTCAGTGGGGGCGTGAATTTGACAGCATGGCGCAGGAAGGCGACCTCGGACTCCAGGACCACCACAACCCCATCCGCTACCGCAACATCTGGATCCGTCCCATCAATCTGACCGACCCCGATTCAGAGGGCACGTCGCCGCCTTCACAAAAGTGAGTTGGCGTGCAACCTTGCCCCGCGGCGCAAGTTTACAGCGGTCATGATCGCCGCTAGCGTCCTCACGCTCTCGCCTCTACGCTCACTCATGCCGGAATCGGAATGGTCGCCTCCCGAACCTCATACTGCCGCCAGCCCGGTAGCTGATGAGTCATCCGACCAGGAGAGCGTGCAACTGATGCTCCGCGTGAGAAATGGTGACATGAGAGCCTTCGAACGACTGGTGGAACTGCATCAGGGCGCGATCATTGGCACAGTGTCCCGAATGCTCGGGAATGTGGATGACGCGCACGATGTTGCCCAGCAAGTGTTTGTTCGGGTCTGGAAAAGCGCCTCCCGTTACGAGCCCACAGCCAAATTCACCACCTGGCTCTACACCATCATGCGCAACCTCGTTTACAACGAATTGCGCAGGCGTGTTCGGAAGAAGGAAGTCTCGCTCGATGAGCCACTCTTCGACGACTCACCACGCGAGATTCAGCATCCGACGGCGGAAGGTGCCGATGTGCTGGCTCAGCGTGAAGAATTGGAAAAGGCGCTTGATCAGGCGATCGCAGCACTGCCTGAAAAACAACGCTTGGCTGTGATCATGCGGCGCTACCAGGAGACTCCGTATGAAGAACTGTGCGAGATCCTTGGCATGTCCCTGCCAGCCGTGAAGAGCCTGCTCTTCCGCGCCCGAACCGAGCTGCGGAAAAGCCTGGCCGCTTACCTGGGTGAGGAGCCGGAGCAGTAGGGGTGTGCTGAAAGAGTGGAGAGGTGAGAAGTCGAAAAGTGGAGAAGAACCAAGCGGAGGTCTTCTCAACGTCTCGACTTCTTAATTTCGAAGCAAGCCTCACCCAATCTGCGCAAGCACAGCGGAGGAAATCTTGTCAGCCTGCGCTTCGAGATACTCCACGTCACGACCTTCGATCAGAAGACGAATCAGCGGCTCCGTGCCCGAATAGCGAAGCAGGACACGACCGTAATCGCCCAGACGCTTCTCGGTCTCCTTGATGATCTTTTGAGCTTCAGCGAGTTCAGTGATCGGCGGCTTGGACTTCACACGCAGATTGCGGGCGGACTGCGGGAACTTCTTCAGGCACTTGCGCAGCTGGCTCAGTGGCTCGCCGGTTTCCTTCATAATGCGCAGCAGTTGCAGGCCCGCGATCAAACCGTCGCCCGTGGTTGCCCAGTCGCCGAAAATGATGTGGCCGCTCTGTTCGCCGCCGAAGTTGAGTCCACGCTCGCGCATCACCTCCAGCACATAACGATCACCCACGCCGGTGCGGATGACTCGACCGCCGAGGCCCGAGACGAGGTCGTCGAGGCCAAAGTTGCTCATGATCGTCACAGCGATCGTGTTTTGCTTGAGCGTGCCTTTGCGCAGCATCGACTCCGCCGCGATCGCCATCAGTTCGTCGCCATCCAGGGCCACTCCCTCTTCATCACACAGGAGGATACGGTCGGCATCACCATCGTGAGCCACACCCGCATGTGCCTTACTCTGCTTCACCAGACGCTCCAGCTCCTCGCCATGCGTGCAGCCGCAGTCCTCGTTGATGTTGAACCCATCGGGTTCGGCATGGAAGACCTGCACATCCGCGCCGAGCCGCTCCAGGGCCACGGTGCTCGAGATCGAGGCTGCGCCATGGGCATTGTCCAGGGCCACTCTCATGCCATCGAGTCTCACGCCGCCCATGGAGAGCAACGCGTGCTCCACGTATTGCTCGATCGCATTGTCCATCCGGCTCACACGCCCGATGCCACGCCCTTCGGGCCGAGGCAACGCCGGTGCTCCTTCCTTGCCAAGCACGATGCTCTCGATGGTCGCTTCTGTCTTGTCATTGAGCTTGTGTCCGTCGCCGTGGACGAACTTGATGCCGTTGTCGTGGAAAGGATTGTGAGAAGCCGAAACCACGATGCCGAAGTTAGCGCCGTGCTTGGCTGTCAGCATGGCCACCGCCGGAGTCGGCACCACACCTGCAAGCACCGCGTCCACGCCCACCGAATTGAGGCCTGCGATCAGCGCCGCCTCCAGCATCTCGCCTGAAGCACGCGTGTCGCGACCGATCACCGCTTTGGGTCGCTCACCACCGCCTGCCCCGCCGAGCACCACCGCAGCAGCCTGCCCCAGGTGCATGATGAAATCAGGCGTCATCGGGTGACGATTGGCCACGGCACGAACGCCGTCAGTGCCGAAGAATTGGCGTTTTTCGGAAGACATAAGCCGCGCGGTTTAGCAGAGCAGCCCGAGACTGTCAAAGCACACAGTTCCGCCAATGGAAGACTCTCTTGTGCCCGTGCCTGCGCTTACAGCCCAGACTGCTCCTTCAACCCATGCTGTTCGATGAAGTCCTGCTGCTTCTTCGAGGTGGGATGAATCTGTTGCTTCACCATGTTCCAAAAGAAGAATGCCAGGACCAATGCGGCCAGCTTCTCCTTCCAGCGCCGGGTGCAGGCGATCTTCAACTCATGCCCCCAGCTCACGCGTATTGTCGTCTCTTTCTTCATCGTCATCGGTTCCTCCTGTCAGGATACGATCCAGCTTTTCGCGCAAGGCTTCAGGTTCGAGGTCGTGTGCCAGCTTGCCTTTGAAACAAATGGAGAGGGCACCCGTCTCCTCGGACACCACCAGAGCGATCGCATCAGTCTCCTCTGTGATGCCCATCGCCGCCCGGTGCCGCAGGCCCACAGCACGATCCCTCACCTCACGCTGGCTGACGGGGAACACACAACCTGCGGCCGTGATCAGCCCCTGATCCACGATGATGCCGCCGTCGTGAAGTGGAGTTTTCGGATGGAAGATCGTGTTGAGCAATTCGGACGAAATCTTTGCATCGATTTCCACGCCCGTTTCCGCGAAGGGCTTCAAGTCGATGCCACGCTTCAGAGCGATGAGCGCGCCCACGCGCTTGTGCGATAGCTCCACCATGGACTCGATCAGACGATTGAGGGATTCGTCGTCCGTGCGGCTCAGCTGAAACAGCCGCTGGCTGCCTAGCTCCGCCAGCATGCGGCGCAATTCGGGTTGGAAAATCACCACGAGGCCGATCGCGAGGAACACCGACAACCTGCCCATCAACCAGGTGATCACTTCCAGGTTCAGGAAGTCCGAGATGATGGTCAGACTCAGCAGCAAAACCAGCAGCCCCGTGAGAATGCGAGCCCCACGAGTCGCCCGCAAAAACAGGTAACCGTGATACGCCAGCGCAGCGAGGATCACGATCTCCACGCCATCACGCCAGTGCTGCTGCACAAAGTTCCACATGCGGCCACGTCATTAGCGCAGCTTTGACAAAGCGAAAGCTCCTTATGCCGCAGTCCCGTCAGCCCGCGAGATTGACTCCCGCGCGGCCCTGCGGCATGGAACGCCTGCCATGCCTGTCCCGCTGCTCGACGTCAACGCCCAGAACCTCCCCATCGAAGCCGAACTCACCGAAGCCTTTCAGCGAGTGCTGAGGCATGGCATGTTCATCCTGGGCAAGGAAGTCGATCAGTTCGAAGCCGATGTGCGCGCCTTTCTCGGCGTGAAGCATGCGATTGCCGTCTCCTCTGGCACCGATGCGCTGGTCCTCGCCCTGATGGCGCTCGATCTTCATCCCGGCGACGAAGTGATTTGCCCCGCCTTCACCTTCTTCGCCACAGGTGGCAGCGTGGCTCGGCTAGGCGCGGTGCCGGTGTTTGTTGATGTCGATCCCGTGAGCTTCAATGTGAACGTCGATCACATTCGCGCCAAGATCACGCCCCGGACCAAGGCCATCATGCCGGTGCATTTGTTTGGTCAAAGCGCGGACATGGACGCCATCCTGGCCCTGGCCAAAGAGCACGGGCTGCGCGTGATCGAAGATGCTGCGCAATCCTTCGGTGCCACCACTCACGGACGCCAGACCGGCACGCTGGGCGATTTCGGAGCCTACAGCTTCTTCCCTTCCAAGAACCTCGGTGGCCTGGGCGACGCAGGTTTGCTCGTGACCAATGACGAAAAGCTCGGCGATTACGCCCGCATCCTTCGCGTGCATGGCATGGCACCGAAGTATTATCATCACTTCGTGGGAGCCAACTTCCGCATCGACGCCCTGCAGTCCGCCTTCCTCGCTGTGAAGCTTCGCCATTACGCGAGCTACACCGCACGCCGGCAGGCAAATGCCGCCTTTTACCTGGAAGCCCTCGCAGGCACCCCTGGCATCGTGTTGCCCTCAGCGAGTGAAGGCAACGACCACATCTGGAACCAGTTCACACTCCGCGTGCTGAACGGTCGTCGCGATGCTCTCAAGGACCATCTGCTCTCCAGCAAGATTGGCTGCGAAGTCTATTACCCGGTCACCCTCGATCAGCAGAAGTGTTTCGCAAACCTGCCGCCCACATCGCTCAGTGGCTGCGAGGTGTCGCACCAGCTCGCGGGCGAAGTGCTCAGCATCCCGGTGTATCCTGAACTCTCCTCCGCTCAGCGCGATGAAGTCGCCGCAGCGATCAAGAGCTTCGCACTCTGAGCCGGAGTCGTTGAAGAGGACCTGCTAGGAGTTTTCGCTCGCCGGGCTCTCGTTCGATGCGAGCGGCTTGGTAGGCGAAGCAGGAGGCTCTTCGATTTGAGCCAGCTTGTATTCCAACTCACAGATCTTGTATTCAGCCTCGCGCAGGCGTTTGCGCGTGCCGGCGTCGCCTTGAGAAAGCTGAGCTTCGAGTTCGGCGATCTTCTTCTCAGCTTGCAAGGCCCGCTGACGTGCCTGCTCAATCTCTTCGGCAGCAGTGACGGCGGCAGCCGCATCCGAGGTGTTACCGGTGCTGTTGACCAAAGCCATGATTTCCTTCTGCAGCATGGCTGACTTTTGGTCTGCGGCGGCCAGCTTTCGCTGGAGTTCGGAGAGACGGGCGGAGGATTCTTTTTCCAGCTCGGCTTGAGCGACACGAGTCTTCTCCAACTCTGCGTTGATCACATCGGTCATGCTTTGGCCACTGGCAGCCATCTTCTCATGGTCGGCGAGCTGGGCGCGCAGGGCAGCCTCGCGTTCGTTGGCCGCCTTACGTTCATCGGCAAAGGAATTGCGTGCGGTGCTGAGTTCCTGAGCGAGCTGTTTGGCTAGGTCTTGCTTGGCCTCCAGCGCCTCTTGCATGGCCGCGATGCGTCCCTTCTCAGAGTCCAGGGCCGCTTCCAGATCGGACACACGACTCTTGCTCAGGGTGAGCTGGCCATCGGCATCGCGCTGCGCCTGCTGCGTTGTCTTCAGATCCAAGTCCAGTTCCGCGATCTTCGACATGGCCTGAGCAGACTCGCGCGCCAGGCGCTCTTGCAGTTCGGCCAGCGTGCGTTCGAGATCGGCCTGACGTGCCGCAGCTTCGTCGATGAGCCGCTGCATGGATTCTTGTTTTTCGCTGGCAACCTGAGATTCCTCCTGGCGCTTCATCTCAGCTTGCAGCCGGAGTGCGCGCTCCTGCTCAATCACCGGCTGCATCTTGCGTTGTCGGGCCCAGTCGGCCACACCCCAAAACACCACACCCGTGATCATGATGATGAGCGTGAGCTGCAGGATGGTGATCGTGATAGATGAGCTGTCCATAAGTCCCTCGACGTCGGCAGGCAATCAAACGCGGCGCTGAACAGAATGTCCAGCCGTGATTTCAGACGTTGGCCCGCCGCTGCTTTCTTCGCTCGTTCCACCACGCCACCGCCAGCGATGCCGAGAGAAGCAGCACAAAAATAACGAGAACCATCCCAATGGGCTGCGTGCGCCCCACCAGGTGCTCCAACGATTGCCCGCGCCACAGCGGCACCGCGTGAATGAGCATCAAGTGCACCACGTAAAGCCAGAGCGATTCGCGGCCCGCGAGCATCAACCAGCGCGGCATCTTCGCGATGTGCGGATTCAGCTTGGCCACCACAGCGGCAATCATCACCACCCAGCCCAGGCGCTCGAAAAAGAATCCCACCGTGCCCGTCTCGCCTGGAATCCACGGCACACCAAAGGCGACCACAGCCGCGAGCAGGGCCACCTGCCAGCCCGGCACTCCTACGTGTCCCATCACGAAGCCTGCGGCAGCAAATCCGAACCACGGAAACATCGGAAACAGCGATCCTGTCTTCCGCGACAAAAGGGCATCCACCGGGATGATCCCCGTCTGCAAGCCCGCCGCCTGATCGGTGAGCCCCACGAAGGCGAATCCCACCATGGCCACCACCAGCCATGCCTTCGCCTTGTTGGCCCCCATCATTTGTTCGATGCCCAGAAGCAGCAGGCACGACAACGCGAGGCAGTTGAGCACATCGCACTGGAAAAGGGTGGCCCAGGCCGCTGCGTCCACCCGCGCACTCATGACGGCTGCCCAGGGCATGTGCATCAGGCAGCCCACCAGCCAGATCATGGTCAGGCGGCGCACCGTGGCCCATGCGGGCTTGGGCGGACCCGGCCTCGCGGCTGACATGCCACGCATCAATCCCGCCACCCAGAAAAAGATCGGAGCCACCAGCCCATGGTAGAAGCTCATCTCCCGATAAGTCGAAGTATTCTGCAACCCCACAGCCAGAAACGTATTGAACGAGTGCGTCCAGACCATGCCCACCACCGCCAAACCTCGGAGAAGATCGATCCACTCATGACGTTGTCGCCGCTCAGCCATCTCTCATCCTTCGTCCGCGAACGCTTAGATGCAAGCAAACCGGCACCTGGACAAAAAGACTTTGCAACCATCCCGCCCGCTCCCAGATTCACCATCTCTATGATTCGTGCCGCCTTCCCCGCCCTCTGCTCGTCCATCGCCGGTCTGGCTCTTGTCACGCTTCTGAGTTCTTGTTCGACCACCGGCTCTTCGGGTTCATCAGCTTACGCATCGAATGGACCGATCGACGGTGGCTACAATCCCTATCCGCACGATCCAGGCGGCATCCCCACGGGCGGCGGCTCCTTGTTGTCCTCCAACTCACATCCGCAGTATGCCGAGGCACCTCCACCACCGCCTCCTGGCTACGAGCATCCCAGCACCAGCACATCGTCGTCGAGCAAGCCCAAGACCACCTCATCGAGCACGACGACCAAGCCGAAGACCACCGTCGCGAGCAGTTCCTCCACCAAGCCGCGCACGACCACGACTTCGAAATCCACCGCCTCCACGAGCAAGCCCAAGCCGAAGGCCACCACCGCCAAGAAGAGCAGCGGAGGCGGTGTTCATACGGTCGTCTCAGGCGACACCCTCTGGGCACTAGCCCGCAGAAACGGCACGACGGTGGACAAAATCAAGGCCGCCAACGGCATCTCGAGCGACAAGCTGAAGCTCGGGCAGAAGCTGAAGATGCCATGATCGTGGCGAGCGGGAGATTTCTAAATTTTAGAAACTAATTAGACTTTCCATAATGTCCAAGTTGCAAAAATTGTAGCTTTTGAGACATTGGGGAATGTCCCCCTCTCTTCAACTGGCCCGTCCTCCCCTCCCTTTGGGGACTCGAGTGGCTCGTTTTTGCACCGGTTGCGGGATTTCCCGGGTGCTGAGTCGATGGCGTCCCGCCGAGGCTTGCGTGCTTACTTTCCACGGCCTGCGGGCCGATGAAACGCTGGTCCCCGAGATGCTGGACCAGGAGCAGCACATCCCAGCCTCCGTGTTCGAGGAGGTCTGTGAACACCTCGCGAAACACTACCAAGTTGTCCACGCCCGAGCAGTCGCCGCCGCTCAGGCAGGTGGCCCCAAACTCCCCTCCCGCGCGGTCGCCATCACCTTCGACGACGGCTACGAGTCCAACTACGCCCTCGCCTACCCCGTGCTGAAGCGCCTCGGCCTCCCTGCCACCATCTTCCTCACCACTGGCTACCTTGATCGCAGCGTCCTACCTTGGTTCGTGCGCCTGGAAATGGCGTTGTCACGAACGTCGCAATCGAGCCTCCAGATTGAAGACTTCGCTGCATCAATTGGCACCGCGTCCGAGCGTCGCGATGCCTACCTCACCCTCTGCGGACGGCTGAAAAGTCGCACCCAGGCGGAGGCGGACGATCTTCTCGTGTCCATCGAAGACGCCTTGCAGGTCCACCTTCAGCCCGGCGATCCTCTGCCCGCTCCGCTGCGCCCGATGACGTGGGACATGGCACGTGAGATGCACGCCAGCGGCCTGATCTCGCTCGGCGGACACACACACACCCATCCGATCCTGGGCCGCTGCACACCTGAGCGCGCCGAGCATGAGATTCGCACCTGCCATGCTCGCATCCGCGAGGAAATCGGCACACCGCCCTCGCTCTTCGCTTACCCGAATGGTGGCCCTGGCGATTTTGATCACGACACCCAGGCCATGCTCGCGAGCACCGGGTTCAGCGGCTCGTTCACAATGCACGCCGGCTTTATCCACCCGCATCACGAAGTGCTAGCACTGCCTCGTTACGGCAATCCCTCCGAACCCTGGGAAGTGGAAGCCATGGCCTCAGGCCTCATGGAGCGCCTGCGGCAGTTCCGTCGCGGCCTCGGCTTGCGTTGGAAAACGGAGGTGGCCGCATGACCGCCGTGTCCGCCATGCCCGTGCCCGAGGTTAGGGATGCCGCTCCCGCACGAGCACGCAAGGTGCTGCACTTCATCCCCACGGTAGCGGGCGGAGGTGCCGAAAACTTTTTGCTCAACCTCATGACCCAGGTGCGTGGTTCGCGCTGGCAGCATGTGGTTCTCGCCGCCTGCGTGCAACCTCACGAGACACGCGCCGAGCAGCTGCGAGCCCTCGGCTGCCGCGTCATTGATCTCAACGAGCCCGCACTCATGCGAGCAAGCCTCTGGAAAGCCGTGCGCCACACCATTGCCGCCGAGGCACCCGATGTGCTGCAAACGTGGATGCACCATGCCGACCTCATCGGTGCCACGGCCGCTTGGTGTGCAGGCGTTCACAACATCGTCTGGGGCGTGCGCGCCACCGAGGTGCATCGCAATCCCGGCGACAGCGATCTCAAGACCACGCTCTTTCATCAGGCCCTGCGATGGGGATCCAAGGTGCTGCCGTCCAAGATCATCGCGAACTCCACGGCAGCCATCGACGTGCATTGTGGCATGGGCTTCCCTCGCTCGAAGATGGTGTGGATTCCCAATGGGGTAAACGCCACGCGCTTCGTGCCCGATCCAGCGGCTCGCGAGCAAACTCGCGCCTCGCTTGGCATTGCCCCCGAAACGCCCGTCGTCGGCTTCGTCGGGCGCTGTCATCCAGTGAAGGACATCGCCTGCTTCTTCCGTGCAGCGGCTCAGGTTCAGGCCGCCCGACCCGACGTCCATTTTGTGCTAGTCGGCGGCACTCGCGAAGAACTCTACCCCGAAGCACACGAGGCCTTCGAACAACTCCGCGATCCCTCCGTTGTCCGCTTTGTCCCGTTCGGCTCAGCCGCTGAGCAGTTCTATCCAGCCTTCGATGTCTTCACGTTGTGCTCGAAGTCCGAAGCCTTCCCCAATGTCGTGCTCGAAGCCATGGCCTGCGGCATTCCCAGCGTCACCACTGATGCCGGCGACTGCACCGCCATGCTGCGCGACCTCGGCAAGGTGGTGCCCGTGGGCGCGGCTGAGCAGCTCGCTCAGGGCTGGCTGGAGATGCTTTCGCAGGGCTCTGACCAACGCACTGCCCTCGCCCAAAAATGCCGCTCCCGAGCCGTGAACGACTACAGCATGGAGCGCGCCGCGCACCAGTTCGAGGAGGTCTATGACAGCCTGACGCGCTGATCCTTTCGCCATGCCATCCATCACGCCCATCGCTCTGGCCTTGTGCAGCCTCGCCCTCACGGTGACGGCAGCGCCCGAGCTTTGGATGACTCATGCGATGGATCGCGTGTTTCGCGACACCACGCCCATCCCCTGGGATGCCAAGCTCCAGGCAGGCCGCGGCGAGTGGGAGGCCTTGCAGATCATCATCACCGGATCGCCCGAAGAAGTCCGCGAGGCAGTGCTCTCCGCCGGATGCCTCAAGGGTCCCAACGACACCCTCATCCCCGCTCCGGTGCTGCTTCGCGAGCACTACGTGGCCATCACACAATCTTCGGAGTCCTCCTCCATGGCAGGCGGAATGTATCCTGATGCGCTCGTTCCCCAGACCTTCCCCACGCAGGCCATGCCCGCGTTGGAGCGAGTGAACCAGCCGTTCTGGGTGGATGTTTATGTGCCGCCCAATGCGAAGCCTGGGGACTACTCAGGCACTCTGACGATCACCTTGCCGGGCGGGCAAAGACTCACGCGCGACTACTCGCTGCATGTCTGGGACTTCCAGATGCCACGCCTGCCCACGCTGAAGTCTTCCATTTTCGTCACCTGGCGTCGGCTGGCGAAGATTCATGGTTTTGACGACAAGGGGTCCACGGCTCCGCCGCAGCTTCAGACAATCCTCAATGATTACTACGACATGCTCGTGGATCACCGGCTCAGTCCGCATGAAGTCTGGGCCACGTATCCTGACGGCACCGATCCTCTGAGTGAGGAGAGTTTCGCCCACATGGAGGACGCGCTGCGCGAGCATCTGCTGCATCGCCAGGCCGGCACCATCGGCCTGCCCTTGTGGCTCACCTGGCCTGTCGGCGATCCTTTGGGCAAGGACCGCGAAGCAGCGCTCAAGTATGCGGCACGCTGGTTCCAGATCTGCCAGAAGCTCGGATGCGCTGACCGGCTCTACAAGATCTTCGGTGAACTCGACGAGCCCAACTCCGCCGCGAAGTATGCGGAGGTGCGCGAATGGGGTCAGTTCTTCAAAGAACTCCGTGAGCGCCACAACGCAAACATCCCACTTCTCATCACCGAACAACCTTGGCCAGACAACAAGGACTGGGGCTCGCTCGATGGCAGTGTCAACATTTGGACCGCGCATGTCAGCGACGTATGGCGTGACCTCGAAGCCCCCGACGCCCCACGGCACATTGCCAAACGTCTCACTGCTGGCGACGAGGTCTGGACCTATACCGCGCTCGTGCAGACCCCGGCGGAGTGGCGCGCTGCTCACGGCGACCCGAAACGCCTCGCAGCGGGTCAACCGCCCGTGTGGCTGACCGATTTCCCTGCGATGAACTACCGCATCCTCGGCTGGCTGGCACCGCGGCACGGCATCACCGGATTGACCTACTGGGACACCTCGTTCTGGAAGGGAGACGACTTCGATCCCTGGGCCAACAACGGCACCTACCCGCATGACAACGATGAGGTTTACAATGGTGACGGTTTCCTCCTCTACCCAGCCCGTCAGGAGCGCCACGGACGCGAAGGGCCGGTCGCCTCGATTCGCCTGAAGTGGATTCGCGAGAGCATGGACGATCATGACTACATCGCGCTGATGGCCAAGCATGGGTTCAAGAAAACCGCCCTCGACACGGCCCAGACCTTTGCCCGCGGCTTCGGTGACTGGGATGACCGGCCCGAGGCTCTTTACCAAGCCCGCGAAGAGATCGGGAACAGCCTCGAAAAGCTCGCCTCCAAACACCTCACCACCAACCCATGACCACTGCCGTCACAACGCGTTCGCCCGCGATCTGTCACGACCTGACCAAGGCCGTTGCCAGCCGGCTGGAGCCGCGCCTTGTCACCACGGATGCCGGTCTGCGCGCCCTGCAGCCGCATTGGGATTCATTGCTCGAGCAGAGTGCCACGCGCACACCGTTCATGACATGGGACTGGATCAGCCTCTGGTGGGAGCAGCATCGCGGATCGTGCCAGCTCTGCACCGCCGTGATCGACGACCCCATCACTGGCAGGCCACTCGCCATCGCCCCGCTCATGATTGGCCGACCACGCCAGGGCTTTCGCCGCACCTTGCGTCACCTCAGTTTCATCGGTGGCATCGGCGAGGATGCCTCCCAGGGCATGGATTTCCTCGTGCCAGAAGGATTGGAGGAAAGGCTCACTCCGCGTCTCTGCCGCGTCTTCCATCGCTCGGTGCTGCGCTGGGATGCGATCGACCTTCCCGCCGTCCACGCGGAGTCGCCGAACCTTCCACACTTCCGCGCCGCTTTGGGCCGGTTCGCCCAGAGTGGTGAACGCACCCCACCGCAGGAATCGCTGCTCATGTCCCTGCCCGGCACATGGGACGAACCCATGAAAGCCTGGAAGGCGAAACGCCGCGCCATGTTCCGCGCGAGTTGGCGCAAGGTGATGGACGAGCAGCAGGGACGCACACTGCAAGGCGGCGTCGATCTGCCCGCTGGCGCTGCCTTTGATGAACTGTGGCGGCTGCACTCGCTGCGCTTCGAAGGACGGCACAGCATGTTCCTCAATCCTCGGATGCGCGCCCTGCATCAGTCGCTGGTGCAGCGCTGGGCTCCTTCAGGACGTGCCATGCTGCCCGTGATCGAAGCCCAGGGACGCATCGTCGCCGCCCGCTATGGCTTCGCCTTTGACGGCAAGTTCTGGAGCTATCAGACCGGCTTCGACCCCTCGTTCTCCAAGTATTCCGTGGGCACGCTCTCGCTTGGCTGGGCCGCTCAATGCGCCGTCCAGCGCGGCCTCACAGAGATCGACCACATGCCCGGTGACGCCCGCTACAAGAACGAGTGGTCCACACACCATCGCATGGTCCACAACCTCGAAGCCTTCAATCGCTTCAGCCTGACCGCCACGCTCTTTCGCCTGGTGCGCGCCTTCAGACGCGAGCGCACTCCATCTCTTGCCTCCGGTCCGTCGGAGGACGCCGAATGAAATCTTCTGTGCCCAATCTCGAAATCATCCGCGACGAGGCCGCCTTCCTCGCGCTCGGCCCTCACTGGGAACGCCTCCACCAGGCATCCGCTGTGCAGACTCCGTTCCGCACCTGGGACTGGAGCCGCCTTTGGTGGAAGCATTACCGTGATCGCTGCCAGCTCCGCATCGGCATGCTGCGCGATGCCCAGGGCACTCCGATCGCAATCGCACCATTCATTCTCGGTCGCGAAGAATCCGCTTCCCGTCAGCATCTGCGTTACCTCTCTCTCCTCGGTGGGATCGGCGAAGTCGTGTCCGAGGGGCTCGATTTCTTCGTTCCCGCCGGTCAAGAAGCCACCTTGATTCCAGCCTTTGCTCCGCTGCTCAAGCAGACGCGCTCCGAGTGGGACCTCGTGGACTTGCCCATGCTTCAGGAGGACTCGCCCAGCATTCCGCACCTCAAGAAACTCATCGGCATCACCGGGCAAGCCGACGAACGTTCCGAGCCTCAGGAAGACTTCATCCTCGCCCTGCCTTCGACGTGGGATGAATTGCTCGCCAGCCTCTCCGGCAATCGACGCAGCGACTACCGCTCCAAGTGGAAGAAGCTCGTCGCCCGTCACGCAGGTCGCGGTCTCGTCGTCGGTCAGGACCTGCCAGTCGATGCCGCCTTCGATGACTTGGTGCGCCTGCATCGCATGAGATTCAGCGAGGACGAAAGCAGCTTCCTCGCGCCCAAGGCTCAGGCTTTTCATCGCGAACTCGCAGCCCTCTGGCACCCGCAAGGCAAGCTCATGATCACGCTCCTCGAAGCTGATGGTCGGCCCGCCTCTGCCCGCTACGGCCTGATCTTCGGAGGACGTTACTGGGACTATCAGTCCGGCTACGACTCGCAATACGGAGCGCTCTCCCTGGGCAATCTCAACGTCGGTTGGACCGCCCAGTGCGCCATGGACCGCGGCCTTACCGAATACGATCACCTTGCCGGCGACCTGCCCTACAAACGCGTGTGGTCCACCCGCAGCCGTCGCCTGCTTCACCTCGAATCCTTCAACAGCCGCAGCCCCCGCTCGCTGGTTTTCCGCATCGCCCGCAAGGCCAAGCGCCTCGTCGCCAGCCGCGCCGAGATTAAGGCCGCCACCCAGCTCATCACACCCGCATGAAAATCGTCGTCCTCACCGCTGATGCGAACACGCTCGTCTATCATCGTGGCGATCTGATCCGCGACCTTGCGCACGCAGGTTGCGAAGTGGTCACCAGCGCCGCCGAGGACTACCCGCATGTGCGCCAGTTCGTCGAAAGCTTCGGCGCACGTCATCGTGCCATCCGCATGGTGCGCAGTCGCGTAAACTTGCTCAGCGACATCGACACCTTCATCGACATGTGGCGGCTCTTCCGCAGCGAGCGCCCGGACGCGCTCTTCGCCTACACGATCAAGTCGGTCGTCTATGGCTGCGTCGTCGCCGCCCTCGCCGGAGTGCCGCGCATCTACGCCTTGCTGCCCGGTCTCGGCTTCACCTTCGTCAAGCCGGAGACCTTCAAGCAAAAGGTCGTCAGCGCGATCTCGGTGTGGCTGCATCGCTTCGCCCTCAAGCGCGCCGACGTCATCTTCATGCAGAACGAGGACGATCATCGACTCCTCACCGAGCTGAAGATTCTCCCGCCCAAGGTGCCCGCCTTTGTAACCGCAGGCTCGGGGGTGAACGTCGATGAGTTTCCCTTCGTTCCGCTCGAAAACGACCCCGCTGTTGCCGAGGGCAAGGTGCGCTTCACCCTCGTCAGCCGCCTGCTCATCAGCAAGGGCGTCGTCGTCTTCGCGGAGGCAGCGCGCCTCATCCGGCAAAAGTATCCCCAGGCCGAGTTCCACCTCATCGGTCCCTTCGATCCAAACCCCAATCGCGTCTCCGAAGAGCAGGTGCAGGGCTGGGTCGAAGAAGGCATCATCACCCATCACGGCATGATCCGCGATGTGGCATCCGCACTGCGCGACAAGCATGTCTTCTGCCTGCCCACCTGGTATCGAGAAGGCGTGCCCCACGCCACCCTTGAGGCTCTGTCCATGGGCAAGGCCATCATCACCACGGACAGCGTTGGCGCACGGGAGTGTGTTCGGCTCACCGCTGAAGGCGAAGCTCAGCGAGCATCGAATGCGCCGCTGCGCGAGGGCAGCAATGGCTTCCTGGTGGAGCCACGCAACGTCGATGCCATCGTCCGCGCCATGGAGTTCTACTTGCAGCATCCAGACCAGATCGCCCCACACGGACGCGCCAGCCGCGAACTGGCCGAGGAGGTCTTCGATGTGAAGATCGTCAATGCACTGATCCTTCGCGAGATGGGCCTCCCTCAAAAGTCCGCTCACGCTCAACCTTCCACCCACCACGTTGCTGTCCCCGCATGACCGCACCTCAGCCCCCGCCCGCCATGCAATGGGAAAACTCCATCGTCCCCGCCGCCCAGCCTGCCGGAGCCCTCGTTCCGGTCGAGGCCCAGCGGTCCAGCATGCCCTTGCAGCCTTACGTTCCGCCGCAGCAGCATTACTACATGCCGCCGCCGATGATGCACGTGCCGCATCCGGCCCCCGTGCAGCCGCCACCCCAGGCGGAGACCATCGTGAGCATCGCCGACATCATCGGCTACCTGAGCAGCTACTGGAAACGCGGCGTCGCCATCGCCATACCCCTCGCAGCCCTCACTTTCTACTTCCTGGGTTTTGGCAAGAAGGTCTATGAAGCCGAGGCCATGCTCCAGGTGTCGATCCAGGAGAATGCCCTGCTCAAGATGGACAAAACGCAGGGTGGCGGGCTCTCGGAACTCAGTGCCGTGCAGATCATCAACAATCACCGCACGGGCCTCAAGACCCGCCGTTACATCGACTACCTCTATCAACGCTTTCCCGCCGAGCAGCGCAGCGCCTACCTCGAAGGCACGGGTGCCCTCGGCTTGCGCGGTCGCATCTTCATCGCCCTCGGATTGAAGTCCCCGCCACGCGCCTTGCCGCCTGAAGACATTTTTGCCGACAAGCTGGAAGACCACGTCCGCATCGAGCCGGTGAAGGAATCACACGTGCTCCGCATCATCGTCACCGATGGCGATCCCCACATGGCCGCCGACCTCGCCAATCACTACGCCCAGGACTACATCGAATACGTGGCCAATGACAGCGTCCAGGACGCCAAGGCCGCCTACGAGCAACTCACGCTCAAGACGGCCGATGCAAAGGTCAACCTCGACAAGGCGGAAGCCGCCCTCGCAGAGTTCAATCAAAAGGCCGATCTTCTCAAAGGCGGCGACACGAATGATCTCTCGACCATGCGCGCCGAGAATCTCGAACGCGCACGCGCCGAGGTGGAAGTGTCCCTGCTCCGCGCCCAGGAGCGCCTGCGCCAGTTGCAGGCCGCCAAGGCAAGCGGCCAGGACCTCGCCGGCATCCGGTCCTCATCGTCCTCAACGGGCGGCATCGATCAGGGCAACGAGACCCAACGAAAACTCATCGAGGCCAAGTCCAGGCGCGACAGCTTGCTGGAGTTCTGCGGCCCTCGTCATCCCAAGCTGATGCAGGCCACCAAGGAAATCGCCCGCCTTGAGACCGACATCATGCAGTCCGCCGAAGGAGACGAGCAGCGTCTGCGCAGCGAACTCAACCGGCTCACTGAAGCAATGTCTGGAGCCCGAGGCGAGGCCTTTGACAAGAGCGCCAATCGCATTCGCCAGAAGCAGCTGCGTGACGAAGTGGAAGGCCTCCGTGCCTTGCACACAGAACTCAGCCAGCACCAGGACCGCGCACGCCTGCTGAGCGAACTGCGCAGCAATGGCAACCTGAGCGTCAAGGACATCGCCATTGCACCCGAAGCACCTATCTCACCCAAAAAGTCCCTCGCACTTGTCGCCGCCATGATGGTCTTCGGGCTCGCAGGGCTCGGAGTGCCGGTGGGCACTGGTCTAGCCAAGGACCACCTCCTTCCCCACCTCACGAAGGCCGCCGCCACCGCCAGGACTAAAACGGAGCCCGCACCAGCTCCCGCAGCGCAGACACCGCCACCGGCCCACCCTTCGCCGCCCCCGCAGAACTACGCCCCGCCACCTCAGCCAATGTATGCGGCGCCGCCACCACCGATGCTTTCGGAGCATGGCAGCCACAATGCCCAGGTGCTGGCCTCGATCCCTGAACTCATGGCCGGCGAGGGACCCATCCAGTTGAGCGAGCTGCTTCATCCCAGCCCGATCAGTGGAGGCAATGCCATCTCACAGATCACTGGCGTCCTGGAGCAGCAGCGCCTCCAGCGTCGTTGCACCGGCGTCATCCTGATCACGAGCGCCTACATCGGCGAGGGCAAAAGCCTTCTGGCATCCGCCTTGTCCGCAGCCCTCTGCACGCTCGGCCGCAGCGTCTTCCTCATGGAGTGCAATCCTGCCGCTCCCAGCATCCAGAACTGGTTCCCCCAAGCCGGTGCCTACAGCTCCTGGTCGCACGATCTCGAGACCCTCCGCTACGGGCACTCCAATCTCTTCCTGCTGCCCGCGCACGATCTGCCCTCGTATGAAATGACCGACCTCCTCGACGGCTACCGCGCCTGGATCGGTCGTGCCCAGTCCATGCAGCTCGACTGGATCATCCTCGACTCCGCCTCGCTCCTGCGCGGCTTCGCCGATGTGGCGCAGCTGACACCCATGGCCACGGACATCTTGTTTGTTCACGACGCCACCATCAGCAACGCCGAGCAAGTCAAAGCCGCGCTCAACCTCCTGCGTCCCCTCGCCCAGCAAGGCCAGATGCGCGGCATGGTGATGAATCGAGTGGAGTCGAACTAACGCTCACTCGTCCACTCGACGTTTGTAGCGCAACTCGGTCACCGTCACGCCTCCGAGTGTTTCATGCTTGGTCGCGCCATCAGGGAGGAAACCCACTTGTTCGTAGAAGCTTCGACCCCGTGTGTTGCCTTCGAGAACCCACAACGTGAGTATCGAAAAGCTCCGAGCGCGTGCAAAGACGATGGCTTGATCCACGAGCGCACGTCCCGATCCTCGACGCCAGTGCGGTGGGTCGATGTAGATGGCCACGATCTCGGCAGCCCCGTCAGAGTCGCGATCCCGTGACGACATCACGTGGCAAAATCCGACGACCTGGGCCTCGTGCATGACCACGTAAAGCGGGGCCTCATCACGTCCAACAAAAGAACTCCAAAGGTCATGCCGGTCTTCTGTCTTGAGACCGTCCAAGAGTGAATCAGCTACGATCCCGCGATAAGCGGCCCGCCAAGCCAGCACTTGGATCTCTGCGATGCGCGGCACATCTGCTGCCTCAGCGAGCCGAACTTCCTTCAGCGGCGAGCCCTGATTCATCGGACTGCCTTCATCGCGGGTCCGACGCGCTTCCAGAAGCTCTCCAGGTAGCGCTTCCGCACGACCGGGGTCTCCTGGATGTGATCTCCATCGGCATACATGTCGAGCGTGAGCGTGTCATCATGGGCCTCATCCGTGAGCACGCAGCCCTGGCTCTCGAGGTAAGCTCGAAGGTCAGCCATGTAGGTCACCACCTCTGGCGGATCGGTTTGCGGCGTGCCATCAGGATACGGGCGTTGCTTCACCCGATGGAAATGCATCTTCCATCCGTGCGCCTTACCGAGCGCGATCATGTGAGGCAGGAACGAAGCATCGGGCGAGGGATCGAACTTCTTGGAGGATTGATCGTAGTAGGTGCCAATGTCTTCCACCTCATCCTGCGCAGGATCACCATTGTTTGAAGGCGCGAGATCAGAAGCGAGATCGTGCCGCAGATGCGCCATCCCAAAACGATCGTTCATCTCATCGCGACGTTGTGTGTTATTCATCCGCGTGCCGATGCGCGTGGCACGAAGAGCGCGGTTCTGCCAGGACTGCCGCGTGTTCACGTTGAGGAACCGCGCGGGCAGCAGCCAGTCCATTCGATCACGGACCGAACCCACCACACCTTCCTCACCTCCGGTGCGGGTGCCAAGCACCTGCAACCACTCCGGCTGCTGCGGACCTTCCATCACGAGGATGGACTCGCGCTGCATTTGATTGCGAATGCGAAAGTCTGGCCAGCTCAGGTCCATGTTCCGGAAGAAGACAGAGACCCACTTGGGCTTCGCATCGGATGCGGCCACCACCTGCTTCAAGATCAAAAACCACACGGCTGACTGCGAGGCTGGCAGATACACGCGCCGCGCCTTGACGCCCGAGTGTTCGGAGAGCTGATCCTCATTGAGGCGGGAGTTCAGCATGGAGTTGCCCACCAGCACCCACTCGGGCTTGTCGCTGGAGAGGCGCTTGCGTTCTGCGGGCGGGTGAATCCCAGCCTCACGATTCAGCCACTCGTGCGAAGGCACATTCCACATCCTGCAGAGCGTGCCGCCGAAAAGAACGGCCACCACCGGCACGGTCAGCAATTGCAGCAAGGCGATGAGGCGGGAGGTGATCATGATGGACAGGTGGACCTCGTTCGGCACAGACCCGAGAGGAGCGTGAAAGTGGAGACGCCCATCTGCTTGTCAATCAATCCACCGATGCTCCGCAATCGTGGCCACAATCTGCGCAGCATCGTGCTCCTTTCAGAACCGCCAGACAATGCCTGTGTGAACGGCCACATCGGATGCCTCCGGTGTGATGCCCACTCCTACCCCCAACTTCAGTGCGAGCCAATGAACCGGTGACCAGTGTGCCGCCACCAGCGCCTGATGCTCGAGCGATGCATCGAAGTCGCCCACGGCTTCCACGCTGACCGCGAAGTCATGATTGAACGCATGCCTCACACCCACACCGTAGCCCCAGGCTCCTTTCCCGTTCTCTGGAGTGAAGTTGATGACATTGGCCACGATCTTGTCGTGTTCACTGAGATCAGCCTCAATGATCAATCTCGAATGCAAGCCGCTCTCGCCGTGTCTGTGAATGCCTTCGTGCACATGAACCGGCTCGACGACGGGAACAACGACGGGTTCCACCGCGACTTCCTGGGGCTGAGTGTCCTGACTGGGTGGTGGCGCAGCGGCCGGTGCTGCCACGGGATGATCATGCCCCGGCGTCGTGGGAGCATCGGGGCCGCCTCCACCTGTCGTGCCTCCGGTGTGGCGCGACCGTCCCGCAGTGGGCGCCGCTTTCATCGCCTTGTGTTGGGAAGTCGCAGCAGAAGTCCCGATCGGAGCCGGAGCAGAGCTTGTGACGCTCGATGATGGTCGCCGAGTGGTAGCGCTCGCCTTCTTTTTCGATGGGCGCGATAGGCTGTGAGTGTCCTCCTCGGAAGCAAACTCGTAGCCCGTCCACAATGCCACGCGCACGCCTTTGATCTCCACGGGCAAAAGATTGATCACCACATAAGGCGTCGTGGATGAGTAAGCCCAGCCATCGCCCATGTCGGCAAAGTGGGACATCACTCCCGCAGAAAGTCCCGGCAGCACTCCGAGGTGAAGTCCAGGCTCCGTCGCATACTCATCGAGGGCACGTTCACGAGTCCACTCGGAGTTGTCGAAGAAGGAGCCCCTCAGAGGTTGGGGAAAGGTCGCGTCCTGGAGCAGGACGAAGTCGAGGCCATGATGAGCGCGCGCTGAAGGGGCCCATGTCAGCAGAACCATCGCGATGGATGCAAAACGTTTCATGTGAACTGATGTGATAAGGCGAGGCGCGGAGATGAATCCGCGCCTCGCCGAGACAGGTTGGCGTTATGGAGATGGCGTCTGAGCCTCAAGCAGCACGCTGCCGCTGAGCTTCTTCGACGTCAGGATTGTCGTCTTGGGAGGACCGACCACAGGCATCTCAGGCAGCAAGAAACAGCCATAGCCCTTGGTCGAAGTGCCATCGTTGACGATCATGCCATTGAAGGTCACCGGACGATCCAGGGACTTGTTTGGCGTGATCGAGGTGTCGGTGTCCGTCAGCTTGAAGGTGCCCGTGAAGGATCCGGTGATTCCAGCCGTGAAGACCGTGCCGGTGCCGGGTGTGAGCGACAAGGTCGCCTTGCCCGGATTGAAGCTCGAGTTGATCGTCGCAGCCTTTGGCGAGCCTGCCAAGATGGTGACTTTGCTGGTGTTGAGACGTGTCGAGGGACTCGGTGCACCACCTTCGGCGAAGGTGAGTTTCGCATTGTTTGTGCCAGCCGTCAGCCATGACGACAGAGTGGTTGCCGTCGCAGGGATGCTGTAGAGGCGACCCACAGTGACGAGAGCGAGCGGACCAAACCCGGCCTTATATGCACGATCTGCTCCCGTGGTGATTCCCGTCTTGAACCAGTCCACGGTGGAATCGTCGAGCGCATTGCCTGCGGCCGTGTCGATGTGCAGCACGGCAATGACCGACCCGAGGTTGGCATACAGTAGTTTGAAAATGCCGAGGTTGCCCATGTGCTCGAGCGGAGCCGAGAATGTGACCTTGGTCTCATCGGACAAGGTGATCACGCCCGAGGTGACGCCCGTCGGAGCGACGGTGAATCCGCCATAACCATAGCCCTGAGGCTTGGACGCGTCGCCTTGGTCAGGTGTGTCGAGCTTGAGCGCGAGCGTGTAGTTGCCCTTCAACGTAGCCAGCAAGACAGCGGGCTGACGGGCGATGAAGTCGAGACTCCACGGCCCATCCACCACAGTGCCCGTGGCTTGCTTGTTCGTCGGATCGATGGTGAAGGAAACCACCAGAGGTCCCTGACCAACGCGGACAATGGTCTGCGTCCCTGTGGGCTTCGCCAGCGAGGTGTCGAGCGGGCCCGAGAGCGGATATGATTTCGTGCCCAGCACGAGCGTGCCAGTGAAGCCGCCCACGGCGGTGGTGGTGATCTTGATGCTTCCACCAAGGAAGTTGTTCATCGTGGAGGAACGTCCGAGCACGCCTGTGAAGTTTCTCACCACGCCATCACCGAACACCTTGGCAACCGTGATCGTGTCGCCCTGGGCCAGGATGCTCGTGCCCGCGCGATTGGTGGCCTTGAAGGACACTGCGAAGTCACCCGCAGCCAGCGCACGGCCCGTGATCGCACCCGTGATCGCATTGAAGGTGACCCCTGCAGGCAGGCGTCCCGTCATCACGAAGGAGGTAGGATTGTTGGTCGCCGAGACACTGGTGTTGATCACCTGTCCGATGGTCACATCAGGGAGCGTGACCGTGTTCATCACCGGGATGGCCACCACACCAAGGATCGCCGGATTGCTCATCACGGCACCGGCGGGATTGCGCACTTCCACCTTGTAGCTCCCGGCATCAGCGAGCGTCGCTGCTGTGATGGAGTTAAAGATGCTGCTCGTCGCACCATCGATCTTCATACCATTCTTGAACCACTGATAGCCAAGTGATGGCCCGGTGGCGGTCACCGAGAAAGCGGCCTTCTGCCCTGCGTTCACGGACAGCGAAACGGGCTGCTTGGTAATCGCAGGAGAAACGAACATCGGCGCGCTCGTGCTGTAGCTGAAACTGAAGCCCTGGCGCAAGGTGTTGGTCGCCGGTGCATTGCTGCCCAAGGCAACAGTGTAAAGGCCAGCAGGCAGAGTCCACGAGCGCGTAATCGAGGTCTGTGTGCTGTTGTCGATGTGATTGATGTAACTGAGGTCTTCTGCCCAGCCGATGTTACCGTCGTTGTTATACGTGTGGTCTTGCATGCCATCCTGATCCCAGCCGCGCCAGATGGTCAGCGAAGGGAACATGCTGCTCGTGTCTGCAAGACGGTTAGGGTCGCCCTGACTCGGCCAGGGAACGGTGGCATCGCGAGCCATCGTCACGTTGAGCGTGACGGCATCCTTCAACATGACGGCTACCCACTTCGAGGTGTGCGTCCAGCCCACGGGATCATCACCAGGACCGAACAACGAGTTGTCCTCCCAGCTCCAGGCACCGACGTGATCTTTGATCGAGCCCGAGTCTCCTGCTCCAACAATCAGAGTGTAAGTGTAAGGAACGCCACTGCTACTCTGCGCGATCTGGGTCACCAGGGCGACGACTTGTGCAGACCAGTTGAAATTGAAACCCTGGCGAAGAGCGTTTGTCGCCGGCGCATTGCTGCCCAGCGCAAGTGTATAGTCACCTGCTGGCAAACGGAAGGTGCGCGCCACGGAGCTGTCCGTCGAATTATCGACGTGGCCCACATAAGTGAGGTCCTCGGCCCACGAGACGGCTCCCTTGTTGTTGTAGGTATGGTTGTCTGCACCATCTTGATCGGCTCCACGATACAAGGTGAAACTCGGGAACATACTGCTCGTATCCGCCATCTGGTTTTGATCAGGATTGTTGGGGCTCACCCAGCGCACCGTTGCATCGCGATTCATCGAAACGGTGAACAAGGAGTCTTGCAGGAGCTTCACCTGCACCCACTTCGACGTGTGCGTCCAGCCGACAGCAGGATCACCAGGGGCGAACAAGGAATTGTCCTCCCAGCTCCAGGCACCGACATGATCCTTGAAGGAACCGCTGGCTCCGGCCTTGGCGATCACGGTGTAACCATAGCCAATGCCACCGTCCGCTGGCGGCCCGGCCACGTTGGGCTTGAGATCCGCTGGCGCGGTTTGCGAAGTGACGATGGTAAAAGAGAATCCCTGGCGGTTGGGATTGGTAGCAGGCGCATTGCTGCCCAGCACCATGGAGTAATCGCCAGCGGCGAGATACCAGGAGCGCGTAACGCTCTCAGCGGTGGAGTTGTCCACGTGATCGAGATACTCAAGACCGGGTGCCCAATCGACTGCGCCCTTGTTGTTGTAGGTGTGATCATCGCTGCCTGAGTCATGCCAGTTCTTCCACAGAGTGAAGGACGGGAACATCGAAGTGGAATCCGCAAAGCCCCCAGGTCCCGAAGCATAAGGAACGGAGCTGTCGCGTGCCATGGTCACCGTGACGACCACTGGTTGCGTCAATCTCAGTGCCACCCAGCGAGAGGTGTGCGTCCAGCCCACGGCGGGATCGCCAGGAGCAAACAGGGAATTGTCCTCCCAGCTCCAGGCACCGACATGATCCTGAAGCGTGCCGATGTTGTTCGAACCTGCCTCAATCATCCAAGCATAAGTGATGCCAGCACCACCAGGGTCCGCATTCGTCACCGTCGCGGCAGGAGCCGAGCTGGTAGCGGAATTGATCGTGACGGTGAGCGAAGATGGAGCGCCCACCGTCGCATTGCCCGTCGTGGCACCGAGACCAACGGTAAAACTGCGATTTGGCTGCACGCCTGGGCGTGGGATCAAGGTGATCGCCACCGTCTTGCTCGTTTCGTTCGCGGCGAAGTCCACCGTCGCGGTTGGAGCCGTGAAGTCCGTTCCTGCAACCGCGCTGCCGTTCGTGGTCGTGAGCGCCACAGTCGAAGCTACCAGGCTCGCCGTGCGGTTCACCGTGATGTTCACCGAGGTGTCACCCTGGATCGCCGTCACTGCCGTGCTGGCAAAGGAGAGCACACCGCCGGTGTCGTTGCCGAGGATGGTCACCGTCGTAGATGTCTGCGCGCCGACGCCTACGCTGTTGGTCGGCGTTCCAAGGCTGAGCGAGAAGCTGCGATCCGGCACGATGCCACTCTGGGCCACCAGCGGGATCGCAACTGTGCGGCTCGTTTCATTGGCCGCGAAAGCGACGCCAGCCGTCGGCGCCGTGAAGTGCGTGCCCGCGATGGCCGTTCCATTGGTCGCTGTAAGGCCCACGGAGAAAGCAGGTCCGCCGACCGGACGCGTAAGCGTGACATACGCACTCGTGCTACCCATGGCTGCCGTCACGTTCGCGCTGCTGAAGGACACGAGACTCGACGGACTCGCCGCCGACACGGAGACCGTGCCATTCACTCGATAGGTGTCTGTGTAGCTACGGCGCGTCGTGTCCGACGGAGCCGCCGGATCAAGGTAAACCGACGAAGGCGTGGGCTGCTCGTTATATTCGGCACCACCCACCATCAGCGTGTAATCGCCCGGTGTGAGATAGAAGGTTCCCGTGACCGTGTTGTCCGCCGTGCCGTCGCCCACGATGCCCGGCGTGCTGCCGAAGTTCGCCGCCGTGCCGTCCACCGCATATCCGACAAACGTGAAGCTGCTGAGATCGGCAAAGGTGAGGCCATCATCGCTGCCCATGCGCCAGTCACCCAGCGCATTGAAACAGGCTTCACGAGAGCCGAACTGCGTGGCCAGCCACGACTGGCTGATTACCGCGAAGTCATGATCCGCCGCGCCCGTCGTGTGGGCGAGCCCCCGATAGATGGAGAAGCCCGGCTTCAGCAAGCCTGTGCCCGTGCCACCCGTCACACCGGTGAAGGTGATCGTGACATAGCTGGCATTCACAATCGTGAAGCGGTAGGGCCGCAGGCGATGGCTGTCACCCCAGTCTGCATCAGTCCCATCGGCCCAGCCGAACTTGGTGCTGACGTTTTGTCCGTTGATGGAGTTCGTGGTGGTGCCCGCAGGATCAAGCGTCCCGAAGTCACGTCCCGTGTAGCCGATGTGCGCATTCGCAGTGAGGCTCGTCGCGAGCAGCACCGCCGCACTCAGCCAGGAGTTGAGTCGTCGTATCATGTCGTATGTGTTTTGTCTTTGTGGTTCAACGGGTCAGTTGAAAGGGGTGGTCAAGGCGCAGCCTCCAGCGTGACACTCCCGCTCATCAGGCGGGACGTGCTAATCATGGTCTTCACGGGCAGCAGCGCGGGCAGCTCAGGCAGCTGGTAGAAGCCGTAGCCCTTCGTGTTTATGCCATCGTTCACGATCATGCCGGTGATCGTGCCGCTGCGAGTGATGGGCTTGTTGGGCTGCACCGTTGTGTCAGGATCGAGCAGCATGAAAGTGCCGGTGAAGGATCCTGTCGTGCCCGCCGTGAAAATGGTGCCGCTGCCGTTGGTGAGCGTGAGCGTCACGATGCCGGGATTCGGCGCGAGCATCTTCGCGATGCTCGTCGTTCCGGCGACGAGTTCGATCGTGCTCAAGTTCAGCCGCGTGGCCGGGCTCGGTGCCGCGCCGCCGAAGAACGTCGCCTTCGCGTTGTTAGCACCAGCGCTGAGACCGAGCGGAATCACACCTGTCGCGGGAATCGTGTAGCGACCACCATGAGTCTCCAGATCAAAAGACGTAAAGCCCGCCTTGTAGCTGCGCGTCGTGGAGTTCGTCGCCTGCGTCTTCTTGAACCAGCTTAACTGTGACGAGCCCATGACGAAGCCATTCGTGCTGTCCACATTGAGCGTTCCCAGCAGCGAACCGGTGTTCAAGTAAAGCAGCTTGAACAAGCTCATCGACCCATCGGCCTCAATGGTATTCGAGAACGTGACCACCGTGCCATCGCACAGCTTGATCACACCAGTCGCCACACCTGCGGTCGTCACTTTAAAAGCACCGATGCTGTGGCCTTGCGGAATCGCATCGTTGGTTCGGTCTGCCGTCTTCACCAGCATGGCGAAGGTGTAGTTCCCGGCATACGAGGCGAGCGCCGTCGATACTTGGCGTGCGGTGAACGTCGCTGTCGCGACACCATCACTGACCGAACCATTCAACGCGCGAATGTTCGGCGTCACAGTGAAGTTGACGGTCAGCGCAGGCAAGCCAGCACGGGTGACCGTGGCCGTGGCTGTCGAATCCACCGTAACTCCCGAAGGGCTCAGCGTGCCACTGAACGGATGCGACTTCAGCCCCAGCGTCAGTGTTCCCCTGAAAGTGCCGTTGCCCTTAGTGTCCACCTTGATGGTTCCTCCGAGATCGCCATTCTGCGCTGTCTGCCTAGCGACCACGCCTTGATAAATACCCACCGTTCCCGCCGCGAGATCGAACACTTCCATCGTGTCCGAGACCTCCACACTCGGACCCGCAGCATTCGTCGCTTTCACCTTCACGATCGCTTGCCCGGGAGCCGTTGGATGGCCGGTGATCAGACCACTCGTGGTGTTGTAAGTCAGTCCCGGCGGCAGGTTTGTAATCGTGAACGATGTGGGATTGTTCTTCGCCGTGATCTGATGGCTGTAGTTCTCGCCCACGCGTGCATCAGGCAGGTTCAAAGGATTCACCTCGGGCGCGATCGGCACGGTCAGCACCGCTGCATTGCTCGTCACCTTGCCCGCAGCGTTCGAGACGATGACGGCATACTGGCCGTTGTCCGACGTGTTGACCGTGTTCATCACAAGGCTGCTCGTGGTCGCGCCGATCAAGGCATTGCCGTTCTTCAGCCACTGATACGTCAAACCCGAGCCTGTCGCCGTCACGCTCAACGTCGCCACTGAGTTCGGTGCCACGATCTGAGTTGCCGGATGCGTCGTGATCGCAGGCGCAGCAACCACCGTAAGCGTCGCGCTTTTGCTCGTGGCGCTGCCTTGCGTGTTCGACACGACCACACTGTAAGTGCCCGCCACCGCCGGGTTCACCGTCAGCGTCGCTGAGTCAGTGCCCACGTTCGTCGTGCCGCGCTTCCATTGATAATGCAAGCCCGAGCCCGTGGCTTCGACAGTGAACGTCGCACGGCCGCCCGTCACGCTACCCGCGTCTTGGGGATGACGCACAATCGTCGGCGAGCCTGCGACTTCGTCGCCGTCCAACACGCCATCGCCATCGTGATCAATGGACATCACCTCGCCCATGCCCGGCAGCACACCCATGAAGCTGACGCTGTCCGCGCCGGTAATCAGCGCCAGCAAAGCCGTGCGTGTCACACTGCCGCTCAATGCCTTGTCGAACTTGTAGTTCGTGCCCGTCCACAGCAATGAACGCTGCTGCCCTCCGACGATGCCGCGCACGATCACATTCGTTTCATTCGCCGCCGCCCGCGCTTCGAGCAAAGCGATGTCCGCAAGCACACCCGCATCGTTCTTGTTCGATGCATTCACCGTCGGTCCGTAGCCAACGATCAACCCAATACCTGTATCGAAGCACATCATAAACGCGGTCACGTTCGCGAAGTCCGCAGGCGTGGTCAGCGCATCGAGCACATACGGATGCACCGTGGGCAGCGCGAAGCCCGTGCCATCACTCAACATGCCGAAGCCCGACACGCTCGTGTGCCCGGTCTGCGGATCGAACTTCTGCTTCTGATACACCGTGCGCAGCGAGGGATTCTTGATCGGCTGCACGCGCCCGACTTCCTGCGGGAGATCGATGTTGCTGTTGCTTCCACGCGGCAGCTCATGGCACAGCGCGCAGTGATTGAGATGCTGGTTGAAAAGATCGCGACCCGTCGCTGGACTCGCACCATTGAAGGTGGTCGGCAGTGATCGCTCCAGCGTGCGATTCGGATTCGGATGCAGCACCAGCGAGAACAGGTAGCCTGCGAGTAAATCCATATCCTCGGACACTTGCAGCTCGCCACCCATCAAGTTCTCGAACGTGCCGTTGAAGCTCTGCAGCGTCGGCTTGTCACCGCGCCAGTGGAAGGGCGTGCTGTTTTGGAGATCGCGCAGTGTCTGCGTCACCATCGGTCCCTTCATCGGATGCATGGTGCGTGTGCGGGTCTTCGTGTCGTGAATCACTGCATTGATCGCCAGCGCCGTCGCCATATCGCCACCGGGATTGCCGAGATCCCACGCCAGACCGTCGCGGTCCGCATCGATGTGGCAGGTGCCGCAGGACATCGTGCCGTTGCCGCTCAAGCGTGCATCGAAGAGAAAGCCGCGCCCTTCTTTGATCTCGATGGGCGTCGGATCATGCGAGCCAGCAGGCACCTCGCTCGTCACCGCGAGGGTGTTCGTGTTGATCACCGAGATGGTGTTAGAGAACTTGTTCAGCACAAACAAACGCCCGCCCACTTCATCCAGCGCCAGACCTCGTGGTCCGCGCATGTTCTTCGTGTCACCACTCGTGCGCACATCCACACGCGAGACGACCGAACCCGTCGCTGGATCAAATTTCGCCACACGATCCGAAGCAAACGCCGCCACCCAGCCCGTCGCGCCATCGCTGCTGAACACCATGCCCATCGGCTGTGCGAGTGACGTGGCTTTCGCGGGCACGTTCGGCAGCGTGTTGTAATCCACGCCGGGATTCAGATCGAAAGGCATCACCGTCGGTGTGGTCAAGGCAATGCGCGTCACGCGATTGTCCGCGAAGTGACCATTCAGCACCGGCTCGAAGCGCGTGCGATTCAGCGCTTCGGTATTCGGCACCCACACTTCATCCGTGCCCGGACGCAGCGCGACATCGAACAAGTTCGTGCCCACGTCGCTGAGGTAGCGAGTCACCGTCTGCGTCGTCGTATTGATCTCGGCAACATCGTTGTCGAGCACCGTGTAGTGAATGCGTGGGTCGCTCGCATCCACGATCAACGCCGTCTTCGGCGGCGCAGGCAGATTCGGATTCGTCGGCGCTGGTTGATCGGGAGCCTGGCTCGCAGGCAACACCGTGGTGCGATTGCCGGATTGTTGGAAGGCGGCGTAAACCTTGGTGCCATCGGCGCTCGCACACAGCGCTCGTGGATAGTCACCGGTCAACGTGATGCTGCCCAGGTCTGCACGCGTGCTCGCATCGAACACACGAATCACACCCGCCCGAGCACACGACACAAACGCCTTCCCATTCGCGAAGACCACGTCTGCCGGTTCATCGCTCACCTTCAGCGTCGCGATCACGCTGCTCGATGTCAGCGACACAATCGTCACCGTGTCCGACACCTCATTGACCACCCAAGCCTCCGCATTCGTCCGCGCCCGCACGCTCACCGGTTCCAGTCCCACAGGAACCTCCGCCGTCAGCGACATGGTCGTAGCGTCGAACACCGAAAGCCGCGCATCCGGTGAGTTCACCGCCAGCACTTTGGAGCCATCCAGCGTGAGCGCGATGGGATGAGTCTGGCGAGCTTCGAAGTGGGTGAAGGTGGTCTGCGCGAGCGTCGACGAAGCGAACGCGATGGAGAGGGCGAATAATCTGTGCATGAAGGGACAAGGGAGCAGGCCTCCGAGGAGCCTGGTGGGTTCATGCCAGGACATGCGTGTCCTGGCTTTTGAGTTGCTGTCACCCGCCCGTTGAAACTGACCCGAAACAACGGGCGGGCTATGCAGGACCCATGCATGCGGATACCGGCCGCGCGCACAGGCCGCGCCACAGCATGGCCATGACGGTGGGCTGTGGTGCAAAGGGGTGTAGACGCAGAACGACTTTGAAAGTCGCTGGCTGATGCATCGAGGCTCAAACTCAATGCGAGTGGGCTTCAAACCCAAGACGCCAAGTCACGTTTTGAAAACTCGTTCTACATCACGCAATTCCGCATCGTGGCGGTGGCGTGGGTGGCATGATAGAATGCTCGATCACGAGTTTATCCGTCGTGACAAAAGTATGGCTCGCCACCGGCGCTCTGATCACAATGACGGCGGCTGCTTGTGCAAAGAGTTCGATCTTCAGCTTCGCGGTCTTCTGCCTCGGATCTTTTTTCTCAGACTCGGTGCCCTTATTCACCACGCAGCACAGAGGACAGGGATGATCACCATCAAATGTCTGGCTCAAGCCCTGAGCGACCGACCCGGTCTTTAGCGAGTAACTGACTGCCATGGTCACCCACGCTGCCGATTGCAGCACGGCCCACTGAGCACCGATGGAAATCATCAGCGCGCTCACGAGCAGGAATCTGGCGAGGCGAATCACAGCTTCCCGATAAACAGCTTATGCGGCTTACGCAAGCATTTCGAAAACAACACAGCCGGAGATTTCTCTCCGGCTGTGCGCAAATAGAGGTGCGATGGGTGATACCTATTTCTTGGCAAGCGCCTTCTCGATGGCCTCGACGACTTCGGGGGCGTCCACCTTGGTCTTCGGCTCGATGCGCATGATGGGCTTGCCATCGCGGCCGACGAGGAACTTGCCGAAGTTCCACTTCACGTCGCCAGGGAACGCCCCTTTCTTGCCCGTGAGCGCTTCATACAGCGGATGCTTGGGCTCGCCCTTCACCTGCACTTTGTCGAACATGGGGAAGGTCACGTTGTATTTGGTCGTGCAGAAGGTCTTCACCTCCTCGTTGGTTCCCGGCTCCTGGCCGCCAAAGTCGTTGCAAGGGAAGCCCATGATCACAAGACCCTGGTCCTTGTATTTGCCGTAGGCCGCTTCGAGGTCCTTGTATTGAGGCGTGTTGCCGCATTTCGAGGCGACATTCACGATCAACAAAACCTTGCCGGCAAAGGCCTTCAGCGAGGTCTCCTTGCCGTCGATATCCTTGAGCGGGATGTCTTTGAGAGCCTTTTGATTCTCCGCACCGATCACGGCGGTGGCGGCCATTAGAAGAGAGAGCAGAACGTATTTCATGGGGCACAGAAGACGCACACGTCGTTCAGAACTTTTCAACCACATGATTGCGCGCTCAGTGAATCCACAAACGTAAGGGCCTTTCAAAATGACTCTCCTCCAACCTGCCTGAACTTATGAACCGACGTTCCTTCATCACCACGACCGGCACAGCCGCCTTTGGCTCTCTCATCACCGCTCAACCAGCCCGCGCTGAAATTGCACTTCCAGCGCTGCCTTACACTCCTGCGGCGCTAGAGCCTCACATTGATGCCGAAACCATGGCCATTCATCATGGCAAGCATCATGCCGCCTACATCGCCAAGCTGAATGATGCTCTCAAGGCACTCAACCAGCCGGACGCCGATCCGCTCGACCTCATCACCAAGATCCCCTCGTTGGCCACTGACCAGCAGATGGCCGTTCGCAATCATGGTGGTGGCCACGTGAATCACTCATGGTTTTGGAACTGGATGGCCCCGGCGGGCCGCGGCCCTTCGGGTCCCGATGGCAAGCTCGCAGCCAAGATTCAGAGCGCCTTCGGCAGCATCGATGACTTCAAGAAGACGTTCAACGACGCCGCCACAAAGCGATTCGGCTCTGGCTGGGCCTGGTTGATTGTGAAATCAGACGGCACACTAACGGTTACATCCACCGCCAACCAAGACAACCCGCTGATGAAGGGCGTGGTGCCAGACTCCGATCTCGGAACTCCCGTTCTCGGCCTCGATGTCTGGGAGCATGCCTACTACCTCAAATATCGCAACAAGCGCCCCGATTACATCTCCGCCTGGTGGAATGTCGTTAACTGGGCCGAGGTTAACAAGCTGGCAGCTGCTGCTGGCATCTAACACTCGACTGATAGACAACGTCGGGGGCTAATTCGGTCTCCGGCATTATAGTATTTAGCCGGGCTGGGAGGGAGTCGCCATTTCCTCCAGCTTAGCAAAGGCTCACCACTCTCTGCACTTGTGAAGGATCAGGGACAAGGCGGCGTAGATTTGCGCGGCCTCTGTCCCGACTTCCCAGTATGAAACCTCTTCCCGCTATCGGCTGGCTTGTATTGTTTACCCACGCTTCCGACGCACTGGCAGGCTCCGTCAACTTCGCGCACGACATCAAGCCGCTGCTCAACAAGCACTGCACGGCCTGCCACGGCGGTGTGAAGCAGGCGAGCAATCTGTCGCTGGTGTATCACAGCAAGGTCCTCGAACCCGCAAAGTCAGGGAAGATTCCTGTGGTGCCCGGCAACCTGGACAAATCAGAACTTATCGCGCGCATCATATCCATCGATGACGACGAAGTGATGCCGCCACCAAAGCACGGCAAGCGCCTGCCGGAGCGTGACAACGACTTACGGCCTCGGCAGCGAGAGCGACAACATTCCCGCTTTGTTGTGCTGCTGAGCGGCGGACAGAATCCCGATGCAGGCAAAGCCGCGTGGGGCAGCGGCTTTCTGCCCAGCGTATATCAAGGCGTGCAATGCCGCAGTGAAGGCGATCCGTGCTGAATCTATCAAATCCTCCATGCATCAATCGCAGTGTGCGCGGCAGTGTGATTGGTGCGTTGAAGAATATCAACCAGCGCACCTACGAGCAGCTCGGCGACACCGAGACCATCACACGCATCGCGCAGTATGAGATGGCCTTCCGCACGCAAATGTCTGCGAGCGAGGCAATGGACATTACGCAGGAGCCGAAGCACATCCACGAGATGTATGGCACCGAGCCGGGGAAGGAGAGCTTCGCCAACAACTGCCTGCTTGCGCGTCGGCTCATCGAGCGTGGCGTGCGTTTCGTGCAGCTCTTCGACTGGGTGTGGGATCATCACAGCGGTCTCGATGATGCCTTGCCCAAAAAAGTGCCAGCAGGTGGATAAGCCGATGACCTCGCTGCTAAACGATCTCGAACAACGCGGCCTGCTCGAAGACACGCTCGTCGTTTGGAGCGGTGAACTCGGACGCACACCAATGCAGGAGAATCGTGGTGGTGTCGCCGCCAAGTCGCCGGTCCGTGATCATCATGTCGATGCCTATTCGTTGTGGCTCGCTGGTGGCGGCATCAAGGGCGGCATGAGCTACGGCGAGACGGACGAGATCGGCTACAACGCGGTGATCGACAAAGTGCTCGCCCGCGACCTGCACGCCACGATCCTGCATCAGCTCGGCATTGATCACCTGAAACTCACCTATCCGCATCAAGGTCTCAACCAGCGCATCGTGGGCGTGAAGCCGTGCCGCGTGATCAACGAGATCCTGTCGTGAACCCAGACAGCCCGGAAAGATTCCTCGTGAGGCATCACAGCTGATGCTTCAAGTAGTGCTCGATACCATTGAGAAACATCTGCACGGCCACCATCACGAGAAGCATGCCCATCAGCCGCTCCACAGCGAGAGAGCCCTTCTCCTTGAGAATCCGTGCAATCGAAGGGGCACACAAAAGAACAGCGGCCGTGATGCTCCATGCAATGAGCAACGCAACCAGCCAGCGGCCCATCTGCTCAGGGTGAGCACTCACCAGCACAAGGAGCGTTGCCAGCACCGACGGTCCTGCCACCATCGGCGTTGCGAGCGGCACAATGAAGGGCTCCACGATGGGCTCGTCATCATGCCGCGATGTTGGGAAGATCATTCTAATCGCGATCAAGAACAGCACGATGCCTCCGCTGATGAACAACGCCTCCTGCTTGAGATGCAACAGTCCAAGCAGCCAAGGCCCTGCGAAGAGAAACACGATCAGAATCACGAGGGCGATGACGAGTTCACGAGCGATCACCCTCAAGCGACGCTCCTGCGGCACGGAACGAAGGCTTGCAACAAACGTCGCCACATTGCCCAACGGGTCCATGATGGTCAGAAGCAGCAAGGTTGCCGAAAGGGTGTCCATGACAAACGCGGTTACGGTTCTGGGCGGACCTTCAGTCCCTGAAGTGGAATGTCGTGACGACGACGAGTCTCGTCGCGTTTGAAGATTGGCCCCACCTCCACCACACATGCCTCACCCTCTGCTTTGATCCAGGCGCAGTCCGGGGAATCTTGCGGAGGCTTGTCCGGGTAGTAGGCACGTGCCGCTTTGAGCGCCACCTTCTGGCCATTCAGGCGAGGCCAGCCAAAAGTCACGTTCACCTTGGGGATGCCAGACTTCGGAATCTTCGCGGTGCTATACACTTCCACGAAGGCAGAATGCTTGGCCCAAAAGGTGAAATCCGTGCCCTCAAATCGCAGGCCTCCCACTTCATGCACCGCGCCTGCGGCATCCCGAATGGAACAGGTGAACCAAGTGCAATCCACGCCCTTCACTTTCTCCGTCGCACCCTTGGTCACGCACCAGGTATAAGTGCCCTTCGTCCACGCAAACGGCCGGCGCACGCTGGCGAACTCACCCTCATAACCTGCACTCTCCACAAGGCAATCCTCCGCCGCCGTGCGGACGTGATCGAGGCCGATGGGAGTGGTCTTGTCGCTCGACCAGCGGGAGAAGATGCCGCCCTTGCCGCGATGCACACGCTCGCGGCTCTCTTTGTTTGCCCAGCCATTGATGTTTGTCTGGATGCCTCCGTAAAACTGCAAGCCATTGATTTGCGCAATTCCGCAGGGCGAGATGTAGAGATTGTAGTCGCTCGGCACATCTCGATCGACCGTCACCTCCATCTCAAATGACGTGAAGTGCTCCACCGGTTGCTGAAAATCCCACCAGATATTGGCCACATGCCAAGGTGAACCGGGCAATTTTACTCCTGCCGCCTTTGCCATCTCTTCAGGAGATGGTTGTTGGCAGAGATCCTCGGCATTCGCAACGGCAGTGCTAAAGAACAGAGCAAAAAGAAGATAGGTTCTCATGAGATGGTCAGAAAGAGGTCGTAAGGAGACCGTGAATCAATGAGGCGTGCACGTTTGGTATCCGTTTCCATCAGGGTTGTTCGAAGTGAGGTGCGACCTCTGACGCTCGACGCGTGAACGGTTGACCATACTTCGTGAAGCCCTCAACGAAGCCGCCGTGCGATAGGAAGAACTTGCCGTTCTCAACGCCCATGAAGCGATCGAGGCGTGCTGACTTGCCGGTCGGATCGTGGCTGAACTTTGCTTCGAGCAACTCGGACCACTGCCCCTTCGTGTCAGCAGTCCACTGCGGACCGTAGAGCGCCTTGCGCTGGAGATGACCGTTGCTGCCGCCGAAGTTTTCACTGAACGAATGCAGTCCGCGCAGCAGCTTGCCATCCTTCGGTGCGCGGAAGCTGGCGATCAGCATCCAGCTTTGTTTCTCGGAATGAAACCAGTAGCCCGAGTAGATCGTGTGCGTGCCGTCGGCCTTCGCAGTGACGACAAATTTCTGCGCCTCGCCCGTCTTCCACGGATACAAGAGATGGGAGTGTCCGCCGGTGCCTTCGTTGCCGAACACGCTCGCCTCGACGCCCTCACCTTTGCCGAGGAGTTGCGTCTGGTCATCGGTCGCCACCGCGCTGCGGTCCTTCGCGCCCTGCCCCGCACCCGAGTCCCACACGGAGAAGATGATGCGCCGCTCCGTGTCCGAGTTCACCTGCATGCCGAAGTAGCCGCGCGAGAAGCCGCAGACCATGTAGAAAGTGTAAACGGGATCCTTCACCGCTGTGACCTCGTTGTAGAACATCGCCACCTCCGCGTCCTTCGGCGTCGGATACGCGAGATGCACCGAGGCCGCATTGCGGCGCGGCTCCAGGTTGAAGTGCGCATCCGCCACCGCCTCACCATCGAGCACCAGCGCGTCCACGGCTTCGACTTCATCGCTCGCACGTGACAACTCGAACTTCGTGTAGCCTGCCTTCGCGATCGTGAAGCTGCCGAAGTTCGCAACGCCGTTGTTCACCGCTGCATCGTGCGATTCGCTATTCACCGCGAGCTTCAGCTTCACGCCATCCTTCGCCTTCACAGCCACGGATGCGGTGAATGCTCCCGCAGCCTTCAGCTCGCCAAACCACAGCACATGCTGGGCCTTGTCGCTCCAGCCCGAGATGCCGTTGTCCTTCGACACACGCATCGCATCGGGGTTAGGATCGGTGTAGGCGGTAAACGCAGGCACACGAAGCTCCGCCATCAATGGCGCACACAAACCAACCAGAGAGAAAAAAAACAAAGGAACGATGCGGGTCATAAGGGAATGGATTGAGGGTCGAGCAGCATCGTCAATCACGGTGCCAGCATCTCGCTGATCTTAGGCTCAATGGCTTTGGCCCAAATGTCATAGCCCTTCGCGCTGAGGTGCAGGAGGTCGGGCATGATGTCCTTGTTCACAGTGCAGTCTTTGTTCGTCAGCTTCGCACCGATGTCGATGAACTCGGCGCGCATCGTCGCGGCACGACGGCGCACGGTGAGGCTGATCTCTTCGCAGCGTTTGCGCACGGAATCGTTCGCATCAGGACCGCGTGGGAAGATGGCGTGCAGCAGGATCTTTGCGCTCGGCGCTTTGAGATGAATGAGCTTCACGATCTCCTCCACGCCAGCGGCAATCTGTGCAGACGTGGCTTCGCTGTGGCGGGCGTTGTTGGTTCCGATGAGCAGCACGACGAGCTTCGGATGCACGTTGTCGAGTTCACCGTGATCGAGCCGCCAGAGCACATGCTGCGTGCTGTCGCCGCCGAAGCCGAGGTTGATCGCCTTGCGATTCGCGAAGTGCTCTTTCCACACGTCTTTGCCCGCGACTTCCCAGTTCTGCGTGATGGAGTCACCGAGGAAGACGATGTCGGCTCCGGCTTTGATCTCCTCCAGCTTCTGTTCGTGCCGCGTCATCCACCAGCCGAACTTGCCAGCGCGTTCGCTGCGTGACTCGGGCACGGTGGCGTAGTTCACGTCACACGTGAGCCAGTCGATGCCGAAGCGCGCGAAGGCGATGCGCTTGTAGTTGTCCGCCTCGAAGAGCACGCCCACGCGTCCATCGGCGAGACGCGTCGGCACGCTGTAAGCGAAGCCACCGGCATACAGCTCGCGCTTGATCGGGAAGGTCGCGCCATCGTCGAGACTGAGATAGACCGTGCCGTGATCGCGCTTGTTACTGTCCGGGCCGGTGTGAAGAATTTTGCCCATGCCGCTGCCGTCATCAAAGGAGTAGCGCAGCACGCCGGCCATGCAGCTCGGGTCGCGGATGTCGGTAATGTCACGCACGGTGTTCCAAGTCGATCCGCCATCGTAACTCGTCGCCGTCTTGCGCACTCGTGCGCCGGCGAACTGGCGACTGTCGATGCGCACGCCGCCCGCGTTCAGCTCCACCATCTGCACCTCGTTCACCTGGCTGCGCGTCTTCATCTTCGCATCGGGCAGCATGGCTCCGGGCGCGTCCTTGCCGTAGCTCCATGTTTTGCCCGCATCATCGCTGAAGACCGCGAAGTTCTGCCACTGCCAGAACGGACCTTCATTGAAGGGAATGATGATGCGTCCTTTCTGAGGGCCGCGTGTGAGTTGAATGCCAACACCGGGACCGCTGCAAATCGTCGTCGCACGCTCGGGACGTTTGGTGGTGGCGGTAACATCAAGCGGCTTGCTCCAGGTCACGCCGTCATCATCGGACCACACCAGCAGGTTGCGATAGATGTTCGGGCCTTCGAGCCCGGTTGCGGTCTCCTTGCTCGATTCGTGAAGGTTCGCCGGGATGCGCTGATACATCAGGAAGACGCGACCGCCCTGCTGCTCGACTACAGCGGTGGGGTTGTTCAGCGAGTTCGCACCGTCATCATGGATGAGCTTCAGTGCGCTCCACGTCGCGCCGCCATCGGTGCTGCGCTTCGTGACGATGTCGTTCTCGCTCTGATCCCCGAGCGTCTTCCGCGCCTCCGCAAAGGCGAGCACGCTGCCTTGCTTCGTGACGACCACGGAGGGAATGCGGATCGCCGGGTAGCCGTCTTTGCCAGGGACGAAGACATCGAAGAAGTCAGGCTCGGCGAAGGCGAGCGTGGCCGCGGTGAGGAAGAGCAGGAACTTCATGGGTGCAGTAGTGCGGACGCTTTGCGGGAGTCTTTCAGACACCGAGTTCGTTCTTCACCTCGACGAAGGCGGCGACGGCCTTCTCCAGATCGTCGCGTGTGTGGGCCGCGCTGATCTGCGTGCGAATGCGCGCCTTGCCTTGCGGCACGACAGGATAGCTGAAGCCGATGACATACACGCCGCGTTCGAGCATCGCGTCGGCGAACTTGGTCGCGAGGGCGGCGTCGCCGAGCATGACAGGCACGATCGGATGCTCGCCGGGCACAATGTTGAAACCAGCCTTGGTCATCGCTTCGCGGAAGAACTTCGTGTTCGACTCCAACTTGTCGCGTAGCGCGGTGGAGTGCTTGAGCAAGTCGAGCGCGACCAACGATGCGCCAGCGATGGTGGGCGCAAGTGTGTTGCTGAAAAGGTAGGGCCGCGAGCGCTGGCGCAGCAGTTCGATGATCTCTTTGCGACCACTCGTGTAGCCGCCGCTCGCGCCACCGAGTGCCTTGCCCAGCGTGCCGGTGAGGATGTCGATGCGGCCCATCACCTCGCAGTGCTCGTGCGTGCCACGTCCGGTCTTGCCCATGAAGCCGACAGCGTGCGAGTCATCGACCATGACCAGTGCTTGATACTTGTCCGCGAGATCACAGATCGCCTTCAGTGGCGCAATGAAACCGTCCATGGAGAAGACGCCGTCCGTCGCGATGAGTTTGAAGCGCACACCCTTCGCATCGGCGGCGATGAGCTGCGCCTCCAGGTCAGCCATGTCGCAGTTCTTGTAGCGGTAGCGCGCGGCCTTGCAGAGACGGACGCCGTCGATGATCGAGGCGTGGTTCAACTCGTCACTGATGATCGCGTCCTCGGGGCCGAGGATGGTTTCAAAGAGACCGCCGTTCGCATCGAAGCAGGAGCCGTAGAGGATCGTGTCCTCCGTGCCGAGGAAGTCGGTGAGGCTGTCTTCCAGTTCCTTGTGAACGCCCTGCGTGCCACAGATGAAACGCACGCTCGCCAAGCCGTAGCCCCAGTGCTCCAGCGCCTCGTGTGCGGCTTGTCGCACCTTCGGATGCTGAGCGAGGCCGAGGTAGTTGTTCGCACAGAGGTTGAGCACAGGCTTACCGCCATTGGTGCGGATGATAGTGCCCTGCGGTGTGGTCAGCTTACGCTCGCGCTTGTAGGTGCCCGCTGCGCGGATGGCGTCGAGCTGAGCGGAGAGGTGCGATTGGAAAGAGGCAAAGACTTGCATGGTTTAAATAATGGACACGCATCCAATATATTGGCAAACGAGATTTTACTGTGGAGTGGTGATGCTATCGACGAAACGACTACTGAAATGCCGATTACCCTGCCCCAAGCAGCCGCCAACAATACCAGAGCATCCTGGGCAGATGGAACGGCCCCTTATACATGGTGCCCTTCGCGCGCGATGAAACGCGCCCATCGCGATGCAGGTAGCCATACCACTCGCCGTGCTCGGGATCGGGAAAGTGCTGGAAGCTCCAGTCATGCACCAGGCGATGCATCTCGGTGTAGCGTGAGTCGCCGGTGAGCTTCGCGGCGAGCAGCGTGGCGATGATTGCTTCGTTGTGCGGCCACCAGAATTTCATGTCGTGCCAGTATTCCTGCACCGGCTTGCCAAACACATCGGTGAAGTAGAGCAAGCCGCCGTGCTCCGTATCCCAACCGTTCTGCCACATGCAATCGAGGATGCGTGTACCAAGATCAATGAGCCGACGATCGCCACGATGCTGGCCTTCGTGCATGATGAACCACGCGCACTCGATCGCATGGCCAGGGTTCAGCGTGCGGCCTTCTTGATGATCAATGATGCTGCCATCGGGCGCGACGACTTCCATCAATGCGCCGAGGTCCGGCTTTAAGAAGAAGCGCTCGATCTCAGCGATGCTGAAGTCGATCCACTCGGTGCAGGTGCGCTCACGCACGCGCACGTCGCCCAGGTTTTCGCGCAGCTCCTGCGCCGTCACGATCGCGATCATCAGCGGCGCGATGCCTTTCATCGGACGCGAGTTCTCATACTTCGGCGGCATCACACCGGGCGTGAAGCTGTGGTGCAGATACGTGTCGAAACACTGCACCGCATCGTCCGCGGCACGAGTCTCGCCCGTGGCCTTGGCATACGCAGCATACGAGACGGCAGCAAACGATTCGCTAAAGACGTAGCGTCGCATCCGCAGCGGTGCGCCTTCGCGCGTGACGCTGAAATACATCTTCCCCTCGGGTGAAAGGCAGTGCGCACGGCTGAACTCCACGCACGACTTCGCCGCCTCCAACCACTCGCTGCGCTGCTCGACGGTGTTGTAGAGTGTCGCAAGCATCCAGCCCGCGCGGCCTTGGAACCAGACGCTCTTGTCTGTGTCGATCAGGCTGCCGTCGCGATCCACGCAGGTCATGACGCCACCTTGCTCGCGGTCCATGCCATGCTTCAGCCAGAAGGGGATGACGTCGTTAAGCAGCGTGTCACGATAGAGCGTGGCGTGGTCAGTCATGAGGTTGATTCAACGTAGCATCGCGATGTTTATCGCTCATGTGGTGGGAACACTGGCAGAGCCAGTCGGAACTTGATCGCGCTGAGACGAAGCAGCAGGGTGAGTGCAACGCCGAGCCACATAACGATAGGATTGCCAACCACCGGCAGGAGCAAGCAGTAGCCTAGCGCGCCGACGAAAGCGGCGGTGGCATACAGATAGATCTCTGGCTGGAAGACCATCGGCACGCGACTGGTGAGCACATCGCGAATGATGCCGCCTGCCACGCCAGTGATCACTCCGAGCGTGATGGCAGGCACGATGGCGAAGCCAAGCGCGAGGCCTTTCTGAGTCCCCGCGATAGTGAAGAACGCGAGCGAGAATGCGTCCGCGATTTGCAGCAGGTTCGCCGGAGGTTCCCAAGTGCGGCAGACAAAGAACGCACTGATCGCTGTGATACTGCCTGTGTAAAGATAGGCGGGTGAACGCAGCCAGCTCACGGGCGTGTCACCCGCGATCACATCCCGCAACGAGCCACCACCAAGCGCCGTGACCAGCGCCAGCACCAGCACGCCGAAGAGATCGAGCCGCCGTCCGCGCGCCGCGAGCACTCCCGACAGCGCGCCGACGACGATGCCGAAGTGATCAAGGAGCGGGTTGAGTTGCATGTTGTGCGGCATACGGGATTCACTTCCACTAAACCGGCAAGCACAACTTTCTTGTTTGCCGCACCTTCGTTCACTATCATGGACATCATGCCCGCTGCCAAAAAGAAGAACCCCAAACACGCCGCCGACACCATCAATGAGAACCTGGGCCGTCGGGTGAAGAAGCTGCGGGGTGATCGGAGCTGGTCGCTGGAGGAACTGGCCAACGTGAGCGGCGTGAGCAAGTCGATGCTTAGCGAGATCGAGCGCGAGAAGGCTAACCCCACGCTCAGCGTGACTTACCGCATCGCCCGCGCCTTCGGCCTCAATCTCCAGGAACTCATTGAGACCGCCGAGACCGCATCGTCCATCCAGGTGATCCGCAGCACCGAGCGCTCCCAGGTCTATCGCTCGGACAAGCAATGCGAGATCCGCACACTGTCACCGCTGAACCTGGAGAAGGAGATCGAGTTCTATCAAGTCACGCTCAAGCCCAAGGGCGAACTCCGCAGCCAGCCGCACTACGAAGGCACGCGCGAGTTCCTCACGGTCGAGCACGGGGCCATACGAATCGAATCAGGAACCGACCGCTCGGAACTTGGTGTCAATGATTCGGCGACGTATCGTGCCGATGTTCCCCACGCGATCGTGAACACGGGCAGCGATGAGGCGGTGGTGTTCCTGGTGGTGATTTATCGATGATATAAAGAAGGCGACGAAGATGCCTCTTCATCGCCTTCCGAAACTTCTTTTTCGGTGCGGACTACGGCAGCGGAAAGCGCTTGTTCACTTCGTGCACCTCGGCGCGAATCGCAGCGAGCACTTCGGCGTTGTCTTTGTTGTCGAGCGCGCGCGCAATCCAGCCGGCGATGGTCTGCATCTCGGCTTCCTTCATGCCGCGCGTGGTGACGGCGGGAGTGCCGAGACGGATGCCGCCGCCGAGGGTGATCTTCTCGGTGTCGAAGGGGATGCCGTTCTTGTTGCAGGTGATCGCGGCCTTATCAAGCGTCTCGCTAGCGACTTTGCCGTTAAGGCCCTTCGGACGCAGGTCCACGAGCATGAGGTGATTGTCCGTGCCGCCGCTGACGATGCGGAAGCCGTGGCTGGTCATGGCGGCGGCGAGGGCCTGGGCGTTCTTTACGACCTGCTTCTGGTATTCGACGAAGCCCGGCTGCAGCGCTTCGTGGAAGCACACCGCCTTGGCAGCGATGACGTGCATGAGCGGGCCGCCTTGCACACCGGGGAAGACCTGGCTGTTGATCTTCTTGATCAGTTCTTCGTTGTTCGTGAGGATCATGCCGCCACGCGGTCCTCGCAGGGATTTGTGCGTCGTGGTGGTGACGAAGTCGGCGTATTCCATCGGCGACGGATGCACGCCTGCGGCGACGAGACCGGCGATGTGCGCCATATCGACGAAGAGGTAAGCGCCCACGCTCTTGGCGATCTCGCTCATCTTCTTGAAGTCAATGATGCGCGGATACGCGGAGGCACCGGCGGTGATCATCTTTGGTTGCTCGCGCTTTGCGACTTCGGCGAGTTCATCGTAGTCGATGAGTTCGTCGGACTGGCGCACGCCGTATTGGCAGAAGTTGTAGAAGCGGCCGGAGAAGTTCGCCGGATTGCCGTGCGTGAGATGGCCGCCGTGGGCGAGGTTCATGCCGAGCACTTTGTCGCCGGGCTGGAGCACGCTGAAGTAAACGGCGGCATTGGCTTGTGAGCCGGAGTGGGGCTGCACGTTGGCAAACTTGGCACCGAACAATTTGCAGGCGCGGTCGATGGCGAGCTGCTCTGCCTTATCGACTTCTTCGCAGCCGCCATACCAGCGCTTGGCGGGATAACCTTCCGCATACTTATTGGTAAGGCAGGAGCCCTGCGCAGCCATGACGGCTGGTGAGGTGAAGTTCTCGCTCGCGATGAGTTCGATGTGGTCCTGCTGGCGTGTCGCCTCGCCACGAATGATGGCGGCGATTTCAGGGTCGGTGGCGTCGAGGATGTCGTTGGGGGTCTTGTTCATGTTCATCTTGTCAACTCTGCGTCCATGGCGTCCGCCGCTGAAGCTCGCGCTCAGCCAAGCATCGGCGATGGCTTTTCCTTGTTCGGGGGAAGTGGCTTTCGCGCCCATCACCAGCACGTTGCTGTTGTTGTGCTCGCGCGTGATCTTGGCGGTCTCAACGTCGGCCACGAGGCTGGCTTGGATGCCAGGGTGGCGATTCGCCGCGATGCTCATGCCGATGCCCGTGGTGCAGAAGAGCATCCCCGCATCCGCACTGCCATCGAGCACGCGCGAGGTCACCAGATCAGCGAAGTCCGGGTAATCCACGGATGCATGACCGTGCGTGCCCAGATCGTCCACGGCATAGCCTTTCTCGCGCAGGTAGGCGACGACGCTGTCCTTCAGATCAACGGCACCGTGATCGGCACCCATGGCAATGCGTTGGCTCATGCTTCTTCGCTCTTCGGTTTGGTGGTTTGTTCGATGTAGGCCAGCACCGTGGGCAGGAGCTTCTCCAGCATCCAACGGGTGTCGTCGTAGATGCGGCGCGGGCCGCCGAAGGGATCGGTCACGTCCGCATTGCGCAGCATGTCCTCGCTGGCGAACTCGCTCACGAGATACGCCTTGCCCTCAGCCCCGGGAAACTCATCGACGACGGCGTCGAGGTGATGCTTCGCCATGGTGAAAATGTGCGTCGCCTCCTCGACCAGATCGCGCGTCAGCGCACGGCTCTTGAACCCGCTCACGTCCACACCCTTCTCCTTGAGAATGTCGGCGGTGTGCTTGCTCGCATTGCCACCGGGCATCGCCGAGACGCCTGCGGAGCCAACCTTGTAATCGCTGCGGTCCTTGACCAGTTCGCGGAAAAGCCCCTCAGCCATCGGGCTGCGGCAGGTGTTTCCGGTGCAGACAAAAAGGACGTGTTTCAAGGCGAAGACCGGCGGGTGCGCCGGGGCAGCAGAGTGCGCTGCTGGGGGGCCTTGTCAAAAGGGGAATCGGGAAAGGATGAGGGACCAAACCTCACGAGAATCCGGGGCATGTCTCATCACTCGCCGCAGCACTTCAACCCTCACATTAGGGCTCAGGGATCGTGGGTTTCGACGGGACTCGGATTCACGAACCCACATCAATCACCACGCGAAAGCCGACGCCGATCAACTGGCGCGTCGGACTGAGGTGCTCGCGACCATCCAGTCGCAGCACCATCGCGGCGCTTTGGTTGTGGGCACCACCGCGCACGGTCTTGTCCGGCAGTAGATCATTCCACGCATCGAGACACCACTCGGACACATTGCCGCTCAGGTCGTAAAGGCCGAGCGCATTCGGCTTGAACGATCCCACGGGCGCTGACCACGGCCACGCGTCGCGAGTCCGCAGCACGGGCTTGGCGAACGGCGGCACGACGGTCTCGGCTTCCTGCCCGGCGAAGTTCGCCTTGATGCCCTCGCTCGGCGGCGGCCACGAGCGACCCCACGAATACGGCGCGTGCTCGATGGGGCCCAGGCCGCGATTGCGAGCTTCCGGTGTCGCGCCGGACTCGGCAGGAAGGCCGGCCGCCGTGCTCCATTCGACGTCCGTGGGCAGACGGTAGCGCATCGCTTGCGGCAGCGTGCCGCGCTCGTGCTCGGTCTTTGTCAGCCAGGCGCAGAACTGCTCTGCTCGCAGCCAGTTTACGAGGCAGACGGGATGATCGGACGTGACATTGCCTTCCGGTTTCTCCCACGCGCGCTCGATGTCGTTACCGGGATTCTTGTTAGCGAAAGCTGCGAAGTCGCGCCGCCGCGTCTCCCAGGTCGAGAACAGTGTCTTCGTTCCCGGCACGGGCACGAACTTCATGCCGAGGCTGTTGGACCACGGGCGCGTGCTCGTCGCTTCCTGCGGCGACGCAGCGGATTGCTTCGCCTGATGATCGAACCACGCCACCAGCAACACGGCGGCCAGCACACCGAGGGCGATCCACATCACGGTCTTCCTCGGTGCAAAGCAAATCTCCAGCGCGGCACGCAGCTCCGCGAGCGACTGGACGCGCTTCTCCGGTGCTTCGCTCAAGCATCGAGCAATGAACGCATCGACGCGCGTCGGCACCTTCGCCACGCGTGATGCGGGCTCGTAGTGTCCGATCGGCACGCGGCCCGTGAGCATCTCGTGCAGCAGCACGCCGAGCGAGAAGATGTCCGCGCGCTCATCCACGCTGCCCGCGCCGCGGCGCACCTCGGGCGCGATGTAGTAGGGCGTGCCAAACACATCCGCGCTCTGCGTCAGCGTGAGCTGTGGACCCGCGTTGTCGCGCAGCAGCTTGGCCAGCGAGAAGTCGGCGACACGCACGCTGCCGTGCTCGTCGAGCAGGATGTTCGCGGGCTTGATGTCGCGATGCACAATGCCTTGGCGATGGGCTTCGTCGATGGCCCGCAGCACCTCGCGATACGTTCGCAGTGCTTCATCAACAGGCAGCTGCCCGCCTTGCAGCCGCTGCGCCAGATCACCACCTGCGGCGAACTCGGTGACAATGAACAAGCGTCCTTCCAACGTGATGCCGGAGTCGAGCACGCGCAGCACATGTGGATGATCGAAGGCTGCGAGCGCCTGCGCTTCGCGCGCAAAACGATCCGCAATCTCGTCATCGTCGGCGAGGTGCGCGGGCAGCAGCTTCACAGCGACCACGGTGCTATCTTCATCGCGCGTCGCACGGAACACGATGCCCATGCCACCGCGCCCGATGATCTCATGCAAGGTGTAGCCAGGCACGTCGATCGCATCGTCGGAGGTGTTCGACTTCTTGAGGAACGACGTGATCGACTTCGCCATGCACGTCGGGCACACGCCATCGACGCTGCGCAAGTGCGAGCCACACGTCGCGCAGGTGCTCATGCCGCCACCTCCGCCTGAGCCAGCACTCGCAGCAGATGCATCAGCTCCGCATCCGTGTCCGCCGGATCGATCACCGTCTGCGCCACTTCCTCGCGCAGCAAGTCCGCCAGCCTTCGCCGTGCCCGATGCTGCTCCACGGCAAAGGTGCCGCGCGCGATGCCGAGTTCCGCGGCGGTGTCCGCGCCATCGCCGTGCTCGGCCTGCATCAGCGTGGGCTTCAGCTTCTCGAACAACTCCAGCTTGCCACGCTTCGCGTAGCTCTCCTTCATCGCCGCGAGCACGCGTTCCATCACCGTGATTGCCCACTGCTGATCGTAGTGCATCGCGGGCTCGTCGTTGGCTGGAAGCTCTGGTGCATCGTCACCATCGAGTGCGATGGCTTCAGCCCCACCACCGCGACGCTGCGTGGCGCGATCGCGTCGCCAGTGCATGACGTGGTAGCGAATGGCCGTCTTCAGATACGACCGTAACGTGCCACGCTCCTGTTCCGCACGCTGAAATCCATCGCGACGCAGGAAGGTGGCAAAGAAGTCCTGCGCCACATCTTCCGCCTCATCAAAGCCACAGCCCAGCGCGCGCATGTAGCCCACGACTGGCTGCCAGTAGAGCGCACAGAGCTGATCGAGCGCCGTGCGTGCTGTTGGTTCATCGCGAGTGCGCAGCACCTTGCTCCATATCGTGGCGGGGAAGGCTTGGGGAGCAGATGCTGACATAGGCGGCGATGAAACTTCCACGCGACTGGGTGGATTTGTCGAACTGAAGTTATCTCAGAACTCCGGCAAATCGTCCACCTCCAGCGGCCTTCGAAAACAATGCCGGATAGATAGGATGACCACTCTCTGACCATCGACGGTGAAAAGGATTCGATACTGGCCTCTCCGCTTGTGAAATAGCACCTGACGGATCTTACGCGCGAAGCGTTCGCTTTCAGGTGCCAGTCGATGACTCAGGGGTCTGCTGGCCAGCGACTCCACCTTGGCGATCAAGTCATCCCGCCATTTGTCTGCCGCTCGAGGAGCGCGTTCGCGAATCCATCGAATCACCTCCTCGGCCTCGCGCAGGGCGTTCCGGGTGTATTCGATCTCGTAGCTCATAGCTCGCGCAAACGTTTGTGCGCCGTGGCCATGGAGACGGTCCTGCCCTTCTTCATGTCATCTAGACCTGCCTTGATGGACTTGAGCGCCGCCAGCTCCTCCTGGCAGGCTAACAGCTTCTCATAGGCTTCCCGGCCCATGACTACGCCTGCTGCGCGTCCATTGACTGTGAGCACCTCCGGCCGCTGGGTGCGATTCAACCTGGCAAGATGGGCTTTGGCATTTCGCTGGAAGGAGGTGAGAGGATGGATGTCTTCGAGCTGGATCATAAGCATGGAATTCCTTGTTAATTCTCATGCTCCCTTTCTCGCTGCAAATGGCAAGCCCGGGTTTCCATCCATGGGGACAACTTTTTTCGCCTGACACTGTAATCGTCTCCTGAAAACCGGCCATCTGCGGAGTGAACCCCCAACTTACTCCGATGAAAACGATCCCTCTTCTCCTCGCGCTGGTCCTTCCCGCCACTCTGCTGGCGACCGGGCAGCAGGTGCGCTTTGCGCTGACCATGCACTGTGAAACCTCTGGTGGCGGTGGCACCACGGGCATTCCGTTCACGCCGAACTTCATGGGCCTCAGCACCACTACGGTCACGTATGTGCAGTGGCGCGAGGCCTTGATCAACTTCGCGAAGCAATGCCATGCGCGAGGCCTGCCGTGGCAGTATCAGAGCGACTACAACTTCCTGGAGGGTGTGCGCCGATTCGAGGTCAACGGAGGCATCACCGGCACGCAGATCATGAACGGCACCTGGTCGGATGCTTCGCTCTCGGCTTACACCTTCGGCGGCGTGACGACATCCACAAACACCGGCGGCAAAAACGTGCTCAAGTATCTGCACGAAGATCTCGGAGTGAATCTCGATCCGCATTCGCATGAGTCGAACCCTAGCTACAACTACGCCGACGTGGCGTGGCTTATCGACGTGGGCTGCGACACCGATGCGACTCAGGTCGTGGGAGGGCATGTCTATGTCACGACGTCGAGCAAGTATCAGAACTGGCCCAAGTTCATCGGCGGGCTCACGGCAGCGACGCACACGGTGAGCGGCAGTCCTTATGTCTGGACGCCGCACCTCATGATGGGCGGCGGTGGCGACACGCACCGGGATGATCCGCACTGCACTGGCCTGTGGAAGCCTTTGGACGCGAACAACTACTTCACCGATGGCGGCTCGCTCGCGGTGATCGGGCACTGGGAGCAGGACTTCTTCGAGATCGACCGGCTGCTGCGCTCGCTGGAGGACAACTCCTTGCCGCACAACAACAAGCTGTGGACCTGTGGTCGGGTGGTGAACCATCGTGATCTTATGACGACGGGCTATCTGGCCATCAAGGTGCCAGCCATCCTCAATACGATCCAAGAGTGGCGGGATGCGGGCAGGTTCCAGGTGAAGACATTTGAGGACATTTATTCGGAATGGACCACGACCTACGTGAGCGCATCCAGCCTCTACCTCCGCCCGATGGACAACATCAGCTTCTCGCTGAACTGGCAGGAGTTCTGTTACACCGGCCAGAGCAACAACGAGCTGCGGACGTTACTGAATCATCACGAGAGCCAACGCGTGCCGGTGGATGTGTTCCTGACCACGTGGCAGACGGACATCCTCGAATCGCAGGCACCAGAGCTGCTCGGGCGCTTGCTCAGCAGTCGCTGGGTGAACGTGGCCTACCACATTCGTGCGCCGAAGCCGTATGCCTATGACAGCACGAAGACCATCGTCTGGCGCAGCTACACGAGCGCTGATGTGGCCACCTATGAATCGTCGCAGCTCGACATGGTGACGGGTCAGCCTGTGAGTGGAGTGAGCGGTGGCTTCGCGAAGCTAACTTCGCTCTACGGCAGCACGCCGCGTCTCGTGGGGCCGAATGCCAGCGACTCGAATGCAAGGTCCACGGTGCTGCCTTACTTCTACACGGCGGGTGTGCGCCTCATCGTTCAGCACGACAGCAACAACGCGGTGAACTTCGGCACGATGTGGAACTCTGGGACGCAGAGCATGAACGTGCGACCGGAGAGCTACGACTGGCGATTGATCGAGACCTTCGACACGTCGAAGGCAACCCAACCGATCTCAAACACGCTCGACGATGCGATCACCAACGCGCACAACGCTAGCGGTGCGCAGTCGCCCTACTTCGTCGGTGTGAAGCTGCACGACAACGACCTCATCGCCACCGAATCAGCCTGGAACAAGATCTACATGCTCGGCAAGCGCACGCCGAACTGGGATCCCTACACTCAATACAATCCTGACAACTCACTTCGATGGGCGACACCTCTGAGCGCAGGCGAGCCAGACCGCCGGCGCGCAATCTACACGGGCATCGTCACGAGCGCGGCCGCACGGCGCACCACGCTCAACCTCATGGATGGCCGCGACATGCTGTCGATGCTCGGCGAGGAGGCTGCGCGACCGATCGGTCTGAGCGCGACGGAAGTCGTCGAAGGCTCGCCCGTTGGCAGCACGATCGCTGAGATCACCGGCGGCGGTGCGGAGAGCGGACTTCGCTGCACGTATGCGCTGGTGAGTGGCACGGGCAGCGATGACAACGCAGCCTTCACGGTCAGCGGCAGCAGTTTGCTCAATGCCGTCGTGCTCAGCAGCAGCCAGCCGGTGCGGCATCTGCGCCTCCGTTGGACCGATGGCGGTGGCAACACCGAAGAGCGCGCTTTGACCATCGTGGTCGCGAGAGCGGATGATGATGGTGATGGCTTCAGCGAAACCGACGAGATCGCGGCGGGGACGAACCCGCGCGATTCTTCGTCACGTCTCGCGGTGAGTTCTTCAGGCCTGAGCGGCAATTCGATGACGATCAACTGGAGCAGCGTGATCGGGAAGACCTACCACATCGACTGGTCCAGCGACCTCAGCGCCTGGACCACTGTGCCGGGCACGCAGATCACGGCGACGAGCACCACCACCTCCGAGACGGTCTCCAATGCGACCGGAGCACAGATGTTCTTCCGAGTCGTGAGCGAGTAGAACGGTCCCGACCTTTGCATGATCAATCGAATGATTGACCGCCCCAGCAGAGTCTGCGGTGCAGAGACATGCCCCGAGATGACGAGAGTGATTCACGGCGGTTCAATGCGAGCAACGAACTCCCACCACGCCCTGTGTGAGCTTCACTCCAGCTTCGGTGGCCTGGGCTCGGACAGCAGGTCGTTGAGGGTGTCGGGTGGCTTGGGGAGTTCCATCGGCTGGAACTTTTCTCACGAGGGCACGAGGTGCGGCTCCACAACTTTCGATGCAGGCGGTGAGACTTGATGGTCCGGCTGCTTGGGGCCGACATCTCGATACTCGAAATCAGCCTGACCCTTCAGGAGCGGCCAGCCAAGAAGGTGGTCACGGAGCAGGTTGCGAATGGTGGTGGAGTCAGCGTCAGCATGGGTGCTGATCAAGTCGGGCATTGACTTCGAATAGTGCGGCGGCTCGTAGTCGAGCCGCACGGTTGAACGACGTTCATCCAGCAGCGGCAAGCTGGAACCTCGACCGGGCACGTAGTCGTAGCTACGGCCATCGCTGGAGACGATGATGTCGGCGGGCTTGAAGCTGTCGAGCGGCCAGGGATTGGGGTAGCGGCGGCGGGGTTTGGCGGGCTGCGGCTCGACGGGCTTTACGAAGCCGGGATCCAAAGAGACACCTCGCTTTGCCAACGTCGCCTGGAGGTTCTTCAATGCTTCTTCCAATTGCTTCACGGCCTCTGCCGGAAGCGACTCAGTTCTCAATCGAGTGGCGACTGACTTTAAATCAGTGGCCGCTTTCTGTAGCTGCGCGCTCGAAGCGGACTTCTTCTCATTGCCTTGCTTCGCCTTTTCAATTGCCGCATCGAGCGCCGGTAGATCGCCGGATTTGACCAAATGGATGCTCACGGGGCCGTGGAAGGACATATTGCCGGTGCTAGAAATCATGACGGTGGCGTTCTGCCCGCTGATCATTAGCTGGCCGTTCAGCGCGACCACGTTGCCAGTGAACGAGGTGACCTGTTCGGCATCCGGCTTCTCGTGGTGCTTCATTTCACCATCGTAGAAGACGCAAGCGGAACCAGGCGGATCCATGAGCGGATTACTGAGAGGCACTTTGAAGGGCACGGTGGTGGACTTTGCAGACTGGAGCCACTCGGCAGTGATCCAGGCAGGTGGCGGGGCAGGTTTCTTGGGCTGGCCTTTGACCGCGCGCTGCCAGTGCTCAGGCAGCACGTCGAGGCTGGTGACGAACGTGGCTTCATCGGCGTCGATGGTTGCCTTGCCGTCCTTGCCCACGGTGATCCGCCCGTCGCCATGGAAGAACTGGACACGGATAGGATTCTTCGCGTCGATCAACGCGATGTCCGCGGCGCGTATCGGGCCGGCTGAAAGGTTCTGTGCGTTGGGATGATAAAGGATCGTGGTGCCTGGGTTGGCGGGCACGCTGAGACGGCTGGCGGTTTCGAGCCACTGCTGGTCGAGCGCGTCGATCCAGTTCACGGCTTTCATCTTCTTCAGCGCTCCTTCCATGATCTCCCGCGCGATGGGCGCGGCAACGGCTCCGCCGCTCACGCTTTCGCCGAAGCTGCCTTCATACACGACGACGACGGCGAGCTTCGGGTTGTCCGCAGGAGCGAAGCCGGTGAACCAGGCGAGCCACTTGCTCTTGTCGCGATTCTCCCCGACGACCCACTGCGCGCTGCCGGTTTTGGCGGCGACCGTGATGCCTTCGATCTGAGCTGCATGGCTGGTGCCGCCGTCGCCTTGCACGCTCTCGATCATGCCGCGCTTCACGAGGTCGAGGTGCTCAGGCCTGAGCCCTTTCGCGATGAGGTCGGTGCGCACCTGGGCGGGCTCGCGGGTCTTGAGCAGGCGGGGTGCGAGAACTTTGCCGCCATTGCTGATCGCGGCGGTGGCGACGGCGACTTGCAGCGGTGTGGCGGTGGTGATTTGCCCAATCGACAGACTAGCCAGCACGCCAGGCAGCATGTTGTGGCCCTGCGTTTGTTGGTAGTAGGCGTCGGTGGGGACAAACCCCTTGTTCTCCTGCAAGGGCAGACCGGTGGGCTGGCCGAAGCCGAGGTCGCTGGCCATGCTGGTGATGGGGTCGGCTCCGGTCTTGAGCGCGGCCTGGTAGAACCAGGTGTTGCACGAGCGCTTGATGGCGGTGACGAGGTCGATGGGGCCTTCGGGAACCTTGCTCCAGTTGCGAAAGGTGCGGTCGCCGATCTTAAACTCGAGCGAGCCATCGAAGATCGATTTCTCGTCAATCGCGCCGCTCTTCAATCCGGCGAGCGCGGTGACGAGCTTGAAGGTGGACGCGGGGTAGTAGGGACGGCTGAAAGCCCGGCCAACGAATGGATGCGTGGGATCCTTGAGCACGGCCAGGAATCGCTCTTCCTTGGTGAAGTGGACGAGTTCATTCGGATTGAACGTGGGCCACGAGGCGAGGGCGAGGATGTCGCCGGTGTTCGGATCGAGCACGACGGCGGCTCCGCCTCTGGGGGCGCGCTTCTGGAGTATGCTCTCGGCGAGGGCCTGGATGTTGGCGTCGAGCGTGAGATGCACGTCTTGTTTGACAGCGAGCGTGGCTTCTTGTGACAGCTCAATACCTGCACTTCCACCGCAGACAGGCTTTGGCTGTGGAGGTGAGAAGCCTTTCGCAAAGCCGAGCACCTGCGCGCCAAGAGTTTGCTTCGGGTAACGTCGCTCACCGATGCTGGGGCTTTCGGCGAGGACGACGCCGTTGCGGTCCAAGATGCGACCGCGCGGCGGGGCATCGGCTTGAACACGAGGCTGAATGCCGAAGCCAGAGGCGAGAATGATCAGGGTGATCAAGGGCCAGGCATTGAGCCGCATCGGAGCGGGCGGGGGCAACAGCTTCCGTGGCTCGGCTTTCCCCGCCTGCCACAGACCGGCCACCGGCCACGCGACACACGCCACGAGAGCGAGCATCGCCAGCAGATGCCGGGCCTGCGGACTGCGGAAGAACCATCGGCCAACGATCAGCGCGAGAGCAATGGCGGTGATCTGCCACAGAGAATGCAAGAGCATCCAGCCGATGCGCTCGGCGAGCGGGAAGGTGAGGAGCGTGTTCATGATTTGCCACGAGTTTGCTGATCCAGGAGCTTCTTGATCTCAGCGGCTTCGGCCTTGCTGAGCTTCGAATTGCCGAGCGCTTGCAGCACGAGTTCGCTCACGCTGCCCTGGAAGAGCCGGTCGAGCAGATCGCCCACCATTTGCTTCTTCGTCGTGTCCGGTGGCACAGCGGGGCTGTAGCTGTGGGTGCGGTCTGCATCGTCACGAATGACGAGTCCCTTGTCCGTCATGATCTGGAAAAACTTGAGCACCGTGGTGTAGGCGAGCGGTGGATCGCGCTCCTCGTTCAAGGTCTCCATCACCTCGCGCACGGTGGCGGGATGCTTTCTCCAGAGCGCGCGCAGGATGGCGAGTTCGGACTCGGTCGGCTTGGGCAAATCGGGCATTTGGCGGTTCTACTAATTTCTTCGTTTTTAGTCAACGAATAAATTAGTAGATCTCTACGAACGAGTTTGGAGACAAGGTTGCGCGGTGGAGTTTCAGCACTCGCTCCGACTCGCAAACCTCGCTCCATCAAGGGCTGGCACAAGAAAGCCGCACTTCCTGGCTGCACGAATGGACGGCGATGCTTTAATCGCCGCTCCCATGACTTACCCTCAAGTCCAAGACTCCCTTCGTTCGTCCCCACGTGCCTGGCTTGTCACCGGTGCTGCTGGATTCATTGGTTCCCACGTGGTTGAAAAACTCCTCTCCCTCGGCCAGCGCGTGCGAGTAATGGATAACTACTTCTCCAGCACGCCGCGCAATCTGGAGATCGTGCGCGGCATCGTGGGCGACGAGGCGGCCGGACGTCTGGAGTTTGTCCAGGGCGACATCCGTTCGGAAGGTGACTGCGCCAATGCGGTGCAGGGGATGGATCAAGTCATTCACCTCGCCGCGATGGGCAGCGTGCCCATGTCGATGGACAAGCCGCTGGAGTGCAATGAGATCAATGTGACGGGCACGCTGAACATGATGCAGGCAGCCCACTCGTCAGGCATCCGGCGCTTCGTCTATGCGAGCAGTAGCGCGGTGTATGGAGACGATGCCTTGCCCACGAAGGTGGAGCACAGCCTGGGCAGACCATTGTCACCGTATGCAGCCAGCAAGTTCATCGACGAGGTCTATGCACGCACCTACCTCATGGCGTATGGATTGCAGACGGTGGGCCTGCGGTTCTTCAATGTCTTCGGCCCCCGGCAGGACCCGAAGGGAGCCTACGCCGCCGTCATTCCCTGCTGGATCAGCCAGATGCAGAATAGCGAGCCGGTTTACATCAATGGCACGGGCGAGAACACACGAGACTTCTGCTTCGTGCGCGACGTGGTGCAGGCCTTGATCCTGGCCAGCATGACGACAAACGAGGAAGCCTTCGGCAACGCCTTCAATGTCGGCCTCGGCAAGGCCACCGACCTCAACGAACTCTTCTCGACAATCCGCACGCTGGTGCAGGAGCAGTCGGGCAAAGCGGTCTCCGATGTGATTCATCGCGCGCCGCGAGCAGGCGACATCCTGCACTCCTGCGCGAACACGGATCGCGTGCAGAGCGTGCTGCAGTTTGCGCCTGAATACTCCGTGATGGAAGGCCTGCGAATCACCGTGGCGAGCTAGACCATGAACGCACTCGACACGCTCAACACGATCATCCGCCATCGCCGCACGATCAAGCCCCCGAGCATGGATGCGGCGAAGCCCGTCGATCGCGCCCTGCTCATATCCTTGCTGGAAAACGGCACCTGGGCACCCACGCATGGCGTGACCGAACCATGGCGGTTCCGCGTCTATGAAGGCGACTCACGAGCCTCGCTGGCGAAAGCGCTCGGTGACCTCTACCGTGCAACCACGCCACCGAACGAGTTTCGTGACGACAAACTGATCAAGCTCAGCGAGAACGCCTTGCTCGCACCCACGGTCGTGGTGGTATGGATGCAGCGCACTGTGGGACACAAGGTGCCCGCCATCGAAGAACTCGAGGCCGTGGCCTGCGCGATGCAGAATATCATGCTCAGTGCGGCGGCGGTAGGGCTGGGGTCCTTCTGGAGTTCACCACCGCTGATCGAGACGAATGCGTTCCGCCAGTGGCTGGGCATCGGTGCCGAAGACCAATGCCTGGGGCTGCTCTACCTCGGCTGGCCGAAGGATGGATTCGAATGGCCCAAGAGCCAGCGCAAACCCGTCGAGAGTTTTGTTTCCTGGGCGTGATTCACTGACCAGAGCCAGTGCCCTTGACGAGCGTCTTCACGCGAAGCAGGAACATGTCCGCCGTGATGTAAATCGTGGAGCCATCATCGCCGAAGGCACAGTTGCCCGTGGCCTGTCCGGTGAGGATGGAGCCCAGGTGTTTGCCCTCCTTGGTGATGATGAGCACGCCACCAGGGCCCGTAGTCCAGATGTTACCCTGGGTGTCCACTTTCATGCCATCGCACAGGCCTTTGCGAGTGGGTGATTTCAGCGGCTGGGCATCGAAAAGCACGCGGCCGTTCTTCGCCTTGCGGATGACGTCGCCATTGTCCACCATCGCAGTTTCGGTGAGATCATAGGCCATGATGCGCGTGCTCTCGGGATCGGAAACGGCGAGGTAGAGCGTGTTCTGGTCGGGACTCAAGGCGATGCCATTGGGAAACTTCACGTCCTCGATGAGGAGCACCGCCTTGCCTGACTTGCCCACGGCATACACGCCATGGAAGGGCAGCTCGGCCTTCGTCTTGTCCTTCAAGCCATAAGGCGGGTCGGTGAAGTAAATGACGCCCTTTTTGTCGATGACGAGATCATTGGGACTGTTGAAGCGCTTGCCGTCGTAGCGGTCGGCGAGCGAGGTGAAGCTGCCATCCTTTTCGAGCCGGGCGATGCGACGTTCGCCGTGCTGGCAGAGGATGAGGTTTCCTGCTGCATCCACTGCGAGACCGTTGGAGCCCTGGCCATCGTTGCGAAGACTGCCGCTGGGCTTGAGCACCACAGAGGCTGCGGTGTCGCCTTCCTTCCAGCCGAAGACGGTGTTTTCAGGCACATCAGAGAACACGATGCGCCCATCCCGCCAGACGGGGCCTTCGGACCAATTGAATCCCGTGGCGAGCACTTCGATCTTCGCTTCCTTGGCCAGCAAAGCATCCAGGGCGGGATCGAGGCGCTCGATGCTGCCATCGAAGGGCGGCACGGGTTCGGCAGCGAGGGCGGGCAAGGCGGCGACAAGGAGCAAGGACAAGGCTTTCATGCGGGCTCGAGTATGGGAAGGCGATATGCGGGACACAAGCCAGATTCACGACCTGCGCTCGACAAGCCAAGCCTCACAGCCTAGATGCACTCATGGCATCATTGATCATTCTTCCCCGCTCGCGCATTTTCCACGGACATGACTGGGTTTACGCCAGCGACGTGCGCAATGCTTCGGGCGCTCCCGAACCTGGCGACGTGGTGATGCTCAAGGACTTCAAGCTGCGCCCGCTCGGCTCCGCGATCTACAATCCGAAGTCCCAGATCATCGCCCGCCGCATTTCGTTCCGCGCCGTGGACCTGGACCACGACTTTTTCCTCCGCCGCATTGAGCGTGCGTGGGAGCATCGCCAGTCTCTCGGCATCGACACCACGGTGTGCCGCGTCGTCTGGAGCGAGGCCGATGGTCTGCCTGGCCTCGTAGTGGATCGCTACGGCGATCATGTGGTGTATCAGACGCTCACCCTCGCCTTCGGCCTGCGAGAGCACCTCATCATCCGCGCCATTGAGGAAGTGCTGAAACCCAAGACCATCACCGCTCGCAACGAAGGCAACATCCGCCTGGCCGAGGGCATGGAGCTTGTGAAGAAGACGGTGGTCGGCGAAACTCCCCCGCCCTTCCCCATTCAAGTCGCCGGCATGACTTTCCAGATCGACGTGATGGAGGGCCAGAAGACAGGGCTCTACATTGACCAGATCGACAACTACGTCGGCGTGGGCCGTCTGGCCAAGGGGCGCCGCACGTTGGACTGCTTCTGCAACCAAGGCGGATTCGCGCAAGCCGCAGCCCTCGGCGGTGCATCGGAAGTGACCGCCATCGACGTCAGCGAGCCAGCGCTGCAACAAGTGCAGGCCAATGCCAAGGCTGCGGGCGTGAAGATCAACACCGTGTGCGAGAACGCCTTCGACTTCCTGAAACGCAATGAAGCCGCAGGCGAAAAATACGATCTCATCGTGCTTGATCCACCGTCCTTCACGCGCACCAAAGCCTCGGTAAACGATGCGTTGCGCGGCTACAAGGAGATCCACCTGCGCGCGATCAAGATGCTCGCTCCCGGCGGAAGACTGGCCACGTTCAGCTGCTCACATCACGTGAGCATGGGTGAATTCTACAAGACAGTGCTCGATGCCGCCGTGGACGCAAAGCGCACGCTCCGCCTCGTGGAGCGCTTCGAGCAGCGCCGTGATCATCCGATCATCGCCGGGCTTTCGGAGACAGAATACCTCCGGGGTTATGCGTTTGAATTGATGGCTTCCTGGTAGCCATTCCTCATGAGCACGACCGCCTATCTTCAATTCTCGACTACTGGCTCTCCTCAGGACGTGCTGGAGCTTCTGCACCGTGAAATGCCTGCCCTCGGGCCTCACGATGTGCGGGTGGCAATGCGCTACGCACCGATCAATCCTGCGGATCTCAACTTCATCGAAGGCAACTACGGCCGCCCATCGAATCCACCCGCTGTGCCAGGCATCGAAGGCAGCGGCGAGGTGGTGGAGATCGGATCCGAAGTGGAATCGCTTAGCGTTGGAGACTTCGTCATTCCGTTGCACTCGGGCGGCACCTGGACACAGCAACTCGTGGCACCGGAAGGATACTTCGCGAAGCTACCGGACCGCATCGACCTGGTGCAGGCGAGCATGTTGCGCATCAATCCGGTGACCGCGTGGCGATTGCTGGAGGACTATGTGGAACTCGTGCCCGGCGACTGGATCGTGCAAAACGCGGCGAACTCGGGCGTGGGTCGCGCCTTGATCCAGATCGCCAGACAGCGCGGCATCCGCACTCTGAACTTCGTGCGCCGCGCGGAACTCATCAGCGAACTCAAGGACCTCGGCGCCGACGAGGTGCTCGTCGATGACGATGCAGGCGTGGACGCCGCACGAAAAATCGTGGAGCACAATCCTCCCCGACTAGCCGCCAATGCGGTCGGTGGGGACAGCGCCGTGCGCCTCATGGACGTGCTCGCCGCGCACGGCACGATGGTGACTTACGGAGCAATGAGCCGTCGCAGCCTGAAGGTGCCCAACAAGTTTCTCATCTTCAAAGATCTGTCCCTTCGCGGTCTGTGGGTGACGAAGTGGTTCGATCGCGCCAGTCACGCAGAGATCTCCGAAGTGCTCCGCCCTCTGGCCACGATGGTGGTCGAGGACAACCTCGTCACCGCCGTGGATGCCGTGGTGCCGCTGAAGGAATTTCGCCGCGCTGTGCAGCGTGCACAGGAGGGCGGACGTAGTGGAAAGGTCGTCATCGACTTAACCGCGGCAGATTGAGGCAGATGCTCCAAAGAACCAGGGAACGTCAGGCGTTCACTCAAACCCGGACGGTGAACTCGGGCGAAAGTCCAGTTTGCGCCATTCTGTTTCTCACCTTATCAATCCCCCCATGAACACACACCTTCTTGCCATCGGACCCCTCGGAACCTGGGAAATGGTCGTCATCGCCTTGCTCGTGCTGGTTCTCTTTGGCGCGAAAAAGCTTCCCACCTTTGCCCGCAGCCTCGGCCGCAGCATGGGTGAATTCCGTCGTGCCAAAGACGAGTTCGAACAGGAGCTTCATCGTGCCCAGGACGACGCCGAGCGTCCCGCGATCAAGCCTGAAGCCGCCTCCAAAACGGTAGCCGTGGACCGCCAGCGCGATCACGAAGACGCCTGACATGATTTCACGCCTGCCATCGCAGCGCACTCAAAGGCGACCAGCAGCAATGCTCGTCGCCTTTTTTCTGTGCCTCGGAGAAATCGCGAATCTCCACGCTCAAGCGGAGAAGACGGAGGCCTCCCGCGAGGATGCGATTGTCTTCTGCTCCTACAATTTGAAGAACTGGCTGTTGATGGATCGCACCTTCAACAAAACAGGGAAGCTCACGGGCAAGCCGGAGAAGGAGAAGGTCAAGGTGATCGAGTTCCTCAAGGCGATTCATCCCGATGTGCTCGGGGTGTGTGAGATCGGCACTGATCAGGATGTGGCCGATCTCAAAAAACGCCTGCTCGATGCTGGTCTCGACTACCCCTACACCGAACGAGCGCACGGAGGCGATGTCACCCGCAGCCTCGCCTTGCTCAGCCGCTTCCCCATCGTGGCCAGGAATTCTCAGACCAGCCTGAACTATCAACTGGGCGAACTCACGCTGCCGATGCAGCGAGGCATTCTCGATGTCACCGTGGAAGTGAACCCCGATTTCAAACTGCGCTGCCTGGGCGTGCATCTGAAGTCCATGCGCACGATCCCGGAAGCGGATCAGGCGCTGATGCGACGCAACGAGGCACACCTCCTGCGGAAGCACGTGGAGGGCATCCTCAAGGCCGAGCCAACCACGAAGCTGCTCGCTTACGGTGACTTCAATGATCATCCCAAGAACGACCCGATCGTGGCTGTCCGTGGTGATCGCGCGATGCCTGAGACTTCGCTGAGCGACGTTCCTTTGCGTGACGCGAATGGCCTCGTATGGACGCATTTCTACGACTGGGAGGACAGTTACTCGCGACTCGATTATGCTTTCGTGAACAAGGCTCTGCATCCGCATGTGAGCTTCCGCCGCTCCTACATCTTCTGGGACAAGAATTTCGACGATGCCAGTGATCACCGGCCTATCGTGCTTCAGTTGTCGCTCAAATCGACCAAGGCCGAACCCAAGAAGGCAGAGCCTGCGACGAAGTAGAAACGCAGCTTGCACGAACACTGCGCCTCCGTTACAAAACGTGCGTCTGATGAACCTCAAACCTGCCAGCATCCATGTGAAGCAAGCTACCGTCGTAGCCTGCCGAATTTGGCTTGCCTAGCCCATTGGTTTGACGTTCTCCCAGCTCTGTTGAAGCACCCCTCGCCTCCTCATTCAGACGCCAGCACCTTCAGGTGGAACATCAAACCCGTTCCACCTCCATGAGCACCGATACTGCTGAATCCACCCATCCTGTGAAGCCCCGCATCAATGTGCGCCAGGGCACTCTCTGGATGCTGGTCTCTCTGCTGTGTTTCACTGCCAATTCACTGCTGCTGAAATACTTCGCCACCAGCCGGCACATTGATCCCTGGGTATCGATGGCCTTCCGCTTCGGCATCGGCCTTGCGTTGACGTGGCTGATCTTCACACCCAGCGGGTCGCTGAAGCTGGGGCGTAGTTTCAAGAGCTGGCTCCTCGCCTCGCGTGGCGTCTTCGGCGGACTCGGCACGGCAGCTTACTACTTCAGCATCGGGCACATGGGTGCGGGCAAGGCGACGCTGGTGGGCAACACGTGGTGTGTCTTCTCCGCCGTCATGGCCATGATCGTTCTGGGTGAAAAGCTCACACGAAGCAAGGCGGCGGGCATTGCCATCACGCTCGCAGGTCTCGCCCTGCTCACGGGTCTGGCACCCGGCACACTGGGCACCTTTGGCCAATGGGAACTGGTGGCCCTTGTCGGTGCCTTGCTCGCGGCCGCGGTGGTCGTGATGATTCGCCAGCTCACCGCCACTGAGACCAGCGCCACCATCTTCGCCTCGCAGTGCGTCTATGGGTTGCTCCTGGCTCTGCCTTTCGCCGTGTTGCACGCCCCGCATCTCGATGGCACGGACGTGGGACTGCTCTGCGTCGCATCGTTCTGCGCCGCCGGAGGACAACTGGCGATGACCGAGGGCTTTCGCTTCCTCACCGTGGCGGTCGGCGGTGCTTTCCAGATCACGTTGCCGGTGGTGATCTCGATTGGGAGCATTTTGCTTTTCAGCGAACCCTTCAGCCTGGTGCAGGTCCTGGGTGCCGTTTTGATCCTGGCGGGATCGTTTCAAACGGTTCGGAAGTAGCAGATCGCTGCGCCCGATAGCCGTTCGCACACGTTCATGGCCAAAGGGCTCGCACCAGAAAGAACCGCTTGCCCCTTCCCGTTCCCTCGCCGCTTTAATCCCTTCCTCATGAGCATGATCCTTCGTTCCTCCATCGTGCTGGCGCTTGGCGCTAGCGTTGCCCTGGCAGAGTCCAAACCCGGTGAATGGCCCGCATTCCGCGGCTCCAACAACGGCCTCGCTGAGGCCCCCAAAAGCGTGCGCGACTGGAAGCGTGTGCAATTGAAGAAGGTTTGGAAGGAAGACACACCTGCGGGATTCAGTTCGTTCGTCGTCGCTGGCGGCAAGGCCTACACGATCGTGACCGACGAAGTGGACGGCAACAAAGGCGAGGTGCTCGTGGCCCACGATGCCAAGACCGGCAAGAAAGCCTGGAGCAAGCCCCTGGGCGTGATCTCCAAATATGATGGCGGCGGTGATTCCGGAACTCCTGAAAACAAGGGTGGCGACGGTCCTCGCTCGACTCCCGTCGTCGATAACGGCCTCGTGTATGCTATCGACGCCAACCTCGGCGTGTATTGCTTCAATGCCCTCGACGGCAAGCCCATTTGGTCCCACGACGTGATGAAGGAAAATGCTGGCGTGCAGATCAAGTGGCAGAACGCCGCCTCGCCTCTCATCGACGGCAATGTGCTCCTCATGTGCGGTGGTGGTCCTGGCCAGGCGCTGATCGGCTTCGACAAGAAGACCGGCAAGATTCTTTGGAAAGGCGAAGACGATAAGATGACCCACGCCACGCCGATTTCCGCTGACATTCTCGGCGTGCATCAGGCGATCTTCTTCACTCAGAAAGGCTTGGTCGCAGTAGCTCCTGACAGCGGCAAGGTCCTGTGGCGTGCCGAATACAAGTTCGCCGTCTCCACCGCTGCCTCGCCAGTGGTCTGGAATGACATCGTTTACTGCTCCGCCGGCTACGGCGTGGGTGCAGGTGCCTTTAAAATTTCCAAGTCAGGTGACAGCTTTCAGGCCTCACCCATCTGGCGCAAGGAAGGCAACGATCTGGCCAATCACTGGAGCACTCCGGTGGTCAAAGACGGCTTCCTCTACGGGATGTTCAGCTTCAAAGAGTATGGCAAAGGCCCTGTCGCCTGCGTGGACATCCGCACAGGTGATGTGAAGTGGAAGCAGGAAGGCTTCGGCCCTGGTCAGGTCATCCTCGCTGACAAGACCCTCGTGGCGATCAGCGACAAGGGCGAGATCGTCTTCATCGAAGCATCCCCCGAGAAATACAACGAACTGAGCCGCGACCAGGTCGTGAAAGGCAAGGTCTGGAGCTATCCCGTGCTGGCCTATGATCACCTCTACGCCCGCAGCACCATGGAAGGCGGTTGCTGGGAACTGAAATAAACCAGTCCTGCCGATACAGAATTAATGAAAAGCCCGGTCCTCGCGGATCGGGCTTTTTGTTTTTCCGCATCAGATGCCGCGCTCGCCCAGAAGTGGGTTCTCCTTCGGCACTCGGGCACGCCGGAGCTTGAATTGCTTCACCGCCTTCTCCTCAAGATGGGCAATCGCTTCATCAATCGAGTCCGTGAAAAGCATCAAATCGAGATCACCGGGACTAATGGTGCCGCCCGCGATCATCTTGTCGAGGAAGTCGCGCAAATCGATCCAGTAGTCCTTGCCCATGAGCACCACGGGAAAGTTCTCGATCTTGCCCGTTTGAATCAGAGTCAACGCCTCGAACATCTCATCCATGGTGCCAAATCCACCCGGCATGATGACAAAGCCGTAGCTGTATTTGATGAGCAAGGTCTTGCGGACGAAGAAGTGTTTGATGTCCACCCAGCGGTCCAGGTAAGGGTTTTGCTTCTGCTCGAAGGGCAGGATGATATTGCAGCCCACACTGCGTCCACCCACGTCTTTGGCCCCGCGATTGGCCGCTTCCATGATCCCAGGTCCACCACCGGTCATGACGGTGAAGCCCATCTTTGAAATCGCCGCCCCCATCTTCCGGGCAAGGACATAGTAAGGATGGTCCTCCTTGTAACGGGCTGAACCGAAAACAGTCACGCAAGGGCCTACGAAGTGGAGGGCACGAAATCCCACCAGGAAGTCCTTCACCACGCTCATCAGCAGGCTGAAGTCCCGGGATCGGGGATTGGGACCCGCCAGCAAGAGACGATCCTGAAAGGCTGTCGTAAACTCTTGCTCGGCTTTGATCTCGCTGGAACTAGGGGATGGCCCGTGATTGGGAAGGCTGGAGACTGGAGAAGCAGACATGGTTTGGCGGGAAACGGCAATTATGGTGAGAACCATTACGAAGGCAAAGCTGCTCAATGATTTTCATCCTCGTTTGAAAAAAAGGAGATTGGCCTTGCCAACCAGCTGCGATTTTTGCTAACAATGACGCCACTCGCATGAAAAAGCGCTTTGCCCTCACCCTTACCGCCCTCCTTACCATTGGCAGCATGGCCATGGCTGACATCCAATCTCCTCCAGGAGGCCAGTATAACTGGAGCCGCAAGCTCTCCCGTGCCATCGCCAATCTGGCCTACGCCCCGTTCGAAATCCCTTCGTATGCCATCCGTTCGTTGCGCAGCGAGGGTAATGTTGGCTCCAATGTGATCGCTCCGATCGAAGGCCTCAAGCGCACAGCCGTCCGTATCGGCTATGGCGTGTTTGAGGTCGTGACTTTCCCAGTTCCTGCTTACAAGGCGACTTACCGTCCGCCGTATTATCGCAAGCAGCGCATTGACCCCTGGTTCGGCTACGATGAGTTTCCGCCCCAGTTCGGCATCGCCGCTCAGTCGACGTATAGCCGCACTCAGAACTGGTAATTTTGGCTTATATACGTTCGTGGTTCTGTGTGGGAAGGCCCAGCCGTGAGGCTGGGCTTTTCTTTTTCCCACGAGCCGCCAATGATTGAGGATCATGCTTCCGAAGACTTTGATACTGATGGGCGTATGCGGCTGCGGTAAAACGCGGGTGGGCGAAATGCTGGCGCGCGAAACTGGAGCCATCTTTGAAGACGCTGACAACTTCCACACCGAAGCGGCCAAGGACAAGATGCGCTCGGGCACACCCCTCACGGACGATGATCGCTGGCCGTGGTTTGACCGTCTCCGCGCCCGCATGGTGGAAATGCGGGAAAAGGTGCCTCTCTACATCCTCGCCTGCTCGGCTCTGAAACAGAGATATCGAGACTATCTTCGGGCAGACGATCCATCCGAGGTGCTCCAGTTCGTCTTCCTCGACGGCAGCTTTGAATTGATCGAAGACCGCATGTCACGTCGCAAGGGCCACTACATGCCGCTTAGTCTTCTGCAGAGCCAGTTCGCGATTCTGGAGCGGCCGACCGACGCCATCACCGTGTCGATCGAGCCGCCGCCGAAGAGAATCGTCGCCGATATCCTCCGTAAGCTAGGCTGAGTAACGCCCTTTCCGCGGACCCGTCATCCATTTCCAGGCACTCTCAATGTGACTGCGCGGATCTTTGAACTGCGCCTCCCAACCGAGCACTGACTTTGCCCGAGCCGGATTGCAGATCAACTCACTCGGATCACCTGCGCGACGCGGTCCATACTGAACCGGCACCGTCTTGCCAGTCACGGCCTCCGCCGTCTGGATGATCTCCTTCACGCTGAAACCACGCCCTGTGCCCAAATTCACAGCGGTGGTCTCCCCGCCTTTGCGGAGGTAGTCCAGAGCTTGCGCATGGGCAGAGGCGAGGTCATTGACGTGGATGTAGTCACGGATGCAGGTGCCGTCCGGCGTGGGGTAATCGCTGCCGAAGACGGTGATCGCCTCGATCTCGCCCGTGATCGCCATGAGGATGCGCGGGATAAGATGGGTCTCGGGAGTGTGATCTTCACCGATCTCGCCGTCCAGATCACAACCGCTAGCATTAAAGTATCGGAGAAACACGCACTGCAAGCCCCAGGCCGTGCCACAGTCGCGCAGCACGCGCTCCAGCATCCACTTGCTGGCACCGTAGGGGTTCACGGGCTGCTGCGGATGATCCTCGCTCATCGGCATGAATTGCGGATCGCCGTAGGTCGCACAGGTGCTCGAAAAGATGAACATTTTGCACCCATGTTTCTGCATCGTGTCTAGCAAGGTAAGCGGAGCAGCGAGGTTGTTGCGGTAATACTTGAGCGGATCGGTGACGGACTCTCCCACAAACGCGAATGCGGCGAAATGCAGGACCGCTTCAATCTTATGCTGCGCGAAGAGACTGTCGATCAGTGCAGCATCACTCATATCACCACGAACAAAAGTCACACGATCCAATGGCAATGCTTCCACATGCCCAAAGACGAGGTTGTCTAGGACGATGATGCGTTCGTGCATGGACAACAGATGGCGGACGGTGTGCGAGCCAATGTAGCCTGCACCGCCAGTGACAAGAAGGGAGCCAGAAGAGGACATAGCCGGACTGTCCCGAAGGCGTGCGTGGATGCAACACTCTCAAACGGGTGGCAGTAGATCCTTCGGGCCTTTTCCTTGCCTTGACCACGTCCCCGGTCCCGCTAGTCTCGCGCCCACTATGGACACCGTCAGACTCGGCATCGTTGGACTCGGCAACATGGGCAAGGCCCATCTCGCAAACATTCGCGCAGGGAAGGTTCCCGGCATGAAAGTCACCGCCCTGTGCGAAAGCCACGGCACCATCCCGCCACTTAATGACGGCGAGACCGCGTTCACCGATGTGAGCAAGATGATCGACTCCGGTCTCATCGACGCGATCCTCATTTGCACACCGCACTTCAGCCACACCACCATCGGCATTGAGGCGCTGACCAAGGGCCTGCACGTTCTCGTGGAGAAGCCGATCTCCGTTCACAAGGCGGACTGCGAGCGCCTGATCGCGGCGCACACGGACAAGTCGAAGGTCTTTGCTGCGATGTTCAACATGCGCACCAGCCCGACCTTCAAGAAGGTCAAGGACCTGATCGACAGCGGTGAACTTGGCGAGATTCGCCGTGTGCACTGGGAAGTGACCAACTGGTTCCGAACCAACTACTACTACGCGACCGGCGGCTGGCGCGGCACTTGGAAGGGCGAAGGCGGCGGCGTGCTCATGAATCAGTGCCCGCACAATCTCGATCTGTTCCAGTGGATGTTCGGCATGCCGCAGCGCATCCACGGCTTCTGCCAGTTCGGTCGTTATCATCAGGTCGAGGTCGAAGACAATGTCACCGCCGTGTTCGGCTACGACAGCGGCATGACCGCCACCTTCATCACCAGCACGGGCGAGGCTCCGGGGGCCAACCGTCTCGAGATCACTGGAGAGCAAGGCCGCGTGACCGTGACCGATGGCACGAAGATTCACTTCCAGCGCAATCGTCAGGCGATGAGCAAGTTCTGCATGGAAGCCGAGGCCGCCTTCGCGATGCCTGAGAGCTGGCACATGGAGATCCCGCTTGCCGAGGGCGGTGGTCAGCATGTCGAGATCCTTCAGAACTTCACCAACGCGATCCTCAAGGGCGAGAAGCTCCTGAGCCCCGCCGAAGAAGGTATCTACAGCGTGGAACTGGCCAATGCGATCCTGCTCTCCACTTGGCAAAGCAAGCCCATCGACCTGCCGATGTCCGCCGCGGACTACGAGAACCTGCTCATCGAGAAAGGCGAGAAGAGCACCTTCCAGAAGACCAAGGTCGTCGCGAAAGCCACGGCGGATGACTTCGCGAAGAGTTTCCGCTGATCCACGCCTTCAATGGACCATACATCACTTGCATCGCCCAAATGGCACGCCTCCATATCATCGCTTGAATCGTAGTTTCCAGCTCAACCCTAACCTAACTCATACCTCCTAACTCTATGGCTCTCTCTGTTGGCTCCAAAGCCCCATCCTTCACCCTCAAGTCCAAGAACGCTGAAGGTCTCAGCGACGTGTCGTTGCCCTCGGGCAAGAACACCGTTCTTCTGTTCTTCCCTCTGGCCTTCACTGGTGTTTGCACGCAGGAACTCTGCGACATCACTGCAGGACTCAGTTCTTACAGCGATCTGAATGCTGAAGTCATTGGTATCAGCGTGGACAGTCCCTTTGCTCAGGAAGCCTGGGCCCAGAAAGAAAAGATCGGCATCACGCTCGTGAGTGACCTGAACAAGGAAACCACCAAGGCCTACGATGTCGTCTTCCCTGGCCTCGCAGGGATTGGTGACACCTCGGCCCGCGCAGCTTTCGTGATCGACAAGAACGGCGTCATTCAATATGCCGAGCAGACTCCTACTCCGAAGGACCTTCCAAACTTCGAGGCAGTGAAAGCTACGCTGGCCAAGCTGGCCTAAAGCTGCTTCACCTGACTCGCTTCAAGAACAACGGCAGCCTCGTGAGAGGCTGCCGTCTTGATTTTGCAGGTTGATTGGATGCCTCGAAGATCAGTCGGGAACCACAACACGATCACCTGGCTCCAGGAGCATCTCGTTCTCGCGATTGCTGGTCTTGGAGAGATCGAGAGGACCATATTCCTTGCCGTCGCGGACAAGCTTCACTTTCTTCATGTTGCCGAAGGGCGTCTTGCCACCAGCCATATCAATGGCAGCAGCGATATTCAGACCCGATCGATAGGCCACTGGACCGGGCTTCTGCACCGCGCCACCTACTGTCACCACACGCTCCGTTCCGGTGGTGTCCACGGAGATTGAAATGGTAGGATGGGTGTAGATTTCTTTGCTCTTGTATAGACTGGCGATTTTACGTTCGAGCTCCGAGGGCTTCATGCCGGATGCCTGCACCTCGTCCAAATAAAGCAGGCTGATGCTACCTTGCTCGCTGATACGATAGAGATGGCTGATCTGGCTGACTTCTTCAGGCGGAATGCCGCTAATCTGGATCCCAATCTGATCACCGGATTTGAGCGGCAACTCTTTGTTCTGCGCGTGGAGCGCCGGTGCGATGATTCCAAATAGGATCGCCAGCAATAGGTGAAGATGTCTGGTCATGGGCGTGTTGGGCTTGGGTTTAGAAGACGTCGGCCCCATCGCGGCGTGGAGCAGCCACTACCGATGGAGCTGCCGGGACTGCGTTGTTTTTGCGTTTACGTTTCTCAGGCGCACCACCAGGCATGTTGGTGGGCGAGTAGTAGGTGTAGTAGCTGGTGTAGTAGGAATAAGAAGAGTCGCTGCGGACATCAACGTTGTTCAGAACGACGCCGAGCACATTGCCGCCCACATTTTCGATCGCCTGCTTAACGCGCATCAACATTTGACGCGGCAGCTTCCGATGCTGGACGACGATAATGGTCATGTCGGCTTCATTAGCCAGCACGGAGGCATCGCTAACTCCAAGAATGGGTGGCGAGTCGATCAACACGAGGTCGAACCGACTCTTCACATCGGCGATCAAATCGGACATGCGCTGAGAGTTCAGGATGCCGGCACTGTCGGCAGGCAGCACACCGCTAGGGAGGAAATACAGATTATCGACGGGTGTCTTCAAGACTACGTCTTCCAGCTGCACATCGGTGGTCAGGTAGTTCGTGAGACCAACCGCGTTGCTTGTATCAAAGAGGGTGTGAAGGCGAGGACGGCGAAGGTCGGCATCAATCAGCAAAACATTATATCCGCCCTGCGCACAAACAAAGGCGAGGTTCGTGAGGGTGGTCGACTTCCCCTCGCCCGCACCGCCGGAGACGACAGTGATGCAGTTTGCATTCGCATTGCGCCGATTGAACTCGATGTTCGTTCGCAGAATACGATAAGCCTCCGCATCAGGCATGAAGCCGCTGCTGCGATGGAGCACACCGACATCTTTGGGTATCACGGCAAGCACCGGCACACCAAGAAGGCGTTCGACGTCATCAAGGCTCTTCACACTCGTGTCCATGTATTCGAGAGCGAAGGCGAGTCCGAATCCGAACATGAGGCCAACGATCGCACCCAAAGTTAAATTGAGCATGACGCGTGGCTTGGCGGGCGTGGTCTCGACTTGGGCCTCCTGCCAGATGGTGGCTGGCGATTTCGATACTTCCAGGTTGGACTCCTCATTGCTAAGAGTCTCTCTCTTCTTCAGGAGCATACCTTCCAGCTGCTCCACATCACGCTTGGCGATCAAATAGGTCGTGGTGGAGGACTGTTTGTCGATGGCACTGTTGTTCTGGTCGTTGTTCATCTTCTCCAGGCTCTTTTTGTTGGCCTCGAGTCCGGCGAGCTTGTCCTTGAGTCCTGAGATGTGATCGACCGCCGCTTTTGTAATCAATTCCTTGTTCTTGGCGATTTGCGCCTGAAGGCTCAAGACCGTCGGATGCCGACGACCGAGCCCCCCATTAATCGCACCCTCGATTGAAATCTGAGCCTTCTGCATCTCGGAGAGAAGCACTGGGATACTCTGGTTCTCGAGCTTGAGAGCAGAGGCGCGCTCAACGAGTTCATCGGGAGAGAGTGAACTTAGTCTATCGATGTCAGCCTTGAGGGTGAGAATGTCTGAGTCGATTTTGTATTGCTGCTGCTCCCGGGTGATCGCCATAGAGCCTTCTGCAGTCTGGACCTGGTAGCCCGGGAGCCGAGCCATGGTTCCTCCACCCACTTCTTCGACGATGCCCGCGTCCTTCTTGGCTTGCTGCATTTTTGTGCGTGCCGCCGTCGCTTGGAGTTCGATGTCGGTCACCTGCTTGCGCAAGACGGTTAGTGCTCGCTCCTTCTGCTCGCGCTCAACCTCGATACGTTGCTTCATGTAGCTCTTGGCTACCGAGTTGGCGATGTCAGCTGCAAGCTGAGGGTTCTCGTCGAAGGCTTCAATGACCACGAAGTCCGAACGAATCCCGGCCTGAGGATCCAGATTGGCCGCCAGCTTGGACAGGGCATCACGCGAGTTGGGTAGATTCCACTGTTTGGCAAGATTGAGTTCTTCGACCACGGGCGCGAGCGTGCGAGACATCGTAAGCGTCTCAAACTCGGTCTTTAGCGCATTCTCCGTCATCATCGTCGGGTCATTGAAACCCACGCTCTGCTCTTTGACCTTGTTCGGATCTCGCTCGATCTTCATCTTGACCTGCCCACGGTATTTGCGCGGCATGATGTAGGTGATGATTGAGGCGACTGCGAAGATCAGGAGAAAAGACAAGATGATCGGACCAAGCCGGTTCTTGATGATCTGCCACGAATCCACTGCGTGACGCTGCATTTCCATACTCATCTCATTCATAGCTTTCGAGTATTATTGATGGTCAGAATTTATTAACAATTTAAGGCGGAAAAGAACCCCCGAGCGTGATCATCGAATGAGCGGCCTCGAGGGTGTGCTTGGTCGGAAAGAGAGGATTTCTCTGAACTAGAACTGAGCACTGAGTCCGAGCGAAACGCGGTTGCGATCATAGTCGCGAAGGTTGTCGTCTGAGGTCAGGACCGTGTAGCTGTAGTTGGCATCCAGGCTGACGTTGTTCCACACTTGGTATCCAAGGCCCGCCGTTGCGCTCAACTCATGCTCGTTCACATCGGGAGCAATGCCGATGCCATCAAAGGTGCTGTAGGCGTAGTTCACCCCGCCGTTCACCCGAAGGCGTTTGGAGACCTGATGAGAAGCGCTGGCACCCAACCGGTAAGAATACCTCGAGCCGTAGTTACCGATCTCAGATCCATCGAATCCAACGGCTGTAAAGACCTGCAAGGTGGTCCGGTCGCTCGTCGCATGGTTGAGGGATGCCTCAAAGTAGGGGGCAGTTTCCTTGCTCCGGTCAGAACTATACATTTCAGCCCCAGCGCGGAATGATCCAGCGGTGCGCTCGCTCCAGGCCTTGTCCACACCGGCAAGGATGTAGTGGGAAGAAAAATCATTGTTCGCGGAGCGGTAATCAACCGTCCGATAGCGATACTCGCCGACTAGCTTGACCGTCTTGGTCCAGGCCCAGGAGAACTGCTGAGAAATCAGGTGCGAGTAACGGTCTTCGAAGCGTCCGATGTCGCCGTCCTCATATTTGATGCCATCAAAGGTGTAAGAGGTCGTGGTGCTGAACCTCTCGGACCACGCATATGCTGCGGCGAAACTGTTGTAGCCATAGAAATACTGACCATTGCGAAGAGCAGTCGAAGCTCCAAGGCCAAAGTTTGGCTCCACTTCGTAGGTGAGGTAGAAGTTGTTGGTGAACTTCAACCTTTCTGAAGCGGCATGAGCAATATTGAATACCACTCGTGCACTGTAATCGGTATCCTCGGCCCGATTGGTGCTATCGAGGTAGTTGATGACACCGAAATCAACACCAAGGTCATACGGGCTGATCTGGTCGGGATCGGAGTAGTTCAATCCAAGACCGCCTTGAATGAACAGTGAGTCGATATCGGCTGCGTCACTCGCTTTATAGTTCAAAGAATCGTAGCCCATGCCGACACCTGCGGTAATCGTCGTGGGAGTGGGTTTCTTGAAGTCAGAGCGATGTTGCAGAGAAAGCAGTCCTTGCGCTGATGCAGCGGAGGAAACCGCCATCATTGCGAACGTGACAAGAGCTGAAAATTTCATTTTCATGGCTATTTCGGAGAAGGCAGGAATTTAAAGGCGCAATGGACCTGGGTCGGGGAAAAGACCTCCATCAGGGAGCCCAGTTAGCCATGGATGGCGACAGGGGTTCCTGCACCACTCTCCGCTTGGGTTGATGAGGCTTGTTTGAGCGACGCTTGGGCGTCTCAGGCTCAGGATCTTCCTCCACGATGGGAAGGAAACCACCCACCGCTGGAGCCATCAGATACACGCCTCGAATGCCAGTAAAGCTCTGTGAGAAGTCCGTGCTTTTGTCTTTCGGGGGCTGAATGGCCTCGGAGGGAACAACTCGCTTCGCATCCTTTCCGGACTTCTGAGATACGGTTTGCGCTTGATTGCCACCTTCCACAACCCCAGGGGAAACCGCATTGGCGCACTCAATGATCACTGGAGACATCTTGGGTGCCACCGCAACGGCAGTTTGCACGATTTGTTTGATCATCGGCTGATCCGCATTCGATGCGGTGATAGCAGCTTTGACGATCTCACAAGCGCAGGTTTCGTTGATCACGAGGGCGTCCTCCACAATCATGAGCACTTTAGTGGGCTCCTTTGTGACCGATTCTCGGACGTCCTGCGCGATTTTATCGCAGTTAGATGGGGCTCCTGCAATAGCGCCAGTGGTCAAACTGGATACGGCAAGCGTCAACCCGAAGGCTCGAATGCTTGTTGAGAAGGACATAATTCAGATCGGTTGATAATGTGTGTCTGGAGCGGGTAGCGGGAATCGAACCCGCGTGGCCAGCTTGGAAGGCTGGCGCTTTACCATTAAGCTATACCCGCAATTGACACTATATTAACACACAAAAACGATCTGCTGCAACAAGTTTTTTGAAAAGCTATAATTACTGCAAATTGCTAGCTTCGTCTGACTCTTCACTTTGGCCATTGTTTGACCGCTGCTGAAGCCAATCTTTGGCTAACAATTAGGAGTCATAATCAAGTTTCCGTTCAGGGCAAGTCCAGGATTCAAATTCTCGTGGTCGACGCAGAACTCAAACGAACATATTTACAGGCAAAAAGCCTCTAATCCACGGTTGTATTCAACTGAAAATCTCTCTGGTTGTTCTTAGTTCTTCGACTTGATTCATCCTCACCCATGACATTCTGCAATCCCAAAGCAGGAAGCCGAATTTCCGCGCACGATGGCATTTGTTTGACCCCACCGGCGTCTTACACGCCCCAATCGTCGGCTTTTCGAGTTCGTATTTAGCGACCTCCTTGATTCATGAGATTCATTCGGAACAACCCGTTGGCGTGGATCGCTGCGACTGCCAGTCTCGGGGTTTTTGTGTCCCACCTCACCTCCAACTGCGAGTGGTGGTGGTTCGGGAGCGCCCTAGCCTTGGCGCTTTGCGCAATTTGGAGGCCCACCGTTTGGATCCTCGGGCTCTGCATCGTGGCTAGTTTCGGCTTTCTTCATCAAACGCGCCTTCTCGAGTCGCGGGATCACGTGCTCCGATCCCTTCTGGCACCAGGCAGTCGAACGTCCGCGACGATAACAGGACGTTTTGTCAGGCTGCCTTCGCAGAGCGAAGTGGACGACCGCAGCAGCCGCCTTGCGATCTTCGAGGTGTCACAGACGGATCTCCACGCCAGAAAACTGCGAATCCATGGGCGAACTCTGATTCGTGTCTGGCTGCTCTCTCACCCTGAAACCATTCATGCGGGACCCTACAGGCTGAGCGGACTCTTCTCGCTGACAGCCAAACCCAAGAATCGAAGTCTGTTCGATCCTGAAACCACGGCGCTCCGTCAGGGAATCGTTGGCGAGATTTCGCCACATCAGATCGATCCTCTCACGCAGCCAGAATCAAGTTTGCGGTTCACCATGCTTTCGTTAGCCGATCACTGCCGTCGCTGGGTTTCCGCCCAAGTGTCAGCAGGGATCGAAGATGACCCCATGGCGACCACGTTGATCACAACGATGGCCCTGGGCACCTCTGGCGGCGTTGATCCTGAATTGGAAAAGCCTTTCCGAGATAGTGGCACGCTGCACATCTTCGCTGTCAGCGGTCTTCATATTGGGCTGCTAGCGGTCATCGGTTGGGCATTTCTGAGATTGATCAGGGTCAATGATACCAAAGCGGCTCTGATCCTCATTCCTCTCGTGTTCGGCTATGCATTCATCACGGGCTGGGTGCCGTCCGCAGCACGAGCTGCCGTGATGTCAGGGACGATGCTCGTGGCTCCGCTCCTCAATCGAACTTCTCGGATGGGCAACGGCCTGGGCCTTGCAGCGCTCGTGTTACTCGCCTCCGACACCCTACAACTCTTCCAAGCTGGCTTCCAATTGTCGTTCGGAGTTCTCGCAACGATTGCCATGCTGGCCCGCCCCATCGCTGAACCCTTCAAGTCGCTCACAGAACTCGATCCTTTCCTACCTCCCAGTCTCGCCTCAGGCACCCAACTTGCATGGGTAGGACTCAAGCGCCACTTCCTGAGCACGACCAGCACGTCAGTCGCAGCATGGCTGGGGAGCATGCCCCTGCTCATCTACCATTTTCAGACATGCACGCCAGTGTCGATCGTTGCGAATGTGGTGCTGGTTCCCTTGTCATTTGTGGCTCTCGTCACCGTCTCACTCAGCGTCTTGACAGGCATCTGCCATCTGGGATTTGCGAGCGTCTGGCTGAACAATGCGAACTGGGCAGTCGCGCACCTAATGCTCGTCTCTGCCAATGGATTTGCCGCCATCCCTGGCGGGCACTTCGCGATCAGTTCCGACACCTTCCGGGCCAAGCCCGCTGCCAGCCTTTCAATCCTCAGCATGCCACCTGGCGAATCGGCCCAGCTCTTTCGTAGCGGGAGTGAGGCTTGGATGCTCGATTGCGGCAGTGGCCCCAGCATCCGAAGGCACGTGGCTCCCTTCCTTCGCACCGAGAACATCGAGCACTTGGACGGATTGTTGCTGAGTCACTCCGACGTCGGCCACCTTGGCGGAGCGAAGAACATCATAGACCAGTATGGTTCCATGACAGCGTGGGTGGGACTCCATGAACCGTGGAGATTCGACTCGCGCGCGACCTATATGTGGCAACTCGCGAACAGCGATGGCGACAAGATCAAAAGGCTCAAAGCAGGCGATCGTCTCAAGATTGGGGAGGCAACTCTCCAAGTTCTTTTTCCATCCCCTGACGACAAGCACGACAAGGCCGATGATCGTGCACTCGTCATTCGGATCGAAGTCGGGGCCATGAAGATGTTGTGGTGCAACGACGCTGGTTTCATCGCTGAAAAAGCCCTGCTCGAACGTGAGCCGCCAGGCGAGATCCGAAGTGACGTGCTGATTCGATCACAGCATGCCACCGACTGGTCAGCGCTTCCAGAATTTGTTGCCGCCGTAGCTCCTCGGCTCGTGATTAGCTCGAACGCGCCCGGAATCGCCGAAGAACGCCTCCCTAACCATCTCCGTCAGACGTGCAAAAAGCTGGGGATTCCCCTCATGGACATGAATCAAACCGGAATGATCGACATCGACCTTGAGCCAGACCACCTAATGGCCCGTTCCTGGCTCACTAAAGAGGTCTTGACCATCCGACCCGAAACCCCGGAAACCCTTGTGCCAGGCTCGTTTCAGCCTCGTTCCACCACAACAGTTTCGAGCGACTGAGGGACTTTGTGAAAAATTTCACAAATAGGGCTTGCCCTGAGTTTGACCGCCCGCTAAAAATCTCTGCCCGTTTCCCGGCCCTTCCCAACCAGCCATGTCAGACCTGTCATCTTTGCCTGCGTTCCTTCCGCCGATGCTCGCCAATGTGAGCCCGAAGGCACTTGGTCTGCCCATCTTGGAGAAAATCAGTTTCCTCCAGTTTTTCACCAACTCGGTGCTCGTCGGCCTGATCGTGCTCGGCGTCATTCTTTGGGTGTCAAAGAAGGCGACCACCAACATGACCCTCGTGCCCCATAAGTGGCAGAACTTCTTCGAGTGGATCGTGGAGTTCCTCTACAACCAAGTCGAGTCAATCGTGGGCAAGAAAATGGCTCCCAAGGCCTTCCCGCTTCTCGGCACCCTCTTCATCTTCATTTTGATTTCCAACTGGTTTGGTCTGCTCCCTGGTGTTGGCACCGTCGGCTGGGGCGAGGGCACGGGACCGCTCTCAGTGAGCGAAGTCCATGAACCTCTGCTCCGACCAGCGACAGCGGACCTGAACATGACCTTTGGCCTGTCGGTCACCGCCTTCCTGGTCTGGATCTATCTCACGATCAGCGAAGTCGGCGTTTGGGGCTTCATCGTCCATACCTTCGGTCCCAAGGGCGGACTCAAAGGCCTCATGGGCTTCGTGGTTGCCCTGGTGTTCATCTTCGTCGGCGTGATCGAAGTGGTGTCCATCTTCTTCCGTCCGGTGACCCTCTCCTTCCGTCTCTTCGGCAACGTCTATGCAGGCGAGAACGTGCTCCATACGATGAGCGGCATGGGTGGAAAGATCGGCAGCATCCTCGCCCCCTTCCCTTTTTACTTCATGGAGCTTCTGGTGGGTCTACTTCAGGCGATCGTCTTCACCCTTCTCTGCACTGTTTATATCCAGCTCTCGACTACCCACGACGACCACGGGCACGACGAAGAGCATCATTGACCCCTTTGCTCGCGGGACCATGCGCAACGTGTGGACGTGAGTGAAACAACAAGACACATAACTCCAATACTCACATGATCACTCAACTCATGACGACCGCAGCCGAAGGCGCCGCACACGCAGCCGCCACTGGCGTTACTGGTAACCTCACCATGGGCCTTGGTGCCGCTGGTGCAGCTCTTGCCGTGGGCCTCATCGGTTCCAAGGCAGTGGAAGCAACAGGCCGCAATCCTGGCGCTTTCGGTAACATCCTGACCCTCGGCATTATCGCCATGGCCCTTGCAGAAGGCCTCGGCATTCTCTCCTTCATTCTCGGCAAGTAAGCCGAAACCTTGGGGGCGAACTGACAGACAGTTCGCCCCCAAATCTCTCTTTCACTCACTCTTCAAATCATGGACCAGATTGCAGGAATCGCAGACCAAATCGCCACCCAGTTCGGCTTGGATTGGTGGAAGTTCATCGCTCAGGTGATCATCTTCCTGGCGGTTTATGGCATCCTCAAAGCCAAGGCTTTTGGTCCCATCCTTTCCATGCTGGAGCAGCGCAAGCAGCGCATCGCGGATGGCGAAGCCAAGCTGGAAAAAATCGCCAAGGATCTCGCCGACGCTGAAACCAACGCCAAGTCCATCATCGACAAGGCCAACAGCGAAGCCGACCGTCTGATCAAAGACGCAGGCGACAGCGCCAAGTCCCTCGCGGAAAAGAAGCAGCAGGAAGCGATTCACGAAGCCGGCCAGATCATGGCCAAGGCTCGCGAGGCAGCTCAGCTCGAACACGAGCAGCTCATGTCCCAGCTCAAGCGCGAATTCGGCCGCATGGTGGCCGATGCCACCAGCCGTGTCACTGGCAAGGTGCTCAACGCTGACGATCAGGCCCGCCTCAGCAAGGAAACGGCCGCTCAAGTTTCGGCATAGTCGTCCCGACCTCTCATTTAGCTCCGCCGCTCACTCACCATGAAGATCAGCAAAGAAGCCCGCCGCGTCTCCCGCTCGCTCTACCGCTCCTGTTTGGTAGATGGCAAGCTGGACGAGTCCCGCGTGCGTCTCGTGGTGAGCAAACTCGTAGCGTCCCGCCCTCGCGGCGCGCTTGGCATCCTTCAGAACTTCCGCAACCTAGTCGCCACCGAACTGGAACGCAGTGTGGCTACCGTGGAAAGTGCGTCGGACCTTGATTCATCGACACGCACCCAGCTCCAGGCGGGCCTCAACGCTAAGTATGGCCGCCCGCTGGCCCTCGAGTTCAAGACCACTCCCGAGCTTCTCGGTGGTATCCGCATCAAAGTCGGTTCCGACGTTTGGGATGGCAGCGTCAAAGCCCGTCTCGCCGCCCTGCAAGTCGCCCTCGCTTAACATTTTCTCGACCCCTTTTACACGAACAAGACCATGAGCAACATCCTGCAAGAGATCGAATCCCAGATCGCCGGCCTCAAGACCGCCGTCACCAAGTCCAACGTGGGCGTCGTGCGCGAAATCGGCGACGGTGCCGCCAAAGTTGAAGGCCTCAGCGACGTGATGCTCAACGAAATGATCGAGTTCCCAGGCGGCGTTTATGGCCTCGCTCTGAACCTCGAAGAAACCGAAGTCGGCTGCGTGTTGCTCGGTTCCGGTGAGAACATCAAGGCGGGTGATGAAGTCAAGACCACCGGTCGTCTTCTCTCCGTTCCGGTCGGGAAGAGCCTCCTCGGTCGCGTCGTCAACGCTCTCGGTCAGGCCATCGACGGCAAGGGCGAGATCAAGGGCGAAGCTCAGTATCCTGTTGAAAAGCTGGCTCCTGGCATCATTGCCCGTAAGTCCGTGTCCGTTCCGGTGCAGACCGGTATCATGGCCATCGACGCCATGATCCCCATCGGTCGCGGTCAGCGTGAGTTGATCATCGGTGACCGTTCCACCGGCAAGACCACGATCGCCGTGGACACCATCATTTCCCAGGCCCAGCAGAACAAGGCTGCCGAGCAGGGCAAGCTTCAGGGCCACAAGCCTCTCTATTGTATCTACGTCGCCATCGGCCAGAAGCAGTCCAACATCGCTCGCGTGGTGAAGACCCTCGAAGACGCCGGCGCGATGGAATACACCGTCATCGTTTCCGCTTCGGCTTCGGACTCCGCCGTGAATCAATACCTCGCTCCGTATGCCGGTGCTGCGATCGGTGAATGGTTCATGGATCAGGGCCAGGACGCGCTCATCGTTTATGATGACCTCTCCAAGCAGGCCGTCGCCTACCGCCAAGTGTCCCTCATTCTGAAGCGTCCTTCCGGTCGTGAAGCTTATCCAGGTGACGTGTTCTATCTCCACAGCCGTTTGCTTGAGCGCTCCTGCCGCGTGAGCGAAGCCTACGGTGGTGGTTCTTTGACCGCTCTGCCGATCATCGAGACGCAAGCTGGCGACGTGTCCGCTTACATTCCGACCAACGTGATCTCCATCACCGACGGTCAGATCTTCCTCGAAACTGACTTGTTCTACCAAGGCATTCGCCCTGCTATTTCCGTGGGTCTCTCGGTGTCGCGTGTGGGTTCCGCCGCTCAGACCAAGGCCATCAAGAAGGTCGCTGGCACGACGAAGCTCGACCTCGCGCAGTTCCGCGAACTCGCCGCTTTCGCCCAGTTCGGTTCCGATCTCGACGCAGCCACCAAGGCCAAGCTCGATCGCGGTGCCCGCATCGTGGAACTCTTCAAGCAGCAGCAGTATCAGCCGAAGAGTCTGCCGATCATGGTCATCAGCCTCTATGCGATGCAGAAGGGTTACTTCGACAATGTCGCCGTGGACCGCATTAAGGAGTGCCAGGCGAAACTCGAAGAGTATCTCACGAACCGCAAGGCTCCTCTCCTTGAGCAGCTCGGCAACGAGAAGGCCATCGACAAGTGCGAAGGCGACATCAAGTCCGCTCTCGACGACTTCAAGTCCTCCTGGAAGTAAGCACCGCGCCGAATTCCTCCGGCCTTTCATACTTCATCACTCATCCTTCATCTTTTAGTTCATGCCCTCCACACGCGACATTCGCCGCCGAATCAAATCGGTTAAAAGCACGGCCCAGATCACCAAGGCCATGCAGCTCGTCGCGGCTGCGAAGATGAAGAAGGCGCAGGACCAGGCTACCAATGGTCGTGCCTACGCCGAGACAATGAACAAGATCCTCGTCGCTCTTCGCGATGCGGCCGAAGAGGGCTCTCATCCTTACTTTGAAGAGGGCAAGGGCAACAAGACGCTCGTGCTGGTGATCGCCAGCGACAAGGGCCTGTGCGGTGCGCTCAATACGAACCTCTTCAAGAAGCTTCTCGCCGCCAAACTCGAAGGCGAGTGTGACTTCGTGACGATCGGACGCAAGGCCAGCCAAGCACTGAGCCGTCTGCGCAAGACTCTGATCGCTGACTTCCCGATCAAGGATCCCGCCAAGTTCACGGATCTCCGCACGGCAGGCAACTTCCTCCAGGAAAAGTTCCGTGGCGGTGACTACAAGAAGGTGCTCGTCGCCTTCAACAACTTCGTCAACACGGTCACCATCGTGCCGACCATCGAGCAACTGCTCCCGGTCAACAAGGTGACCCTTGGTGGTAAGCGCAGCTTCGAAGGCATGGGCTCGGCTTTGGAAGTGAAGGAAACCGGCACCGACGTGCCGGAATACACCTTCGAGCCAAGCGCTGCGGCTGTCTTCGATTCGATCTTGCCGCAATACGTGAATAACACCGTGTTCCAGATGCTTCTCGAAGCACGCGCTTCCGAGCACAGCAGCCGAATGGTCGCCATGAAGAACGCGACCGACAACGCGAAGCAGATGCTCAAGGACCTCAGCCTCGAATACAACAAGCTGCGTCAGGCCGCGATCACCAACGAACTCCTCGAAATCACGACCGCAAAGATGGCTCTCGAATAGCCTTTCCAGACCCCTCGACCTTCTCTCGACCCCTTTTTCAACACTATGAGCAACATCGGCAAAATCGTCCAAGTCATCGGTCCCGTGGTGGACGTAGATTTCTCCGCGTCAGGCAAGCTGCCTGAGATCTACAACGCCCTTGAAATCACCCTCGACTTCGGTGGCAAAACTCAGCGCCTCGTCTGCGAAGTGCAGAGCCACTTGGGCGATGGTTGGGTGCGTTCCATCTCGATGATCTCCACCGACGGCCTCAAGCGCGGCATGGATGTCACCGATACCGGCGGTCCGATCACGGTGCCCGTGGGTGAAGAAGTGCTGGGTCGTATCTTCAATGTCACCGGCGACGCCGTGGATGATCAGCCTTCACCCAAGACCGCCAAGCGCTATGGCATCCATCGCAAGGCTCCGGCTTTGACCGAGCAGAATCCCTCCGCTCAGATCCTCGAAACCGGCATCAAGGTCATCGACCTCATCTGCCCGTTCACGAAGGGTGGTAAGGTCGGTGCGTTCGGTGGTGCGGGCGTCGGCAAAACCGTCGTTATCATGGAACTCATCAACAACATCGCCAAGGGCCACGGTGGCTACTCCGTGTTCGCCGGTGTGGGTGAGAGAACTCGTGAAGGTAACGACCTTTACTGGGAAATGATCGAGTCCTCCGTTATCGCGACGGAGAAGGACGAGCACGGTCACCCGAAGAAAGACAAGGAAGGCCGCCCAGTTCTGAAGGACGGCTCCAAAGTGGCTCTCGTTTACGGTCAGATGAATGAGCCTCCGGGCGCTCGTCTCCGCGTTGCTCTTTCGGCTCTGTCCATGGCCGAATACTTCCGCGATGAGAAGAACCAGGACGTGTTGTTCTTCGTCGATAACGTCTTCCGTTTCTCCCAGGCCGGTTCCGAAGTGTCCGCTCTTCTGGGCCGCACGCCTTCCGCCGTGGGTTATCAGCCCACCCTCGCTGCCGAAATGGGCGCGATGCAGGAACGAATTACTTCCACCAAGACTGGCTCCATCACTTCCTTCCAGGCCGTTTACGTGCCTGCGGATGACTTGACTGACCCTGCTCCGGCCAACACCTTCGCTCACCTTGACTCTACCGTCGTGCTTGAGCGTTCGCTTGCTGAGCTTGGTATCTATCCTGCCGTGGATCCTCTCGCCTCCGTGTCGAAGGCCCTCGCGCCTGAAATCGTCGGCGAAGAGCACTACCGCGTCGCTCGCGGTGTGCAGCGCGTCCTTCAGCGCTACAAGGATCTTCAGGACATCATCGCCATCTTGGGCATGGATGAACTCTCCGACGAAGACAAGCTGACCGTGTTCCGCGCTCGTAAGCTTCAGCGCTTCCTGAGCCAGCCGTTCACGGTCGCTGAAATCTTCACCGGCACCAAGGGCGAGTATGTGTCCGTGAAGGACACCGTCCGCGGCTTCGCTGAGATCCTTGACGGTAAGTGGGACAGCGTCCCCGAAGCCAACTTCTACATGAAGGGTGGCATCGACTCCGTGAAGAAGGACTAGCGAACCGAAAGTATGAAGGATGAATGATGAAGTCTGAAACTTCACTCACGACGCCTTCCCTGGCCCGGTAGTTTCATCCTTCATACCTCATTATTCATCTTTTCCTGCCATGCCTCTTAAACTCGAAATCGTCACTCCCGAAGCCCGCATCTTCTCCGATGAGGTGGACAGCGTTGTGCTTCCTGGTGTCGAAGGTGAAATGGGCGTTCTGCCCGCTCACGCGAATCTGGTGACCACCTTGACTCATGGCGAACTCGTTTACACCAAGGGTGGCAAGAGCACCCACTTCGCTGTTGGAGAGGGTCTGGTGGAAGTGACGGGCTCAACTACCCGCATCCTCACTGACATGGCGATCGGTGTTGAAGACATTGACGAGAAGGCCGTTCAAGAAGCTCTCGATCGCGCCAAGCACGCACTGGAAAATATCAAGCCCGGCACCGACAACGAAGAAGTCGCCGCCGTCATGGCCATGATCCAGCGCAGCTCTGCTCAGCTGCATGTGAAGCGCAAGCGTCACACGCTTTGATTTCAGTCGCGCTCGATATCCATTCACTCACGACGAGGCAAGGCGCACAGCCTTGCCTCTTTGTTTTGGAGTTCAATCCATCAGCCTGTTCGCTTAAGGCAAGTCACCCACTTGGTTCGTAGGCTGCTCAGCAAGCCAGCAAATTCGCCAATCTGTGGCCATGCTTGGTTGTGCAGGTCTGTCTCGGCTCTATGAATGAGCGAGTTCATAGTCGAGCAATCGAAGACATCTCAGAATGAACTCGCTGGGTAGCTCGCAGGTTCATTTTTCCTTCTCAACCGCCCTTTTTCTTGTCGCACGTTCTTCAGCCGCATAGCCTCGGCTCTATGAATTCACTCGTGCCTTTGCTTGGACTCGTTGTGTTTGTCGGGGTGGCTTGGCTGCTGTCGGCGGACCGAAAGTGTTTCCCTTGGCGAACGGTTGCGGGCGGGCTTTCGCTTCAGTTTTTGGTCGCGGTTTTCACGTTACGCACCGGCACAGGGCATGCGCTGTTTCAGGGGCTGGACAAGGCATTTAACAAGGTGCTGGGGTTCGCGAATGAAGGCTGCTCGATGGTATTTGGTCCGCTGGCGAACGAGTCGCTGCTAACGGAGAAGTGGGGACCAGGGAACGGGTTTCTTTTCGCGGTGACGGTGACGGGCACCATCATTCTCGTCTCGGCGCTGAGTTCGTTGCTTTATCATTATGGGGTCTTGCAGGTGATCGTGCGCGCCGTGGCCTGGGTGATGCAGAAACTGATGCGCACGAGCGGCAGTGAAAGCCTGGCAGCGGCGGCCAACATCTTCATGGGACAAACCGAAGCGCCGCTGGTGGTGAAGCCCTATCTCAAGGGGATGACGCGCAGCGAGCTGCTCGCACTGATGGTTCCAGGCATGGCGAGCATCGCAGGCGGCGTGCTGGCGGCGTATGTGTCCTTCGGCATCAATGCGGGTCACCTGCTCACGGCTTCCATCATGAGCGCACCGGCGGCCCTGATGATGTCGAAGATTCTTCTGCCCGAACGCGAGCGGAGTGAGACCAGTGAGGGCGCCAGTGCGGAGATCGAGAAAGAGACCGTCAACGGTGTGGATGCGATCTGTCATGGTGCCAGCGATGGCATGAAGCTGGCGATCAATGTGATGGCGATGCTGGTGGCCTTCGTGGCGGTGGTGGCGCTGGCGAACTATCTGCTGTCACTCGGCTTGCGCACGGTGGGTGTCCACGAGGCGCGACCGATGCAGCTGGTGCTGGGCTGGGTGAATGCGCCCTTCGCCTGGCTGATGGGCATCCCGTGGAAGGACTGCATGGCCGCAGGCAGCATCCTGGGCGAGCGCATCGTCTTGAATGAGTTCATCGGTTACCTGTCACTGTCCAAGGCGAGCATGGAACCTCGCAGTGCCATGCTGACCACATATGCGCTGTGCGGCTTTGCCAACTTCAGCAGCATCGCGATCCAGATCGGCGGCATCAGTGCCCTGGCTCCTGAGCGACGCAGCGATCTCGCGCAGCTGGGATTCATCTCGATGAGCGGAGGACTGCTCTCCTGCTACTGCACGGCTGCCGTGGTCGCGCTCGTGGGATAAGATGGTGCCATGGCGCGAATGTGATCGGGAGTGGTCCGACAGCATCCGCCGACGATCTGGGCTCCGGCTTGCCACCAGCGTCTGGATTCCTGAGCGAAGGCTTCGGGACCCAGAAGGTCGGCTGACTGGCGTGTGGTGAGGTCCCAGACGTTGCTTGCATTGGGATAGACAATGATGGGGGCGGAGGCGTAGTGCAGCAGGGTTTCTAGCACAGACATGGCGAGGTGAGGCGCGATGCAATTCACACCGATGGCACAGAGATTCGGCACATCCTGGGCGGCGATCAGGGCCTCGCGCAAGTCATTGCCATCGGCCAGATGGGTGGCATCGCGGCAAGTGAAACTGATCCACGCCGGAGCATGAGGGAGTGCTGCGAGGAGGTCCATCAAGACCAGCGCCTCGGGCAATGAGGGGATGGTCTCGCAGGCGATGAAATCGGCCTCCGTCTCGGAGAGCACTCGTAAGCGCTCGACGTGATGGGAGATGAGTTGTGCACGAGAGACATCGTAGGCACCCGTGTATTCGGACCCATTCATTAGCGATGCCCCAAAAGGTCCCACGCTGGCAGCAATGAGAGGAACCTTCGCGTGTGGATGCCGCCGCACGAACTGCGTGCGTTCCAGAGCGGCAATGGCCACGGCATCGCGCAACAGATCTTCGGCTTCAGCCCGATGAAGCCCGGTCGAGCGAAGCGTGGGCAGGGCGGCCTGGAAGGTGGCCGTGCTGATCACATTGGCTCCGGCCTCAAGATAGTCGTGATGCACGGCGCGAATCGCATGCTCGTTGGTTCGCACGAGCGCAGCCGACCACAACACGCCCAGCTGTCGATACCCGCGTCGCTCCAGTTCGGTGCCAAGGCCGCCGTCCAGCAATACCGGCTCGCCAGCATTGAGCCATGGGGCGAAGGGACTGCTCATGGGTGAGAACTATGCATGGCCGGGCGTGAAAATCCACGCCCACGTCGCACTGGCGTGGTGTCATGCTTTCCGCTATGCGTGGAGGCATGAGTCTCGAGTTCTTGCGCGCTGCGAATCCACGATTCGCCATGGTTTTGGGTTCCGGTCTCGGCGCTATCGCTGACGCGCTCGGCATCGAAGCGGAAGTGCCCTACCCACAAGTGCCTGGTTTGCTCGCGTCAACGGTGCCGGGGCACGCGGGACGCCTCGTGCTCGTTCGCCCCGAAGGCATCCCGATGCTGATCGCGCAGGGCCGCAGCCATCTTTACGAGGGCTTGAGTGCGGCACAGGTGACAGCTCAGGTCAGAGTGTTGCACGATCTTGGCGTCCGGACGCTGATGCTCACCAACGCTGCTGGTGCCGTGAACACGTGCTTCGGTGTGGGCGAACTCATGGCCATCAGCGACCACCTCAATCTCACTGGCACCACTCCCCTGCTCGGCGGTCCGCATTTCAAAGACATGACCGAGGTGTATTCCAAACGCTGGCGCGCGGAGATGAAGTTGATCGCCACAAACGCAGGGTTCCCCCTCCATGAGGGCGTCTATGCCGGCCTTCTGGGACCTCAATACGAGACCCCGGCAGAGGTTCGAATGCTCCGCGTGCTGGGTGCCGACGCCGTTGGCATGTCCACCGTGCTGGAGGCCATTCAGGCTCGGGCGCTGGACATGGAAGTCATCGGCGTTTCAACACTTACCAACTGGGCCGCCGGGATCACGCAGGACGCGCTCAGCCACGACGAGGTGATGGTCGCCGGACGGAGTGTGGTCGGACAAATGACCGCTCTAGTGCGCGGGATCGCGAGCAGACTTGCGGCAGGTGATTGATCGATGATGACATAGCGAGAGCGTGGAGAATACACCGCGCCACCTCTGGCTGATCACGTCGCCTGCGGCACCGTTTCCTTGTTCGCCAGCAGGTGCGCAAAGGGATGCGTGGCGGCGAGGTTGTATTGCTTGATCGCCAGAGACCAGAAGGGTGCGAGTTCTTCTTCTCCTGCAGCCCACAAACGATGATGCAACGCGGTCACCGTGTCGGCATCGTTCATGATTGCATTGATCTCGACCGGCTTCATGCCTTGAGGACCGGTCTTCACCAAGCGCTCGGCGATCTCATCGAGATACTCGCGCGTGTCCTTCACATTGCGACGGCGCAGCAGGCTGACGTGCAGACCGTTGACATACGGATCGAGGCACACCTGCATCAGTCCATAGCTCTTCTCGATCTCAGGAGGCATCTGGATGCGGCCCTTCACTTCCGCGAGATTGTCCTGCAAATCGCTGAGCACGGAAGGTGGCTCTAGCTCTTCGGGAGTGAGGAACAAGCCCCAGCGCAAACCACTCTGCCCACTGCCAAGCCAGATAGCGATGGGGATGGCGAGCACCATGGAGACCACGATGGGAGCCATCCACAGCATGAACGTGGAGCCCACCCACCATGAGATCGCACCCCAGGCCAGACCGAGCAGGGTGACTTCGCCAAAGGTGAGGATGGCCTCGCGCCAGTCCACGCCTTCCAGCTTGCGCCGCTGCGCCACCCACTTCACGCCCTGGCCAAGCACGATCTTGAAGACGAACTTCGAGTGGAACCACATCATCACGGGAGCCATCAGCGTGAAGATCAGGGTGTCCATCAAGCTGCCGATGAACGTCATAATCCGCAGCTTCCATGGCTTGAACAACCGGCCGGTGAACAGCTCATCGAGCAGGATTACCGTCTTGGGCATGAAGATCAGAACACCTGTGAGCACGAGCAACAACTGGCCCGCATTCACGGCCGGAGGCAGTCGATCAGGGTCGGGGAATTTCGCCAGCACGGTCGAGAAGATCAGGAACAACAACCACAGGGGCGAACTCACATAGCTGAGCACGCCGTGGCCAAAATTGAACCGGCTCATCGGATGCCAGCCCTTGGCAAAGAGGAGCCAGAAGTGCTGCATGTTCCCCTGGCACCAGCGGCGGTCGCGCTTCAGCGTGTCGATCAGTGAGGGTGGTCCTTCCTCGTAGCTGCCGCGGTTGGTATTAAGCAGACGGACGGCGTAACCAGCCTTGCGCATGAGCGCAGCCTCCACGAAGTCGTGGCTGAGAATGTGTCCACCGAAGGGCACGGTCTTGGGCAAAGGCGGCAGCGCGCAGTGATTGATGAACGGCTCAAGACGAATGATGGCATTGTGCCCCCAGAAGTTGGCCTCGCCATTCTGCCAGTAGTTCAGCCCTGCCATGAACGCGGGTCCGTAAAGCGACTGCGCGAACTGCATCAGGCGACCAAGCAAGGTCTCGCTGGCCACTTGCTTCGGGAAGGTCTGAAGAATGCCCACGCGCGGGTTGTTCTCCATGATGCGAGTCATTGCGACCATCAGCGAGCCGGACATCAGACTGTCCGCATCGAAGACAATCATGTAGCGGTAGCGCTTGCCCCACCGGCGGCAGAAGTCGGAAACGTTGCCGGACTTGCGATTGATCGGCTTGCGGCGCTTGCGGTAGAAGATTTTGCCGAAGGCACCAAGCTGCCGAGAAAGCTCAAGCCACGCGGTCTCTTCCTCGATCCACTTGTTCGTGTCGTCGCTGTCGCTGAGCACGAAGAAGTCGAAGTGCTGAATCTGGCCCGTCTTCACCAGCGACTGATAAGTCACGCGCAACCCTTCCCACACGCGGGTGACGTCCTCATTGTAAACGGGGATCACGATGGCCGTGCTCGCCGTCAGCGGAGCATCGGCTGGCTCGTGACTGATCGTCTGCCAGAGGTCCGTGGGGTCAGACTTTGCCTGATTCTGCAACCACACACCAATCAGCGCGGTCCAGAAGCCGCAGTTCAACTGATAGTAGAGCGGCACAAAGGTGAGCAGCAGACCGATCTCGGCCCAGCGCCACTTTCCATCCGCCGCCACAAAGGTGCTCATCAGCCAGGTGCCGAGGCCGGTGCCCAAAAGCACCAAGACGAAGAAGGTGGCACGTCGTGCTGACGCCAAGCGCGGCGGTGGGAAGCCATTCGTCGAAGGAGTAGTCTTGGCAGGAGGGGTCATCGCAACAGGTGATAAACGTAACCCACCACCGCCACCACGAAGACGGCCAGAATGACGTAGCGCGCCCACGGCTGCTTGCCGAAGCGGTCCACGGCGTCCTCCACCGTGTGAGTGAGTCCGAGATCCATCGAACGTGGAGTCATTTTGGAGATCTGCAGACGCGGACCTGATGTCCGAATCGCGAGTTGCATGGCCTCGACCATCTCCGGCGGACACTCCTTGGTGGACATGAAGTGCTGAGGCCAGCGTGTGGGTCCGCCAGCCAGATAAAAGCCAAGACGGCCGGATGCTTCCACCTGCGGCCCGGTCATGCTTAGATTGCTGTAGATGCCATTGAGCCACTCACGCTGCATCGCTCGCGCATGTTCCAAGGCGTAGAAGACTGGCTTCTTCGAAGGATCTTTACCATGCGTTTCCGCGGCACGCCGCAGGGCTTCCAACACCAGCTCCGTGCGTCGCAAACGATTGTGCAAGCGGTAGGCGCGGAAGTAGTCGGCCAGACGGCCATAGGCTTCGTTCCACTCCTGATCGGTTCCGGTGGCTGGAGCGAACTTTACATCGACTGCATCCATGATTGAGAGGCGAGGGTTATCACCTGTGGCAACGCGAAGTCAATCGGTGCCTTGCACAATTTGGCATTAGATCATGAGACCGCTTGAGATCAGTTTTCCCGCTTGCGGCTGTGGGTGTCCGCTCGCATCATCCCCGCCCTTGTCAGGGGCGTCCGGCGTCCCTCTCCTTCTCATGCCTTCCAGCCCCACAGCAGCTCCCGAGCCTTCCTTTGAAGAGGCCATGGAACGACTCGAAGAAATCGTGTCGGCCATGGAGGGCGAGCGCATGCCGCTGGAGGAAATGGTGCGGAGCTACGCTGAAGGCGCGCAACTGCTGAAGGTCTGCCGCCAGCGCATCGAAGTCGCTCGTCAGCGCGTGGAACTCATCAGCGCTGACCTCGACGGCACCGGCAGGGCCGCGCTGTCCACGTTTGACGCCGACAGCGCGGAAGCCACCCCCGAATCTCCTAACAAGCAGCGTAGCACCAACGCGCGCCGCCCTTCTCCCGCCAAGCCAACTTCCGACGATGACGAAGACATCCGACTCTTCTAGCGCAGCTCCCATGCCCCCGATCAAATCACCTCAGGATCTCAAGGCGCTGCCTGTTGAGCAACTGCCCGCTCTCGCGGAAAGCATTCGCCGCACCCTGATCGAAACCCTCAGCGAAACCGGCGGACATCTCGGGCCGAACCTCGGTGTCGTGGAACTCAGCATCGCGATGCATCGTGTGTTTAACACCCCTCAGGACAAGTTCGTGTGGGACGTGGCGCATCAGGCTTATGTGCACAAGATGATCACCGGACGATGGGATCGCATCCACACCATCCGGCAGTATGAGGGGCTCAATGGCTTCGCCTTGCGCACGGAGAGCGAGCACGACTGCTATGGGGCAGGCCACGCAGGCACTGCTGTGGGTGCTGCGCTGGGCATGGCGGCGGGCCGCGATTTGAAAGGCGGCGATGAGCACGTCGTGTGTGTCGCTGGCGATGCGGCCTTCACCTGTGGCCCCACGTTTGAAGCACTCAACAATGTGGCCGCGCACACCAAGCGGCTGATCATCGTGCTCAATGACAACGAGTGGTCCATCGACCGCAACGTGGGCGCCATCGCGAAATACTTCAACCACGTCGCCACGCATCCCGCGTATGCCTCGCTGCATCAGAAGGCAGCCGACTTCGTCGAGAAGCTGGCGGGCAAAGGCGTGCGCCATCTCGCGGGCAAGATGGAAGAGAGCGCCAAGGGCCTTGTCCTCGCCGCGTCGAAGCAGCCAGCTCCAACCTCGTCGATGATCTTCGAGGAGTTCGGCCTGCGCTACTACGGTCCGATCGACGGTCACGACATCAACTTGCTGATCAAGACCTTCGAGTTCCTCAAGAACAGCAACGAGCCCGTGCTCCTGCACATCATCACGGAGAAAGGCCGCGGCTACAAACCCGCGCTGGAAGATCCGGGCAAGTTCCACGGCCTGGGCAAATACAACATCGAGACCGGCGAGACCTCCGGCACCGCCACGCCCACGTATTCGCAAGTCTATGCGCGCAGCGTGTGCGACTTCGCCAAGGCCGATGAAAAGATCGTCGCCATCACTGCCGCGATGCCCGGCGGCACCGGCTTGAGCGTCTTCAAGAAAGAACTCCCCCAGCGCTACTACGATGTCGGCATCGCCGAGGAGCACGCCGCCTTGTTCGCCTGTGGTCTCGCCGTGCAGGGCTTGAAGCCTTTCCTCACGATCTACTCGACCTTCATGCAGCGCGCGATCGACATGATCATTCACGACATGGCGATCCAGAACCTGCCCGTGCGCCTTTGCATGGACCGCGGCAGCCTCAGCGGCGACGACGGCCCGACGCATCACGGCCTCTTTGACATCGCTTACCTGCGCGGCATCCCTGGCCTTGTCCACATGCAGCCGAAGGATGAAGACGAGTTCGTCGATATGCTCTGGACCATGGCGAACTATGAGAAGGGACCCATCGCCATCCGCTACCCGCGTGGCACCGGCCCCGGCGTGCGCCCCAAGGACCAGCCGCAACTGCTCGAGATCGGCAAAGCTGAAATCCTCGCCGACGGCACCGACGTTGCCTTCATCGCCATCGGCGACATCATCGAAACTGCCAAGGTCGCGAAGCAACAGCTCGAAGCCCAAGGCAAGTCCGTCGCCCTCATCAACGCCCGCTGGATCAAGCCGCTCGACGCCTCCGTGATCACCGAGATCGCGAAGAAAGTGAAGGTCGTCTGCACCTTCGAGGACCACGTCCTCATGAACGGCTTCGGCTGCGGTGTGATGGAACTGCTTTCCAGTGCTGGCATTACGACCCCCGTCGTCCGCATCGGCTGGCCCGATGAGTTCATCGAGCACGGCACCATCCCCATCCTCCGCAAAAAACACGGCCTCACCGCTGAGCATGCGGTGGAGCTGGTCAATGAAAAGCTCTGATGAGCCACACGACGTAGGCCGCTAGCGACCTACGCAGTGGCTCGTTGGATCACTGAACGGCAGACTCCTGGCTTCCCTCAAATCCAAGCTCCCTGCGAGCTTGCACCAGGGCTTGCCCAAACAGAGATTGCTGCCATTCGAGAAGTTCACTGATGCCCTCAGGAGAACCCACGACCTGCTCAAGCGTTCCCCTCGCGCCCACAAGCGAGGGCTCGATATCAAGCCCCTTTGCAACGGATTCCCTCGCTAGGCACAGCTTCTCGAGATGATCACGTGCGAGATCCGATAGACGTGTGCCTTTAGGCCGAAGTCTCTCGGGCCAAGCATGAAGATTCACACCATCTCGAATCGACTGGAGGATGGCTTCGAAGTCCTTTTTCCATTTTGGTCTCCAACCAGCGGGTGGATTAACCTGCTCGCCTGCCTCAAGAGCAATGGCGGAGTCAATCAGCTGCTTGTTGGAGATAATTCGGAAGCAGGGAACGTCACGTTCGCGAGCAATCGTATCTCGCCAGTGCCAGAGATCCCGCAGAAACGCGAGCCCCTTGCGATGGAGCTTGCCCGACCCCTGAACGCGCCAAGGATCTTCTTTGGGCTGCGTAGAACGCCCGGCAACTGTGGCTCGAAGACTGGCGCAACTCTCCACAAACCAAGGCCTGCGCTTCTTATCGTCCAGCGCTGACTGAAGGATGTCGGCCAGCTTCAGCAGATAGCGGACATCATCCACGGCGTAGTGCAGCATAACGGACGGAAGCGGACGTTTGCTCCAGTCCGCCTTCTGTGACGCCTTGGACAAGGTTTTGCCAAAGTAGTTCTCGATCAATGCAGCAAGCCCGAACTGACGACTGCCAACTAAACGTGCTGCAATCTGCGTGTCGCGCACGACCTGGGGTGTCCACCCGTAGGTGCGCCTCAAAAGCGTCAGATCATAGTCCGCACCATGAAACCACACCTCACCAGCATCGAGAACCTCGATCAAGGGAGCAACGTCAGGGACTGCCAGTGGATCAATCAGAACCAGTTCATCACCAAACGCGAGTTGTATCAAACAAAGTTTCTCCTGATAATGGTGCAGGCTGTCCGCCTCGGTATCGAGGCAGCAACGAAAACTTCCGGTCGTTGCCTGGACCGCTTTGATGCGCTCCACCAATGCCGATAACTGGGCATCACTATCGACATAACAGACACCTTCAGGCAATGAAGTATGGTTATGACCAGCATCCCGGCCATGTCCTGCAGTAGCCATGATCACTTCAATCCTGAAAGCAAGAGTTCAGCATTGCTCTTGGTGCGATGGAGATTCTTGATCAAAGTCTCAAGCGCTTCAATGGCAGGCACAGCAGCAAGCTGACGACGAATCATCCCGATGCGCTTGAACTCATCGGGATGATAGAGCAGATCGTCTTTTCGCGTGCCCGATCGGGTGACATGAATGGCAGGGTAAATTCTCCGCTCGGCCATCTCACGATCCAGGCTGATCTCCATGTTGCCAGTGCCTTTGAACTCCTCAAAGATGAGGTCATCCATCTTGCTCTCTGTCTCCACGAGCGCGGTGGCAATAATGGTCAAGCTGCCACCCTCTTCGACATTGCGGGCAGCGCCAAAAAACTTCTTTGGTTTCATCAAGGCTTTGGCATCCATCCCCCCCGACATCGTCCGACCCTTGCCTCCTTGAAGGGCATTATAACCGCGTGCCAGCCTAGTGATGCTATCAAGGAGGATTACTACATCGTTGCCCATTTCCACAAGGCGACGAGCCCTTTCAGAGACCAGTTCCGCAACCTGGGTGTGCCGCTTGGGACTTTCATCGAAAGTCGAACTGTAGATATCGCAATTGGGGACACTTTCCTCGAAGTCAGTCACTTCCTCAGGTCGCTCATCGAGCAAAAGCACAATGAGAGCTATCTCAGGATGATTGACTTTGATCGACTTAGCCATGTCCTTCAAAAGTATCGTTTTTCCCGAACGGGGCGAGGCCATGATCAAAGCGCGTTGTCCCTTTCCGAGCGGAGCCACCAAATCAACAACTCGTGAACTGATCGAAGGCTCTTTGGGGGTCTCGAGGATTATTCGTTCCGAAGGGAACAACGGGGTGAGTTTGTCGAATGGAGTTGGCTGCGTCCAGTTTTCAACCGGGACCCCTTCAATCTCAGTGACTCGGTCAATCGCCGCATACTTCTCTCGATCCTTGTGCTCCTTCTCACGAGAAGCACGAGCGTAACCGGCGATTCGTTGTCCAGGCCGCAGGCCAAGTTTTCGAATCACAAACGAAGGCACGAAGATATCTTCTGGAAGGGGGGCAAAACTATACTTTGGATATCTAATGACACCGAATCCCTCGGGACCAATTTCAACAACGCCTTCGACTTTGAGCCGAGTGCGGTGGGCTCCCATCCAGGACAACAAATCATAGATCAGTTGATGTTTGTTCCGGCTCGCATTGGTGCGCCACCCAATAGTGTCTGCCAACGCCTGCAGGGCTGCCGGCGACATCTCTTGCAATGAGTTGATCGAAATCTCTTCAGGAAAAGGGTGCTCCGCTTTTGATGGAGATGACTGCACAGGCTCAACTGCTATCACTGACACCAACGAATCCGAGCTCGAATTGTCCACACCCGCCGAATTTGCCTGTTCAGATCCTTGAGTCTCCTCAGCGACCGAATCGTTTGCTTGTCCCATAATTGTTCTGTTTTTAACTGACCGCTTGATACAGCACCGATAATTCCACTTTTAGCGCATCAAGACTGCCATCATTCCAAACTACAAAATCAGCCCTCTGGATTTTTTCGTCCATGGGCATCTGCATCGACAACATCTCCTCGGCAGTTTGCAAATCAAGCGACCGATAGAACTGAAGTCTGTGCAATTGAGTTAAGCGGCTGGCGGCTACTACCAAAACCCCTTCACTTTCAAAAGCACCGCCAGTCTCATAGTAGAGGGGGATCTCTGCAACCAAAAGCTTCACTCCCTTCCGAATAGCGGCCTCTTTCACTTCAATAAAACTCCGTCTGACAACAGGATGTAATACCGCCTCCAGCCGCGATCGAGCATTCTTCTGCGCTACGACTCGTGATCGGACTACTTCTCTAAAGTCTCTTCCAGACGAAAACTGCTCAGCATCACCTATTTCAAGAGCATCAGCGATTCTGCTTCTCACTTCCGGGCGCTCGTAGGCTGCATGGACCGACTCATCGGCGGAATACCTAAGTATGGAAGCGTTGCGGAATAATGAGCAAAGGAGTGCAGCAACCGAGCTCTTTCCACATCCAATTCCGCCTGTGACAATCAGCGTCTTCATAAAAGACAAAGGGCAGACGGGTCGCCCCACCTGCCCTTTGAGATTCCTAAAACTTTCGGCTACTGACCACCAGCAGGTGCAGGGAAAAGAGTTCCCCCTACAGCACCAGTTCCATCGACTGGCACAACTGGAGCAGTTACTTGCTTAATAGGCTGACCTGAGGGGTCAATCAACTTAGCAGTCACAAAAATCATGAGATTGCGCTTAAAGTGATCCTCGGCTTTTGTTTGGAACAGTCGCCCGATGAATGGAATGTCTCCTAGCAGTGGAACCTTATCTTCAACGTCCTGCACGTCTTCACGAATAAGACCTCCCATCGCGACAGTCTGGCCATCCCAAACTGTCACCGCAGTTTGAACCTTGCGAGTGGAGAAAACAGGCTGTGGAATGCGGTTCTCTGTAAGAACAAGCGTCACAGGGTTACCAAATGCATCAGAACTGGATGTCTGAATAGGGCTTCCGTAATTGATAAAACCTTCAAACTCATTAACCTCCGGCGCGAGATTGAGATCAATTGAGTATCCATCAGGACCCACAACTGGATCGACTTCCATCCGAACACCAACTGGCTTCATTTCGAAAGCCGTCGGGGTCGTCGGAGTGACAGGGAAAGAACCACCGGATCCACCACCACCACCACCGCCAAGAACATTCCCACCTCCGCCACCCGTGTTGCCGAACTGCTGAGGAATCTGAGGAGGGTCAAATTCTGTTGGATACATGAACTCGCGAACTACTTCCACGGACGCTCGTTGACCACTCTTGGTCGTCACGCTTGGAGCACTCATCAGATCAACCCCTTTACGTTGATTCAGGGCTCTAATAACCACTTGGAACTGAGGGTCAGTCATCACACCTGACAAGGCGAACAAGCCTGGACTCACATTTGAAACAGTTTTGGTCGCGGTTAACAATCCATCAATTGAATCTGGAATAATGGCCTGAGAACCAAAACGCATGCCGCGCGAAATGGGATTGCTTCCGATTGGCGATCCCCCGGCGCCAGGCGACAGGAAGGGGAAGTCCACAAAAGCACCGGCCTGATCAGTCAACGGACCATTGGGTGAGTTACCCACCGTTCCTCCGGTGCCGAAAGTCCGCTCACTGCCAGGGATATTAAACGGACCAAGCAGCCAATCAAATCCAAGTTCGTCAGTGTTCTTTTGACTTACTTCAACGAACTTTGTGGTGATGTAAATGAGCTTTGGAGCCTTATCCTTGAGTGAGTCAACAAACGTTTCCACCAGATCAAGATTCGGAGCCGTATTTTTCACGATCAATTGTGAAGTGACCGGATTAAACACAGCTGATGCACCATCAGGGAAAGGAATACCTTGACCCATCAGGATGTCCTTTGCTCCCTTTCTCGTTGCTAAGGTTGAAGTTGGTGCCCCGCCGCCAGCAGGAGCGAAAGGATCAGCAGGGGCAGCAGGGGCTGCTGCTGCGCCATCGCCACCGATCGAAGTGAAATCCGGCGGCACTTTGTAAACTCGGGTATACTGCTCTGTCGTGCTTTCAGTCACAGGGACCACAAGCACAGCGTGTGGCTCGACTTTAAACTTCATTCCGGCAAGCTCTGTCACATACCTAAGAGCCTCCTCCATCGGCACATCTTTGAGGTCTAGGGTGATGGCAGCCGTGGAAGGTGTCTCGCCGGCCTTCAGAATGATGTTAACACCCTTGCGATTCGGATCGCGCTCACTTTCATCAAGGTCACGACTTTTCATGCGCAGGAACTCAACAGCTTCTTCAATGCTAGCGCCCGCAAACGTGACGTTGGGGAAACGAATCGTCTTCATTTTCTCAACGTAATAAGTGGTAGCGTCCACACCGCTCAGACCAATCCCCTGGTCTATGTTAACTGCAGCAACAGGAACTTTGTCTTCCCAAGCCTCTGAAACCAGATTCAGCATTCGGGCACGCTGGTGGTCACGAGCCGCATCGAAATACTCCGACTTGTGTTGTTCAAGTCGCTCCATTCCTCGACGAGCTGAAACATTGTAAGGATCACTACGGAGGGCGTCCTGGAACTCTTTGTTAGCGTTGTCGTAATCGCCCAAGTCAATGTAGCTATTGGCTTTTTGGAGAGCTCGCTGCACCGTTTCGACTTTTTGCACATGCTCCGGCGTAAGCGCAGGGGGGAACCGATCGGGATCAGCTAATTGCTTCTTCAGGGCCTTGGCACCCTTGTGCTCCGGGTTGATTTCCAATGCGCCATCCAGCAGCTCATTAGCTTCTTTATACCGGCCATTCTTCGCCCTTTCTCTCGCGAGCGCCACACAAGCATCTGCATATCGAGCCTGCGCCATGCTACGCCACTCCTGGGTGGTTGGTGCGTTTGGAATGGATTCCACAGCTGACTTGTAGAGTCCAAGTGCTGCCTCATAATCGCCCTCGGCGTAAAGCTTGTCACCTTTTTCGATAGCCTGCCTCGCATCTTCCATGCGAGCCATGCGACGAGCAATTTCACGTTCTGCAATGCCAGAAAGTCCGCCTGGGCCTCCGTCGCCTGCAAAAATTGGAAGAGGTGATGTGGTTGCCGCGAAGGCAGCCACAAGTAGAGTTCGAGTGCAGAGCACGAGTCCGTTATGTCGAGTCATAGAGTGTGCGGGAGAAATTGCGTGGCGGAAGGGGAGCTTAAATAGCCGAAAATGAGGTTACTTGGCGAGATTATTTTTTCACGAGATGGATTTTTGTCACGGCCTCTTGCCGACAACAAATGGAGCACCCTGGCTTCCATCCTTAACTTCAGCAATCGTGGCAGAGTCCTCACTGACATCAATCACCTTGTAGGTTGTAGGAACTTCGGGCAGGCGGAAGGTCTCGCCTTTTTTCAATGCAGGAAGCTCAGTGACAACCTTCAGCCTGAACTCCAATTTCACTTGGAACTCCGCCAGATTAAAAGGCGATTTATACACTAACGTGAACTTCTGCTTGGTTGCCACGTCTTCGACTTCCAACTCGGATACATCTTTACCTTCAGGAGTTGTCTTCTTGTTGAACACCAGGGCTTTGAAGCGAGGAGGTGCTCCTTTATCAAAGCCAAAGTCGCTTGGGACGGTCTGAACAAATACCGATCCTCTCGTCGGTTCTGTGCGCTGGACAAGCAGCGGCAAATCTGGGCTTTGAAGCGCAAGGATATAGCTATTCTGAATTCTTTCTTTGAAGAAGAGCTTATCGGTTACAGGAGGATGACTGGAGGCATCTTTCGGATTCGTCTGCTTATTGAACTCCTCCAGATTGCTAAAGCCATCCCCGTCAGGGTCAAGGTCTCCAACATTGGGGGCGAGATACTCAAGATCGTTGTCCCTCAAAAACTTGTTCGTCATTGGGGCACGAAGCGGAGGCGTCTCAACAAACATGTCAAAAAGTTGCCCCTCCTTCAGGATGATTGGAATGGACTTATTGAGCGGAACTGGCTTGTTTCCTCGCACAGGCGACACCCAATTAAAGACAGTTTTGAGGTTTCCGATTGACGTCTCAACTTTTTCAATTGGAATCTCTCCAAACTCTGCCTTGGGGGTAGAACGCGACTCCACAAGCTTCTCCGAAAAACTAGATGTGAGTGTGTAAAGATAGCCAGCGATAGCCAGCGCTACAACCGCTGCTATGCCTAGCACAACCTTATCATAATTTGCCTCTCGATTGGCCATGATTGATTTCAGAAAGTGATTTTTGTCGTCCCGTGACTATTGTGCTGAATTTGTTTCGGATGGCTCTGGCGAAGGAGCGACGAATTTGACTACATCAACCTCCAGATAGACCTTCAACTTTTCGCCGCCAATTACAGCAACAGCATCAGCAGGGAGGGGCTTGGGAGCGGTGATGACTTCAATCTTTGGTGCATTTGCTTCACCCTGTTTGGGCTGGCTCTCAACAGGTTTAGACCCCGAATCTGGATTAGCTTCGGCTCCACCTGCAGGCAGGGGCATATTGCGAAGCGGTCCATCCTGCTTCTCATTTTCAATGCGGAGATTCCTAACAATCGAGAAATAAGGCATCTTTGATGGGCTTGCCAAGATGTTCATAACTGCCTGGAGGGGGCGCTGATCCGTAGTGATCGTCATTGTAACATGGCGTCGTTCCACAACTTGAGTGATCTGCTTTGCAGGCTTGGCCTGTTTTCCGCGTGCCTTGGCAGAAGCTTTCGACTTCGATTTCGACTCTGAGACCGCTGGTTCTGGTTTCGGCTCGGGTTCACCTTTCTCCACCTTGAGTTCCGATCGTTCGAAACTGTCAATACTCGAAACCCCATTGTCAATTAGGGTGGCAACAATGGCGTCGACCGAGTCAAAATAATCCTTTAGCTCAGCGGCCGCAGATGCCGGCGGCACTTGCCGCGTGTAAACATCGAAGCCAAACGCAAAGTCTTTAGGGAGATTACACTTCGCCTGCTCAGCCTTAGCCCTTACGGCGGCAATTTTCTCTTTCAGCTTTGCCTGGAATTCCGTGTCTTTGATATCTTCACTCTTCGGTTGAAGTCGAAGCAGGACATCACTGAGTTTCCCGACTTCATCTTGATATGATGAGACCTTTTTTGAAAGCTCATCTACGTTTTCCTGGCTCGGATAGAGGGCGGCCTTCTCTTGTGTGGAAACTTTCCTGGACACTTCCTCAAACTTCGCCAGTGAATCGCCATAGCTAAAGTGAGACATCAGAAGCAAAGCACCGATGCCAATCGCGCCTGCAAGGAATACCCCAGCAATAGATGCCAGCGTTTTATTTTCTCGAATCCAGTCCATTATTTTTTAAAGTTCATGGGAGCCTTGAGCGGAACCCTGATTTCAAACCGATACGCGTATCGGTCTTCGCCAACCCCTGCCTCGGCTTTGCAGTAGTCGTTGAGTTTACTCTCGATATCGGGTGCATCAACGAACTCTGATTTGGCGAGCGTCTTTGCAAACCGATACACTACCTCCTGCCCTTCATCATTCTTCCGATAAAGGCCGAGCATACGAAGTTCCACCTTCTGAGGCGCTCCATCATTTGAAGCATCCGCAGCGGTAGAAGCACCAGCAGGTGCGGGTGCATTTGGCGGCGGGAAAAGAGACCCCGTCCCGCCGGCTGCATCCATGCTGGAGGATCCCGCAACAGTGACGAGGTTTGCACTAAGAGATGTTCCGTTCTTCAGCGGCTCCACATGGGTTAGCCAGAGGAAATCGTTGTCGAACCTGTTATTGAGGTCTGCGAGCATTCTTACCCAGTATGATCTCTCATTTACAGCTTCTTCCAGCTGAGCACTCTGGGCCTTCAAATCTTCGAGCTGGCCGTTGAGCTTGGCAATGGAGCTGGAAAAATTCGACAGCTTATCAAACTTGCTCTGAACCTGATCAATCTTCTTATTCACCGCCTCGTCCGCTTTCTTCACGTATACAGTCGAAGCACCCAAAACTCCCCAGAGGCATAACCCGGCCATCACCAGTGCCGGCGCTCTCTTCGCCGCATCTCTTGAGGTTGCCAGCGCGTCGGGGACCAGCTCCACCTCAACGGGACAGGCACCCTTGGCACGCAGCGCAAGACCAACGAGTTCTCCCATCAAATGCCCTTCCTGGTTTGCTGAAGCCGGGTTGACGCCTTGAGCTAGTTGCACTCCACGCAGAGCATTAAATGTCTCGACAGGAACCTTGAATTTCTCTTGGAAGAACTCCACTACATAACCCAAATGCGCGCCTCCGCCGCAAAGGAATATTCGCTGGGGTGCCGAACCGCCCTGCTGTGCACGATAGTAATTGAAGGTCCTCAGAATTTCCCCATGAAGGCGAGTCATGGAGTTTCGAATGACCTTCGAGAGTTCGGCGATACCAGGATCAGAGTGATCGGCAACAGAACCACCGAGGGCGATGAAACCTTGTGAGACTTTCTGCTGCTCAGCGTCACCGAATCCAAGATTGAATTCCTTGGCGATAGCCCCTGTTACCGTCGCACCGCCAACCAGGATGTTTCGAGTGAACATTTTGCCACTTTCGACGAACACCAAGTTTGTCGAACGCGCTCCCAGGTCGATCAGAACACAGGGCTCATCAACCTCTGGATAGCTGTAGCGGAAGGCGTTGTAAATCGCCGTCGGAGCAATATCAACGCCATTGGTTTGAACCCCTGAGGCTACCACCTGATCGTTGATGTCGTTGAGTGCGTCAGACTTCATGGCCACCAGCACGACTTCGCGCTCACCATAGTCTGCCGGACTCACAAACTCATAATCCCACGACACTTCGTTGATAGGAAACGGGACATTCTGGCGGGCCTCAAATTCAACGATCTGGTCAACCTTGTCAGCGGAGACAGGAGGTAGCTTAACAAATCGCGTAAAAACAGAGTGTCCAGCGACCGCATACCATGCCGTCGTGCCTTTGAGTCGCAGGCGTTCGGAGATCTCGGCAACAGCCACCTTCAACTGAGGCAACCGAGTCGCATCAACCGATGGATCACCCATCATCTCTGAAAACTCATACTTCTTCAGTATAAGATCACCACCAGATGTCTTTCCAAACACAGCGGCACCCACCCTTTGGGAACCGAGGTTAAGGACGACGAGATTCTTGCTGTCTGCCATGTGGGTTTACTTTGGAAGCTTGACTAAACTTTTGGAAACAATGCACACATCGCTCAGCGTGACTGTGGAGTGACATCATAATCACCCCAGAAAGGCGCGAACGGAGTTTTATCCTTACCGAGCACGCCACCGTCTTCAAAAGCGAAAGAATCTTTTAGCTGCTTGGAGGCAGCATCCATCCACCATGCAGTTGCATTGCTGGAAGCAAAGGCGAGCACTTCTCCGTTCACTCGAATTTCGACACCGTAGGCAGCCACATCTGCTTTACCTCCATTGTCCTTGAGCAGCACTCGCTTCAGTGTGGAGGGAGAAATGAAAGCTAATGCGTGCAAATCACCATGAGCGGGAATGTTCTGGTAAGTGACAGTCCCCGAGAGAACTATGGTCTTCCCTTCTTTGTTCTTCGCATTCACACCTGCGTAGTATTTGAACTCGAGAGCAGCGAAGCTTCCGTCCTCACCACCAGAAGTGCGAGGAAGATCAATCTGGAACTCAGTATCAAACTCGATCCAGTTCTTTGGCTTCCAGCGCTTGTCTACGATGTTGGATGCCTGGATCTGCGGGGTCTGCTGCTGCTCCATGGCAATCTTGACCCTCTTGATGCGGATCTGGGATTTCGCGTCCTGCGCGGTTCCAGAGGCAGTCATCAAGGCGAGTGCCGCAAGGCAGGTGAGGAATCGCATCATGAGATGAAGTAGGGTTGGGAGAGGTTGAGTTTTGGTTTATTCAGTTTGTAGCAGAACCCGGTGCATTTCAGCAAGCCGGTATTGCAAGAAACTCACGAAAGTAATTCACAGTCTTCTCAATTCCTTCGTCGAAAGACACTTTCGGTTCCCAAGCGAGCAATTTCCGCGCAAGGCCAATATCAGGTTGACGCACCTTGGGGTCATCGACAGGCAGGGGCCTGAAGTCGATCTCAGACTTGCTGCCCGTCATTGCGAGAATCGCTTTGGCAAATTGCAGCACCGTCATTTCGCCAGGATTTCCGATGTTCACCGGCTCGTGGTAGTTGCTCTGAGAGAGTCGGAAGATTCCGTCAATAAGGTCGCTCACATAGCAGAAGCTGCGCGTTTGCGATCCATCACCAAAGACGGTCAGCGGCTGACCTTGGAGAGCTTGACCGATGAAGGCAGGAACCACACGCCCATCTTCGAGCCTCATGCGCGGCCCGTAAGTATTGAAGATGCGCACGATCTTGGTATCGACCTGATGATAGCGGTGATAGGCCATGGTCATCGCTTCGGCGAACCTCTTTGCTTCGTCGTAAACGCCACGAGGTCCGATAGGATTGACATTGCCCCAGTAATCTTCGCGTTGCGGGTGGATCAGCGGGTCACCATAACACTCGCTGGTGGAGGCGATCAAAAAGGTTGCCTGCTTGGCCTTCGCAAGACCTAGCGCGTTGTGGGTTCCCAGCGACCCTACCTTCAACGTTTGAATGGGCAGCTGAAGGTAATCAATCGGGCTGGCTGGTGAAGCCATGTGGAAGACTAAATGCACATCGCCAGGCACATTGATGAAATTGGTCACATCGTGCCTGATAAATTCGAAGTCAGTGTTCCCAGTGAGATGCTCAATGTTTCGCAGATTACCGGTGAGCAGGTTGTCGATGCCAATTACCCGATAACCTTCAGCCAATAAACGGTCTGAAAGGTGGGAACCCAGGAAGCCAGCGGCTCCAGTGACGACTGCTGTTTTCTTGCTCATGCGAAAATGCTCGGCGCCTTGGCGAGAGCGGCGCGGATTGTCGGGAGAATCGATAGTCATGCAAGCAAAAGCGTGGACCGCAGGGTCCTCAACTGCACATGGATGGTGGTTTTGGCAACCACCCTTCGAGGTTCGGGTCACCCCACCTACGTCAACGCCGCTTCCGATCGTGATTGACGGAGTTCGTGGAGTCCGCAAACGGGAACTCGAGTTGAGTCCCTTCCCCACTGGCCGGGCACCAGCGCGGCTGATGGTCGTTCAAGACAACAGCCGCTTTCCTGACGGCACGCCTCACGCGGCTAAACCATTTCTTGAGTTGCTCGGTGTTTCGATTCATGGATTGACCAAATATGTTCACTCGAACACATTTGGTCAATTCGATTGTTTCAGCTCTCTTTAGTTTATCCGTTCAAACCAACCTGCTGCCAAGGTTCCATGCGCACGTTCAAATCAGCTCAAACTTGAACCCTGCGGGCAATAGCTCCCGCAGCATCATTGTTTCGATTCGACCTCCGCTCATGAAGCACACCAAGACGTCGGCGTCGGCAAACTCGGCGATCACCTGCCTGCAAGCCCCACAAGGCGGAAACTCCAGCCCCCGGGCGATCACAGCGAGTCTGGCGATCCTGAATCCCGCCCCCTCCGCAGCCACACCCGCGAAGATAGCGTTTCGCTCGGCACAAATGGTCAACCCAAAGGAGGCGTTCTCGACATTGCACCCTCGATAAAGATTCCCAGATCCCGAGATTAATGCGCAGCCCACCATGGCCCTTGAATAGGGCGCATAGGCTTGGCCTGCAGCAGCGCTGGCAGCCTTCATGAGAGCCTCAGCATCAAGCATGTTTTCGCCGGTGGCCATGGTGGTGACAGGAGATCTTTGGCCAGGAATCACAGCTCCCGGAACTTCACGTTCCGCCACTTCACGGTGAACGGCCCTGAACCCTTTTTGATGCCGTGAACTTGAAAGCCGATGTGCCCTTCCGGATCGCCTGGCTGCTTGAAGTCAGCCGTTGGCACTTCGTTCACCCAACTCTGATAATGGTCACCTCTCACCACAATGCGGTAGGTATTCCATTCATCTTTTTTGAAGGCAGCCTTGGCTGCATCGGTGCGCACGGATTCGGTTTGAGTCAGGATGCTCCACCAGGTGCCACGACGAGCTTCGTCGTAAAAATCACCTGCCGTGCCATTGATCGCGATTTCGCACTGCGGCCCATAAAGGCGGCCAGCGGGAAGCGGCTTGGCATTCTTTGATCCTTCGGGTGCGGGATCACCTTCCTTGGCCAAGTGACTGCGAACCTGAACGCCGGAATTCAATGCGTCATCGACCAGCACATCGAACACCAATTCGAAATCCTTCACCGGCTTTTCGGTAGCGAGGAAAGTGTTCGGACTGCCGTCAGTCGTCGTGCCGACGAGCACGCCGTCCTCCACCTTGTAGTTCGCCGTGCCGCTGACCACTTGAAATCCCTTCAACAAGCCATCGCTAAACCACTGCTGCCAGGAGGGCTCCGCTTTCTTATCTTCGGCGTGAAGAATGAGGGAGGACGCAATCAGAAGCGCTGAGGTAAAAAGGAGTTTCATGAGGCAGTGTTTAACGAGACGAAATAACCAGGGTTTGCGTCGCATTTTGATCACAAAAACACGCGACATCGGCTGTTCGTTCGCCCATTCTGCACCGCCAGCAACCCAAACATGCGCCAGCCTACCGACCCTCCCGAACCTTTGCGATGGTTCACCATCGTCGCCTTTGAAGACAACACCCAACTCGATCGTCTCGCCTGCCAGCGCCGCACGGAAACCCGTCTCGAAATGCTCGCTCACGAGTTCGCACTTTATATGCCCGATGTGGCACTGGAACTCGCCGAGGCAGGCAGTGCAAGACTCGCCGCCGCCTGACGACATACTCAGGCTTGTCATCCCGACCGCTTTCGGGAAGATGAGCGCTCAATCCCAACACGTCCCGCCCGCCCATGCTGCAGTTGCTTCATAATTCCCTGATCGCCAGTGTCGCCCTTATCGCGCTGAGCAGTTGCACCATGATCGACAGCGCGGTCCGATCGATTCCCACACCCACCATTTCGGGCGTGGCCAATATGATTCCAGGGTTGGGTTCGGGTGATTCCACCGGATCGGACGATCCCAAGATTGCCTTTGCCCCCCACCTGCCACTGAGCCCCGGCCACACTCTGCGGCTCGCCGTTTATGACGGATCACGCACCGCCAAGAAGCTCTACGAAGGCGTCGTGATGGTCGATAGCGCTGGCATCATCGAGTTCAAAGGCATTGGCTCAGCCAGGATTGGTGGACGCTCGGCTGCCGATGCTCGTGCGGCGATCGAATCCGTCTTCCGCGCCGCCGGGCGTGCCGGTTCGCGCGTGCACGTGCATCTGATCTCCATCGAGAACATGCCTCTGGTTGCCGTGGAGGGCGATGTCGCACGTCCGGTGGTGCTGGAACTTCAGAAAGGACTGACCGTGTCACTGGCTGTTTCTTTTGCTGGTGGCCGGGTCCGCAACTCGGTTGCCCGCTCCGTTTATGTATCCCATGAAGGCTTGCGTCGCTTCTTCGTCACCGAGGCGGCCGCGAATGACAAAGTGGATCTCGAACCTGGTGACATCATTCAGCTTTCTCCTGACCTGTGATGCTTCGCCCTTTATCCCCCCTTGATCTCGGCAGTCGCAGTTCTGGCGGTGGTGCTGGCTTCCTGCAAGAATTTCAAACCATCGCCATCTTGCGCATCGGAGCAGGGCTGGTGTTGTTTCTTGGCTATGGGCTGGAGGCTACGCTGAAGGCTTGGCATTTCATCTGGAGCAAGACCCCCTTCCCTCTGATTCAGACGCTCGAGCCCACCTTTTTGCCCTGGCCTCAAGTGGTCGCCCCCACCGTCGCATTCATCACGTGCACCGTCGCCATCGCCTGGATCATCGGCTTCTACACTCGTCTGTTCGCCGCCTTGTTCATTCCCCTGCCTCTTGTCGCACTCATCGTGGCCGGAACGGTCAAAGCCTCGGAGGCAGACTGCGTCGTCGCGTGGCTGTTCCTGATCATCGGAGTCACTCTCCTGCTCTACGGATCAGGCAATCTCTCAGTGGATGCCCTCTTCAGACTCGGCGGTGGTTCGAGGAAAAAGAAACTCTTCTGACCCAGATGGTGCCGCCCGCATCACCGACGCCCGAGCGCGTGCTGAGCATCGACCCAGCGCTGCGAAACACGGGCTACGCCGTGATCGAGCAATGCGGGCGTGAGGTCCGGCTCGTCACCTATGGGGTGATTCGAAACGCCCCCAAGCTCCTCCCCTCCGGCTGCCTCGTGGCCATTCGTGAGCAACTGTGCGACGTCATTCGCCAGCACTCACCCACTGTCTGTGCGATCGAGAGCACCATCTATGTGCAGAGCTTCAAGACAGCCATCGCCCTCGGCACCGCGCGTGGAGCCTGTCTGATCGCTGCGGCCGAGTTTGGGCTCGCGATTTATGAGTATGCTCCGCGTGAAGTGAAGCAGGCCGCCGTCGGCAAGGGCTCAGCTCAAAAGGAGCAGGTCGCCTTCATGATTCGCTCGCAGCTTCGTTTGCGTGAAACTCCCCCGCCTGATGCGGCCGATGCGATCGCCGTCGGTCTGGCCCACTTTCAGGCGGCAGACTCCAACCGCGTGCTCCAAACTGAGCGCCGCCGCATCTGACCGCCATGGACTTTCGATGGCTGGGCCGCATCACCTGGGAGGAGGCCTACAAGGTCCAGGAACAGCTCGTCGAAGAACGACTGGCCGGTCAAATTGAAGACACGGTTCTGCTGCTTGAGCACGAGCCCGTGATCACGATCGGGCGCACCCCAGATCGTTCCAGCCTTCTTCGGGCCGAGGCATCCGGGCTACCAGTAATCGAGACCAACCGCGGCGGGCAAGCCACCTACCATGGCCCCGGACAACTCGTCGGCTATCTCGTGCTCGACCTCGCTCAGCACGGGCGAGACCTCCACGATTACCTCCGCCGCATCGAAGAGGCGCTGATCCTCACTTGCCAGCATTTTCAAGTCACCGCCACCCGCCGCGACGGTCTTACGGGTGTGTGGGTGGCAAATCGGAAACTCGCCTCCATCGGCGTTGGCGTTCGCAAGTGGATATCCATGCACGGCTTCGCACTCAATGTGGAGCCAGACTCCCTGCGCGGTTTCCAGCCCATCGTTCCCTGCGGCATCCAGGACGTCACCATGACATGCCTGAGCCAGGAAGCAGCCCGCGCGCTCACGGTTCACGAGGTCGCCGAAGCCGTGCAGTCGCCGCTCAAATCCTGCCTCAAGGCGCAGCCGTTGCCTTGAAGGCATCGGGCACCATCTCGTGCACCGCGCCCACGATCTTGTCCTCCAGGCCCGGCGCGAACTTCGTCGGCTGCAGATAGTAAATCATCGCGCCACCGCCCTCGTAGCCCCCCTCCTTCAGCACCCGCTCACTCGGGATGTAGCACGGCACGTCGTTGGAGTAGCTGTTGACCCACATGCGGCTGCGATCGAATTCGCGCTTCAGCCGCAGGCTGTAATCCACCACCACCTCGCCGTTGAGGAAGACCATCGCCAGATCGTCAGAGAACCGCCATGCCTGGACGACATACGGAATGTCCACCGGGATCGCCCCCCCCCGGGCCAGGAGCCCCAGAAAGTGCTTCGCGTGATACTTCTCGTGCAAGGACTTGCCCCCTTCGGCCTTCGCCTTGAGTTCCGCTTCCGTGGGTGGCGTATCGAGCCCCAGCTTGAGGTGCCGGGTGCCGCACTGCAGCGGGCCCTCCACCGGCGTCGTCTTGCCATTCGCCGTCACCATGGCCTCGCGAGCTAGAGTATGACCGTGAATCCTCACCAGATCCTCCTGGCGTCGCGGATAAGGGTTCTGATCAGCTCCACAACCAATCGCCGTCAAAGCCACGGCCTTGGGAAACATCATCTCCAGATGCAATTGCGCGATGCCAGCCCAATCGGGATGCACAAAGTTCCAGCTCAAGGTGGTGCAGTGACACGCGTAGCTCGTGAAAATCGCCTTCACCTCACCCTTCAGATTGGTCGCCTTGAGCACCGGCAGGTCGTGATCGGTCGGCCCTTCGGGATTGGGACTGTTGATCAGTCCGTTGGGCGATTTGTAGCGACGATTGCCTGCGAACTTCACCTGCCCCAGACCTCGCGACAGCGTCACTGGCTCCATTTTGGCAATCGCCTCCCGCGCCGCCTGGACCATCCAGGCTCGCAATTCGTTCGTGTAACGATCCACGCGCTCCTGCTGATCGGCGGGCAAGTCGATGCCAAACATGTTTCTCAGCATGCCATTCACCAACGGAGCACAGTGGGTGTGCGAGGAGCAGACCGCCAGCCGATCGTCCATCACATTCTGGGCTCGCAATTCTGCCAAGACCTGAGCCCGAAGCGAGGCCGGCACGCCGCAGTTATCGACCGTGATCACCACCGCTGGTGGTTCGTCGTCCCAGGCAATCGCCATAGCCTTGGCCCAGATGTCCACTTTCACTCCTTCGTGCTCCGTGGTCCTGCTGCCATAACCGCTGAGCCGAACCGGATACCTGGGCGTAATGTTCACCTTGGAAGCCCCTGCTTTCCAGGCACCGAAAGCCACCGAACTGGACATCAACCCTGCGACCAAAGCCATGCTCAAAAGCCGCACCCGAACTGTTCTGAAATTCATGGGCGCGGATCATTACAAGTTTGTAATGCTATGCCAAGACTGAAATCGCAATTCGGCCGCTCCGCCGTGAATGACCGCAGGCGCAGACACGTTTCCTCGCCCTCACTTTCTATGGCCAGACCTCATCTCACGCTGGCTGCACTCGCTCTCGGCATCATGGCTCTCGCATCCCAAGGCTACGCCGCCGACGTGCGCGTCGGCATCATCGGCCTCGACACCTCCCACGGTGTCGAGTTTCCCCAGCGTTTGAACGATCCCGCGAGCACAAACTACGTGCCCGGGGCCCGCGTCGTCGCCGCCCTGCCCTCTTTCAGTGCCGACCTCCCCATGTCCAAGGATCGCGTCGAAGGCTTCACCGCCACCGTGCGCGACAAGTATGGCGTGCGCATCGTCAGCACTGTGGATGAACTCACCGCCGCCGTCGATGCCATCATGATCCTCAGCCTGGATGGACGCCCGCATTTAAAGCAGGTGCAGTCCGTGCTGAAGGCTGGCAAGCCCGTCTTCCTAGACAAGCCCGTCGCCGCCTCGCTCAAAGACGCCGTCGCCATTTTCGAGCAAGCCGAGGCCGCCAAGGTTCCCATCTTCAGCGCCTCGGCCGTTCGTTGGTATCCTGGCGTCGTCGAAGTCGCCGCCGCACAGATCGCCGGCGTCAGCGGAGCCATCTCGTATGGCCCCGCGCCCAAACAACCGGAGCATCCCAGCCTGTTCTTCTACGGCATCCATCCCACCGAAGCCCTGTTCACCGTCCTCGGCCACGGATGCGCCAGCGTCTCCGCCGTCTCGTCCGATCTCGCCACCGTCGTCACCGCCAGGTGGAACGATGGCCGCCTGGGCACCCTCTACGCCATGCACACCTGGCCAGCTGACTACAAGGTGACTCTCTTCGGCAAGGACAAGATCATCGAACAAAAGACCGGCGGCGACTACACCCCGCTCGTCCGCGAGATCGTGAAGTTCTTCCAAACTCTCACCCCACCCGTCTCCGCCGCGCAAACCCTGGAGATCTACGCCTTCATGGAAGCTGCCGATGAAAGCCTCCGCAAAGGTGGTCGCCCCGTGAAGCTCAGCGAAGTCCTCGAGAAAGCCCAGTGCCCCAAGAAGTGGCTGCCGGCGGCTCCGTAGAACCTCGCTCGAGCCTACCACCAAAGCGCGTCGATCAAAAACGCCGCCACCATCGCAATGCTCACGCCCAGCCTCGCCGCCAGCCCCACGCCCGTGCCTACCACGGTTCCCCAGGTGCTCTTCGCTGCCGGTTTCAGGTCCATCTTCGCAAACAGCATCTCGAATGCAAACCCGCCGACCAGCGGCCCGATGATCAGTCCAATGAGGCCAAAGAACAGCCCCACAAGACCGCCAATGATGACCCCCGCCATGCCCCATCGGCTGCCTCCGAACCACTTCGCACCCACGGCTCCGCTGGCAAAGTCGAACGCGTAGGCCACCAGCATCAGCACAAATAGAATGCCAATGCACCACCAGCTCACGCCCGACTGAGGGCGCAGCAACGTGTGCACCAGCGCCCCCACGAAGATCACCATCGGCCCCGGAACGAAAGGCAGCACCGCCCCCGCCAGACCGATCACCATCAGCACCGTCGTCAGCGTCCACACGCCCCAGCATGACCAGTCGATGGAGGCAAAGAAATGTTGGATGGCATCAAGCATGGCACGCGCAGTCCTGCCGTGAAAGGCGGCACGTTTCAAGCCCCGACTCGCCACGCGCCGCCTTGGCTCTCTTCATGATCAACCTGTCTCACTTTGCGCAATCCTGACACAGCCAACGCCAAGCCTTCGAACGACCTGAAAGCGTTCTAAATCAAGCTTTCCAGTGCCATTCAGGCTCATGGCACACTCCAAGCAGGCTCTTCGGCAACACAAACCCCCACCTCTCCAACCATGTCTCCCGAAAAATTCACCGTTAAACTCCAGGAAGCACTCAATGCCGCACAGTCCATCGCGACGCGCTACGGTCAGCAAGAGCTGCAACCCGCGCATCTGCTGCTCGCCCTCCTCGAACAGGAAGGCGGCATCGCCTTGCCACTGCTGCAAAAGGCATCGGTCAATCCGACTGCGATTCAGAGCCTGCCATCCGGCATCCAGAGTTATCTCGATCGTCTCCCGAAAGTCAGCGGCGCATCGGGCAGCCTTTATCTCAGCAGCGACTTCCGCGAGCTGATGGTGAAAGCCGAGGACGAGCAGAAGAAGCTCAAGGACGACTACCTCAGCGTGGAGCATGTGCTGCTCGCCTTCTTCAAAACCAAGACCGGCATCGACTCGATCCTCAAGCAAGCGGGGCTCACCTACGACAGCGTGTCGAAGGCGCTTACCACCGTGCGCGGTTCGCAGCGCGTGACCGATCAGGACCCGGAGGGCAAGTATCAGACGCTGGAGAAATACGGCACCGATCTCACGGCTCGTGCGAGGCAAGGCAAGATCGATCCGGTCATCGGTCGCGACGAAGAGATCCGTCGCGTGATGCAGGTCCTCAGCCGCCGCAGCAAGAACAACCCCGTGCTCATCGGCGAACCCGGCGTGGGCAAGACCGCCATCGCGGAAGGTCTCGCACGCCGCATCGTCGCAGGCGATGTGCCGGACTCGCTGAAGAACAAGCGCCTGATCAGCATGGACCTCGGCGGCATGATGGCCGGTGCGAAGTTCCGCGGTGAGTTCGAGGAACGCCTGAAGGCCTTCATCAAAGAAGTCACATCGAGCGAAGGCGAGATCATCCTCTTCATCGATGAACTGCACACCATCGTCGGCGCTGGCAAAGCCGAAGGCGCGATGGACGCTGGCAACTTGCTGAAGCCGCAGCTCGCTCGCGGTGAGCTGCGCTGCATCGGTGCAACCACGCTCGATGAGTATCGCAAGCACATCGAGAAGGACCCCGCGCTGGAGCGTCGCTTCCAGCCCGTGAAGGTCGGCGAGCCAAGCGTCGAAGACACCATCGCGATTCTTCGCGGCCTCAAGGAACGCTACGAAGTTCATCACGGCGTGCGCATCCAGGACGGCGCGATCATTGCCGCCGCCACGCTGAGCAATCGCTACATCACCGACCGCTTCCTTCCCGACAAAGCTATCGATCTCGTGGATGAAGCCGCGAGCCGCATCAAGATCGAACTCGACTCCATGCCCACGGAGATTGACGTGATCGAGCGTGATATCATGCAGAGCGAGATGGAGCGCCAGGTCTTGAAGAAAGAGACCGACCCCGCGAGCAAGGAGCGTCTTGCGAAGCTCGAGAAGGAGATCGCTGATCTCAAAGAGAAGTCCGATGCCCTGAAAGCGCAGTGGCTCAAAGAGAAGGAGTCTGTCGATGCCAGCCGCAAGGTGAAGGAGCAGATCGACAAGCTGCGCACCGAACTCGAACAAGCGCAGCGCAAGGGCGATTTCGCGCGCGCTGGTGAGATCCAATACGGTGCGATTCCTGAGCTGGAGAAGAAGCTCGCCGCCGCGCCTGCTCAAGGCGCACAAGTGCGCCCGCAATTGCTGCGCGAGGAAGTCACCGAAGAAGACATCGCACGAGTCGTCGCGAATTGGACCGGCATTCCCGTGTCACGCCTGCAAGAAGGCGAACGCGCCAAGCTCGTGAAGATGGAGGCGCGCCTCGGTGATCGCGTCATCGGTCAAAGCGCTGCGATCATTGCGGTGTCGAATGCCGTGCGCCGCGCGCGTGCAGGCATCCAAGACGAGAACCGGCCCATCGGCAGCTTCTTGTTCCTCGGCCCGACGGGCGTCGGCAAGACCGAGCTGTGCAAAGCTTTGGCTGAGTTCCTCTTCGACGATGAGAACGCCATGACGCGCATCGACATGAGCGAATACATGGAGAAGCACAGCGTCGCTCGCCTCATCGGAGCGCCTCCCGGCTACGTCGGCTATGAAGAAGGCGGCCAGCTCACCGAGGCTGTGCGCCGCCGTCCGTATAGCGTCGTGCTCTTCGATGAAGTCGAGAAGGCGCACCCGGATGTCTTCAACACGCTGCTCCAAGTGCTCGACGACGGTCGCATCACCGATGGCCAAGGCCGCACCGTGGACTTCAAGAACACCGTGCTCATCATGACGAGCAACATCGGCAGCCAGCACATTCAAGATGTGGCGAACCCCGAGCAACGCGAAGCCCTCATCCGCGACTCGTTGAAGCAGTTCTTCCGCCCCGAGTTCCTCAACCGCATCGACGAGATCGTCACCTTCGACCGCCTCGATGCCAGCCAGCTCGACAAGATCGTGCTCATCCAATTGCAGCGCGTCATCGAACGTCTCGCGAAGCAAAACATCACGCTCCAAGTCAGCGACGAAGTCATCCGCAAACTCGCCGACGAAGGCTACGACCCCGTCTTCGGCGCGCGACCACTCAAGCGCGCGATCCAGAACTCGTTGCTCAACCCCCTGAGCCTCGAAGTCCTCGAAGGCAACTTCAAGGAAGGCGACAAAGTGGAAGCCGTGATGAAAGCTGGGAAAGTGGAGTTCAGAAAGGTGTAAACTCTGTTCAGCATCAGGCAATCAAACCAAGCCGTGCATCTCATCATGGGGTGCACGGCTTTTATGGCCCATGGCTCCGCACTCCAAAACGCTTCACGTAATCAATCGAAGTCGAGGGATAGAAGAAGCCTGATCGTGATTCACTGCGAACACGTCAATCTCACTTCTTCCCGTTCGCCGTGTCTTCCCAGATGATCTTCTTCCCTTCCGCGCTGGTGAACTTCCACGCGGGCCAGGTCGGGCTGTCGTCGCGGACTTCGTGATACTTCGCGAGCAATGCAGCTTTAAGTTCGGTGAACTTGGCGGGCTCTTTGTCGATGAGGTTTGTGGTCTCGGTGAGGTCGGTCTTGAGGTTGTAGAGTTCGAAGGTGGTCGGCTCGGCGGTTTTGAAGTCGCGCTCGCTTTGCACGGTGATGTTGTTGTCACGGGCTTCGGGGTTCTTATCGAGTGCGGCGAGGAGCTTCCAGTCACCGACGCGGATGGCGATCTTCATCGCGCTGCTGGCGCGGTTGAAGTGCCAGTAGAGCGGCGTGCTGCGTTTCAGTGATTCGCCAGCGAGCACGGGGAGGAAGCTGGTGCCATCGAGCTTGCGGTCGTTGGGTGGTGCGATGTTCGCGGCAGCGCACAGCGTGGGCAGGACATCAACGCCGCACACGGGTTCGTCGCTGACGCTGCCGGGCTTGGTTTGGCCGAGCCAGCGCACGAGGCCGGGAATGCGGATGCCGCCTTCATACATGCTGCCCTTCTTGTCGCGCAGCGGTCCGGCTGAGCCATGTGGATGGAATGGCGTGATCGCGGGGCCGTTGTCGCTGGTGAACATGACGAAGGTGTTGTCGCGCAGCTTGTCGTCATCGAGCGCACGCATTAGGCGACCGAAGTTCGCGTCCATCTGCGTGATGTTGCCGTGATGCGCGGTGAAGCTCTTGTCATCGCTCGGGTAGAGCTTCTTGTATTCGTCAGCGGTGGCGATGGGCTCGTGTGGTTCGTGGAAGCACACGTAGAGAAAGAATGGCTTCGACTTGTCGCGGATGTCGCGCAGCCAGTGGATGGCTTCGTCGGCGACAAGCTGCGAGGCGAAGCCCTGGGTCTTGCCGACCTCCTTGCCATTGCGCACAAAGTTGTCGGGATTGCGATGGTTCGGATACGCATTGTTGTGCGTCGAGAACCAATGATCGAATCCATGATCGCCGGGCTGCGGCTGCGTGGGCTGGTTGAACTCGCCGTTGAGATGCCACTTGCCCACATGCGCGGTCGCGTAGCCTGCGTTGTGCAGGAGCGTAGCGATGGTGATTTCGCTGCGTCGCAGATGGACGGGCGACTCCTCGGGAATCCAGTCGCGCACGCCCACGCGTGTCGGCGTGCGGCCCGTGATGATCGCGGTGCGCGAGGGCGAGCAGTTGGCATGCGCCGCGTAGCAATTCGTCAGCTTCAGGCCCTCGCTCGCGAACTTGTCCAAGTTCGGTGTCTGCACGTCCTTCGCGCCAAAGCAATGCAGGTCGCCATAGCCGAGATCATCGGCGAGCACGAAGACGATGTTGGGCGTCGAAGCATGAGTGATGCCGACGAACACAGCGAGCAGAGCGACGAGATGTTTCATGGTGGTGACACCCAACGCATCGACGTTAACCGGACGTGCAGGATTCACACCCCGGCGGTCCACTTCACCACTTCGCCTGCTCGGCAGCGATTTGTTGTTCCAGACTCTCGGCGAGCTGCAGATAACGCTCCCGCTCTGGCCCAGTGGCTTGATTGGCGGCTGTGCGATACTTTTGGGCTTCGAGCCGTTTCAGTTTCATGTCCCGCGTCTCAGGCGGCGTCATCTTCAAAGGAGTCCCCGAACCTGCTCGTGGTGCAAAACGTCCGCCAGAAGGCAAAGGCTCATCCAGTGCGCTGGCTCCACCGCGGCGATTGTCTGAGGTGCCGCAGCCTGCCAGAGCTGAAACGATCAAAACCAATCCGAGAGATTTTGCAGGAGTCATGGGTCGAATGAGAAGCAAGGGTCTGCGTGGAGTCGAGTTACTTCTCCCAAGTCTCAAGCCCCTGCACCAATCGAGGCTCCATCGCGGGATCGAGCCACGTGAGCACTTCTTTAAGATTCTCCGGCGACATCGCTGTGCATCCTGCCGTGCCTTTGCCTGGGCCGGGCCAGATGTGCAGGAAGATGCACGATCCGAGCCCTGGCGTGCAAGTTGGGTTGTTCGCGATGAAGGCTCCCCACTCGTAGAGCCGGTCATGCCGCACCATGGCCTCGTTGCTATCCCAGTCACGGGGCACCTTCGTGTTGTCCACCACCTGGTTGTAGTAGCGGGACTTGGGATCATCCACACCGATGATCGAGGGCGTGAGCGGCGTGTAGGGCAGCTTCAAATCGGATGCCGTCGGTGCGACGCCAAAGGCAAACGGAATGCGAAACACGCCGGCCGGACTGCACTTGTCTCCTTCACGTTTGATGCGGAATCCAGCGGGCGGCACCGCCGTATGTTCGCCAGTTCCCCAGGCGAGCCCCTGATGTCCCAAGGTGCAATCGATGGGCTCTCTCACGGCTTCCCATTCGCCCTCGTTGTTCTCTAGCAACCACATCTGCGCAGTCACCGAGCGCTCGTCAGTAGCCAGCACGAGCAAGACCTGCCGACATTGATCCGGCAATGATTGGGCCAGCATCCTTGGCATCAATGGTTCGCGCGCGACACCGAACCACCAGACCAGCGCTGTGCCCAGGGCCGCCACCGCTGCGATCATGAGAATGCGGGATCGTTTCATCACGGGGAATGCTTCGTGCTTTCCTCTCACCAATGCCCAGCCATCATGCAAGCATGAAACTGATCCCCTGCCTCGGTGCCGTCTGTGCTCTGCTCCTCGCCTCGTGCGCAGGCCCCATGGGCAGTCACAGCGAGTATGGGGATCGTGCAGGACCCAAAGCCTTCCGCACCGTGGTGATTGATGCTGGACATGGAGGCAAGGACTCGGGCGCTCGTGGCCGACTTCGAGGTCAGCCTGAAAAAACGGTCGCGCTCGACATCGCCCAACGACTCAGGGATGAGCTTCGCAGTTCCTTCAAGGTCGCGATGACACGCACCTCCGACACCTTTGTGCCACTTGACGACCGCGTGCGCATCGCCAACCGCAGCGGCGATGCTGTGCTCATCAGCATTCACCTCAACGATGGCACACGCCGCCTCGCTGGATCCGAGACCTACTGGTGGCGCGTGGACAGCTACTCCCTGGCCAAACGCGTGCACGCCGCGATGCGAAGCGTCGCCACCGGCTCGAACAATCGAGGCATGGTGCGTCGCCGTCTGCGCCTCACGCGCAATCCGGAGATCCCCTGCATCCTCGTCGAATGCGGCTACCTCTCGAACGCCACTGACTCCGCCTACCTCGCCACCGGCAGCTATCGCCAGCGACTTGCGCAAGCCATTGCCTCCGCGATCCGCGATCAATCCGCCCATGGTGACGCTGGTTCTGGCACATTGCCCAAACCGATCTACGCAGCCAAGAGCAGCGCGCATGATGCGAGAGAGTAGCCAGTCACCAGTGCTCGGCGTTCAGCCTCCAGGATACCAGTTGCCCTGCGGCGCTCAGGCCCTATTTTCGCCGCCCTTAAAACCCTGAACCCAAGAACCACATGGCCACGCAACTCGACCAGCTAAAGAAACTCACCAAGGTCGTCGCCGACACGGGCGACTTCGAATCCATGAAGGCCTACAAGCCGAAGGACGCGACCACGAATCCCTCGCTCATTCTCGCCGCTGCGCAGAAGCCTGAATACAAGTCGCTGGTCGATGCCGCTGTGGCCGATCACAAGAACTCGAAGCTCACCGGTGCTGCCCTCGTAGACTCCGTGATGGACAGCATCCTGGTCAACTTCGGCAAGGCCATCCTCAAGATCGTCCCTGGCCGCGTGAGCACCGAAGTCGATGCACGCCTGTCCTTTGACACCAAGGCGACCGTCGCCAAGGCCCGTAAGATCATTAAGCTCTACGAGAAGGCTGGCATCTCACGCGAGCGCATCCTCATCAAGATCGCTTCGACTTGGGAAGGCATCAAAGCCGCCGAAGTGCTGCAGAAGGAAGGCATCAACTGCAACCTCACCCTCTTGTTCAGCATCGCCCAGGCCATCGCCTGCGCCGAGGGCGGCATCAAGCTCATCAGCCCGTTCGTGGGTCGCATCCTCGACTGGCACAAGAGGAACTCTGGCAAGGACTTCGCTGCTGCTGAAGACCCCGGCGTGCTGTCCGTGACCGCGATCTACAACTACTACAAGAAGTTCGGCTACAAGACGGAAGTCATGGGTGCCAGCTTCCGCAGCAAGGGTGAGATCACTGAACTCGCTGGCTGCGACCTGCTCACGATCAGCCCTTCGCTGCTCGCTGAACTCGCCGCTTCGTCCGAGCCTGTCACGCGTAAGCTCGACGCCAAGGCCGCGAAGAAGCTCAAGATCGACAAGATCGAGATGAACGAGAAGGCCTTCCGCTGGATGATGAACGAAGACCCCATGGCGACCGAGAAGACCGCCGAAGGCATCCGCAAGTTCGGCGAAGACATCGTGAAGCTCGAGAAGCTCGTGGAAGCCGCGCTGAAGTAGTCTCGCGATCCATCATCGAAACATTGAAGAGGAGGCAGCAATGCCTCCTCTTTTTTTGTTGGTAGCCACAAACATCTCCAAGGGCCGGATCAGATCCCTCCGAAGGTTTGCGTTTGTTGCAACCACCGCTGACAGATTACGAAGCTGGGGATGTTCCCACCTTCGGAAACCGTTCCTCAGCCCTTCCACCGCCATGTCTTTTGCTCGTCTGCACAGTGTCACTTGGAAAGTTCGAATGCTGGTCTTCGCCTGCTTCGGATTGATAAGCACGCTCACTTCCGCAGCGACAGGAGTCACATTGTTTCACCCTGTTTACTCGAACTTCATCCCGCTGAGTAGCGAGCGTGCGGTAGCACTTCAAACCAATGGTGCGATCTTGATTGCAGGAAGGGACAATCTCACCGGTGACGCGGTCGTGCTGCGATTCCGCGCTGACGGACTCATTGACACGACCTTCGGAAGCGCTGGTGCAGCAAGGATTCCCGGACTTGGCCTAGGTCTCACAGCATTCGCATCCACGCCGACTAACGCGACCTACCTCTGTGGAACCATCTTCACCACAAGGATTTCGTTCGACGGATTTGCCATCGCCCGGCTGACCCCGAGCGGACAGGCGGACAGCGGATTCGGCAAACAAGGCCTCGTCGTTTCGAACCTCAGCGCAGGCAATGACATGGCTCAATCAATCGCGACTCTTGCCAATGGAAAAGTGATGCTTGGAGGCTTTGTCGGAGGTGGCACTCTGGCGCTCCCGTCCCCTGCGATCGCTCGCTATACCACGACTCCCGCAGGAAAACTTGATCCGCAGTATCCGGGAGGAGGTTTCCAGACAGTCACTGGAGTGACGGCAGGAACCATCATCCAGGTCCTTGAGCAAGCTGATGGCAAAGTGCTGCTGTTGGGAAAGAAGGATGACATTCCCGCAGGCTACTTTCTTGTCCGCTACGAGGCTGACGGCTCCATCGACGCTGGGTTTGGCCCGGACCCTCTAAACCCCACCGATCCCCTGCATCCATTCTCGCCCGTGCTTTTGCTTGGCGAGTGCGGAAGTCTCGCACTTCAGCCTGGCGGCAAGATCATCGCGGCAGGCGGGTCCAAAGTATTGCGGCTCCTCAGCACAGGCGCACTCGACAGCAGCTTCGGCACGAATGGAACGGTCACCTTGCCAATGACCATCCACTCACCAGCTGCGAGCCTGGCCGTGGATCGCTTTGGACGGGTTCTGATCGCAGGTTCCGTCTCGACGACGGGAACCGATTCGCTACCCATCGTCAGGTCAGTGATCGCACGTCTCAATGCCAATGGCAGCGTGGACACTTCGTTCGGATCGGTGGGATTCAGCCAGTTCATCGTGGATCTGAATCACCACTCGGGTCTTCAAGTCATCCCATCGCCTGCGGGCCCCATCACCGTGATTGGCTCGGAAGCACTCGGTAACGGCGAGTTATCCAGCGACGCCTTCTATGTAACAAAACTATCCGCAGGAGGTGTCGCAGGTGCTCCTGCACTGGTTGTAACCTCGCCGACCGGCACCTTGCTTCCGCACCAAGGAAGCCCGGTCGATTTCGGTGACGTAGCGGTCGGAAGCAAGACCACCCTCACGTTCACGCTGCGCAACGAAGGAGTTTCATCACTGACGGGGCTGGCCTTGTCCCTCGCTGGCCCTGGAGCCTCCGACTGGACCATCTCGACCATGCCGTCCACGACCATCAGTGCGGGAGCCACCACAGCCATTCAGTTCACATTCCAACCACGCAACATCGGGAGCACCTCCGCCACACTGCGAATCGCCAGCAATGATCCCGCCGTGCCTTCGTATACCCTGGACCTTGCGGGCTCAGGAGCCGCAGGTGTGGCGTTCGGCGAGACGCAGAACTTTGTCTTCGAAGAGAACGGCTCAGCAGTCATCCCCATCGTCCGAACAGGCAGTTCCACCGGAGCGGTTAGTGTAACGATCCACTCGGCGGTCGGCTCCGCGAGTGCCAGCGACTTCAGTGCCGTCACGGGTTCCGTGATTCAGATGGCTGACGCCGAATCCAGCACCACGCTGACAATCCCAATCGCAACCGACTCGCTCGCAGAGGGCAATGAGTTTTTCACGCTCACTATGAGCAACCCTCAAGGGGCGAAGTTGAGTTCGCCATCGACTGCAACGGTTCGCATTGTTGAGGCTAACGACATCACCAAACCTACCACATCGATCGCAACCCCAAAAGCTAGCCATGTCTTTGGCGAGGGAGCGATCGTGTCGCTTACGGGCACAGCTGCCGACAATCGAGGCATCAGGAAAGTGCAATTCTCACTCAACGGCTCATCGTTCTCTGATGCAGCTCTGACACTCTCGGCGAATGGACTCACAGCGACCTATTCCGCATCGCTTCTGCCAGTGGCTGGACTCAACACGATCACCGCCAAGAGCATCGACACGCGCAACAACGAAAGCCTTATCGTCACTCGCACCTTTTACTACCACGTGCTGCGTCCGCTCACGGTGGTCATTGATGGCACAGGCACCGTGCCGCTGCCGATCGCGGCGGCCACTTACAAGGTCAACCTCCCTTACACCCTCACCGCCAAGCCTGGCACCGGTCAGGTCTTTGATGGCTGGACGGTCAATGACACTACGGGCACCAACATCACGGCTGCGATGATGGAACTGCCCGCGCTCACCTTCACCCATCGCGAAGGCTTGACGCTCACAGCGCATTTCAAATCGAACCCGTTCACTACTGGCATCACTGGCACCTTCACCGGCCTCGTGTTGCCCAGCACCGTCGCGCCTGCACCTGGCGGCACCCTTGCCAGTCATGAGACCGTGGGATGGGTTTCAGCGAACGTGCTAAGCACCGGATCTTTCACAGGCACGGTGAAGATCGATGGCCTCACGCTGCCGATGAATGGCATTTTCGACAACGCGGGCGATGCACGCTTCGGCACCGCGCGCAGCAAGACCCTGTCCCTCGCGCGCACGACGAAGCCAGCCCTCGAAGTCTCGCTCAAGCTCGACATGACCGGCACCACCAGCAAGCTCACCGGCACGGTCACCCAACGTTATCGCACCACCATCAACGCCGTCTCCGACATTGATGCGGATCGCGCAGCCTACCTGCTGACGAAGAACGCGCCTCCATCACTCGCAGGCACCTCGAGCAAGCCCTACACCTTGGTCTTCAAGCATCGCACCACGCAGCCAGGTCTGCTCGCGATCGACTATCCACAAGGCGATGGCTACGCCACCGGCACGATCAAGACGGACGGCACCGTGAGCATCTCGGGTAAGCTGGCCGATCACACCGCCATCACGATCTCAGCGCCTCTGTCGAAGGTGAACCGCTGGCCGCTCTTCGCCCAGTTGTATGCGTTGAAAGGCAGCTTCAGCGCCTGGATCAACGTGGACGAAGCCCCCGCAGACACCGACATGACCGGCAGCTCGGTGCATTGGTTCCGCCCCTATCAGGCCACGCAATGGTATCCCTGGGGCTGGGATGAAGGCATTGATGTGGACATCATCGGAGCGCACTACAATCCGTCACCCGCCAGCGTGTTCCCCGTGCCCCTGCCTGTCGATGCGCTCAACGGCAATGCCTCGCTCACCTTCAGCGATGGCGGGCTCAGTTCATCGGTGGTGAAGGCCATCAACATCAGCCCCACCAACGTCGCCACCAAGGCACCCACCACAGACGCCAGTTACGTCTTCACCCTCACGCCCACCACCGGCCTCATCGGAGGCACCTACTTCACCCACACCGACCTGACCA